>JBEBIB010000048.1:0-18100 GCA_040080605.1 Burkholderiaceae bacterium
GCGGCAAACGCCCGGCGTGGAAATCTCAGCCCGCCGCCACCTGCGCGTTCCGCAAGCGAATATGCAACTCCCGCAACTGCTTTTCGTCGACCGCGCTCGGCGCACTCGTCAGCAGGTCTTGCGCGCGCTGCGTCTTCGGGAACGCGATCACGTCGCGCAGCGACTCGGCGCCCGTCATCAGCATCACGAACCGATCGAGACCGATCGCGATGCCACCGTGCGGCGGCGCGCCGTACTGCAGCGCGTCGAGCAGGAAACCAAACTTGAGCTGCGCTTCCTCGGCGTCGATCTTGAGGGCGCGGAACACCTTGCTCTGCACTTCTTCGCGGTGGATACGCACCGAACCGCCGCCAAGTTCGATGCCGTTGAGCACCACGTCGTAGGCCTTCGAGATGCAGCGGCCCGGGTCGGTTTCGAGCCAGTCTTCGTGGCCGTCTTTCGGCGAGGTGAACGGATGGTGCACCGCGCTCCAGCGCTGCGCCGCGTCGTCGTATTCGAACATCGGGAAGTCGACCACCCACAGCGGCTCCCACGCGCCTTGCGCGAGGTTGCGTGCCTTGCCGAACTCGCTGTGGCCGACCTTCACGCGCAGCGCGCCGATGGCGTCGTTGACGATCTTGGCCTTGTCGGCGCCGAAGAACAGCAGGTCGCCGTTCTGCGCGCCGCTGCGGCTGATGATTTCGGCGAGCGCCTTGTCGTGCAGGTTTTTCACCACCGGCGACTGCAGGCCTTCGCGGCCCTTGGCCACGTCGTTGACCTTGATCCAGGCCAGGCCCTTGGCGCCGTAGATCTTCACGAACTCGGTGTAGCCGTCGATCTCGCCGCGGCTCATCTCGCCGCCGCCGGGAATGCGCAGTGCGACGACGCGGCCGTCCTTCATCTGCGCTGGGGCCGAGAAGACCTTGAAGTCAACGTCGCCCATCACGTCGGTCAACTCGGTGAATTCGAGCTTGACGCGCAGGTCGGGCTTGTCGGACCCGAAGCGGCGCATCGCCTCTTCCCAGGTCATCACCGGGAACGCCGGCAGCTCCACGCCGATGGCGTGGTGGAAGGTGCTGCGGATCATGCCTTCGAACATCGTGCGGATCTCTTCCTCGGTGAGGAACGAGGTCTCGATGTCGATCTGCGTGAACTCGGGCTGGCGGTCGGCGCGCAGGTCTTCGTCGCGGAAGCACTTGGTGATCTGGTAGTAGCGGTCGAAGCCCGCCACCATCAGCAACTGCTTGAAGAGCTGCGGGCTCTGCGGCAGCGCGAAGAACATGCCCTCGTGCACGCGGCTCGGCACCAGGTAGTCGCGCGCGCCTTCGGGCGTGCTCTTCGTGAGCATCGGCGTTTCGATGTCGATGAAGCCGTTCGCGTCGAGGAACTTGCGCACCTCCATGCTGACGCGGTAGCGCAGCATCATGTTGCGCTGCATGGTCGGGCGGCGCAGGTCGAGCACGCGGTGCGTGAGGCGCGTGGTTTCCGAGAGGTTCTCGTCGTCCATCTGGAACGGCGGCGTGATGCTGGGGTTCAGCACCTCGATCTCCAGGCACAGCACCTCGATCTTGCCGCTAGTGATGTTGGCGTTGACGGTGCCCTCGGGCCGCGCCCGCACCTTGCCGGTGACCTTGAGGCAGAACTCGTTGCGCACACCTTCGGCCACCTTGAACATCTCGGCGCGGTCGGGGTCGCAGACGATCTGCACGATGCCTTCGCGGTCGCGCAGGTCGATGAAGATCACACCGCCGTGGTCACGGCGGCGGTGGGCCCAGCCCATCAGCGTCACGGTCTGGCCCATCAGCGTTTCGCTGACGAGGCCGCAGTACGTTGTTCTCATGAAATCACTCCACTGCCGTTGGCAGATTTGTTTGGCAAAGGCGGAGCGCTCGGGCTCCGTCGTTTCGGTGTTCGCGGGCTCTGCGGCGCTGCGCTGTGCAGGCCTTCGGGCTGAGCGGGTGCCGGGCCGCCCAACCCGGTCAATTTCGGGCCGGCAGGGCGGTGTCGGCCACGGGCGGCACGAAGTGCATCGGCGGCGCCACGACGCCCATCGAGATCACGTATTTCAGCGCTTCGTCGACGCTCATCTGCAATACGATCACGTCGGCGCGCGGCACCATCAGGAAAAAGCCCGAGGTCGGATTCGGTGTGGTCGGCACGTAGACGCTGAGGTAGTCGCCGGGCAGGTGCAACGCGGCCTCACCACCGGGCCGGCCCGTCACGAAAGCGATGGTCCAGCTGCCCTGGCGCGGGTACTGCACCAGCACCGCTTCGCGGAACGCGTTGCCACTGCTGGAAAACAGCGTGTCCGAGACCTGCTTGACCGAGCTGTAGATCGACTTGACGATCGGGATCTTGCTGAGAACGCGGCTGCCCTGGCGCAACGACCACTGGCCGAGGATGTTGGTCGCGAACATGCCGGTCAGCAACAGGCCGAGCAGCATCACGACAACCCCCAGGAAGGGCACCTTCAGCAGTGCGTCGATCAGCGGCTCGGCACCGACCGGCAGCACCGCCTTGCCGGCGTTGAGGAACCAGCTGAACACGCCGTCGAGCAAGCCGAGCGCGGCTTGCAGCACCCAGACTGTGATGGCCAGCGGCAACCAGACGAGCAAGCCGGCGATGAGGTATTTTTTCACGCGATTCCTGGAGTCACTTGGCGGCGGGGGCGGCGGGCGCCGGCGCAGCCACGGGGGTCGCCGCCGCTGGCGCGGGGGCCGCGGCCGATTCGGTCTTGGCGCCGGCAGCCGGCGCTGCTGCGGTATCTGTCTTCGCGGGCGCGCCCTTGGCGTCGTCAGCGGGTTTGGCCGGCGGCTTGTCGCCACCCCGGAAGTCGGTCACGTACCAGCCCGAGCCCTTGAGCTGGAAGCCCGCGGCCGTGACCTGCTTGGTGAAGGCCTGCGCCCCGCACGCCGGGCACTCGGTCAGCACCGGGTCCGACATTTTCTGCAACACGTCTTTCGCGTGCCCGCACTCGCTGCAACGATAGGCGTAGATCGGCATGGCCAAGCCCTTGATTCGAAAAGGAAAACCGCGAATTATACGATTGGGTCGCTGACGCAGCCGGCGCCCGGTGGCTAACGCAGACGAAGGGCGAAGTACGCCGCCACCAACCCGATCAACACGCCGCTCATCAGGCTCACGGCGACCAGCAGCCAGCGCTGGGCGCGGCGCTGCTCGGTCAGCAGCGTTTCGAGCAGGCGTTGTTCGACGGCGGCACGCGGTTGCAAGGCCTGGTGCACCAGCCGCGGCAGGTCGGGCAGCAACTGCACGTAACGCGGTGCTTCGTTCTTCAGCCGCTCGACCAGCCCTTCCCAACCGACCTGCCGATGCATCCATCGCTCGAGGAACGGCTTGGCGGTGTTCCACAGATCGAGCTCGGGGTCGAGCTGGCGGCCGAGGCCTTCGACGTTGAGCAGCGTCTTCTGCAACAGCACGAGCTGCGGCTGGATCTCGACGTTGAAACGCCGCGAGGTCTGGAACAGGCGCAACAGCACCTGGCCCAGCGAGATGTCTTTCAGCGGCCGGTCGAAGTGCGGCTCGCAGACGGCGCGGATCGCGCCTTCGAGTTCGTCGACGCGCGTGCCGGCCGGCACCCAGCCGCTCTCGAGGTGCAGTTCGGCCACGCGTTTGTAGTCGCGCCGGAAGAAGGCGATGAAGTTCTGCGCCAGGTATTCCTTGTCCACTTCGGTGAGCGTGCCCACGATGCCGAAGTCGAGCGCGATGTAGCGCCCGAAGGTCTCGGGCGCCACGCTGACCTGGATGTTGCCGGGGTGCATGTCGGCGTGGAAGAAGCCGTCGCGGAACACCTGGGTGAAGAAAATCGTGACGCCGTCGCGCGCCAGCTTCGGAATGTCGACGCCGGCTTCGCGCAAGCGCTCGGTCTGGCTGATCGGCACACCCTTCATGCGCTCCATCACGATCACGCCCTGGGTGCACAGGTCCCACACCATCTCGGGCACCATGATCAGGTCGATGCCCTGCATGTTGCGGCGCAACTGCGCGGCGTTGGCGGCCTCGCGCACCAGGTCGAGCTCGTCGTGCAGGTAGTTGTCGAACTCGGCCACCACCTCGCGCGGTTTGAGGCGTTTGCCGTCGGCCGACAGGCGCTCGACCCAGACCGCGATCGTGCGCAACAGCGACAGGTCGTCGTCGATCGCGGCGAGCATGCCGGGGCGCAGGACCTTCACGGCCACTTCGCGGCCGCCCTTGAGTACCGCGAAGTGCACTTGCGCGATCGAGGCGCTGGCCACCGGCTCGGCGTCGAACTGTTCGAAGACCGCTTCGATCGACCGGCCGAAGGCCTTTTCGATCAGCGCGCGTGCCTGCGCCGCCGGGAACGGCGGCACACGGTCCTGCAGCTTGGCAAGTTCGTCGGCCAGGTCTTCGGGCAGCAGGTCGCGCCGCGTCGACAGCACCTGGCCGAACTTGACGAAAATCGGGCCGAGCCGCTCCAGGCCCATGCGCAGGCGCTCGCCGCGTGGTGCATCGAGCGTGCGCCCGATCGTCATCACGCGCACCAGCAGCCGCACCCAGCGCTGGCGGAAGGTCGACAGCGCGAGCTCGTCCAGGCCGTAGCGCAGAACCGTGACGCAGATGACGATCAGGCGGCCGATGTGCCTCATGGACGCGGCTGCTCCGCGCCCGCACCACGCTGACGCTGGACCAGCCCGCCGAGCGTGCGCGCGGCCTCACGCAACCCGGCAGCGATGCCACCGCCGAGGCGCGTGATCTCGCGCGCCGGCACCGGGCCGACGAGGTTCGCCAGGTCGTCCTGCACGTCCCAGCGCAGGTTGTCGAAGAGCCAGTTGAGGTCGGCCGCAAAGGCGGCGTCGCCCGACACCTCGACCCGCGGGCGCTCGCCGGTCAAAGCCTGCACCGCGGCCAGTGCCGGGTTCGAGGCATCGATGCCGACACGCAGGTCGGGCGATTCGGGAGTGCCATCCGCAGCCCATTCGAGCAGACCGGCAGCGGTGATGCGAAACGTGATCGGCTGCAGCGGGGGCAAGACGCCAGGCCAGCCTTGCAACTCGAGCTGCACGCTGCGCCCGGCGTGTTTCTGGAGCCGCTGCATCGCCACCGGCTCGGCGCCGAGCACGTGGTTGAGGAACAGCGTGACCCGTTCCATCGTGGCCTGGCCGAGGAGCGATTGCAGGGTGTTGAACATCCGGGGATTGTAGGCACGGGGCCTGTGAATGAGCCCGGCACGAAGCGTGCGAAGGGCTGATTCAAGGCGCTACGATAGCGACCAACCCAGCCCGAACTCCGCCGTGATGAAAAAACCCCTGATTCTGCTGACCGGCGCCACCGGGTTCATCGCCTCGCACACCTGGCTCGCACTGCTGGCGGCCGGTTACCGCGTGCTGGGCATCGACAATTTCTCGAACAGCTCGCCCGAGGTGCTGACACGACTGAAGACCCTCGGCGGCGTCACGCCCGACTTCATCCAGGCCGATGTGTGCGACGCGTCGGCCATCGAGGCCGTGTTCGCGCGCGAACCGATCGATGCCGTCGTTCACTTCGCCGCCTTCAAGGCGGTCGGCGAAAGTGCTGCCAAACCGCTGGCCTACTACGCCAACAACCTGAGCGGCCTGTTCACGGTGTGCCAGGCGATGGAGCGGCACCGCTGCAAGGCGCTGGTGTTCAGCTCGAGCGCCACGGTCTACGGCAAGCCCGAGCGCCTGCCGATCCGTGAAGACGCTGCCCTGTCGGCCACCAACCCGTACGGCGCGACCAAGCTGATGGGCGAAACAGTGTTGCGCGACCTGCAGGCCGCCGAGCCGGCCTGGGCCATCGCCACGCTGCGCTACTTCAACCCGGTGGGTGCGCACGAAAGTGGCCTGATCGGCGAAGACCCACGCGGCACGCCGAACAACGTGATGCCCTTCATCAGCCAGGTGGCGGTCGGCAAGCGCCCGCGCCTGAGCATCTTCGGCAACGACTACGACACGGTCGACGGCACCGGCGTGCGCGACTACATCCACGTCAGCGACCTGGCCGAAGGCCATGTGGCAGCGCTGCGCCACCTGCTCGCCGGCAAAGGCTCGGTCGTCGCCAACCTCGGCACCGGCCGCGGCAGCAGCGTGCTCGAACTGGTGCGCGCTTTCGAGCGCGCGAGCGGGCGCGAAGTGCCGTTCGAGATCGTCGCGCGTCGCGCCGGTGACATCGACGCCTGTTACGCTGACCCGGCGCTGGCCAACGAGCTGCTGGGCTGGCGCGCCACGCGCGATCTCGACTCGATGTGCGTGGACAGCTGGCGCTGGCAGCACATGAACCCCAACGGCCTTGCCGGCTGAGCCGCCTTTCCTTCTTCTCTTCGACCGCATCACCATGATCCTTGTCACGGGCGGCGCCGGCTTCATCGGCGCGAATTTCATCCTCGACTGGATCGATCAGGTCGGCGAGCCGGTGCTCAACCTCGACGCGCTCACCTACGCCGGCAACCTGGAAAGCCTGGCTTCGCTGAAAGGTGATGCACGCCACGTGTTCGTGCATGGCGACATCACCGACCGCGCCTTGCTCGACCGCCTGTTCGCAGAGCACAAGCCGCGCGCGGTCGTGCACTTCGCCGCCGAAAGCCACGTGGACCGCAGCATCCACGGCCCGGCCGCATTCGTGAAGACCAACATCGAAGGCACGTTCACGCTGCTCGAAGCGACGCGTGCGCACTGGTCCGGCCTGCAAGGCGACGCGAAGGCGAACTTCCGTTTCCATCATGTCTCGACCGACGAGGTCTATGGCTCGCTCGCCAAGGGCGAACCGGCCTTCACCGAAACCCGCACCTACGAGCCGAACAGCCCGTACTCGGCCAGCAAGGCGGCCAGCGACCACTTGGTACGCGCCTGGTTCCACACCTACGGCTTGCCGGTCGTCACGACCAACTGCTCCAACAACTACGGCCCTTACCACTTCCCCGAGAAACTGATCCCGCTGATGATCGTCAACGCCCTGGCCGGCAAGCCGCTGCCGGTGTACGGCGACGGCCAGCAGATCCGCGACTGGCTGTACGTGAAGGACCACGGCTCGGCGATCCGCGCCGTGCTGGCGCGGGGCACGCCCGGCGAGACCTACAACATCGGCGGCTGGAACGAGAAGCCCAACATCGAGATCGTGCAGACCGTCTGCGCCTTGCTCGACGAGATGCGGCCCGACCCGGCCGGCAGCCACGCACGGCTCATCACGTACGTGACCGACCGCCCCGGTCACGATCGGCGTTATGCGATCGACGCACGCAAGATCGAACGCGAGCTGGGCTGGAAGCCGGCCGAGACCTTCGAGACCGGCATCCGCAAGACCGTGCGCTGGTACCTGGACCATGCCGAGTGGGTCGCACATGTGCAAAGCGGTGCCTACCGCGACTGGGTCGACACGCAGTACGGCGCCGGAGGCAAGGCGTGAAGATCCTCCTGCTCGGCAAGAACGGCCAGGTCGGCTGGGAACTGCAGCGTTCGCTCGCCGTGCTCGGCGACGTGGTCGCGCTCGACTTCGACAGCCCCGGCCCGCTGACCGCTGATTTCTCGAAGCCCGAGTCGCTGGCCGCCACGGTGCGCGCAGTGGCGCCGCAGCTCATCGTCAACGCGGCCGCGCACACGGCCGTCGACAAGTGCGAGAGCGAGCCCGAGGTCGCGCGTGCCTTGAACGCCACCTCGCCCGCCGTGCTGGCGCGCGAAGCGAACTCCCTGGGCGCCTGGCTGGTGCACTACAGCACCGACTACGTGTTCGACGGCAGCGGCAGCACCCCCTGGGTCGAAGACTCGAAGACCGGCCCGCTCAACGTCTACGGCGCCACCAAGCTCGAAGGCGAAGAAGCGATCCGCGCCAGCGGCTGCAAGCACCTGATCTTCCGCACCAGCTGGGTCTACGGCGCCCGCGGTGGCAACTTCGCGAAGATCATGCTCAAGCTCGCCGCCGAGCGCGAGCGCCTCACGGTGATCGACGACCAGTTCGGCGCACCGACGGGCGCCGACATGCTGGCCGACATCACCGCCCATGCGGCCCGCGCCGTGATACAGCGCAACGGGCTCGCCGGCACCTACCATGCGGTGGCAGCCGGCGAGACCACGTGGCACGGTTATGCACGCCACGTGATCGAGTTCGCGCGTGTGGCGGGACGGCCGATCAAGGTGGCGCCGGATGCCATCGAACCGGTGCCGACCAGCGCCTTCCCCACGCCCGCGAAACGACCCGGCAATTCACGCATGAACACGGAAAAACTGCGCGACAGCTTCGGCCTCAGCCTGCCCGCGTGGCAGGCCGGCGTCGACCGATTGCTGACCGAAGTGCTGGGCTGACCATCGAGACCATGAACACACAAATACGCAAGGGCATCATCCTCGCCGGCGGCTCCGGCACCCGGCTGCACCCGGCCACGCTGGCGATGAGCAAACAGCTGCTGCCGGTCTACGACAAGCCGATGGTGTACTACCCGCTGAGCGCACTGATGCTCGCCGGCATGCGCGACATCCTGCTGATCAGCACACCGCAGGACATTCCGCGTTTCGAAGCGCTGCTCGGCGATGGCGCGCGCTGGGGCGTGAACATCAGCTATTGCGTGCAGCCCAGCCCCGACGGCCTGGCGCAGGCCTTCATCCTCGGCAAGAATTTCGTCGGTGGCCGTCCCAGTGCGCTGGTGCTCGGCGACAACATCTTCCACGGCCACGCGCTGCAGGAATTGCTGGGGAGCGCGGCTGCCCGCACCACCGGCGCATCGGTGTTCGCCTACCACGTGCAAGACCCCGAACGTTATGGCGTGGTTGAATTCGACGCCCAGAAGCGCGCGCTCAGCATCGAAGAAAAGCCCAAGGCAGCGAAGAGCAACTATGCGGTGACCGGCCTGTACTTCTACGACGAGCAGGTTTGCGACATCGCCGCCGCGATCAAACCCTCGGCGCGCGGCGAACTCGAGATCACCGACGTCAACGCCGCCTACCTGCGCCAGGGCCAGCTCAGCGTCGAGATCATGGGCCGCGGTTATGCGTGGCTCGACACCGGCACGCACGACAGCCTGCTGGAGGCGAGCCAGTTCATTGCCACGCTGGAAAAACGCCAGGGCCTGAAGGTGGCCTGCCCCGAAGAGATCGCTTACCGTTCCGGCTGGATCAGCGCGGAGCAACTCGAAGCACTCGCGAAGCCGATGCTGAAGAACGGTTACGGGCAGTACCTGCAAGGTCTGCTGAAGGACAAGGTCTACTGATGAAAGAGACGGGATGAAAGTCACCCCCACTTCGATCGCCGACGTGCTGATCCTCGAACCGCGTGTCTTCGGCGACGAGCGCGGCTTCTTCATGGAGAGCTTCAACCAGAAGACCTTCAATGAGACGACGGGCCTCGCGCTGGATTTTGTCCAGGACAACCACTCCCGCTCTGCCAAAGGCGTGCTGCGCGGCCTGCACTACCAGGTGGCTCCGCACGCGCAAGGCAAGCTGGTGAGGGTGACGCAGGGCGTGGTGTTCGACGTGGCGGTCGACATTCGCCGTGGCAGTCCGAGCTTCGGGCAATGGGTGGGCGTGGAGTTGAGCGGCAGCAACCACCGACAGCTCTGGGTGCCGCCCGGCCTGGCGCACGGTTTCCTGGTGCTCAGCGAGTCGGCCGACTTTCTCTACAAGACCACAGCCTACTACGAGCCGAAAGCCGAGCGCTCCTTGCGCTGGGACGACCCGACGCTGGCCATCGCCTGGCCCGACGTGGGCATGCCCCCGCTGCTCGCGGCGAAGGACGCGGCAGCGCCCGGCCTGGCCGATCTGAACGACGTTTGACTAAGGCAGGTCGAGCTGGCGCGCCAGCCGCCAGCCTTCGGCTTCGTGCTTGGGCCGCGCGAGCATCCACAGCTCGCGGAACGGCACGGCGCCGGCCTCTTCGCACTCGCGGATGATCCCCGAAAATTCGACACTCGCGAGGTAGGCAGCACCGACTTCGTCGAAGCCGAGCAGCCGGGCGTGCAGCGTGATCACTTCGGTGCGATTGGGCGCGCCATGGCAGTCGGGCAACTCCGCGCACAGCTCGGACAACATGTCGGGGGTGGTCAACGCACGCAGCACCTCGACCTCGCGACCGTCCCAGGCGGCCTGCAGCGTGATGAACTGGTGCCGCAGTTCGCCCAGCAGCGTGTCGTGGTCGAAGCCCGCCGGAAGCGCGACCGCAACCGCCGGCACCACGCTCTTTGCCGGCACACGCACCGCACGCGGCGCCAGAGACCACAGGCCGCCGACGAACGGCGCACGGCGCAGGCGCCACAGCACCGCCGCGCCAGCGCTGAGCAGCAGCGCAACCCCCAGCATCGGCAGTGCGTCGGTCGCCAGCTGCGCAGGCAGTGCCTGGCTCACCAGCAGAGCCGCCAGCGCCACGAAAAAACCCAGCGAGGTCACGACGTTGCCCATCGTGGCGGCGTTCGCCTGCTGCCAGCCCAGCGCCAGCACGAGGCCCACGCACACCGCCGTCGGCGCGGCCGATCTGCCGGCGTCGCGCTGGCTGGGCAGGCGCGGCTGCAATGTCGTCACGGCCTTGAACCCCATCTGTTCAGCACTTGATGCCGACATGCAGCGCGACCACACCGGCGCTGAGGTTGTGCACGTCCACGTGGCCGAAGCCGGCCGCTTTCATCATCGTCTTCAACTCGGCCTGGCCCGGGTGCATGCGGATCGACTCGGCGAGGTAGCGGTAGCTCTCGCCATCACGCGCCACCAGTTCGCCGATGCGCGGCAGCACCTTGAACGAGTACCAGTCATAGGCCTTGGCGAGCGGTTGCGCGACCTTCGAGAATTCGAGCACCAGCAAACGCGCGCCGGGCTTGAGCACGCGGTTCATCTCGGCGAGCGCCTTGTCCTTGTGCGTCATGTTGCGCAGGCCGAACGCGACGCTGACGAGGTCGAAGGTGCCGGTCGCGAACGGCAGCGTTTCCCCGTCGCAGATCGCGGTGGGCAAGACCAGCCCTTCGTCGAGCAGGCGGTCGCGGCCCTGTCGCAGCATGGCTTCGTTGATGTCGGTGTGCACCACGGTGCCACGCGGGCCGACCTTCTTCGCGAAAGCGCGCGCCAGGTCACCGGTGCCGCCGGCGATGTCGAGCACGCTCTGGCCTTCGCGCAGGTTGGCCACGGCCACGGTGTAGGCCTTCCAGGCGCGGTGAAGGCCCATCGACATCAGGTCGTTCATCACGTCGTATTTGGACGCGACCGAATCGAACACGCCGCGCACACGGCCGGCTTTCTGCGACTCGTCGACCGTCTGGAAACCGAAATGGGTGTCGCTCATCGTCGTGGTTCGATCAGTGGTTGTGGCCGCAGGCCGACGCGGCCTTGGCCACGGTGGCAGTGTCGCGGTTTGCTCCGGCGAGGAGCAGGCGCTCTTCATACTTGCGCCAGAGTTCGTCTTGCTGCGAACCCAGGAAGTAGAGGTAGTCCCACGAAAAGATGCCGGTGTCGTGGCCGTCGGAAAAACTCGGTTGCACCGCGTAGTTGCCGACCTGCGACAGCCCGTTCAGACCGACCTCGCGCTTGCCGGTCTGCAGTACTTCCTGCCCCGGCCCATGGCCTTGCACTTCGGCCGAAGGCGAGTAGACACGCATCAACTCGAACGGAATGCGAAATTCCTTGCCGTCGGAAAAACCGACCTCGAGCACACGCGATTGCTGGTGCACGGTGATCGCCGTTGGTTGCGGTGTTTGGGATGTCAGACCAGCCATGATGTCGGTTGAGCGAAGGGTCGACGGCAGTGTAACGAAGGGGCTGGCCCCGTTTCGATTGGGGCTTTGCCGCAGGCCACCGACGGCAGGCCACTGGGGCCGCGCTCGCTAAGATGGCGCATCTCATTGTCGAAAGCCCCTCCATGACCCACGTCACCGCGACCCGCCGCACGCTGCTGCGTGCCTCTGCTGCGCTGAGCGCCCTGCTCGGCCTGGCCCCGCTCGCCGCCCAGGCCCAAGCCTGGCCGAACAAGCCAGTGCGCTGGGTCGTGGCCTACCCGGCCGGCGGCGGCTCCGACTTCCTGGCGCGCCAGCTCGCGCCGCAGCTCGGCAAGCAGCTCGGCCAGACCATCGTGATCGACAACCGACCCGGCGCGGCCGGCATGATCGGCACCGACAACGCCGCCAAGTCGCCGCCCGACGGCTACACCATCGTCACCGGCGACAACGGCGCGATGGTGTTCCACACCGCCATGTACAAGAAGGTGCCATACGACCCGCAAGACCTGGCGCCGGTCGGTTTCATGGCGCGCTTTCCGCTGATCCTGGCCGTCAACCCGGCTTCGGGGTTCACGAGCGCGAAACAGCTGATCGAAGAGTTGAAGAAGAACCCCGGCAAGTACAGCTACGCCTCGCCCGGCGTGGGCAGCCCGCACCACCTGGCGATGGAGTTGTTCAAGGACCGCACCAACACCTTCGTCGTGCACGTGCCCTACCGCGGCACGGCCATGGCGGTGCAGGACGTGATCGGCGGCCAGGTGCCGATGATGGTGCTCGACACCGCCGCCGGCCTGCCGCAGATCAAGGGGGGCAAGGTCAAGGCGCTGGCGGTGATGTCGAAGAAGCGCATCCCGTCCTTGCCCGACGTGCCCACGCTCGACGAGATCGGGCGTGCATATGGGCTGAAGGACTTCGAGGTCACGGCGTGGCAAGGGTTGTTCGCACCGAAGGGCACGCCACCCGAGATCGTGGCCAAGCTCACCAGCGAGATGACCAAGGCGATCAACGTGCCGGAAGTACGTGCGCGGCTCGAAGACTTCGGTCTCGAAGTGGTGCCTACCGATGGGCCGGCTTTGGGAGCGTTCATCCAGACAGAAACGAAGTTCTGGCATGCGCTGATCAAGGATCGGAAGTTGTCGGCGGAGTGAGTTGTTTATCGTGGGTGTGATTTCCTTCGACGTTCGGGGCGGCAAAGGCGCATGTGGGCAGGCTTAAGCGCTTCGCTGGAGCGGTCTGCGCTGCGCGCAGACTTACCTGCGATGCTCGGTCTCGTGGCCCCGTCGCAGAACTCGCTACGTTCGCTTCGCTCACTACACTCAAACAACCGCGACGAGTCAGTTGTTGATGCGCGCTGCGCGCGCGGCCACAAGCCCTGCGCTTCTCGGCGCTCCAGAGGCGCGCTCCAGCCTGCCCACACGCGCCTTTGCTGGCAGGTCTTTCGTTGCTCGTCGAAAAGCCGCAGTGGTGCCAGAGCGGCGGGCGGCACCCGGTGGGAGGCGATTTCTGTGGCGACGAGGAGCGCAGGGCCGAGGTCGGCGCGCGCAGCGCGTTTCGTCAACTGACTTGCGGCAGCTGTTTGAACGGAGCGAACGAAGTGAGCGTAGTGAGTTCTGCCGCACGACCTCGGACCGAGCACCGCAGTGCAGTTGGAGCGAAGCGGAGACCGCCACAGCATGAGCCGCCCGCCGGGTGCCGCCTGCCGCGACGCTTCGAACGTCATCGGACTTCAGCAGTGACCCCCACAGACCTCGACACCTATCTGCAGCGCATCGGCCACACCGGCCCGTGCAAAAAAACGCTGGGGACGCTCAAAGCGATCCATCACGACCACGCCTGCAACATCGCCTTCGAGAACCTCGACCCGTGGCTTGATGTACCGGTCCACCTCGACCCAGCCGCTGTGCACGCGAAGCTGGTGCGCGGCCAGCGCGGAGGCTTCTGCTACGAGCACAACGCCCTTCTCGGCGCCGCGTTGCGGGCACTGGGCTTTTCAGTCACCGATCTCACGGCGCGCGTACTGTGGAACATGCCACCCGAGATGATCCGACCCCGCACGCACATGCTGCTCGTGGTCGATCTGAACTCCCACCAGTACGTCGTCGACGCTGGTTTCGGCGGCATGACGCTGACCTCGCCGCTGCGCCTCGACCTCAGCGCACCGCAAGCCACGCCACACGGCCCGTTCCGCCTTCAGCCGACATCCAGCGACCGCGTGCTGCAAGCCGCAGTGGCCGGCGAGTGGAAGCCTGTCTACCGCTTCGACCTGCAACCGCAGCTGCGCTCCGACTACGAAATGGCGAGCTGGTACCTGTGCAACCACCCGGACTCGATGTTCCGGCAGTTGCTGATGGCAGCAAAGCCCTGCGCTGCTGGCCGCTACGTCTTGCGCGACCGGCAACTCACCTTCCATCGCCTCGACGGCAGCAGCGAGACACGAACGCTCGCCACGTCAGCCGAGCTGCGCGAAACACTGCAAGGCATCTTCGGCATCGACCTGTCGACTGTGGCCGGCCTCGACGAACGCTTCGACCGGCTGCCTTAGACGAGCACGCGCTCGATGCCGCCTTCGTTGGCGCGCTCCACGTATTCCGGCAACCAATCCGGCCCGAGAATCTGGTTCGCCATTTCGACCACGATGTAGTCGGCTTCGAGCAAGCCGTTGTTCAGGTCGCCCGTGTAGCGCGACAAACCCTGCAGGCAGCTCGGGCACGAGGTCAGGATCTTCATCGGTCCTTTCTCGGCGACCGCACCGGTCGCACGCAGCGCCGCTTCGTCCTTGCGCAGTTCTTCTTCCTTGCGGAAGCGCACCTGGGTCGAGATGTCCGGGCGCGTCACGCCGAGCGTGCCGCTTTCGCCGCAGCAGCGCTTGCTCTCGATCACGTTCGGCCCGACGAGCGCCTTCACCGTCTTCATCGGCTCCTGCAGCTTCATCGGCGTATGGCAGGGGTCGTGGTACAGATAACCGCCGGCCGATGCCGACCCAAGCGTGATGCCCTTCTCCAGCAAGTACTCGTGGATGTCGATGATGCGGCAGCCGGGGAAGATGTCTTCGAACTTGTAGCCCTGCAGCTGGTCGTAACACGTGCCGCAGCTCACCACCACGGTCTTGATGTCGAGGTAGTTCAGCGTGTTGGCGACGCGGTGGAAGAGGACCCGGTTGTCGGTGATGATCTTGTCGGCCTTGTCGAACTGGCCCGAACCGCGTTGCGGGTAACCGCAACACAGGTAACCCGGTGGCAGCACGGTCTGCACGCCGGCGTGCCACAGCATCGCCTGCGTGGCCAGGCCCACTTGCGAGAACAGACGCTCCGAGCCGCAACCGGGGAAATAGAACACCGCTTCGGTTTCGCCCGTCGTCGTCTTCGGGTCGCGGATGATCGGAACGTAGTCCTTGTCCTCGATGTCGAGCAGCGCACGCGCCGTCTTCTTCGGAAGGTTGCCCGGCATCTTCTTGTTGATGAAGTGGATCACCTGTTCCTTGATCGGCGCAGCGCCGACCGTGGAGCGGGGTGCCGCCGTCTGCTTGTTGGCCAGGCCGCGCAGCAGGTCGTTGGCGATGCGCTGCACCTTGAAGCCGACATCGACCATGCCCATGCGCAAGAGCTTGATCGTCTCCGGGTTGGTGGCGTTCAGGAACATCATCGCCATCTTGTTGCCGGGGCGGAAACTCTTCTTGCCCATCTTCGACAGCAGGTTGCGCATGTTCATCGACACGTCGCCGAAGTCGATGTCGACCGGGCACGGGCTCAGGCACTTGTGGCAGACGGTGCAGTGGTCGGCCACGTCCTCGAACTCTTCCCAGTGCTTGATGCTCACACCGCGGCGCGTCTGCTCTTCGTACAGAAACGCCTCGACCAGCAGCGAGGTCGCGAGGATCTTGTTGCGCGGGCTGTAGAGCAGGTTGGCGCGCGGCACGTGCGTGGCGCACACCGGCTTGCACTTGCCGCAGCGCAGGCAGTCTTTCACCGAGTTGGCGATCTCGCCGATATCGCTGCGCTGCATGATCAGCGACTCGTGGCCCATCAGGCCAAAGCTCGGCGTGTAGGCATTGGTCAGGTCGGCCTTGAGCGCCGGGTCGCGCAGCAGCTTGCCCTTGTTGAAGCGGCCCTGCGGGTCGACCTTCAGCTTGTAGGCGGTGAAGTCGGCCATCTCGTCGACGGTCAGAAACTCCAGCTTGGTGATGCCGATGCCGTGTTCGCCCGAGATCACGCCGTCGAGCGAGCGCGCCAGTTTCATGATGCGGGCCACGGCTTCGTGCGCCGTCTGCAGCATCTGGTAGTTGTCTGAGTTGACCGGGATGTTGGTGTGCACGTTGCCGTCGCCGGCGTGCATGTGCAGCGCCACCCACACACGGCCCTTCAGCACCTGGCCGTGGATCTTCTGGCACTCGTCGACGATGGGTTTCAGCGCCGAGCCGGCGAAGATGTCCTGCAGCTTCGCCTTGATCTGCGTCTTCCACGACGCGCGCAGCGTGTGGTCTTGCAGGTCGACGAAGTAGCTGCGGCCTGTGCTCGCCTGCACTTCATCGAGATGCGTCAACCAGTAGCGCCATTGCTCGCCCACTTCCTGCAACAGCGCCAGCGCCTGCTGCACCCGGTCTTCCAGCAGCTCGGCCGAGGCGATGTCTCCGGCGTCGTCGCTCTTGCCGAGCGGCAAATTGCCCTTCATGAAGAAGGCTTCCAGCGCGTCGACCAGCGCCAGCTTGTTGCGCAGGCTCAGCTCGATGTTGATGCGCTCGATGCCTTCGGTGTACTCGCCCATGCGCGGCAGCGGGATCACCACGTCTTCGTTGACCTTGAACGCGTTCGTGTGTTTGCTGATCGCGGCGGTGCGCTTGCGGTCGAGCCAGAACTTCTTGCGTGCGTCGGCGCTGACCGCGATGAAGCCCTCACCCGCTCGGCCATTGGCCAGGCGCACGACTTCGCTGGTAGCGCGGGCCACCACGTCGGCGTCGTCACCGGCGATGTCGCCGAACAGCACCATCTTCGGCAGGCCGCCGCGTTTGCTCTTGGTCGCGTAGCCGACCGCGCGCAGGTAACGGTCGTCGAGGTGTTCCAGGCCGGCCAGGATCGCGCCGCCCGCCTTCGCCTCGGCGAACATGAAGTCCTTGATGTCGACGATGCTCGGCACCGCGTCTTTGGCGTTGCCGAAGAACTCCAGGCACACGGTGCGCGTGTGCTTGGGCATCTTGTGCACGACCCAGCGCGCCGAGGTGATCAGCCCGTCGCAGCCTTCCTTCTGGATGCCCGGCAGGCCGGCGAGGAACTTGTCGGTCACGTCCTTGCCCAGGCCTTCCTTGCGGAAGGTGCTGCCGGGGATGTCGAGGCGCTCGGTGCGCTCGAGCTTCTTGCCCGACGCGTCGAAGTAGCGCAGCTCGAAGCTCGCCACTTCCACGTCGTGGATCTTGCCCATGTTGTGGTTCAGGCGCGTCACTTCGAGCCACTTGGCTTCGGGCGTGACCATGCGCCACGAGGCCAGGTTGTCGAGCGCGGTGCCCCACAGCACGGCCTTCTTGCCACCGGCGTTCATCGCGATGTTGCCGCCGATGCACGAGGCTTCGGCCGAGGTCGGGTCGACGGCGAACACGAAGCCACCGCGCTCGGCCGCGTCGGCCACACGCTGGGTGACGACACCGGCTTCGCTCCAGACGGTCGCGACCTCGCGGTCCATGCCCGGCAAGGTCTTCATCTCGACCTCGGTCATCGCTTCCAGCTTCTCGGTGTTGATGACCGCGCTGTTCCAGGTCAGCGGGATCGCGCCGCCGGTGTAGCCGGTGCCGCCGCCGCGCGGAATGATGGTCAGGCCGAGTTCGACGCAGCCGGCCACGAGGGAAGCCATCTCGGCCTCGGTGTCGGGCGTCAGCACGACGAAGGGGTACTCGACGCGCCAGTCGGTCGCGTCGGTCACGTGCGAGACGCGGCTCAGGCCGTCGAACTTGATGTTGTCTTTCGCCGTCACGCGGCCCAGCACCCGGGCGCAGCGTCGGCGCAACTCGTCGACCTGGCCGAACTGCTCGGCGAACGCCGTGACCGCACCGCTCGCGGCCTGAAGCAACTCGCCGACGGCAGCGTCGCGCTCGACGTCGCCGTCCGGCGTGCGGCGCTTCTGGACTTCGCCGAGCCGGTGGTGCAGCGCTTCGATCAGCAGCTTGCGCCGCTTCGGGTTGTCGAGCAGGTCGTCCTGCAAATACGGGTTGCGCTGCACGACCCAGATGTCGCCCAGCACTTCGTACAACATGCGCGCCGATCGGCCGGTCTGGCGCTCGTCGCGCAGGCGGTTCAGCAGCTCCCAGGAGCGGCTGCCGAGCAGGCGGATCACGATCTCGCGGTCGGAGAACGAGGTGTAGTTGTACGGGATCTCGCGCAGGCGTGTCGCGTGGGGTGCAGCCTGCGTGGCGGCGCTGATCTGGCTCAGGGCGAGGGGTGCGTTCATGGGGTACGGGGG
>JBEBIB010000027.1:0-74271 GCA_040080605.1 Burkholderiaceae bacterium
CTGCTGGGCGGCGTGGGGTGGGATACGCGGCCGCGGCGGGGCTGGATGCACGCCGACCCAAAAGAACACAATCGGGTGTCGACCCTCTCCACCCGATTCAGCCACGATGCCCCTGCTTTCAGCCCCACCCGCCGGTGACGAATCGGCGCGCATCGCCGCATTGCGGGGCTTGCAGATTCTCGACACGCTGCCCGAGTCGCTGTATGAAGACATCGTGTTGCTCGCGTCGCAGATCTGCGGCACACCGATTGCATTGGTCTCGCTGGTCGACAGCGAGCGACAGTGGTTCAAGGCCCGGGTCGGCCTGAGCGCGCAGCAAACCCACCGCGATCTCGCCTTCTGCGCGCACGCGATCGCCGGGACGGAACCGGTTTTCGTCGTCGGCGATGCGGGCGTCGATCCACGTTTCAAAGACAGCGCGCTCGTCACCGGCGACCCGCGCATCCGTTTCTACGCTGGTGCGCCGATCGTCATGGCCGACGGCCATTCGATGGGCACGGTCTGCGTGATCGACACCGTGCCGCGGGTGCTCGACGCGGGCCAGATCGCTGCCCTGCGCGCGCTCGCCCGCCAGGTGACGGCCTTGTTCGAGTTGCGCCAGAAGACGCTGGCGTCTGAACAGCAGGCCCGCGATCTCGAACGTTTGTCCGCGCAGGCGACTGAAGAGCGCAGGCGCAGTGCCGAGCTGCTGGAGCTTGCGCTGCGGGGCGGCGATCTCGGGCTGTGGGACTTGCATGTGCCGAGTGGCAAGTTCACCGTCAATGAGCGTGAATGCACGATGCTCGGTTATTCGCCGCAAGATGTTGCGAACGGCGAGCCCGAGTGGCGCCGTCTGATCCACCCCGAAGACTGGGTACCGCTGAATGCGGCGATGGTCCGGCACCTCAAAGGTGAGAGCGCGTACTACGAATGTGAGCTGCGCCTGCGGCACAAGAGCGCCGACTGGATCTGGGCCCTGAGCCGCGCCGTGGTCGTGGAACGCGATGCTGCGGGCACACCGGTGCGCATCGTCGGCACGCACATGGACATCAGCCAGCGCATCGCGAATCGGCATGCCATGCAACGCGCGGCCGACTTGCGCGAGCGCATGGGCGCGATGGCCCACGTGGGTGGCTGGGAACTTGAGCTCGAGACCGGCAAGATCATCTGGACCGAGGAGGTCTACCGCATTCACGAAGTCGGGCCGGAGATCGAACCTGAACTGCTGGCGAACATCGACTTCTATGCGCCGCAGGCCCGGCCGATCATTCGAGCCGCCGTGGAAAACGCGATCCAGCACGGCACGGCATATGACCTGGAGCTCCCCTTCATCACGGCCAAGGGCCGCCCGCGGATCGTGCGGGCCCAAGGCGAAGCGCTGATGCAGGACGGCAAGGCCGTGCGGCTGTTCGGGGCGTTCCAGGACATCACGGAGCGCAAGGCCGCCGAGCAGGCCGCGCTCGACAGCCAGCGTGGGCTGCGAACCATCGCCGACAACCTGCCGGCGCTGATCGCGCTCGTCGACACCGAGGAGCGCTACCGCTTTCTGAACGCCCACATCGGGCGCGTGTTCGGCATCGACACCGAGGCGGCCCTCGGGCGCACGATGCGTGAGGTTCGCAGCGAGGCCGCCTATGCCGCCATCGCGCCGCACGTGAGCACGGCGCTGCGGGGCGAGAAGGTCTCGTTCGCCTACTCCGACCTGGTCGGCGGCCAACTGCGGCACTACCAGTCGAACTACATCCCCGACATCGATGCCGAGGGCCGCGTGCGCGGCTTCTACGCGATGACCTTCGACATCACCGAATTGCAGAACACGCAAGCGCAACTCGAGTTGCTGGCGCGGGTCGATCCGCTCACCGGCCTGCCGAACCGGCGCCAGTTCGACGAACGCATCGCCGACGCCATGACACGCTCGCGGCGCACGAAGCAGGCCATGGCGGTGGTGTTTCTCGACATCGATCACTTCAAGTCCATCAACGACTCGATCGGGCATGCGGGTGGTGACGCCGTGCTGTGCGAATTCGCACGCCGGCTTAGGGCCTGCGTGCGCTCCACCGACACGGTGGCGCGCCTGGCCGGCGACGAATTCGTGGTGCTGCTCGACAGCATCGATGGCGGGTCGGAATTCGGTCGGCTGGCCGAGAAGATCGTGGCCTGCATCCACGCGCCGTTTGAGGTGGCGGGCCAGGCACTGGTGGTCACGACCAGTGCCGGCGTGGCGGTCTACGAGGGCGGTCGGCAAGACGCTGCCGAGGTCTTGTCGCGTGCCGACACCGCGCTCTACAGCGCCAAAAAGCAGGGGCGCAATCGTTTCGTGCTGGCTTGAGTGCTGGGGAAGTAGCCGCTGTTCACCGCGCTTATCGGGCTCCAGTTTTCCGGGTGCTCCGGAACAATGAAGAAGTACCGAACCCCCGTTCGACCCCTTCGCCATGGCCTCCCAGGACGCACAAGACCGCACCCAACCTGCCTCACCCCGCAAGCTGCAAAAGGCGCGTGAAGAAGGGCAGGTCGCACGTTCGCGTGACCTCGGGCACTTCTGCGCCATCGCGGCGGGTGGTGCGGTGCTCGTCACCTGCGCGCCGATGCTGGCCGACTGGATGAAGCAGATGCTGATGCAGGGTCTGCGCTTCGACAGCAGCTCGGTGCAGAACCCCGGCTTCATGGGCACGCGGCTGCTCGAACTGACCATCTCGCTGCTCTGGGTCGTGATCCCGTTCGGCCTGGTGATGGCGGCCACCGGCGTGATCGGCGGCATCGCGATGAGTGGCTGGAACTGGTCGACAAAAGCCATGATGCCGCGCTTTTCCAAGCTCAACCCGCTGACCGGCGTGGTGGGGCTGCTGTCCAAAGACAAGCTGATCGACGCGCTCAAGGGCAGTGCGTTGGCGCTGATCCTCGGCGCCATCGGCGCGCTTTACTTCAAGAGCCACATTGACGACTTCTCGGGCCTGCTGACGATGCCGCTCACCGCCGCCATCGAGCACGGCACGCACACCCTGCTCGGTGGCATGACGCTGCTGCTGCTGGCGCTGGCCGCCTTCGCCGCGATCGACGTGCCGCTGCAGCGCTTCCAGCACGCGCAGCGGCTGAAGATGAGCCACGCCGAGCTGAAGCAGGAACACCGCGAGCTCGAAGGCAACCAGGAAATCAAGGCCAAGGTGCGCGCGATGATGCGCCAGGCCGCCAACCGCCGCATGATCGCCGCCGTGCCCACCGCCGACCTGGTGGTGATGAACCCGACCCACTACGCCGTGGCCCTGAAGTACGACGACGGGCGCATGGGCGCGCCACGTGTCGTGGCCAAGGGGGCCGACCTGCTGGCGATGAAGATCCGCGACACCGCCACCGAAGCCAAGGTGCCGGTCCTGCAGGCGCCGGTCCTGGCGCGTGCGCTCTACGCCCACGCCGAACTCGACCGCGAGATCCCGGCCGCGCTGTTCGCTGCCGTGGCCCAGGTGCTGGCCTACGTGTACCAGCTGCGCGCCGCGTTGAAGGGCTACGTCCCGATGCCGGCGGCCTTGCCCGAGCTCAACGTGCCGGCCGAACTCGACCCGCACCACAAGCCGGTGCCGGCGATGGAGACCTTCGACTGACGGAGGCGGCGAGAATCCGGGGATGAACATTTCCCGCCCCGCCACTTCAACGCCAGACCCCGACCTGCTCGAGCGGCTGCGCGCGACGACGCTGCTGCTCGAACAGATCGCCGCGGACTTCGACGTCGTCGACGCCTTGCCGCCTGCCGAGCGCGAGCGCCTGTTCCAGGCCATTGCACGCATTCACCACCCCGACCACCGCGAGCGCCGCCAGATGCGCCGGGCCGCGGCGCGTGAACGCCGCGCCACGCACACGCGCGAGAGCGATGCCGTGCTGCACGAGACCGGCATTCGCGCGCTGCGGCGCAAACCGGTGTTCACGGCGCCCGCGTTCTTTCCGCCGCTCGACTTCTCGGCACAAGACGTCGGCAAGCTGGAAGACGGCGACAGCGGCCGTGAAGGGCCGCGCACCGAGCCGAAACATTGCTACGTCTGCAAGGCGAAGTACCAGCTCATCCACCACTTCTACGACCAGCTGTGCCCGGCCTGCGCCCAGCTCAACTTCAGCAAGCGCACCGAACTGGCCGACCTGCGCGGGCGCGTCGCCCTGCTCACCGGCGGGCGCGTCAAGATCGGCTACCAGACGGGCCTGAAGCTGCTGCGGGCCGGCGCCCACCTGATCGTCACCACGCGCTTTCCGCGAGACTCGGCGGTGCGTTATGCCCAGGAGGCAGACTTTTCCGAATGGGGCCACCGGCTGGAGATCTTCGGCCTGGACCTGCGCCACACCCCGAGCGTGGAAGCCTTCTGCCACGAACTGCTGAGCACGCGCGACCGCCTCGACTTCATCGTCAACAACGCCTGCCAGACTGTGCGGCGCCCGCCGGATTTCTACGCACACATGATGGCGGGCGAGACCGAAGCCCTGCACCACGCGCCGGCCGAAGTGCGCAAACTGATCGGCACTTACGAGGGCTTGCGCAGCAGCAACATCCTGCCGAATGCCGACGCGGCCAAAGGCGCCACAACACTCACTGCCGTGTTGCCGGCCCTCACGCGCGCGGCAGAGCTGTCGCAGATCCCGCTGCTGCCCGAAGAGCTTCTGGCGCAACAGCACCTGTTCCCCGAAGGCCGGCTCGACCAGGACCTGCAGCAGGTCGACCTGCGCGGGCGCAACTCCTGGCGCATGCTGATGGACGAAGTGCCGTCCGTCGAGCTGCTCGAAGTGCAACTGGTCAACGCCATCGCCCCGTTCCTGATCAACGCGCGGCTGAAGCCGCTGATGCTGCGCACGCCGGGGCGCGACAAGCACATCGTCAACGTCTCTGCCGTCGAAGGCCAGTTCTATCGCAGCTTCAAGACCACGCGCCACCCGCACACCAACATGGCCAAGGCCGCGCTCAACATGATGACGCGCACGGCCGCGGCCGACTACCACGGCGACGGCATCCACATGAACAGCGTCGACACCGGCTGGGTGACCGACGAAGACCCGGTCGACATCGCCGCACGCAAGACCGCCGAGCACCGCTTTCACCCGCCGCTCGACATCATCGACGGCGCGGCCCGCATCCTCGACCCCATCATCAGCGGCATCAACACCGGCGAGCATGTGTGGGGTCAGTTCCTGAAGGACTATCGAACGACGCCCTGGTAGCCCCCGAACCCCTCTGAGGAGACCTGAATGACCCTTGCCGACCGCCTGCACGCTTGCCACAGCTCCGTCGTCCACGACGTGATGAAAGACCTCGGCCTGCCCCTGCGCGTGCTGCCGCGCAGCATCAATGGGCTGGAGCCGACGATGCGGGCCGCCGGGCCGGTGTTCACCGTGCGCGGTCGGCCCGACCCCACGATGGACAAGCACACCTCGCTGTACGAGTGGGCCGGCCTGCTGTCACGCGCGCCGGCCGGGCACGTGGTGGTGTGCCAGCCGCAGGACGACACCCGCGCGCTGTTCGGTGGCCTGTCGGCCGAGGCGCTGAAGATCAAGGGCGTGCGCGGCTACATCGTCGACGGCGGTTGCCGCGACATCCAGGCCGTGGTCGACCAGGGCTTCCCGGTCTTCGCCCGTTTCGCCACGCCCATCGACATCGTGTGCGCCTGGCGTGCCGAGGCCTTCGAGGAGCCGGTGGCCATCGGCGGCCTGCAGGTCCTGCCCGACGACCACGTGCTGGCCGACCGCGACGGCGTCATCCTCATCGGCGCGGCCGAGGTCGAGGCTGTGGTGGCCGCAGCCGAACGCAAGATGGCCACCGAGGGCGATATGGTGCGCGCCATCCGCGCCGGCGAGGACCCGCAGGCCGCCTACCTGCACTACCGGGTGTTCTGACAAGGGAGTGTCTTCGGCAGCCGAGCACGCTTCGCGGCTGTAAGCCCGCCCACGGCCCGGGCGACAAACGGATCGAATCTTCATCGGGCTCTAGACATGAACAGACTGTTCCAAAGCGTCGTGCTCTCGCGCCTGTGGCTCACCTTCGTCGTCCTGGCCTTGAGTTTTCTCGTGGGTGCGCTGGCCACCCTGAACCTCGTGAATCTGCTGGCGGCAAACCTGCGGCTGTTGCGTGACCACAGCACGATGGCGGTGATGGATGGCGCGCTGAGCCAGTTGGGCGAACTCACCCTGCAAGGCGTGGTCAGCTGCGCCGCCTACGTCGTCTTCAAGACCTGCGAGCATCGTCTATCGGAGTGGCTTGGCCATCCGTCGTGATCAAATCAACGATGGCCTCTGGTTCTCCTCTCCCGTATCCGATCGGCAAGCCCGGCACCCCTTGGGATGCTGCGGACAAGGCCACCTGGCTCGGTCGCCAGCGAGTTCAGCGAAATTTTGCCCAAGAGGTGCTCGCGCCACTCCAGACTCGTTTGCCCGCGCAAGCCGAGCTGTTCGAGTACGGTGTTCTCGACTACACACGTTTCGGATTGGGCAGCTACCCGCTCTGCGCGGTGCGCAGTCGGCGCTGGGAGCCGAGCCGCCCCGTCGTGCTCGTCACCGGCGGCGTGCACGGCTACGAGACGAGTGGCGTGCAGGGGGCGCTGCGCTGGATCCAGCAGGAGTTCGAGGCGCACGCCGCTGCCGTCAATCTGCTGGTGCTGCCCTGCATCAGCCCTTGGGGCTACGAGACCATCAACCGCTGGAACCCCGAGGCGCTCGACCCGAACCGGCAGTTCAGGCCGAACAGCCCGGCCGCCGAATCGGCGCTGGCGATGGCCTGCGTCTTGGCGAACTGCGAGCGCGTCGATGTGCATGTCGACCTGCACGAGACCACCGACACCGACAACAGCGAATTCGGCCCGGCCAAGGCCGCGCGCGACGGCGTGCGGTTCGAGCGAGACGCCATTCCCGACGGCTTCTACCTGGTGGCCGACAGCGAGCGGCCGGTTCCGGCATTCCAGCGCGCGGTGATCGATGCCGTGCGCCGCGTGACCCACATCGCCGCAGCCGATGAACGGGGCTTGATCATCGGCGCGCCGCTGCAACAGGAAGGCGTCATCAACTTCGCCAAGCGGTCGATCGGCCTGTGTGGCGGCATGACCGGCGCGCGCTTCGTGACGACCACCGAGGTCTACCCGGACAGCCCGACCGCCACCCCCGATCAATGCAACGAGGCCCAGATCGCAGCGGTCAACGCGGCGATCGACCACCTTCTGACTGAAGGTCGAGCGTTGATCAACGCACCGGGCTGACCAGTTCGAGCACGGCGTCGGCGAACACGCGCGGCACTTCCTGCGGCATGTTGTGGCCGACGCCGGGCACCAGACGGTGCGAGCGTGGCCCGGTGAACTTCGATGCGTGCGCCGAGGCGTCGGCCGGCCCGCGCACGCCGTCGTCGATGCCGTCGAACGTGATCGTGGGCACCGTGATGGCAGGTTGCAGTGCGAGCCGGCTTTCGATGTGTTCGAGCGCCGGGTCGCCCGGCACCAGGCCGAAACGGTGACGGTACGAGTGGATCACCACGTCGACGAAATCCGGGTGGTCGAACGCGGCCGCGCTGCGCTCGAAGGTGGCGGTGTCGAACGCCCAGGTCGGCGACCAGAGCTTCCACAGCAGCCGCGTGAGGCCGCGGCGGTCTTGGGCGAGCCCGGCACGGCCGCGCTCGCTGTGAAAGTAGTACTGGTACCAGAGCCGATGTTCGTCTTCTGCTTTCGAAGGCGCCATGGCCCGGGCGATGTCCTGGATGTTGTAGCTGTTGAATGACACGAGGCCGGTACACCGCTCCGGCCACAACGCGGCCACGACACAAGCGGCGCGCCCACCCCAGTCGTAGCCGGCCAGAACGGCGCGGGGGATGTTCAGCGCGTCCATCAGCGCGAGCAGGTCGGCGCCGAGCGCAGCTTGTTCGCCGGAACGTGGTGTCGAGGCGTCGAGAAAGTGCGTCCCTCCGTAGCCGCGCAGATACGGTACGAACACATGGCAACCCGCGGCCCCCAGCAGGGGCGCCACCTCGGCATAGGCATGGATGTCGTAGGGAAAGCCGTGCATCAGGAACACCGGCGGCCCGTCGGCAGGGCCGGCTTCGAAGTAGCTGATGTCCAGCACGCCGGCGTGGATGCGCCTGAGCGGCGCCATGGCCTGAATCACTTCAGCGAACTCTCCGCGATCTGCCGCAACGCCTTCTCGAACACCTCGGGCGGCTGGCCGCCCGAGATCAGGTGCTGCCGGTTGATCACGATCGCGGGCACCGACTGGATGCCGGCCTGCTGCCACTCGGCCTCGGCCGCGCGCACCTCGTCGGCGTAGCGGCCTTCGCTCAGCACCGCAACGGCCTCCGCGGCATCCAGCCCGGTCTCGCCCGCCAGCCGCGCGAGCAGTTGCGGGTTGGAAGGGTTCAGCCCCTGGCCGTGATAGGCCTGCAGCAACGCGTGCTTCAACGCGCGTTACTCGTCGGCGCCCTGCAGCCCGGCCCAATGCAGCAGGCGGTGCGCATCGAAGGTGTTCCAGACCCGTACCCGATCGCCGAAGTCGAAACCGACCGCCGCGCCGCGCTGGCGGATGTTGGCCCGGTTGCGCGCCAGCTGCTCGTCGCCCATGCCGTACTTCGCCTTCAGGTACTCGCCCGCATCGGCGCCTTCGGTCGCCATGGTCGGGTTCAGTTCGAAGGGCTGGAAATGCAGCTCGACCGGGATCTCGCCGGCCACGGACCGCAAGGCTTCTTCCAGCGAATTCAGGCCGACGGCGCACCAGGGGCAGGCCACGTCGGACACGAAGTCGATGCGCAGGGCGGGCTTGTCGGGGAGGGCGGTCATGGGGAGCTCGCGAGGATGAGGAACACGCATTCTCTCTTCTCTGTGTCGGACGTGCTCTCCGATGCCAACCGTCGGTCTGTTGCGTCGTCAGCCCCGCATCTGCAAGAGCACGGTGCGTTCGAGGCCCGCGTAACGATGGACCAGCGCGTCGCGATAGGCGGCGTTGGCCATCATCGAAAGGAAGTGCTGACGGCTCGGGTAGCGGACCAGCAGGCACTTGTCCCAGTCCTGGCCGGCATCGCCGATGAAGGCCGTGTCGACCCGTCCTTCCCACACCACCTCGGCATGGCTCACGTCACCTACCGTTTCCACGAATGCGGTCTGGTACCTGCGGTAGGCCTCTGCGCCCGAGCACGGCGCGTGGGGCGATCCCGAAGGGTAATGGGCTCGCTCGCGGAACTTCAACAGGTTGAGCATCACCACCGGCCCGTCCGGACCGACATCACGCAATGCGCGCACCTGGTCGGCCGAAGGATCGATGGACGGATCGAAATTGGCGGGAGGGAAGCTCATGGGTCGGCCTTTCTGATGCCGCGCGGTGCGGGCGTGAATCGCATTGTCGGCGCGGCCGAGCCCGGCGAGAACGAACACTCAGGCATTGCACGGCGGAAGACCCGCTTCGGCGCCGACCCGGTTCAGCCTGCGTTCATGTCAAGGCCCCAAGATGCGTTCATGGCCATCTTCCGGACCGATTTGTGAAGCGCATCACCCTCATCACGCTTGTGACTGCCGGAACGCGACCGGTGCACACTCCGGCCTGCGTCGTTCCTGCGCGTGTGGGCGGATCCTGTGGGACGATAGAGGTCGAACCCGGATTCGCCGCCTCATGAACGTCCTCGTCAAGCCGCTGTGCGCACTGTTGATCGTGATCGCCGCCCCCGCCTGGGCGGACATCAGCCGTGACGAGGCTGCGGCGGCGGCGCAACGCGCTGCCAGTGGCCGCGTGCTGTCGGTCGACAAGAGCGAAGCCAATCGTCGCCCGGTGTGGCGCGTGAAGGTCCTCACGGGGCAAGGGGAGGTCCGAGTCATCCTGATCGACGCCGCGAGTGGGCGAGTCATCGGCTGAGCCGCGGGAGAGCAAAAGATGCGCTTGCTGCTGGTCGAGGATGAGGCGCCCTTGCGGCTCGGTCTGGCGCGCCAGCTGGAGGCCGACGGTTATCGGGTCGACCAGGCCGCCGACGGTGAAGACGGGCTCTTCCAGGCGCGCGAATACCCGGTCGATCTGGCGATCGTGGACCTGGGTCTTCCGAAACTCGGCGGGCTCAACGTCGTCAAGGCCCTGCGCGCAGACGGCCGAGCCCTTCCCATCCTGATTCTGACGGCGCGTGGCAGCTGGCAGGACAAGGTCGTGGGCCTCGAAGCGGGGGCGGACGACTACCTGGTCAAACCCTTCGAATACCCCGAACTCGCGGCGCGCATCAAGGCCTTGTTGAGGCGCTCGATGAAGGCCACGTCGGACGTGCTGACGCTGGGCCCCCTCGCCATCGACTTCTCGGCGCAAAGTGCGCGTCTGGACGGCAACGCGGTCGAGCTCACCGCCTTCGAATACCGGCTGCTGGAGTACCTGGTGCGCGAGCGGGCCCGGATCGTGACCAAGCAGGAGCTGTCGGACTACCTGTACCCCCACGACGAAGACCGCGACAGCAACGTCGTGGAGGTGTTGATCGGTCGGCTGCGCCGCAAGCTCGACCCGGGCGGCACCCTGTCACCGATCGAAACCTTGCGCGGACGGGGCTACCGGTTCACCCTGGCATGAGGTGGCCCGACTCCATCCGCGGGCGCCTGATGGTCGGCGCCACGGTGGTGCTGATCGCTTTCATCGCCAGCGCGGGCTGGGTGGTTCAGCGCGCCCACGAACAGAGTGTGCGCACCGCGCGGTTCGCGCAGCTGCAAGGCACGGTGTACCTGCTGCTCGCCGGTGTCGAAATGGATGAGCAGGGCGCGTTGAACCTTCCGCCATCGTTTCCCGAGCCGCGCCTGTCGCTGCCCGGATCGGGCCTGTACGCGAAGATCGTCAACGTCGCGCGGCGCGAAGACTGGCAGTCGCCCTCCGGCGTGGGAATCCAACCGCCTTTCCTGCGCGACGTGGCGGTCGGCCAATGGCGCTCGGAGACCGTCGCCTCGGGCGGCCGCGACTACCTGGCCATCGGCTACAGCGTGAACTGGACCGAGCGCGCGCAGACCGCGCCCTTGGTGCTGTCGGTGGTCGAGGACAAGGCCGAGTTCGATCGGGAAGTCGCTGCGTTCCAGCGCACCTTGTGGAGCTGGCTGGGCGGTGCCGCGGCGCTGCTGCTGGCATCGCAGACGCTGCTTCTCGGCTGGGGCCTGGCGCCCTTGCGGCGGGTTGCCCACGAGATACGCGGCATCGAACACGGTGAGCAGACCGAGATCGCGGGCCGCTATCCGGCCGAGATCACGGCGCTGACCAGCAACATCAACGCCCTGATCCACCAGGAACGCACGCGACAGACCCGGTACAAGGAGGCGTTGAGCTTCCTCGCGCACAGTCTGAAGACGCCGCTGGCGGTGCTGCGCACCGCGCTCGGCGAGCCGACGCGCCTGCCCGGTGTCGTGAGCGAACAGGTCGCCCGCATGGACGACATCGTGCAGCACCAGCTGGCACGTGCAGCGGCCGGTGGATCCTCGCGCTTCGTACCCTGGCTGCCCATCGCGCCGATCCTGAATCGGATCTGCGATTCCTTGCTCAAGGTCTACGCCGACAAGGGCCTGGCGTTCTCGTTCGACATCGCTCCCGACCTCGCCTGGCGCCTCGAGGAAGGCGATGCCTTCGAGATGTTCGGTAACGTCCTGGACAACGCCGCGAAGTGGGCACGAACGCGGGTGGCTGTCAGCGCACGCCGCGAAGGAGATGCGCTGCATGTGCGCGTCGATGACGATGGCCCGGGTTTCGGCGACACGCGTTCCATCCTGCAACTGCACGTGCGTGGCGACGAAAAGGTCCCGGGCCACGGCGTGGGCCTGGCGGTCGTCAGCGATCTGGTCGGCCACCACGATGGCGAACTGGTACTGACCCGTTCCGACCTCGGCGGGGCCAGGGTCGACATCACTCTGCGGGCGGGCTGAAAAATCTCGCGTTCGTTCAGGTGGCGTTCACGGGGGGTCGCGCAAGATGACTACACCGCAACACAAGGAGCCACCATGAAGCGCACCTTCTTCCAGAGACTCATCGCCTCCACCGTCCTGATCGGCGCCGTGTTCGGCGCTGCATCGGTCGCGCAAGCCCGACCCGACGTACAAGTCTCGATCGGCCTTGCGGGTCTGCCGGGCCTGCCGGTTCTGCTGCCGCCTCCTCTGCCGCGGCCGGTCGTCCGGGTCGAGCCGGTCTACGTTCAACCTCGCCCGGTCTACCAGACCGCTCCCGTGGTGGTCTACGAGCGTCCTTGGGCGCCGTCTTATCGTTACGAGAGCGAGCGTGACCGGGACTGGCAGCATCGCGAGTGGCAACGCCGCGAATGGGAGCGTCGTCACCACCAGCGGAACGGTTGGTCGCACGCCGACCGAGACCACGACGGCGTGCCGAACCGCTACGACCGTGACCGCGACGGCGACGGCGTGCCCAACCGCGATGACCGCAACCCTGACAACCCGTACCGCCGCTGAGCCAGGGCCCGGAGGGCGCCGCACCACCCGGTGACGGCGCCAACGATGTGCGACGAAGAGCCTGACCAGCGCGCCCGCCTGGTCAGGCGCGCTGGGTTCCGAAGCGCAGTCGCGTCGTGACTGGATGCACGTTCCTCCGCTGGGCTCGGCCGCTTCCCCCTCGCCAGCCCAGCCCCTGAACTACCGCCCCTTCACCCCGCTTATCCGGCTCAAGTTCTGAGCCCGCCCCGGAACAATGGCGCAGCACCCCTCGGTGCGCCTTCGCCCCCGTTTCCGGAGCCTCCGACCGTCATGAACCCGCTGATGCAGCAGATGCAATCCTGGCTCGGCCCGAACGCCAAGGCGATCCGGGCGCTGGCGGCGCCACTGGTGGTCGTGATGATCCTGGCGATGATGGTGCTGCCGCTGCCGCCGTTCGCGCTCGACATGCTGTTCACCTTCAACATCGCGATGGCGCTGATGGTGATGATGGTCGCGGCCTACATGACACGCCCGCTCGACTTCTCGGCCTTTCCGGCCGTGATCCTGCTCACGACCTTGCTGCGCCTGTCGCTGAACGTGGCCTCCACGCGCGTCGTGCTGCTCGAAGGCCACACCGGCACCGGCGCCGCCGGCGCGGTGATCGAGGCCTTCGGCCACTTCCTGATCGGCGGCAACTTCGCGGTCGGTCTGATCGTGTTCGCGATCCTCGTGGTCATCAACTTCATCGTGGTCACGAAGGGCGCCGAGCGCATCGCCGAAGTTGGCGCACGCTTCACGCTCGATGCGATGCCCGGCAAGCAGATGGCGATCGACGCCGACATGAACGCCGGCCTGATCGACGAGAAGGAAGCCAAGCGCCGCCGCGCCGAAGTGGGCGAAGAAGCCGAGTTCTTCGGTTCGATGGACGGTGCCAGCAAATACGTGCGCGGCGACGCGATGGCGGGTTTGCTGATCCTGTTCATCAACATCATCGGCGGCTTCGTCATCGGCGTGGCGCAGCACGATCTTTCGGCTTCGCAGGCCGCCAACAGCTACATCCTGCTCGCGGTCGGCGACGCGCTGGTCGCGCAGATCCCGGCGCTGCTGATCTCGGTGGCCGCGGCGATGGTGGTCTCGCGCGTCGGCAAAGACACCGACGTGGGCAGCCAGATCAGCAAGCAGGTCTTCAACTCGCCACGCTCGCTCTCGATCACCGCCGGTGTGATGGGCGGGCTGGGTCTGATCCCCGGCATGCCGCACATCGTGTTCCTGCTGATCGCCGGCGGGCTGGGTTGGGGCGCCTGGTCGCTGAAGAAGCGCCAGACGCTGGAAAAGAACGCACCGCCACCGGCCGCGCCCATGGCCGAGCCGAACGCCGAAGCGAGCTGGGACGACCTGCTGCCGGTCGACACGCTCGGTCTCGAAGTCGGCTACCGCCTGATCGCGCTCGTCGACAAGGCGCGCCAGGGCGACCTGCTCGGCCGCATCAAGGGCGTGCGCAAGAAGTTCGCGCAGGACGTGGGATTCCTTCCGCCGCCGGTGCACATCCGCGACAACCTCGAGCTCAAGCCCAGCGCCTATCGCCTGACGCTGCGTGGCGCCGTGGTGGGCGAGGGCGAGGCCTTCCCCGGCATGCTGCTCGCCATCAACCCCGGCGGCGCCAGCACCCAGCTGATCGGCACCCGCACCACCGACCCCGCCTTCGGCCTGCCGGCGGTGTGGATCGAGGAGCGCCAGCGCGAGTCGGCCCAAATGGCCGGGTTTACGGTCGTTGATTGCTCGACTGTGGTGGCGACCCATCTTTCACACTTGATGCAACTGCACGCCGCCAAATTGCTGGGCCGCGTCGAGACCCAGCAGCTCGTCGAGCACGTGACGAAACTGGCCCCGAAACTGATCGAGGACGTGGTTCCCAAGATGGTCGTCATCGCCGCACTGCAAAAGGTTCTGCAGCTTCTGCTGGAAGAAGGCGTGCACATCCGCGACATGCGCTCCATCGTCGAGAGCCTGGCCGAACACGCCGCCACCGTGACCGACCCGGCCGAGCTGGCCCGCCGCATCCGCATCCACCTCGCGCCGAGCATCGTGCAGCAGATCTACGGCCCGACGAAAGAGCTCGACGTGATCGCGTTGGAGCCCGAACTCGAACGCCTCGTCACGCAAGCCCTGAACTCGCCGCACGGCGCCGCGCTCGACCCGGGCGTGGCCGACACGCTGGCGCGCAGCGCCGCCGATTCCGCCAAGCGCCAGGAAGACCTCGGACTGCCGGCCTGCCTGCTGGTGCCCGACATGATCCGCGCGCCGATGGCGCGCTTGCTCAAACGTGCCGCACCGCGTTTGCGCGTGCTCGGCCACTCTGAAATTCCCGAGACCCACTCGATCCGCATCGGATCGATCATTGGAGCGAATGCATGAACGTCCGCCGATTCACTGCGCGTACTTCGCGTGATGCCCTTGTGTTGGTCCGCCAGGCCCTCGGCGAAGACGCCGTGGTGCTCTCCACCAAACCCTGTGCCGACGGCATCGAGGTGCTCGCGATGGCGCCCGAAGGCATGCGCCAGGTCGAGCGTTATTCGCAGGCCGAGCCGGCCGCGGCTACCCCGACGCGTGGCAACAACGCCCGCCCCGAGTTCGTGAACTCGGTGCAAGCGGTCGAAGACGACGTGGCCCAGCTCTCGATGAGCACGCTGTCGTTCCAGGACTATGTGCGCGAGCGCATGCTCAAGCGCCGCCAGGCCGCGATGGGCAACGAGCCGCGTGGCACGGCACCCGCAGAAACCGAAGCCCTGTTCGAACGCACCAGCGTGCTCGAACAGCGTATGACCGAGCGCGCGCCCGTGGCCATGCCGGTGCTGGCGGCCCAGCCGCCGGTCGTACAGCGCGAACCCGCGCCGGTGTTGCGTGACAACCCGCCGCAGCGCAGCAGCGAGATCCACGTGCCCGACCTCGCCGCCCAGGCCGCGACCGAAACCGCCGCGCGCCGCGACCAGCAAGACATGATGAACGAGCTGCGCCAGGTCAAGGGCCTGATCGAAGAACGTTTCGGCGCCTTGGCGTTCATCGAAAAACTGCAGCGCCAGCCAGGCCAGGCGCGGCTCACGCAGAAGATGCTCGACTGCGGCTATTCGCCGGCGCTGATCCGCAAGCTCGGCGACAGCCTGCCGCAGGACGTGTCCGACGAATCGGCCTGGGCCGCGAGCGTGCTGGAACGCAACCTCATCACTGCTGAACACGACGCGCCGCTCGAAGACCAGGGCGGCGTGTACGCGCTGGTCGGCGCCACCGGCGTCGGCAAGACCACCACCACGGCGAAGATCGCCGCGGCCTTCGCCACCAAGTACGGCGCCGCCAACCTCGGCCTGATCACGCTCGACGCGTACCGCATCGGCGCCCACGAACAATTGCGCGCCTACGGCCGCATCCTGGGTGTGCCGGTGCACACCGCGCACGACCGCGCCTCGCTCGAAGACCTGCTGGAATTGCTGGCGGGCAAGAAGATGGTGCTGATCGACACGGCAGGCATGGCGCAGCGCGACACCCGCACCCGCGAGCTGCTCGACATGCTCTCGCACCGCTCGATCCAGAAGCTGCTCGTGATCAATGCTGCCTCGCAAGGCGAGACCATCGAAGACGTATTGATCGCCTACCGCGCCACGGCCTGCGCCGGCATCGTGCTGTCGAAGATGGACGAAGCCGTCAAGCTCGGCCCGGCGCTCGACGCACTGATCCGCCACAAGCTCAAGGTCATCGGCGTGGCCAACGGCCAGCGGGTGCCGGAAGACTGGCACCGCCTGTCGGCCAATGCGCTCGTGCACCGCTCGATGCGCGGCGGTGGCAGCACCGCCTACAAGCTCGACGCGAGCGACGTGAGCCTGATCTTCACGGCCGCGCACGGCAACGCGGCCACGCGCCGCGCGCTGCACGCCTGAACCCCCGAAGCACCGACCCGAGCCTGCACCCCGCCATGCAAGAACTGAGTTCCCGACCGATGCCGCTCGACCAGGCCGACGGCCTGCGCCGCCTGTTCGCCCACAAGCGTGTGTGCATGGTGCCGGTGGTCTCGAACCCGAACGTCGCTTTCGGCGGCGTGATGCTCGAGCGCCTGTGCACCGCGTTTGCCGAACACGGCAAGCACACGCTGGTGATCGACGCTTCCGAACGTGCCAGCGAGCCTTTCGAGATGGCCGCGATCGACCTGTCGGCCTGCATCGAACAACTCTCGCCGCAGGTCTCGTACCTGGCGGCACGCGGCTTGCCGCTGCGCCATGTGAACGCGGCTGGATCGACCGCTTCGTTCCTGCAGGCCGCGATGCAGGCCGCACCCGGCTGCGACGTGCTGCTGGTGCACGCCAGCGCTTCCGACCTGTGCCGTTTGTTCATGCGCAGCGGTGACGCGCACAGCGTGCGCCCGTTGCTGCTCGCCGACGACCGCCCGGCCAGCGTGACCCATGCCTTCGCCGCGATGAAGCTGCTGACGCAGCGCGCCGGCCTGGTCGTGTACGACCTGCTGCTCGGTGCTGCCGCGCACTCGCCGCGCAGCGAGCGCATCGCGATGCAACTGGCGACCTGCGCCGACGACTTTCTCGGCGCGGTGTTGCGCGACTGGGTCCAGATCGACCCGGCGACCGATGCCCGCGAAGCACCCACGCCCGAGCTGCGCCGCCTGGTGCGCGAGCAGCTGAAGAGCGCGCTCGGCGAGACCACGATGACCGAGGCCGCGCCACCCGCCGCCGCCCGACCTCTTGCCCGCCCGACCCACACGACGCGGGCCACCGGCCGCTCGAACCCTGCACCGGCCCGTGCAGCCCACTGAATCTTCCCGGAGCGCTTGCATGTACACCGCCAAAGGCCAACTCGACCTCAACTCGCAGCTCAAGCAGTACAGCTCGCTGGTGCGCCGCCTGGCCCACCAGATGATCGCCAAGCTGCCGGCCAACGTCGAGATCGACGACCTGATCCAGGTCGGCATGATCGGCCTGACCGACGCCTTGTCGCGCTTCGACGCGGCGCAGGGTGTGATGTTCGAGACCTTCGCCACCCAGCGCATCCGCGGCGCCATGCTCGACGAACTGCGTGGCAACGACTACCTCTCGCGCGGCACCCGCAAACAACAGCGCTCGATCGAATCGGCGGTGCACAAGCTGGAGCAGAAGCTCGGCCGCGCCCCGGTCGAAAGCGAGATCGCCCGCGAGATGGGCACCACGCTGGCCGAATACCAGGAGCTGCTCGGCAAGGTGCGCGGCACCCAGCTCGTGTACCTGGAAGACATGTCGGGCGACGAAGGCGACAACGACTTTCTCGACCGCCACGTGGCCGACGACAACGTCAACCCGCTGGCGCAGCTGCAGGACCACCGCATGCGTGAAGCACTGGTCGAAGCCATCAAGGTGCTGCCGGAACGCGAGCAGTACGTGATGAGCATGTACTACGAACACGACATGAACCTGAAAGAGATCGCGGCGGTGCTCAAGGTCACCGAGTCGCGCGTCTGCCAGTTGCACAGCCAGTCGATCGCGCGTTTGCGCGTGAAGCTGCGGGCCTACTGAACCGCACACCATGGGCATGCTCTCTTCGATGTGGTCGCGCAGCGAGCCGGCACCTGCGCCGGTGGCGTGGGCCGATTCCGCGCCCGACCTGACGGCCGGCGACCTGCGCGCCGCCATCCAGACCTTCGGTCAGCAGGCTTCGACCATCGGCCGTGAATCGGCCGAAGCACGCGGTTTGCTCGACGACACGACGCAAGCTTCGGCGCGTGGTGCGCTCGCGGTGGCTGCGCTGAGTTCGCAGGTGAAGGAAATCACCGGTGCGCAGAACAGCATCGGCACGGCGTCGACGGCCGGGCTCGGCGCGGTCGAACGTGTGCGGGTGGCGGTCGAGAATGTCGGCCGCGAAGTCGGCGGCATCGTCGCCACGCTGCGCGACGTGGCGCAGGCGGCGCAGAGCATCACGCAGATCGCATTGCAGACGCGGCTGGTCGCGTTCAACGCGTCGGTCGAAGCCAAGCGCGCCGGTGACGCCGGGCGCGGTTTTGGCGTGGTCGCCGACGCGGTGAAAGACCTGGCCGGCAAGGTCGAGTCGTCTTCCATCGAGATCATGCGCACCGTCAGCCTGCTCGACAAGCGCATCGACGCGCTGGCGCGCGAGATCCGTGTCGACGCCAGCCAGGGCCAGCGTGGCGAGTTCCACAACGCGCTCGGCGACGTGCAGGGCGCCGTGGCCAGCATCATCAGCGCCGCCGAACAAAGCCGCACGATCTGCGGCGGGCTCGATGCGCAGATGGCCTCGATCGCCACCGAGATGGGCCAGACCGGCCGCTCGCTGGGTGCGGCGATGAAACGCAGCGAGACACTGCTCGACGTGTCGGAACGCCTGATCGAGCTCGTCGCGCAGTGCGACGTGGAAACCGAAGACACGCCCTACATCAACGCAGCGATGGACGCGGCCGGCCAGCTGAGCGAGTTGCTCGAAGGGGTCGTGCAGCAGGGCAGCCTGTCGCTGGCCCACCTGTTCGACGAGGCCTACCAGCCGATCCCCGGGACCAACCCGGCACAGCACACGACACGCTTCGTCGAGCTCGCCGACCGGCTGTTCCCGCCGGTGCAGGAGCGCATGCTGCAGCTCAGCAACAAGGTCGTGTTCTGCATCGCCGTGGACCGCAACGGTTACGTCGCCACGCACAACAACAAGTACAACCACCCGCAGCGCGGCGACCTGGCCTGGGACAGCGCCAACAGCCGCTACCGCCGCATCTTCAACGACCGCACCGGCCTCGCGTCGGCGCGCAACACGCGGCCTTTCCTGCTGCAGACGTACCGCCGCGACATGGGCGGTGGCAACTTCATCGTGATGAAAGAGGCGGCTGCGCCGATCACCGTGAACGGCCGGCACTGGGGTGGCGTGCGGCTGGCGTTCAAGTTCTGAACACGGGCCACGTGCCGTGACTGCGCTCTGGCCCTTGCCGGCGCTGCTGACCTGGGCGCTGGGCTGGGCCGTGTTCGCCGGCCTGCGCGGGCTCGGCGCGCCGCTGGTCGTGGCGATCTTTTTTGCGGTCGCACTTGGCGCTGCGTTGAGCGTGATCGGCACCACACCCTGGCGGCGCGTGTTCGTGGCCCTGGGCTTTCCGCTCTCGCTGGCCGCCTCCGGGGTGGCCGGCGCGATGCCGGCCTGGGGCTGGCTGCTGCCGCTCGCTGCGCTGCTGGCGATCTACCCGGTCAATGTTTGGCGCGACGCACCGCTGTTCCCCACACCGACCGGCGCCTTGCTCGGTCTGGCGCCGCTGGCTCCGCTGGCGCCGCAAGCGCGGGTGCTCGATGCCGGCTGTGGCCTCGGCGCCGGTTTGCAGGAACTGCAACGTGCTTATCCGCAGGCCGAGCTTCACGGCATGGAGTGGAGCTGGCCGCTGCGTTTCGTGTGTGCGCTGCGCTGCCGCTTTGCGCGCGTGCGGCGTGCTGACATCTGGGCGGCCGACTGGTCGGGCTTCGACCTCGTCTACCTGTTTCAACGCCCCGAAAGCCTGCCGCGGGCCGTCGAAAAGGCACGTCGTGAACTGCGCCCGGGCGCCTGGCTCGCGAGCCTGGAGTTCGATGCGAAGGATGTGGCGCCCACACGCGTGCTGGACTGTGAAGACGGCCGCCGCGTCTGGCTCTACCAGATGCCCCAGGCTTAGGGCCGTGCCGGCGTGGTCTCGATGAAGGCCACGACGTCGTCGAGCACCGGCGCAAGCCAGCGCAGCGGGGCGGCAAAAGCACCTGCCAGCGTCACGTGGTTGACCCGCTCGTAGAGCTTGAGCGTGACCGGCACGTTGGCAGCCTGCAGTTTGTTGGCCAGCCCGACCGTGTTGCGTTGCGGGTTCACCAGCGAGTCCTTGACCGCTGCACCGAGGAACGATCGCGGCGCGCCCGCGCCCGCGTGCTCCAGCGGCTGCGTGCCGGGCGGGTAGTTCGGGTGGAAGAACACCGGCTGCGCGTCGGGGTTCGTCATCGGCAGAAAGTCGTAGGGGCCGGCCAGGCCGATCCAGCCCGCCAGCTCGGCCGGCGTGTGGCCGGTGGGCGCGAGCCAGCGGGCGTCGAGCGCGAGCATCGCAGCGTTGTAGGCGCCGGCGCTGTGGCCCATCACGAACAGGCGCTTCGGGTTGCCACCGAGCCGCGCCGCTTCCTTCAAACCGAAAGCCAGCGCGAGGGCACTGTCGCGCAGGAACTCGGGGTAACGCACCTCCGGGTAGAGCCGGTAGTCGGCCACCAGCGTCATCACGCCGCGTGCGGCCAGCGCTTCGGCCACGAACTTGTAGTCGGCGCGCTCGCCGCTGTTCCACGACCCGCCGTAGAAGAAGACCACAGTCGGCCAGCCGCCCGCCGGTGCTGCGCTTGCAGGTTGGTAGAGGTCGAGCTTCTGGCGCGGCAGCGGGCCGTAAGCCATCCCTTCGGTGAAGCTGTGGCTGCCGCGTGCGGCCAGCGCGTTGAGCGTGGCGGTGGGCGAGCAGGCGGCCAGCGAGGCCAGCGCCAGCAGGGGCAGCGCGAGCCGGAGCAACAGGAGCTTGACGGTGTGCAAAGGCTTCTCGCGGTGGTTGTTGGTCTTGCTGTACGGCGCGAGACGCGGTTCGGATGCAGGGGCGAGCTTATCGGGTTCGGCGGGGTCGCGTGCCCCACGGGGTACCCGGGCACCGTGCAGCGAACAGGGCTGTGAATGGCGTGCTTCTCGGGCCTTCGGCGCCCGTGGAGCGTGCGATCCTGCAGTCGCTCACGGGCTGGATGGCGTACCGGCGAGCGCACTCCCTGATCGCCATCAGCACCATGGTCCGGCCCATGACATCGCCCAAGAATTCCCTGCTGCGCTGGATCAACACGCTCAAGTTCAAGATCGTCGCGATCGCCGTCGTCACCGGTGTGGTGTCGGCCATGGGCACGACCCAGATCGTGCTGGGCAAGACCCAGGCCGAGATCGAACGACTGCTGCTGCGCAACGATGCCGACGACAGCGAACGCACCGCCGCCCTGCTCGCCAACAAGCTCGACATGCTGCAGCTCGCGCTCGGCGCCGTGGCGCACCAGGCCACCACCGAGAAGTGGCAGGATCAGGAGAGCATGACCCGCTACCTGGTCGACAAGCCGGCCACCGTGGCGCTGTTCGACAGCCTTTTCGCCGCCGCTGTCGACGGCGAGATGCTCGCGCGCGTGGAGAAGGAGAACGCCGGCGCCGGCAAGGTCAACATCGCCGACCGCGAGTACTTTCAGCGCGCCCTGAAAACCGACCAGCCAGTGATTTCGCGCGCGGTCGTCGGCAAGGTCAACAAGCTGCCGATCGTGGTGATCGCCATCCCGGTGCTGTCGGCTGACGGCCAGGTCATGGGTGTCATCGGCGGCTCGTTGCAACTGCGCTCGAGCAGCCTGTTCTCCAACCTGGGTGGCACGGCCGAGGTGGACGGGTCACGCACCCTGGTGATGGACCGCTCCGGCCTGCTGCTGGCGCATGGCGACCCGGCCCGCGTGATGGCCAATGCGGCCGACGAACCCGGTCTGGCCGAGGTTTTTTCGCGTTGGCACGATTCCGGCAGCCCGATCGAGACGCAAGGTGCCTCGCAGCTGTCGGGCGGCCACCTGGTGTCGCTGGCCGGCATCCCCGCGTCCGACTGGGTGCTCGTGCGCCTCACGCCGCAGGCCGTGGCGCTGGAGCCACTGGCCGCGGCACGGCGCACCGCCTGGCAGGCGGCGGCCGGTGTCGGCCTGGTCGCCGCGCTGCTGGCCGGCGTGCTAGCCTGGGCCATGACGCGCCCGATCTCGCGGCTGCGCAGCCGCGCCGAAGAATTGCTGCACGACATCGGCCCGTCGAACGAAGGCTGGCCGCAACAGCGGGGCGAGGTCGGCGAGCTGGCGCAGGCGTTCCAGCACGTGATCGAACAGCGCCAGCAGCGCCAGAGCGAAACCCAGGCGATGCTGCACCAGATCGAGGCCGTGCTCGACCATGCCGAGGTCGGCATCGCCTTCACGCGCGACGGCCATTTCGAGCTCGTCAGCCGCCAGTTCTGCCGCATCTTCCGCTGCGAAAAGCAGCACGTGGTCCGCGAGGCCACCCGCCTGATATACGCGTCCGACGAGGCCTACCAGGCGCTGTCGGAACGGGCCCGGCCGGCCTTCATGGAGCACGGCGCGTTCGACGGCGAACTGGAGCTGATGCGCCGCTCGGGCCAGACCTTCTGGGCCCACATGCGCGGCCGTGCCGTGGTGGCGGGCGACCGATCGCAGGGCACGATCTGGATCATCGAAGACGTGACCGAAGTGCGCGAGCAGCGCGAGCGCCTGGCCTGGACGTCGAGCCACGATTCGCTGACCGGCCTGGCCAACCGCGCCGCTTTCGAGGTGCTGCTCGAACGCGCTACCGCGCGTGCCGAAGAAGAGCCGTTCTGCGCGCTGTTCATCGATCTCGACCGCTTCAAGCTCGTCAACGACACCGGCGGCCACGCCGCCGGCGATGCGCTGCTGCGCGACGTGGCGAACGAACTCGCGGCGCAGGTGCGCAAGTCCGACACGGTGGCGCGGCTCGGCGGCGACGAGTTCGCGGTGTTGCTCAGCAACTGCCCGCTTCCGCAGGCCGAGGCCATCGCCGAAAAACTGCGCAGTGCCGTGGTGGCCTACCAGCTGCTGTGGGAAGGTCATGTGTTCGGCGTGGGCGCGAGCATCGGCCTCGTGCCGGTGGACGCCTCGTATGCCACCGCCGCCGATGTGCTGCGTGCCGCCGATTCGGCCTGTTATGCCGCCAAGCGGCAGGGGCGCAACTGCGTCGCGGTGCACGACGCCGAACCTGCGCCAGCACCGGCCGAGCCGGCCGCCACCTGGTCGATCTGAAGCGGGGTCAGCCGAGCCGCGCGCGGTGCCGCGCGATCTGCGTGCGCACCTGCGCCGGGGCGGTGCCGCCGAGCACATTGCGGGCGTCGAGCGAGCCGCGCAGCGTGAGGGCCGCGAACACGTCGGTCCCGATGCCGGCATTGAACGACTGCAGTGTGGCCAATGGCAGCTCGCTCAGGTCCACGCCCTTCGACAACGCCAGCTTCACGGCGTGCGCCACGACCTCGTGCGCGTCGCGGAACGGCAGGCCTTTCTTGACCAGGTAGTCGGCCAGGTCGGTGGCGGTGGCGTAGCCCTTCAGCGCCGCGCGCTCCATCGCTTCGGGCTTGACCGTGATGCCGGCCACCAGCTCGCAGAAGATGCGCAGCGTGTCCTTGAGCGTGTCGACGGTGTCGAACAGCGGCTCCTTGTCTTCCTGGTTGTCCTTGTTGTAGGCCAGCGGCTGGCCCTTCATCAAGGTGATCAAACCCATCAGGTGGCCGACCACGCGCCCGGTCTTGCCACGCGCGAGCTCGGGCACGTCGGGGTTCTTCTTCTGCGGCATGATCGAAGAGCCGGTGCAGAACCGGTCGGCCAGGTCGATGAAGCCGAAGTTCTGGCTCATCCACAGCACCAGCTCTTCGCTGAGGCGCGAGAAGTGCACCATGCACAAGGCGGCGGCGGCGGTGAATTCGATCGCGAAGTCGCGGTCGCTCACCGCGTCGAGGCTGTTCTGGCACACGCTGGCATGGCCTTGTTCGTCGACCATGCCGAGCGTGACGGCGACCCGTTCGCGGTCGAGCGGGTAGCTGGTGCCGGCGAGTGCTGCCGCACCGAGTGGCAGGCGATTGGTGCGGCGGTACACGTCGGCGAAACGTTCGGCATCGCGCGAGAACATCTCGACGTAGGCCAGCAGGTGGTGCCCGAAGCTCACCGGCTGAGCCACCTGCAAGTGTGTGAAGCCGGGCAGGATGACTTCGGCGTTCTTGTCGGCCACCTCGACCAGCGCGCGCTGCAGTTCGGTCAGCAGCCCGCCGATGGCGCTGATCTCGTCGCGCAGCCACAGGCGCACGTCGGTCGCGACCTGGTCGTTGCGCGAGCGGCCGGTGTGCAGGCGTTTGCCGGCGTCGCCGACGATGCTGGTCAGGCGCGCCTCGATGTTCAGGTGCACGTCTTCCAGGTCGAGCTTCCATTCGAACGTGCCGGCTTCGATCTCTTGCGTGATCTGCGCCAGGCCGCGCTCGATGGCGGCGCGGTCGTCGGCAGAAATGATGTTCTGTGCCGCCAGCATCTCGGCATGTGCCAGGCTGCCGCGGATGTCGGCACGCCACAGGCGCTGGTCGAAGGCGACGCTCGCGGTGTAGCGTTTGACCAGGTCGCTCATCGGTTCGGAGAACAGCGCGGACCAGGCTTGGGACTTCTTGTCGAGTTGGTTGGCAGACATGGCGTGTGATTTGCGGCACGGGCGCCTCTGTGCAGGCGTGCCGGAGTTGGGGACAATGCGCGACCGAAGAACCCCGCTCGTGGCCCCGGGTCGCGAGCGTTGCCGATTCTATAGAGGCCACCCCCGCGCCCCACCGCCACCGATGCCGAACCCGCCCTCGCGAACCGAGCCCTCAGACGCCCCCGGCAGCCGCGCCGCACGCCTCGGCGCGCCGCCCTCGCGCCCGGCCGAAGCGCGCTCGACCGGCTTCGGCACCACGGTGTTCGACGCCATCGGCCCGGTCGAGCCGGCCCGCGCCGCAGCCCGTTCGGTGTTCGACGTCTGCCATGCCGGCGTGGTGCTGCGCGCGGTGCTGTTCGTGCACGCCGTGGTGGCGGTCGGCGTGCTGTTCAACGCCACGAACCTGCGCGGCTGGCTGGCGCTCGTGGCCAGCGCGTCGAGTGCGGCCCTGCCCGGCGTACTGCTGTGGCTTTTGGTCGCCTGCGGCCTGAGCCGGCCGCTCGGCGCGCTGCCGCTCGCCGCGCAGTGGATGTTCGCGGTGCTGCTGGGGGCGGTCGGCGGTGTCGTCGGTTCGGCGCCGGCCTGGTTGCTGCTCGGCAGCGACACGCTCGGTCCCACACCCTGGCTGGCGCTGGCGCTCACGGGCGCCGGCCTCGCCGCGGTGATGTTCCAGTGGCTGCGCATGCGCACGCAGGCGATGCTGCCGGCCGACACCACGGCGCGGTTGGCCGAACTGCAATCGCGCATCCGCCCGCACTTCCTGTTCAACACGCTCAACACCGCGTTGACGCTGGTGCGGCTCGACCCGGCGCGTGCCGAAGGCGTGCTCGAAGACCTGGCCGAGCTGTTTCGCGTGGCCATCACCGACAGCGGCGAGTCGGTCACGCTGGCCGAAGAAGTCGAGCTCGCAAAACGTTATCTCGCGATCGAGCAGATCCGCTTCGGCACCCGCCTGCAGGTGACCTGGGAGCTCGACGCCGAAGCCGGCGCCGCGCGCGTGCCGCCGCTGCTGCTGCAGCCGCTGGTCGAGAACGCGGTGCGCCACGGCGTCGAGCCTTCCGACGTGGGCGGCGTGATCCGCGTGCGCACGCGGGTCAAGCTGGGCCGCGCGCTCGTCTCCATCGTCAACAGCGTTCCCGACACGCCCTCGCGCCCCGGCAACGGCATGGCCTTGCGCAACGTGCGCGAGCGCCTGAGGCTGATGCACGACGTGGCGGCGCAGTTCGAGACCCGCCGCGAGGGTGATGTGTTCCGGGTGCAGATCGTGGTGCCGCTGTGAACACGACGATGCCAGCGCTGCGCGTGTTGATCGTCGACGACGAAGAGCTTGCGCGGCTGCGCCTGCGCGGCCTGGTCAACGACTGCATCGAGCCGCAGGCCACGGTCGTCGGCGAAGCCGCGAACGCGGCGCAGGCGCTGGCGTGGCTCGTGACCCAGCAGTGCGACTTGATGCTGCTCGACGTGCAGATGCCCGGGCGCGACGGCACCCAGCTTGCGGCCGAGTTGCGGCAGCAGGCGAACGCCGGAACGCCGACACCGGCGGTCGTCTTCGTCACCGCGCACGCCGAACACGCGCTGCGTGCGTTCGACCTCGATGCGGTCGACTACCTGACCAAGCCGGTCAAGCGCGACCGGCTGCATGCGGCCCTGCAACGGGTTGCCTCGCGGCTGGCGCAACGGCTCGCGCTGCCGCAGCCGGCCCGCGCGAACGATGCTGCCGAGGCGCCGTGCATCGTCGTCAGCGACCGCGGGCGGGTGGTGCGCGTGCCGCTGGCCGACGTGCTGTACTTCAAGGCCGAGCTGAAGTACGTGACCTTGCGCACCGCCGAACACACCTATGTGCTCGACGAGCCTTTGTCCGACCTGGAAGAGCGGCTCGGCAACCGGTTCCTGCGCGTACACCGCAACGCGCTGGTGGCGCGCCGTGCGGTGCGTGCACTGGAGCGCCGCGTGATCGCCAGCGAAGGTGACGAAGAAGGCGGCGAAGGCTGGGCCGTGTGCATGGCACCGGTGGGCGAATGGCTCGCGGTGTCGCGCCGCCAGGCGGCGGCAGTGCGCGAGGCGATCGTCGCAGCAGGGCAGTGAGCCGGGTTCGGGGCACTCCCGCAAACCTGTACACGCCCCCCTAAATCGGTCTATGGACGAGCCCCGACCCCGGGCGTAGCCTGCGACGCGCGTGCCTGACGGGCCGCGTGTTCGACAGTCATCGCACGGAGGCCACCATGCCCAGACTCATGCACTTCTGCACCGACCGCGTCTTGCCCGGCAACCAGATGCGCTTTCAATCGACCGTTCGTCGTGAAGGCCGCACGCGTGCCATTGCGCTCATCGGCAAGCTCTGGATGAACGGCAGCACGCTGCGCGTTCGTTTCATCGGGGGCACCGCCGCGCAGCAGGCCAAGGCAAAAGAGCAGGCGCAGTGGTGGACGGCGTTTGCCAATCTCAAGTTCGATTTCAACAACGCGCCAGACGCCGAGATCCGCATCTCGTTCGATCCTGACGACGGAGCCTGGTCGTACATCGGCACCGACAACCGCAGCATCCCGACGAACGAGGCGACGATGAACCTCGGCTTCATGGACGGTGGCACCGCCGGCCACGAGTTCGGCCACGCCATTGGCCTGGCCCATGAGCACCAGAACCCCGATGGCGGCATCGAGTGGAACGAAGCGGCTGTGTTACGGAGCCTGTCGGGCCCGCCCAACAACTGGGACGAAGCGACCATCCGGCACAACGTGCTCAACAAGTACAAGGTCGATCAACTCAAGGGCACTCGTTTCGACCCCGAGTCGATCATGTTGTATTTCTTCCCCGGAGATTGGGTCAAGAGTGGCATCGGGACCCAGGCCAACGAAGTGCTGTCCGCGGTCGACAAGACTTTCATCGCCAGCGCGCAGGCCTACCCGAAGACCGCACCGACCGCGGTCGACGCGACGGAGCTGAAAGTGAGTGCATCGCGCCGCACCGTCGCATCGATCGGCCAGGCCGGCGAAGAAGATCTGTTCAAGTTCACGGTCGGCACGGGCGGCAACCACATCATCGATACCAAGGGCCCGACCGACGTGGTGATGCGCCTCTATGGCCCGAACAGCCCGACGAACGTGATCGCCGAAGACGACGACAGCGGCGAAGGCACCAACGCGCGCATCGCCGCCAGCCTGGTGCCGGGGCTGTACTACGCGCAAGTGCGGCACTACAACCGCACGGGTGGCAAGGGCGACTACACGATCCGCGTGCGGCGCCTCTGAATCGGGTTCAGCCCGTGTTGCGCAAGCCCGCTGCCACCCCGTTGATCGAGATGTGGATGCCGCGCTGCACCTTGCCGTTGCCCGGATCGCCTTCGACGCGGTGGCGGTAGCGCCGCATCAGCTCGACCTGCAGGTGGTTCAGCGGGTCGAGGTACGGAAAGCGGTGTTCGATCGAACGCGCGAGTGACGGGTTGGACGCGAGGCGCTGTTTTTCGCCGGTGATCAGCGCCAGGGCGTCGGACGTGCGCTGCCACTCGGCGCGGATCAAGCCGAAGATGCGCTTGCCGAGCTTCTTGTCCTCGACCAGCTCGACATAACGCGCCGCGATCGCCAGGTCGCTCTTGGCGATCACCATGTCGAGGTTCGACAGCAATGTGCCGAAGAACGGCCACTGCTTGTGCATGCGCTGCAGCAGCGCCTGGCGCTCCTTGCGCAGCTTCGGCTCCTTGCCGAGATACGCCTCGATCGCCGAACCGAAACCGCACCAGCCCGGCAGGCCGACACGGCACTGACCCCAGCTGAAGCTCCAGGGAATGGCGCGCAGGTCTTCGATCGCGCGTGTGGCCTTGCGCGAGGCCGGGCGCGAGCCGATGTTGAGCTCGGCGATCTCGCGGATCGGCGTGGCGCTGAAGAAGTACTCGGTGAAGCCGGGGGTTTCGTAGACGAGCTTGCGGTAGGCCGCGAAGCTCGCGTCGCTGATGGCCGCGGCGGCGTCGAGAAAACTCTTCGGCGCGCTTTTGGTCGGGTGCAGCAGCGTGGCCTCCAAGGTGGCGGCCACCAGCGTTTCGAGGTTGCGCCGGCCGATCTCGGGGTGGGCGTATTTCGACGCGATCACCTCGCCCTGTTCGGTCAAACGGATCTGCCCGTTCACCGTGCCCGGCGGCTGCGCCAGGATCGCCTGGTAGCTCGGGCCGCCGCCCCGGCCGACCGTGCCGCCGCGGCCGTGGAACAGGCGCAGCGTGATGCCGTGGTCCTTGCGCAAGGCGCCGAACAGCTCGACCAGGTCGATCTCGGCGCGGTACAGCTCCCAGTTGCTGGTGAAGCTGCCGCCGTCCTTGTTGCTGTCGCTGTAGCCGAGCATGATGTCCTGCTCGGCGCCTGATCGTTTCATCATGCCGGTGATGCCGGGCAGCGCGTAGAAGGCGCGCATGATCGGCGCGGCGTTGCGCAGGTCGCCGATGGTCTCGAAGAGCGGCGAGACGATCAGGTCGCTGATGGCGCCGTCTTCCAGCGTGCCGCGCAGCAGGCCCACTTCCTTCAGCAGCAGCATCACTTCGAGCAGGTCGCTCACGTCTTCGGTGTGCGAGATGATGTAGTGGCGCAGCGATTCGCGGCCGTAACGCGCGAGCATCTCGACCGCGGCTTCGAAGATCGCGAGTTCACCGACGGCGTGTTCGCTGTAGGGTGCGGCCCGCACGCGCAGCGGGCGGGCGTCGTTGAGTTGCTGAATCAGCAGCGTGCGGCGCGCGTCTTCGCTCAGGGCGCTGTAGTCGGCCTCGACCTTCGCGACACTCAGCAGCTCGGCGACCACCGCTTCGTGTTTGTCCGAACTCTGCCGAAGGTCGACCGTTGCCAGGTGAAAGCCGAACACCTGCACCGCGCGCATCAGCGGCTGCAGGCGCGGGGCGGCTAGGGCCTGCGCGTTGTGTGCCGCGAGCGACGCGTCGATGACACGCAGGTCGTTCAGGAAGTGGTCGGCCGAGAGATAAGGATTTTGCGGCGCGACGGCGTGGCGCAGCGCTTCGGTGCCGGTGAAGAGTTCGAGCGTGGCCGCCAAACGAGCGTACATGCCGATCAGCGCGCGACGATAGGGCTCGTCTTCGCGGTGCACGCTGTGGTCGGGTGAACTCGCGGCGAGCTTGAGCATGTCGGCGGAGACCGGTGCGAGCGTGGCCGAGATCGACAGCTCGGCGCCGAGTTCGTGTGCTTCGGTCAGGTAGAAGCGCAGCACGGTCTCGCTTTGACGCGCCAGCGCCATGCGCAGCGTGTCGGCGGTGACGAAGGGGTTGCCGTCGCGGTCGCCGCCGATCCAGTTGCCCATGCGGAAGAACGAAGCGATCGGGTGGCCTGGCAGCGCCTGTTCGATGTCGCGGTACATGCGCGGGATCTGGCGCAGGAAGGTCGAGCGGTAGTAACTCAGCGCGTTTTCGATCTCGTCGGCCACGGTCAGCTTGGCGGTGCGCAGCATGCGCGTTTGCCACAGCTGCGTGACACGCGCGCGCATCAGCGCTTCGTTCTCGATGCGTTCGCGCTCGGTGTGCAGCGTGTCGCGCTGCTCCACCAGTTCGGCGATGGCGCGTTCGGCGTCGAGGATGCTCTTGCGCTGCACTTCGGTCGGGTGCGCGGTGAGCACCGGCGAGATGTAGGCGCGCGACAAGGTGCTGGCGATGTCGGCGGCGCGGATGTCGGCCTGCGCCAGCCGCTCCAGCGTCATCGTCAGCGAGCCTTCGTGCAGGTGGCCCTGGCGCTCGTGGTGGTCACGCCGGCGCACGTGTTGGCGGTCTTCGGCAATGTTGGCCAGGTGCGAGAAGTAGCTGAAGGCGCGAATCACGCTGACGGTCTGGTCGCCCGACAGGTTCTTCAGCAGCCGGTCGAGCGCGCGGCCGGCCTGGGCGTCGCTTTTCAGGCGGTAGGCGACCGAGAGCTGGCGCACCCGCTCGACCAGCTCGAACGCCGTCTTGCCTTCCTGTTCGCGGATCACGTCGCCGAGGATGCGGCCGAGCAGGCGAATGTCGTCGACCAGCGGCTTGTTCTTGTGGGCGGCGTCGCTGGTGGCATTGCGGCGGGGTGCAAGGGCTTTGGCGCTGGCCATGGTTACCTCGATTGATGTAATTTGGTTACGGGCTGGCGGATCGTAGCAGCGTGCCACGACGGGTCGCCACCAGTCTCACGCAAGAGACGCGCCTGCTAGCATTGTTCGATGACCTCAACCACCCTCATCGCGACCCGCGAAAGCCGCCTGGCACTCTGGCAAGCCGAGCACGTGCGCGACCTGCTGACCCAGCGTTTCGGCATGAGCGTCGAGCTGCTCGGCATGACGACCCGCGGCGACCAGATCCTCGACCGCAGCCTTTCCAAGGTCGGCGGCAAGGGCCTGTTCGTCAAGGAACTCGAAACCGCGCTGGAAGAAGGGCGCGCGCACCTGGCGGTGCATTCGCTGAAAGACGTGCCGATGGACCTGCCCGAAGGCTTCGAGCTGGCGGCGGTGCTCGACCGCGAAGACCCGCGCGATGCTTTCGTCTCGAACCGTTTTGCCTCGATCGACGAACTTCCGCAGGGCGCGTGCGTCGGCACGTCGAGCCTGCGGCGCGTGGTGCAACTGGCTGCGCTGCGCCCCGACCTCGATGTGCAGCCGCTGCGTGGCAACCTCGACACGCGGCTGCGCAAGCTCGACGAAGGCGGCTACGACGCGATCGTGCTCGCCGCGGCCGGGCTGATGAGGCTCGGGCTGGCCGAACGCATCCGCGCGCGCTTCGAGCCGGCGCAGATGCTGCCTTGCGCCGGGCAGGGCGCGCTCGGCATCGAAGTGCGCGCCGACGCCCACGCCTTGCGTGAACAGCTGGCGCTGCTGACACACCGGCCCACCTGGCTCGCGGTGCAGGCCGAGCGGGCGGTTTCGCGGGCGCTCGGCGGTAGCTGCAGCATGCCGCTGGCGGCGCACGCGGTCTGGAACGGCGGGCTGCTGGAACTGCGGGTCGCGCTCGGCCACCCGGTGGCGCCGCAGTCGCCGCTGCTGCGTGTGAACGACAGCGCGGCAGTGGTCACTGACGCCGAGGCCCGCGCACTTGGCGAGCGGGCGGCCGAGGTGCTGCGTGCCGCCGGTGCGGCCGCCTACCTCGGCGCCGCTGCCGAACAGCGCGCCGCGCCCTGACGGGCCCGGTGCCGCCGATGCTGCGGGTCATCGTCACGCGGCCGGCAGTGCAGGCGGCCGACTGGGTGCGGCGGCTGGGCGCCGAGCATATCGACGCCGTGGCCCTGCCGCTGATCGGCGTGGCCCCGGCAGCGGACGCCGCTGCGGTGGAAGCCGCCTGGGCGACGCTGGCGACACAACGCCTGGTGGTGTTCGTCAGCCCGAACGCCGTGGAGCACTTCTTCGCAGGTCGGCCTGCAGCCATGAACTGGCCGGCCGGCGTGCTGGCCGGCTCGCCCGGGCCGGGCACAACCCGCGCGCTGCTCGACCTGGGCGTGCCGGCAGCGCAGACGGTGGCGCCGGCCGCCGATGCCGCGCAGTTCGATTCCGAAGCGCTGTGGCAACAAATCGCTGCGCAAGACTGGCAAGGCGCGCCGGTCCTGATCGTGCGCGGTGACGGCGGCCGCGACTGGCTCGCCGACACCTTGCGCGGCCGCGGCGCGCAGGTCGGTCACGTGGCCGCCTACCGGCGCGAGGCACCGGTGTTCGACACGGCGCAGCGTGCGCTGCTGGCCGCCGCGCTGGGTGAGCCCGCGTCGCACCTCTGGTACTTCAGCAGCTCCGAAGCGATCGACCACCTCGAGCGGGTCTCGGCCGCGTTCGACCCGCCGCGCTGGGCCGAAGCCCGCGCGCTGGCCACGCACCCGCGCATCGCCGAACGCGCGCGCCGGCTCGGCATCGCACGTGTGACCGAGTGTCGCCCGCCGCTGGAAGCGGTGGTCGCCTGCATACAATCGTTGCGATCGTGAACGAGCTTCCCCCCGACCTGGTCGCTACCCCCGTGGCCGCCGCCCCGAACCCGCCGCCGGCGGCTTCGGCAGAGCCTGCGCGCCCTGCAGTGCCGCTCGCTTCGCGCCTCGGCTGGGGCGCCGGTGCGGTGCTCGGCGCGCTGACCGTGGCCAGCGTGGTGCTGGCCTGGAAGGCTGACCAGCGTGTGCTCACGCTCGAACAGGAACTGGTGCGGCGCCAGCAGGACAGCACGGCCCTGTCGACCGAAGCGCGCATGCTCGCCAAGCAGGCCCAGGAAGGCATGGGCACCACGGCCGCCAAACTGGCCCTGCTCGAAGCGCGCGTCGCCGAGGTGGCGGTGCAGCGTGGCCAGCTCGAAGAATTGATCCAGTCCCTTTCGCGCTCGCGTGACGAGAACATTCTGGTCGACGTGGAAGCCGCCATTCGGGTCGCCCTGCAGCAGACCGCAATCACCGGCAGCGCCGAGCCGCTGGTGGCCACGCTCAAACAAAGCGACGAGCGCCTGGCGCGCTACAACCAGCCGCGGCTCGAAGGCGTGCGCCGCGCGATCGTGCGCGACCTCGACCGCGTGAAGGCCGTCAGCGTGACCGACATCTCCTCGCTCGGCATCAAGCTCGACGAGGCGATCCGCATGGTCGACGACCTGCCGCTGGTGGCCGTGGTCGACACCCGCCGCGAGCCGGCGAAGGACGCGGCCCGGCCGGCGTCTGCCGCCAGCCGGAGCGCGAGCGCGGCCGGGCGCGCTGCCAGCGCCCCGCCGACGTGGTCGGCGCAGGTCGGCGAGTTGTGGAACACGCTCAGCGAACGCATCTGGGGCGAGGCGAAGTCGCTGGTGCGCGTGACCCAGACCGACCACCCCGACGCGATGCTGCTTGCGCCCGAACAGTCCTACTTCCTGCGCGAGAACCTGAAGCTGCGCCTGCTCAACGCCCGGCTGGCCCTGTTGAGCCGCCAGTTCGGTATCGCGCAGACCGACCTGCAAGGCGCGCAAGCCGCGCTCGAGCGCTACTTCGACCGCGGCTCGAAGCGCACGCTGCTGGCCGTCGACCTCGTCAAGCAGGTGGCCGGCCAGGCGCGCAGTGTCGGCGTGCCCCGGCCCGACGACACGCTCGCCGCGCTGACCGCCGCTGGCGGGCGCTGACGCTCACGATGCGCGCCACCATCTGGTTCGTGCTGCTCTTCGTTGTGGCGGTGGTGGCTGCGACCACGCTCGGCACCAACGACGGCCTGGTCGCGCTCTACTGGCGCGGCTGGCGCTTCGACATCTCGCTGAACCTGTTCCTGCTGCTGCTGTTCGGCACCTGCTTTCTGCTCGTCAGTGCGATCCAGGCGTTGAACACGCTGATCGGCCTGCCGCAGCGCGCGCGCGAGTGGCGCGTGGCGCGGCGTGACCGCAGCGCGCAGGCCGCGTTGCGCGACGCGCTGGCGCAGTATTTCGGCGGCCGCTATAGCCGCGCGCAGAAAGCGGCGCAGCGTGCGCTGACGATCCAGGCCGACACGCCCGAGCTGGCGCAGGACAACGAATTCACCGTGCTCGGCCACCTGCTTGCGGCCGGCAGTGCCCACCGCCTGCAGGACCGCGGCAGCCGCGACGAACAGTTGCGCCGTGCGCTGCACCTCTCGCGCCGCAGCCTGAGCGCGCGCTCGGCCGAAGAAGGTGCACGCCTGCTCGCCGCCGAGTGGGCGCTCGACGACCGCGACGCGCCGCGCGCGATGGAACTGCTCGCCGAGTTGCCGGTGGGCGTGGCGCGCCGCACCCACGCCTTGCGTCTGAAACTGCAGGCCACGCGCCTGGGCCGCCAGCCGCAGGACGCCCTGAAAACCGCGCGCCTGCTGGCCAAGCACCAGGCTTTTTCGAAAGTCGCAGCGCAAGGGCTGTTGCGCTCGCTCGCGTTCGAGTCGCTCGCCACGGCCCACGATGCCGACCAGCTGCGCCGCATCTGGCTCCAGTTCGACCCGGTCGACCGGCGCGACGCGTTCGTAGCCGCCCGCGCGGCCGGGCGCGCGGCCGAACTCGGTGCCGTCGACGAAGCCCGGGGCTGGCTGCGGCCGTTCTGGGAGCGGCTGTCGGAACTGAGCGCCGACGAGCGCGCTGCCGTGGCGCAGGCCTTGGCGGGGGCCATGCAAGGCCTGGGTCCGGAGTGGCTGCCGCGCCTCGAGGCGGCGTCGCAGGCCTACCCGCGCGAGGGTGGGGTGGCGCTCGCCCTTGGCTGCGCGCTGACCGAGCGCCAGCTCTGGGGGAAGGCGCGCGTGGCGCTGGAGCAGGCCGCCGCCGACCCAAGCCTGCCGGCCGCAGCGCGGCGCAAGGCGTGGCTCGCGCTGGCCCGGCTGGCGCAGCAGGAAGGCGACGCCGCGCGCGTCGCGCGGTGTTTCGAAGCCGCAGCCCGTCTGCCCTGACAAAAATCAACTGCTATAATCTGCGGCTGCGCGGCTGTAGCTCAGCTGGATAGAGTACTTGGCTACGAACCAAGGGGTCGTGGGTTCGATTCCTGCCAGCCGCACCATAAAAGACGAGGGTTAGCACGTTAGCGCGTGCTAACCCTTTTGTCTTTTGTAACTCATTACCTCTCGCTGGTGACCCTTTAGTGACCGTAGCGAAAAAGCTGCACCATTAAACCGTGGACTCTGTGCGCAGAAGATGTTGGTGCTCGCAGGCCGCGCGCCCGCTCGTTGCCTCCCTGCCCGCACTCCGGCGCCGATAAGCCAGCCGGGGGCCATTGAGCGCCTTCCTGCCCGCAACTTGCGGATTGACGCGGGTGGCCCCAGAGCCCACTATGCGCGCCGGTAACGTACAGGGACTGGCAATGAGCAGCGAAGACAAAAAATACAAGAAGCCGCACGCGGTTGAGGGCTGGCCGTTCGGAGTGACGACCCCACAAAAGAAGGCCAACGCCATTCGACGCGTGGCAGAGATGGCGGCGCGCAAGGTGCTGTTGGACAAGGCGGTGAAGCCAACGCACGACAACGGCGATCCGACTTCGCCGTACCCCGGCGACCAGCCGGAAGCCTACGACCCAACGCTCACCCAACAGCAGTTCGATCGGCACTTCACCGGCAAGATGGATGACATCTCGGCCATCATGTTCAGTGATGGCACGCAGATTCACGGCAAGCTCAAGGATGGCTTCGTGCCCCTCAAAGGTTGGACGGTGGACGAGTACTGCTTCGTCGTTAAGACAGGGCCTTCAACTCCGCCACCGTCCACCGATGGCCCTTGCCGGACTTGGGGTACCGGGTCATGCTTCGCGCCTTCTCAGGGGTCCACCCAGGGGTCCACCGGAAACGGGATTTCGCGGGGTTTTCTGGGATCAGTGAAGACCGATGCTATCTCCCAAGTCGTTGATTTACAAGGGAAAACAGTGTCCCAAACCGTCCCAGAAAATCTCCTGTTAAAGACCTACGAACCAAGGGGTCGTGGGTTCGATTCCTGCCAGCCGCACCAGAAAATCAAGAAATGGATCAACGGCCTGGAAACTTCGGTTTCCAGGCCGTTTTTTCTTGTTCGGCCCGTCTCGCGAAACCTTTTGCCGCAAGCTGGAAGCGGGCGAGCTCGGGGACGTGGAACCGATGGCGACTGGCGGGAAGCGGCGCAGTGCTCAGACCCGAATCGAGCCGCGGAAGCCTCTGGCTGCGTAGTAAGACTGCGAGCCGTTGTGATACACGAACACCGTGTCATAACGTCTGTCGCAGAACAGCGCTCCGCCGAGCGCGCGCACGTCGGGCGGTGTTCTGACCCAGCTCGATGTCTTGGTGTCGAAGGCCTCGAGTCTTTGCAGCGCACGGTACTGCTCTTCCGACAGAAGTTCGATGCCCATCGCAGCCGCCATGTCGACGGCGCTGTTCTCCGGCTTGTGTTCCTTGCGCGACCTGAGCGCTTCACCGTCGTAGCAGACGCTTCGGCGACCGGCCGGGCTTTCTGCCGAACAATCGCAGAAAGTGCAGTGACCGGTCTCCTTGTCCTGGGCAATCACGTCCGGCTCACCGCCGGTGGCCTCCATGGCGTGCAGGGCCTGCAGCGCCGCGGGCGCGGCCTCCAGCCGGGCTCGCACCTCGACCCACTTGACGCCCCCGTGGCGGTGCGCGTTCTTTTCGAAACGCGTGCGCAGGGTGTTGAGCAGTTCTTCCCGTTCCTGTGCCTTCATGGTGTTCGCAAGGGGTTCCGGATCGCTTGCGGTCGGCGGTGTGTACCGACGATCGAGACGAGAGGGCGCCCGGAAGGCAGCCGCTCTCGCTGTTCAGGGGATTACTTCCCGGTCTCTGCGTAGGCGAGCCGCGCCGCGCGGTGCGCCTTGAGTCGGTCGGCCGCGCCCGGGAGCTTGCGCTTCACGTCGCGCTTGGCCCGTTGAACGTTGTCCCGGAGAACATGAAGTCTCGCCCGATTTCGCTGCGCTTGAATTGCCATTGATTTCTCCGTTTGTGGAGGCACAGGGTAACGCATGCGCATCGACCACCCGCTACGGACTCAGCGCGTCACGACACCCGCTGAGTTGATCACGTCGATTTCCACGAACAGGCTGCCGGTGTGCGCCTCGGGCTTGTAGCTGACGTAGTAACCACCCAGGTCGAAATCGTTCATCGTTTCCAGCGCGCTCACGAGCGAGGCCGGCGAGGGGCGCGGCCCGGCGCGCTTCAGGCCTTCGACCAGCACCTTGGCTTCGATGAAGGCTTCGAGCCCGTAGAAGCTCGGGGTGCCGCGGCCAAGGGCCTTCAGTGATTCGATGTACTCGAACACGACCTTCACGCGCTGGCCGCTCGGGATCGGCACGACCTGGGTGATCGCGAGGCCCTGCGCCTTCTTGCCCAGCTGCTTCGTGACGGTCGATGTGTCGACCGGAGAGAAGGTGTAGAGCGCGCCGTGGAACGAGGTCTTCGTCAGTTCGGTCAGCACCGGCACCGCCGCCTGCGAAAGCATCGTCAGGAAGATGGCCTGGGGCTCGCCCGCAAGGGCGAGGCGGGCGGCGGCCTCGGCCTCCTTGGCCGCGGGGTCGACCTTGAACACGTTCGGGGTCAGCCCGGCTTCCTTGAGCGCTGCGAGCAGCGAGTCCTTCACGCTCTGGCCGAACGGGTTGTCGGAGTAGATCACGCTCATCTTGGTGACGCCGACGGTCTTCACGTGCGCCACCAGCTTGCGGGCTTCGTCGGCATAACTGGCGCGCACCGGGAATGCATAGCGGTTCAAGGGTGTGCGCAGGGCATCGGTGCCGGAGGTCAGGCCGACGGCAGGAATCTTCAGTTGCACCAGCACGGGCAGGGCCGCTGCCACGGTGGGCACGCCGAACAGGCCGAGGAAGGCGGTCGGGCTGCGTTCCGCCGCGATCTTCTTCAGGTTCTCGACGGTCTTCGGCGGCGCGTAGGCGTCGTCGAGCGTCACGAGCTCTATGGGTCGGCCAACCACGCCACCCGCGGTGTTGACCTTGTTGATGTAGGCGTCTCCACCATCCCGCTTGGCCTCGCCGTAACTCTGCAGCGGGCCGCTCAGGGCGAGCGACCGGCCGACCACGATCGAGTCGGCGGCGTGCGCCGGCGTACCGATCGATAACAGACTGGTCGCCAGCCAAGCGAGCAAGACAAATGACGTTTTCTTGTTCATGTGAGCCTCCCCTTGTTGTTCTCGATGGATGTTCGCGCCGGCTCTGGATGGCCGGCTCAGACCGCGCAGTACTTCTCCTGGATGGCGGTGTCGGCCAGCAGTGCGGCACCGGTGCCGCTGTGAACGACCTGACCCTGGTCGAGGATGTAGGCGCGGTCCGAGATGCGCAGCGCCCGCTCGACGTTCTGCTCGACCAGCAGGATCGTGGTGCCGGCCTCTTTCATGCGCGTGAAGAGCTGGAACATCTCGACCACGAGCAGCGGCATGATGCCTTCCGACGGTTCGTCGAGCAGGATCATCTTCGGCCGCGCCATCATGGCGCGCGCGATCGCGAGCATCTGCTGTTCGCCGCCCGACATCGAGGTGGCTTCCTGGTCGAGCCGCTCCTTCAGGCGCGGAAAGGTCTCGGCGATCTGATCGATCATGCGCGCGGCGTCGCGCCGGTTGGGGCTCGCGGTGATGCCGAGCTGCAGGTTCTCGCGCACGGTCAGGCCGGCGACGATGCGGCGCTCTTCGGGCACATAGGCCAGGCCGGCGTGGAAGCGTGCGTGCGCCGGTGCGGCCAGCATGTCGTGGCCATCGAATTGCACGCGCCCGCCGCGCTTGGCGACGAGCCCCATCAGGCTGCGCAGCGTGGTCGTCTTGCCGGCGCCGTTGCGGCCCATCAGCGTGACGATCTCGCCGGCATGCACCTCGAAACTCACATCCTGCACGACGTGGCTGCGGTCGTACCAAGCGTTCAGGCGTTCGACGATCAGCATGCTCAGCCCTCGCCGAGGTATACACGCCGCACCTGGGCGTTGCTGCGGATCTCGTCCGGCGTGCCTTCGGCCAGGAACTCGCCGTGGTGCAGCACGATCAGCCGTTCGCACAGCCCCATCACCAGTTTCATCTTGTGCTCCACGAGGATCAGCGTGCGTTCGCCTGCCAGTTCCGTGATCAGGCCCATCATCACCGTCGTCTCTTCGGGCGACATGCCGGCGGTGGGCTCGTCCATCAGCAGCAGCACCGGGTCGCTGGCCAGCGCCATCGCGATCTCGAGCGCGCGCTGCTGGCCGTGGGCGAGGTCGGCCGCGGTCTTGTCGCGCAGGCCGGCGAGGCCGACGCGTTCGAGCAGGCGGTCGGCCTGCTCGATCAGCGCCTTCATCTGCGCACGCGGCCGCCAGAGCTGGAACCGTGCTTCGCGCATCTGCGCGGCCACGCGCACGTTCTCGTGGGCCGAGAGCTGCTTGAACACGTTGGTGATCTGAAAGCTCTTGGCGATGCCGATGCGCGCGTAGGCGTGCTGCGCCAGGCCGGTGATGTCTTCACCCTGAAAGCGCACGCGGCCGGCACTCGGCGGGAACGCGCCGCTCAACACGTTGAAGAAGGTGCTCTTGCCGGCGCCGTTGGGGCCGATGATGGCGGTGAGCTTGCCCGGCTGGAACGCGACGCTGACCTTGTTCAGCGCCACGAAGTTGCCGAACTTCATGCTGACGCCGTCGACCTCGAGGATCGGCGCCGTGGCGGGCGACATGACCGCGCTCACGCTGCCGCCCCCGTCTTGTCGGCGTGGCGGCGCAGCCAGTGCAGCATCGAGCCCCACACGCCGCGCGGGAAGAACAAGACGAACACCATGAAGATCATGCCGACCGCGGCCATCCAGTGCGTGGTGACGCTGGTGGTCACGTCTTCGAGGTAGAGGAACACGGCCGCGCCGACGAAGGGCCCGAAGAAGGTGCCCATGCCACCGAGCAGGCACATCATCACGGCCTGGCCCGACTGCAGGTAGTGCAGCGAGTCGATGGGCACGATCGACAGGTGCAGCGCGCGCAAGGCGCCCGCCAGGCCGCACAGCGCCGCCGACAGCACGAACACCAGCAGCTTGGCGCGCGCCACGTCGTAGCCGCAGGCGGCGGTGCGCTTCTCGTTCTCGCGGATCGCCTCGATCACCGCGCCGAAGGGCGAGGCCAGCACGCGCGAGACGAACCACAGCGCCGCCGCCACGAAGGCGAGGATCACGTAGTACTTGGTCAGCGGGTCGACGAAGTCGAGCTTCCAGCCGAGCAGGTCGATCGTCTCGACGCGGATGCCGCGCAGGCCGTTTTCGCCACCGGTCCAGCGCTCGGCCTTGTAGAACGCGTAGTAGACGATCTGGCCGAGCGCCAGCGTCACCATAGAGAAGTAGATGCCGCGCGTGCGGATCGCCAGGAAGCCGATCAGCAAACCGATCGCCGCCGAAGCGGCAACGCCCGCCGCGATGGCGGCCCACCACGGCCAGCCGAAGCTGACGATCGCGATGCCGCACAGGTAGCTGCCGGTGCCCAGAAATGCCGCGTGCCCGAACGACAGCATGCCGGTGTAGCCGAACAGCAGGTTGAAGCCGACCGCGTACAGGCCGAAGATCAGGATGTTGATCGCCAGCGCTTCGTAGGGCATCAGCCACGGGAACACCATCAGCACGGCGATCACGGCCGCGACGCGGTGGCGCGCGATGGCGCTCGTCAGTCGTGCAATGTCCATCAGCTCATCAACCCCGCTTTGCCGAAGAAGCCTTGCGGCTTGATCAGCAGCACCACGGCCATCAGCACGAAGATCGACAGCTCGGCCAGGTCGGGCGCGAACAGCGAGGTCATGCTGAACACGATGCCGACCAGCAGGCCGGCGATCACCGCGCCGGGCAGCGAGCCCATCCCGCCGACGACGGTCACGACGAAGGACTCGGCCAGCACCGAGATGCCCATCTCCGGATTGACGGCGCGTGTCGGTGCGGCCAGCACACCCGACAGGCCGGCGATGGCGGTGCCGATGCCGAACACCAGCAGCCAGACGCGCGCGATGTCGATGCCGAGCACGCGCACGATCTCGGGGTCACGGGAGCCGGCGCGGATGATCAGGCCGTAGCGCGTCTTCTCGATGAAGAGCCACAGGCCGAGCACGACGACGGCGGTCGCGCCGATCAGGAACAGCCGGTACAGCGGGAAGTAACCGAAGCCGAGGTTCACCGCGCCGCGCAACTCGGCCGGTGTGGACGTGGCCACGCCTTCGATGCCGAAGGCCACGCGCATCGCCTCGATCATCACGTAAGACAGGCCGAAGGTCAGCAGCAGCGGGTAGTCGATGCCACGGCCATACAGCGGCCGCACCAGAAAACGCTCGGCCACCAGGCCGATGGTGCCGACGGCCAGCGGTGTCAGCACCAGGCTGAACCAGAAGCTGCCGGTCAGGCCGAGAAAGTACACGCCGAGGAAAGCACCGACCATGAAAAACGCGCCGTGCGCGAAGTTCACGACCGTCAGCATGCCGAAGATCAGCGACAGGCCGAGCGCCAGCAAGGCGTAGACCGCGCCGAGCGCGATGCCGGTCATCAATTGCAGCAACAGAAGGGATGGCGTGATATCGCCCATGCGGGTCCTCGGCAGAAGTTCGACGGCGCCGGCCCGCAGCGGGGCCGGCCGGGCGTCAGGTCGTGACCTTGTGGCCGAGTTCGTCGCAGCTGCGCAGGTTCGCTTCGTTGGCCGCCTCGATCGCCAGCACGTTGAACACGTCGTACTTGTCCTTCATCGCCTTCGACTTCGACTCGACGATCACGACCGACTGCACCGACTGGTGGTCGCACTTGCGGTAGAACTGATCGCCCTTGTACCAGTTGTACTTGAGCTGGCGCAGCGCGATGCTGACCGGGATCGAGTCGGTCGACTTCGCGTTCAGCACCGCCTGCAGCACGCTGCGCACGCCGGCATAACCGAGCGCGCCATAGTCCGAGGGCACCGCGCCGCCGTGGGCCTTGCGGAACTTGTCGTTGAAGGCCTTCGCGGCCGGGATCTTGTCTTCCATGCCCCAGTAGTAAGAGGTGCCGCCGAGGATGCCCTCGAAGGCGTCGGCGCCGCCGGCCTGGCGCGAGGTGTACAGCAGCACCGGCGCGATGACCTTGGTCTTGGCCTTCAGGCCGAAGTCGGTCACCTGTTTGGCCGAGTTCACGAGGTCGCGGCCGAAGTTGCAAAGCACCAGCACGTCGGGCTGCAGGGCCTGGATGCGCGGCAGGAAGGCCGAGTAGTCGGCCACCCCGAGCGGGTGCCGGATGTCGGCCAGCGTGGTCACGCCGAGCGGCCCGCCGGCGCGCTGAAAGCCGCGCACCATCTCGTGGCCGTAGGCGTAGTCGGCGGTCAGGTAGACGACCTTCTTGCCGAACTTCGGGAAGGCATAACGCGCCACGGCGCCGGCCGTGAGGTGCGGGTTCAGCGCTTCGTGGAAGGTGTAGAGGCTCCAGTCCTTGGCTTCGTTGATCGCGTCGGACTGGCTGATCGAATTGAACAGTACCTTGCGGTCGCGGGCTACGGCGTTGATCGACAGCTGCGTGGCCGCCGACAGCGAGCCGACGATGAAGTTGACCTTGTCCTTCTCGATCAGCTCGAGCGTGCGGGTGGCCGCCTCGCCGGGGTTGAGCTTGTCGTCGCGCACCAGCAGTTCGGCCTTGCGGCCGTTGTAGCCGCCGGCGTCGTTGAAGTCCTTGATCGCGATCTCGGCGGCGCGCACCTGGTCTTGCGCTTCGGCCGAGAACGCGCCGGTCAGTGGCACCGGGAAGCCGATTTTGATGTTCGTGCCCTGCGCCCGCGCGATGTTGAACATGAAGGGGGAAGTGGCCGCCACGGCGCTGGCCCCGAGGATCTGGCGGCGGCGGGTGTCGATGGTTCGGTCGGTGGTCATCAAGGTCTCCGGTGGGTTGGAAAGAGGTCTCTGCGGACTTCAGGAATCTTTGGCGACAGCGGTTTCGCGCAGCACCTGTTCGGCGTCGCGGCGCGCTTCGCCGCCGCTGGCGTGGCCTTGCGCCTGCATGTAGGCGCCGAGCCGGCGCGCGCGCTGCACGACCGCCTGCCCGGGCGCCAGGCGCGCGGTCTCGTAGGCGGCCCACGCGGCGGGCGTGGCGCCGTGCGCGGCGAGGGCGTCGGCCAGCGCCATCGTGTCTTCGGCGGCCTTGGTCACGCCCATGCCGACGTGCGGGCGCGCCACGAAGGCGGCGTCGCCCATCAGCGCGATGCGGCCGAAGGCCAGGCGCTCGGAAGCAAGATCGTGGATCGGTTGCAGGAAGGGCTGGGCAGTCTTCTCGATGATCTCGGCGAACTGCGGCGCGAGCAGCGCGCGCGCGGCCTCGCGCATCGCCGCCACGTGGCGCCACGACACCTTGTGCGGGGCGATGCCGTTGGCGTGCAACTCGCCATCGGCGTCGGTCAGCAGCGCGGGCAGGGCGGTGTGTTCGTCGGCCGGGCGGTACCAGACGAAGTTGTAGCGGCGCTGGCCCGGTGCGGTGGTGTTGCCGGCCCCGGCGACCGGGTAGCCGATGATCTGCTCGCCGGCCGGCAGACCGAAGCCGAACTGCTCGAACAGCGTGGCGCGGGTGTGGTGCGACAGCCAGGCTTCGTCGCACACGCCGCGCCACGCGATGTAGCCGGCGTACTGCGGCTGCACCTCGGGCGCGAGCTGCGCGCGCACCGCCGAGCGGATGCCGTCGGAGGCGACCAGCAGGTCGGCGTCGAAGGTCTCGCCGCTGTCGCAGCGCACACGCACGCCGTGGTCATCGGCATCCACGGCGGCGACCGTGCGGCCCATCGCTGCACAGCCGTTCGGCAGCGCTTCGGACAACAAGGCATAGAGCCGGCTCCAGGAGGTCAGCACCTGCGGCAGCACGCGGCGTGCGACCGCTTCGCCATGAACGTCGAGTGCGACGCGGCCATTCACCGGCACACCGAGCGCGCCGAGGCCGTGCAAGCCGTCGCCCATGTCGTTACCGATCGCCACGCCGGCACGCCGCAGGCCGACGCCGAGCGCTTCGTGCGTGACGATGCCGGCACCGCGGCCGTCGAGCGAATGCGCAGACTTCTCCAGCAGGCGCACCTCGTGGCCGGCGCGCACGAGCACGTTGGCAGCGAGCAGGCCGCCCAACGACCCGCCGACGACGATCAGGCGCGCCATGCTGGACTCAGGCGCCCGCGCCCGGCAGTTCGGCGGCGGGGTAGTTCAGCTCGATCACCACGCCGCTCGGGTCTTCGAGGAACAGCTGATGCAGCCCGATCGCCGGCACCGTGCGCTCGCGGCAGGTGATGCCGTGCGCCTTCAGGTGCGCGTGCATGGCGGCCAGCCCGTCGGCGAAGAAGGCGATGTGATCGACAGCGCCGCTGCCCGAGAGCGAGGTTTCGTCGCGCTCGCCGAGGTACTGCTTCAGGCCGTTCGGGTCATTGCGGTCGATGCCGATCAGGTGCACGACCGCGTTGGCCACGCTGTCGTGCGGGCCGCCGTACATCCAGGCGCCGGGGAAGGGGAAGGGCGGGCGCGGGCCGTCCGTCAGGCCGAGGATCTCGGCGTAGAAGCGCCGGCTGGCTTCGAGATCGGTCGTGCGGATCGAGAAGTGGTTCAGCGTCAGGGCCATGGTCAGGGCTTCCTGCGTGCTGCGGCACGCGTCGGTTTCGCGGGGGCTGCGGGGGCGACGGGATAGAGCACGTCCTTGGAGGACAGCAGGTAGCCCTTGACACGGTCGCGGATGTGGTCTTCGTCGTGCTCGGCGGCTTCGGCACCGTGCACCGACTGTTCGTAGACCCAGCGCCGCAGGCCGATGTAGAAGATGCCGCCGTGCAGGCCCATCAACAGCTCGAGCTCGCGTGCCGTCGGCTTGGCACGGCTCGTCACGCCGCAGTGCCGCCGTGTCTCGCGGATCAGGCGCGGGAACAGGCGGTTGCGCAGCAGCTCGAAGAAGCGGTCGGGGATGTAGTGGTCGCTGAGGCCGCTGAACACCAGGATGCGGACGAAGTCGCGCTCCAGGATCGCCTTGGCGTAGTCGGTGTAGAACAGGTTGAACTTGGCCGTGGCGTCGAGCTTCGGGTCGTCGAGGATCTGCTCCCACTCCGCCTTCCACAAACCCTCGAACAATTCGGTGTAGACGCGGTCGATCAGCGCCTGCTTGGTCGGGAAGTAGTGGTACAGCAGCGCGTGCGTGGTGCCGATGTTCTTCGCCAGGTCGCGCAGCTGCCCGTCGAGGCCGCGGTCGGAGAAGAAGCGGATCGCACCGGCCACGATCTGGCGCTCCCGCTCGGCCGTGGACAGGCGCCTGCGGGGTGTGGGTGATGCTGTGGCGGTGCGGGTGCTCATGCTGTCGCGATTCGAACCGGGGGCCTCGGGTAAGTCCGAAGAGTTTCTTATTTACCAACTGGTCAACGTTGCGTAGCATTGTTGATCGGTTGGTCAATAGCATCATCCGTGGAAACCCCAGAGCGCGGAAAATCAAGCGAGAACGAACGATGGAACTGAACGGCGACATCCTCATCGGCGCGCCCCGCGAACGCGTATGGCAGGCGCTGAACGACCCGCAGGTGCTGCTCGCCAGCATTCCCGGCGGCGAAGAGGTGCGGCAGCTCTCGCCAACCGAAACGCATGTGCGGGTGCTGATCAAGATGGGCCCGGTGCGGGCGCGATTCGTCGGCAAGATCCTGATGAGCGAGGTGCGTCCGAACGAAGGCTGCACGCTGAACTTCGAGGGCTCCGGCGGGGCCGCCGGCTTTGCGAGCGGGCGTTCGACGGTGGCGTTGGCCGATGAAGGCGCGGGCACGCGCTTGCGCTACACCGCAGCCGCGTCGGTGGGTGGCAAGCTGGGCCAGATCGGCGGCCGGATGATCGATGCCTCGGCCAAGCAGACGGCCGACCGGTTTTTCGAAGCTTTCGCGGCGCAACTCGGCGCGGCGCCAGCAGCCGTGGTGCCGGCGCCGGAATCGAGCGAGACACCGGCCTTCGCGCCGCGTGTGGCCGTGGCCGCGTCGGCTTCCACGGTGGTCGCCAGCGCCTCCGGCGCGTCGGAGCGCGTCCGTGTGCTGTGGTTCGCGCTCGGTGCAGGCGCCACCGCCTTCGGCGTCTGGGTCGCCCGGGCCCTGGGCCACTGAGGAGCAAGGATGAAAGCACCGGCCTTCGACTACCAGAAGCCCCGCTCGCTCGACGCGATGTTCGCGCTGATGGCGGCGCACGGCGACGAAGCGCGCCTGCTCGCCGGCGGCCAGACGCTGCTGGCGACACTCAACATGCGCCTGTCGGAACCGGCGCTGCTGATCGACATCACCGCCATCGAGGCGCTGAAGGGCATGACCGTGCACGGTGACGTGCTGCGCATAGGCGCACTCGTCACGCACAGCGAGATCGAGGCCTCGCCGCTGGTCGCGGCGCATGCGCCTTTGCTGGCGCTGGCTGCGCCGCACATCGCCCACCGCGCGATCCGCAACCTCGGCACCTGGGGCGGCGCGATCGCCTATGCCGACCCGGCCGCCGAATGGCCGGCGTGCCTGAGGGCGCTCGACGGCGTCGTCGTCGCGCGCAGTGCGAGCGGCGAGCGGCGCATCCCGGCGCGCGAATTTTTCGTCGACCTCTACACCACCGCGCTCGCCGAGGGAGAGATCGTCGCCGCGTGCGAACTGCCGCTGCACCGTGCCGGCGACGTGGTCGGCTTCGACGAACTGGCGCGTCGCCACGGCGACTACGCGATCGTCGGCCTGGCGATGAGCGCGCGGCGCACGGCCGAAGGCTTGCGCGGTCTGCGGCTGGCCTTCCTCGGCGTCGGCAGCACGCCGTGGCGCGCCGAAGCGGCCGAAGCGCTGTTCGCGGAACGGCCGCTGACGGCAGCCCACATCGACGAAGCCGTCGCGGCCGTTCAGGCCACGATCGAACCGCTCGCCGACCTGACCCACAGCGCCGCGATGAAGCGCCACCTGGCCGGTGTGCTGACGCGCCGGCTGCTCCAGCAGCAAGGACTCTGAACCATGGACGACACCCGTGCGATCCACCTGCACGTCAACGGCGAACACCGCCACTGCCATGTGGCGCCGCGCCAGCACCTCGTCGACTTCCTGCGCGAAGACCTCGGCCTGACCGGCTCGCACCTCGGTTGTGAACACGGCGTGTGCGGCGCCTGCACCGTGCGGCTCGACGGCCAGATCGTGCGCGGTTGCCTCGTGCTCGCCGTGCAGGCCGATGGCCGTGCGGTCGAAACCGTCGAAGGCCTGACCGAAAGCGGCAGCGCGCGCGATCTGCAGGACGCCTTCGTCGCCCGCAATGCGCTGCAGTGCGGCTATTGCACCAGCGGCATGCTGATGGCGGCGGTCGAGTTGCTCGAAACCCGGCCCGACGCCACACGCGAAGAGGTGCGGGTCTGGATCTCGGGCAACTACTGCCGTTGCACCGGCTACCAGGCGATCGTCGACGCGATCTGCGACGTGCTGGCTGCGCGCAAGTCAGCCGCTGCCGGAGTTGCGGCATGAACGCCCCCGAGCGCCTGCCGGCCGCACTGGCCGACGTTGCCGCCGACCAGCGCTACATCGGCGTGGCCGTGCCACGGCCCGGCGCCCGCCGGCTCGTCGAGGGCCGCGGCACCTATGTCGACGACATCAGGCTGCCGCGCATGGCGCACGTCGTCTACTGGCGTTCGCCGGTCGCGCACTGCCGCATCGTGCACATCGACCGCGACTACGCGCGGCTGATGCCCGGCGTGCTCGGCGTGTTCGACGGTGCCGATGTCGCGCGCATCTGCGCACCGTGGGTGGCCACACTCGGCCACCTGGCCGGCATGAAGTCGGCGCCGCAGCACGCGCTGGCGATCGAGCGGGCCTGCTGGCAGGGCGAGCCGGTCGTCGCGATCGTCGCCGAAACGCGCGTGCAGGCCGAAGATGCGCTGCAGTACCTGCAGGTGGAATGGGAAGCGCTGCCGGCCGCGACGAACATGGAAACGGCGCTGGCCCCCGAGACGCCGGTGATCCACCCGGCGCTCGGCGACAACCTGTGCTTCACACGCGCGCTCGACACCGGCGGCGTGGACGACGCTTTCGCGCGCGCCGACGTGGTGGCCGAGGCCACCTTCAACTTCGGCCGCCACACCGGCGTGACACTCGAGCCGCGTTGCCAGATCGCCGACTGGAACCCGGGCGAGCAGCGCCTGACCGTCTACCACTCGCAGCAGGCGCCGCACATGATGCAGGACCTGTACGCGCGCCAGTTCGGCCTGGCGGAGTCGGCGGTGCGCGTGATCTGCAAGGACGTGGGCGGCTCGTTCGGCATCAAGGTGCATGCCTACCCCGACGACTTCGCGACGGTCGCGGTGGCAATGTTGCTGAAGCGGCCGGTCAAGTTCGTCGCCGACCGGCTCGAGTCGTTCACCAGCGACATTCACGCACGCGAGCACCGCATCCACGGTCGCATCGCGGCCAGCAAGGAAGGTGACATCCTCGCGTTCGAGATCGACGACCTGACCGGCATCGGCCCGTACTCGATGTTCCCGCGCACCAGTGCGATCGAAGGCAACCAGGTCGTCAACCTCACCGGCGGGCCGTACAAGCACCAGCAGTACCGCGCGCAGTTGAAGGTGGTGTTCCTGAACAAGACGCCGACCTGCCAGTACCGCGGCGTCGGCCACCCGATCGCCTGCGCGGTCACCGAAGGGCTGGTCGATCTGGCGGCGGCGAAACTCGGCTTCGACCCGCTGGCGTTCCGCCAGCGCAACGTGATCCCCGACCACGCCTACCCGGCGACGGGTGCCTCGGGCATCAAGCTCGAGCAGTTGTCGCACGAGGAGTGCCTGCGCCGCATCGAGACGCTGATCGACTACCCGGCGCTCTTGGCCGAGCAGGCCGTGCTGCGCGAGAAGGGCATTCACCGCGGCATCGGCTTCGCGGCGCTGATCGAGCTGACGAATCCGGGCGCCGCGTTCTACGGCGTCGGCGGTGCCCGCATCGCGGCACAGGACGGCGCCACGATCCGGCTCGAGCCGACCGGCGCCGTGACGGTGATGGTCAGCGTCGGCGAACAAGGGCAGGGCAGCGAGGGCATCTTCGCGCAGATCGCCGCCGATGCGGTCGGTGTTGCCATGGACAAGGTCCGCGTCGTCACTGGCGACACCGACGTCACGCCGTATGGCGGCGGCACCTGGGCCTCACGCGGCGCAGGCATCGGCGGCGAGGCGGTGCTGCAGGCGGGGCTGGCCTTGCAGCAGAACATCCTGCGCGTGGCGGCGGCGATCCTGCAGCGCGACATCGCCGAGCTGGCGCTGCGCCGCGACGCCGTGATCGAGATGGCGACCGGCGCTTCGGTGATGCCACTGGCCGAACTCGGCCGGGTTGCGTACTTCCGCCCGGACACGCTGCCGGCCGGCTTCACGCCGGAGCTGATGGTCACGCGCCACTACGCGCAGCGCGACTACCCGTTCATCTTCACCAACGGCGTGCAGGCTTCGTACGTGGAAGTCGACACCGAAACCGGCTTCGTGAAACTGCTCAAGCACTGGGCCGTCGAAGACTGCGGCCGGGTCGTGAACCCGATGCTCGTGGACGAGCAGATGCGCGGCGCGATCGTGCAGGGCATCGGCGGCGCGCTTTTCGAGGAATGTCTCTACGACGAGCACGGCCAGTTGCTCAACGGCAGCATGGCCGATTACCTGGTGCCGATGGCCGGCGAGATGCCCGACATCGTCGTCGCCCACGTGCAGACGCCGACGAAGAGTTCGCAGCTCGGTGCCAAGGGCGCTGGCGAGGCCGGCACCGCGGGCGCGCCGGCGGCCGTGATGAACGCGATCAACAATGCCTTGCGCCCGTTCGATGCGGCGGTGTTCTCGCAACCGTTCACACCCGAGAAGATCCTGCGGGCGCTCGGCAAGCTGGGCTGAAGCGGGCTGTCAGCCGCGAACAGGTGGTGGTGCGGAGCGCTCGAGATAACGCTCCACCCCGCGCGAATCGACGAACCAGTTGGGTCGCCCCGAGATGGGTCGCAGCAATGGCGGTGCGGGGCGGTTCAGCGGTCTGCCCAGCGGATACCGAGGGTCGATGGCGTTCATGTGTCCTCAACGCGGCAAGCTGTTCGCGTGTTGACCACTGCTTTGGCTAGCGCCGCTCGGTGGCCGGGAGCGGCTGCCTCAACCCGAGCTTGCACGCCGCACACGCACACGGCGAAGACGATCCCGGCCCTCGGGCGAGCGCAGGGCGTTGCGACTCCTCTGCCAAGGCCTGGCGCTGCGGATGTAGCGGCTTGCCGGGTGGCGGGTCGTCCAGCATCCGATGCACCTTGCTGGCCGGCCATGACTTGGGCACTTTTCGCTCGGTGCCAGAGAGACTGTCGACGAGGCTTGACCATGGATTGCTCATGTCTCCAGACTAGGTGCCGGCAGCGGAGTTCGCTTCCCCCTGACTCGGGCATGGGGCACGCACGAGGTGAGAAAGATTTCTCGGTTCGTTCAAGCGAATGTGGGCGAGCGGGGTCTGGTGCGCCGGGTTGCCAGGCGAGCGCCTGCAGACGGTTCAGCCGGCCGCGCGCGATGTTTGTGTAGAACTTATCAGGCCAATAGATGCACTATTGTGCTTTTTGTTCGCAAACCTGAGCTCGGGTGGTTGCTGGTCGTCGGTGCAATTCTTGCGAGGAAAACGTCCTGTACGAAGCACCCCGGGAGCACCGAAAGAAAATTGCTTGATCTTTCTCAAGAAGATGCAGTATTATGCATTTTGTGTGATCAACGAGTGCGGTCCTGCGCACTTTCCCGAGGAACCCTCCATGAACGAAGCGCCCCGCGTCGACTACCGTACCGACCCTTCCCGATACCGGCACTGGAAGTTGAAGTTCGAAGGCCCGGTCGCCACGTTGCTGGCCGACTTCGATGAAAACGCGGGCCTGCGACCGGGTTACAAGCTCAAGCTCAACAGCTACGACCTCGGCGTCGACATCGAGCTGAACGACGCGATCAACCGCATCCGCTTCGAACACCCCGAAGTGCGCACGGTCGTGGTGACGAGCGCCAAGGAAAAGGTGTTCTGCTCGGGCGCCAACATCTTCATGCTCGGCGTCAGCAGCCACGCCTGGAAAGTGAACTTCTGCAAGTTCACGAACGAAACCCGCAACGGCCTCGAAGACTCGTCGAAGCATTCGGGCCTCAAGTTCATTGCCGCCGTCAACGGCGCCTGCGCTGGCGGTGGTTATGAGCTGGCCTTGTCGTGCGACGAGATCTACCTCGTCGACGACCGCTCCTCGGCCGTCAGCCTGCCCGAAGTGCCTTTGCTCGGCGTGTTGCCCGGCACCGGCGGCCTGACCCGCGTGACCGACAAGCGCCACGTGCGCCACGACCTCGCCGACCTGTTCTGCACCAGCGTCGAAGGTGTGCGCGGGCAGAAGGCCAAAGACTGGCGCCTGGTCGACGAGATCGCCAAGCCGCAGGTCTTCGCACAGAAGGTGCAGGAGCGCGCGTTGGTGCTGGCGGCGCAGAGCGACCGGCCGGCCGACGGCAAGGGTGTGGTGCTGACGCCGCTGCAGTGCACGCTCGAAGCCGACGCGCTGCGCTATGAGTTCGTCACGGTGCAGATCGACCGTACCAAGCGCACCGCCAGCTTCACCGTGAAAGCGCCTGCGGCCGCGCAGCCGAGCACGCTCGAAGGCATCGTCGCCGCAGGCGTGGCCTGGTGGCCGCTGCAGATGGGCCGCGAACTCGAAGACGCGATTTTGTCGATGCGCACCAACGAGCTCGACATCGGCACCTGGCTGATCAAAACCGAAGGCGACGCCGCCGCCGTGCTCGCCAGCGACGCGCTGATGCTCGCGAACCAGCGCCACTGGCTGGTGCGCGAAACCATCGGCCTGCTGCGCCGCACCTTCAGCCGGCTCGACGTGTCGTCGCGCAGCCTGTTCGCCATGGTCGAACCCGGCTCGTGCTTCGCCGGTACGCTGCTCGAACTGGTGCTGGCCTGTGACCGTGTCTACCACCTGGCGCTGCCCGACGACGAAACACGCGCACCGAAGATCACCGTGGGCGAGGCCAACTTCGGCATCTTCACGATGGTCACCGAACAGAGCCGCCTGCAGCGCCGTTTCTACAACGAACAACCGGCGCTGGAAGCGGTGCGTGCGAAGGTCGGGCAGGCGCTCGATGCCGACGCTGCCTTCGCACTCGGCCTCGTCACCAGCAACCCCGACGACATCGACTGGGACGACGAGCTCCGCATCGCGATCGAAGAACGGGTGGCGATGTCACCCGACGCGCTGACGGGCCTGGAAGCCAACCTGCGGTTCAACGGCCCCGAGAACATGTTCACACGCGTCTTCGGCCGCCTCACGGCGTGGCAGAACTGGATCTTCCAGCGCCCGAACGCGGTGGGCGAGAAGGGCGCGCTCAAGGTCTACGGCAAGGGCGACAAGGCACAGTTCGACTGGAATCGGGTTTAGAGCGCGAGAGCGAAGGGCGAGGGGCCCCGTAAGCGGGGATCGACCAGCGAAGCGATCGGCGAAGGAGCGGGCTCGATGCCCGCGACTGAGAAACACACCACATTGGACGCACCGAATGAGCAGCATCAACTACAGCGAAAAGATCCCCAACAACGTCAACCTGGCCGAAGACCGCACGCTGCAGCGCGCGCTCGAACAGTGGCAGCCCAACTTCATCAACTGGTGGGACGACGTCGGCCCCGAAGGCTCGACCGACTTCGACGTGTACCTGCGCACTGCCGTCAGCGTCGACCCGGGTGGTTGGGCGCAGTTCGGCCACGTCAAGATGCGCGACTACCGCTGGGGTATCTTCCTGAACCCCGGTGACGCCGAACGCAAGGTGCACTTCGGCGACAACCTCGGCGAAAAGGCCTGGACCGACGTGCCCGGCGAACACCGCGCCAACCTGCGCCGCATCATCGTGACGCAGGGTGACACCGAGCCGGCCTCGGTCGAGCAGCAGCGCCACCTGGGCCTGACCGCGCCGTCGATGTACGACCTGCGCAACCTGTTCCAGATCAACGTCGAAGAAGGCCGCCACCTGTGGGCGATGGTGTACCTGCTGCACAAGCACTTCGGCCGCGACGGCCGCGAAGAAGCCGATGCATTGCTGCAGCGCACCTCGGGCGACCAGAACAACCCGCGCATCCTCGGTGCCTTCAACGAGAAGACACCCGACTGGCTGGCGTTTTTCATGTTCACCTACTTCACCGACCGCGACGGTAAGTTCCAGCTCTCGGCGCTGGCCGAAAGTGCTTTCGACCCGCTGGCCCGCACGACCAAGTTCATGCTGACCGAAGAAGCGCATCACATGTTCGTGGGCGAGAGCGGCGTGTCGCGCGTGCTGCAGCGCACCGCGCAGGTGATGAACGAGCTGAAGACCGACGACGCGCAGAAAGTGCGCGCGGCCGGCGCCATCGACCTCGGCACGGTGCAGCGTTACCTCAACTTCCACTACAGCGTGACGATCGACCTGTTCGGCGCCGACCAGTCGAGCAATGCCGCGATCTTCTACAGCTCGGGCCTGAAGGGCCGATACGAAGAAGGCAAACGCGGCGACGACCACATCCTCAAGGGCCAGACCTACAAGGTGCTCGAAGTCCAGAACGGCCAGCTCGTCGAGAAGGACGTGCCGATGCTGAACGCGCTCAACGAAGTGCTGCGCGACGACTTCATCAAGGACTCGGTGGCCGGCGTGGGCCGCTGGAACAAGGTGTTGGAGAAGGCCGGCATCCCGACCCGCATGGTCGTGCCGCACAAGGCGTTCAACCGCCAGATCGGCGCACTCGCGGGGGTGAAGATGTCACCCGAAGGCCGCGTGGTCAGCGAAGCCGAATGGAGCGCGAAGAAGAACGAGTGGCTGCCGACGCCGGACGACTTCGCGTTCGTGGCCTCGCTGATGGGCCGCGTGGTCGAACCCGGCCGGTTCGCGAACTGGATCGCGCCGCCGGCGATGGGCATCAACAAACAGCCGGTCGACTTCGAGTACGTGCGTTTCAACTGAGGCGAACCGCCGGATCCACGACGGCAAGGGGCCTTTCGGCCCCTTGCGCACAATGGGCCTCTTTGCGAGGACGCGAAGACGCGAGGAGACAAACATGGACACGGCCACCGCCAGCCCGGTCATCAAGCAGCACCTGATCGATCCGGAAATCTGCATCCGCTGCAACACCTGCGAAGCCACCTGCCCGGTGGGCGCGATCACGCACGACGACCGCAACTACGTGGTCGACCCCGACAAGTGCAACTTCTGCATGGCCTGCATCTCGCCGTGCCCGACCGGCTCGATCGACAACTGGCGCACGATGCTGCGCGTCAAGGCCTACTCGCCGGCCGAGCAGTTGACCTGGGATGAGTTGCCGCCCGAGGTCAGCGCCGAACAGCTCGCCGTTGAAGGCGTCGTCGTTCCCGACGAGTCGCAGCGTGCGCCGGCCGGGCACGACGTGTCGGCCGTGGCTGCGGGCGAAGCCGCGTTCAGCGCAACAACGTATGGCGCAACGCTGCCGCCCTGGTCGGCCGCGCACGCCTACACCAACCTGCACGGCCCGAAGAACCCGATCACCGCCACCGTCGTCGGCAACGTGCGCGTCACCGACGTGGGCCACGAGTACGACACCCACCACATCGTGCTCGACTTCGGCAGCATGCCGTTCCCGGTGCTCGAAGGCCAGTCGATCGGCATCCTCCCGCCCGGCCTCGATGCGCTGGGCCGGGCGCACCACGCGCGCCAGTACTCGGTCGCGAGCCCGCGCAACGGCGAGCGGCCGGGCTACAACAACGTGTCGCTGACGATCAAGCGCGTGCTCGAAGACCACCAGGGCCGGCCGGTGCGCGGTGTCGCGTCGAACCACCTGTGCGACCTGCAAGTGGGCGACGCGGTGCAGGTGATCGGCCCGTTCGGCGCCAGCTTCCTGATGCCCAACCACCCGCGCTCCAACATCGTGATGATCTGCACCGGCACCGGCAGCGCGCCGATGCGGGCGATGACCGAGTGGCGGCGCCGCCTTCGCGCATCGGGCAAGTTCGACGGCGGCAAGCTGATGCTGTTCTTCGGCGCGCGCACGAAAGAAGAGCTGCCGTACTTCGGGCCGCTGCAGAACCTGCCGAAGGACTTCATCGACATCAACTTCGCGTTCTCGCGCACGCCCGGCCAGCCCAAGCGCTACGTGCAGGACGTGATGCGCGAACGCGCCGCCGACCTGGTGCCCTTGCTCTCGGACCCGAACACCTGCTTCTACGTGTGCGGCCTGAAGAGCATGGAAGAGGGCGTGGTGCTGGCCCTGCGCGACGTGGCGCAGCAGGCCGGCCTGGTGTGGGAGACGATCGGTGCGACACTCAGGCAGGAAGGTCGACTTCATCTGGAAACCTACTGAGCCGGGACCGATCGCATGAGCAAGGCCTTCACGCGCGAAAGCGACGCCGATGCCGACGACGATGAAGACCTTGCGTCGCCGGCCCTGCCCACCGGCACGAAAAATTACCTCACGCCGGCCGGCTACGCGCGGCTGCGCGGCGAGTTGCTGACCCTGCTCGACGACGAGCGGCCGAAGATCGTCGAGATCGTGTCGTGGGCAGCGAAGAACGGCGACCGCTCCGAGAACGGCGACTACCTCTACGGCAAGAAGCGCCTGCGCGAGATCGACCGCCGCATCCGCTTCCTCACCAAACGGCTGGACATCGCCGAAGTGGCCGACCCGTCGGTGCACCATGGCCACGACCAGGTGTTCTTCGGCGCGACCGTGACCTACGTGAACCAGCGCCTTGAGGAGCGCACCGTCACGATCAAGGGCATCGACGAGACCGACAACCTGGCCGGCGAAATCAGCTGGGTCTCGCCGATCGCACGGGCCTTGCTGAAAGCCCGGGTCGGTGACGAGCTGCAGCTGATGACCCCCGGGGGGCTGGAGCAGATCGAGGTGATCAGCGTGCGTTATCCGGCGCCAGCACCCGGTGGATCTCGCGCGCCAGGTCGGCCGACGTGAAGGGCTTGCTCATGAAGCCGTTCATGCCGCTGGCGGCAATGCGATGGCGCTCGTTTTCGAGCCGGTGTGCCGTGAGCGCGATCACCGGCAGCTGAGGGCGCCCCTGGTGGCGCTCGAACTCGCGCAGCGCCGCGCACGCGGCATGGCCGTCGAGGCCGGGCATCTGCAGGTCCATCAGCGCCACGTCGAACGCGGCCGACTGCGCCATCGCCAGTGCTTCGCTGCCGCTCGCGGCGCGGCTCACCGTGGCGCCCATCGCTTCGAGGTGGGCGGTGGCGACGATCACGTTGACTTCGTTGTCTTCGGCCAGCAGCACGCGCAGGCCGGCCAGACTGGCTGCCGAGCTTCGCCGCACGGCGGCGGGCACCTCGTCGGGCGGTGCGGCGCCAAGCGCACGGTGCAAGGCACGCGGTGTCACCGGCTTCATCAGCGTCAGCAGTTCGGGGCCGTTGCCCTGGAGCGCCAGCGGTGGCGGGTCGCGCGGGCCGAGCATCACCACGACCGTGGTGCCGGCGGTGGCGCGGCGCAATGCCTCGGTGGCGGCAGCCGGTGCCGTGCCCATCAGCGAAGCGCAGACGATGACGGTGCTGATGCGTTGCTCAGGGCGCTCAAGAGCATCGACGGCTTGTGCGAGCGTGCTCGCCGTGGCGGTTTCGACCTGCCACGCACCCAGCACGTGGCTGAACCAATCGCGCGTCTGCGGATGCGGGTCGACCCACAGCACACGCCGGCCGGGCCAGCGGTGGTACTCGCTCGTGGCTCGGCTGCCCGCGGCGCTGCCCAGCGGGTAGGCCAGTTCGAAGCCGAAACGGCTGCCCTCGCCGACCTGGCTCGTGATCTGCAAGGCGCAGCCCATCAGGCGCAACAGCGAGGCGCTGATCGTCAGCCCCAGGCCGGTGCCGCCGTGTTCGCGCGCGGTCGAGGCGTCGGCCTGCCCGAATGCCTGGAGCACGGTTTCGAGCTTGTCGGCGGGAATGCCGGGGCCGGTGTCCGAGACTTCGAAGCGCACCCGGATCGATGCCTCCGAGGCCAGCGCCGACACCGGTGCCATGGCCTCGACGCCCAGGCGCACATGGCCGGTCTGCGTGAACTTGAGCGCGTTGCCGAGCAGGTTCACCAGCACCTGGCGCAGCCGCAACGGGTCGCCCACGAGCGTGAGCGGCAGGTTCGGGTCGACCTGGCTGAAGAGTTCCAGGCCTTTTTCGCCAGCGAGCAGCCCGAACGGTGCGATCACTTCGTCGATCAGGTCGTACAGCGAGAAGGCGGTGGCTTCGAGTTGCATCTGCCCGGCTTCGAGCTTGGCCTGGTCGAGGATGTCGTCGATCACGTTCAGCAGGTGCGCCGATGACTGGCGCGACAACGCCAGGAAGTGGCGTTGTTTGGCCTCGAGCGGCCCTTCGAGCAGCAGATCGGTCAGGCCGATGATGCCGTTCAGCGGGGTGCGGATCTCGTGGCTCATGTTGGCCAGGAAGCGGCCCTTGGCCTCGCTGGCGGCATGTGCCTGCGCGGCGCTGGCCTGCAGCGCGAGCTCCTGTTCGTGCTGGCGGCGGCGCTGCGCGTCCAGCATGTCGGCCACCTTGTTCAGGGAGCCGCGCAGGCTGTCGATCGCGACGATCTGCGAGTCGATCACCGGCAGCCGTGCCCGCGTACCGAGCGGCAGTTGTTCGGCGTACTGGCTCGCTTCGCGCAGGCTGCGGCGGGGCAGCCGCAGCACCCACCACAGGAACAGCAGCACCACCACCAGCAGCAGCCCCACCGCCCCGACCGCCTGCCGAAACAGGTAGAGGTGCTCGGCGCGGGCACTTTGCAGCGACACCAGCACCCGCAGTGTGCGGCCACCCGGCAGGGCGGCTTCGACAACGGTGGCGGGCCGCACCAGTTCCCAGGCGGCGGGTGGCGGTACCGGCTGGCCGTTCAGATCGAGGAATGTGCCGTCACCGGCGCGCGCGAGCGCCTTCGCCATCGCGTGGCCGGCGCTCAAGCGCTCGCGCGATGCGGTGAGCTGGTCACCGCGCATCAACGCCGTCGAGAGGTGGCTCTCCGAGAACGCCAGCGTGTCGGTCAGCAACTTGGCTTGCGCCGCTTCGTCGAGACCCTGTTGCGCAGCGTCCTTGATACCAAGTTGCGCCACGCTTCGTGCCGTGTCGACCAGCATGCGCGTGATCAGTTCGGCCTGCTGGCGCGCCACGACCCAGCGGTTCACGAGCATGATGCTGCAGGCTACCGCCACCACCACCAGCGCCAGCGCCAGCACGACGTCGTGGCGGCGCGGGGCGGCGACTTCGGCCGGCACCCGGGTTCGCGCCGCGTCTTCCGGGTTCAAGGCTTGACGCGCGCCACGCGCAGCACGGCGGCCGAACGCTTGAGCGTGCGCATCACGTCGGCCAGGTGCAGCCGGTCGCGCACGCTCAGCAGCAAGTTCAGCTCGGTGATCTCGGCGGCCGGGTCGTTGCCCATGTCGATGTGGGTGATGTCGGCTTCGGCTTCGCTCACCGCCTGCGCCACCTGGGCGAGCACGCCCTTGCCGTTGCGCACCAGCAGCGACACGGCGGTCTCGAACGAGCGCGTCGGTTGCTCGGCCCAGTCCACGCCCATCCAGTGTTCGCTGTCACGCTCGAACAGGCGCTTGCCGACGCTGCACTCGACCGTGTGCACCATCAGGCCTTCGCCGCGGCCCAGGTAACCGACGATGCCGTCGCCGGGGATCGGTCGGCAACAGGGCGCGAGTTGCACCGAAGCGCCCTCGCCGCCGTCGATCAGAACGAGACCCTGCGCCGGTGCGTCGTCCACGTCGGCGGCGTAGCGGCCCATGGTCAGCGTCAGAGCGTCGGGTTTGCTGCCGTGCTCGCCCATCAGGCGCGCCAGGCGCTTGGCGACGATGGTCGCGATCTTGCGGCCCAGGCCGATGTCGGTGAACAGGTCGGCGGCCGCGCGGTTGCCGCTCCAGCGCACGAGCTGCTGCCACAGCGCCGCGCCTTCGGGCGCTTCGGTGTCGGGCAGCTGCAGGCCTTCGGCGCGCAAGGCCTGCGCAAGCATCTTGCGGCCCAGGTCTTCCGACTCTTCCTGCTCCATGTTCTTCAGGTAGTGGCGGATCTTCGAGCGCGCGCGGCCGGTGCGCACGAAGTTCAGCCACGCCGGGTTCGGGCGCGCACCGGGCGCGCTGCTGACCTCGACCACGTCGCCGCTGCGCAGCTCGGTGCGCAGCGCCACCGGTTCGCCGTTGACCTTGGCCGCCACGCAGTGGTCGCCCACGTCGGTGTGGATCGCGTAGGCGAAGTCGACCGGTGTGGCACCGCGCGGCAGCGCGAGGATCTTCGACTTGGGCGTGAACACGTAGACCGCATCGGGGAACAGGTCGATCTTCACGTGTTCGAGAAACTCGCTCGCGTCGCGGGTTTCGTCCTGGATGTCGATCAGCGACTGCAGCCACATGGCACCCAGGCGCTGCGCTTCCTGCACCTGCACCGGGCCGCGCGTGGTCTTGTAGAGCCAGTGCGCGGCGATGCCTTTTTCGGCGACGGCATGCATCGGCTCGGTGCGGATCTGGAACTCGACCGCCGTGCCCAGCGGGCTCACGAGCGTGGTGTGCAGCGACTGGTAGCCGTTGGCCTTCGGGATGGCGATGTAGTCCTTGAAGCGGCCGGGCAGCGGCTTGAAGAGCTGATGCAACACGCCCATCGCGACATAACACTCGGAGAGCGTGGCCACGACGATGCGAAAGCCGAAGATGTCGTTGACCTGCGCGAAGGTCAGGTGTTTTTCGCGCATCTTCTTGTAGATCGAGATCAGTGTCTTCTCACGGCCGAACACCTGCGCCGGCAGCTTGGCCTGCGCGAACGCCTTTTCCACGTCGTGCTGGATGCGCTCGACGATGTCGCGCCGGTAACCGCGCGCCTTTTGCACCGCCTTGAACAAGGCCGCGTGGCGCCATGGCCGCAGGTGCTGGAACGAGAGTTCCTGCAGTTCGCGGTAGGTCTGGTTCAGGCCGAGCCGGTGCGCGATCGGCGCGTAGATCTCGAGCGTTTCGTTGGCCACGCGCGTGCGTTTGGCCGGCGCCACCGCGTCCATCGTGCGCATGTTGTGCAGGCGGTCGGCGAGCTTGATCAGGATCACGCGCACGTCGCGCGCCATCGCCAGCAGCATCTTGCGGAACGATTCGGCCTGCGACTCTTCGCGCGTGGAGAACTGTAGCTTGTCGAGCTTGGTGAGGCCGTCGACCAGGTCGGCGGTCGGTGCGCCGAAACGCTCGATCAGCTCGGTCTTGGTGATGCCGCAATCTTCCATCGCGTCGTGCATCAGCGCGGCCATGATGGCCTGCGCGTCGAGCTTCCATTCGGCGCACAGGCCGGCGACTGCGATCGGATGGGTGATGTAGGGCTCGCCGCTGGCGCGGAACTGGCCGAGGTGCGCTTCGTCGGCGAAGCGGTAGGCCTCGCGCACGCGCTTGATGTCGGCGGCGTCGAGGTAGTCGAGCTTGTGGGTCAGTGCGGCGAACGACGCGGCCGCGGCGTCGGAAGCAGCGGGCGCAGCAGTGCGTTTGCCCCCTGCCGGAGGCGGGTCACGCAAGGTGTTCGGAGATCGGGCGCCCATGCTCCGAATTTAACGTGGATTGGGCGCAACGGTGACGCCGGGGAGATGCCCGGTCATCGTGCAGCGGCTCGGGGTGAGCCGCGTTGAATCAGATGCTGGGCGAGGGCAGCGGCCTCAGACCGGCACCTTGCGCAGCATCTCGATGCCGATTTCGCCGGCGGCGATTTCGCGCAGCGCGGTCACGCCGGGCTTGTTCTTCGTCTCGATCTTCGGGGCGTGGCCCTGGCTCAGCATGCGCGCGCGGTAGGTGGCGGCAAGCACCAGCTGGAACCGGTTCGGGATCTTGGTCAGGCAGTCTTCGACGGTGATGCGGGCCATGTGCGGTGCTCCGGGAGAGGTGAATGCGGGCTGATTCGCGGGGGAATCAGCTCAGGTCGAGAGCCGCAAAGACAGCGGGCTTGCTTCTTTGCAATGCAGCGTATTTGAGTCGCTGCGAATGCACGATCGCTTTCAGATCGAAAAGCGCCGTCTCGAACAGAGCGTTGATTATAACGAAGTCGAAGTGCCGGGCCTGCGAAACCTCGACCCGCGCGTTCTCCATGCGCCGCGCGATCACCTCGGGCCGGTCTTCGCCGCGCCGGTGCAAACGCTGCAGCAACTCTTCCCAGCTCGGCGGCAGGATGAAGATCAACACCGCGTTGGGGAACAGCTCCTTGATCTGCAGCGCACCTTGCCAGTCGACTTCGAGCACCACGTCCTGCCCGCCGGTGATGCGGTCTTCGATCGCCGCGCGCGAGGTGCCATAAAGGTGGCCGTGCACTTCGGCCCATTCGAGAAAGTCGCCACGATCGATCATCGAACGAAACGTGGCGTCATCGGTGAAGTGGTATTCGCGGCCCTGCTGCTCCTGCCCGCGCGGCTCGCGCGTGGTGTGCGAGACCGCGACCACGAGGTGCGAGTCGACCTGCAGCAGCGCGCTGACGAGACTCGATTTGCCCGCGCCGCTCGGGGCGGCGACGACGAAGAGGTTGCCGGGGTAGGCCATGGTTCTATTCCAGGTTCTGGACCTGTTCGCGCATCTGTTCGATCGCGACCTTCATCTCCACCGAGATGTTGGTCAGCTCCAGTGCCGAGGCTTTCGAGCCCAGCGTATTGGCTTCGCGCAGAAGCTCCTGGATCAGGAAGTCCAGGCGCTTGCCGACTTCGCCGCCGGCTTTCAGCAGCCGTGCGATCTCATCGAGGTGCGAGCGCAGCCGGGCCAGCTCTTCGGCCACGTCGATGCGGATCGAATATGCCGCTGCTTCGTTCAGCGCGCGTTCCTGCGAGGCTTCGCGCGAGATGGTCTGCGCCGCGCCGGTGTTCTCGAGCGCTTCTTGCCAACGTTCCAGAAAACGCTGCTGCTGGCGCTTCACGACCGCCGGCACCAGCGGCTCGGCCAATGCCGCGAGTTCGCGCAGGCGGGTCACGCGCTCCATCAGCACGGCCACCAGGCGCTCGCCTTCGCGGGCCCGCGCTTCGCGCAGGCCGGTGATGCAACGTCTGGCGGCCTCCATCGCGGCCTCGTCGAGTTTTTCGCTCGGCGCGCTGCCCTTGCACCATTGCAATACCTCGTGCACGGACAAGCTCTGTGCCTTTGGCAACCAGCCTTGCACCATGCTTTCCAGGCGCGTCAGGCGGTTGAGCTGGTCGGGCTGCGGCTGCGGCCAGTGGGTCTCGGCTTCGCTGCGGGTGTTCAGGCGCAACTCGATCTTGCCGCGCCGGAACGCCACGGTGAGCAACTCTCGCAGAGCCGGCTCGAGCGCGCGAAACTCGTCGGGCAAACGAAAACCGAGGTCCAGAAAACGACCGTTGACGGAACGTAACTCGATGCTTACACCGCCGTGTGCCGAGGCCGCCGGCTGGGGTGCCAAATTGTCCGCAGACGCTGTTGTTTCATGGGTGGAAGCAGCACCTGAACTGGCGCTTGCAAACCCGGTCATGCTGTAGACTGCCATGAGAAATTACCCACTGAAAACCGGATTATGTCAAAGCTCAAACCCGCTCCTTTGCCGTCCGGCACGGTGGTGGGTGGCTATCAGGTCATCAAGAAACTGGCGGCCGGCGGCTTCGGTGTGGTCTACCTGTGCGAAGACCCTGATCGCCACCTCGTCGCGCTGAAGGAATACCTGCCTTCATCGCTCGCCGAGCGTTCGCCGGGTGAGCTCACGCCGCGGGTCAAGCCCGAAAAGCAGCCGCTCTACCGGCTCGGCCTGAAGAGCTTCTTCGAAGAAGGCCGCTCGCTCGCGCAGATCAGCCACCCGAGCGTGGTCTCGGTGCTGAACTTCTTCCGCGAGAACGAAACCGTCTACATGGTGATGAATTACCTGCAGGGCGACACGCTGCAGGACTTCATCGTCACCGCCCGCGACTTGAAGCGGGACAAGGTGTTCCGCGAAAGCACGATCCGTTCGTTGTTCGACGAGATCCTGCGCGGCTTGCGCATCGTGCATCAGCACAAGATGCTGCACCTCGACATCAAGCCCGCCAACATCTTCATCACGAACGAGAACAAGGCCGTGATGCTCGACTTCGGCGCCGCGCGCGAAGTGCTGAGCAAGGAAGGCAACTTCATCCGCCCGATGTACACGCCCGGTTTCGCCGCGCCCGAGATGTACCGCCGCGACGGCACGCTCGGCCCCTGGACCGACATCTACGCGATCGGCGCCTGCATCTACGCCTGCATGCAGGGCTACCCGCCGAACGACGCGCCACAGCGCATCGAAAAAGACCGGCTCGCGCTGAGCCTGTCGCGCCTGCGCAATGTGTACTCCGACAACCTGATCGAAGTGACCGAGTGGTGCATGTCGCTCGACCCGCTGTCCCGCCCGCAAAGTGTGTTCGCGCTGCAGAAAGAGCTGTCGCGCGAGACCGAGCGCCGCTACACCAAGCTCAGCTTCAGTGAACGCCTGAAGCTTCAGCTTGAAAACCTGACCACGGGCGCCAAGGCCTGAGCCGGCACACTTTCATGCGCTTTTCTGTCTATCAAGTCAGCCGCAAGGGCGGCCGCGAAAAAAACGAAGACCGCATGGGCTATTGCTATACGCGTGACGCGGGTTTGTTCGCGCTCGCCGACGGCATGGGTGGCCACCCCGAAGGTGAAGTGGCCTCGCAACTCGCTTTGCAGACCCTGGCCGCGATGTTCCAGCGCGACTGCAAGCCGACCCTGGCCGACCCGCTGCGTTTCCTGAACGAAGCCATCATCGCCGGCCACCACCAGCTGCTGCGCTACGCGACGCAAAAGGCGTTGATCGACACGCCGCGCACGACCATCGTCGCCTGCCTGCTGCAGGGCAATGCGGCCTACTGGGCGCACTGCGGCGATTCGCGGCTGTACCTCGTGCGCGGCGAAAAGCTGATCGCCCGCACCCGCGACCATTCCTATTCCGAGCTGCAGCAGACCATGAGCCAGGTCGTGCCGATGAACGACCGCTTCAACCGCAACGTGCTCTTCACCTGCCTGGGCAGCCCGGGCAAACCGGTGGTCGACACAGTCGGCCCGCTGATGCTGCAAAGCGGCGACCGCCTGCTGATGTGCTCCGACGGCCTGTGGGGCACGGTGAGCGATTCCGTCATCACCGAACAACTCGCCAACCACTCGCTTTCAGACGCCGTGCCCGAGCTGGTCGAGCAGGCCCTGCGCAACGGCGGCGCCAAGAGCGACAACGTGTCGATCCTGGCGATGGAGTGGGAGTCGGCCGAAGACAATGACAGCACGAGCGGCATCTCGACCCAGTCGCTCGGCGAAGAGGTGTTCGCCTCGACCATCCAGGCCAGCGTGCTCGGCCAGGAAGTGCCCGACGAACTCGACGACGCCGAGATCGAACGCTCGATCCGCGAGATCAACGAAGCGATCCGGCGCTCGTCGCAGCAGAAGAAAAGCTGAGTCTTCGGCGCCTGGCGCCAGCGCGTGGACAATACGCGCCATGACCTACCACCGCTCTGATTCCCGCCGTGCCGACGCCCTGCGTCCGGTCACCATCACCCGCCACTACACCCGCCACGCTGAAGGCTCGGTGTTGGTCGAGTTCGGCCACACCAAGGTGCTGTGCACCGCCTCCGTCGAAGAAAAAGTGCCACCGCACAAACGCGGCAGCGGCGAAGGCTGGGTCACGGCCGAATACGGCATGCTGCCGCGCGCCACCCACACCCGCAGCGACCGCGAAGCGGCGCGTGGCAAGCAGAGTGGCCGCACGCAGGAAATCCAGCGCCTGATCGGCCGTTCTCTGCGTTGTGTGTTCGACTTGAAGGCGCTCGGTGAACGCACCATCTCGCTCGACTGCGACGTGATCCAGGCCGACGGCGGCACCCGCACCGCGGCGATCACCGGCGCTTTCGTCGCGGCGCACGATGCGGTGAGCTGGCTGCAGGCGCAGGGCAAACTCTCGGCGTCGCCGATCCGCCAGTTCGTGGCCGCCATCTCGGTCGGCATCGTCGAAGGCACGCCGCTGCTCGACCTCGAATACACCGAAGACTCGTCCTGCGACACCGACATGAACGTCGTGATGACCGCGGCAGGTGGTTTCGTCGAGCTCCAGGGCACGGCCGAAGGCGCGGCGTTTTCGCGCAGAGAGATGGATGCCTTGCTCGGCCTGGCCGACAAGGGCATCCGCGAACTGATCGCGGCGCAGCGCCAGGCGCTGGAACTCTGAGCGTGCGGCTCGTCCTGGCGTCGAACAACCAGAAGAAGCTGGCCGAACTGCAAGCGCTGCTCGCGCCTGCGGGGGTGACGCTCGTGACGCAGCAATCGCTCGGCATCACCGAGGCCGACGAGCCGTTCTCGACCTTCATCGAAAACGCGCTGGGGAAGGCTCGCCACGCGGCTTTGCACGCAAAAGGCCCCGCGATCGCCGACGACTCCGGCCTGTGTGTCGATGCACTCGGCGGCGCGCCGGGTGTGGTCTCGGCGCACTTTGCATCCGTCGAGCTGCCGGTGGCCGACCGCGAAGCACAGCGCCGTTTTCAGGACGCCGCCAACAACCGCCAGCTGATCGAGCGCTTGCGGGATGCGCCGGACCGTCGCGCGCGCTTCGTCAGCACGCTGGTGGCCGTGCGCTCGGCCGACGACCCCGAACCGCTGGTCGCCGTCGGCCGCTGGCATGGCGACATCCTGCACGAAGCGGCGGGCGCCGGCGGCTTCGGCTACGACCCGCTGATGTTCATTCCCGCGCTCGGCCGCTCGGTGGCCGAACTCGGCCCCGAGATCAAGAACGCGCACAGCCACCGCGCGATTGCCGCGCGCCAGATGCTGCTGCTGATGCGCGACGCGTGGCACCTTGGCTGACATTCCGATCCACGTCGAGGCGCCGGCGGCGAGCACCGAACCGGTGAGCGAGCGCTTGGCGCGCTACATGCGGCCGGGCACCTTGTCGCTGGCGGCGCTGCCGCCCTTGTCGCTCTACGTGCACCTGCCTTGGTGCCTGAAGAAGTGCCCATACTGCGACTTCAATTCGCACGAGTTGCGCAGCGAGTTGAACGAGCAGCGTTACCTCGAAGCCCTGCGCCACGATCTCGAAGCCGCGCTGCCCTTCATCTGGGGCCGGCGTGTGCACACGATCTTCATCGGCGGCGGCACGCCCAGCCTGTTCGCGCCCGAGGCCATCGACCGGCTGATCGGCGACATCCGCGCCCGGCTGCCGCTCGAGCCCGGCTGCGAGATCACGCTCGAAGCCAACCCCGGTACCTTCGAGCGCGACCGCTTTCGTGGCTATCGCGCGGCCGGCGTCACGCGCCTGTCGATCGGTGTGCAGAGCTTCAACGACGTCCGGCTCGCCGCGCTCGGCCGGGTGCACGACGCGGCGCAAGCCATCGCCGCCGTCGAAGAAGCGCAGCAGGCCTTCGACACCTTCAACCTCGACCTGATGTACGCCTTGCCCGGGCAAACGCTGGCCGAGTTCGATGCCGATCTGGCGCAGGCGCTGGCCTTCGAGCCGCCGCACCTGTCGGTCTACCACCTGACCATCGAGGCGAGCACGATGTTCGCGAACCACCCGCCCGCGCTGCCCGACGACGACAGCGCGTTCGAGATGCTCGACCGCATCAGCGCGCGCACCGCCGAACACGGCCTCGAACGTTACGAAGTGTCGGCATTCGCGCGACCGGGCCACCGCTGCGCGCACAACCTGAACTACTGGGAATTCGGCGACTACCTCGGCATAGGTGCCGGCGCACACAGCAAGCTTTCGTTCCCGCACCGAGTCGTGCGGCAGACGCGCTTTCGCGACCCGGCCACCTACATCCGGCAGGCGCTCGCCGGCCAGTGCGTGTCGAGCGACGAAGAAGTGGCGCGCAGCGAGCTGCCGTTCGAGTTCATGCTCAACGCCACGCGCCTGAAAGAAGGCTTCGAGCTCGAACGTTTCAGCGAACGAACCGGCCTGCCACGCAGCGCGCTGCAGGCTGCGCTGGCGCTGGCCGAAGAACGCGGCCTGATCGGGCGCGACTTCGTTCGTGCCTGGCCCACCGAGCGTGGTTTCGACTTCCTGAACGACCTGCAGGCGCTGTTCCTGCCGTAGCGGGTCGACACGATTTGCAGCGTCTTTCGCCGGCTGTTCTCACCCTGCCGCCGTGAGGCCGACTGCTAGACTCCGCCGCACGCAGGCGCACGCCCTGCATGAAATTCTCCACTGCGCGCCAGGACTGAACCCATCGCCTCCGACCATTCCACGCTGAAGCTGGCAGACGCGCTGCAGTTGCTGCAGCGCTCCGGACACCCTTTGCCGGACCGTTCGCAGGTCGGCGACGTGGTCTGGCTGCAGGCGCTGATCGACGCGCTCTGCGAGATCTCGAGCCGCGATCCGCTCACAGGTTTGTCCAACCGCCGCCAGTTCGAGCTGGCGCTGGCCAGCGAGATCGACCGCGTGGCGCGCGCTGGCGAGCCAGCATTGGTCTTGATGATCGACATCGACCACTTCAAGAAAGTCAACGACACCCACGGCCACCCGGCTGGTGACCTGGTGCTTAAGGCGGTCGGCCAGGCGCTGCAGGAATGCATCCGGCCGATGGACACGGTGGCGCGCTTCGGTGGCGAAGAGTTCGCGATGATCCTGCCCAACTGCCCGCCGTCCTTCGGCCAGACGGTTGCCGAGCGCGTACGGATGAAAGTGGCGGCGCGCAAGACCGACATCGCCCCCGGCCAGCAGGTCAGCGTGACGGTGAGCATCGGCGGCGCCTTCGCGCCGCAGTGGGTGCGCTCGTCGGCGCCACTCTGGGTCGAGCGCGCAGACCAGCAGCTCTACCGTGCCAAGGCCGAAGGCCGTGACCGCGCCTGCCTGGAGCAGCCGACCGTTTCGCATGTGAGTGCCGAAGAGAAGGGCTTGCTCTTCGGCACCTCGAAGTTTCAGGACCTGGAATGAGCCTTCCCGTGCTTCCGACCGACCCGACCGCGGCCGACTCCGTCCCGAGCGCGCCGCGCCGGGCCCGCATCATGGCGGTCACCAGTGGCAAGGGTGGTGTCGGCAAGACCTTCCTCTCGGCCAACCTCGCGGCCGCGCTCGCGCGGCGTGGCAAGCGTGTGCTCGTGCTCGACGCCGACCTCGGCCTGGCCAACCTCGACGTGGTGCTGAACCTGTTCCCCAAGGTCACGCTGCACGACGTGTTCACTGGCAAGAACACCCTCGAAGATGCGATCCTGCCGGCGCCGGGCGGGTTTTCCGTGTTGCTTGCCGGCTCGGGCCTGGTCGAGTATTCGCGCCTCACGCCCGAGATCCGCGACCAGCTGCTGCAGATCATCGATACCGTGGCGCCGCGCTTCGACCACATCATTCTCGACACCGGTGCCGGCATTTCCGACGTGGTGCTCTACGCGGTCTCGCTGGCCGATGAAGTGCTGGTGGTCGCCACACCCGAGCCGACCTCGATGACCGACGCCTATGCCCTGATCAAGGTGCTGGCCACGCAGCAGAAGCGCCAGGAGATCCGCCTCGTCGTGAACCAGGTCGGGCGCGCCGGTGAGGGCCGGGTCATCCGCGGCCAGCTGCAGCTGGTGGTCGACCGTTTCGTGACGCCGCTGCTGCCGGCCGGCACGCTCGCGCCGCGCCTCGATCTGGTCGGCGAAGTGCCACTCGACCCGGCCGTGCGCGAAGCGGTAAAGCGGCGCCAGCTGCTGCTCGAGTTGATGCCCGGTTGTGGCGCGTCGCAAGGTGTCGAAGCCATCGCGGCGAGGCTCGACGCGTGAGCCAGTGGCGATGACTTCCGAGTCGCGCGAAGCGCCTTCCGTGCTGCCTTACGACCGCGTCGGCGGCGAAGCCGAGGTGCGGGCCCTGGTCGATCGTTTCTACGACCTGATGGACCTGGAGCCCGCGTACCGCGAATTGCGCCTGCTGCACCCCGAGTCGCTCGACGGCTCGCGCGACAAGCTGTTCTGGTTCCTGTGCGGCTGGCTCGGCGGCCCGCAGCACTACACCGATCGTTTCGGCCACCCGATGCTGCGCGCGCGCCACATGCCCTACAGCATCGGCATCTTGGAGCGTGACCAGTGGCTGTCGTGCATGCGCAAAGCGATGCAGGAAGTGAAGCTCGACCCGGCTTTTGCCGAGCAGCTCGACGCCTCTTTCTTCAAGACCGCCGACTGGATGCGCAACCGCGGGGTCTGAAGCCGGGCCTCGCCCGCCCGCCTAAGATGGTGCGATGCCTTCGCCACGCGCCACCCGCCCACCCACGCTCGGCAAACTGCGCCCGCCACGGCTCGGCCGCGTCTTCGGGCGCGGCCGATTGTTCGCGCAGCTCGATGGCGCCGCCTCGGTTCCCGGCGTCTGGGTCGCCGGCCCGCCGGGCATCGGCAAGACGACGCTGGTCGCCACCTACCTCGAAGCGCGCGGCATTCCCTGCGTGTGGCTCCAGCTCGATGCCGGTGACGCCGACCCCGCGACCTTCGTGCACTTCCTGCGCGCCGCCGCCGCGCTGATCGCCCCGCGCCGCCAGCTGCGCCTGCCGCTGCCCAGCGCCGACGACCTGCGCGACGTGCCGGCCTTCATCCGCCGTTGTTTCCGGCGCCTCGCGCTGGTGCTCGAGGCGCCGTGGGCACTCGTGCTCGACAACGCGCAGGAGCTGGCCGCGGCGCCGCTGCTGCACGCCGGCATCGCCGCTGCGCTGGCCGAATGGCCCGAGCACGCGCGGCTGATCGCCGTGAGCCGCGAGCCGCCGCCGCCCGAGTACGCGCGCGTGCTCGCCAGCCAGCAGCTCGTGGTCGTCGACGAGCCGACTCTGCGTTTCACCGAAGACGACACGCAACGCCTGGTCAGCCTGCACGGCCGCGCCTGGGCGCCGGCCGAGTTGTGCGAGCTCACCGGCGGCTGGGCCGCGGCGATGATCCTCCTGCTCGCGGCGCGCACCGACCTCGGGCCGGGCGACGCGCTGCGCGGCGGTGGCGCTCACGACCGGCTGTTCGACTTCTTTGCCGGCGAGGTGATGGAGAAGATGAGCGCGACCGATGTGGCCGCTCTGATGCGCATCGCCTTTCTGCCCAGCGCCACGGCAGCGATGGCGGTGGCGATCAGCGGCGACGCGCGGGCCGGTGACTTGCTCGCCGAACTCGCACGCCGCAGCCTCTTCACCGACCGGCGCGACGGCACGCCGCCGGCCTTCACCTTCCATGCCCTGTTCGGCGAGTACCTGCGCGCGCGAGCCGAGAGCACGCTGGGGGTGGACGCGCTGCTCACGCTGCGAGTGAATGCCGCCCGCATCCTCGCCGCGCACGGCCACGCCGACGCGGCCATTGCCCAGCTCATCGCCGCCGGCGCGTGGGACGAGGCGCTCGGTCTGCTCGTCGCCCATGCCGCGCACTTCGTCGCGCAAGGGCGCACCGCGGCTGTCCGCGACTGGCTGCTCGCGCTGCCCGAGGCCACGCGCGCCGGCCCGCTGGCCTGGTACTGGCTCGGTTACTGCGAGCTGGCCGTCGACCCGTCTCGGGCCTTGAAGCACTTCGAGCGCGCGCGGCGCGGCTTCGAAGCGGCCGGCGATGTGGCGGGCATGTTCCAGACCGCGGCCGCTGCCGCCGACGCGGTCGTGTTCATCGGCACCAGCCTCGATGCGCTCGAACCCTGGCTGCCGGTGCTGAAGTCGCATGCGCCGACGTACCTCGCGCAGCGTGACATCGACACCGACCTGCGCGTGCTGCCCGGCCTGCTCGCGGCCTTCGTCTACCGCGAGACCGCCGACCCGCTGACCGCGCCGCTCGCCGACCTGGCCGAACGCCTGCTCGACCAGCCGCTCGCCGCCAGCCAGCGCATCCTGCTGGGCACGCTCGCCTATTACCTGCTGTGGACCGGCCAGTCGCAGCGGCTCGACCGCATCATCGGCAAGCTCGACCGCCTGTGCGCCGAGCCCGACGCGGCGCCTGCCACGCTGCTGCGCTGGTACAGTGTCGGCGTGGTGATCTGCTCGCTGCTCGGCCGCATCGAGCAGGCGCTGAGTCTGGCCCGCAGCGCACTCGCGCTCGCAGGGCAGGGGCCGGCGCAGATGCGCGCGAAAGCGCATCTTGCGATGCTGCTCGCCAGCGTCTCGGCACGCGATGCCGAGCTCGCGCGCGCCCACCTCACGGCGGCGGCTGACGCCATCGAGCCCGGCAATGCCATCGATGCCACGATCTACGAATTCCAGCGTGGTGTGTTGATGCTGCTCGACGGCGACTGGAACAACGCGGCCCGATTGATGCGCGCCGCCGTGGCCAGCGGTCGCGCCAGCGGCTGGCCGCTGCGCGAACACATCGCGCTGCTCGGGCAAGCCCTGGCCGCCACCCAGGGCGGGGCGTTCGACGAGGCCGAGGCTTCATTGCAAGCCGCCTTCACGCACCCCTTCAATGCCGTGTGCCGCTGGCACCACTGGATCGGTGCGCTGATCGAAGCGCACCTGGCTGAACGCCGCGGCGACAGGCCGCGTGCGCTGGCGGCATTGACGCGCGCTTTCGCGGTCGGCCGCGACAACGGCTACGACTTCGGCCCGATGCCGTACTGCGCCGGCGACATGATGTCGCGCCTGGCGCTGCTGGCCATCGACCACGGCATCGACCCGCCGTTCGCGCAGGGCATCGTGCGGCGCTACGCCTTGCCGGCGCCCGAGGGCGCGGGCGAGCGCTGGCCCTGGCCGATCCGCATTCGCACGCTCGGGCGCTTCGCGATCGAACGCGACGGCGCACCCGCGACCGCGCCGCGCAAGGAAAGCCGCAAGCCGCTCGACCTGCTGAAGCTGATGATCGCGCTCGGCGGCGAGGCGGTGCCGGTGCCACGCCTGTGCGCCGCGCTCTGGCCCGAAGCCGAAGGTGACGCCGCCCGCAACTCCTTCGACAACGCCTTGCACCGGCTGCGCAAGCTGCTCGGCGGCGACCGCCATGTGCAGCTGCGCGCCGGCGGCCTGAGCCTCGATGCGGCCACGTGCTGGACCGACCTCGCCGCGCTGGAAGCCTGCCTTGCAGAGGTCGATTCGCTCGGGCCTGACGCCGCGCAGGCGGCGGCCATCGCCGACCGTGCGCTCGCGCTCTGCCAGGGCGAGTTTCTGGCAGGCGAGGAAGACCTGCCCGACGTGCTCGTGGCCCGCGCTCGTGTCCAGACCCGCTTCACGCGGCAGGTGGCGGCGCTGGGCGCGCGGCTCGAAGCGCAGGGCCAGCACGCCGAGGCTGCGCTGTTGTACGAGCGTGTCGTCGAACTGCAGCCGCTCGCCGAAGACACGGTGCGCCGGCTGATCGTCTGCTTGCTCGCGCTCGGGCAGCGTGCCAAGGCCTTCGAGGCGTACCGGCGCTGCCGCCAGCAGCTCTCGGTCGTGCTCGGCCTGCGCCCGGCGCCCGAAACCGAAGCACTGGTCGCCTCGCTGCGCGATCTTTAAGGCATCTCTAGGATCGGGCTTCTTAGTCTTCTCCTCGTCGGGGCGCCGCAGTGGCGCGCCGCTGAACCCAGGAGAAAGCTCGATGCAAGACGACCTTCACGCACGGCGCGCGTTCCTGCGCCAGGGCGGCGCCGCCATCGCCGCGTTGACCGGCCTGGGCTCGGGCCACCACGCCGCCGCCCAGACCGCCGTGGACCAGTTGCACCTGCTGTGCAGCGGCCCGGCGGGCAGCATTCCCGACATCGTGGCGCGCCGCGTCGCCGAACAGATGGCGGGCAAGTACGCGCAGCGCCTGACGGTCGAGAACCGCCCCGGCGCCGCCGGCCAGATCGCGGTCAATGCGCTGAAAGCAGCGCCCGCCGACGGCTCGACCGTGCTGCTCGCGCAAGGCGCGGTCGCCACCGTCTACCCCTACCTGTACGCCAGGCTCGCCTACGACCCCGTGCTCGACCTGCAGCCGGTCTCGCTGGCCGGCGAGATGACGCTCGCGCTGGCGGTCGGCCCGGCCGTGCCCGAGGCCGTGCGCAACGTTCGCGAGCTGGCCGACTGGATGCGCCAGAACCCGAAGCTCGCCAACGTCGGCTCACCGGGCACCGGCACTTTGCCGCACCTGCTCGAAGCGATGCTGTTCCGCGCGGCCGACGCGCCGTGGCAGCACATCGTCTACGCCGGCGGGCCACCGGCGATGGTCGACCTGCTCGGCGGTCAGATCGCGGCGCTGGTCTTGCCGGAAGGCCTGTTCCGCCAGCACAAGGCGACCGGCCGGCTGCGGGTGCTCGGCACCTCGGGCGCCACGCGCAGCAGCTACTTTCCCGACGTGTCGTCTCTGGTCGAGCAAGGCTTTCGTGATCTGGTGGTGCGCGAGTGGTTCGCGTTCTTCATGGCGGCCCGCGTCGGCACGGCGACGCTGGAGAACACCTCGCAGGCGCTGCGTGCAGCGCTCGCGCGGCCGGAACTGGTGGCGGCGTTCGCAGACGCGGGCATGGTCGCGGCATCGAGCACGCCGGCGGCCCTGAGCGCCCGCATCGCGACCGAGCAGCGCTATTGGGAACCGATCGTCCGGGCCTCCGGCATCCGGGCCGAGTGATGGCAACGCCCGCGTCCGACGCCGCCGGCCACGCCTGGGATCAGGCGGCCCACGGCTGGAACAGGCACACCACGATCATTCGCGCCTGGCTTGAAGACGCGACCCGCGCGATGCTCGACGCCGCCCGCATCGGGCCCGGTGCACGCGTGCTTGACATCGCCGCCGGCGCCGGCGACCAGACGCTCGACATCGCACGCCGTGTCGGCCCGCAGGGCCAGGTGCTCGCGACCGACATCTCCGCAGCCATTCTCACGCTGGCGCACAGCAACGCTCGCGCGGCCGGCCTGCAGCACGTCGACACCCGCGTCGCCGACGCCCAGGCACTCGGGCTCGCGGGGGCCGGTTTCGACGCCGCCGTGAGCCGACTCGGCCTGATGTTCTGCGAGGCGCCGCTCGATGCACTGCGCGAAGCACGAACCGCCTTGAAGCCGGGCGGCCGCTTCAGCGCGCTGGTGTTCTCGCAGCCGCAGAAGAACCCCTGCCTCGGCGTCTTGATGGGCACTGCACTGCGGCACGCCGGCCTGCCGCCGCGGTCACCGTACACCCCTGGCACCCTGATGAGCCTGGGTGCACCCGGCGCGCTCGCACGCCTGCTGCACGAGGCCGGGTTCACCGGCATCGAGATGCGCACGATCGATGCGCCGTTCCGGCTGCCGACGAGCCGCGACTACGTGGACTTCGTGCGCACCTCCGGCACGCCGATCATGGAAATCCTGGCGCCGCTGCCGGCCGCGGCGCAGCGCGCCGCGTGGGACGAGATGGCCGCGCAATTGAGCGTGTTCGACACACCCGCCGGCTGGGTCGGGCCGAACGAACTGCTGCTGTGCGCGGCGGCTTCTCCACCCTGAATTTCGTTGTGAAACACCACGGCTGGGAGGCCACCATGAACAACTCGATCGTGCTCCGACACGAGGGCTGGCCCGCGGCGCTGCGCCGCGTCGTCATCGCGGGCGCATGCGCTCTGCTGGCTGCTTGCGGGGGTGGTGG
>JBEBIB010000049.1:0-17465 GCA_040080605.1 Burkholderiaceae bacterium
GGGCACGCGGCCGGCTCGGGCGCGATTGTCTCAGACGCCTCTGCCCCAAATGACCGGCTCTGAGAAAAGTCCAGCCCGAAATTGAGATAAGTGGCCGAAAAGGTTTCCGGAACAGGCCGGAAGGTGGCGGTTAACTTAAAGGGTCTTGTGGTGGCTGAAAGAATTCGCGCGCCCAAAAAAGAGCCCGAAATCAGGGCGGCGTCTGCCCGATCTGGCCGGCCGCCAGCGCCCGAGTGTGGAGCTGCAGGGCGAGCGCCGAATCATCCCAGCGGGGGTGCAACGAGAACTCCCGGAAGCCGGCCCGCTGCCTCACTCGAACCGCTCCAGCGGAGGCCAGATTCGCAAACCGGTGATAGACCGTCGACTCAGAAGTCTTGCCCGCGCCGCTCAGCTCGGCGGCCGTGAACCACTGGCCTGGCCGGTTGACCAGGCACGCAAAAGCACGAACCACTGGCGCCGAGATACGGCTGATCGTCGGTGGCGCCTTCATGGCGCGGGGGCTTCGTAGGCCCAACGGTGCAGATCGGCTGCCGCAGCCTTCAGATCGTCGCTGGTTGCGTTCAGGTCGCACAGCGGCATCGCCGCCACGACCTTGAGGCACTCGATCCGCTGGTCGGCCCGCTTGACCGCGTCGCTCGGTCCAGGCAGCGGAGCGGCCCGTCCGCGCCCTGCCTCGATCCTGGCCCGATACCGCTTGGAATAGGCATAGACGGCCGACTTGCCGATCGAGTGGCCGCGCTCGCCCAGCCAGGTCGCGTGAGCGAGGTAATCGGCGAAGCCGCTCTCACGCAGCCGCACATCGAGGTCATCGAGCACTTCGCTCGGAAGCGACAACAAACGTGGCCGTATGGGCATGAAGGCTTCTCCGTTCTGGACAGTTCGTCTCAGCGTTTGCCGCGCGCGCCGGGCCCGGACTTGCCCGCCGAGGCGATCAACCCCGCCTCGACCGCACGGCGGTGCAGCTCGTGCCCCGGCTCGATCTCACGCCAGGCCGGCGCGAGCTGCCAGTGCGTGAACCGGTCGATGTGACGCGTGAGCAGCAACCCGCTGGCGGCCAGGTTGGCAAACCGCGAGTACACAGTCATCTTGGTGGTGCCCGCAGCCGCGACCAGTTCAGGGGCGGCAATCCACCGTGTCGGGTGCTGCAGCATGTAGGCGAACGCGCTCACGAGCTGTGGCGTTATGCGATCGACCTTGCCCGGTTTCACGGTCGACGCCCTCATTCCAGCGCTTCGGAGACCGGCTCAACCGCCCAACCAAGCACCTGGTCGGCCAAGCCGAACAGATCGTCGCCACCGGCCGATGCCGCAATCGCGGCGCACTGGAGCCGCAGCTTGACCACGCCCACATCGTTCAGGCCCAGCGACTCCGCCAGGTCGATCTCTTGCGCTCGCTTCAGGCGAACGGCGTACAGGCGAACGGTTGACTTGGACACGTCGAAGCCTTGTTCCACCAGCCAGGCGGCGATCTCTTCGAGGTCATCGAACCCGCTGGCGCGCAGCCTCTCGTCGAGCTGGATGCGTAGCTTTGCGGGGAGCGACGAAAGCGTGGCGACGGGTGGCATGTGAGTCCTCAGACGGTTGCGGCGCGGGCCAGCATATCGAGCGCATATGCGCTCGACAAGGCACGCCAGCGAACACTCCAAGATCAGGCGCTGCGTAGCGGCGAAAAGTCCGCTGGCTTGTCTTGACTGGCGAATATCTGATCCATAGAACCCCGGTTGGCACTACATCAACCACCGGAGTTCACCTTGAACCAGACACTTGCCCGTTTCCACGCCGAAGGCGCTTCCAGGTTCGTGGAAAGCACGCTGCTTCGCATTCCCTTCTTCAAAGACATCAGGCCCGCGATCTTGAAACTCAGCGAGACAGAAGCCACCGTCGAGATGCCGCACCCGACCGAGACCCGCAGCAGTTCGGAACGCGACACGAGCGACGACGCAGCGCTGTGCTCGCTCGCACTGTTCGCCGGCGGCCTGCTGGCCGATGCGAGCGAACCTTTGGGCGCGCGTTGGAGCTTGAAAGGCTTCACGGTCGAATACCTGAAGCTGCGCGAGTTCGGAGTGCATGCGCTCGCGAATGCGGCATTGATCGACTGGAGCAAAGCCGGCGACTACAGCCTGCCGGTGAGCATCGTGCAGCACGTCAACCACCAGGCCGAGCTGGTCGCGACCGCCACATTGAAGATCAGCGTCGAGATGGCATGACGTGCCGGCTCGATCGTTGCACTGCCTTCGGCTCACCTCGGAGATTGCATGAACTCACTCTTCGATCTCAACCGCCAGCGCGCGCAGTGGGAGGATGAGATCGAGTCAGCTGTGGCGCTCGTCGATGTCATGAGCCAAGGCGAGACCGCCGAGCTGGCGATGCACGAGTGGTTGCGGCTGTGCGACGGGTCCCACGTCAAGGCGCAGAAGATTCTCGAGATCTTGCGGAACGACCTCGCAGCGAGCTTCAACAAGTGCTTGCTGCTGCTCGAACTCGACAAACGCGAAAGTGCAAGCAAGCCCTGAACGGCGGTGCCACTCCAAAGCGGCCGAAGTCCTATGGTGCACCGGGCAAACTCAGGTATCAGACTTCCGTTTGACTCGTGGCTTCTTCGCATCGTCCGCGAATTTGAGAGGTGCCGCTGCCTTTCGCTTCGGCGTCGCGCCCATGCCGACGGCCGCAGCCGAAGATACCCCCTTCAGCACGTCGCCGGACTGAGGTGAGATCCTGCGCGTTTCGTCGAGAACAACCGCTGATGCCGTCGCTTCTCGCGAAGCAAGAAGGATCGCGCCCTTGCCGGCATCACCGGGTCTTCCCATCGTTTCAGGGCTGAGTGTCTTGCCGCCGCCAAGCGATAGAGAACTAGTCGGGCGCGCGGCGAGTCTGCTCGCAGATTCATCGACCGCCGCAAACAACTCGGCCCTGTCACGTATAAGCGCGAGCCGTCTCTTCTCATCACGTTCGGCAGCTACCTCGTTGTAGATCAATGCAGCAAGCATCCCCATTTTTGCTGCAGGCGAATCGTCTGGCGGAGTCCCTTTTGCTTTCCGAACGGCTGCCAACTCAAGTTCGCGCGAGACCGTACCCATCAGATACGAGTCAACTGCAGAAATGGTTGGAAGGTCGGAAACGCGCCCATCGAAATGCACCGCGCCGACGCCACTACACAACCAGTCGAGACTCACAGATTGTGAAATCGCAATTGGAATGATCGATTCGAAGGGGACCGAGCCAACTCTCTTCCTGTTGGCGTAGTTGCTCGTTGACATGCCCAGCTCGTGCGCTAGATCGGAATCAGTAGCTAGCCCGAGCGCGAGCTTCAGGCGACCCATCAAAAGCCCAAACGTCAGCTCATACTTTATGAGCTCGCGCTTGACGTATTCACGTTTCATGAGTTATTCTTTCTGCGCATTCACTTCGCATGAGTTTAGCAATGAACAACCCGTCCCGCCTATCTCTCCCTAGCGAGCAGATGCTCTCGCAAGTGCGCGCAGGCTTCGTTTGCCAAGGCACCTCGTTTTCACGGTGGTGCGCGGCGAACGGTGTCGTAAGACAGAACGCTCGCCTGTGCTTGATCGGCGGATGGAACGGCCCGAAAGCACAGGCACTGCGGAGTCAAATTCTTCGCGCAGCGGCTCTGCAACCGCGGACAAATGATCAGACAGCCGATCGGGTGGCTGCATGACGAAGGCAACCTCGTCAGCACAGTCCACTGTCGCAGGGGCAACGGTGAAGAGCGCTGCTCACCAAGGGGCACGCATAAGCACGAGCAAAAGGCGCCGGCCGACATTGCCCACCACGCCGCCCGTGGCACCCACCCTCAAGCCCGGCGCCCTGGCCGAGACGAGCCGCAAACTCAACGAGCTGGCCAGGCTCGACTCCGAAGCCGAGCTGCGCACGCTCGAGCTGGCCCGCAAGCTTGGCTATGACGGCCCGCTCGACCCCGACGTGATCGAGCGCGGCGTGGTGAACCAGATGCGCCGCACCGTCGAGGCCTGCTTGGAGACGGGCCGCATGCTCCTGGTGCTGAAGGAGCGCGTCGGGCACGGCGACTTCGTCAAGCGAGTCAAGCGGCTTGGGGTCGAATACACGCTCTGCACCAGGTTTATGCAGGGAGCGCTGAAGTGGCCGGCAAATATTGCGACGTCGCAACATTTGATCGCGTCGATCGGCAACCAAAGCAAATTTCTGGAGCTGATCGTGCTCGACCAAGAGCAGCTCGAAGAGTTGGGCACAGAAGGGTCGGTGCTCGGTATCGAACTCGATGAAGTCGATGTCCTGAGCGTCAGCGGCCTGCGTGCCCGTCTTCGCGACGTTCTTCAGGAGCGTGACGGCGCCCGAGAGCTTGCCACCGAGCGTAGCAACGAAGTCGACGAACTCAAGATCAAGCTCAAGAAGCCCTACAAGCCGAAGCCCGACGCCATCGCCAAGACCGAACGGCAGGCGACGCTGCAGCGCGCGCTCAGCGAACAGGGCGCCGCGGCGCAGGTCGCCATTGTGCAGTTGGCCACCGTAGCCAACGACGTGATGGACGAATTCGACGGAACTGCGCTTTCTACCTTTGCGCGCGAGTGCCTGGAGTTCGTGGCCAACACACTCGCCGAGTTGAGCCAAACGCACAACATCCAAATAAACATGGCCCAGAAGCTGGACGTGCCTTGGCTCAAGTCGAGCGTCTCAGAACTTTGCCGCAAGGGCTGAGCCATGTTGACTGCGATCGAGTTCGAGGTACTGAGCAACCTGAATGAGCGGCGCGAAGCCACCGGGCGTGGCAGGAAGACCCAGGTGGTCGACGAAGCTGCGGCGTTGCTCGGCTGCAGCCGAAACACCGCCTATAACAAGCTCAAGGCTGCTGGCTTCGCCGCGCCGCGCAAACGCCACAGCACCGCGGGCAAGTCAGCCATGACGACTGCCGAGCGCCAGCTCACCGCCGGCGTGCTGCTCGCCTCGACCAACAAGAAGGGTCAGCACATGCCGGTGAACACGGCGGTTGAGATTCTTCGCGCCGGCGGCCATTTGCCAAGCGGCCTGAGCCCAGCCTCGGTGCTGCGCCAGCTACATGCACACAACATGACGCCGAAGGACTTTGCTGCGCCCACCGCCAGCGTCCAACTCAGCAGCTTGCATCCCGGCCACGTGTCGCAGAGCGACAGCACCACCGGCGCGTATTACTACCTGCCCGGCGGGCGCCTGCGCTGGATGCCGGAAGATGAGTTTTACAAGAACAAGGTCACCAACCTCGTGAAGGCCAGCAGCGACTTGCTGACGCGCTACGCCTACGTCGATCACACGAGCCACGCGTTCAAGCTCCGCTACTACCTAGGCGGCGAGACGGCCGAGAACCTGATCGACTTCATCACCTGGGCTTGGTGGAAGCAGACCGACAGCCCGATGCACGGCTTGCCGCAGATTCTGATGATGGACCCGGGCGCTGCCAACAAGGGGCTCCTCATGCGCAACCTCTGCCGCCGCGTAGGCGTGCAGTTGATCCACCACGCGCCGGGCGCCGCGCGCGTGACAGGCAGCGTGGAGAAGGTGCACGACCTGGTGCGCATGCACTTCGAATCCCGCTTGCGGTTCGTTGACCCCAAGGACGTGACGCTCGACCGGTTGAACGAGGAGATCAGCGCCTGGGCAGCAACCTACTGCTCGAACTCGGTTCACAGTCGACACGAACGCACTCGGTACGCGGCATGGATGGACATCAAGCCCGAGCACCTTCGCATCGCCGCGAGTTTGGAGGTATTGCGCGAAGCTGCGCACGCAGACCCAGTGACGCCACGTGTCAGCAACGACATGACCGTGCCATTCAAGGGCAAGCACTACGACGTAGCCCTAGTACCAGGCGCCAGCCCCGCCAGGAAGCTGACCGTTGTGCAGAACGTCTTTCGCGCACCGGCGATCGACGTTCTCTACGTCGACCCGAGCACCGGTGAAGAGACGTGGCACGTGGTTGAGCCGCTCCAGACCAACGAGTGGGGCTACGGCGAAAACTCGACAGTGCTGGGACAAGACATGCGAACCGCCCGGAACACCCACGTCGACGACATGCGAAACACGCTGACGAAGGGCGCCTATCAGCGCCCTGGCGACAAGTTGCCAACTCTCGAAGAAGCCGCCAAGGCGCGCAAGCAGCACGCGCAGGCCTACGCCGGGGTCGTGGACGTGATGGCCGACGTGAAGGCTACGCCTGTGCCGGCCTACCTGCCGCGCCGCGGCACCGCGATGGACGCGCCGCCGGTGCGCAACGTGGTGACAAAGACTCTTTCGACCGTAGAAGCATGCATGCGCATGCGCAAGCACTTGGGTGCCGATTACCCACGCGAGACTTATGCATGGGTGGAAGCAAAGTTCCCAGAAGGCGTACCCGAAGACCAGATCGCCAACATCTGCGCTCAGATTTCCCGCGTCGATGACGCGACCACACAGGCCAGTGCAGCCTCGGCGTTGCTTGGTGGTCTACGCGTCGTCGGGGACGGCCAATGATTCTTGCTCCGCAAGAGACCGGGGAAAGAGTCGCCCCGCCCCAGCGTCGGCCTCTTCGGTTGCGCTGGGTAGCTGACGAATTGAAGCTGACTCTGCGCGCGCTGGCCAAGGCGGCCGGCATCGGCAAGAGCACGCTGCAAACAATCATCGTCACGGACTGCTGGCCGAAGCGCCATAGCCGTGACGCCGTGCAGTCTCGCCTGCGGGAAGCGGTGCGCAAGGCCGGCGCCACAGAAGAACAGCTGGCAGGTCTGTTTCTCCGTTCCGAGCCAATTGCGCGCCAGTTCAAAAGTACGGTGGTGCTCAAACACTACATCGAAGAGGAGCCCGAAGTGCTACTTCCAAAACAGACGCTGCGGCAAACCGCACGGAAGGCTTTCAAGCTTTTCAACAACCCGTTCGACGGCGAAGTGTTCTCAGAGGACGCGATGTTTACCTCACCGGAGATCGCCTACGTGCGCGAGTCGTGCATGCAGGCCGCAATGGGTCACCGCTTCGTTGCGATCGTCGGCGAAAGCGGCGCAGGCAAGACGACTGTGCTCGGCGACCTGGAGGCGCGCATCCTGCGCGAGCGCAAGCCCGTGCAGTTCATTCGGCCCTGGGTACTCGGGATGGAAGACACCGACGCGAAGGGGAAGACGCTCAAGAGCACCGACATCCTCGCGTCGATCATCACGACTCTGAACCCGATGGTGACCGTGCCACAAACGATTCAAGCACGCAGCACCGTGGCGAAGGCGTTGCTGACGGAGAGTTCCCAGACAGGCACATTCAACCTGCTGGTGATCGAAGAGGCGCATTGCCTTCCCGATTCGACGATGAAGCACCTCAAGCGGCTGCACGAGATGCGACTCGGCATGCGGCCGCTGCTGGGCATCTTGCTGGTGGGTCAGACAGAGCTTGCGCAGCGCCTGGACTCACGGCGTGCCGCGCTGCGCGAAGTCACGCAGCGATGCGAGATGGTTCATTTGCTGCCGCTCGACGGCGACTTGCACAACTACCTGGCCCATCGAGCCAGAACGGTCGATCGACCGTTGAGCGACTTCATCGACGCTTCCGGCATTGATGAGATTCGGGCCCGCCTGACGATCACTCGACCAGGAACGGCTGGCAAGCCGCAGAAGGTAAGTCTTGCCTACCCCTTGGCAGTGAACAACCTGATCACGGCTGCGATGAATGCAGCAGCCGACATCGGCGCGCCGTTCGTCACGAAGGATTTGGTTCGCGCCGTCTGAAGACGGCCGGGCCTCAAAGCATTGAAGCCAGCACGAGACTGGCTTCATGAAGGTGCCTCGGAGTGCGCGAACACCCCGAGGCTTGCGTAGCCGGCTACCCCTCAATGCGCTAGCAGGGCGAGGAAGCCAAACAAGCAAAGTGATTCTATGACCGCTGTTCGAAATCAAGCTGACACTTTCGTCGTTCCCGACGCTTCCAATCCAACCATCGAAGGCATTTTCCAAACCCACGTCGAAGCCATCCAGAACTGCGTCAATGCGCACTCGTTTCGACTCGACATCCTGCGGTCGACGCTGACCGCATTCAAGAACGGTGTCGAGAGCAGAACTGACCGCAGCGAGCAGCTAGCGACCAACTACGTCGTGAACTTGATGGAGGCGCTGGAAGCGCTGGTTCCGAGCGAGCAAGAACTCGACGATGGCGTCAATGACGCGTGGCGTGATGTGCGCCGCTTGAGTGATGCCCAAAACGTGGCCACGCAAGCTCCGCCCATCGGCAACACGCGCGCCAAACGCGCCAAACGCGCCAGCCGCGAAGCCATCGTCGGGAGCGCAGCATGAGCATCACCTACGAACTCACCGAAGACGAATTCGAAGCGGTGCGCGATTCCAGCGATCTGGTCGGCCTCGTCGAAGCTCTCGCGTGCACGTCGCACAGCATCGAAATGTCGCGGGCCCAGCTCTGCGCCTTCACTTCCGTGGTGATCGGCAAGCTGCGTGCTGTGCTCAATGCCGCTGAAGAACGCCGCGATGCCCAGGTGTCGCTTACCGAGGCAAGCGAACCGGGCGGCGCGCGCAACTCGCGCGCGCTAGACCTGGTGCTCAACAAGGCGATCGCAGACGGGAAGATTAGCCAAAGACAGCGCGAACAGTTCGCAGAGATCGGCCGCACAAACCTGAACGCGCTCGTGAAGATGATCATCGCATTGCCAGCAATGCCAACCTATGCCGGGCCCGTTGCAGCTGAACCAGCAACGACGCCGGAGGCTGCAGCACGCAGCCGATGCATGCCACCTACCACCGAGGCCACCCGCCGCAGCGTCAAGCGCTCGCGTCGCGAGGCCGCGGTGGCATAGAGGCGGCACAGCCATGAGCGACGAAGCACCGATGTCGGCAGGGCTTGACGCCTTCGCTCGCCACAGCCAGGACATAGCGTTCTTTCGGGCGCTGGCCGGGATTGCGGAGTTGGGGGCCACGCAAGCGCTTGCCGTCGACGAGTTGTTGCAGCGCTTCGGTTCGCACGCCATGTGCTTGGCTCATCTCACTGCGTTTCGACTGCACGCGATCAGGACAATGGAAAGCTGGGAGTCCACGCTGGCCACTGATGCAATCCAGAAGGGCATCAGCTTGTGGCCAGTCTCCGCCGCCGATATCCGCGCGGCATCGCAACACCTGCAGGCGCCCACGAACACGCTGTCGCCGGGGAATGAGCCATGACAAACCCGCAGCCGCCACAAGGGAGCGCCCTCAAAGAGGCGCGGTTGCTGCGCAAGCTCGGCAAGCGCCTCGGCATTCCCGGTGCCGGCCTGCCGCGCATCATCGCCACGATTCAAACCCTCAAGGCCGCCGCTGACGAAGCTGCGGCTCGCAAGGCTTCGTCAGCGGCGCCTACCTTGCAGCCGATCGCAGTGCGCGGCGACATGACGCTTGCCGAACTGCTCAGCGTAGTCGACGGCTTGCAGCCCGTGGCCGGCTCGATCGCCGCCTGGCACAAGCCGGAGCCGGTAGAGCTGACTGCGCCGATGCGGGCACTGCGCGCCGGGTAGCGGCCGTTCTTGTGGCCGGCGTGCACCGAATTAGCCGGGTTCGGCGGGCGGTAGGTGATGTCCACCCCGAACGCAAATGGTGTGCGCACGCGTCCAAACAGGGCTTGGTGCGCACGGCGACCGAAGGTTGAGGTATTGCCGCCACCTTCGGCTCCGAACCCGTTGGTGACCCGGTTTTCTCGGTGACGGGCAACTCGCCCCGCCAACCCACCGCGCGAATAGCGTCCGGACACGTCCGGACGGCCGTTGGCGGCGCCAATCGGCCGGGCTGGCACCTTGGGTGCCCCGGTAGGCTCCGCGGCCCCAAGCGGGGCAGATTTCCGGCAAGCCGGATTTGCGAGCTGGTCGCGTGACTCGGCGATCGCTTCCAAGCCTGATCATTGAACCGGTTCATCTGTTAAGCCGGCAGGTTGAGCGGAACACTCTCAACATGGCTCCCCACAACAACATGCCGAACGAACTGCTTCCGCACCTTGGCGCGATCGTCGTGCGCTGCCTGCAAGGCGCCGGTCTTCCCGAAGCCAGGTCATCGCAAGTGGCCTCTGATGTTGTTGCAGCCGTGCAAGACGCGTTCGGCGGCGAACGGCACTACATCCCGGGAAGCCAGCGCGTCGCCAAGAGCGACCGAGCGATCGAAGCCGGGGAGCTCAAGCGCAAAGGGCTTTCGGTGAGAGAAATCAGCGGGCGACTGCGCTGCACCCGGAACTACGTCTATGAACTGCTGTTGATCGAGCGCAAGCGCCTGAGTGTCGACCACGCACCCAACCCCAAACCGAGGAAGAAGACATGAAGAACACGAATACCGCTGCTGCGGCCGACGCAGGCAAGCCTGCCATCAACGTCAACGCGGCCGTGGAGGCTGCGAACCTGGTGAAAGCAACCTGCGACGCGCTCAACGCACGCAAAGCCGAGCTGGGCGCCGAGTTGCGCGCTCTCGATGAGAGCATCGGCAAACAGTGGAACGCGCCGTTGACTCGCGAGGAAGCCAAACAACTTGTGCTGAACAGCGTCGATGCGTTCGCGGCGGCGTTTCCCACCCGCATCAATTGGACCAAGTTCTTTGAGCCCTTCGCGAATCCGAACGGCCAGCGTGAGCCCTACGTTCCGAACGGCACGACCTACGTCCGCATGCACGACGGTCGGCTGAGCCTGGCTGACCTGGACCGGATTCAGCGGCTCGGTGGCGCGTCGGGCACCCGCAACGTGTTCGGCCTGGAGCAACTCGGGCTGCTGGCGAAGGCTGATACGGAGACGATCGAAGCAGCGCTCTGCTTTTTCTTCGGTGATCGCGTGAAGCAATTGGTTGAAAGCCGCTTCAATGCAACGTTCCCGGAAAACCTGTTCTCCAGGGAAAACGGTGCCGCCCTCAGCGTTGCCGAGCGTCGTGCGGAGATCGAAACACTCGGTGCGCGCGTGGAGGAAATCAACCATGAACTCTCGCGCGTGGAATCGCAGCTCGTAGAGCTGACTCCGGCGAAGGGCGCGCGCTGAACTCGGCAGTGGACGAACGCCTCATGAGAGCAAACCTCGGCATCGAAAAGGCCGTCACGCCCGATCGGCGCAGACACCGAGCAGCAACGCTTTCGACTCACTCACCCAACGATAAAACAAGGATTGAACATGACAGCAGCTACCCAAGACCGCAACACCGTTGAAGTCGCCGGCCTCGTGCGCGCATTCCCAATGGAGGCGGCATCGAACATCTATGCGGGGACGCTGGCCTGCGTGAACGCTGCCGGCAACATGGTGAGAGGCAGCACCTCGGCCGCCCTGCGTTGCGTGGGCGTGGCGCGGCAGCGCTACGACAACGCCACCGGCACAGCGGGTGCCGTGATGGCCGAGGCGAAGGCTGGCGTGTTCGGTCTCTTCGCGAACAGTGCAGCGGCCGATCAGATCACAAACGCCGACTGCGGCGCCGACTGCTACATCGTCGATGACCAGACGGTCGCCAAGACCAACGGGGGCGGCACGCGCAGCGTAGCCGGCAAGGTGTGGACCCTGGACGGCAACGGCGTCTGGATCAAGTTCGTCTGAGCTGGGAGCGAACAGCCTCCCGCTGCGATGTGTGCCGAGTTACCGACCTGAGACTCCGAGAGAACGCATGAACAAGACCGACATCACTTTCATCAACCCGCCTGAGACCACACTCGACGTCGACGGCGTTCCCTACACCGTTCGGCCGATCAAGATGCGGGCACTTCCGGCGCTGGTGAAGTGCGTGGAGCCGGTGTTCGAAGACCTGGCGGTGCTGGTGCTGTCGCCTCGCCTGGAAGACGCTGTGAAGATGGTCGGTCGGCATAGTGCGCTGGTGTGCGAGGCGATCGCAATCTGCACCGACACGAAGATCGACGCCATCGAAGACATGACACCCGACCGCGCGGCGGCGCTGCTGCTGCTGTGATGCGAGGTCAACGCCGATTTTTTCGTTCGCGCGGTGCCCTCGATCACGGCGCAAGCCGAAACGTTCGCACCGCTGCTGCACAGCAAAACCGCCGCCCTGCTGGCGCGCCTGCCGAAGCCGATGGTGGATGGGGCCTTGCCTTCGAGCAGCTCGCGCGAACCGGCCACCGCCACCGCGATGTCTTGAACTACACGATGCACCAGTTCCGCGTCTACCTGGAACTGAGCATCGAGCGTGATCGCCGGCAGCGCCGGGAGTGGCTGGAAGACGCAGCCATCGCCTACATCGGCGGCGAGACACTCACCGCGCGCCTGAAGGCGCTGCAAGACTGATCGGAGATTGCGTTGGGTATCGAAGCCAGTTTCCGGATCACTGCGCAGCTCGAACAGGCCATCAAGGCGCTCGGCAGTCTCAAGACCGAGATCGACGGCGTGCAGGCCGCAGCAAAGGCCGGCACGAAGCCCGCATTCACGGAGGTCGGTACCGGCGCCGCTACGGCGTCGACGAAGATGAAAGGCGCCAGGAAGGACGCCGACGATCTGAATGCGGCGGCGGGCAAGACTGGCGGCGCCAAGCCCTTCGGCGCGCTCAACGACGGCGCCTCAGCGCTGGGTGACAAGGTGGCGGGCCTGCGCACTGTCGTCACACAGTTCTTTGCAGCGGTCGCCGGAATCCAGCTCGGGAACAACACCCTTGCGATGATCGACGCCTACGGCGGGCTCACGGCGCGGCTGCGCGTCACGACCGGAAGCCAATTGTTGTTCAACGAGGCGATGGCGTCTGCGCGCGGATTGAGCGCGCAATACCAGGCCGGCCTGGCGAACACGGCGAAACTGATCGATCGCGTGTACGCGAGCATCGCACCACTGGGCGGCACGCTACGCAACGCGACCACGGCGACAGAGGCGCTGCTGGCCTCGCTGAAGATCAGCGGCGCGACGGCTGAAGAGACTTCGTCGGCGATCCTGCAGTTCAGCCAGGCGCTCGGCAAAGGTGTGCTCAACGGCGACGAGTTCAACTCGATCAACGAAGCTGCGCCGGGCCTGCTGCGCGCGCTTGGCGATGCGCTCGGCAAGAGCACCGCCGATCTGAAAAAGATGGGCGAGCAAGGCACGCTCACCAGCGACGTGATCATCAAGGCGGCGACCATCGCGCTGCCCAAGCTGCGCCAGCAAGCGGCCGACATCGGCCCGACGATCGGCGGCAGCTTCACGGCCGTGAACAACGCGCTCACCGAGTTCGTCGGCAAGGGCGCGCAGGCGAACGGCACAGCGCGGATCATCGCGGGCGGCATGAAGCTGCTCGCCGACAACATCGGCCTGGTCGTCAACGCGTTGGGCTTGCTGGCCGGCGCGGCGTTGCTGAGTGGCGTCACGCGCCTGGTCACCGCGCTGCCCGCACTGGCCGCTGGTGTCAGCGGAGTCGGGCTTGCGATTCGCGGCGCGCTCGCCTTCATCACCGGGCCGGTGGGATTGATCGTGGCGCTCGGCTCTTTGGCGCTTGCGTGGGTCGGAGTCGATGTTGCGCAGCGCGCGTCGACCGATCGCACACTCGAACGGGTCAAGGCCGAGCGCGACCGCGTGTCGGAGATCGTCAGGGGCCTGGACGCGAAGAACGAAGCGGACAAGGCTTCCGGTGTGGGCACGGCAACGCAAGGCCGACAGGCCTCGCTCGAACGCAATCTGGCGCTGCTGCGGCAACTCGATGGCGAACTGTCAAAGCTGCAGGCGAAGGCAGACGCGGCAGGCGGCGACGTGGACATCCGGGCGGACGGGCCGCTCAAGGCAAAGCTCGAAGAGAACAAGGGCAGGCGCAAGCTCGACGAAGAGTACGCGCGCGACCGAGAGATCATCGAGTCGCAGTCGGCGAAGAAGATCGCAGCCCTGCGACGTGAAGGGCGCAACGCCGATGCGGACAATCTGGCCGTCGATGCGCAGCAGAGCCTGGGCCGGCTGAAGAAGACGCACGACGATGCGATCAAGGCGCTGAGCAAAGACGAGACGAACACTCGACTGGCTCAATACATCGAGGAATACGATCGCATCGCCGCGCTTGTGGCCGATGGCACAACCCGCGAATTGAAGACGCTGCAAGGCAGCTATGAGCAGCAGCTGCTGTCCACGAGAAGCTATTTCAGCCAGCGCGGCGCGCTCGAAGACGAAGCCAAGCGCGAGTCGATCGCCAAGATTGAAGCCGAGATCACCGCGCGCCAGGCCGTGGTCGACAGGAACAGCAAAGTTCGCACGAGCAGCGCGAATGAAGCCGCTGCGTTGGCCGAGGCGAACAAGCGCGAGCTGGAGGCCATCAACAAGCTGGAGATTGAGCGAGTCAAGGCGCAGCGCGATCTGAAAGACAGTGCCCGCGATCGCGCGGTCGAGGAAGGCAAGGTCACCGAGCAGCTGCTGCGCCAACGACAGGACACCGACCTGCAGATCAAGGCCGCGCAGGGACTGCTGACGCTCGCCGATGAACGGCTGCGGTTGGAGAACCAATATGCCGATGCGCGCAAGCGGGAGTTCACAGAGACAGGTGACACCGCGCAAACCGATCAGCTCATCGCAACGCAGTTGCGCCTGGCTGAGCTGGCACGCCTGAAGGCACAGTTCAGCGATCTGAACCAGGCACTGGCCCTGCAGGAGCAAGAGCTGGCGCTACAGGTCGACCAGGGCGCGCTCACGGCCGAGCAAGCCGAAACCCGCAAGTTCGAAGCGCGCGCAGAGAGCATTCCTCAGCTCGAAGAAATCTTGCGGCTGATGAGAGAGATTGCGGTCACGCCAGCAGACCAGAACGTGGTCAAGTCCCTCACGCTGGACGTGAAGAAGCTGAAGGACGCGACGCTCGATTTCCAGAAGGCGGCAAAGGACTCGGCCGTGAGCAGCCTGGCCACCGCACTGACCGATATTCAAACGGGGGCGAAGAGCGGCAAGGAGGCGTTGCTGGACATGGTGCGGAGTTTCGGCAGGGCGATGCTGGAATTGCTCAACCGGAAGCTGGCAGATGCACTCATCAACCAGTTCATCGAAGCCAGCAGCAAGCTGAACTCGGGCAGCGGCGGTGGGTCGTTTTGGACCATGCTGCTTCAAGCGGCAGTGAACTACTTCGGTGGCAGTTCCGGTGGGACATCGTTCAACGGTTCAGCAGGCACTGGCACCGGCGCGATCTATGCACACACGGGGGCGGTGGTCGGCCGCAGCGGCGGCTGGAGCGGGCGCGTGCCGGCGGCAGTGTTTGACTTCGCGCCGCGTTACCACACCGAAGGCATCGTGGGCCTGAAGCCGCGCGAGCGCGGAATCATCGCGCTCGACGGCGAAGAGGTGCTCACCGAAGAGAACCCGCGACACATCAAGAACTACAAAAACAGTGTCGGCGGCGTGAGTATCAGCGTGACCGTGAACGGCGCGGAGGGCAACGAACGCGACCAGCGCGGCTCGGCTGAAGCTCTGACCGAGCACATACGGGCGGTGGTCACCGAGTGGGCGGCCCATCAAAGCCGGCAGGGCGGCATGTTCGCGGGCCGGTGATGCTGGCGCTCAGAAGCACAGGCTGTGCGGACCAGAGGAAGCAGTGATGCGTCGACGCACAAAGGACTGGGCGGCTTCCGCGTTCCTGCAAACGATCTTGGATACGGGAAAGAGCGTGATCATCAACGAACTGAGCGTCGACCAGCCTGTAGCCGATCGGGTGATGGAACGTATCGTCGAGACGCTGTGTCGCGAGCTGGGTGGGGCTCAGTGCTACTTTCCAAAAATTCCACCTTGGTCGCTGGCCAGACGAGATGTCTTGATCGCTTCGAAATTCGACGGTACCAACTTGGAGGCGCTTGCGAAGGAATTCGAGCTGACGAACAGGCAGGCACGCATCATTCTCGAGAGCGAACGTGTGCGTCGAAAGGAAGTGCGCGCGGCAACCGTTTGCGGGGGTGTCGATGGCTGACGCAATCGTCTTCGAAGTTTCAATGGCACCGCTTCTGCAGGCCGTGGCGCACGCGCTCTCCCAAGCGCAGCGCCCGCGTACGCTGATGCAGAACATCGGCGGGAGCTTGGTGAGCAATGTCAACCTGCGATTCATCAACCGTGTCGACCCGGACGGCCACGCATGGCTGCCTTTGTCACCGAAGACCATCGCGATGAAACAGAAGCGAGGCAAGTCGACGCTTCTCATGCTTTACAACGAGGGCGAGATGCAGGATTCGATCGCCTACAACGCCGGTGACGATTGGGTCGAGGTCGGCACAGCAATGCGCTATGGCGCCTATCACGAGACCGGCACCAGTCGAATGCCGCGTAGATCGTTCCTGCTCGGCGACTTCAACGCCGGCCGACTCGGCGCCGACGACGAGTCCGACGTACTGGAGGTGATCAACGAGTACCTGGCCGGGAGCTTCGGTCCGCCGTAGCTGGTGCCGACGGCACATTCAAAGCGAGACATGGCATGAACATATTGCTGCAGCACCTGCACGGCGCGCAAAGGGTGAACAGATGAGCGCAACAGTCCTTCGAGAAATTCGACTCTATGGTGCCTTGGGCAGAGAGTTCGGCAGGGTGTTCCGCCTCGCGGTAGCCACGCCAGGTGAGGCGGCGCACGCGCTGCGCGCAGTGCTGCCGGGCTTCGAGCGCGCGTTCCTGGGGCGCGATGGGCGTGCGGCGTACCACGTGTTCGTGGGCCGCAATGTGTGCCGGCGCAGCCTGATCAAAGAAGAACTGTGCGAGCCGCTCGGCGCTGCCGACCCGATCATGTTCGTGCCGGTGATCGCGGGCGCCAAGCGCGCCGGTACCGCACAGGTGATCCTTGGCGCGGTGATCTTCGCCGTGAGCGCCTATTTCAACTTTGCGCCCGGCATGAGCCTCGGTTTGTCCCTTATGTTGGGTGGCGCCATCCAGCTGCTGAGTCCGCAAACGAAAAAGGAACCTACGATGAACGCGCGGAGTTCAATTTTCGATGGGCCGATCAACAACGCAGAGCAAGGCGGGCCAGTGCCAGTGCGCTACGGCCGGGCGATGGTGGGTTCGACGGTTGTGTCTCAGGGCATCAGCACGCAGCAACTGGCGGCACCTGCAGGGCCTGCCATTCCTTCGAACCTGGTGAACCTGCCCGATTACGAGCCCGACGATCCGAACGTGGACAGAGGCGCTCCGTGAGCGCAACCAGGTTCACACGACTCGGATGGTTGCTACACTGACTCGCTGCCTGAGGGGACCGGGAAGTCGCAAACCGGACCGCCGCTCTCGACGATGTCGCGTCGAGTTCGGCATATGCAGAGGTCGCGCACTGCCAGGCAGCACCTCTGAAGATCGTCGCGACGTGGGCGATTGCCGACGCCGCGACGGGGTTCGTTTTGTCGAGAGGCTGTAAACCGGGGACCAGCTGCGAGTTGGTGATCCACCGCCGGGACCGCCAGGCGGATGATCCGGCAGGGCCTGTTCTGAGTCCGGGTGCGGTGCCCGAACTTCACTGGCTGCAATTTTGTTGCGCGCAGCAAAAGTTTTCCCGATGGCCATTTATCTCAGTTTTGGGGCGCATTTTTCTCAGCGCGCTTCAAGAGGCGTCTGAGACAATCGCGCCCGAGCCGGCCGCGTGCCCCCGCGTGGCT
>JBEBIB010000028.1:0-73446 GCA_040080605.1 Burkholderiaceae bacterium
TTTTAGGGGCCGACCCCGCCGCGCCGGTTTCGGGCCGGCGAGGCGGGCCGGATAATTCGGCGCATGCAAGGATTGCACCTCACCGCCGACCTGCGCGGCTGCCCCGCCGGGCGCGCCGTGATGCTCGACCCCGCCGTGCTGCGCGAAGCCTGCCTCGCGGCAGTGCGGGGCGCCGGCCTGGCGCCTGTGGGCGAGCTGTTCCATCGCTTCGCGCCCGCGCCCGGCGCCGATGCGCAGGCGCCGGTCGGCATCACCGGCGTGGTGCTGCTGGCCGAGTCGCACCTGGCGGTGCACACCTGGCCCGAGATCGCGGGTGTCACGCTCGACGTGTACGTGTGCAACCTCGGCAGTGACAACTCGGCCAAGGCGCACGCACTGATGGCGGCGCTGCTCGACGCCTTCGAGCCCGAGCAGGTCGAGCAGCATGCGCTGCAACGCGGGCAGGCCATGCTGCCGGCTTGATCTGGCGCAAGCGCCGGCGCGGCGCGCGGTGCGACGCTCTGGGTCAGCGCCCACGCCGGAGTTTGCACATGCACCACCCTGCCCTGACCATCATCCGCGAAGAACACAACGCCCTGGCCGCCATGCTGCGCTCGCTGTCGATGCTGCTGGCCGAATACCGACGCAAAGGGCAGATGCCCGACTTCAGCGTGTTGCGCGCCATGCTGTTCTACGTCGACGAATTCCCCGAGCAGCTGCACCACACGAAAGAGACCGAGTTGCTGTTCCCGAAAGTGCGCGAGCGTTGCCCCGAGGCGGCCGCCACGCTCGACAAGCTCGAACTCGACCACATGCGTGGCGAGAAGGCGATCCGCGCACTGGAACACGACCTGCTGGCCTTCGAGGTGCTCGGCGAGCCGCGCCGCGCCGCCTTCGAAGAGTCGGTCGGCCGGTACATCGACTTCTACCTCTCGCACATGCAACTCGAAGAGAGCGAGATCCTGCCGCTTGCCGAGCGTGCGTTGAGCGCCGACGACTGGTCCCGTCTCGACGCCGCCTTTCTGGCCAACCGCGACCCGCTGACGGGCCACACGCCGGCCGAGGTCTACCAGCCGCTGTTCAGCAAGATCGTGATGGCGGCACCGGCGCCGATCGGGCTGGGGCCGGCACTGCGTTGAGGATGCCGGCGCCGGGCGCATAGACTGCGGGCCGATGAAAGCCATGATCCTAGCCGCCGGCCGCGGCGACCGCATGCGGCCGCTGACCGACCACACCCCCAAGCCGCTGCTCGCGGTTCGGGGCAAGCCGCTGATCGAGTGGCACCTCGAAGCGCTGGCGCGCGGCGGCGTGACCGAGGTCGTGATCAACACCGCGTGGCTCGAAGAGCGCATCGAACAGGCGCTCGGCAACGGCGCACGCTGGGGCCTGCACATTCGCTACTCGATGGAAGGCCGCGACCACGGCGGCGCGCTGGAGACCGCCGGCGGCATCGCCAAGGCCCTGCCGCTGCTGGTGGACCAACCCGATGATTGTTTCTGGCTGATCTCGGGCGACATCTTCGCGCCCGACTTCCGCATCGACGCCACGGCGGCCGACCGCTTCGAGAACGGCAGCCACCTGGCGCACCTGTGGCTCGTGCCCAACCCAAGCTTTCATCCGCAGGGCGACTTCGGTCTCGACGCCGACGGCCTCGGCCTGGCCGACACGCCCGGCCCCGACGGCCGGCGCTGGACCTATGCCAACCTGGCCGTGTGCCGCGCCACGATGTGCGCGCACATCGTGCCGGGCACGAAAGTGCCGCTCGGGCCCTTGCTGTTCGAGGGCATGCGCGCGCGTCGCATCAGCGCCGAGATCTACCGCGGCGCGTGGGAAAACGTCGGCACCCCCGCGCAACTTCAGGCTTTGAACCGGGAACTATGATGTTTGCAAAGCGCTCCACTCCACCCATCACGTACCAAGGAGTTGCCCCATGAACACCAAGACCATTGCCGCTGTCGCCGACGATGTCGAGTCCGATGTCCACAAGGCCATCAGCGGTGCCGAAGACATGCTGGCGCAGGCCGCCAACGCCACCGGCGAAAAGGCCGCCGAGTTGCGCGGCCGGGCGCTGGAGCAGCTCAAGGCCCTGCGCGAAAAAATGACCGACGCGCAGCACGCCGCGCTCGAAAAAGGCAAGGCCGCGGCGCACGCCACCGACGACTACGTGCACGACCACCCGTGGCGTTCGATCCTCGCCGCGGCGAGCCTGGGCGTCGTCGTCGGCCTGCTGATCTCGCGGCGCTGACTTGGCCCAGAACGAGCACGGCCTGCCGGACGCGCTCGCCCGCTTCGGCGGCAGCGTGTTCGGCATGCTGCAGAACCGGCTCGAACTCGCCAGCCTCGAGCTCGGCGAGGCGGGCGGCCGGCTCGTGCTGACGATCATCGCGAGCTTCGCAGCCCTGCTGCTGCTCGGCGGTGCGGTGGCGGCGCTGTCGGCCTGGCTGGCCGTGGCGCTGTGGAGCACGCTGGGCCACGCCGTGCTGGGCTGGCTTGCCCTCGCCTACTTCGCGGCCGGCGCCGGCCTGTTGTGGTGGCTGCGCGCTCGCCTGCGCAACAGCCCGGCCTTGCTGGCCGACACGCTCGCCGAATTGCGCGTCGACGCCGCCTTGCTGCGTGGCGAAAGCGCAGCGCAGCGCAACCCGGACGGGCGCGCATGAAGCCACTCGATCGGGAAGCCCAGAAACAATTGCTGCTGGCGCGCATCGCTTACCAGCGCATCGAGTTGCGACGTGAGCTGGCACAGGTGCGCGAGGCGGCGCGCGTGCCGCAGCTGCTGCGAACGGTGCTCGGCGGCGGCACCTGGAGCCGGGCACTGTTCGGTGTCAGTGGCACGGATGGCGCCGGCTGGCTGGGCCAGGCCTGGTCACTGCTGCGCCGCTACCGTGTCGCGGCCACCTTGCTCGGCGCCCTCGCCCCCACCCTGGGCGGGCGCAGCCGTCGCCTCCTGAGGCTGGGGGTGCTCGGCGTCGCCGCGTGGTTCGGCTGGCGCGCCGCCCGAACACGCCGGCGCTGAGCGCTGGAACGTTGGCGCAGCCGGGAGCCGGGCGGCTTGTTTCGTTCCGGGCCCATATCGGTACAAAGGAACAGGCCGGCACAAAGCGTCACGTTCCGGCGCCAGCCGGGCCGAAGGGCCGCGCTACAGTGAGGGCATGAACGTCTTTGCAGACCGTCGCGCGCGCCTGGCGCAAGCCCTGCGTGCCGCCGGCGGCGGTGTGGCGGTGATTCCGACCGCACCCGAGCGCCAGCGCAACAGCGACAACGACCACCCGTACCGCCACGACAGCTCGTTCCACTACCTCACCGGTTTCGACGAGCCGCAGGCCTGGCTGGTGCTGGCCGACAGCGGCGATTCGACGCTGTTGTGCCGCGAGAAAGACCCGGCCCACGAAATCTGGGACGGCGTGCGACTCGGCCCGGCCGCCGCGCCGGCCGCGCTCGGCGTGAGCCGTGCCCTCGACGTGGCCGGGCTCGACACACTGATGCCCGAATTGCTGGGCGGCCACGCTGCCGTGTGGTTCCCGTTCGGCGTGCACGCCACGCTGTCGAAGCAGGTCGACGGCTGGCTCGCGGCGCTGCGCACGCGGCGCGGTGTTCAAGCGCCCGCCAGCCTGAATGACCTGGGCCCGTTGCTGGCCGAGATGCGCTTGCGCAAGGGCCCCGAAGAACTGGCGCTGATGCGCAGCGCTGCGCAGATATCGGCCGGGGCGCACGCGCGGGCGATGCGCTTCTGCGGCCAGCGTTTTCGCGCCGCCCCGCAGGGCAGCGTGCGTGAATACGAGATCGAAGCCGAGCTGCTGCACGAGTTTCGCCGCCACGGCGCACAGAGCCCGGCCTACCCGTCCATCGTGGCGGCCGGCTCGAACGCCTGCATCCTGCACTACGCCGCCGGCAGCACCGAGCTGCGCGCCGGCGAGCTCTGCCTGATCGACGCCGGCTGCGAACTCGACGGTTACGCCAGCGACATCACCCGCACCTTTCCGGCCGACGGCCGCTTCACGGCGGCGCAGCGCGAGCTCTACGACATCGTGCTCGCCGCGCAGGACGCCGCGGCCGCCGCCACGCGCCCCGGTGCGCGCCAGCGCGACGCCCACCACGCGGCGGTGCGGGTGCTCGCACAAGGCATGCTCGACACCGGCCTGCTCGACCGCAACACCGCGGGCGACGTGGACGCGGTGGTCGACGCGGCCACCTACCGCCAGTTCTACATGCACGGCACCGGCCACTGGCTCGGCCGCGACGTACACGACGTGGGTCACTACGTGGCGCTCGGCGAAGCGCCGGTCGAACAGTCCGACGGTCTGGGTGGCCGCGCGCTGCTGCGGCCTTCGCGGCGGCTCGAGCCGGGCATGGTGGTCACGCTGGAACCCGGCATCTACGTGCGCCCGGCACCCGGCGTGCCCGAGCGCTACTGGAACATCGGCATCCGGATCGAAGACGACGCCGTCGTCACCGAAGCGGGCTGCGAGCTGATCAGCCGCGGCGTACCGGTGGCCGCCGCAGACATTGAAAAATTGATGCAAGAGAACTCGAGATGAGCACCGACTTCGAAGAAATGTTCGAGCTGGCACCGGTGTCGCTCTGGCTAGAAGACTACAGCGCGCTGCACACGCTGTTCGACCGCTGGCGCGCCGCCGGCATCAGCGATCTGCGCCGTTACCTGATCGAAGACCGGAGCCGCGTCGCCGAATGCAGCCGCCAGCTGAAGGTGCTCTCGGTGAACCGACGCACGCTCGAGCTGTTCAAGGCCCGCGACCTGCCGCACCTCGTGGCCAACCTCGACCGCGTGTTCCGCGACGCGATGCTGCAGGCCCACATCGAGGAGCTGGTCTCGCTGTGGGAAGGGCGCCTGAGCTTTTCGAGCCAGACCGTCAACTACACGCTGGCCGGCGAGCGCCTCGAAATCCTGGTGAAAGGCACCGTCCTGCCGGGCCACCACGCGCAATGGGGCCGTGTGCTGGTGGCGATCGAGAACATCACCGAACGCACCCGCGCCGAAGGCCGCTTGGCCGACAGCGAACGTTACGCGCGCGGCCTGTTTCAGGACTCGCCGGTCTCGCTCTGGGTCGAAGACTTCAGCGTCATCAAACGGCTGATGGACGACGTGCGTGCCCGCGGTATCGAAGACTTTCGCACCTTCACCAACGTGCACCCGGAGTTCGTGCTCCGCTGCATGGAAGAGATCCGCGTGGTCGACGTGAACCGGCGAACGCTGGAGATGTTTCGCGCGCCCGACAAGGCGACGCTGCTGCAAGGCCTCGACCAGATCTTCCGCGACGAGATGCAACCCGCGTTCACCGAGCAGCTGATCGACCTCTGGAACGGCAAGCTGTTCCAGCAGCGCGAGGTGGTGAACTACGGCCTCGACGGTGAACGCATCCACGTGATGCTGCAGTTCTCGGTGCTGCCGGGGGCCGAAGAAACCTGGGAACTGGTGCAGGTGGCGCTGCTCGACATCACCGCGCGCAAGAAGGCCGAGGCCTACCTCGAATACCTAGGCAAGCACGACGTGCTGACGCAGCTGCGCAACCGCGCGTACTTCGAGGACGAGCTCAACCGCCTCGAACGCAAGGGCCCGCACCCGGTGACCGTGGTGGCGCTCGACCTGAACGGCCTGAAGGCCACCAATGACCAAAGCGGCCACGCGGCCGGTGACGCGTTGCTGCGCCGCGCCGGTGAAGTGCTGGGCAAGCTGGCCGACAAGCCCACCTGCGCCGCGCGCATCGGCGGCGACGAGTTCGTGCTGCTGCTGCCGGGCGCCGACGCCCGCGCCGGGCAGCAGATGATGGAGCGCGTGCGCTCGCTGGTCGAGCTGAACAACCAGTTCTACCCCGGCGCGCCGCTCAGCTTGGCGATGGGTTGTGCCACCTCGAAAGAAGGCGAGCGGCTGGAAGCCACCGTGGGCCGTGCCGACGACCGCATGTTCGACGACAAGCGCGAGTTCTATGCTTCGGGCGAGAACGACCGGCGCACCACGCAGTCGGCGACCCTCGATTGAACGGAACGACCATGACACAGACATTCAAGATCGCCGTGATCCCCGGCGACGGCATCGGCAAGGAAGTGATGCCCGAGGGCCTGCGCGTGCTGCAGGCCGCAGCGAAACGCTTCGACATCCCACTCGCGCTCACGCCGATCGAATGGGCCAGCTGCGATTACTTCGCGGCCCACGGGAAGATGATGCCGGACGACTGGAAAGCGCAGTTGCAAGGCCAGGACGCGATCCTGTTCGGCGCCGTCGGCTGGCCGGCCACCGTGCCCGACCACGTGTCGCTGTGGGGCTCGCTGCTGAAGTTCCGGCGCGAGTTCGACCAGTACGTCAACCTGCGCCCGGTGCGCCTGTTCGAAGGCGTGCCCTGCCCGCTGGTCGACAAGACCGGCAAGCCGCGCCGGCCCGGTGATGTGGACTTCTTCATCGTGCGCGAGAACACCGAGGGTGAATACACCAACCTCGGCGGGCGCATGTTCGAAGGCACCGAGCGCGAGATCGTGATCCAGGAAGCGGTGTTCTCGCGCCACGGCACCGACCGGGTGATGAAGTACGCCTTCGAGCTGGCGCAGTCGCGCACCGCCAAGCACCTGACGGTCGCGACCAAGAGCAACGGCATCGCGATCAGCATGCCGTGGTGGGACGAACGTGCCGACGCGTTGCACCAGAAGTACCCGGGCGTGGCCATCGACAAGCAGCACATCGACATCCTCTCGGCGCGCTTCGTGTTGGAGCCGACGCGCTTCGACGTGGTGGTGGCGAGCAACCTGTTCGGCGATATCCTCTCCGACCTGGGCCCGGCCTGCACCGGCACGATCGGGCTGGCGCCTTCCGCCAACCTGAACCCGGAGCGCAAGTTCCCGTCGCTGTTCGAGCCGGTGCACGGTTCGGCGCCCGACATATTTGGCAAGAACATCGCCAACCCGGTCGCGATGATCTGGTCGGCGGCGCTGATGCTCGACTTCCTGTCGGGCGGCACGGGCGCGGGCCGCGCAGCGCACGACGCGATCGTGAAGGCGATCGAGACCGTGCTCGCCAACGGCCCGCGCAGCGGCGACCTCGGCGGCCAGGCCACGACCACCGAGATGGGCCAGGCGGTCGCCGCGCTGGTCTGAGCGTTTCAGCGTCGGGCGGCGAGCCCGGCGCGGTGGCCCTGATACAGCGCTTCCTCGAACACCGAGTAGCCCGACAGGTCGCTGTGCGAGAACTGCACGCGGCGCTGCGGCTCGGCCAAGGCGCGCAGCGCTGAACTGCTGCGCAGGCCGGGCAGCGGGATGCTCATCGCGTGGCCATAGCGCATCAGGTCGACTTGCTTGAGCTTTCCCGGCAGGTCGGGGTGGGTGCGGGCCATGTCGCCGACCACGGCCTGCGCCCACACCGACCACGGTTCGTTGAGCAGCCGCGCACGCTGCGCCTGCAACTGCGCGGCCGAATCGCCACCGAGCGCCCAGTACGCCGTCAACACCGTCGGACCGGGGTGCGGGCGGGTGCTCTGGTGCATCGCGTCGACATAACCGAGCGTCGTGCTGCCGGGCTGGTCGGCTGAATAGACCACGTTGTCCCACGACGGCGGCGCACCCGGCCGGTCGTCGAGCGCTTGTGCGAGCTGCAGGTTGGCGACGAGCCAGGGCGCGTGGCGCATCGTGGCGCCGGCCTGGGTCAACGCGGCCGGTGGCGCTTCGAGCAGGCGCGCGGCGATGAAGAGGGGCACGGCCAGCACGAGCTGCGGCGCGGTCCAGCGCTCGATCTGCTGCGTGCGGACGTTCCACAGGTCGACACTCGCGTCGAAGCGGTTCTCGCCGACACGCAGCGCGATGCAGCCGGTGTGCAAGCGATCCCCGAGCGGCGCGGCGAGCTGCCGGCTCAGCCACGCGTTACCTTCGGGCCAGGTCAACACACCGTCGCGTTCTTCGCTGTCTTCGCCAGGGGCGTGAAAGCCATGCCGGCTCGCGAAGTAGTGGACCCCGGCCCAGGCCGAGACCTGTGCGGCACCGGCGCCGTAGTCGTCGCGGCAGCAGTAGTCGAGGTACCAGCGCAAGGCCGGCGCGTTCAGGCCCTGGGCATCGAGCCATTGCGTGAAAGTGACGGCGTCGAGCGCATCGAGCGCCGGCGTCCAAGACGAGCGCGCCGTCGGCATCGTGAAAGCTTCACCCGCGCTCACGCGCCGCACCGCCGCGCTGAACTGCTGGTACTGCTCCTGGCTGACCGAACGCTGCTCGAAGGGCAGCGCTTCGGTCGGCGGCAACAGGCCGTCGTGCCACTGGCCACCGATGAAGAGCCGCTCCTGCGGGCTGTGGCACAGGTGGCGCTCGTCGTAGACCGGCTGGCCGTGTTCGGTTGTGCGCAGGCCGAGCTCTTCGAGCAGCGCGATCACCTCGACCGCGCGATCGCCCGGCACCGGCAGGTAGTGCGCGCCGAGCGGGCAGGCCATGCCACCGAGCACATGGCCGCGACTGTTGCCACCGGCCATGTCTTCGAGGTCGAAGACCTGCACATCATCGACGCCTGACTGGCGCAAGGCTCGCGCTGCGGCCAGGCCGGCTATGCCGGCGCCGACCACGATCGCACCGGCGCGGCGCTGCAGCGCCGGCGCGGGCAGGCCGCCCGACTTCAACTCACGCAGGCGGTGGCCACGCTCGGCGTCGGCGCCGACCCAGCCGCCCGTGTACGCCGCCGCCGTGTTGCGCGTGCAGCCCCACAAGGGCAGGCTGAGCCCCGCCGCGAGCACGGCACGCCGGCCCGGCATCGGCACGCTCACTGGTGCACCTTGCCCCATTCTTCTTCGAAGGTCTGCACCAGCACCTGGTTCGACAAGCGGTTCACTTCGGTCGGCACCCGCGCCATGTCGAGCGGGAAGTTGAAGAGCGGTACCAGGCCGTCGAGGCTCAGGAAACGCAGACCCACCGGCAAGGCCGTCGGCAATTTGTACGGCCGCCGGCTCGCGAGCATGAAGCCCCATTCGCCGAAGCTCGGCACATGGGCGTGGTATGGCGTGGTGGCGAGGCCGGCCGCTTCGATGGTCGTCGCGACGGTCCAGAAACTCTTGCGGGCGATCAGCGGCGAGGTGGTCTGCACCACGGCATACCCGCTCGCATTCAGGTGCTGGTCGATCAGGCGGTAGAAGCTCGCCGTGTAGAGCTTGCCGATCGAGAAGTTGGTGGGGTCGGGGAAGTCGACCACGATCACGTCGAAGGTGTCGGCATTCTTCTCGAGCCAGCCGAAGGCGTCGGCGTTGACGATGCGCAGCTTCGGCGACAGCAGCGCCGAAGCGTTGATCTGGCGCAGCAGCGGCTGGGTGGCGAAGAGCCGTGTCATGTGCGGGTCGAGCTCGACCAGCGTGACGCTCTCGACGCTCGGGTACTTCAACACCTCGCGCACCGCCATGCCGTCGCCGCCACCCAGCACCAGCACCTGGCGCGGCGCGCCGTGGGCCGCCATCGCCGGGTGCACCAGGGCCTCGTGGTAACGGTACTCGTCACGCGAATGGAATTGCAGGTTGCCGTTCAGGAACAGGCGCACGCCCTGTCCGCTCGATGTGACCACGACGCGCTGGTAGGCGCTGGTCTCGCTGTACAGCACGGTGTCGGCGTAGAAGCGGTCTTCGGCCCAGGTGGTGATGCGGTCGGCGCCGAGCAGCGCGGCGAGCAGGGCCGCGACCACCAGCGCGCAGCCGAGTGCGTGTGCGGCGAACTGCCGCAGCTGGCCGCGAAACAGCCACAGCGCCCACACCGCCACCGCCGCGTTGAGCAGGCCGAAGAACACGCCGGTGCGGATCAGACCCAGGTGCGGCACCAGCAGCAGCGGGAATGCGATCGACACCGCGAGCGCACCGAGGTAGTCGAAGGTCAAGACCTGCGACACGAGGTTCTTGAGGCCTTGCCGCTCGGCACCACTGCCGCGCAGCTGCTGCTTCAGGATGCGCATCACGAGCGGTATCTCGAGCCCGACGAGGATGCCCACCAGCAGCACCATCGAATACAACGCAAAGCGGAACGACGGCGCGGCCAGCGACTGCAGCGCGAACAAGGCCGCCGGCATCAGCCCGCCGACCAAACCCACCAGCAGTTCGATGCGCAGGAAGTGCGCGATCAGCTGGCGCTCGAAAAACCGCGACAGGTACGAACCCACGCCCATCGCGAACAGGTAGGTGCCGATGACGGTGGAGAACTGCAGGATCGAGTCGCCCAGCAGGTAACTCGCGAGCGTGCCGGCCGCGAGCTCGTACACCAGCCCGCAAGCCGCGACGACGAAGACCGAAACGAGCAGCGCGACTTCGGCCGGCCGAACCGCGTCGCGTTCCGCGTCTTCGTTCAGCACGGCGGCCATTCAGCGGCGGCCGCGAAGCCCGGGCACGCCGCTCACCCGTGCACGGCGGCCGCGACGATCAGGCCGATGGCGATGCACATCGCACCCACCACGATCGCCAGCGCCATGTTCTTCTTCTCGATGATCTCGGCCCACAGGTCGTAGGGCGTGAGCTTGTCGACAATGACGAAGCAGACCCAGAAGATCGCGACGCCGATCAGCGCGTAAAGAATCGAACCGGCCACGATGCCGGGTTTCAGCCATTCAATTCCCATGATGATCAAGCTCCTGGTTGATGAGTTGTGCGCGGCGGCTCACTTGTGGCCGCCGCCACTTGAAAAGCCGCCGAACGAGCCGCCGCCGGTGCGGGAGCCGCCGCTGCGATTGTTGTTCAGGCAGTTCCTGTATTCCTGCGAGGCTTCACCGAAGGTCGCGCGGGTGTCGGCGCAGTCGCTCGAACCGCCGCCGCTGCCGCAGCGGAACAACATCAGCAGCACCACGATCACGAAGCCCCAGAAGAAGATCTTCGCCAGCAGCGAGGCGCCGTTCATCGAGGTGGGCAAGGCATCACGCTGCAACGACGCGGCCTTCTCGGGTGCGAGCTTGAAGGCTTTCAACACCGCGTCGGCGCTCAGTGTTTCGCCGCCCGACCAGACCACTTCCTGCGCGTCCCCCGAACCGGTCTGTTCGCGGTTGAGCCGCTTGGCCGATGCCGCACCGCTGCCCTGGTAGTCGGTGTTGAAGGTCTGCTGATCACGCGTGAGCTGCCAGTAGAACTCGCCGAGCACGTAGGTGACTTTGCCGGTGTAGTCGTAGAGCTTGCGGTAGAGCGCGCCTTCGTGCTTGACGCTGTCGCCGAACTTCTGCGGCACGCCGGTGAGCGGCATCGTCCAGCTCCAGCCGTCTTCGGCATCGACGAGGAACGCGAAGCCTTCGGTGCGGTGGTACAGCAGGTACTCGCGCCAGAAGGTCTGCTCGTCGTCTGATGAGCCGGGCACCTCGCAGCGCTCGGCATAACCGACCACCTGCCACGGCAGCGCCTGCTTGCCGCCGAGCGCGAGCGCGCCCGTGCTGCCCAGCGGAATCTGCGGCTCCATGCCGTTGTTCTGCGCGTAGTGCTGCAGCTCGCCGCCCACGCCGTGCGACACGTCGACGACCGCGTGGCACTGTTGGCACACGATCGACTGCGTGGTCGCGAGCTTGACTTCGAGCGCCGCGCCGCAGCTCGGGCATTCGACACCTCGCCCCTTCAACGTCTTCTCGGTCGACTCGGCCAGCCCGGCCATCGCCAGTTCGCTGATCGCGACCGAGCGGCCGACCGACCAGCGTGCTTGCGCGGGGTCGCTGTAGTCGAGCGTGCCGACTTCGCCGCGGCTGCTGCGCAGGTCGGAGACGACGAAGCCGCGCTCCAGGTTTGGCTTGTAGGGCAGCTCGCCTTGCGCCGCGATCAGCTTCGCCGCCGAGACCGAAGCCACCGACCAGCTCTGCCCGTTGACGATGAGCTGCGCGCCGGCCTGCAGGCTCGTCGGCGCCGGCGCGGCCGCATCGAGCAGGGCGTCGAACGCGATCACGTAGCGGCCGTTGTCTTCGCTCAGCCAGCCCGATTTCTGCGCCGCGTCACCGCTGCCGAACAGCGCGTGCCACTCGTTCCAGGTGCCGTCCTTGTAGCGGTACTGCAGCCGCCCGACGAGCGTGAACGCGGCGCCCTGGTATTTGCCGGAAGCGCCGAGTTGCAGCGGCGAGTGGTCGTCGAAAAGGTCGGCGCTCTCGCCGATCTTGCGCAGCGCGTCGCCTTCGCGCACGACCGTGCTCTTGCAGAAGCTGCAGACCGCAAACGCTGACGCGGCCGAGCGAAACTCGACCGGCGCGCCGCAGTTGGGGCACGCGGCGCGGTAGGCGCGCTGCGGTGACGGTTCGGTGGCCAAAAGCTGCCCGGGCTACACCAGCTTCTTCAGCAGCTCCGCCTTCTTCGTGTCGAACTCTTCCTGCGTCAGGATGCCCTTGGTCTTGAGCTCGCCAAGCTTCTCGAGCGTGGCCATCACGTCGTCGGGTTTCACGCCGACCGGTGCGGCAGCTGCAGCAGCGCCCCCGCCCTGCAGGCCCTGGCTCAACTGCTGCGCCATGACCTGCCCGAGCGCCACGCCGGCACCCAGGCCCATCGCGTCGCCGACCACACCGCCGCCGCCACCGGCCGCGCCCTCGGCGAACTTCGGAATCGCCTGCGCGGTCTGGTACTGCATGAACTTGCCCATGTCGCCACCGACCATGCCCATGCCGATCTTCTGGTCGAGGATCTTCTGCAGCTCTTCGGGCAGCGAGACGTTCTGCATCGTCACGCCTTCGAGCTTCAGCCCGATCGCGGCGAACGAAGGCTGCGTCGCTTCCATCAGCGCCTTGGCGAACTCGACCTGGTTCGCCGCGAGGTCGAGGAAGGCGACACCGCTGCTCGCCACCGCATCCGAGATGTGCTGCAGCATCAAGCCGCGCAGCTGGCCGTCGAGGTCGGCGGCGGTGTAAGTGTCGCGCGTGCCGGAGATCTCGGTGTGGAACAGCTTCGCGTCGACGATGCGGTAGCTGTAGTTGCCGAAGGCACGCAGGCGCACGGCGCCGAAGTCCTTGTCGCGGATCGTCACCGGCTGGGTCGTGCCCCAGCGCTGGTCGATCTGCTGGCGCGTGCTGAAGAAGTACACGTCGCTCTTGAACGGGCTCTTGAAGAGCTTGTCCCAGTTCTGCAGGTAGGTCAGGATCGGCAGCGTGGCCGTGGTCAGCGTGTAGCGGCCCGGGGGGAACACGTCGGCAACCTTGCCTTCGTTGACGAACACCGCCACCTGCGATTCGCGCACCGTGAGCGAGCCGCCGTTCTGGATTTCCAGGTCGCGCATCGGGAAGCGCCACGCGAGCGTGCCGTCGCCGGCCTCGGTCCACTCGATGATGTCGATGAACTGTTTCTTGATGAAATCCATCAGTGCCATGGTGATCTCCCTTGAGAAACTTTGAGGCTGAAATCAGGGCGCGGACAAGCCCGGCCGCATCATAGACGGGCGCAGGCGGCGTTCAGCTGGCCGCACCAACGCCGATCACCTTGACGCGCTCGGCCGGGCGCATTGCGCGCACCAGCTCGTCGGCGAACCGGCTTTGCAGGGCGTAGGCACGTGCCGGCTCGGCGTCGATCGACGACACGCGCATCAGCAGGCCGTCAAGCAACTGGCGCCGCATGCCGAACGAGATCTGGCGCAGCCGGAACGCCGTGCTGTCGGCGACGACCACGTCGCCGAGCAGGGTCCAGTAGGTGATCGGCTCGGAACGGCCGGGCAGGAAAGCATGCAAACGGGTGGCCGCGACCGCCTGGCCCGCCAGCGTGAGCTGCACCGGTTCGAGGCCTTCGACCTTGAAGCCGCCACTCGGATAACAGACCTCCGGTCGGTGCATCTGCATGCTCGCTGATTGTTTGCGCCCGAACGCCGCCGAAACCATGATGCGCTGGCCATTCGAGTTGACGAAGGTGCGCTCGAACACCTGGTCGTAGATCTTGTAGGCCTTGCCTTGCTGAGCGGCCGGTCGCACGAACGCCTCGGTGCTGGCATCGACGCGCCAGTCGCCGAATTCGCGCGGCAACAGCGTGTCGAGGTCGACAGGCGGCGCGCCGGTATCGTCGTGCGACGCCGGTTTGCCCAGCGCCGCCAGCGCCGCCGCCGCGCCCATGCTCGCGGCCAGCACCAGAGCCCGGCGACGGACCGGCGACATCAAACCGCCCACCGCTTGGGCAACAGCACACCGAGCACACGGTCGGCACCGAAGATGAAGGCGAGCCCGACCGCGAACAGCACCATGCCAGCGAACCCGTGGATGAAGCCGCGCCCGGCGGCGTCACCGAAGTAGTAGGTCACGAGCACCAGCACCATCACACGGACCACGTTGGCGAAGAACGCCACGGGAATGACGAGCACAGCGAGCAAGCCGTTGCGAACCCAGGAACGGTAGTTCATCAGGCTGGCGTAGAGCAGGCCCATGGCTTCGAGCGTGAACATGGTTTGCAGGCCGGCGCAGGCTTCCGACACGAGCAACTGGTACTGCCCGATGGTCATCACGACCCCCGAGCGGCCCATCGGGAAACCCAGCCACAACAACAACTGGGTCGCGACGATCGACACGCCCAGCTTCAGTGGCGCGGTCACGGCCAGCACCAGGCTGTAGGGCAGCGGCATCGCGAACAACAGGAACAGCAGCGGGAACCAGATCAGGCGCAAGACGGCCCAGCCCTTGAACAGCACCAGGGCCGCCACCAGCACGCCAATCAGCGCCAGCATCTCGACGCGATAGAACTGCTGGCTGCGCCCGAAGGCGTAGAGCAGCAGGCCGAGCACGAGCAGGCCGCTCCCGCCCCAGAGCGCGGGCGCGTCGGGCAGGTCGCGCAATGCGGCGCGCTGGCGGTACAACAACCAGGCCGACACCCCGAGCACGATCAGCTCGTGCCCCTGGGCCTCGGCAGACCAGATTCCGAAGTTCAAGTCCCAGAAAGTCGGCAACCAGAGCAACGCCAACCCGAGGGCGACGATGACCAGGGCGCCCGAGTCGAAAGGACGGCTCGGTGCCTGCGTGTGCGGCGACACAACCATTGCCGGCAGCAGCAGGCTACTTCGCCGCCGAGGCCGCAACGCTCGCGGCGGGAGCGAAAGTGCCCTGATAGGTGATTTGCGCCCGCTCGCGCAGCGCCTTCATTTCCTGCGCCACGAGAACCCGCTTGCGATCGGCGAGCAGGTAAGCCTCGATCGCCCCCTTCGAGGCAGCGCGGTTCACGGGTGCCGGCTGGGCCTGCAGAATCACGTAGACGCGTGCACCACCGGGCTGCTGCGTCAGCACCGACTCACCCACCGCGAGCTTGGCCACCGCTTCGAGCGTGCCCATCGGCAGGTCTTCGGCGGCTTGCGCGAGTTGGCGCGAACGGTAGCGCATGCCGATCTTGCCGAGTGCTTCGCCAATCTCGTCGACAGTCTTGGCCCCTTTCAGCGCGGCCTGTATGCGCGGCACGTCTTCTTCGGAAGCGTCCATCGCAAATTCTTGCAAGGTGTACAGGCGCCGCTCATTGAAGAGCGCCGGGCGACTGTCGTAGTAGCGCTCGACTTCGTCGGTGCTGGCCGAGACCGCCTTGGCGGCGAGGCGATCCTGAAAAGCCCGCGCCAACACCTCGCGCTTGGCCGCCTCCATCGCCTGCACCACCGCGGGGTCGGTCTCCAGGCCCTCGGTGCGCGCAGCCTGCGCCGCCAGTTCCTGCTCGATCAGCGAGTCGAGCGCGCGCCGCGCCGCGTTCTGGGGTTGCGCTGCGGCAAGCCTGGGCTGACGTTGCAACGCGTACTGCACCTGGTGGACCGAGATTTCGCCTTTGTTGACGCTGGCGGCAATCTGCGTGGCGTCGCCTGCCTTTTTTTCGCCACAGCCGGCCAGCAGCGTCAGCACCGCGAGCAGCGCCGAAGCAGCACATCGGCCTGCGTGCAGCCCGCATGAACGGTCGAGGAACATCATTTCAAGAACTCTCCAGGTCGCGAGGTCGATCCGACGCCCGCAAGCGTATGTCACTGGGGGGGCACGGCAAAGACACTGTTTGTGTCGATGTGCATTTCTGCCGGATCGTGTGGGCAAGTCTCAGCCCAAAAAAAAAGAGCAGACATGAAGTCTGCTCTTCGCGGCGAGCGGGGCCGCAGCCCCGCGGGCGTTCAGGCCTTGTTGCGGCGACGTGCGGCGAAGCCGACCCCGGCCAAGCCGAGCATCAACATCGCGTAGGTTTCGGGTTCAGGCACCGGCGCGGCCACGGTAGCGGTCGAGCTGATCGCACCGGTGTAGCCGCCGAGGTACTCGCCACGGCCGAGGTAGCCGGAAACCGCCAGGTCGTAGGTGCCCGCCGACAGGCCGGCGAAACTGAAACCGTCGGCCACGTTGGAGTCGGTACCGCTGTAACCACCGCCGGTGATCGCCACCGAGCTGAAGTTCACGTCATTGTTCGACCAGAGCCAGAAATTCACGAGGCCACCGGTCACGTCGCCCAGAGAAGACAGCGAGAACGAGTAGTGATCGGTGAAGGCGGCGGATGCGAACGGCAGGCGCCCGCACTGGCTGGCGAACGACACCGGGGTGCCACCGACTTCGCCAAGGTTGGAGTCGTGCAGGCAACTCGCAGCCATCACGGGCGTGCCAAGCGCGAGCAAAATGGCGGCGGAGAACATCTTCAACTTCATACGGCCTCGATTCAGGTGGGTACTACAAGGAACAGCTCTGGACTGACACGAATGGTGCAACAGTGCACACCTTCCGTGAACCCCCGGCACGAGGGGCCTCGGCCGAAGAGATTCATTTCGAAAGCGTGACCCATGCAACACAAATCGGAACTGCCGGTGCTGAAACTGGCTGTCGTCGGCGCGGGCCCGGTCGGCCTGGCGCTCGCTCTTCACGCAGCGCGCGCCCTGCCCGAAGCCCATGTGACCCTGTTCGACGCCCGGCCCGCCGACAAGGACGTGTCGGCCGACCCGCGCACCCTGGCGCTGTCGCTGGGCAGCGTGCAGTTGCTGCAGCGCTTGAATGCCTGGCGCGCAGAGCTCGCGCAACCGATCCTCGAAGTCCACGTGTCACAGCAGGCACCTTCGCTGCCACCCCTGCTCGGTGACTGGCTCGGCGAACCCGAACTGCGCATCCGCGCCGTCGACGAAGCGGTGCCTTTGCTCGGCGCTGTGATGAGCTACGGCAGCATCGTCGCGCCCTTGCAGCAAGAGTGGCTGGCGGCCGAGTGCGCCGAGCCGCAGCGCCTGTTCAGCCGCTTCGGCCAGCCGGTGTCGGCGCTCAAGCCGGTCGCGGGCGGCGTCGAGGTCGATGCCGGCATCGCCGAACGCTTCGATCTGGCCGTGGTGGCCGAAGGGGGTGTGTTCTCCGACCAGGTGCGCAAGGCGGTCACGCACGACTACCAGCAGACCGCCTGGGTCGGCCAGGTGAGGTTCGAAGACGCGGCCCCGGCACGGCCGGAGGGGGTGGCCTTCGAGCGCTTCACCCGCCACGGGCCGGCTGCGCTGCTGCCGCTGAAAGGTGGTGGCGCGGGGCTGGTGTGGTGCGTACCCAGCAACGACGACCCGGTGCGCGAGCTGAACGACGCACAGCGCGTGACGGTGCTCAACAGCATCTTCCACCCCGCCGTCGGCCGGATCGCGTCGATCACGCCGCTGAAGCAGTTCCCGCTCGGGCTGAACGCCGAGCGCACGCTGACCGATGGCCGCACCGTGCGCATCGGCAACGCGGCGCAAACGCTGCACCCGGTCGCCGGGCAGGGCCTGAACCTCGGCCTGCGCGATGCGTTCGAGCTCGTGCAGGCGCTCTCTCGCAACGCCGATGTCGACGCCGTGCTGCGCAAGCTCGAATGGCAACGCGGCCCCGACCGCTGGGCCATGATCGCCGCGACCGATTTCCTGGCCCGCAGCTTCACCTGGCGGCTGCCGGGTGCCGGCGCGGCGCGCGGGCTGGGCATCGCGGCGCTGCAGGCCTTGTCGCCGGTGAAATCGGCGCTGGCGCGGCAGATGATGTTCGGTTCACGTTGACGGACCGTGACACGCCCGGCGCGCTCGATGCCCTGATCGCACAGGCGCAGGCCGCGCTGCAGGCGAACGACAGCGGCGCGGCACTGGCCGCGGCGCGCGCCGCACTGCGCATCGACCCCGCACACGACACGGCCCTCGAAGCCGCCTGGCGCGCCAGCATGTTGGCCCAGCGCTGGGACTGGGCGCTGGTGGTCGGCGAGCGCTGGTGCCGCGTGTTTCCGCGGGAACTGGGGGCGTGGCAAGCCTGCCTCGTGCCGCTGTTGTTGCTGCACCGCAGTGACACTCTCGCGGCCACGCTCGCCGGTGCACGGCAAGCCCTCGGGCCGCAAGACTTGCTGACCACGCTCGAAGCGCTGTTTCTGGCGCTGGTGGGTGACGACACCTTGTCGCAAGCGGCCGCGTCGCAAGTGCCCGGTCCCACGCTGCAGGCCTGCGGCTCGGCGCTGCTCGGCCCGTCGCTGGCCGCACTGCTGACAGTCGGCTGGCAGCCGCCGCTGCTACGGGCCTTCCTGCTGTACGAACAACAAGTGGCCGGCGTCTGGGGCGGGCGCAGCCGCCTGCCGGCGACGCTGGTCACGCTCGCCAATCTGCCGCGCATCCCGTGGCCACAGCTGCGGTTCGTCTCGCTGACCTACGCCGAGACCGAAGACACGCAGATCGCGCTGGTCAATCGCATGGCCGACGGCTGGCCGACCGCCGGCCCGGTGCGCACCGCCCGGCGCGGACGGCTGCGCGTGGCCTACCTCTCACCCTGCCTCGGCGCTCACGCCACCACGGTGATGATGGCGGCCGTGCCTCGCTTTCAGGACCACGAACGGTTCGAGCTCTTCGCCTACGGTTATGCGGCCGACCATGACGTGGTGCCGCACGAGCTGCTGCTGCAAGGCTGCGACGTGGTGCGCGGCCTGCCGCGCGATGCCGGGGTGGCGGCCAGCGTCATCGCCGCCGACGCCATCGACGTGCTGATCGTGATGCCCGACTGGGAGATGGACTGGGTCGCGAGCGTCTGCCGCGCCAGCGCCGTGCCGGTGGTCATTCACCACCTGACGAGCTGCGGCAGCACCGGCGGCCTTGCGCACTACCGCGTCGTCGACGACAGCTTTGTCGCGAGCACGCCGCCGGCACGCGAAGCCGCGATCCGCATGACCGGCAGCTGCTACACCTACAGCGGCACCGGTGCAGGCCCAACCACACGCCGGGCTCAGGGCCTGCCCGATGACGCGCTGGTCGTAGCCGCTTTCAACGCGGCGTTCAAGATCGGCCCCGATCTGGCCGAGGTCTGGGCCCGCCTGCTGCGGCAAGTGCCTGAGGCGGTGCTGTGGTTGCACCAGACACACCCGATGCAGCCGCTGCAGTGGCAGGCCTGGTTCGCCGAGAGGGGCATCGCGCCGCAACGCCTGGTGTTCGCCGCCAACGCGCCGCACCCCGAGCACATGGCGCGCTCGGCACTGGCCGACCTGTACCTCGACGCGTGGGACTACAACGGCCACACCTCGGTCCTCGACGCGCTGCACGCCGGCGTGCCGGTCGTCACGCGCGAAGGCGCGCGCATTTCGCAGCGCATGGGCACCAACCTGCTGCGGCAGCACGGCGCGCCGGCGTGGATCGCGCACGACGCCAGCCAGTACGAAGCCCTCGCCCTGAAGCTGATGCAGTCGGCCGACGAACGGCGGGGGTACCGGGCGCAACTCGCACAAAGCCGCGCGGGCTTCGCGCCGTTCCAGCTCGCCGCGCAGGCGCGCCGATTCGACGCGGCCATCAGCGCCGCGTACGAGCGCTACTTGGAGGGCTTGCCACCAGCCGACATCACAATCGACTGAAGCCCTGAGGCTTACTCCGCGAGCTTCAGGAACAGGTCGCGGTCGGGCGCGAAATTGGCGTACAGCGGCAACAGCGCGCCGCCCATCGCCCGCGCGTCGGAACCGATCGCGCCTTCGAGCACGGCCGGGCGGGCCACACCTTCCCAGCTGTACTGGTCGAGCGAATGGTTCACGGCGGTCAGCGTGGCGCGCAGCAGCTCGCGGCTGAACGAGCCGTCGATGATCACGCCTTCCAGGTCGAGCAAACAGGCGGCCGAGTTGACGGCGAAGGCGACCGCCGGCGCGGCGTCGCGCAGCCACAGGTCGGTGTGTTCCCACCACGGGCGCTGCATCGCACGCACGTCGGCTGCGGCTGTGGCGTCGAGCCCGGCCGCGCTGAAACGCGCTTCGAGGTTGATCAGCGACGCCTGGCTCAGCAGCTGGTGCGGCGCACCGCCGCGGCCGGCTTGCGCCAGACCCATCGGCAGCGAGCCGACGGCGCCTGCATTGCCGTTGATGCCGGCGCGCAGGTGGCTGTCGATCACGAGGCCGCCGCCGATGAAGGTGTCGAAGAACACGTACAGGAAGCTGCTGATGCTGCGGCCGCGCCCGGCCACCAGCTCGGCCACGCAGGCGGCGGCCGTGTCCTTGACGAACTCGACCGGCAGTTCGGTCATCGCAGCCACGCGTTCACGGATGTCGATGTCGGCCCACTTCGCGGCCTGGCGCGGCTCGATGCCGAGCACCGCCTGCCAGCCGCCGAGCGAGAGCGGCGCGGCGATGCCCACGCCGTGCAGGCGCGAGCGCAATGGGGCGGGCAGCCGCACGCGCAGTTGTTTGAGCCGGGCTTCGATGTCGTCGAACAGCGTGTCGGGGTCGGGGAACTCGTAACTCAGCGACAGGCGCTCGCGCACCTGTCCGGCAAAGTCGAGCAGCAGCATGTCCATGCTGCGCCGGCCGATCTTGATGCCGATCGAAAACGCGCCGTCGGGGTCGAGCGCCATCGGCACCGAGGGCTGGCCGATCTTGCCGCGCAGCGGCGCGAGCTTGTGCACCAGGCCATCGGCTTCGAGCCGCGCGATGATGACCTGCACGGTCTGCGGCGTCAGCTTGGTCAGGCGCGCGATGTCGGCCTTGGGCAGGCTGCCGTGCAGGCGGATCGCCTGCAGCACGACCCGCTCGTTGAACTGGCGCATGCCGACGTGGTTCGAGCCACGCGGGCGCAGCCGCGCGGCCGCCGCGTCGCGCTCGAGCAGGTCGGTGCCGGACGCGCCGCTCACGCGATCAACCGATCGGCGATCACGCCCTTCTTGAACACCAGATTCGCCCATGCCTGCATTTCGCCAGTTTGCACGATCGCGTAGGCGCGCGCTGCGCGCTCGTAGAACGCGAAGCGTTCGACGGCCTCCCACTTGCTGTCGTCGCAGCCCGGGTCGACGACCGCGGCCTGCGCGATCACGGCGCGCTGAAGCCCCGACCGATAACCCGGCGCCGAACCGCCGACCTGCATGTAGGCCGCCGGCTGCGCCACCGAGGCGTCGAGTGGCAACACCGAAAGCACTGCGGCGCTCGCGCGCTGCATGTCGGCGCCGGGCAGGCGCAGCACGATGCGGCCGCGGCCGAGCGACTCGGCCGTGAAGTTCGCGTCGGCCAGCACGACTTCATCGCCGTGACCCATTTCGCACAGCACCTTGAGCAGCTCGGGCGTGAGCAGCGGATCGATGTTCTTCAGCACGGTCGGCCTCTCGGACAGAAAAACGTCAAGCCAGTGCTTCGGCCGGCAGCTCGTCGGGCCGCTTCGCCCCCGTCATCACCGCCACGGTGTCGCTCATGCTGATGGTCTTCGGGTCGACGATGCAGGCGCGCTTGCCGAGCCGCGCGATGTGGATGCGGTCGGCAATCTCGAACACGTGGGGCATGTTGTGGCTGATCAAAATCACCGGCAGGCCCTTGTCGCGGATGCGCCGGATCAGCTCGAGCACCATGTTGCCTTCCTTCACGCCGAGCGCCGCGGTGGGCTCGTCGAGGATCACCACGTGCTCGGCGAAGGCCGCCGCGCGCGCCACCGCCACGCACTGGCGCTGCCCGCCCGAGAGCGTTTCGACCGCCTGCGTCATCGAGCGGATGCCGACCTTCAGGTCGTTCATGCGCGCGATGCTTTCTTCGAGCATCTTCTTCTTGTCGATGATGCGCAGCAGCCGGCTGATGAAGCCGGGCTTGATGATCTCGCGGCCGAGGAACAGGTTCTCGGCGATCGTCATCGCGGGGGCGACGGCCAGGTCCTGGTACACGGTCTCGATGCCTTCGCGGCGCGCGTCGATCGGCGACTTGAAGTGGATGACCTTGCCGTCGAGCTTTACTTCCCCTTCGTCGGGAATCGTCGCCCCCGACAGCGCCTTGATCAGCGAGGACTTGCCGGCACCGTTGTCGCCGATCACGGCCATGATCTCGCCGGCGCGCAGTTCGAAGTCGGCACCGTCGAGCGCGGTGACCTGGCCGTAGCGCTTGACCAGGCCACGCGCTTCCATCACGAGCCGCGGGCTGCCGTTGTTTTTTGTTGGCGTGTTCATCAGCGGGCTCCCTTGCGCGAGAGTTGGTCGGTGGTCACGGCCAGGATCACGAGCACCCCCGTGATCAGCACCTGGTAGACCGAAGGCACACCCATCAGCGTGAGGCCGTTGCGGAACACGCCGACGATCAACGCGCCCAGCAAGGTGCCCAGGATGATGCCGCGCCCGCCGAACAGGCTGGTGCCGCCGAGCACCACCGCGGTGATTGCGTCGAGGTTCTCGGTCTGCCCCGCGTTCGGGTCGCCGACGCCGGTGCGCGCGACCGACAGCAGCGAGGCGATGCCGTAGAACAGGCCGGCCGTCACGTAGACACCGAGCAGCACCTTGTCGGTGGCGATACCGGTCAGGCGTGTCGCTTCGGGGTTGTTGCCGACCGCGTAGACGTGGCGCCCGGGCTGCGTGTCGCGCAAGCCCCACCACATGAAGGCGTACATCGCGATCATGAACACGGTGCCGTAGTTGAAGGCCGCGCTGCCGAAGCTGACGGTGTTGCCGAAGAAGGTCATCTCGGGCGGCAGGTCGGTGACGGTCTGCGCGCCCGAGTAGAGCTGGGTGACCGCGAAGGCGATGTTCATCGTGCCGAGCGTGACGATGAAGGGCGGCAGCTTGATGCGCGTGACGAGCAGGCCGTTGAGCAGGCCGAAGGCCATGCACACGAGCAGGCCGCAGACGATCGCGAGGTACGCGTTCATGCCGGAGCCGACCGCGAGCTTGGTCATCACGATGCCGCCCAGCGCCATCACCATGCCGCAGGACAGGTCGATGCCCGCGGTCAGGATGATCAGCGTCTGGCCGATGGCGATGGTGCCGACGACCATCACCTGCTGCAGGATCAGCGAGAAGTTCTGGACCGACAGGAAGCGGTCGCTTTGCGTGGCGAAGAATCCGCAGGCCAGCACCAGGGCGATGACCGGCCCGAGGCTGGCGATGTTGATCTTCGAAGGGGTTGGGTTCGACATGGTGTCTCCGTCCGTTGTTCTGGGCGAAGCGCCCACGTCGGGCGCCCCGAACGTGAACTCAGATCACTTGTTGCCCCAGCACGAGTCGGTGCCGAACTTGGTGTCCTTGCTGTCCACCCCCTTCATCGGCTTGTCGCTGATCAGCGTGACGCCGGTGTCGGTGTAGCCGCTGACCTTCTTGCCGCCCTTCGCGTATTCGAGGCCGGCGTCCACGCCCATCGAGGCCATCTTCAGCGGGTACTGCTGCGAGGTGGCGGCGATCACCCCGGCCTTCACGTTCTTCACGCCGGCGCAGCCGCCGTCGACCGAGACGATGATCACGCCCTTCTCCTTGCCCGCCGCCTTCAGCGCCTGGTAGGCACCGGCCGCGGCCGGCTCGTTGATCGTGTAGACGACGTTGATGTCGGGGTTCTTCTGCAGGCAGTTTTCCATCGCGGTCTGGCCCTTGGCCTGGTCGCCGAAGCTGTCGGCGAGGCACACGATCTCGGGCGCCTTCGAGAGTTCGTTGCTCTTCGCATCGGCGGCCGGCAGGCCGAAGCCCGACATGAAACCGTTGTGGCGCTGCGCGCCGACCGGGTGGCCGGGGAACAGGTCGAGCGTGGCGATCTTCGCGGGCTTGCCCGCCATCGCGGCCTTCGCGTACTGGCCGATCAGCACACCGGCCTTGTAGTTGTCGGTGGCGAAGAGCGCATCGGTCGCGTCGACCGGGTCGGTCGGGCTGTCGAGCGCGATGAACATCACACCCTTGGCCTGGGCTTTCTTGATCGCCGGCACGATCGCCTTCGAGTCGCTCGGCGTGATCAGGATGGTCTTGGCGCCGCCGGCGATCATGTTTTCGATCGCCGTCACCTGCCCGGCGTTGTCGCCGTCGGTCTTGCCGGCCGCGCTCAGCAGCTTCGCACCCTTGGCGGTGGCGGCGGCCTGTGCGCCTTCCTTCATCTTCACGAAGAAGGGGTTGGTGTCGGTCTTGGTGATCAGGCCGATCACCGGCTGGTCGGCGGCGCTCGAGGCGCCCACCACGGTCAGCGCCACCACGGCCAGTGCGATGCGCGAGAAGGAAAGTTGGCTCATGTTCGTGTCTCCGGTATTTCTGTGCGGCGCCGCCGCTGATGGTTGCCCGACACCACGTCGGGTGTGGGCAAATTATCGGCAGCGTTCTTTAATAAATCAAGTTGATTTATTAATGGAAAACCCGGATTCCGGGTTGTAACGGCGGAGCGCAAAGTGCCGCCTTCGGACGACGCGACAGCTACGCTCGTACCAGCGCTGACTGAGGAGAAACGACATGATGATGGTCTGCGGTGAAGCCTTGCTCGACGTCTTCGCTGCCGGTGAAACGCGCACCGGCCTGACGCTCGACGCCAACGTGGGCGGCTCGCCGCTCAACGTGGCGGTGGGGCTGGCGCGGCTCGGCCAGCCGGTCGGCTTTTTCAGCGCGATCTCGACCGGTTTCGCCGGCGAGCGCCTGATGCGCACGCTCGTGGCCGAAGGTGTCGACACCCGGGCCATCGCGCGCCTGGCCGCGCCGACCACGCTGAGCCTGATCGGGCTGGACGCGCAGGGCGTGCCTTCTTACGCGTTCTACGGCGAAGGTTGTGCCGACCGCTTGCTGCAGGCGGCCGACATGGACCGCGTGCCGCACGGCCTCACGGTGGTGAACGTCGGCTCGTATGCCACCGTCGTCGAGCCGACCGCCTCGGCGCTGCGGGCGCTGGTCGAACGCGAACGTGGCCGCGCGCTGATCGCGTACGACCCGAACATCCGACTCAACGTGGAACCCGACCTGCAGCGCTGGCGTGACCAGCTGGCGTGGATGCAGCCGCGCACCGACCTGCTCAAGGTCAGCGAAGAAGACCTCGAACTGCTGCAGCCCGGCGCGCTGCTCGACGACTTTGCGACACGGGCGCTGGCGCAAGGCGTGCGTGCCGTGGTAGTGACGCGCGGCGCGCAAGGCGCGGTCGGCTGGACGGCGCAGACCCGCGTCGTCACGCCACCGGTGCCGGTCACGGTGGTCGACACCGTGGGCGCCGGCGACACCTTCCAGGCCGCGCTGCTGACCTGGCTGGCCGAGAACGGCGCGCTCAGCGCAGCCGCGCTCGCCGCCCTGCCGCAGCAGGCGCTGGCCGATGCGCTCGCCTTCGCGGCCCAGGCCGCGGCCATCACCTGCTCACGGCGTGGTGCCGACATGCCTCGCCGCGCCGAACTCGGCACCAGCGCGTAGCGCGGCGGAGAGCTCACCCGCGTAGCGCCGCCGGTTTCAGCGCGGCGCGGGGTCGGCGGCGCGCGCCAACAGCAACTCACGCTCGCGCAGGTTGCGCGTCATGCCGGCAGCGCGCTCGAACTCGGCGCGCGCTTCGTCCCTGCGCCCGAGCCGCGCCAGCAAATCGCCGCGCACGCTCGGCAGCCAGTGGTAGTTGGCCAGCAGCGGCTCGGTGCCCAGCGCATCGACGATCTCCAGCCCCGCTTCGGCCCCGAAGGCCATGCCCACCGCGACCGCACGGTTCAACTCGACCACCGGCGACGGCGCCACCTGCGCCAGCGCGTCGTAGAGCGCGACGATGCGCGGCCAGTCGGTCGCCGACGCATCGGCCGCGCGCGCGTGGCAGGCGGCCAGCGCGGCCTGCAGTGCATACGGCCCGAGCGCGCCGCCGAGCGCTTCGGCCCGCGCCAGCGCGGCCAGGCCGCGGCGGATCAGCAACGGGTCCCAGCGGCTGCGGTCCTGCTCGAGCAGCAGCACCGGGCGGCCCTGCGCGTCGGTGCGGGCGTGGGTGCGCGAGGCCTGGATTTCCATCAACGCGACCAGCCCGTGCGCTTCGCTCTCGGCCGGCATCAGCTCGGCCACGATGCGGCCGAGGCGCAGCGCTTCTTCGCACAACGCCGGGCGCATCCAGTCGTCGCCGGCGGTGGCCGAATAACCTTCGTTGAAGACGAGGTAGATCACTTCGAGCACCGAGGCCAAGCGGGCGCCGAGCGCGTCGGCGCGGGGCACCTCGAACGGCACCTTGGCTTCGGTGAGCGTGCGCTTGGCGCGCACGACGCGCTGCGCGATCGTGGCGGCGGGCAGCAGGAAGGCGCGTGCGATCTCGTCGGTCGTCAGGCCGCCGAGCAGGCGCAGCGTGAGCGCCACGCGCGCGTCGGTCGACAGCACCGGGTGGCAGGCGGTGAACACGAGGCGCAGCAGGTCGTCGCCGATGTCGTCTTCGCGCGCGGCGCCGAGCGCGTCGACGAAATCGGGCACCACGTGGGCCTGCAGCGCGTCGAGGTCGTGGCCGATCTCTTCGTGCTTGCGCTGGTGCATGGTGTCTTGCCGCAGCCGGTCGAGCGCCCGGTTCTTCACGGTCGCCATCAGCCAGGCGCCGGGGTTGTCGGGCACGCCGGTCTTGCCCCAGTGTTCGAGCGCGGCCACGAGCGCGTCCTGCGCCAGCTCTTCGGCCACGCCCACGTCACGCACCAGGCGCGCGGCGTGCGCCACGACCTTGGCCGCTTCGATGCGCCAGGCGGCTTCGATGGCGCGGTGCGTGGCCGAACTCACGCGGGGCCTGTGTACTGCGCGAAGTCTTCGGGCTCGTAGAGCTGGCGCACCTCGATTTCAGCGTCGGCGCCGGCGCCCATCGGCGCCGGAAAGCGCCGCGCCCACTCCATCGCTTCTTCGCGGCTGCGCACCTGGATCAGCGTGTAGCCCGCGATCAGCTCCTTGGTCTCGGCAAACGGGCCGTCGAGCACGCTGCGCTGGCCTTTGGCGTAATGAATCCGCCAGCCGTGGGCGCTGGGTTTCAGACCAGCCATGTCGAGCAGCACGCCGGCCTTGGCCAGCGCCTCGTGGTAACGCTCCATCTCGACGAAGAGCGTGTCGTCGTCGGGCATCACACCGGCTTCGGTGGTGGCGGTGGCCCGGACCAGGATCATGAATCGCATCGTCGGCTCTCCTTGTCGTTGCGGGACCGGCGCCGCTTCTTCCGGCCCCTGTCTGCACGACGAACCGCCGGCCCCCGAATCGACAAACGTCACTCGCCCCGCGAATCAGCTCCAGCACGGCCCGGCTTCGCGCACTTCCACGGTGGCCCAGGCCGCGGCCGGGCACGCGGCCGCGATCGCCACCGCCTCGTCGCGCGTGGCGCAGTCGACCAGGAAGAACCCGCCGACCATTTCCTTGGCTTCGGTGAACGGGCCGTCGACGAGGCTCGGTCGCCCGTCACGCACCTGAACCCGCACACCCTTCGCATCGGTCGCGAGCGACTCGACGCCACGCAGCACACCACGCGCCTGCAGGTCTTCGGCAAACGCCTGCATCTCGGCGTAGGCCCGCTTGCCACCTTCCAGGCCACGCTCGGCGCGCTGGCCGGGGGGTTCGATGATCAACAGCATGTAGGGCATCGTGTCTCCAGTCACCGGGTTGCGCGCATTTTCCACCGGCGCTCAGCCCGCAGCTTGCCCCACGCGCCCGACCAGCGCCATCACGGCATCGGTCTGGGCCTTCAGCGCAGGAAACGGCGGCGACGTGGCGGCGGTGGCGACTGCGAGCCGCAGCGCCGGCGCCCACAGCGCGAACTGGCCCCCGTAACCCCAGCCCCAGACGACGCGGCGGCCGTGCAGCGTGCCGGTGAACCAGAGCCGGCCGTAGCCGATGTTCTCGACCGGCGCGACCTGCCAGCTCGCCGGGCCACGCGTCTGCGTGCTCTCGGCCACCCAGGCGGCGGGCAGCACCGCAGCGCCGCGCCACTGGCCGCCGTCCAGCATCAACACGGCGAGCTTGAGCAGGTCGCGAGTGCGCAAGGCCAGGCCACCGAACGCGAGTGCGTTGCCCTGCCGGTCACGCGCCCAGTTGAAACGCTCGATGCCGAGCGGTGCGAACACATCGCGTGCGGCCACCGCGGCGAGATCTGCCCCTTGCGCACGAGCCAGGATCGGCGCGATCAGCGCCACCGCCGCGTCGTTGTAGCTCCAGCCCGAAGGCGCCGCCACTTCGGCCGGCAGGCCCAGAACGAACTTCGCCAGATCGGGCGCGTTGCCGAGCTCGCGGCCGCGCGTGAGCGCAAAGCCCAGGCCGGTGTGGCCAGCGAGGATTTGTGCGAGCGTCAGCTCGGTCCAGGCCGAAGGCGGAAACTTCGACGCGGCATCGGGGATCAGGCGCGCCACCGTGTCGTCCAGACTCGTGATCGCGCCCTTCTGCAGCGCCAGCCCGACGAGCATCGACGACACACTCTTGGTGACCGAGTTGATCGCGAGCAGGTCGGCGGCCGTCGCGCCGGCGTAATACGACTCGCCGACCAGCACGCCGTTGCGCGCGACCAGCAGGCTGCGCAGGCCGGGCACGGCTGCACCGTCACGCAGCACCTCGGCCATCGCCGCTGGCGACAGGCCCTGGCTTTCGGGCGGCGCGCTCGGCCACTCGAAAGGCGCGGCGTCAGTGGCCTGCACACGTCCCACGCCGGCAACCAGCGCCGCGGCGGCGCCGGCCAGCACGACTCGGCGCCTCGTGTTCATGCAGCGCTTGGCACGCCGTCCACGGCAATCAGGCTCGAGGTGGCCGCGCGCTGGCGCATCGCGATCAGCGGCTTGTACTCGGCCGAAAAATAGAAGGCCTTGAGCGCGGCCATGTCGGGGAATTCGAGCAGCACGTTGCGATTCAGCGGGCGCTCGCCTTCGAGGGCTTCGCTGGCGCCGCCCCGCACCAGGTAGCGGCCGCCGTAGGCCTTGATGACGGCCGGCACGAGGGCGCGGTACTCCTCGAAAAGCGCGGGGTCGGTCACTTGCACGTCGGCGTAGAGGTAGGCGGCCATGGCGGATTGCTCCTGTTGAAGTGTTGAGGCGCTGCAAAAACTTCGAGTATCGGATCGGAAGCGCCGGGCGCTGCGCTTCAAAGGGTTTGCCCGAAGCAATGGCCCGCCTCTTCCTCTTCTCATCACCGTGCAGGAACTCTAAAATACGCTTTGTTACATCTGGGCATCACACAAGGAGACTCGCATGAACGACGCAGTGAAAGGTCGGCCCTACCAGGAATCGCGCATCGAAGACGAGCCGATCCTCGGCCCCGTGCTCGCGCTGCCGGACGGGCGCTTCAAGCGCCTGACCTGGCTCGAACGAATGCTCGTCGCGCTCGGCCTGACCAACGCGAAGCTGCTCGAAGCGCGCCACTTCAAACCGGCGCGTTCCTGAGCCGCAGGTCTCCCAGGCCGCGCAGCCTGACCGGCCGACGCCGGCCCGTCGCCGATACTTCGGCGCATGTCTTCGCTCGTCTTCTTCAAGCTGCTCACGATCTTCGTCGTGGTGGCGATCGGCTGGATCGTCGGCAAGCTCAAGTGGCTGGGCACCGGCGACCCGGCGCGCACGCTGGCCAACGCGGCCTACTACATCTTCGTGCCGGCGCTGCTGTTCCGCACCACCGCGCGCATCGACTTCAAGACCATGCCCTGGGACACGCTGGTCGCGGTGTTCGTGCCGATGCTGGTGATGATGGTCGTGGTCTACGCGGTGCAGCGCCACGCCAACCGCTCGGGTGCGCTGCCAGTCGCGGCGCCGGGGGTGCGCGCGATCTCGTCGGTGTTCGGCAACACGGTGCAGGTCGGCATTCCGATGGCCGCAGCGCTGTTCGGCGAAGCGGGCCTGGCGATCCACCTCGCCATCGTCAGCCTGCACGCGCTGGTGCTGCTCACGCTGGTGACCGCCCTGGTCGAGCTCGACCTGGCGCGCGCGAAACACGGCGAGCCGACCCATCTGCTGAAGACGCTGGCATCGACCGCACGCAACACCATCATCCACCCGGTCGTGCTGCCGGTCTTGATCGGCCTGAGCTGGAACGCGCTGGGCTTGCCGATCCCTGCCGTTGCCGACGAGATCCTGCAGACGCTCGGCTCGGCCGTGGTGCCGCTGTGCCTGGTATTGATCGGCATGGCGCTCGCCTACTACGGCGTGCAAGGCGCGGCGCGCGCGGCGGTGGTGCTGTCGCTGCTCAAGCTGCTGGTGCTGCCGGCGCTGGTGCTCGGCATCGCACACTGGGGCTTCAAACTGACGGGCATGCCGCTGACCGTGATCGTGATGATGGCGGCACTGCCGATCGGCAGCAACGCCTTGATCTTCGCCCAGCGTTACCACGCGCTCGAAGCCGAGATCACGGCCGCCACGGTGTTCTCGACGCTCGCCTTCGTGGCCGTGGCGCCGCTGTGGCTGACGGTGTTGCAGTTCCTCGCCTGAGCCGCTGCCGCCGCACACCCTGGCAGGCAGATTGCTAGGGGGAACACTAGAGTCTGTGGCTTTACACGCCGCCTATCATTCAGCCCCTCGCTCTCACGAAGAGCCCCACCGTTCAACTTTCTGGAACCACCCATGAAACTCCGCGGATTCACGCTGTCCACGCTCGCCGCGAGCGCCTTGCTCGGCGGCGCCGGTGCGGCCTTCGCTGCCAAGACCCTCGTGTACTGCTCCGAGGGCAGCCCCGAAGGTTTCAACCCGCAGTTCTTCACCACCGGCACCACCGCCGATGCGTCTTCGGTGCCGATGTACAACCGCCTCGTCGAGTTCGACACCGGCACCACCAACATCATTCCCGGCCTGGCCGAAAGCTGGACCGCCGCGGCCGATGGCCTCTCCTACACCTTCAAGCTGCGCAAGGGCGTGAAGTTCCACAGCAATGCCAAGTTCACGCCCACGCGTGACATGAACGCCGACGACGTGCTGTTCTCGTACAACCGCCAAGCCGACCCGAACCACCCGTTCGCCAAGGTCACGCCGGGCCAGACCTTCGCGTACTTCGAAGACATGGACATGAAGAACATCGTCGACCGCGTCGAGAAGGTCGACGCGATGACGATCAAGTTCGTGCTGAAGAAACCCGAAGCGCCCTTCATGGCGAACCTGGCGATGGACTTCGCGTCGATCCACTCGGCCGAATACGCCGACAAGATGATGGCTGCGAAAACGCCCGACGTGATCGACAAGGAGCCGATCGGCACCGGCCCGTTCCAGTTCGTCTCGTACCAGAAAGACGCGGTGATCCGCTACAAGGCTTTCGACGCGCACTGGGGCGGCCGCCCGAAGATCGACAACCTGGTCTACGCCATCACGACCGACGCCTCGGTGCGTTACGCCAAGCTCAAGACTGGCGAGTGCCACGTGATGGCGTTCCCGAAACCGGCCGACGTGGCCTTGATGAAGAACGACCCGAACATCAACCTGGTGCAGCAGAACGGCTTGAACGTGGGCTACATCGCGTTCAACGTCGAGAAGAAACCCTTCGACAACAAGCAGGTTCGCCAAGCCTTGAACATGGCCGTCAACAAGAAGGCGATCCTCGACGCGGTGTTCCAGGGCGCGGGCCAGGTCGCGAAGAACCCGATTCCGCCCACACTCTGGTCGTACAACGACAAGGTCACCGACTACGTCTACGACCCGGCCAAGGCGAAAGACCTGCTGGCCAAGGCCGGCTTCCCGAACGGCACCGAAGTCGAACTCTGGTACCTGCCGGTCACGCGCCCCTACAACCCGGACGGCAAGCGCATGGCCGAGCTGATCCAGTCCGACTGGGAAAAGATCGGCGTCAAGACCAAGCTGCTGACCTTCGAGTGGGGCGAGTACCGCAAGCGCAGCAAGGTCGGCGAACAGCACGCGATGATGTTCGGCTGGTCGGGCGACAACGGCGACCCGGACAACTTCTTCGTGCCGCTGCTCGGCTGCTCGGCCGTGAAGGCCGGTGGCAACGTGGCCCGCTGGTGCAACAAGGACTTCGAAGACGCGATCCAGAAGGCCAAGAGCGTGACCAAGCAGGCCGACCGCGCCGCGTTCTATGAAAAAGCGCAGCTCATCGCCAAGGAAGAAGCGCCGTGGATCACCATCGCCCACTCGGTGCGCTTCGACCCGGTGCGCAAGGAAGTGATCGGCTACAAGATGGATGCGACTGCCCACCACTACTTCAACAAGGTGGACATGGTCGAGAAGTGACGCTCACGCGTCGCCTCGCCACAGCGATCGACAAGGGGGCTCGAGCCCCCTTTTTACTGACCGCCGCAACCTGACATGTTTTCGTTCATCGCCAAACGCCTCGGCCTGGTCGTGCCCACCTTCCTGGGCATCACCTTGCTCGTGTTTGCGCTGATCCGCCTGCTGCCTGGCGACCCGGTCGAAGCGCTCTCGGGCGAGCGCGGCATGACGACCGAACGGTACGAACGCCTGATCAAGGAGTTCGGCCTCGACCGGCCGCTGCCGGTGCAGTACGCCGACTACCTGTGGAAAGCCGTGCACGGCGATCTGGGCTTTTCCACGATCACGCACGAGCCGGTGTTCAAGGAGTTCTTCACCCTGTTCCCGGCCACCATCGAGCTCAGCATCTGCGCGATGCTGCTCGCGCTCGTGATCGGTGTGCCGGCCGGCATCTTCGCCGCCGTGAAGCGCAACACCGTGTGGGACTACTCGGTGATGGGCGCCTCGCTCACCGGCTTTTCGATGCCGATCTTCTGGTGGGGCCTGCTGCTGATCCTGACCTTCTCGGTCACGCTCGGCTGGACGCCGGTGTCGGGCCGGATCGCGATCCGCTTCGACATTCCGCCGGTCACCGGCTTCATGCTGATCGACTCGCTGCTCTCTTCCGACAAGGGCGCGTTCAAGAGTGCGCTGTCGCATTTGATCCTGCCGTCGATCGCGCTCGGCACGATCCCGCTCGCGGTGATCGCGCGCATGACACGTTCGTCGATGCTCGAAGTGCTGCGCGAAGACTACGTGCGCACCGCGCGCGCCAAGGGCGCGTCGAGCTTTCGCATCGTCGGCATCCACGCGCTGCGCAACGCGCTCATCCCGGTCGTCACGACCATCGGCCTGCAGGTCGGCACGCTGCTCGCCGGCGCGATCCTGACCGAAACAATCTTCTCGTGGCCCGGCATCGGCAAGTGGCTGGTCGAGGCGATCCACCGGCGTGACTACCCTGCGGTGCAGGGCGGCATATTGCTGTCGGCCACGGTGATCATCGGCGTCAACCTGATCGTCGACGTGCTGTACGGCGTGATCAACCCGCGGATCCGCCACACATGAGCGCGTTGCCCGAAGCCATCGCGGTTGAGCAGGCGCCGCCCTCGCCTTTCGCCGAACTGTGGCGCGACTTCCGCCGCAACCGCGGGGCGGTGATCGGCCTGGCCGTCATCGTCGCGCTCGTGCTGTGCGCCGTGTTCGCCGACGTGATCGCGCCTTATTCGCCGAAAGAACAGTTCCCTGACGCGGTGTTGAAAGCACCGTCCACGCAACCGATCGGCGGCCACGTCTTCCTGCTCGGCACCGACCCGGTCGGCCGCGACGTGCTCTCGCGCCTGATCCACGGCACGCGCCTGTCGCTGATCATCGGCCTGGTGTCGGTCGGCCTGTCGCTGACCGGCGGCGTGCTGCTGGGCCTGCTCGCGGGTTTCTTCCGCGGCGGTGTCGAATTCACGATCATGCGGTTGATGGACATCATGCTGGCGCTGCCCAGCCTCTTGCTCGCCGTCGCCGTGGTCGCGATCCTCGGGCCGGGCCTCGTCAACGCGATGTACGCGATCGCCATCGTGATGCTGCCGCACTTCGTGCGACTGACGCGCGCGGCGGTGATCGGCGAAATGGGCAAGGACTACGTGGCCGCGTCGCGCATCGCCGGCGCCGGCACCGGCCGCCTGATGTTCGACACCGTGCTGCCGAACTGCGCCGCGCCGCTGATCGTGCAGACGACACTCGGCTTCTCGACCGCGATCCTCGACGCCGCGGCGCTCGGTTTTCTCGGTCTCGGCGCGCAGCCTCCCACGCCGGAATGGGGCTCGATGCTGGCCAGCGCGCTCGAGTTCATCCAGAGCGCGTGGTGGGTCGTCACGCTGCCGGGTCTCGCGATCCTGGTCTCGGTGCTCGCGTTCAACCTGATGGGCGACGGCTTGCGCGACGCGCTCGACCCCAAGCTGAAGCGATAACGCGATGGCCTTGCTCGAAGTCGAAAACCTGCGCGTCGAATTCGGTTCGGAAGCGGCGCCGTTCAAGGCCGTCAATGGCATGAGCTTCACGCTCGACGCCGGTGAAGTGGTCGGCGTGGTCGGCGAATCCGGCTCCGGCAAGAGCGTGACCGCGCTCGCGCTGATGGGCCTGATCGACGAGCCGGGGCGTGTGCGCGCGCAGCGCCTGGCGTTCGACGGCCGCGACCTGCTGACGATGCCGGTGAAGGAGCGCCGCCAGCTGCTCGGCAAAGACATCGCGATGATCTTTCAGGACCCGATGACGAGCCTGAACCCGTGTTTCACGGTCGCGTTCCAGTTGATGGAAACGCTGAAGATCCATGAAGGTGGCAACAAGCGCGAGTTGCGTGCGCGCGCGCTCGAGCTGCTGCGCGCGGTCGAGATCCCCGACGCCGAACGCCGCCTCGATGCGTATCCGCACCAGCTCTCCGGCGGCATGAGCCAGCGCGTGATGGTCGCGATGGCGATCGCCTGCAACCCGCGCCTCTTGATCGCCGACGAACCGACCACCGCGCTCGACGTGACCATCCAGGCCCAGATGCTGGCGCTGCTGCTGAAGCTGCAACGCGAACGCGGCATGGCCTTGCTGCTGATCACGCACGACCTCGGCGTGGTGGCCGAGATCGCGCAGCGCGTGCTCGTCATGTACGCCGGCCAGCTGGTCGAAACCGCGCATGTGCCGAAGGTCTTCGACGCGCCGCGCCACCCGTACACCGAAGCGCTGTTGTCGGCGCTGCCCGAGCACAACATCGGCAAACGGCGGCTGAACTCGATGGGCGGCGTGGTGCCCGGGGCCTACGACCGGCCCGCGGGTTGTCTGCTGGCACCGCGCTGCCCCTACGTGCAGCCGCGCTGCCGCACAGAGCAGCCGCCGCTGATCGGCGAGCCCGGCGCCCAGGCGCGCTGCTTTTATCCGCTGACGCAGAGCACGGAGGCGCTGGCATGAACGCGCCCGTGACCGCCCCGGTGCTCGAAGCGCAGGCGCTGGCCAAGCACTACAGCGTCTCCACCGGTTTCCTCAAGCCGAAAGCCACGGCGCGCGCTCTCGATGGCGTGTCGTTCACGCTCGTCGCCGGCCACACGCTCGCGGTGGTCGGCGAATCGGGTTGCGGCAAGAGCACGCTGGCGCGCCAGCTGACGATGATCGAAGCGCCGACCAGCGGCACGCTGAACCTGAACGGCGCCGACGTGACGCATGCCGACGCCGCACTGAGGAAGCAGTTGCGCCAGCAGGTGCAGATGGTGTTCCAGAATCCGTTCGCGAGCCTGAACCCGCGCAAGAAGATCGGCCATGCGCTCGAAGAGCCGCTGGCCATCAACACCGCGCTGGGCGCGGCCGAGCGCACGAAAAAGGCCCGCGCGATGATGGCGCGGGTCGGCCTGCGGCCCGAGCACCACGCGCGTTACCCGCACATGTTCTCCGGCGGCCAGCGCCAGCGCGTGGCGATCGCACGCGCCTTGATGCTGCAACCCAAGGTCGTCGTGCTGGACGAGCCGGTTTCCGCGCTCGACGTCTCGATCCAGGCCCAGGTGCTGAACCTGCTGATGGACCTGCAGGACGAAACCCACGTCGCCTACGTGTTCATCTCGCACAACCTCGCGGTGGTCGAACTGATCGCCGACGAAGTGCTGGTGATGTACCTCGGCAAGGTCGTCGAACAGGCACCGAAGACGACGCTCTTCGCGACACCGCGCCACCCGTACACCCGCGCGTTGCTCGCCAGCACGCCACGCATCGATGCCGCTGCGCGCCAGACGCGCCAGGTGCTGACGGGCGAGTTGCCTTCGCCGCTGAACCCGCCGAGCGGCTGCGCCTTCCACAAACGCTGCCCGTTCGCTGTGCCACGCTGCGAGACCGAGGTGCCGGTGCTCGAAGAACTGGGCGGTGGGCAGCGCGTGGCTTGCCATCGGGTGCACGAGATCGTGTGACGCTTTCCCGCTCGCGCCTGCACATTTACCGGCGCGAAACATGCTTCGTGAAGGTCTGCGCTACAACGCGGCCGAACGCACCGCTTGGGGAGATCCATGAATACCGCTTCGCAGTACCGGCTCGCGGCCGCCAGCCTCGTTCTGACCGTGCTGGCCCTGTCGGCCTGCGGCGGCGGCTCCGACGCCGGTACCACGCCCACGATCGACACCGCCCAGCGCACCCAGGCCGCCACCACGACCGCGGTGAACAACGCCAACTGCGTGGCGATCAAACCTTTCTACTGGGAGATCGGCGACAAGAACGCTCTGATGGCCAGCGCATCGGTCAACAGCACCGGTTCGCTGCTGAGCTACAACGCCTCGACGGTGGTGAACATCGCGTCGGCCTCCAAGTGGCTCTACGGCGCCTACGTGGTCGAGCGCCGCGGGGCGGCCGGCCTGAGCGCGAGCGACATCAAGTTCCTGAACTTCCGCAGCGGCTACACCAGCTTCACGAGCTGCAGCCCGACACAGACCGTGGGCTCGTGCGTCGCCGCATCGACGAACGGGGTATACACCGCCACCACCGACGGCAAGTTCCTCTACGACGGCGGCCACATGCAGGTGCACGCCAGCCTGCTGGGGCTGGACGCGCTCGACAACGGCCTGCTTGCCGCCGAGATCGAAAGCCAGCTCGGCAGCGATGTCGACATTTCCTACAGCCAGCCACAGCTCGCCGGCGGCGTGCGCACCAACGCCGACAACTACGCGCGTTACCTGCGCAAGCTGCTCGGCGGCCAGCTGCGCATGGGCGCGGTGCTCGGCAGCAACGCGGTCTGCACCAACCCGCTGACCTGCAACGGCACCGCCCTGGGCACGCCGATCCCGACCAGCGAGAGCTGGCAGTACTCGCTCGGCCACTGGGTCGAGAGCGATCCGGCGGTCGGTGACGGCGCCTTCAGCAGCGCCGGTGCCTTCGGCTTCTACCCGTGGGTCGACGCCGGCAAGCGCTACTACGGCATCGTGGCGCGGCAAGACTTCGCCGGCTCGTCGGGCGCCGAGTCGGCGTTCTGCGGCCGCCTGATCCGCAAGGCCTGGGTCACCGGCGTGGCGCAGTAGCGCAAACGCCGCGCCGGTTTGAGACAATCGCGGCATGACTTCCACCGACCTGCAAGCCACGATCGCCCACATGGGCGCTTCGGCCCGTGCCGCGAGCGCCCGCATGGCGGCGGCCTCCACCGCGTCGAAGAACCAGGCGCTGCTCGCGCTGGCGCGCCTGCTGCGCAGCGACTCGGCGCCGCTGCAAACCGCCAACTCGCAAGACATCGCGGCGGCGCAAGCCGCCGGCCTGGCCGCACCGATGGTCGACCGGCTCAAGCTCGCCGCAAGCATCCTCGAGACGGTGGCGCAAGGCTGCGAGCAGATCGCGGCCATGCCCGACCCGATCGGCGAGATCACGAACCTGGCGTTGCGCCCGAGCGGCATCCAGGTCGGCCAGATGCGCGTGCCGCTGGGTGTGTTCGGCATGATCTACGAGAGCCGGCCGAACGTGACGATCGAAGCCGCCTCGCTCGCGATCAAGAGTGGCAACGCCTGCATCCTGCGCGGCGGCTCGGAGGCGATCCACTCCAACCTGGCGCTGTGGAAGCTCGTGCAGGCCGCACTCGTCGAGGCCGGCCTGCCGCCCGACGCGGTGCAGCTGGTGCAGACGACCGACCGCGCGGCCGTCGGCTTCCTGATCGCCTCGCCCGAAGCGGTCGACGTGATCATCCCGCGCGGTGGCAAGGGCCTGATCGAGCGCATCAGCCGCGAAGCAAAAGTGCCGGTCATCAAGCACCTCGACGGCAATTGCCACGTGTACGTGGACGCGAGTGCCGATCTCGAACTGGCGCTGCGCGTGACCGACAACGCCAAGACGCAGAAGTACAGCCCCTGCAACGCGGCCGAGTCGCTGCTGGTACACGAGGCCATCGCCCCGGCGTTCCTGCCGAAGATCGGCGCGCTGTTCGCGGCCAAGGGCGTAGAGATGCGCGGCGACGCGGCGGCGCTCGCGCGGCTGGCCGGCGTACCGCAGGCGGTGCTCGTCCCCGCCACCGAACAAGACTGGTCCGAGGAATACCTCGCGCCGATCATCAGCGTGAAGATCGTGGCGGGCCTCGATGAAGCCATTCAGCACATCAACCGCTACGGCTCGCACCACACCGACGCGATCCTCACCGACACGCACTCGCACGCGATGCGCTTCCTGCGCGAGGTCGATTCCGCCAGCGTGATGGTCAATGCCTCGACGCGGTTTGCCGACGGCTTCGAATACGGCCTGGGCGCCGAGATCGGCATCAGCACCGACAAGTTCCACGCCCGCGGGCCGGTCGGCATCGAGGGACTGACCTCGATGAAGTGGGTCGTGCTGGGCCACGGTGAAACCCGCGGCTGACACCGCACCCGCTTGGGCGAGAATCCGCCCATGACCGACACCCGCCGCGCGCTCGTCCTGTTCTCGGGCGGGCAGGATTCCACCACCTGCCTGGTCTGGGCGCTGCAGCGTTACGCACACGTCGAGACCATCGGCTTCACCTACGGCCAGCGCCATCTGGTCGAACTCGACTGCCGCATCCCGGTGCGCGAACAATTGCGCAAGCAGTTCCCGCACTGGGCCCACCGGCTCGGCGCCGACCACCTGATCGACCTGTCGCTGCTCGGGCAAATTTCCGACACGGCGCTCACCGACGAACGCAAGATCGAGATGAAGGCCGGTGGCCTGCCCAACACCTTCGTGCCGGCGCGCAACCTGCTGTTTTTCAACTTCGCGGCCGTGATCGCCTACCGGCGCTCGCTGACCGTGATGGTGGGCGGCATGTGCGAGACCGACTTTTCCGGCTACCCCGACTGCCGCGACAACACGCTGAAGGCGCTGCAGGTCGCGATCAGCCTCGGCCTCGACGCGCCGATGACGATCGACACCCCGCTGATGTGGCTCGACAAGGCGCAGACCTGGGCGCTGGCCGAACAGATCGGCGGCGAGCCGCTGATCGAGCTCGTCATCGAACACACCCACACCTGCTACCTCGGCGACCGGCGCCAGCGCCACGCCTGGGGTTACGGCTGCGGCATGTGCCCGGCCTGCGACCTGCGCCGCAACGGCTTCGACACCTGGCTCGACGGCGGCATGGGTGTGGCCACCGACAGCCTGGACAGCGACTCCGGGCTCGACAGCGAGAGCGTGTTCACGCCCTTCGCCGACACGAACGCCGACCCGGGCCCGGGCCGGGCGCGCTGAAGTCACCTTGAGCAGCTTCCAGATCGTCTGTTGGGTCGTCGGCGCGGCGCTGCTGTTCTGGATCGTGGGCGCCTACAACCGGCTGGTCGGGTTGCGCAGTGCCATCGTGCGCCAGTTCGCGCCGGTCGACGAGCAGTTCAGGCTGCGCCATGCGCTGCTGCACGAACAGCTCGAAACGCTGGCGCCGACGCTCGGCGAGACCGGGCCGTCGCTCGACGCGCTGAACGCGGCCTGCCAGCAGGCCGAAGCCGCCTGTTCGCACGCCAGGCTGCGGCCCGGCTCGACCGGTGCGATCGCGAGCCTGCGGCTGGCCGAAGAGATCCTGAACGAGTCGCGTGCGCGCCTGGCCGCGCAATGGCCGGCGAGCGCGGAAGCGCAGGAACTCGGTGCGCGCATCACCGCCACCGACACCACGCTGGCGTTCGCCCGGCGCCAGTTCAACGACGCGGTACTGGAGTACAACCACGCCGTGAAGCAGTTCCCGACCGTCCTGATCGTCAGCCTGTTCGGCTTCAAGCCCGCGGGCACCTTGTGAGGCCTCTGCCCGCCCATGGATGACACCGCCGACACCGGCGAGCCGTCGGTCGAACAGAAGAACGAGTGGCACGAAGCCGCCGCCGCGGCGCTGGGCCGTGTCAACGGTGCGCTCGAATTGCAGGCCACCTTGCTCGCCCTGATGTTGCCGGCCGGCAGCCAGCGCGCCGCGCGCGCCTGGGCGGCCGACAACGAATCGCTGCTCGAAGCGCCCGCCCTGCTTGCGCACGCCGGCCACCTGCATCCCAACGCCCGCTTGCCGTGGTTCGAACAGCTGCTCTCGCGCATGCGCCGCCACCCGCTGCCGGCCCGCCAGGCGCTGCTCGAAGCGTCACGCCGGGTGATGCAGGCGCGTGGCTCGGTGCGGCCGATCGACCGGCTGCACTGGCTCGCGATGCGCCAGCGGCTCGGTGGCAACGCGGCGGTGAAGGTCAAGACCGCCGCCAGCGACGAGTTGTCGCAGTTGCCCGGCGACATGCTGCATGCGATTGCCAGCTACAGCGCGTTCCTGTCACGGATGGTGCCCACCGAGAGCGCCGACGATGGGCCGGCCTGGTACGCGAGCGCGATGACGCCGTGGCAAGAACGCAGCGATCTGCCAGCCTGCGCGCCCCCCGACACCGACGCGCTGGTCTCGGCCCTGCACGAGCTGCAGACGCTGCCGTGGATGCAGCGGCCGCTGCTGGTCCGCGGCTGGTTCGATGCCGCCGTGGCCCACAGCCTGCACCGGCGGCTCGGCGTCGGCGCGGCCGACGCCTTGCGGCTGAGCTGCACGCTGCTCGATTCGCCGTTGCCGCCGGCGCTCGCCAAACTGTTCATTGAAGCCGTGAAGGTGCCTGGCTGACGCACGGCATTCAGCGCATCGACGTCCACTTCTGCGTGCTCGTGGCCGAGGCCACGGTCTTTTCGATGAAGCGCACACCGCGCGCGCCGTCTTCGATGCGGGGATAGTCGGCGTCGGCGAGCGATGCGGGCTGACCCGTGGCGATACGCTCACGGATGTCGGCGGCCACACCGAGGTACAGGTTCGCAAAAGCCTCGATGAAGGCTTCCGGGTGCCCGGCCGGCAAGCGGCAGGCGCGCTTCGCGGCGTCGGCCAGCCACGGCGAGTTGCGTGTCAGGATCATCCGCGGCCCGTCGATCGGCGCATGGATCAGATGGTTCGGTTCTTCCTGGCGCCAGTCGAGCATGCCGCGCTCGCCGAACACGCGCAGCCGGATGTCGTTCTCGCAGCCGGTCTCGATCTGCGACGCGATCAACACACCGCGCGCGCCGCCTTCGAAACGCAGCAGCAGGTTGCCGTCGTCGTCGAGGCGCCGGCCGGGCACGAAGCTCGTCAGGTCGGCGCACAGGCTGTCAATCGCCAGACCGGTGACGGTGGCGCACAGGTTTTCGGCGTGCGAGCCGATGTCGCCGATGGCGCCGGCGATGCCGCTGCGCGCCGGGTCGGTGCGCCAGTCGGCCTGCTTGTTGCTGCCGCCTTCGAGCTGCGTCGCGAGCCAGCCCTGGTGGTATTCGACGATCACCTTGCGCACCGCGCCGATCGCGCCCGCGCGGACCATCTCGCGCGCCTGCCGCACCATCGGGTAGCCGGTGTAGTTGTAGGTCACCGCGAACAGCGTGCCCTGGCGCGCCACGCGCGCCACCAGGTCGTCGGCCTGCGCGCTGGTGTGCACCAGCGGCTTGTCGCAGACGACGTGGAAACCGGCATCGACGAAGGCGCGTGCCACGTCGTAGTGCACATGGTTGGGCGTGACGATGCTGACGACGTCGATGCGTTCTTCGGGTGGCCGCTTCAGCTCGTCGTCGAGCAGCGCCTGCCAGCTGCCGTGGTTGCGACTGTCGTGCAGGCCGAGGTCGTGGCCCGACGCCTGCGCCTTGTCGGGCGACGAAGACAAGGAGCCGGCCACCAGCTCGTACTGCCCGTCGAGCGCCATCGCGTGGCGGTGCACCGCGCCGATGAAGGCGTCGCGCCCGCCGCCGACCATCGCGTAACGCAGGCGCCGGTTCATGTCGGTGTCGCCTGTTTCTTCTTGTCGAACACCGCGTCGAACGCGCCCTGCGCCGGCTCGAAGTCGAGCCGCTTGCAGAATGCCGCGCTTTCGGTGGCGCCGTGCACGCGGTCCATGCGGCTGTCTTCCCATTCGACCGAGAGCGGGCCTGTGTATCCCACGTCGTTCAGCGCCACGATCAAGGATTCGAAATCGATCATGCCGCGGCCGACGCTGCGGAAGTCCCAGGTGCGGCGCGCGTCGCCGAAGCTGGTGTGGCCGCCGAAGGTGCCGACAGTGCCGTCGCCCTTGCCCCACCACACGTCTTTCATGTGGGCATTGAAGATGCGCGGGCCGAAGGTTCTGATGAAGCGGATGTAGTCGACACCCTGGTAGCCGAGGTGGCTGGGGTCGAAGTTGAAGCCGAAGCGCTTGTGGCCGTTCACGGCCGCGATGGCGCGTTCGCTGGTCGCGATGTCGAACGCGATCTCGGTCGGGTGCACTTCGAGCGCGAAGTTGACGTCGACCTCGTTGAACACGTCGAGGATCGGCGTGAAGCGTTTTCCGAAGTCCAGGAAGCCGGCGTCCCAGTAGGCCTGCGTCGTCGGCGGGAACGCATACGTCGCATGCCAGATCGACGAGCCGGTGAAGCCGGTGACGGTCTTCACGCCGAAGGCTGCGGCCGCACGCGCCGTGTCTTTCAACTCGCGCGCGGCGCGCTGGCGCACGCCTTCGGGGTTGCCGTCACCCCAGACGTGCGCTGGAAGAATCGACTCGTGGCGCGCGTCGATCAGGTCGCACACCGCCTGGCCGACCAGGTGGTTGCCGATCGCGAAGCACTGCAAACCGTGCTTCGCGAGCAGCGCGCGTTTGTCGACCACGTACTGCTTCGACGCGAGCGCTTCCTGCACGTTGAAATGGTCGCCCCAGCACGCCAGCTCCAGGCCGTCGTAGCCCATGCGTTTGGCCAGCGGCGCGAGTTCGGCGAGGGGCAGGTCGGCCCACTGGCCGGTGAAAAGCGTGACGGGGCGAGCCATGGTTGCAGCCTCCTTAGAACGGGGAGTCGGGGAAGTAGAAGCTCTTCGCCGTGGCCTTGGTGATCAGCACCGACGGGATGATCGACTTGGCCGGCAGCTTCTCGTTCTTCAAGCGCGCCTCGGCCGTCATCTTGATCGCGTCGTGGATGAACTTCGGCGAGTACGACACGTTGGCCTGGATGCGCGGGTCGGCGCCGTCCATCAGCGTCTTGATCATGCCCTTGGCGCCGGCCCCGCCGAACACCAGCTTGGTGTCGGTGCGCTTGGCCTGGTCGATGGCTTTCAACACGCCGACCGCCATGTCGTCGTCGGCGGCCCACACGGCGTCGATCTGCTTGAAGCGCGTCAGGTAGTCCTGCATCACCTTGAAGGCGTCGTCGCGGTTCCAGTTCGCGTACTTGGCGTCGAGCAGCTTGATGTCGGGCGAGCCCTTCAGCACCGCGTTGAAGGCGTCCATGCGTTCGTTGTCGAGCGTGGTGGCGATGCCGCGCATCGCGACGATGTTGCCTTTGCCGCCGAGCTGCTTGACCATGAACTCGGCCGGGATCTTGCCGAAGGCGGTGTTGTCGCCGGCCACGTAGGCGTCTTGCGCCGATTCGTCGGTCAAGCCGCGGTCGACCACGGTCACGTACACGCCCTTGCTCTTGACCTGCGCGACCGGCTTGGTCAGCGCCGCCGATTCGAACGGGAAGATCACGAGCGCGTTGATCTTCGTGACCGTCATCAGGTCTTGCAGCTGGTTGGCCTGCTCGCCGGCGTTGGCGGCGGTCTTGACGGTGATCTTCAGGTCGGGGTACTTCTTCTCCAGTTCCTTCTTCGCTTCGTTGGCCCACCAGACGATGCCGCCGGTGAAGCCGTGCGTCGCGGCCGGAATGGCCACGCCGAGGTTGACCTTGTTTTGGGCGAAGGCACCGGCGCTGCTGGCGGCCAGGGCCAGCGCGAGAACGGTTCTGCGGGTGATGAGCTTCATGGACTTGTCTCCGTTATTGGACTGATGGAAAAGCAGCGCGCGCTGCGGGAAGAAAACCTAACGCCGCCGCTGCATGAACGCGACGACGATGATCACGAACCCCTGCACCGCCGCGTTCAGGTACACGCTGATGATGCTGGTGAGGTTCAGGATGTTGCTGATGACCGAGAGCAACACCGCGCCGATCACGGTGCCGGTGATGCTGCCCGCGCCACCCTTCAAGGCCGTGCCGCCGACGATCACCGCGGCGATCGCTTCCAGCTCCCACAGCAGCCCGGTCGTCGGCGAGGCCGAGCCCAGGCGCGGCACGTAGAGCAGTGTCGCGATTCCCACGCACGCGCCGAGCAGCACATAGGTCAGCAGCTTGATGCGGTCGACGTCGACGGCGGCGTAGCGCGCCACCTGCTCGTTCGAGCCGATCGCCTGCACGTAGCGGCCGTAGGCCGTGCGGTTCAGGATCACGGCGCCGAGCAGGGCGACGACGATGAACACCCACACCGGCATCGGCACGCCGAGCACGGCGCCGTAGTAGACCGGTGCGTAGGCGTCGGCCAGGGTGTTGTCGAGCGTGATCGCGCCGCCGTTTGACAGATAGGTGAGGTAGGCGCGGAAGATGCCGAGCGTGCCCAGCGTGACGATGAAAGGCTCGATCTTGCCGCGCGTGATCAAGAGGCCGTGCGACAGGCCGAACATCGCGCCGAGCACGACCGCGAAGCCGGCGCCGAGCGCCACGATCGCCACCGGCGCCAGGCCGCTCGTGCCGAGCGCGTTCATCATCATGATCACGCCGCCAGCGATCAGCGCGGCCATCGAACCGACCGACAGGTCGATGCCGCCGCTGATGATCACGAAGCACATGCCGACCGCGATGATGCCGATGAAGGCGGTGCGGGTGAGCACGTTCATCGCGTTGTCGAGCGTCGCGAAGTCGGGGTTCAGCAGCGCGCCGGCGAGGCACAGCAGCACGAGACCCAGGATCGGCCCGATCCCGTGAAGGCGCGACCACCCCGGGCGCGCCGAACCTTCCGTGCGAGTTTCAGTGCGTTCCTGTGGCATGGGCGATCAAGACCTCTTCGGTGAGTTGTTCGGCATCGAGCGTGGACTGCTGGGTACCGCCGCGCATCACGACGATGCGGTGGCAGATGCCGATCAGTTCCATCAGCTCGCTGGAGACGACGATCACGGCGCGGCCTTCGCGGGCCAGGCGCTGCACGAGGAAATAGATGTCGCGCTTGGCGCCCACGTCCACACCGCGCGTCGGCTCGTCGAGCACGATCACTTTCGGCCCGGGGTGCAGCACCTTCGCGAGCGCGAGTTTCTGCTGGTTGCCGCCCGACAGCGACGAGGCCTTGATCTCGAGCGAGCCGGTGCGGATGCCGAAGTCGGTGACGGCGCTCTTCAGCGCGGCCTTTTCCGCATCGGGCTTCAACCACGGCGCGGCGTACTGGCGCAGCGCCATCAGCGTGAGGTTTTCGCGCAGGCCGAAATTCACGTGCAGGCCCTTGCCCTTGCGGTCTTCGCTGAGATACGTGACACCCTGGTCGGCAGCTTCGCGCGGGCTGCGAAAGCGCACCGTCTTGCCCGCGAGTTCGATGCGGTCGACGCTGTGCGGGCGCAAGCCGAGCAGGCCTTCGAACAACTCGGTGCGGCCGGCGCCGACCAAGCCGGCGAAGCCGAGGATCTCGCCGTGCGCCACCTCGAAGCTCACGTCGCGCGCCCAACCCGGCACCGTCAGGCCCTGCACCTTCAGCAGCGGCGCCGAGTTCGGGCGCGCGTCTTTCGGCGGGTACAAATCGCTCAGGTCACGCCCGACCATCAGCTGCGCCATCCGCTGGCGCGTGACGTTCTTCGTCTCGTCGCGCGCCACGAACAGGCCGTCGCGCATCACGACGATCTCGTCCGTCACACGCTCCACCTCGTCGAGCTTGTGCGAGATGTAGACCAGGGTCACGCCGTCGGCCTTCAGCTGCGCGATCAGCGCGAACAGGCGTTCAGTCTCGCCAGGGGTGAGCGTGGCGGTGGGTTCGTCCATGATCAGCAGCCGGGCGCGGCGCTGCAAGGCCTTGGCGATCTCGACCAGCTGTTTCTCGGCCACGATCAGGTGTTTGACCAGTGTGTCGGGGCCGGCCTTCAGGCCGACCTGCTGCAACACACGCTCGGTCTCGGCGCGCATCGCCCCGTCGTCCAGCCACCAGCCGCGGGTTCTTTCGTGGCCGAGAAAGATGTTCTGCGCGATCGTCAGGTCTTCGGCGAGCGCGAACTCCTGGTGGATCATCACGATGCCCTTCGCCTCGGCAGCGCGCGGGCCGTCGAAATGCACCGCCGTGCCGTCGATGCGCAGCTCGCCGCCGCTCAAGGCCTCGTAGCCGGCCAGGATCTTCATCAGCGTGCTCTTGCCGGCGCCGTTCTCGCCGAGCAGGCCGACCACGCGGCCGGGCGCGAGGTCGAAGCTCACGCCGTGCAAGACCTCGACCGGGCCGAAGGACTTCACCACCTTGTCGAACGCGACGGCGGTCATGCGGGCACCTTTCCACGCGCGCGCAAGGTTTCCTGCAACGCCAGTACGCCCGCGCCGATCAGCCCCGACTGGTCGCCGAGCGGCGAGTACAGGATCTCGAGTTGCCGTGTCGACAGCGCCAGCGAACGCTGGTAGACGCTCTGCCGCAGCGACGCCAGAAACAGCGGCCCGATGCGCGTGACGCCGCCACCGACGAACACGTGCGACGGGTTGAAGAAGTTCACGACCGACGCGAGCATCTGGCCGATCAGCGTGCCTGCGCCCTGCACGATCGCGTTCGCGGCGGCGTCGCCGGCGCGGCTGGCGTGGCCCACGTCCTCGGGCGTGAGCTGGCCTTGCGCAGCCAGGCGCTCGGCGAGCATCGGGCTCGCGCCGCTGCGCGCGGCCTCGAGCGCCTGGCGCGCGATGGCCGGGCCGGCGGCCATGGTCTCTACGCAACCCAGGTTGCCGCAGTGGCAGCGCGGGCCGCCGGGGTCGACGCAGATGTGGCCCACGTCGCCGGCCGAGCCGTTCGCGCCGCGGTAGACCTCGCCATGGCACACCACGCCGCAGCCGATGCCGGTGCCGATCTTGATCACGAGAAAATTCGGCAGCTCGCGTTTCAAACGCCAGAGTTCGCCGAGCGCCATCAGGTTCACGTCGTTGTCGACCCAGACCGGCGCGTCGTAGTCGGCACGCAGGTCGTCGCGGATCGAGTAGCTGTCCCAGTGCGGCATCAAGGGCGGTTCGACGAGCTGGCCGCTGGCGAAGTCGACCGGCCCCGGCACGCCCACGCCGATGCCGATCACCTGGCGCGGCTTGAGGCCACCACGCGCCAGCAGCTCGCGCATCAGTATGCGCATGCGCGACAGCACGATGCCCGGGCCGGCGCGCACGTCGATCGGCTCGCCGTGGCGCGCCAGCACCTGCAGGTCGGGCGTGAGCACGGCCACTTCAACGCTGGTGGCGCCGAGCGCGGCGCACAGCAGCACACCCAGGCCGCGGTGCAGTTGCAGGGTTTCGGCGCGGCGCCCGCCCGACGATGCGAGCAGGCCGACCTCGTCGAGCCAACCCTGCTCGATCAGGCCGGCGACCACGGCGTTGGCGCGTGTCTTCGAGAAATCGAGGTGCGACGACAGCGCTTCACGCGACGGGCCGTGCGACCAGAACACGCCCTCGAGCACGCTCAGTTCATTCGCCGACAGCTGCGCCCAACGGCTCATCGCGGTTTGTCTCCGGGTGGTTTTGTGCACCGCGCTCTGCGGCACGGTGCACAAATCTTAGGAGACGGACTTCAGCCGCACAAGCGTAATCTTCGACCTGATTTGGGTTGATATTGAAATGACACTCGCCCTGCGCGATGCCTCAGAAGCCGACGTCCACCAGCACCTGCGGCCCGCTGAACTTGTATTCGAGCTTGCCTCGCCAGTCGCCGCGGTCGGCTTTCAGCTTGTAGTCGTCGTAGCGGTAGCCCAGCCCCAGGCCCACGTTCGGCGTGATGCGGTACACCACGTTGGCCTGCATGTTCAGCAGCTTGCCGCGGTAGTCGCCGACCTTCAGCGACAGCACGTCGATGCGCCCCGCGGCCACCCAGTTCGGCGCGAACGCGAAGCCAGCGTACACGCCGAGCGTGGGCAGCGGCACCACTTCGTCGCGCTGTTCGCGGCGCGAAGCCACCGGCTGGCCGTTGACGAGGCCGTCACCTTCGAGCGCGACCTTGAAGTCGGTGACATGCAACCCGGCCACGGCGCCGACTTCGGCGTCGGGTGTCTTGAAGAACGAGTAGCCCAGGCCGACGCGGTAGACCTGCGAGTCGAACTGGCTGGCCACGCTCGCCGTGACCGGGTAGACCGTGTCGTCGACCGTGATGCTGCCGTTCACCAGGTTCTGGCGTGCGCTGCGCGACAGCTTGAAATACTCGAACTCGCCGCGCCAACCGTCACCGAACCGGGTGCCCATCAACAGGGCCGGCAACGTCTTGCGGTCGGCCAGACCGAGGTCGCGCTCGAAGCTCAGCTCGGTGCCGGAAGCGCCGGTGTTCGGGCTGTACTGCAGCTTCGACTCGATGCTCGGGCGGTAGCCGCTGATCTGAAACCAGAACGACTGGTCGAGGCCGGCAGCGTCAGCGGCCCAGGCCGGCGCCGCGCCGACGAACAGCCATGCGGACCAAAGTGCTTGTTTCGATGCCATGTTGTGCGTGCTCCAAGTTGATCGACGGCGGCCCGTCGAAAAGTGCGGCGCCACGCTAGCACGTGGCAGTACGTCGTGTCACGTGCCCGGCCCCGCTCGCCGCACCACACTGGCGCAAACCCGGGCTGACAGTGCACCACGCCGGGCCTAGCATCGAAGCACCCCATGCGCAGCAGCGCGCCGCAGTGTCCCTGCCCCGCGCGGAACAGGACTCGTTGCAAGCCACCGACATCCAGCACCCCGACTACTTTCACAAGGTCGTCGACTGCCAATGGGCCTGCCCAGCCCACACCCCCGTTCCCGAATACATCCGCCTGATCGCAGCCGGCCGCTACACCGATGCCTACATGGTGAACTGGGCCTCGAACGTGTTCCCCGGCATCCTCGGCCGCACCTGCGACCGGCCATGTGAACCAGCCTGCCGGCGCGGCCGCGTCGAAGAAGCGCAGGCGGCCCACCCCGAACCGGTCGCTATCTGCCGGCTCAAGCGCGTGGCCGCCGACTTCAAGGACGACATCACCGATCACCTGCCGAGCCTGGTGGCGGCGAAGAACGGCAAGCGCATTGCCTGTGTCGGCGCCGGGCCGGCCGCGCTGACCGTCGCGCGCGATCTGGCGCCGCTCGGTTATGAGGTCACGGTGTTCGACGGTGAAGCCAAAGCCGGCGGCATGATCCGCTCGCAGATCCCGCGCTTTCGCCTGCCCGAAGAAGTGATCGACGAAGAAACCGGCTACGTACTGAAACTCGGCGTCGAGTTTCGCGGCGCTACGCGTGTGGAGTCGATGAAGGCGCTGCTCGCCGAAGGCTGGGACGCAGTCTTCGTCGGTTCGGGAGCGCCTCGAGGCCGGGACCTCACGATCCCGGGCCGCACCGAAGCCGCGGCGCACATCCACATCGGTATCGACTGGCTCTCGTCGGTCTCGTTCGGCCATGTCACGAAAATCGGAAAGCGCGTGATCGTGCTCGGCGGTGGCAACACGGCGATGGACTGCTGTCGCAGCGCCAAGCGCCTCGGCGGTCAGGACGTGAAGGTGATCGTGCGTTCGCCCGAAGCCGAGATGAAGGCCTCGCCGTGGGAGAAGGAAGACGCCGCCCACGAAGGCATTCCGATCCTCGACTGCCTGGTGCCGAAAGCCTTCCTGCACGAAGGTGGCCAACTCGTCGGCATGTCGTTCGACAAGGCGCGCGCGGTGCGCGACGCGAGCGGCAAACGCCAGCTTGTCTCGACCGGCGAGCCCGAGCAGGTGTTCGCATGCGACGAGGTGCTGGTGGCGGTCGGCCAGGAAAACGCGTTCCCGTGGATCGAGCGTGATGCCGGTGTCGCCTTCAACGAACACGGCATGCCGCAGCTCGACGCCACCACGCTGCAGTCGAGCCGGCCGAACGTGTTCTTCGGCGGTGACGCGGCGCTCGGCCCGAAGAACATCATCTGGGCCGTGGCGCAAGGCCATGCCGCCGCGATCTCGATCGACAAGTTCCTGCACGGCGAAGACGTGAGCGAGCGCCCCGCGCCCGGCGTGACGCTGGTGTCGCAGAAGATGGGCATCCACCAGTGGAGCTACGACAACGACGTGACCCCCGAGCTGCGCCACAAGGTGCCGTGGCACGACGTGAACAAGTCGCTGCGCAATATCAAGATCGAGGTCGAGCTCGGTTTCGACGTCGCGACCGCGTGGAAAGAAGCCCAGCGCTGCCTGAACTGCGATGTGCAGACGGTGTTCAACACCGGCCAGTGCATCGAGTGCGACGCGTGCGTCGACATCTGCCCGACCGACTGCATCAGCTTCACGACGAACGGCGACGAGGCCGACCTGCGCACGCGCTTGCGAGCACCGGCACGCCACGCAGACCAGGCCTTGTATGTGTCGAGCGATCTGAAGACCGGCCGCGTGATGGTCAAGGACGAAGACGTCTGCCTGCACTGCGGCCTGTGCGCCGAACGTTGCCCGACCGGCGCCTGGGACATGCAGAAGTTCCTGATCGACCTGACGCAGGCCGGACGCGGCTGCCGTACCGAGCGGCGCAGCGAGAAGAGGACAGCGGCATGAAGGCACGCATCGAATCGGTCAACGACTTCGTCGTCAAGTTCGCCAACGTCAACGGCTCGGGCTCGGCGTCGGCCAACGAGCTGTTCGCGCGCAGCCTGCTGCGCATGGGCGTGCCGGTGAGCCCGCGCAACATCTTCCCGAGCAACATCCAGGGCCTGCCGACCTGGTACGAGGTGCGGGTCAACGAACACGGCTACCAGGCCAGGCGTGGTGGCGTCGACCTGATGGTGGCGATGAACCCGCAAACCTGGGAGAAAGACGTGGCCGAGCTGGAACCCGGCGGCTACCTGATGTACGACAGCTCGAAGCCGATGCCTTCGGGCGCGTTCCGCGACGACATCCACGTGCTCGGCGTGCCACTGACCGACCTGTGTGCCACGCGCTACACCGACCCGCGCGAACGGCAGCTGCTGAAGAACATCGTCTACGTCGGCGTGCTCGCGGCCATGCTCGGCATCGAACCGGAAGTGATCGCCACGCTGCTGGGCGAGCAGTACAAGGGCAAGGCCAAGCTGATTCAGCCGAATCTCGACGCTTTCATGATGGGGCTGCACCACGGGCGCGAGTACTTCGACGACGCGCTCGGACTGAAGGTCGAGCGGCGCGATGCGGTGGGCAAACGCATCTTCATGGAAGGCAATGCGGCGGTCGCGCTGGGCTGCGTCTACGGGGGCGCGACGGTGTGCGCGTGGTACCCAATCACACCGTCGTCCTCGGTCGCCGAAGCGTTCCAGAAATACTGCAGCAAGTTGCGGGTCGACAAGGCGACGGGCAAGAACAAGTTTGCGATCGTGCAGGCCGAAGACGAGATCGCGTCGATCGGCATCGTCACCGGCGCGGGCTGGAACGGCGCGCGGGCATTCACCTGCACGTCGGGGCCGGGCGTCTCGCTGATGACGGAGTTCATCGGCCTCGCCTACTTCGCCGAGATTCCCGTCACCATCATCAACGTGCAACGTGGTGGCCCGAGTACCGGCATGCCGACGCGCACGCAGCAGGCCGATGTGCTGAGCTGCGCTTACGCATCGCACGGCGACACCAAACACCTGCTGCTGTTCCCCGAAGACCCGCACGAGTGTTTCGAGTTCGGCGCCAAGAGCCTCGATCTCGCCGACCGACTGCAGACACCGGTGTTCCTGATGACCGACCTCGACATCGGCATGAACCACCGGCTGTGCGAACCGCTGGTGTGGGACGACACGACACGCATGGACCGCGGCAAGGTGATGACGGCCGCCGATCTCGAAGCCGGCAAGGACTTCGGGCGTTACCTCGATGTCGACGGCGACGGCATTCCCTACCGCACCTACCCCGGCACGCACGCGCAGAAAGGCGCGTACTTCACGCGCGGCACCACACGCGATTCCTACGCGCGTTACTCCGAGGCCGGTCCCGACTACCTGTACAACGTGCAGCGACTGCTGAAGAAGTTCGAGACCGCGAAAGAACTGGTGCCTCAGCCGATCAAGCGCGCGGCCGCGAAACCCACCCGCTTCGGCGTGATCCACTACGGCTCGACCAGCCCGGCGATGCACGAGGCCTTCGACAAACTTCAGGCGCAAGGCATTCATGTCGATGCGCTGCGCATCCGCGCGTTCCCGTTCAGCGCGTCGGTCGATGCCTTCATTGCCGCGCACGACACCGTGTTCGTGATAGAACAGAACCGCGACGCGCAACTGCGCACGCTGCTGACCACCGAGCAGGAGATCAACCCGGCGAAGCTGCAACCGATCCTGCACTACGACGGCACACCGATCACCGCGCGCTTCATCACGGCGGCGATCGCCAAGCACATGCAGGCGCACAACGTCGAGCCGATCAAGAAGAAGGGGCAGGCGGCATGACCTACTTGTCCAAACCGAAGCTGCACCACCCGACGTTGCAACGCAACGCGCTCGGCCTGACCCGCCGCGACTACGAAGGCAAGATCTCGACGCTGTGCGCCGGCTGTGGCCACGACTCGATCTCGGCCGCGATCGTGCAGGCCTGCTGGGAACTCGAGATCGAACCGCACCTCGTCGCGAAACTTTCCGGCATTGGCTGCTCGTCGAAGACGCCAGACTACTTCCTCGGCAACTCGCACGGCTTCAACACCGTGCACGGCCGCATGCCCTCGGTCGCGACCGGCGCCAACCTCGCGAACCGCGAGCTGCTGTACCTCGGCGTCTCGGGCGACGGCGACTCCGCCAGCATCGGTCTCGGCCAGTTCGCGCACGCGATGCGGCGTGGCGTGAACATGACCTACATCGTCGAGAACAACGGCGTCTACGGCCTGACCAAGGGCCAGTTCTCGGCGACAGCCGACCAGGGCAGCAAGAGCAAGAAAGGCGTGCTCAACACCGACACCGCGATCGACCTCGCGGCGCTCGCGCTGCAGCTCGGAGCCACGTATGTCGCGCGCAGTTTTTCGGGCGACAAGGAACAGCTCGTGCCGCTGATCAAGGGCGCGATGCGGCACCGCGGCGCGGCGCTGATCGACGTGATCAGCCCCTGCGTGGCCTTCAACAACCACGCCGGCAGCACGAAAAGCTACGACTACGTGCGCGCCCACAACGAAGCCGTGAACCGGCTCGACTTCATGCCGCGCCGGGACGCCATCACCGCGATGTACGCACCCGGCGAAGTGATCGAGGTGACGCAGCACGACGGCAGCGTATTGCGCCTGCGCAAGCTCGCGTCGGGCTACGACGCGGGCGACAGGCTCGCCGCGATGAGCCACCTGGCCACGCACGAATCCCGTGGCGAGATCCTCACCGGGTTGTTGTACGTGAAGGGTGATGCCGACGATTTGCACGCGCACCTGAACACCGTCGACGTGCCATTGAACCGGCTTAGTGACGCGCAACTCTGCCCGGGCTCGGCCGCACTCGCCACCATCAACGCCGAACTGGCCTGAACGTCGCCGGCCTTTAGCGCACCAGGCCGCGCCGGTGCTCCAGCGCCGGCAACTGCATGCGCACTGAAGCGGTCCGCGCGCTGTCGATGTCGGCCAGCACCACGCCTTCGCCTTCCGGCAACACGGCAACCACCTTGCCCCACGGGTCGACCACCATGCTGTGGCCGAAGGTGCGGCGGCCGTTGTCGTGCATGCCGCCTTGCGCCGCGGCGATCACGTAACACTGGTTCTCGACCGCCCGCGCGCGCAGCAACAACTCCCAGTGCGCCAGACCGGTGGTGTGCGTGAACGCGGCGGGCACCGAAAGCAGGTCGCAGGGCGGGTGCATCAGCTCGCGGTACAGCTCGGGGAAGCGCAGGTCATAACAGACGCTCAGGCCGACGCGCAACTCGCCGGCCTGCAATGCCGTGGGCTCGCACCCGGCGCAGATCGCGTGGCCTTCGTCGTAGCGCTCGCGGCCGTTGTCGTAGCGGAACAGGTGGATCTTGTCGTAGCGCGCCGCCAGCGTTCCGTCGGGCGCGTAGACGCAGTTGCTGTTGAACACGAGCTCGGGGTCGCCGCTCCTGATCGGCAAGGTGCCGCCGATCAGCCACACGCCGTGTTCGCGCGCGGCGCTCGCCAGCATCTGCTGGATCGGGCCGCTGCCGGGCGCTTCGGCGACAGCGAGTTTGTCGCGGTCGTGCCGGCCCATCAGGCAGAAGTATTCCGGCAGCCCGACGAGCTGCGCGCCCGCGGCCGCTGCCTGCGCGACGAGCCGTTGCGCGGTTTCCAGATTCTGCGCGACGTTGCTCGTCGAGACCATCTGCACGGCGGCGATTTTCATGCGGACCTCACGGGGGTTTCGGGGGCGTGGCGGCGGCCGACGCGGCGCGTGCGACCGGCTCGACCTTCGGGTCGGCCCAGGGGCCGCTGACGTGAAATTCGCGCGTGCCGGCTTCGCTGAGCGGCTTGCGCAGCAGCACCTGCGCCAGGAAAGCGCCCAGGCCGATCGCGGGGTTGATCACAGCGTACGCGAGCGCGGCGGTACCGGCGTTGATCTCGGGCACCACGACGACGCGCAGGTCCTGGGTTTCGCGGGCGATGTCGGCGCGGCCTTCCATCAAGACCGCGGCCTGCACGCCGCGCATGCGCAGGTTGTTGGTCTGCGCCACGCCCTGGGCGATCGCCACGTCGCCAGCGATGTTGTCGAAAGCAAAACCTTCCTGGAACACGTCGCGAAAATCGAGCAGCAGCCGGCGCGGCAGCGACTGCAGGCTCAGCACGCTGAGCAGGCGGGTGGCACCGGGGTCGACCTTGAGGAATTGCCCGGCGTCGATCGCCACGCTGATCTGCCCCGCCAGGCTCGGGTAGTCGAGCGAGAACGGCGACCCGAGCCATGACACCTGCCCGCTCAGCTGGCCCTTGCCACCGCGGATCGCCTTCGAGGTGCCGAGCCGGTCGAGGAACGCACCGCTGTCAGCGAGATCGAGCGTGAAGTCCATCACCGCACGCCGCGGCGCCGGCGTGCCGCGCGCCGGGGGTGCGGCCACCGCCGCCCAGTGGCCGGTGGCGACGAGCTGGGCTTCCGGTGTCGTGATGTTGAACTTCGACAGTTGCCAGTCGCGCAGCAGGTCGCGTCCCTGGCCGCTCGAGCGGTTCACGGCCTCGATCTCGAGCCTGCCGAGGCGCTTGCCACGCAGCTCGAAGTCGTCGACGACGATGTCGAGTGCGGGCAGCGTGGCCGGTTGCTGGTCGAGCAGGCTCTCGACCTGGTCGACCTCGCCACGCGGCAGCGACAGGCGCGACAGCCGCGCGAACACCCGCCCGGCCACGGCCGTGCCGGTGCGCGCCGGCGGGCGGTATTCGACATAACCGTTGAGTTGATCGGCATCGACATTCGCCCGCCAGAGGCCGGCGTCGAGCGACACGCCGGCCACCAGCCGGGTCAGGTGGCGCGTGCCGACGTTGAGCTCCTGCACGCGCAGCGCCAGCTTGTCGGGGCGATAGCCGCCCGCGCCCGCGCCCGCGGCTTCGCGCGCCTCGGCGTTGCCGAACAGGCGCTCGGCGGCAGCGTCCCATTCGTCGGTGTTGAGCGCCTTCAGGTTCACGTTGGCCGCCACGCCGCTCACCGGCTGCGGCGCGGGCTCCATCACGCCGATACCGCCACGCAGCACCCGCGGCGCGTCGCCCGACACGTCGCGCAGGTAGTGCGCCTGCAGCAGCGTGCCGAGTTCGACGTGCAGGCTGTCGCGCAGCGCGGGCGCCGCGGCGCCGGGTTCGAGCGCGGTCTGGTAACGCAGGAACAGCGGCGCCTCGGCGCTCTTGTTGAGGGGTGCCGGCAGGTTGACGCCCAAGCCGACGAGGTTGCTCGTCACCAGCAGCTCGGGCCGGCCTTGCGCGAAGCCCAAGTTCATGCGGTAGGCCGTCTGCCCGCTCAAGGCACCGGCTAGGCGCGCGGCCTGGCCGAGGTCGGTGGCGCGACGCAGGCCTTCGGCGCTGGCCGTGCCCTGACCGCTGAAACGGATCGCGCCGTCGGGCTGCAGGCCACCGTCGAAGGCGAGCTCGCCGCCGAACAGGCGCGCGCTCGCGCCGCTAACGCTGAAGTCCTTGTGTGTGAACGCGACACGGCCTTTCGCGCCCGCGAGCAGAGGGCTGTCGGGGGTGATGCGCACATCGTTGCCGGGCAACACGAGGCTGCCCTTCACCTGCGCGGCGGGCGTGTCGACGAGCGGGATCGAGAGGTCGAGTTTCAGCTCGGCCACGCCGGCCGCGCTGCCGGTGTCGAGTGCGTGGCCGATCCAGCCGCCCACCGGCGTGTGGTTCACGAACTGAAGCATCTCGGCCAGCGGCCCGTGCGCGCTGGCTTCGAGGCCGAGCACGCCATCGCCTTCGAGGTGGCGGATGGCGCCCTGCAGGCCGCTCCACTCGACCTTGCCGATCTGCGCCCGGCCGTTGCGGATCGACAGCGTGCCGCGGTCGACCGTCAATTCGGCGTTCGCGCGCGTCAGCATCGGCCACGGCGAGACCCAGGCCGGCGTGGCGCCCGAAGCCGGCTCGTTCGGCACATAGGCGAAGCTCGCGTCTTCGACCTTGGCGGCGATGCGGAATTCACCTTCGGCGCTCGAACGTGCGTTGTAGAACGGAAAATCCGCGAGGTCGCCCTTGACCCGAAAGCTCGCGCTCGCCAGCTTGCCGCCCTGGATCGCGTGCTCGATGTAGCCGCGCGTGGCTTTCGAGATGTCGAGCGGCAGGTAACGCCAGGCGCGTGTCACCACGCCGTTCGTCAGCCGGCCGTCGAGTTCCAGCTTGCCCGGGTAACGCCCGCCGCGCGCCAGGCCGGTGCCCGGGCCGGTGCGCCAGGAGCCGCTCAGCTCGCCTTGCGCGTCGGCGTTGGAAAAGCGCACGTCCTTCACGGTCACGCTGACCTGCGGCGACGGGTTCGCCGCGCCCGCCTTGGCCGGCTCGATCTTCCACGCGAGCTGGGCACCGAACTGGTCGAGCGGCAGCAGCGGGTCGTCGAACACGCCCGGCAGTTCGAGCACGCCGCCCTTCATGCCGATGCGCGCTTCGCCGCCGAGTTCGGTCGCGCTGAGCTGCAGCGTGGCATTGCGCAGGCCGGGGCGGCCCACACCCTTGGGCTCGGCCGAGGGTTTGGAGGCGAGCGACAGGCCGCTCAACAAGCCCTTGACGCGGTAGTGCTCGGGCGCGTCGAGCGGGCCGTCCCATTTGGCGGCCAGTTCGGTGATCACACCTTGCGGCTGCAGTTCGACGAGCAGGCGCTGCAAGGCGTCGCCGAGCGGGATGCGCGAAGCCACCAGCGCCATCTGGCCGATGTCGAGGCGCTGGGCGCTGAATTCGCCGCCGGTGGCGGCCTCGCCTTCGCGCTGGCGCCACGCCAGTTTCATGTCGCCCTGCGGCCAGCGCACGCCGTCGCCGGTGAGAAAGCTCAGGCGCTGCACCTCGAGCACCCCACCCTCGGCATTGCGCTGCGCGACGAGCCGGCCTTCGACCTGCTCGAACGCGAGCGCATCGACCGTCTGCGCCAGCCGCAGCGCCACCGAGCGCAGGGCCACATCGACGGTCGCGGCTTGCGGCTGCCCGTCTTTCAGCTCGAACCAGCCGCGCAGCGCGCCCACGCCTTCGCTCAGCTCGAAGGGCAGCGCCACGTGCTGGCGCAGCGCGTGCAGGTCGGCGCGCGGCAGGCTGGCGTAGGCGCTGCCGCTCCAGCGCCGCCAGTCGCCACGACGTGCCAGCAGCGGCTGCGTGAAGCGGGCGCTGACGCTGAACCGGTCGCCCCATTCCGGCGGCGGTGTGGCGTCGAGGTGGATGTTGTGTTGCAGCAGGCCGTTGCGGATCACCAGCTGCACATCGCCCAGCACCAGCGGTGGGGACTCGCGCTGTTCGTCGGTCCAGCGCAGCGAACCACCGCGGATCACGAACTCGCGCTGTTTGAAGAACCAGTCGGCGATGGCGTTGCCGTCGCCGCTGTAGTCGCCGCTGACGTCGAGCCCGGCCACGAAAAATCGGCCCTGCGGGTCGCGCCGCAGTTCGAGCTGCGCCCCGTCGATCAGCAGCTGTTCGAAGCGCAGTTCGAACGACAGCAGCGAGCGCGGCGACACCGCGGCAAAGATGCGCGGCAGGCTCAGCGCAGGGCGTTTCTCCGCGTCGAGCACGACCACGTCTCGCAGCTCCAGCGAAGGCACCCAGCCACTCGATCGCACCTCGATCTGCCCGATGCGAACGGGTACCCCCAATGCCCGGCTGGCCCGCATTTCGATCGGCTCACGCCATTGCTGGATGTGGGGCAAAATCGCCCAGTGCAAGGCCAGCCAGGCGACCAGCAACAGACTCGCTGCCGCTGCCAGCACCACCACAACGAGGCGCACCGCCCAACGCAGGGGCGCCCGACGCAACAGGGGCGTGCCGGTGTTCGCTGTTTCAGCGGCCGGCTCGGGCAACGCGGGCGGAAATGAAGACATGAAAATATCGGTGCGCCAGCCTGAGGGTCGGCAAATGGGTCAGAGCAAGCGTCTCGCCGCGGGGCGTTCTGGGGCGCAGGTTGGGTTCAGCGGAACAGGCAGTCGGCCCGGTCTGCACCGAGCGGCCTCTCACGGTTCAATCTAGCACAGACCCCACGCTGCACCATGGGTTCCCTGCCCCCCGTTTTGAGCGTGGCCCAGAGCGCTGCGCCGTCGGCCGTGCAGCCTGCGGGCGCGGCGGCCGAGCACAGCCGTTTTGTGCAGCGCATCCGGCGCCGTTATGCGCACGAACTGGCGCTGCTGCCGCCGGGCCGGCCTGACCGCGAAGCCATCACCGCGCTCATCACCTTGCTGCAGGCGCAGGGCCGCAACCTCGGCAGCGCGATGCGCGTGGCCCGCCAGCTGGTGCTGGAGCGGCTCGCGGTCCTGGATGTCGAACACGGCGCCCTGATGGCCGACATCACGCTCGCCATGACCGAGCTCGCTGAGGTCACCCTCAACCTCGCGCTGGCGCAGGCACGCGCCGACCATGACGCGCGCCACGGCGCGCCGCTGAACGCGGCCGGCGAGGTGATCGACTTCTGGGTCATCGGCATGGGCAAGCTCGGCGCGCGCGAGCTCAACGTGTCGTCCGACATCGACCTGATCTACGTGTACGAAGAAGACGGCCACACCGCCGGCGCGGTGCCGCTGAGCGCGCACGAGTACTTCTCGAAGGTCGCGAAGAGTCTCTACACGCTGATCGGCGAGACGACCGAAGACGGCTTCGTGTTCCGCGTCGACCTGGCCTTGCGGCCGAATGGCAATTCCGGCCCCGCCGCCGTGAGCATGGCGATGCTCGAAGAGTACTTGCAGGTGCAGGGCCGCGAATGGGAGCGCTTCGCCTGGCTGAAGAGCCGCGTGGTGGCACCGACCGAGAGCGTCAAGATCGGCCGCGCGCTGGCGCTGCGCAGCCTGGTCACGCACTTCGTCTACCGGCGCTACCTCGACTACGGCGTCTTCGAAGGCCTGCGCCAGTTGCACGCCAAGGTGCGTGAAGACGCGCAGCGCCGCGCTGCCGGCCGGCCCGAGCGCGCCAACGACGTGAAGCTCTCGCGCGGCGGCATCCGCGAGATCGAGTTCATCGTGCAGTTGCTGCTGGTGGCACGCGGCGGGCAGTTCCCCGAGATCCGCACCCGCTCCACGCTGAAGGCGCTGACGCGACTGGCCGCCGGTGGCCTGATGAAACCGGCGAGCGCGGCGCGGCTGGCCGAGGCCTACGAGTTCCTGCGCCGGGTCGAGCACCGCATTCAATACCTCGACGACCAGCAGACGCACCTGCTGCCGACCAACGACGCCGACCTCGACTGGATCTCGCGCAGCCTCGGCATGACCTGCAATGCCGACGCCTGCGAGCTGCTCGACCAGCTCGGCGAAACGCGCGAGTTCGTCGCGATGGAATTCGACGCGCTGCTGCACGACGGCCGCGCGCCCACCGGTGCGGCCGGCGCGAACGGCAACTGCAAAGGCTGCGGCACCACGCCGCAGCCGGTCGACAGCGACAGCTTCCTGGAGCAGTTGCCGCCGGAACTGGCGCAACGCATCAAGCCCCTCGTCGACCAGCCGAAGATCCAGCTGCTGCGCGACGAGAGCAAGCTGCGCCTGGCGCGGCTGATCAACCGCGCCGCGCAGGCCGCGCGTGACGGCCGCTGCACGATGGAATCGGCCACCCGCTTCGTCGACTGGCTCGAGCCGCTGCTGCGGCGCGAGAGTTACCTCGCGATGCTGGTCGAACGCCCCGAAGTCCAGAACCGCCTGTTGCGCCTGCTGGGCCTGGCGCGCTGGCCGATGCGCTACCTGATGCTGCACCCCGGCGTGATCGACGAGCTGGCCGACGAACGCCTGCTGCACGACCGCTTCGATGGGGCCGAGTTCACGCGCGAGCTCGACGAACGCCACGACGCGTGGGAGCGTTCCGGCCAGGCCGACGAAGAGTCGCTGCTCGACACGCTGCGCCGCGCCCACCACGCCGAAGTCTTTCGCACGTTGGTGCGTGACGTGGAAGGCCACATCACCGTCGAGCAGGTCGCCGACGACCTGTCGGCGCTGGCCGACGCCACGCTGGCGATGGTGATCCGCTGGGCCTGGAAACATTTCAGGCAGGCCCACCGCGCCGAGCCGCACCTGGCCGTGATCGCCTACGGCAAGCTCGGTGGCAAGGAGCTCGGGTATGGCAGCGACCTCGACGTGGTCTTCCTGTTCGACGACACCGACGAGCCCGACCCCGACAAGGCGGCCGAGGTCTACGGCGCGTTCGTGCGCAAGCTGATCGGCTGGCTCACGCTGCGCACCGCGGCCGGCGAGCTGTTCGACATCGACACCGCGCTGCGGCCGAACGGCAACTCGGGGATGCTCGTGACCTCGGTCGCGAGCTTCGCGAAGTACCAGACCGGCCGCGGCAGCAACACCGCCTGGACCTGGGAACACCAGGCGCTGACCCGCGCGCGCTGGTGTGCCGGTTTCGCGCCGCTCGAAGCCTGCTTCGACCACGTGCGCTGCGAAGTGCTGTGCGCGCCGCGTGATGCGGTGGCCCTGCGCGCCGAAGTGAAAACAATGCGCGACAAGGTGCGCGAAGCCCACCCCGTGAAGGGCCAGCGCTTCGACGTGAAACACAGCGCCGGCGGCATGATGGACGTGGAGTTCGCGGTGCAGTACCTGGTGCTGACCTTCGGCGCCACTCAGCGCGGTTTGCTCGCCGACGTGGGCAACATCGCGCTGCTGCAGCGCGCCGAAGCCGCGGGCCTGCTGCCCGCCGGCGTCGGCAGTGCCGCGGCCGATGCCTACCGCGATCTGCGCCGCGCGCAGCACCGCGCGCGGCTCGACGAAAAGCCGACCCAGGTCGACCCGGAAACGATGGCGCCGCAGCGTGACGCCGTGCTGGCACTGTGGCGCGCCGTGTTCGAGCCGGTGAACGTTTGACCCGGCTCGTTGGCGGAAGACTGCGTGCCGCGCACGCCTGGGCCGGTGTTGCGTTGCTGCTGTGCGTGGCCGCGCTCGCCGGCTGGCCCATCGAGCGCGAAGTGCTCGACTGGCAGCCCGGCCTGGCCTTCACCCAACCATGGCGCGCCCTCACCGCCGTGGCGGTGCACTACAACGGCATCCACCTGGCCGGCGCGCTCGCCGGCACGGTGCTGACGGGCGCACTCGGCTTCGCCGCGAACGTGCCGGCACGGCTGGTCTGGGCCTGGCTCGCGGCCTGGCCGCTCACGCACTTCGGCCTGCTGATCAAACCCGAGCTGGTTCACTACGGCGGTGTCTCGGGCGTGGTGCACGCCGGCGTCGCCTCGGTGATCGTGTTCCTGCTGGTGCAGAAAAAACGCCCGCAGCGCCTGATCGGCGCCGCGATGCTGGTGGGAATCCTCATCAAAGTGCTCGGCGAAACGCCGTGGGGCCCGGCGCTGCGCCACCCCGAAGGCTGGGGCATCGCGGTGGCGCCGATCGCACATGCGACCGGCGCGGTGGCCGGCGCCGTGTGCGCACTGGTGGCGCTGCTGCTGTTCCACCCTTCACATCGATCCGATCCCGAATGACCCAACGCAAAACCCAGCTCGACGCCCTTGCCGTCACGCTGCTCGTCGCCTGCTGCTTTCTGTGGGGCCTGAACCAGGTGGCGGTGAAGGCGGCGATGCCGGAAGTGCCGGCGCTGTGGCAGGCTGCTGTCCGCTCCGTCGTCGGCGCGCTGATGGTGTGGGGCTGGGCACGCTACCGTGGCATCGCGATCTTCACGCGTGACGGCACGGGCGTCGGCGGGCTGCTGGCTGGCGCGCTGTTCGGTGCAGAGTTCCTGTGCATCTTCATCGGCCTGCAGTTCACGACCGCGTCGCGCATGGTCGTGTTCATCTACATCTCGCCCTTCGTCGTGGCGCTCGGCATGCCCTTCATCGCGCGCGCCGAGCGTTTGTCGAAGCCGCAGATGGCGGGGCTGCTGCTCGCTTTCGCCGGCGTCGCCTGGGCGTTTGCCGAAGGCTTCACGGCGCCGGCCGCCGGGCCGCACCAGTTGCTGGGCGACGCGCTCGGTGTGCTCGCGGGTGTGCTGTGGGGCGCGACGACGCTGGCGATCCGCGGCAGCGCGCTGTCGAGCGCGTCGGCCGAGAAGACACTCTGGTACCAGCTCGCGATCTCGGGCGTGCTGCTGCTCCTGGCAGCGCTGGTGGCGGGCGAGCCGATGCCGGCACGGCTCTCGGTGCTGGCATGGAGCTCGATGCTGTTCCAGGTGTTGATCGTCACCTTCGCCAGCTACCTCGTGTGGTTCTGGCTGATCCGCCACTACCCGGCGACACGGCTCGCGTCGTTCACGCTGCTCACGCCGGTGTTCGGGCTGGTGCTGGGGGCGCTGCTGTTGAACGAGCCGATCACGCTGCGGCTGGTGGTGGCACTCGCGGCCGTGGCCGCCGGCATCGTGCTGGTGAACCGTTAGGCACGGATGCGGCCGACCAGCGCCGTCGTCGAATAACCTTCGACGAACGACAGCGCCTGCGCCTGGCCGCCCCAGCTGCGCACCCACTTCGTTTCTTCCAGCGTCTCGATGTCGTAGTCGCCGCCTTTCACGTACAGGTCGGGCTTGACGAGTTTGAGCAGCTCGACCGGCGTGGGCTCGTCGAACAGCGTCACGAGGCTCACGCTTTCGAGCGCGGCGAGCACGCAGGCGCGGTCGAGTTCGGCGTTCAGCGGCCGGTCGGGCCCCTTGCCCAACCCACGTGCCGAGGCGTCGCTGTTCAGGCCGATCACCAGGCTCGCGCCGAGCGCACGCGCCTGCGCCAGGTAGCTCACGTGGCCGCGGTGCAGGATGTCGAACACGCCGTTGGTGAAGACCACCGGCCGCGCCAGCGCAGCGACGCGCGCGTGCAAATCACTGCGCGGGCATAGCTTGTCGAGGAAGGTCGTTGCCATGGGCGGATTGTCACCTGCGCGGCAGGCCGGGTTCGACACCACGCGTAGACTGAAATCACTCAACAACAACAGGAGACTTCCATGCTCGTGCTCTGCGGCTCCACCGTGTCGAACTACTACAACAAGGTCAAGCTCGCGCTACTGGAAAAGGGCGTGCCTTTCACCGAAGAAAAGGTCAACACCGGCAGCAAGGAAGAAGCCGTGCTGTCGGCCACGCCGCTGGGCAAGATCCCGTTCATCCGAACCGAACACGGCGTGCTGTGCGAGAGCCAGGCGATCCTCGACTACATCGAAGCGCAGTATCCGAACCCGCCGCTGGTGCCGGCCGACCCGTGGCAGGCCGCCAAGGTGCGCGAACTCGTCACTTTCGTCGACCTGCACCTGGAGCTGGTGGCGCGCGAGCTTTACCCGAAAGCCTTCTTCGGCGGGGAACTGAGCGAAGCCAACGCAGCGCGCATCCAGAAGGCGCTGAAGAAGAACATCGCCGGCTTCATGCGGCTGGCAAAGTTCTCGCCCTACGTGGCCGGCACCACGTTCACGCAGGCCGATTGCGCCGCGTGGGCGAGCCTGCCGCTGGTGTCGATGGCCACGCGTGCGGTCTACGGTGAAGACCTGCTCGCCGCCGCCGGCATCGACTGGAAGCCCTACAGCAAGCTGGTCAACGAACGCGCGAGCGCGCAGAAGGTGGTGGCCGACCGCAAGGCCGACCAGGAGCGCACCGCAGCGGCAAAAGCAGGCTGAGGCCCGTCAGGCGGCCGGCAAGGCGGCCGGCTGGCCCTTGGCCGCGGCCGCCACTGCGGCCGTCACTTCCTTGCGGTAGCGGTTGAGCTCCTGCACGCTGGCGAAGCTGCGCTCCATCAGCAGGCTCATGTTGTGCAGGATGCGCTCGACGACCTTGGTTTCCCACACGGCGTCGAACTGGATCTGCTTGTCGAGCCACTGCTCCAGCCACTCGGGATTGGGCAGCCGGCTTTGCACCGTGTCGCGCGGGAACAGGCTGGCGTTGACGTGCAGGTTGGTCGGGTGCAGCGCCTGCGCCGTGCGGCGTGCGCTGGCCATCAATACGCCGACCTTGGCGAAAGCAGCGCGCGCTTCGTCGCCGAACTTCTGCAGCGCACGTTTCATGTAGCGCAGGTAGGCGCCACCGTGGCGTGCTTCGTCACGCGCGAGCGTTTCGTAGATGGCCTGGATCACCGGCTCGGTGTGCCACTCGGCCGCGCGGCGGTACCAGTGGTTCAGTCGGATCTCGCCGCAGAAGTGCAGCATCAGCGTCTCCAACGCCGGTGCCGGGTCGAACTCGAAGCGCACTTCCTGCAGCTCGGCTTCGGTCGGCACCAGGTCGGGCCGGAAGCGGCGCAGGTATTCCATCAATACCAGGGAGTGTTTCTGCTCTTCGAAGAACCACACGCTCATGAAGCCGCAGAAGTCGGCGTCGTCCTTGTTGTCGCGCAGGAACATCTCGGTGGCCGGCAGCGCCGCCCACTCGGTGATGGCGTTCATCTTGATGGTCTGCGCCTGCTCGTCGCTGAGCTTGCTGGCGTCGAAATGGTCCCAAGGAATGTCCTTGTCCATGTTCCAGCGCACGGCTTCGAGTTGTTTGAACAGTTCGGGATAAATCATGGCGGTGTGCCCTGCGTTCGGGTGCCTGTAGACGGCGGGATTCTATGCCGCAGGGCTTGCCCCCGACTTGCGCGGTGCCGGGCGGGAAATCGAGCTTGCGCCAAAGTGCGACTGATCGGTTATATTTAAGACCAATCAGTCACAAAAAGCCGCCGTGGTTCATTTGCCCCCCCTCCGCTCGTGTGTTCCCTTGCCAGAAATCGGGGAACTCGTGCGCCGTGGGCGCGTCGAATGGCGCGAAGTTTTCCTTTCCGTTGCGGAGCCTTCCACTCACACAGGCTGCAATCCCCGGGCGCATTTCCTCCTCCCTCCTCCCTCCCTCATTCGCCCGGGGGCGCTCCGCAGCGATCTTTCTTCCCGCGAAGGCCGCGCCGTGCGGCCTTCGCTCTTTGCGCGCCGCGCGGGGTGACTCCGATGCGCCGCGTCGCTGTCATCGGCTCGGGCATTTCGGGGCTGTCGGTCGCCCACGGGCTGGCGGGGCGCGCGCAGGTCTCGTTGTTCGAAGCGGGCGCCTATTTCGGCGGCCACACCCACACCGTGGACGTGACGCTCGACGGCCACACCCACGGTGTCGACACGGGTTTTCTGGTGCTCAACGAACGCACCTACCCACGCCTGTTGCGCCTGTTCTCCGAGCTCGGCGTGGAGATCGCCAAGTCGGACATGTCGTTCTCGGTGCAGGTGCCGGCCGGCGCTTCGGGCAGTGCGCTCGAATGGAGCGGCTGCGACCTGAACACCGTGTTCGCGCAACGCAGCAACCTGGTTCGCCCGCGCTTCTGGAAGATGCTCGCCGACGTGCAGCGTTTCAACCGCATCACGACCGAATTGGCAGTGGCCGGGCGTGAAGCCGAGCTCGACCAGCCGATCGCCGACTTCCTTGCGCAGCACCGCTTCTCCGACGCGTTTCGCGACTGGTATTTCCTGCCGATGATCGGCTGCATCTGGTCGTGCCCGGTCGACCAGATGCTGCGCTTTCCGATCGCCACGATGATCCGCTTCTGCCACAACCACGGCCTGATCCAGCTGACCAACCGGCCGCAGTGGTACACGGTGCGCGGCGGTGCGCGCCACTACGTCGAGAAGATGCTGCGCGTGATCCCCGACGCGCGCCTGAACACGCCGGTGCGCAGCGTGCGTCGCCTGCCTTCCGCGACCGGCCAGGCCGGCGTATTGGTCAGCACCGACGCCGGCACCGAACTGTTCGACGAAGTCGTGATGGCCTGCCACAGCGACCAGTCGCTGGCGCTGCTCGCCGACCCGTCGCCGGCCGAGCGCGAGGTGCTCGGCGCGATCCGCTATCACCGCAACCGGGCTGTGCTGCACACCGACACGGCGTTGCTGCCGAAGCGCCGCCTGGCCTGGGCGGCGTGGAACTACGAACGTGCGGCAGAAGACTCGCGCGAGCAGGCCGCGGTTTGCCTGCACTACCTGCTGAACCGGCTGCAACCGCTGCCCTTCACGACCCCAGTCGTGGTGTCCCTGAACCCGGTGACCGAGCCGCGCGCTGACAGCATCCACGGCGAGTTCGACTACGCCCACCCGGTGTTCGACATGACCGCGATGACCGCGCAGAAGCGCGTGCCTTCGCTGCAAGGGCACCGCCACACCTGGTTCTGCGGCGCCTGGACACGCTACGGTTTTCATGAAGACGGCCTGATGTCGGGCGAAGCGGTGTGCGAAGGCCTGCAGGCGCGCTTGTCGCCGGCCGCGGCTCCGAACATCCGGGTGCCCGCATGAGCGCCGCCGCCGCCCCGGCCGAGGTGCTGATCGGCATGGGCGAAGTGCGCCACACGCGCTTTCGCCCAGCGTTGAACCGCTTCGTCTACCCCACCTACTTCCTGATGCTGCCGATGCGCAGCCTGCGCGCCACGGCCTCGACCGTGCTGGCGCGCAACCGCTTCGGGCTGATCAGCTTCTTCGACCGCGACCATGGCGACGGTGGCGACGACAGCCTGGCCTGGGTCGAACGCCTGTTGGCGCGCGAAGGCGTGAACGACGCCACTGGCGAAGTCTGGCTGCACTGTTACCCGCGCGTGCTCGGCTTCACTTTCAAGCCGGTCAGCTTCTGGTACTGCCACCGCATCGACGGCTCGCTCGCGGCCGTGGTGGTCGAGGTGAACAACACCTTCGGCGAACGCCACTGTTACCTGCTGAACAGCCCGAATCTCGCCTTCGGCCGCGAGTTGCAGGCCGACAAGGTGTTCCACGTCTCGCCGTTCTGCGACGTGGCCGGCGGCTACCGCTTCCGCTTCATGCGCAACGACCTGCATCCGGATCCGGCCGGGCCGCGTACCCATACCGCAAGAACGGTCGCCCGCGTCGACCACCACGACGCGCAGGGTCTGCTGATCCAGACCAGCGTGTCGGGAGCCTTGCTTCCGCTGACACCGGGGCGCCTGCATGCCGCGTTTTTCGGCATGCCGCTGATGACGCTCGGTGTCATCGCGCGCATCCACTGGCAGGCGGTGCGGCTCTGGGCGAAGCGTGTTCCGTTCTTCAGCAAGCCGAAGCCGCCGGACACGTTCATCACCCGCTGAATAGATCCCGCACCGCAAAACAACCAAACCCGCGCCGCCCATGAACCGCAGCACTGCCCTGAACACGCCCCAACTCGCCGAGTCGGCCCCTGCCGCCGCGCGCGCGGTCTTTCAGCTGATGAAGCGGCTGAAACACGGCTCGCTCGACGTGCACATGCCCGACGGCACCTCGGCCCGCTTCGGCAGTGCCGCCGAGGGAGAACCCCGCGCGGCGATCCGACTGCGCAACTGGAACCCGTGCGCGGCCGCGCTCAAGTCGGGCGACATCGGCTTCGCCGAAAGTTTCATTGCCGGCGACTGGACCACGCCCGACCTGACCGCGCTGCTGACCCTCTTCATCGCCAACCGCGACGAAGTCGAGTCGGTCATCTACGGCACCTGGTGGGGCTCGCTGCTGTACCGCGCCAAGCACCTGTTCAACCGCAACTCGCGCAGCGGCAGCAAGAAGAACATCCACGCCCACTACGACCTGGGCAACGAGTTCTACCGCCTCTGGCTCGACCCGACGATGAACTACAGCAGCGCCTGGTTCGAAGGCGAGCGCAGCGGCGACCTGGTCGGCGCGCAGTGGGCCAAGGTACGGCGCGCGCTGAACGAAGCCGGCGTGAAGAAGGGCGATCGCGTGCTCGAGATCGGCTGCGGCTGGGGCGCGCTGGCCGAATGCGCCGCGCGCGAGTTCGGCGCCACCGTGACCGGCGTGACGCTGTCGAGCGAACAACTGGCGTGGGCACAAAAACGCCTCGGCGACGCGGGCCTGCCCGGCGACCTGCGCTACCAGGACTACCGCGCGCTGAACGACAGCGCCACCGACGGCCCGTTCGACGCCGTCGTCTCGATCGAGATGTTCGAGGCCGTCGGCCGCGAGTATTGGCCGAGCTTCTTCGAGACGCTGAAAGCGCAGCTCAAACCCGGCGGCAGCGCCTGCATCCAGAGCATCACGATCCGCGACGACCTGTTCGAGCGCTACGTGAAGTCCACCGATTTCATCCAGCAGTACATCTTCCCCGGCGGCCTGTTGCCGAGCCCAAGCGCGTTCCGCGCCGCGGCCGCGAAGGCGGGCCTGAAGGTCGTGAACGAACTCGACTTCGGCCTCGACTACGCCGAAACGCTGCGGCGCTGGCGGAACAGCTTCCTGTCGCAGGAGGGGCCGGTGCGCCGGCTCGGTTTCGACACCCGCTTCATGCGCATCTGGGAGTTCTATCTCGGCTACTGCGAAGCGGCATTCGCGACCGGCAACACCAGCGTCATGCAGTTCACGCTGCAGCGCGACTGAGCCGCTCTTGACCATGTCGAACGCCGGCCTCTCTCGCCGCCGCGCGCTTGCCGCGTTGGCCGCGCTCGCGTGTGCGCCGCAGGCCCGCGCGACGCCGATGCCGGCCGAAGTCGCGTCCGAGCTGACCGCATCCCGGCTGCACGGTGCCGGGCGCCTGACGTGGTTCGGCATGTCGGTCTACGACGCGCGGCTGTGGGCGGGCGAGCGCTTCAGCGCGGCACAGTTCGAGCGTGAGCCGCTGGCGCTCGAACTGCAGTACGCCCGCGCGTTGCAGGGCAAGCAGATAGCCGAGCGCAGCCTCGTCGAGATGCAGCGCTTCGGCGCGGTGCCCGAGCCCGACACGGCGCGCTGGCTCGCTTCGATGATTCAGCTGTTCCCCGACGTGGCGGCCGGCGACCGCATCACCGGCGTGCACCGGCCCGGCGAAGCGGCACGCTTCTATTTCAACGGCAAGCTGCGCGGCGAAGTGCGCGAGACCGACTTCGCACGGCGCTTCTTCAGCATCTGGTTGTCGCCGCAGACCTCGGAGCCGAAGCTGCGCCTGGCCCTGCTCGGCGGCCCGCGGGCGGGTTCATGAGCCCGCACAGCCGCCCGAAGGGCTCATACACCGCAGTGCGCAGCACGGAGGTTGCCTGATGACCGGCACGGCGAACGTCGTGTCGCTGCCGACGCCCGCGCCTGCGCTCGCCGGCGCCTGGCGCGGCGGCAGCCGCTACGGCGCGCTCGGCCTGCCGCTCGCGTTCGTGGCGCTGCCGCTGTACGTGGTGCTGCCCAACCACTATGCCGGCGCGCTCGGCGTGCCGCTCGCGCTGCTGGGTTTCGTGTTGCTCGCGGCGCGGCTGCTCGACGCTTTCGCCGACCCGCTGATCGGCCGCTGGGCCGACCGTCTGTTCGCGCGTTCGTCCGCGCAAGCCTGGCGGGCCGCGGCCGGGGGCGGCGTGGTGCTCGCGATCGGCTTCGCGGCGCTTTTCTTCCCGCCGCTGCAGGGCAATACCCCGCTGCTCGTGTGGTGCGCCGCGCTGCTCGCCGTGACCTACCTCGGCTACAGCGTCGTCACCGTGATCCACCAGGCCTGGGGTGCGCGCCTCGGCGGCGATGAAGCGCAGCGCGCCCGGATCGTCGCCTGGCGCGAAGGCCTCGCTTTGGCGGGTGTGCTGGTGGCGAGCGTGCTGCCGTCGCTGGCCGGGCTGGGCGTCACCGCAGTCGTCTTCGCAGTCCTCTTGCTTGCCGGCTTGCTGCTGCTGCGCGGCGCGCCACAACCGGCGCGTGGCACTTTGCAGGCGCCGTCTTCGACGCCCGCCAAACCCTTCGCCAACCCGGCGTTCCGCAAGCTGCTGGTGGTCTATCTGGTGAACGGCATCGCCAGCGCGGTGCCGGCTACGCTGGTGCTGTTCTTCATCCGCGACCGGCTGCAGGCGCCACAGTTCGAGCCCTTGTTCCTCGCCAGCTATTTTGCGGCCGGTGCCTCGTCGATTCCGCTCTGGGTGCGCTTTGTGGCGCGCTTCGGCCTGGCACGCACCTGGCTCGCCGGGATGCTGCTGGCGATCGCCGTCTTCGTCTGGGCCGCAGGCCTGGGTGCCGGCGACGTTGCCGCGTTCACCGCCGTGTGCGTGTTGAGCGGCGTGGCGCTCGGCGCCGACCTGACCCTGCCGAGCGCCTTGCTCGCCGGCGTGGTCCAGCGTGCCGGCCACGCGGGCCGGGCCGAAGGCGCGTACTTCGGCTGGTGGAACTTCGCGACCAAGCTCAACCTGGCGCTCGCGGCGGGTGTGTCGTTGCCCGCGCTGCAGATGCTCGGTTATGCGCCCGGTAGCCGCAGTGAAGAAGCCCTGAGCGCGCTGACGCTCGCCTACTGCGTGTTGCCCTGCGTGCTCAAGCTCGCGGCGTGCGCGCTGCTCTATTCGTTCTGGATCCGCCCTTCCGAAAGCACCTGATGCACTCACGTTACCTGCTGGCCACCCTCGCCGCCGCGGCCCTGTTGTTCGGTGGCTGCGCCTCGGCGCCTACGCCTTCCGACTACGCGGCCGAAAAGCCCGCGCTCGACCTGAAGACCTACTTCAATGGCGACCTCGTCGCACACGGCGTCTTCACCGACCGCAGCGGCAAGGTCGCGCGCCGCTTCACGGTGCAGATGAAAGGCAGCTGGACCGGCGACGACGGCGTGCTCGACGAGAACTTCGTCTACAGCGACGGCAAGAAGGAACGCCGCGTCTGGCGCCTGAAGAAACTGCCCGATGTGAACGGGCAAGGCCGCTACACCGGCATGGCCGACGACGTGGTCGGCACAGCCGTCGGCGAATCGGCCGGCAACGCACTGCGCTGGGCTTACACGCTGCGCCTGCCGGTCGACGACAAGGTGTACGAAGTGCAGTTCGACGACTGGATGTACCTGATGGACGAGCGCGTGATGATCAACAAGGCCGTGATGAGCAAGTTCGGCGTGCGGCTCGGCGAAGTGACGCTGTCGTTCTACAAGAAGTGAGATCGCGGCGATGTCTCTGAACCCGCGCATCACCGACTGGGACGACCAAGTCGTCTGGCTCGTCGGTGCCTCGACTGGCATCGGCCGCGCCACCGCCGAACTGCTGCACGAACGCGGCGCGAAGGTCGTGGTCTCGGCGCGCAACGCGGCGCTGATCGACAGCTTCGAGAAGATGCACGCCGGCAGCCTCGGCATCGTGCTCGACGTGACCGACCGCGCCGCGCTGGCCAGCGCCACGCAGCAGATCGTTGAAAAATTCGGCCGCCTCGACATGGCCGTGTACTGCGCCGGCTACCACCAGCCGATGCGCGCCACCGACTTCGACCTCGAAGTGGCCTTGCAGCACGACCGCATCAACTACGCCGGCGCGCTGCACCTGCTCGACGCGGTACTGCCGATATTGCTCAAACAGGGATTCGGCCATTTGAGCCTGATCTCGAGCGTGGCCGGTTACCGCGGCCTGCCCACGTCGCTCGCCTACGGCCCGACCAAGGCCGCGCTGATCAACCTGGCGCAGACGCTCTACCTCGACCTGCACCCGCTCGGCATCGGCGCATCGCTGATCAACCCGGGCTTCGTGGAAACACCGCTCACGGCGAAGAACGAGTTCACGATGCCGGCATTGATCACGCCCACCGAGGCGGCGCGCGAGATCGTGAAAGGCTGGGAAGCCGGGCGCTTCGAAATCCACTTCCCGAAGCGTTTCACGCTCTGGATGAAAGCGCTCAGCCACCTCGGCGACGGCCTCTACTTCAGGCTCATCCGCAAGACCACCGGCCTGTGACTGTGAATCAGAGCCAGCCTTTGCGCCGGAAGAACCAGAACGGCGCGATCACGCTGACCGCCATCAGGCCCAGCGCATACGGGTAGCCGAGCGCCCAGTCGAGCTCGGGCATGGCCTTGAAGTTCATGCCGTAGATGCTGGCGATCAGCGTCGGCGGCAGCAGCGCCACGCTGGCCACCGAGAACAGCTTGATGATCTTGTTCTGGTTGATGTTGATAAAACCGACCGTCGCGTTCATCAGGAAGTTGATCTTGTCGAACAGGAAGGTGCTGTGGCTGTCGAGCGAGTCGATGTCGCGCAGGATCTGGCGCGCTTCTTCGAACTGCTCGGCGTTGAGCATGCGGCTGCGCATCATGAAGCTGACCGCGCGGCGGGTGTCCATCACGTTGCGGCGGATGCGCCCGTTCAGGTCTTCTTCGCGCGCGATCGCGTTCAGGGCTTCGCCGGCGGCCTGGTCGTTGAGCTGCTGCTTGAGCACCTGCGCGCTGACCGCTTCCAGGCTGTCGTAGATACCTTCGAGCGCATCGGCACTGTACTCGGCGTCGGCGTCGTAGAGCTTGAGCAGCACGTCTTTCGCGTCTTCGATCAGAGCCGGAATGCGCCGCGCGCGCAGGCGCAGCAGGCGGAACACTGGCAGGTCTTCGGCGTGGATCGAAAACAGCACGTTCCTGAACAGGATGAAGGCCACCCGCACGTTGCGCGGCGCTTCGTCGTCGTCGATCAGGAAGTCGGAGCGGATGTGCAACTCGCCGTTGTCTTCTTCGTAGAAGCGGGCCGACTCTTCAAGGTCGTCATCGACGGCGTCGTGCGGGATCGTCACGCCGAAGTGCTGCGCGATCCAGCCCTTTTCTTCGGCGGTGGGGGCGTCGAGATCTACCCAGACCGGCTGCACACGGGTGAGCGCCTGGGTCAGGTCGTCGAGGCTTTCGATTTCTTCTTGCGCGAGCCGGCCATTGGCCAGCGTGAAGACATTCAGCATGAGGGCTCCAACGCGAGCGCGCCCGCCGCGGTGAGCGGCACGGTCAGGGTCTGGGGGATGGGTCGTGGGCCCGCCTCACCCCAGGTGAACGCTGGAGCGGACGGTCACCGAGACGGTGGCTTGTCCAAGCAAATCTCCGGGAGGCAATCCTCGAATTATCGCACCCGCATCGGGGCAGAAATTCACCGAAGGAGCGGCTTTGCGCGTGCGCTTTTCGGCACCCTGTGAGCATTGGTGTCACTCGCTTGTCACGGCCGCGGAAGGGGGGTACGCTGGGCTCAACGGACTTCGGTCCCACCCCCTCCCAAGACGCTCGTCTCACCATCCCCCGCTTCTGTATGGTATACAAATATCCGAGCCCACGATAAGATGTTATAAAACTGGTAAGCCGTCTTCTGCTTGTAAATGTGGGGGG
>JBEBIB010000050.1:0-16795 GCA_040080605.1 Burkholderiaceae bacterium
CAGCATCACCGTGAAGCTGATCAACCCGATCGCGATGGAAGAAGGCCTGCGCTTCGCCATCCGTGAAGGCGGCCGCACCGTCGGCGCTGGCGTCGTCGCAAAGATCATCGCGTAATTTGCAATCAAGAGGGGCGTAGCTCAATTGGCAGAGCGCTGGTCTCCAAAACCAGAGGTTGGGGGTTCGATGCCCTCCGCCCCTGCCAGATCCCGGGTCTGAAGAGACCAGCGTCTGGCGACCACAGCAGCCCGCGAACGCACAGAGAAGCGCTTGCGGGCTTTGCTGTCAGAGGTGGTGCAACCCTTGGGTACCGGCCTCGTTAGTTTGAAACAGTGAACACACATGGCGAACCCACCCACAGTCGAAACCATCTCCACCGGCGCTGACAAAGCCAAGCTCGCGGTCGCTGCGCTGCTGGTCATCAGCGGTGTGGTGGCGTTCTACGCGCTCGGCAAGCAGGACCTGTGGCTGCGCGTCGTGGCCTTGATCGTCCTGTTCGCGGCGGCCGTGGCCACGTTCTTCATGTCGGAGTCGGGCAAGCAGCTGATCGCTTACGGCCGCGACTCCGTGAAGGAAGTGCGCAAGGTCGTGTGGCCGACGCGCAAGGAAGCGCTGCAGATGACCGGCTACGTCTTCGCCTTCGTGTTCGTGATGGCGCTGTTCCTGTGGCTGACGGACAAGACGCTCGAATGGTTGCTGTACGACTTGATCCTGGGCTGGAAGCGTTGAGGAAAATAGCATGACCGAAGAACTCAACACGCCCGAAGTGACTGCCGCGACGGTGGCCCCCGCCACCAACAAGCGCTGGTACGTGGTGCACGCCTATTCCGGCATGGAAAAGGCCGTCGAGCGCAACCTGCGCGAGCGCATCGACCGCTCCGAGATGCAGGACAAGTTCGGCCGCATCCTGGTGCCGATGGAAGAAGTGGTCGAGCTGAAGAACGGCAAGAAGTCGGTCAGCGAGCGGCGCTTTTTCCCGGGCTATGTGCTGGTCGAAATGGAAATGGCCGACGATAGCTGGCACCTGGTGAAGCACACCAGCAAGGTCACGGGTTTCGTGGGCGGTGCGAAGAATCGGCCCTCGCCGATCTCGGAAGCCGAGGTGCTGAAGATCGTGCACCAGATGCAAGAGGGCGTCGAAAAGCCCCGGCCCAAAGTGCAATGGGAAGTGGGCGAGCTGGTGCGCATCAAGGAAGGCCCGTTCACCGATTTCAACGGCGCCGTCGAAGACGTCAACTACGACAAGTCGAAGGTTCGCGTGGCGGTCACGATCTTCGGTCGTGCGACACCGGTCGAGCTCGACTTCGCGCAGGTCGAGAAAGTTTGAGTCCCTGCTGATGGGGCGGGCGCTGCAAGGCGCTCGATCATCAGCCGTTGCTGCCGGTGACGAGACACCGGAAAGAGGAGCCAAGGTAACCAGCCCTTGGCGTTTGAACTCAACAACCTTCGAAGCGATGTATCGCCGAGGGGGTTGCATTGGAGAGTGAAGATGGCAAAGAAAATTGTCGGCTACATCAAGCTGCAAGTCCCGGCGGGCAAAGCAAACCCGTCGCCCCCGATCGGCCCGGCGCTCGGCCAGCGCGGTCTGAACATCATGGAGTTCTGCAAGGCGTTCAACGCCCAGACCTCCAGCATGGAACCCGGCCTCGTGCTGCCGGTCGTGATCACCGCGTTCGCGGACAAGTCGTTCACGTTCATCCTGAAAACGCCGCCGGCCACCGTGCTGATCAAGAAGGCGCTCAAGCTCGACAAGGGCTCGCCGAAGCCGCACACCGACAAGGTGGGCAAGCTGACGCGCACGCAGCTCGAAGACATCGCCAAGATCAAGCTGAAAGACCTGACCGGCGCCGACCTCGACGCAGCTGTTCGCACCATCGCCGGCACCGCCCGCTCGATGGGCATCACCGTGGAAGGAGTGGTCTGACATGGCTGCTTTGACAAAACGCCAGAAGGCTGTCGCCGGCAAAGTCGACAGCAACAAGCTCTATCCGGTCGACAACGCCCTGGCGATCGTCAAGGAATGCGCGACCGCGAAGTTCGATGAGTCGATCGACGTGGCGGTGCAACTCGGCATCGACGCCAAGAAGTCCGACCAGGTCGTGCGTGGCGCCGTCGTGTTGCCCAACGGCACTGGCAAGACCAAGCGCGTGGCCGTGTTCGCCCAAGGCGCCAAGGCCGAAGAAGCCAAGGCCGCTGGTGCTGACATCGTCGGCATGGAAGACCTCGCCGAGCAAATCAAGGCCGGCAAGATGGACTTCGACGTCGTGATCGCTTCGCCCGACACGATGCGCGTCGTCGGCACGCTGGGCCAGATCCTGGGCCCGCGCGGCCTGATGCCGAACCCGAAGGTCGGCACCGTGACGCCCGACGTGGCACAAGCCGTGCGTAACGCCAAGGCCGGCCAGGTGCAGTTCCGCGTCGACAAGGGCGGGATCATCCACGCCACCATCGGCCGCCGTTCCTTCGAGTCCGACAAGCTGGTGGGCAACCTGCGCGCGCTGATCGAGGCCCTGAACAAGGCCAAGCCGGCATCGAGCAAGGGCGTCTACCTGCGCAAGGTTGCACTGAGTTCGACGATGGGCGTGGGCGCCCGGGTCGAAATCGCGTCGATCAACGCGTCGGCCACGGCTGCCTGAATTTGAAATAGAGATCGGCACGAGTCTGGTGCCGGTCGAGAAGAGTTTGGTGGACTGCGCAAGCCGCAAGGCAAGCGCAGGTCATCCAAGACCGCTGGTGCGGCCCTTCGTGGTCGCTTAATGGAAGGCTGGTCGCGGCCTCAAAACCGCGCCCGCAACAAGCCAGCGCAGATGGCGGCTCCACCGAAAAGGAATGACGAATTCCAGTTCGGTTGTTTCGCTGAACCTTAGGGTGCCCGGAGGCCGGCAACGGCCGAAGAGCACATGTTGTGAGGAGTAGACCTTGAGTCTCAACAAAAGCGAGAAGCAGACCGTGGTGGCGGATGTGTCGGCCCAAGTGGCCCGCTCACAGACGCTCGCGCTGGCTGAATACCGTGGCCTCACCGTGGAACACTTGAACGTGCTGCGCAAGCAAGCGCGCGACAAGGGTGTGTACCTTCATGTCCTGAAGAACACGCTCGCCCGTCGCGCTGTTGCCGGCACACCGTTCGAAGTGGCCTCGGCGACCATGGTCGGCCCGCTGATCTACGGCTTTTCCGAAGATGCTGTCGCCGCGGCCAAAGTCATCGCCGACTTTGCCAAGGGCAACGACAAGCTGGTCATCACGGGTGGCGCCTACGCAGGCAAGGCTCTGAACGCCGACGGGGTGAAAGCCCTCGCCGCGATTCCGAGCAAGGAAGTGCTGCTGGCGCAATTGCTCGGCCTGATGCAGTCCCCGGTCTCGCGCATTGCGCGGGTGCTGGCGGCCATCGCCGAGAAGCGTGCCGAAGCGGCTCCTGCCGCAGCAGCCGCGCCGGAAGCCGAAGCAGCGCCCGCTGCCGAAGCCCCTGCGGCTGAAGCGCCCGCCGCCTGATCGACCGATCTTTGCAATCAATCAACTGAACTGGAAATCAAAATGGCATTCGATAAAGACGCATTCCTGACCGCACTCGACAGCATGTCGGTGATGGACCTCAACGACTTGGTCAAGGCCATCGAAGTGAAGTTCGGCGTTTCCGCCGCTGCGATGTCGGCGCCTAGCGCCGGTGGTGGCGGTGCTGCCGCCGCGGTCGCTGAAGAGCAGACCGAATTCAACGTGATGCTGCTCGAAGCTGGCGCCAACAAGGTGTCGGTCATCAAGGCCGTGCGCGAACTGACCGGCCTGGGCCTGAAGGAAGCCAAGGACTTGGTCGACGGCGCTCCGAAGGCTGTCAAGGAAGCCGTGGCCAAGGCCGATGCCGACGCCGCACTGAAGAAGCTGGTCGACGCCGGCGCCAAGGCCGAGATCAAGTAATTCGCCTCCGTGCACGGGGCTGGGGCCGTTTTCGGCACCCAGCCTTTTGTGCTTTCTCGGGCCATGCTTCCTTATTGGCCCTTTGAAAGCACTTGAAAGCACGAACCTCGACAATCGAGGGTTCTTTCAAGTGATTTCAAAAGCCCTCTGATCCGACTGCAGAGGGCGAGTTTGGTCGGGCCTTGGTGCAACGCCAGGGTTGTCCGCCAGCGGTTGGTAGTGGCCAACCACCAGACTTCGAATTGCCTCGCCCCTGGCAGACACGGGCCGAGCGACAGTCGCCGACGAGAGCGGAGCCCCCGGCCGGGCCGAGTTCTCTGAGACGGAGTGAGAAACGACACATGGCGCAGCAACAAACCCCCTACAGCTACACCGAGCGCAAGCGGATTCGCAAGAGCTTCGGTAAACGCGAGAGTGTTCTCAAAGTCCCCTATCTGCTGACGATGCAGAAGGAATCCTACGTCGCGTTCCTGCAAAAGGACACGCCGCCGCAAAAGCGCAAGCCCGAAGGCCTTCAGGCCGCCTTCCTTTCCGCCTTCCCGATCGTGTCGCACAACGGGTTCGTGGAGATGAAGTTCATCGAATTCAACATGGCCAAGCCCGCGTTCGACACGCGCGAGTGCCAGGTTCGTGGTCTCACCTATGCCGCCGCTGTTCGCGCGAAGCTGCAGATGATCATCTATGACCGTGAGAGCCCGCAGGCCAAGACGGTCAAGGAAATCAAGGAACAAGAGGTCTACATGGGCGAAGTGCCCCTGATGACCGACTACGGCTCGTTCATCGTCAACGGCACCGAGCGTGTGATCGTCTCGCAGCTGCACCGTTCGCCGGGCGTGTTCTTCGAGCACGACAAGGGCAAGACGCACTCCAGCGGCAAGCTGCTGTTCTCGGCGCGGATCATCCCGTACCGCGGCTCGTGGCTCGACTTCGAGTTCGACCCGAAAGACATCCTGTACTTCCGCGTCGACCGCCGCCGCAAGATGCCGGTGACGATCCTGTTGAAGGCGATCGGCCTGAACCCGGAGTCGATCCTCGCGAACTTCTTCGTGTTCGACAACTTCCGCCTGATGGACTCCGGCGCGCAACTCGAATTCGTGGCCGACCGCCTGCGCGGTGAAATCGCACGCTTCGACATCACCGACAAGAACGGCAACGTCGTCGTCGAAAAAGACAAGCGCATCACCGCACGCCACGTGCGCACCATCGAGCAGTCGGAAACGCAATTCATCAGCGTGCCAGAAGACTACCTGCTGGCCCGCATGCTGGCCCGCAACGTGGTCGATGCCGACACCGGCGAGATCCTGGCCAAGGCCAACGACGAGCTGACCGAAACGCTGCTGAAGAAGCTGCGCGTCGCAGGCATCAAGGAAATTCCTTGCCTGTACACGAACGAGCTCGACGAAGGCGCCTACATCTCGCAGACGCTGGCTGCGGATGAGACTGCCGACCAGCTGGCCGCGCGTGTCGCCATCTACCGCATGATGCGGCCCGGCGAGCCGCCGACCGAAGATGCGGTGGAAGCCCTGTTCCACCGCCTGTTCTACTCGGCTGACACCTACGACCTGTCGCGCGTCGGCCGCATGAAGTTCAACGCCCGTGTCGGCCGCGACGTGCCGGAAGGCGCGATGACGCTGAGCAACGAAGACATCCTCGACGTGGTCAAGATCCTCGTCGAGCTGCGCAACGGCCGCGGCGAAGTCGACGACATCGACCACCTCGGCAACCGCCGTGTGCGTTGCGTGGGCGAGCTGGCCGAAAACCAGTACCGCTCGGGCCTCGCCCGCATCGAAAAGGCCGTCAAGGAACGCCTCGGCCAGGCCGAGACCGAAGCGCTGATGCCGCACGACCTGATCAACTCCAAGCCGATCTCGGCTGCCTTGAAGGAGTTCTTCGGTGCGTCGCAGCTGTCGCAGTTCATGGACCAGACCAACCCACTCTCCGAGATCACGCACAAGCGCCGTGTCTCGGCGCTTGGGCCGGGCGGTTTGACCCGCGAACGTGCCGGCTTCGAAGTGCGCGACGTGCACGTGACCCACTACGGCCGCGTCTGCCCGATCGAAACGCCGGAAGGCCCGAACATCGGTCTGATCAACTCGCTGGCGCTGTACGCACAGCTCAACGAATACGGCTTCCTCGAAACGCCGTACCGTCGCGTGGCCGACGGCAAGGTGTCGATGCAGATCGACTACCTTTCGGCCATCGAAGAAGGCAAGTACGTGATCGCGCAGGCCAGCGCCACGCTCGACAAGGACGGCAAGCTGATCGACGAGCTGGTGAGCGCGCGCGACAACGGCGAGTCGATCCTGACCTCGGCCGAGCGCATCCAGTACATGGACGTGGCTCCCACGCAGATCGTCTCGGTCGCCGCTTCGCTCGTGCCCTTCCTGGAGCACGACGACGCGAACCGCGCGCTGATGGGCGCCAACATGCAGCGCCAGGCCGTGCCGACCTTGCGTCCTGAAAAGGCGCTCGTGGGTACCGGTGTGGAGCGCGTGGCCGCGAAGGACTCGGGCACGGTTGTCGCTGCGAAGCGCGGCGGTGTCGTGGACTACGTCGACACCAACCGCATCGTGATCCGTGTCAACGACAAGGAAACGGTCGCCGGTGAAGTCGGCGTCGACATCTACAACCTGATCAAGTACCAGCGTTCCAACCAGAACACCAACATCCACCAGCGCCCGATCGTCAAGCGCGGTGACAAGGTGGAAGCCGAAGACATCATCGCCGACGGTGCCTCCACCGACATCGGCGAGCTGGCCCTGGGCCAGAACATGCTCGTCGGCTTCATGCCCTGGAACGGCTACAACTTCGAAGACTCGATCCTGATCAGCGAACGTGTGATTGCCGACGACCGCTACACCTCGATCCACATCGAAGAGCTGGTCGTGATGGCGCGTGACACCAAGCTGGGCTCGGAAGAAATCACCCGCGACATTCCGAACCTGTCGGAGCAGCAACTCGGCCGCTTGGACGAGTCGGGCATCGTCTACGTCGGTGCCGAAGTGAACCCGGGCGACACGCTGGTCGGCAAGGTCACGCCCAAGGGCGAGACCACGCTGACACCGGAAGAAAAACTGCTGCGCGCGATCTTCGGCGAGAAGGCTTCGGACGTGAAAGACACGTCGCTGCGTGTCGACCAGGGCACCAACGGCACCGTGATCGACGTGCAGGTCTTCACCCGTGAAGGCATCCCGCGCGACAAGCGTGCGCAGCAGATCATCGACGATGAGCTGAAGCGTTACCGCCTCGACCTGAACGACCAGCTTCGCATTGTCGAAAGCGACGCGTTCGACCGGATCGAGAAGCTGCTGGTGGGCAAGCCCGCCAACGGCGGACCGCAGAAGATCGCCAAGGGCACGATCATCGACAAGGCCTACATGGCCAGCGTCGAGAAGTACCACTGGTTCGACATCCGCCCGGCCGATGAAACCATCGCAGGGCAACTCGAAAGCGTGAAGAACTCGCTCGAGCAAACGCGCCACAGCTTCGACCTCGCGTTCGAAGAAAAGCGCAAGAAGCTGACGCAGGGCGACGAGCTGCCTGCTGGCGTGCTGAAGATGGTCAAGGTCTACCTCGCCGTCAAGCGTCGCCTGCAGCCGGGCGACAAGATGGCCGGCCGCCACGGCAACAAGGGGGTCGTTTCCAAGGTCGTTCCGGTCGAAGACATGCCCTACATGGCCGACGGCACGCCGTGCGACATCGTGCTCAACCCGCTGGGCGTGCCTTCGCGCATGAACGTGGGCCAGGTGCTGGAAGTGCACCTGGGCTGGGCCGGCAAGGGCATCGGCCAGCGCATCGGCACGATGCTGCAAGAGCAGGTCAAGGTGGCAGAGATCCGCAAGTTCATGGACGAGCTCTACAACAAGTCGGGCGGCAAGACCGAGCGCCTGGATGAGTTGAGCGACGCCGAAGTGATCGAGATGGCGGGCAACCTGGTCAAGGGCGTTCCGTTCGCCACGCCGGTGTTCGACGGCGCCGCGGAGGAAGAAATCCGCGCGATGCTCAAGCTCGCCTACCCGGACGACATCGCCAAGGCCAAGGGCCTGACCGCGACGCGCACCCAGGCCACGCTGCACGACGGCCGCACCGGCGACGCTTTCGAGCGCCCCGTCACGGTCGGCTACATGCACGTGCTGAAGCTGCACCACCTGGTCGACGACAAGATGCACGCCCGTTCCACCGGCCCGTACTCGCTGGTCACGCAGCAACCGCTGGGCGGCAAGGCCCAGTTCGGCGGCCAGCGCTTCGGCGAAATGGAAGTGTGGGCTTTGGAAGCCTACGGCGCGTCTTACGTGCTGCAGGAAATGCTGACCGTCAAGTCCGACGACGTGAACGGCCGCACCAAGGTGTACGAGAGCATCGTCAAGGGCGAACACGCCATCGAAGCCGGCATGCCGGAATCGTTCAATGTGCTGGTCAAGGAAATCCGTTCCTTGGGCATCGACATTGAACTCGAGCGCAACTAAGAAAGAAGGAAACAGAACATGAAGGGTTTACTTGATCTGTTCCGCCAGTTCACTCCCGATGAGCATTTCGATGCCATCAAGATTGGCCTGGCTTCCCCCGAAAAAATTCGGTCCTGGTCGTTCGGCGAAGTCAAGAAGCCGGAGACCATCAACTACCGCACCTTCAAGCCGGAGCGTGACGGCCTGTTCTGCGCCAAGATCTTCGGGCCCATCAAGGACTACGAGTGCCTGTGCGGCAAGTACAAGCGCCTGAAGCACCGTGGCGTGATCTGCGAGAAGTGCGGCGTCGAAGTCACCCAGACCAAGGTCCGCCGTGACCGCATGGGTCACATCGACCTGGCAGCTCCCTGCGCGCACATCTGGTTCCTGAAGTCGCTGCCGTCGCGTCTGGGCCTCGTGCTCGACATGACGCTGCGCGACATCGAGCGTGTGCTGTACTTCGAAGCCTACGTTGTCGTCGACCCGGGCATGACGCCGCTGAAGAAGTTCAGCATCATGTCTGAGGACGACTTCGACGCGAAGCGCACCGAGTTCGGTGACGAGTTCGTCGCGTTGATGGGCGCCGAAGGCGTGCACAAGCTGCTGGCCGAGATCGACCTCGACGTCGAGATCGAGAAGCTGCGTGGCGACATGACCGGCTCCGAGCTCAAGGTCAAGAAGAACTCGCGTCGCCTGAAGGTGATGGAAGCCTTCAAGAAGTCGGGCATCAAGCCGCAGTGGATGGTGATGGAAGTGCTTCCGGTGCTGCCGCCGGACCTGCGCCCGCTCGTGCCGCTCGACGGTGGCCGCTTCGCGACCAGCGACCTGAACGACCTGTACCGCCGCGTCATCAACCGCAACAACCGCCTCGCGCGCTTGCTGGAGTTGAAGGCGCCGGAAATCATCGTGCGCAACGAAAAGCGCATGCTGCAGGAAGCCGTCGACTCGTTGCTCGACAACGGCCGCCGCGGCAAGGCGATGACGGGCGCGAACAAGCGCGCGCTGAAGTCGCTGGCCGACATGATCAAGGGCAAGAGCGGTCGTTTCCGCCAGAACTTGCTGGGCAAGCGTGTCGACTACTCGGGCCGTTCGGTCATCGTGGTCGGCCCGACGCTCAAGCTGCACCAGTGCGGCCTGCCCAAGCTGATGGCGCTCGAACTGTTCAAGCCCTTCATCTTCTCGCGTCTCGAAGCGATGGGGATCGCCACGACCATCAAGGCGGCGAAGAAGGAAGTCGAATCCGGCACGCCGGTGGTCTGGGATATCCTCGAAGAAGTCATCAAGGAGCACCCGGTTCTGTTGAACCGTGCGCCGACGCTGCACCGCCTGGGCATCCAGGCGTTCGAGCCGGTGTTGATCGAAGGCAAGGCGATCCAGCTGCACCCGCTGGTCTGCGCGGCCTTCAACGCCGACTTCGACGGCGACCAGATGGCCGTGCACGTGCCGCTGTCGATCGAGGCACAGATGGAAGCCCGCACGCTGATGCTGGCTTCGAACAACATCCTGTTCCCCGCCAACGGCGAGCCGAGCATCGTGCCGTCGCAAGACGTGGTGCTGGGCCTGTACTACGCCACGCGCGACCGCATCAACGCCAAGGGCGAAGGCATCATCTTCTCCGACATCGGCGAAGTGCAGCGTGCGCTCGACCACGACATGGTCGAGATCACCTCGAAGATCAGCGTGCGCCTGACCGAGTACACCAAGAACAAGGAAACCGGTGAGTTCACGCCGGAGACCAAGCTCGTGGACACCACGGTCGGCCGCGCGTTGCTGTCGGAGATCCTGCCGAAGGGCCTGCCGTTCAGCAACATCAACAAGGCGTTGAAGAAGAAGGAAATCTCGCGCCTGATCAACGTCTCGTTCCGCAAGTGCGGTCTGAAAGAGACGGTCGTGTTCGCCGACAAGCTGCTGCAGTCGGGCTTCCGCCTGGCCACGCGCGCCGGCATCTCGATCGCCGTCGACGACATGCTCGTGCCGAAGGAAAAGCCCGCCCTGATCGAGCGCGCCGAGAAGGAAGTCAAGGAAATCGAGCAGCAGTACGTCTCGGGCCTGGTGACGGCCGGCGAGCGCTACAACAAGGTGGTCGACATCTGGGGCAAAACCGGCGACGAAGTCGGCAAGGTCATGATGAGCCAGTTGTCGAAGCAGAAGACGACCGACCGCCACGGCAAGACCGTGGACCAGGAGTCGTTCAACTCCATCTACATGATGGCCGACTCGGGTGCGCGCGGTTCCGCCGCGCAGATCCGCCAGCTCGCCGGCATGCGTGGCCTGATGGCCAAGCCTGACGGCTCGATCATCGAGACGCCGATCACCGCGAACTTCCGCGAAGGCCTGAACGTTCTGCAGTACTTCATCTCCACCCACGGCGCCCGGAAGGGCCTGGCGGACACGGCGCTGAAGACCGCGAACTCGGGTTACCTGACACGCCGACTCGTCGACGTGACGCAGGATCTGGTCGTGATCGAAGAAGACTGCGGCACGCAGAACGGCATGAACCAGCGCGCGCTGGTCGAAGGCGGCGAAGTGATCGAGTCGCTGCGCGACCGCATCCTCGGTCGCGTGACCGCGATCGAAGTGCAGCACCCGGAAACGCAGGAGCAGCTGCTCGGCGCCGGCGAAATGCTCGACGAAGACGTGCTCGACATGCTGGAAGCTGCCGGCGTCGACGAAGTCAAGGTTCGCACTGCACTCACCTGCGGCACGCGCTTCGGCATCTGCGCCAAGTGCTACGGCCGTGACCTGGGTCGTGGTGGCCTGATCAACGTCGGCGAAGCGATCGGCGTGATCGCCGCGCAGTCGATCGGCGAGCCGGGCACGCAGCTCACGATGCGCACCTTCCACATCGGTGGTGCGGCGTCGCGTGCGGCGGTGGCTTCGAGCGTCGACGCGAAGAGCGACGGCCGCATCGGCTTCAACGCGACGATGCGCTACGTGACCAACGGCAAGGGCGAGTTGGTGGTGATTTCGCGTTCCGGTGAAATCATCATCTCCGACCAGCACGGCCGTGAGCGCGAGCGCCACAAGCTGCCGTACGGCGCGCTGCTCAGCATCAAGGCCGACCAGCAAGTGAAGGCCGGTACGGTGCTGGCCAACTGGGACCCGCTGACGCGACCGGTCATCACCGAATTCGCCGGCAAGGCGAAGTTCGAGAACGTCGAAGAAGGCGTGACCGTTGCCAAGCAGCTCGACGAAGTGACGGGCCTGTCCACGCTCGTCGTGATCGACCCGAAGCGCCGTGGCGCGATCAAGGTGATCCGTCCTCAGGTCAAGCTGCTCGACGCAGCGGGCAACGAGGTCAAGATCCCCGGCACCGACCACTCGGTGACGATCGCGTTCCAGGTCGGCTCGCTGGTGCAGATCCGCGACGGGCAAGACCTGATGCCGGGCGAAGTGCTGGCACGCATCCCGGTCGAAGGCCAGAAGACACGCGACATCACCGGCGGCTTGCCGCGGGTGGCCGAGCTGTTCGAAGCCCGCACGCCGAAGGACAAGGGCACGCTGGCCGAGATGACCGGTACCGTGTCGTTCGGTAAAGAGACCAAGGGCAAGGTTCGCCTGCAGATCACCGACCCGGAAGGCAAGGTCTACGAAGAGCTGGTGCCCAAGGAAAAGAACATCGTGGTCCACGAAGGACAGGTGGTCAACAAGGGCGAGTCGGTGGTCGACGGCCCGGCCGATCCGCAGGACATCCTGCGCTTGCTGGGCATCGAGGAACTGGCGCGTTACATCGTCGACGAAGTGCAGGACGTGTACCGTTTGCAGGGTGTGAAGATCAACGACAAGCACATCGAGGTGATCGTTCGCCAGATGCTGCGCCGCGTGCAGATCACCAACCCGGGCGACACGAGCTACATCCTGGGTGAACAGGTCGAGCGTTCCGAGCTGCTGGGCAAGAACGACAAGGCCCTGGCCGAAGGCAAGCTGCCCGCCACGCACAGCGATGTGCTGATGGGCATCACCAAGGCGTCGCTGTCGACCGACAGCTTCATCTCGGCGGCTTCGTTCCAGGAAACCACGCGGGTGCTCACCGAGGCTGCCATCATGGGCAAGCGCGACGAGCTGCGTGGCCTGAAGGAAAACGTCATCGTCGGCCGGCTCATCCCCGCCGGTACCGGCATGGCCTTCCACGACGCGCGCAAGACCAAGGAAGCCATGGACGACGCCGAGCGCAAGGCCATCGTCATGCAGGAAGCCGAAGAACTGGCGGCCGTGCAGCTGGCCCAGATCGACGCGGCGAGCGACGCGGCGACCGAGTAATCGGTCTTCCCGCCATGAAGAGCGGCCTGCGGGCCGCTCTTTTTTTGCCCGGCCGAATTGGTTGGCGCGCCCCGATCAACCCGCGGGGTTGGCCGCGGCCCACGCGTCCGGCGTCTGAATGGTCAGCCCGCGCGCTTGTGCCTTGCGCGCGAGTTTCAGCACGGCCCGGTCGCGGCTGAGCAGCCAGCGCGCGCCGCAGGCCAGCGCGAGGTCGATGAACTTCTGGTCGTCGGTGTCGGTGCAGCGCAGCCGCGTGGCGTGGCTTGCGGGCGGCGGCACCGGTACCTCGACGCAGTATTTGTTCCACTGCGCGCCGAGCAGCGCCAGATCGGGCTGCCAGCGGTCGAGGTGGCCGCGGCCGAGCACATGGGTCAGCTCGTCGCGCATCTCGACCGTGGCGACCCAGCGCATCGTTGCGCAGGTGAGTGCTCGCTGCAGCGCGGCGCATTGCGGGTTGCCGAACAACAACCAGTCGAGAACGACGTTCGTGTCGAGGACGGCAATCCGGGCGTCTGTAGTCATCGAAGCGAAGCAGTGGGGCGAGGGCCGCCACGGTAGCACCCGCGCCCGCCTGCGCAGGTCAGAAACGGAGCGGCTTGCAGCACTTGGAGCGTCGGCATACAATAGAAGGCTTTTCGGCAGACACTGCTGCGCTCTTTGCTGGGCAACCCACCGGACCCAAACGTGCCGAGTCGGGTGCGCTTTTCCCAAGAGTTGCATGGCCAGTTGGCAAGGTGGCCGAAAACCAAGTGACTTCAAACGGGAACAAGTTACCAATGCCTACCATCAACCAGCTCGTGCGTCACGGTCGCGAGACCGAGATCACGAAGTCCAAGTCGCCGGCCCTGCAGGGCGGCCCCCAGCGGCGCGGTGTGTGCACTCGTGTGTACACCACGACGCCGAAGAAGCCGAACTCTGCGCTGCGTAAAGTCGCCAAGGTTCGCCTGACCAACGGCTTCGAGATCATTTCCTACATCGGCGGCGAAGGCCACAACCTGCAGGAGCACAGTGTCGTGCTCGTGCGCGGTGGCCGCGTGAAGGACTTGCCCGGTGTGCGTTACCACATCGTGCGTGGTTCGCTCGACTTGCAAGGCGTGAAAGACCGCAAGCAGTCGCGTTCCAAGTACGGCGCGAAGCGCCCCAAGAAGGCTTAACAGCCGAACCAGCGATCCGGCCCTCGGGCTGTGGTCATCTTCGGCAAGTCGTCCCGGCTTGCCGAGTAAGTTGGATGGCCCCATATGGGTTGTCCGCGGCCGGTGCGAAAGCGCGGGCCAACTGAAGCAAAAGGAAGAGAAATGCCTCGTCGTCGCGAAGTCCCCAAACGGGACATCCTCCCCGATCCCAAGTACGGTTCGGTCGATCTGTCGAAGTTCATGAACGTGATCATGGAATCCGGCAAGAAGGCCATTGCCGAACGCATCATCTACGGTGCGCTCGAGCAGGTCGAGAAGAAGTCGGGCAAGGATCCGCTCGAGATCTTCGTCGTCGCGCTGAACAACATCAAGCCGATGGTCGAAGTGAAGTCACGCCGCGTGGGCGGTGCGAACTACCAGGTTCCCGTGGAAGTTCGCCCCGTGCGCCGCGTGGCGCTGGCCATGCGCTGGCTCAAGGAATCGGCCCGCAAGCGCGGCGAAAAGTCGATGGCGCAGCGCCTGGCCAACGAGCTGCTCGAGGCCGTCGAAGGCCGCGGCGGCGCGATGAAGAAGCGCGACGAAGTGCACCGCATGGCCGAGGCCAACAAGGCGTTCTCGCACTTCCGTTTCTGAGTTTTCCCCTCTACGACAGCCGGCCATAAGCCGGTTGTTCCCCCGGCCGCTCATCGGGTTTACACGAACCCGCGAGCGGCCCCTGCATTTGGAGTTTCACCATGGCCCGCAAGACCCCGATCGAGCGCTATCGCAACATTGGCATCTCGGCTCACATCGACGCCGGCAAAACCACGACCACCGAGCGCATCCTGTTCTACACGGGTGTCAATCACAAGATCGGTGAAGTGCACGACGGCGCTGCGACCATGGACTGGATGGAGCAGGAGCAGGAGCGTGGCATCACGATCACCTCGGCTGCGACCACCTGCTTCTGGAAGGGCATGGAGCTGGGTTACCCCGAGCACCGCATCAACATCATCGACACCCCCGGGCACGTCGACTTCACCATTGAAGTCGAGCGCTCGATGCGCGTGCTCGACGGTGCGTGCATGGTGTACTGCGCCGTGGGCGGCGTGCAGCCGCAGTCGGAAACCGTCTGGCGCCAGGCCAACAAGTACAAGGTGCCGCGCCTTGCGTTCGTCAACAAGATGGACCGCACCGGCGCGAACTTCTACAAGGTCGTCGAGCAGATGAAGGTGCGCCTGAACGCGAACCCCGTGCCCATCGTCATTCCGATCGGTGCCGAAGAAGGCTTCACCGGCGTGATCGACCTCATCAAGATGAAGGCGATCATCTGGGACGAGGCCTCGCAGGGCATGAAGTTCGACTACCGCGAGATCCCTGCCGAGCTGCTCGAAGAAGCCAAGAAGTGGCGCGAGAACATGCTCGAAGCCGCGGCCGAGTCGAGCGAAGACATGATGAACAAGTACCTCGAGACGGGCGACCTGTCCGAGGACGAGGTCAAGCTCGCCATCCGCACGCGCACTATCGCCGCTGAAATCCAGCCCATGTTCTGCGGCTCCGCCTTCAAGAACAAGGGCGTGCAGCGCATGCTCGACGGCGTGGTCGACTTCATGCCGTCGCCGGCCGACATTCCGCCGGTGCCCGGCACCGACGACGACGACAAGCCGGTCGTGCGCCAGCGCACCGACGAAGAGAAGTTCGCCGCACTCGCGTTCAAGCTGATGACTGACCCGTACGTGGGCCAGCTCACGTTCGTGCGCGTTTATTCCGGCGTGCTGAAGTCGGGCGACTCGGTCTACAACCCGATCCGCGGCAAGAAAGAGCGCATCGGCCGCATCTTGCAGATGCACGCCAACCAGCGCGAAGAAATCAAGGAAATTCTGGCCGGCGACATCGCCGCCTGCGTGGGCCTGAAAGAAGTGACCACGGGCGAAACCCTGTGCGACCCGACGGCCATCATCACGCTCGAGAAGATGATCTTCCCCGAGCCGGTGATTTCGCAAGCGGTCGAGCCCAAGACCAAGCCCGACCAGGAAAAGATGGGCATCGCCCTGGGCCGCCTGGCCCAGGAAGACCCGTCGTTCCGCGTCAAGACCGACGAAGAGTCTGGCCAGACCATCATCTCGGGCATGGGCGAGCTGCACCTGGAAATCATCGTCGACCGCATGAAGCGCGAATTCGGCGTGGAAGCCAACGTCGGCAAGCCGCAGGTGGCTTACCGCGAGACGATCCGCAAGCCGGTTGCCGATGTCGAAGGCAAGTTCGTGCGCCAGTCGGGCGGCAAGGGCCAGTACGGCCACGTCGTGCTGAAGATCGAGCCGCAGGAGCCGGGCAAGGGCTTCGAGTTCGTCGACGCGACCAAGGGTGGCGTGGTGCCGAAGGAATTCATTCCTGCGGTGCGCAAGGGCGTGGAAGACTCGCTGCCGGCCGGTGTGCTGGCAGGCTACCCGGTGGTCGACGTGAAGGTCACGCTGACCTTCGGTTCGTACCACGAGGTCGACTCGAACGAAAACGCGTTCAAGATGGCCGCGTCGCTTGGTTTCAAGGACGGCTGCCGCAAGGCTTCGCCGGTGATCCTGGAGCCGATGATGGCGGTCGAGGTCGAGACGCCGGAAGACTACGCCGGTGGTGTGATGGGCGACCTGTCGTCACGCCGCGGTATGGTGCAGGGCATGGACGACATGCCCGGCGGTGGCAAGGTCATCAAGGCCGAAGTGCCGTTGTCGGAAATGTTCGGCTACTCGACCACGCTGCGCTCGATGTCGCAAGGCCGTGCCACGTACACGATGGAGTTCAAGCACTACAGCGAAGCTCCGAAGAACGTCGCCGACGCGATCATCACCGCGCGCGGCAAGTAATACAAGCCGGTCTTCCGTGGGGTCCCGTTCGCTGCCAGTGGCGAACGAATCAACACCCTGCGGGAAACCTTAAACACCTCACTGGCAATGCTCTTTACTCTGACGGAGAAATTGAAATGGCAAAAGGCAAATTCGAGCGCACCAAGCCGCACGTGAACGTGGGGACGATTGGGCACGTGGACCACGGCAAGACGACGCTGACGGCGGCGATCA
>JBEBIB010000029.1:0-71075 GCA_040080605.1 Burkholderiaceae bacterium
CAGGTTCGTAGGGGAGGTAGTTCGCGGCCATGCCGCATCAACGCACCTCACGTGCCAGCAGCTCTCAGGGACTTCCCTTCTGCCGCCCAGACTCCTAGGGGCCCGCTGCTCACGGCGGCTGGTCGGCCGCGCGATGATCCTGCACACTTCGTGCTGTCGCGTCGCCCCGTTTCACCGCCGTGCCCATGGACGCCCTTCGATTCCCCACCGCCAAGATCCAGCCGCCGCGGCTGCGCCTGTCGCGTGTGCCCCGCACCCAGCTCGACGCGGCGATCGCGCATGCCGTCGCCACGCACCGGGTCGTGCTGCTGCAGGCACCGGCCGGCTTCAGCAAGACCACGGCGCTGGCGGCCCAGCTGACGCGGCAAGGTGACGGCGTCGCCAGCGCCTGGGTGTCGCTCGACGACGATGACGACGCCGAACGCCTGTTCGCCTGCCTGGTCGCCGCGCTCGAACCGCACGACCTGCCCTGGCGCACCTCGCCCGAAGCGCTGATCGCGCTGGCCGGCAGTGGGCACGGCCTGAAACGCGCCGTGGCCGAGCTGCTGAACGCACTGGCCGACAGCGGCGTGTCGCGCGGCGTGATCGTGCTCGACGACCTGCACCGCGTCGAGTCGGAGAGTGCCTTCACGCTGCTCGACACCCTGATCGAACGCCTGCCGCCGCGCTGGACGCTGCTGCTCTCCAGCCGCACCCCGCCGCCGCTGGCGCTGGCGCGCTTGCGTGCCAGCGGTGATCTGGCCGAGTTCAACCAGGACGACCTGCGCTTCAGCCGCAGCGAGGCCGACGTGCTGTTCGCTGGCGAGGCCGTGGCCCAACCCACCGAGCGCGCCGGCGACCTGTTCGAGCGCACCGCCGGCTGGCCCGCCGGCCTGGGGCTGGCGCTGGTGGCGCTGCGCACGCGCGGCGGCGCGGCGAGTGGCAATGCATCGTCCGGCAGCGCCAGGCTGATCGACCGCCACCTGTTCGACTACCTGGCGGCCGAGGTGCTCGACGACATGCCCGCGCCGCTGCACGACTTTCTGCTGCGCACCGCCGTGTTGCGCGAGCTCACCGCCAGCCGTGCGGCGGCTGTCAGCGGCGACGGCCGCGCTGCCGAGTGGCTGGACGAGATCGAGCGCCGCGGCCTGTTCGCGACGGCGCTCGACGCGCAGGAGCGCACACTGGTGCTGCACGACCTGTTCCGCGACGCACTGCTGGCGCGCCAGGCGGTGCGCCTGCCCGGTGAAGGCCCCGAGCTGCTGCGCCGCGCCGCCGCCGGCGAAGGCGACGCGCTGCGCCGCATCGGCTACCTGCTGCGCGCCGGCGACTGGGCCCTGGCCGAAAGCGCGCTCGACGCGGCCGCGCACGACCTGCTGCTGCACGGCGGCGGTGGCGAGGTGCTGAGGCTGGTGGAGCAGTTTCCGGCAGCACAGCGCAGCGCGCGTCTGTGCCGGCTGACCGCGACGACCTGCGGCCTGCGCTGGCAGTGGATCGAGATGGCGCGCTGGTCAGAGCTGGGCGTGCGGCTGGCCGAGGCCGCCGGCGACACGGCCGAGCTGCAGCGTGCCCAGGCCACGCTGGCCCAGGCGCTGTACCCGCTCGACCGCAATGACGAGGTCGACCTGCTCGTGGAAACGCTGCGTGGCGACACCGTCGTGCACGACGCTCGCCTGCTGGCGCTGATGGCCGACTGTTCGCAGCGTTACCGGCACGGCGAGCATGAGCTGCTGGCGGTGCGTTACGCCGAGCTGCTGGGCCTGCTGGAAGACTGCGACTCGCTGCTGCTGTGGTGGCTGTGCGTGCCGGTGACGAACTGGACCACCATCGGCGGCATGTCGGCCCTGATCGACCGTTACCTCGCCGGCGTGCGGCCGCGCATCGCCGACCGGCCGCTGCCGATGCGCGGCGAAACCCGCATGCTGCGTGCGTTCCAGGCGCTCTGGGCCGGCCGCGTCGACGCCGCGCTGGCCGACCTGGCCGAAGCCGAAGAAGACCTGAAGTGGCTGGCGGTGTCGGGCGAACTGGCGTGGTCGGTCGACACCTTCCAGATGTATTGCGCTGCGATGTGCGGCAACGCCGCCGAGGTGCAGGCCCGGCTGGAAAAGAAGCTCGCCGGCTACGACGAGTCGCCCGAAGACCAGCGCCGCTTCTGGCGCCACCAGACCGCCATCTACGGCGTGCGCATGAACGGCACGCTGGGCAGCGACCCGGTGGACCTGCGCCGCTGGGCCGGCATGATCCGCGAGAACCCGCTCGAAGACGCGACCAGCTGGAACCCGCGCGCGTGGGCGGTGCGCGCACGCTACGCCGCAGCGATCGGGCGCTGGGACGAAGCGGCGCAGCACTTCAAGCTGCTGCTGCCCAAGCTGCACGAGATGGACGTGATGGGCCAGCGCACCGACCTGACGCTGCGCGCCGGCCACGTGCTGCTGCGCCTGGGGCAGGTGCAGGAAGCCGCCGCGGTGGTGGCGCCGGTGCTGGACCGGCTGATCCGCGAGGGCGTGCGCGGCCAGGCGCTCATGTGCGGCCCGGCCCTGCTGCTGGAACTGGCCGGTGCGAACTGGGGCCAGCGGCTCACCGAGGCGCAGCGCGAAGAACTGCGCGCCGCGGCGCAACTGTCGGCCTCGCTGCACGCGCGCCAGCCGGTGGCCGGGCAAGCTGCCGGCGACGGCCTGCTCAGCCAGCGCGAGCAGGAAGTGCTCGAACGCATTGCCGCGGGCGACAGCAACAAGCACATCGCGCGCGCGCTCGACATCAGCCCGCACACCGTGAAGCGGCATGTCGCGAACATCCTCGACAAGCTCGCCCTGAGTTCGCGCGGCCAGGCGGCCGCCTGGCACAACAGCCGCTGAGTCACGCAACGTGCTGCGCGCGCAGCCGGGCCTTCAGCTGTTCGACGAAGTGGGGGCTGCGCCCGACAAGCTCTGCAGCCTCGGGCCGGCGCGTGTCGGGGTGGTACTTCTGCGCCCAGGCGCTCATCGCGATCAGCACCGGCAGCAGATCGAGCCCCTTCTCCGTCAGGCTGTAGATGGCCTTCTGGGCATGGCTCGGATCGTCGCGACGGCTGATGACGCCGCTTTCGACGAGGGCGTTGAGGCGGTCGGCCAGCACGTTGCTGGAGATGGCCTCTTCCGACTGCAGAAACTCGCGGAAGTGACGCTTGCCCGCGAACATCAGGTCGCGGATCACCAGCAGCGACCACCGGTCGCCCGCCACTTCGAGGGCGGTGCTGATGGGGCATGTCGATCGTTGGTCCTGGCGCATGCCACCGGATTCTAGACTGGTTGCATTTAAAGATCAGTCGTGCCACGATGTCGATCTTCAAGGCCAACCCGAAGAGGCGACCGATGACCTACCGCAAGCACCACGGGAGCTGCCACTGCCAGGCGGTGCGCTACGAGGCCGGGTTCGACCTTTCTGCCGGCAGCAACCGATGCAACTGCTCGATCTGCAGCAAGGCGCGCGCGTGGTTCCTTTTCGTGCGCGCAGAAAATTTCGAGCTGATCGCCGGCGCTGACCAGCTCGGCAGCTACGAGTGGGCGCCTGCCGGACGGGAGCATGCGGGACTGAACTACCGGTTCTGCCTGCGCTGCGGAATCCGCCTGTACGCCACGGGCGAGCTGGCGCAGCTCGGTGGCCACTTCTACGCCCTGCACGTACCGACGCTGGACGACATCGATCGCGAGGAACTGGTGAATGCGCCCTTGAACTTCATCGACAACGCGCACGACCGACCCGACCGAACGCCTGAAGACACGCGACTGATGTGAGCCGGTTCTAGTGCGGCCACGACGCCGATTCTTGCTGCCACACTGCGAGCCATGAGCACCGCACTTCCTACAGCCCTGCCCACGGCCGCCTACACCGTGCTGTCGCCGCGCACGGTGCGTGCGAGCGAGCTGACGCGTGGCCCCTGGGACCCGCAACACCAGCACGCCGGCCCACCCATCGCCATGGTGTGCAGGGCGATCGAAGCGGCCGCGCGGGAGCACGGCCTGACCCACATCGGCAGGCTCACCGCCAACCTGCTCCGGCCGGTGCCGATCGCCGAACTCGAGATCGAGGTGACGACCGACTATGCCGGGCGCAATGCGGCGCACTACTCGGCGCGGCTGTGGGGCGGTGGCAAGGAGCTGGCGCGCTTCACGGCGCTGGCGCAGCGGGAACATGAATTGACGCTGCCCGACGTTCTGGACGGGCACCCCCTGCCCCAGGCGCCGAAGTCACCCGCGGAGAGCACGCCCCAGCGCATTCCTTTCGGGAGCCGCCTGCCGGGTTATGCCGACCTGGTCGAGAACCGGATCGCCAGCGGCACGTTCTTCCGCAGCCGCTGCGCCGCGTGGTTCCGACTGCATCGCCCGTTGGTCGAGCACGAGGACCCCAGCGGTTACCAGCGCGTGGCCGTGGCCGCCGACTCGGGCAACGGTGTTTCGGCGGTGCTCGACTTCGAACGCTACAGCTTCGTCAACTCCGACCTGACGATCAACCTGCTGCGCCGCCCGCTCGGCGAGTGGGTCTGTGTGGACGCGCGCACGCTGCTGGCGCCCAACGGCTGTGGCCTGGCCGAGTCGCAGTTGTTCGACGAAACGGGGCTCATCGGCCGGGCGACACAAAGCCTGTCGGTGCGGGCGCGCCCATGATTCCCGGTTGGCGCGTGTTGCGTTGGCGTCGCCATGCCGGTTTGCTGCTGGCCCTGTTGCTCGGCGGATGCGCCAGCCTGCCGCCACTCGCGGAGCCGCCGGCGCCGACGCTGGCCATCGCAGGCAGCGCGAGCACGCCGCTGGGCGCCGGCGCGGCCCGTGCGCTCGAGCGCGTGCGCGGCCAGGGCTCGACCGGCGTGCTCGGCCTGCCAATCCCCACCGTGGCGCTCGATGCCCGGCTGAATTTGATCCGCCGGGCGCAGGCCTCGATCGACCTGCAGGTCTACCACCTCGCCGACGACAGCGTGGGCCGCCAGGTGCTGCGCGAGTTGCGCGACGCCGCGCAGCGCGGCGTGCGCGTGCGCCTGCTGATCGACGACTTCTACACCGCGGGCATGGACGAACTGCTGCTCGGCCTGGCGGCACACGACGGGGTGCAGGTGCGCCTGTTCAACCCCTTTACCGGCGCGCGTGGCAGCAGCGTGGGGCGCTGGGTGCAGATGGCCGGCGACTTCCGGCGCCTGAACCACCGAATGCACAACAAGCTGCTCATCGCCGATGGCGCGATGGCGATCGCCGGCGGGCGCAACCTGGCCGACGGCTACTTCCAGCGCGCCGCCGGCGCGAACTTCATCGACTTCGACGTGCTGGCCCTCGGTGCCGTGCTGCCCGACCTGGCGGCCGTGTTCGACCGCTACTGGAACAGCGCCCAGGTGCGTGACATCGTTTCGCTGGCGGCCCCGGGCGAGCCGGCGCCCGCGCTGCGCGCGCGCTTCGAGTCGGCCACGCGGAGCGTCGAGCCGGCCTTCATTGCACCGGCCACCTGGCGCGGCCGCCCCACGCCACGGTTCGACGAGTTGCTGGCCGGCGGCCTGGCCGGCCTGATCGGCGCCGAGGCCACGGTCTTCGCCGACACGCCGGCCAAGCTCGAACGGACCCCGGGCAGCATGGCCGATACGACCTACGGTTTTGCGCTCCGGAGTTTTCGCGAATCGCGCGAAGAGCTGATGCTGTTTTCGCCGTACTTCATCCCCGGCGAGAGCGGCCTGGCCGGCCTGAGCGAGGCGCGCAAGTTCGGCATCACGGTGCGCGTGATCACCAATTCGCTGGGCGCCACCGACGAGCCGCAGGCCAGCCTGGCCTACGAGCGTTACCGCGTGCGCCTGCTGCAGATGGGTGTCGAACTCTACGAAGTCAGCTCGACGCAGATGCAGCGCGACGAAACGACGCGCCGAGCCTTCGGCGCTTCGCGCGCACAGTTGCACACCAAGCTGGCCCTGATCGACCGCCGCGCGGTGCTGCTCGGCTCGATGAACCTTGACCAGCGTTCGGCCACCACCAACACCGAGATGCTGCTGATCCGCAGCCCCGAACTGGCCCGCGAGATCCTGGGGTGGTTCAACTCGAGGGAACGCGCCGACGTGCGCGGCTCGTACCAGGTCCGCCTCAAGCCCGATGGCCGCGGCCTGCAATGGGTCGCCCTGCTGGGCGAGGGCCGAACCGAGACGCTCGACGAGGACCCCGAGTTCAACTTCTGGGAGCGGCTGCGCCTCTGGCTGATCTCGCTGTTTGTGGCCGAGTCGCTGCTGTGAGCCAGGGCTTGCAGCACCGCGCCCGGACCATCGGTCGCCTGAGAACCGACAGGCGCTGACGGCAGTGCGGCGTCAATCACCAGCGTCGACGGTCAGGCACGTCGCACGCCGGGTCCTGGGCCGTGCCCGCGTCCTTGACGATGCCGTTGGGGAGAATGCTGACCTGGTAGATCAAGCAGGATCCGTATCGCATTCGATAGTTCCAGACCGTGGCGTTGTCTTGTCGCACGCCGAACTGGTAGTAGGGATGACCGAGTCGCTGGATGACTTCTGAGCTCGTCATGCCAGGCTGAATGACCTGCTCGCCTTCGCTCACCACGTAGGGTGCCTGGCCCGCGGAACCGCCAATGGGGACGCTGACGCCGACGCCAACGCCACCACCTCCGCCACCGCTGAAGCCCCCGACGCCGATTGTTCCGCCCGCACAACCAGCGAGCGTGACAAGCATCACCAACGTTGCACTCGGTCCGAGGCGTTGTCGGCCCCACTTGACGAGTTCGGAAGTTGATCGCTCGGCCGATGGGTTCTCGGGCGTGGCTCTGATGGTTCGCGACGGTCGCATGGGCAATACCTGCTCGTTTCAACAGTGGCACTGGACGGGATCTGGGCAGAGGGGACAAGTCGGCAACAACGCGATCTTCTGTGGGAAATCGCTGGCAACCCTGCGGACACTTTCCCGCACCCACCGTCGCCCGCCCATCTGCAGCATGTCCACCCCGCCCTCAGCGCGTGGGCGTCACCACCTCGAACGGCGCGCGCCGCAGGTCCAGCGCCGGGTTGCGGTCGAAGAAGTTCGCCGGCCGCAACTCGAAGCGCATCTTCTTCATCGACATCACCGGCCAGTCTTCGGCCTGCGTCACGTGGTGGTGGCCCAGCGTCACCCACAGCACGAGGTCTCGGTTGACCAGGCTCTGATGGTCGGCCTGGTAGGCCGGCAAGCCTGGCGAGCCAGGGTGCTGGTTCGGCGTGTCGCCGGCGGCGTAGCGCTCGTCGGGGTCGTGCGCCGTGACCCACAGCGGGTGGCCGATGAAAGCCGCGCGCCGGTAGTCGGCCGGCGCGAGCAGCGGTTCTTCGTAATCGTGGCTTTCGACCTGGTAGCCGGTGGGCTGGCCGAACGCATTGCGGCGGTTCGGGTTGATCACGCGCCAGACCGCGTGCCCGTGCTCCAGCGCGCCCTGCCCTTCGTTGGCGAGGATGTCTTCGTCGAGCATCCACACACTGCGCCGCGGCCCGGGCGCCGGCACCTGCTTCAGGTGGCCGAGCATGAAGCTGTTGAGCGGGCCGTCGACATCGACGTCGAGCCGGAAGCTGAAGTGATGGCTGTGGTTCGGCGCCACCAGCTGCGCGGCGATCGGCGTGCTGAAGCGGTTGTTGTATTCGCCCGGCGTGCTGCCGGCCAGCGCCTTCGGCGCGTCGATGCCGGTCAGGCCGACCTCGGCGCGCAGCACGCCGTCCTGCGTGAAGACCCAGTCGATCAGGTAGTCGTAGTTGCCGACCTGCGAGATGCTGCGCACCACGAGTTCGACCGCGGCGCGCCCTTCGTAGCGGCCGCGAAAACTTTCGAAGTGACGCCACGCGGGGTCGCCCGTCAAACGCTCGAACACGCCGACCACGCGCGGCAGCGGCAGCGGCACCACCGGCACGCTCGGGTCGGGCAAGGCCGCGGCCACCAGCGCGTCGAGCAGCACGGCGTTGGCGGGCACGTCCAAGCCCGGCGTCAGCGGCGAGGCCAGCAAGCCGAAGCCGAACTCGCCAGCGTCCATGTAGGTGCGGTAGTACCAGTTCGCGCCCGGGTCCTGGTAGGGCACGAAGATCTCGGCCAGCGAGCCCTGGTAGAGCACCGAGCGCCCGTTGTAGGTGGCCAGCGAAATGACCGGCCCGGCGCGGCGCTCGAAGCGCACGTGAAAGCGCCACTTCTGCCATTCGATGAAGTTGCCGTCGATGCGGAAGTTGGGGCCATCGGGCTGCGTCACGCGCAGCGGCTTCAGCGCCGGCCGCAGGCCGACCAGCGCACCGACGCTGGCTTCGTCGAACTCGTGCGTCGCGGTGGGCACCGGCACCACGCCGGTGTCGAGCACCTGCAGCACGCGCTTGTCGTCGAGGTCGATGATGGCCTGCAAGCCTTCGATCGGGCGTGCGTACAGATTGATGCTGGCGCCCTCGGTGTAGTACATCTGCGCCTTGACGATGCGGCGCTGCTCTTCGGGCAGGCCGAAGCTGCCCGGCGTGAGCGGCGTCACCAGCACCTGCTGCAGTTGCTGCGGCGTGCGAATGCCGCGCAAGGCGAGCGCGCGCAGGAAGGCCGGGTCCTGGAAAGCGAAGCCGAAGTCGACCACCTCGGTGATCGTGAGCCCGAGCTGGCCCTGCGTGCGCGGGATGAACTGGCGCGGCGTGAAGCTGCCGTTGCGCAGGTTGACCGTGCTCTTGAAGCTCTGCTTGTTCTGGCGCCAGAAAACGCTCGCCTGCCGGTCGCCGGCAGCGCCGCCGAGCACCGTGGCCTTGGGCGGCTCGCGCAGTTCCACACTCTGGAAGATGGCGCCGGGCTGGGCCGCGCCACCGGCCAGCAGCACGCTGGCGGCACCGACGATCTCGTCGGCCGTGAGCGGGTCGAGCGGGTGGGCGACGGCGATGCCGCTGCACAAGGCGGCGGCCAGGGCCTGAAAACAACGTCTCACAACAGTGGTGCGCATCGTGTTCTCCTCTCCCGGCGGGGGAGAGAAGTTACTCCTCGCGACGCGCGTTGTCCACCGCTGGGCAGGGCGTCACTTGACGCCCGCCCCGCACCTCACATGTGGTCGATCATCACCTGCCCGAAGCCCGAGCAAGAGACCTGCGTCGCACCGTCCATCAAACGCGCGAAGTCGTACGTGACCTTCTTCGATGCGATCGACTTTTCCATCGAGCTGATGATCAGGTCGGCCGCTTCGAGCCAGCCCATGTGGCGCAGCATCATCTCGGCCGAGAGGATTTCGGAGCCCGGGTTCACGTAGTCCTTGCCGGCGTACTTGGGCGCGGTGCCGTGCGTGGCTTCGAACATCGCGATCGAGTCCGAGAGGTTGGCGCCCGGCGCGATGCCGATGCCGCCGACCTGCGCGGCCAGCGCGTCGGACACATAGTCGCCGTTCAGGTTCAGCGTGGCGATCACCGAGTACTCGGCCGGGCGCAGCAGGATCTGCTGCAGGAAGGCGTCGGCGATCACGTCCTTGACGACGATGTCCTTGCCGCTCTTCGGGTTCTTGAACTTCATCCACGGACCGCCGTCGATCAGCTCGGCGCCGAACTCCTTCTGCGCCAGCGCGTAACCCCAGTCACGAAAGCCCCCTTCGGTGAACTTCATGATGTTGCCCTTGTGCACCAGCGTGACCGAGGACTTGTCGTTGTCGATCGCGTACTGCAGTGCCTTGCGCACCAGGCGCTCGGTGCCTTCGCTCGAGACCGGCTTGATGCCGATGCCCGAGGTGTTCGGGAAGCGGATCTTCTTGACACCCATTTCCTCGATCAGGAACTTGATCAGCTTCTTGGCCTTGTCGCTGCCCGATTCGAATTCGATGCCGGCGTAGATGTCTTCGGAGTTCTCGCGGAAGATCACCATGTTGGTCTTGGCTGGCTCCTTCACCGGCGAAGGCACGCCGGCGAAATACTGGATCGGGCGCAGGCACACGTAGAGGTCGAGTTCCTGGCGCAGCGCCACGTTCAGCGAGCGGATGCCACCGCCCACCGGCGTGGTCAGCGGGCCCTTGATCGAGACCACGTAGTCCTTCACCGCTTCGAGCGTTTCGGCCGGTAGCCACACATCGGGTCCGTAGATGCGGGTCGACTTCTCACCGGCAAAGACTTCCATCCAGTGGATCTGGCGCTTGCAGGCGTAGGCCTTGGCGACCGCCGCGTCGACGACCTTCATCATCACCGGCGTGATATCGGCACCGGTGCCGTCGCCTTCGATGAACGGGATGATCGGCTGCTCGGGCACGTTGAGCGAATAGTCGGCGTTGACGGTGATCTTCTGCCCGCCTTCGGGCACCTTGATGTGCTGGTACATGGAATGTGTCTCCGCTCGCAGTGATGGGGTCTTCCGGGGAGCAAAGATTCTATGCCACCAACATGGTTGCAACCCTCGCCGCGGGGCGGCCTTGTCGTCCACAGCGGCCACCTCGCGCGTTGATAATCCGACCCTCACTCCGCCCTGCCGCCATGACCTCTTTCAAGACCTTTGCCGTGACCGTGTTCGCCGTGATGCTGGGCACGGCCGCGCAGGCCCAGGACGCGCCGCAGAAGCTCGACATGATCCAGCTGACTGCCGGCATGCACCTGATCCAGGCCCAGCTCGCGCGCACACCCGACGAGCGCAGCATCGGCCTGATGTTCCGCCCCACGATGCCGGCCAACGAAGGCATGCTGTTCGCCTTCGAGGTGCCGGGCCAGCAGTGTTTCTGGATGAAGAACACGCTGTTGCCGCTGTCGGCCGCGTTCGTGGCCGACGACGGCAGCATCGTCAACATCGAAGACATGAAACCGCAGACCCTCGACAGCCACTGCTCGGCGAAACCGGTGCGCTTCGTGCTCGAGATGAACCAGGGCTGGTTCGCCAAACGCGGCCTGAAGGCGGGCTCGAAGCTGCAGGGTGCGCCGTTCAAGCCCTGACGCGGCAACCCAAAACAGAAGGGCCGGCGAGTGCCGGCCCTTGTTCGTTGGAAGCGCGAAACCTTACTTGAAGTTCGCTTCCACGAAGTCCCAGTTCACGAGCGAGGTCATGAAGGTCTCGGCCCACTTCGGCCGCAGGTTGCGGTAATCGATGTAGTAGGCGTGTTCCCACACGTCGATCGTCAGCAGCGCCTTGTCGGCCGTGGTCAGCGGGGTGCCGGCAGCACCCATGTTGACGATGTCGACGCTGCCGTCGGCCTTCTTCACGAGCCAGGTCCAGCCCGAACCGAAATTGCCGACCGCGCTCTTCACGAAGGCTTCCTTGAAGGCGGCGTAGTTGCCCCACTTGGCGGTGATGGCGGCTGCGAGCGCGCCCTTGGGTTCACCGCCGCCGGCCGGCTTCATGCAGCTCCAGAAGAAGGTGTGGTTCCAGATCTGGGCCGAGTTGTTGTAGATGCCGCCGCTCGACTTCTTGATGATCTCTTCCAGCGTCATCGATTCGAACTCGGTGCCCTTCTGCAGATTGTTCAGGTTCACGACGTAGGCGTTGTGGTGCTTGCCGTAGTGAAACTCGAGCGTCTCCTTGCTCAGGTGCGGGGCGAGTGCGTCGATCGCATAAGGCAGTGCGGGCAGGGTATGTTCCATGAGGGTCCTTTTCCGGTTGGTGGCGTACTGAAAAGCATTGTAGGCAGCTTGCGCGGCCCACACCGGCGCGAGGGTGCAGCGCTCAGGGCGCGCGCGGGCCTGCGACTTCAGTGACCCGCACCGCCGCCGTGCCATCGGCGAGAACAGCACGCAACTCGTTGCCCACGGCGACCTGCGCCACCGAGGTGACGGCGCGGCCGGCCGGGTCGGCGAGCCAGGCGTAACCCCGCGCCAGCACCCGTTGCGGGTCGACCGACTGCAGCCGCACCGCGAGGCTGGCCAGCGCTTGCCGGCGTTGCGCCAGCAGCCCTTCGGAAGCACGCTTCAAGTCGGCCTGCACCTGCAGCATGCGGGCGCGCCGCAGCACGCCGGCATGGCCCGCGCTGCTGCGCAGGCGCTGCGCCAGCAGGCCCAGGCGCTGGTTCTGGTCGCGCAGCGCCTGTGCCGGCCGGGCCAGCTGCATCGAGGCCCGATCGAGGCGCTGCGCGTGGGTGTTGAGCGCCTGCTGCAGCGCCCGCGCCATGCGGGCCGCGTACCGGGCCAGTTGGTCCAGGACGTCGCGTGTGGTCGGTGTGACGAGCTCGGCCGCGGCCGTGGGCGTGGGCGCGCGCAGGTCGGCCACGAAGTCGGCCAGGCTCGTGTCGGTCTCGTGGCCGACACCACTCACCACGGGCATGCTGGCGGCGGCGATGGCCCGCACCACACCTTCGTCGTTGAAGGCCCACAGGTCTTCCATCGACCCACCACCGCGGCACACGATCAGCACCTCGACCTCGGCGCGGCGGCTGGCCAGCTCGATCGACTCGCACAAGGCGCGTGGCGCGTCGGAGCCTTGCACGAGGCTCGGGTAGACGATCAGCTCGACGTGCGGTGCGCGCCGCGCCAGCGCCGTGGCCACGTCATGCAACACCGCGCCACCCAGCGAGGTGACCACACCGATGCGGCGCGGGAACGCGGGCAGGCTGCGTTTGCGCGCGGCATCGAACAGGCCCTGCGCTTCGAGCCGCGCCTTCAGCCGCAGATACTGCTCGTACAGCGCCCCGGCGCCGGCGCGCTGCATGCCTTCGACGACGAGCTGGAGTTCACCGCGTGGTTCGTAGACCGTGAGCCGGCCACGCAGCTCGATCAACTGGCCGTCGGCCGGCGTGAAGTCGAGCAGGCTGGCCGCGCGCCGGAACATGGCACAACGCACGAGCGCGTTGCCGCCGTCGGCGTCTTTCAGGTTGAAATAACAGTGCCCGCTGGCCGCGCGTGAGAGGCCCGAGATCTCGCCGCGCACAGCACACATGCTGAAGCGCGCAAGCAGGGTTTGCGCGAGCTCCTGTACCAGCGAAGCGACGCTCCAGACGCTGCGCGAAGCCCCCCTGCCGCCGTCCTCAATCATCGGCAAACCCAATACCGGCGCGGGTCGAGAACTCCACAACCGCGCCATACAAGGCCGGGTTGGGCATCTTGCCTGTCACGGCGTTGTCACGCTGATGCAAGGTATTGATTTTCAAAGGTTTTTCACTGCTTAACTTTTGAGCAATCTATCGCAGGCCACGCATTTTGGCGGCTTGGCGCCGTGTGCCGCCGGGTTGCCCACAAAGTTATCCACAGATGCGGTGGATCGTGGGGCCCGGAATCGCGAGCGACCGCGCCAAGTGTGGAAACCGCGCCGCACGGCCAAGAACGTGGGCAAGGAATCGCAACCCCTTCAGGCCATAATCGCGCGTCCCGAAATCCCCCGCGTGACGCTTGAAAGGCACCGATTGTTTTCGATCATACAAGCCGCCGGTTGGCCGATCTGGCCTCTTCTCGTGTGCTCCATCGCCGCTTTGGCGCTGGTGCTTGAACGACTCTCCAGCCTGCGGGTCGCACGGGTTGCGCCACCCCGCCTGCTCGACGAAGTGCTCTCGGTCACGCGCGCCAGCCTGCCGGCCGCCGATGTGATCAACAAGCTCGCCGACAACTCGGTGCTCGGCAGCGTGCTGGCGAGCGGACTGCGCGCCGTGATCGCCGAACCGCGCATCGCCGAGTCGGCCTTGCGCGGTGCGTTCGAATCGGCCGGCCGCGCGGCCGTGCACCGGCTCGAGCGCTACCTGAACACGCTCGGCACGATCGCCTCGGCCGCGCCGCTGCTCGGCCTGATGGGCACCGTGATCGGCATGATCGAGATCTTCGGCTCGCAGGCCCCCACCGGCGGCACCAACCCGGCGATGCTGGCGCACGGCATCTCGATCGCGCTCTACAACACCGCCTTCGGTCTGATGATCGCGATCCCGTCGTTGATGTTCTACCGCTACTTCCGCGGCCTGGTCGAGTCGTACACGCTCGACATGGAACAGGCGGCCGACCGCCTCGTGCCGCACCTGATGCGTTTCGCGGCGCCTCGCCACGCGGTCTGAGGCTGCACGACCATGAACTTCCGCAAGCAGCGCATGGAAGAGCCCGAGATCAACCTGATCCCGTTCATCGACGTGCTGCTGGTCGTGTTGATCTTCCTGATGCTCTCGACCACCTACTCGAAGTTCACCGAGTTGCAGATCACGCTGCCGGTGGCCAACGCCGACAAGGCCCGCGAACGCCAGCGCGAGATCATCGTCTCGGTCGCCGGCGACGGGCGCTATACGGTCAACCGCAAGCCGGTCGACGGCCGCAGTGTCGAGTTGCTGGCGAGCGAACTCGTGGCCGCGGCCGCCGGCTCGACCGAGATGGTCGTGATCGTCTCGGCCGACGCCACCGCCGCGCACCAGAGCGTGGTCAACGTGATGGACGCGGCACGGCGCGCGAACCTGCCACGCCTGGCTTTCGCGACGCAGACGTCTGCCGGCGGCGAGGCGCGCTGAACGCGCGCCCGGCGGCGGCGAACCCCGCTTGAACACCGACGCCGGCAACACGCGCCGGCTGGAGCGTGCGTGGCTGGGGCGTGGCCCGCTAGCGATCGTGCTGCTGCCGCTGTCCGGGCTGTTCGGCGCGATCACCGCGCTGCGCAAGCTGCTCTATCGCCTCGGGCTCTTGCATTCGCAAACGCTGCCGGTGCCGGTGGTCGTCGTCGGTAACCTGATCGTCGGCGGCGCCGGTAAAACGCCGACCGTGATGGCGATCGTCGCCTTGCTGCGCCGCCACGGGTTCACGCCCGGCATCGTCTCGCGTGGCTACGGCCGCGCCAGCGACAGCACGCTCGAGGTCAAGCCACACACGGCGGCCACGGACTGCGGCGACGAGCCCCTGCTGATGCGCTTGCGCACCGGCGCGCCGGTGGTCGTCGGCCGCGACCGGGCGGCTGCCGCCCGCGCGCTGCTGCAGGCGCACCCTCGCGTCGACATTCTCGTCAGCGACGACGGCCTGCAGCACCTGCGGCTCGCCCGCGACGCACAGGTGCTGGTGTTCGACGAGCGCGGCGTCGGCAACGGCTGGCTGCTGCCGGCCGGGCCGTTGCGCGAACCGCTGCCGGCGTTGTTGCCGACGCGCAGCGTCGTGCTCTACAACGCATCTGCCCCATCCACACCGCTGCCCGGCAGCCTGGCCACGCGCTCGCTCGCCCGCGTGGTCCCGCTCGCGGACTGGCATGCCGGGCAAGGCGGCTCGCTGGCCGCCCTCGAAGCGTTGCGGGGCCGGCCGCTCGTTGCCGCGGCCGGCGTGGCGCGCCCGAGCCGCTTCTTCGACATGTTGAAGCAGCAAGGTTTGCAGATCAGCCCGTTGCCGCTGCCGGACCACTTCGACTTCGCCACGTTGCCCTGGCCCGCCGACACGGGCGACGTGGTGCTGACCGAAAAAGACGCGGTCAAGCTGGCCCCGGCACGCGTGGGGGCGACCCGCGTGTGGGTCGCGGCGCTAGACTTCGCGCTCCCCGCGGCGTTCGAGACCGCGCTGCTGGCCTTGTTGCCCGCCCCACCCCAACCCTTGCCCCGACCCGACCATGGAAACCAGACTGCTTGACCTGCTCGTCTGCCCGCTCTGCAAGGGCCCGCTCGAACACCTGCGCCCGCCGATGCAGCCCCGGCAGGAACTCGTGTGCCGTGCCGACGGCCTGGCGTTTCCGGTGCGCGACGGCATTCCGGTGATGCTCGAAAGCGAAGCCCGTTCGCTCGACGTGGCGCCGCCTTCGGTCGCATGAGTTTTACCGTGCTCGTGCCGGCACGGCTGGCGTCTACGCGCCTGCCCGGCAAACCGCTGGCCGACATCGGTGGCGTGCCGATGATCGTGCGCGTCGCGCGCCAGGCCGCGCTGTCGTCGGCCAGCGCGGTGGTCGTCGCCGCAGACCACGCCGACATCGTCGACGCCTGTCTTGCCCACGACGTGCGCGCCGTACTGACCCGCGACGACCACGCCACCGGCAGCGACCGCCTCGCCGAAGCCTGCGCGCTGCTCGGGCTCGACGGACAGGACGTCGTCGTCAACGTGCAGGGCGACGAACCGCTGATCGACCCGGGCTTGATCGACGCCTGCGCCGCGCTGCTGAGCCGGCGCCCCGACTGCGTGATGAGCACCGCCGCCCATGCCATCGACACGATGGAAGAGTTCGACAACCCGAACGTCGTGAAGGTCGTGCTCGACGCGGCCCACAACGCCTTGTTCTTCTCGCGCGCGCCGATCCCGTGGTGGCGCGACGCGCGGGCCGCGGGCCGTGATGCCCTGCCCTCGCCCGCACCGCTGCGCCACATCGGTCTCTACGCGTACCACGCCGGCTTTCTGCGGCGCTTTCCGGGCCTGCCTGCGAGCCCGCTCGAAGGCATCGAAGCGCTGGAGCAGCTGCGCGTGTTGTGGCACGGTGAACGCATCGTCGTGCACGTGAGCGACACCCGGCCCGGGCCGGGTGTCGACACCCCCGAGGACTTGGCGCGCGTGCGCGCCTTGTTCGCCTGAGTTGCAGCGAATGACGCCGCCGCAGCGGCGTCAGTTTGGCGCAGGGGGGTGCATGTTATTCTCGTTGCGAGGCATGCACGGGCCGGCCAGCGCCACCCTGCTCTGCGCACACAAAACAGAACGAGGACACCCATGAGACTGATCCTGTTGGGCGCCCCTGGCGCGGGCAAGGGAACGCAGGCCACATTCATCTGCAAGCGCTTCGGCATCCCGCAGATCTCCACCGGCGACATGCTGCGGGCGGCCGTCAAGGCCGGTACCGAACTCGGTGTGGCAGCGAAGAAGGTGATGGACTCGGGCGGCCTCGTCAGCGACGACATCATCATCGGCCTGGTCAAGGAACGCATCACCCAGCCCGACTGCGCCAACGGTTTTCTGTTCGACGGATTTCCGCGCACTCTTCCGCAGGCCGATGCGATGAAAGAAGCCGGCGTGAAGCTCGACCTCGTGCTCGAGATCGACGTGCCCGATGAAGCCATCATCGAACGCATGAGCGGCCGGCGCGTGCACGTGGCCTCGGGCCGCTCGTACCACGTGAAGTTCAACCCGCCGAAAGTGGCGGGCAAGGACGACGTGACCGGCGAAGACCTGATCCTGCGTGTCGACGACGCCGAAGAGACGGTGCGCAACCGCCTGGCGGTCTACAAGAGCCAGACCCGGCCGCTGGTCGAGTACTACTCGACCTGGGCCGACAGCGGCGCCGCCGATGCGCCCCGCTACCGCAAGATCAGCGGCACCGGCAGCGTCGAAGAAATCACCGCTCGCGCACTCGCGGCGCTGGGCTGAAGCGCAGCCGTTTTTCGGAGTTTTGCATGGACATCGCAGGCAAGGTTTTCATCGTCACCGGCGGTGCGTCGGGTCTGGGCGAAGGCACGGCACGCATGCTTGCGGCGAACGGCGCAAAAGTCGTCATCGCCGACCTGCAGGCCGAGAAGGGCGAGGCGCTCGCGGCCGAACTGGGCGGTGCCTTCGTGAAGTGCGACGTGAGCCAGGAGGCCGACGGCCAGGCCGCGGTCGCGAAGGCGGTCGCGCTCGGCAAGCTCATGGGTCTGGTGAACTGCGCCGGCATCGCACCGGCGGCCAAGACCGTGGGCAAGGACGGCGCGCACGCGCTGAACATGTTCGCCAAGGTGATCAGCGTCAACCTGGTCGGCAGTTTCAACATGATCCGCCTCGCCGCCGAGGCGATGAGCAAGAACGAACCCGAGCCGACCGGCGAACGCGGCGTGCTGATCTCGACCGCGAGCGTGGCGGCCTACGACGGCCAGATCGGCCAGGCCGCGTACTCGGCGTCCAAGGGTGGCGTGGTCGGCATGACGCTGCCGATCGCGCGCGACCTGGCGCGCAACGGCATCCGCAACATGACGATCGCGCCGGGCATCTTCGGCACGCCGATGCTGTTCACGATGCCGCAGGAAGTGCAAGACGCACTCGCCGCCAACGTGCCGTTCCCGAGCCGCCTGGGCACGCCGGCCGACTACGCCAAGCTGGTGCACCAGATCGTCACGAACGAGATGCTCAACGGCGAAGTGATCCGCCTCGACGGCGCGATCCGGCTGGCGCCGAAGTAACGCAAGGCGGCGCCGACCGGCACCGCCCTTCCCTTCGAATCAGGCCTTGGCGCGGCGCGCGTACAAGGCCCACAGGCGGGCCAGGTCGGCCGTGCCATCGGCGCCGGACACGGTCCGGAAGGTGGCCTGGGCCTTGACGTTGTCACCCGCCACCACCTGCGCAATGCCCAGGTGCAGCTTGGCGTCCTCCGGGCGCTTCAGGCCGCCCTTGGCAATGCCCTGCTGCATCAGCTGCAAGCCCTTGGCGGCCTGCCCCCTGAACACCAGACCCATGCCGACGTTGACCAGGCCGTTGCCGTCTTTGGCGGCCAGCGCCTGCTTCTCGTCCTCGAGCTGCGCAGCCGCGGTTTCGGCGACCTTCTTGTCGACCAGATCACGCAGGCGCTTGTGGCGTTCGGCTTCGGCACCGACACCGAGCACGCCGGCCGCGAAGCCCTTCTCGACGACCTTCTTGCCTTCGGCGGGGTAGCCGGCCTGCACGGTCAGCTGCGCCAGTTCCATGTAGTCGCTGGCGCTGCTCATGCTGCCGGTGGCGAGCGACAGGCGGTAGGTGTCGAGCACCAGCCGGTCGGAAAAATTCGGCTTGCGCTGCAGGCGGTTCAGCAACGTGACCCAGTACTCCTTCTTCGGGTAGTAGCTCACCAGCCGCTCGAGCGCGAAGGTCTCGCCGGCGATGTCTTTCTGCCGCACGGCCGCGTTCATCAGCAAGTTGATGCGCTCCTCGGCCGGTGCCGTGCCGTTCTTTTCGGCGGCCTGGATCTCGGCCATCAGTTCCTTGCTGGCGCCGGCGAAGTCGCCCGACAGGTACTGCGTCTGGATCAGCAGCGTGCGGTTCGCGCCGCTCGTGCCGCCTTCGCGGAAATAACGCTGGTACCACTGCATGGCCTTCGCGTATTCCTTGGCGCGGTAGTAGGTGCCGGCAATCGACTCGATCATGCGCAGTTTGTCGGGGCCGGCCACCGACGCGCTGATGGCGTCGAACGCCCGCGCTGCGGTGTCGGCATCACCGGCGCCGGAGGCGGCGGCCAGCCGCATGCGCTCGATCGTGTTGGTTTCGGCGGCGGTCTTGCCACCCACCGCGTCGAGCTCGCGCACCTTGGCCAGGGCTTCGCGGTACTTGCCGGCTTTCACCAGGTCTTGCGCCGCTTGTAACGGCTTGCCGACCTCGGGCCGCAAGCCGCCCTGGGCCTGGGCCTGGGCCGAGCCCATGGCAAGGCCGACGACCGCCGCGGCCACCAGCCGCTTGATGCTCTTGTTCATAGGCTCGCTCAAGCTCACTTCACGAACTGTTCGTTGCCTACCATGCCGAGCTTGGTCACGCCCAGACGCTGGCTTTCGGCCAACACTTCGGCCACGAACTTGTACTCGACCAGCTTGTTCGGCCGCACGTGCACTTCGGGCTGGTCGGGCAGCGACGCGGCCTGGCTCAGCTTGGCCTGCAAGGCCTCGCGGGTCGGCAGCGACTCGCCGTTCCACAGGATCGTGCCGTCGAAGTCGATGTCGATCGTGACGACCACGGGCTCGCTGAGTGGTGGCGGCGGGTTGCCCGCCGGCATGTTCAGGTTGACCGCGTGGAGCTGGATCGGGATCGTGATGATGAGCATGATGATCAGCACCAGCATCACGTCGATGAGCGGCGTGGTGTTGATGTCCATCATCACTTCGGGTTCGCCCGAGCCGCTGCCCGAGCCGATGTTCATTCCCATGGTTCTTTCCTCAGCCCTTGGGCGGCGGTTCGGTGACGAAGCTGATCTTCAGGATCGAGGCGCGCTGGCACGCGAACACGACCCTGCCAACCGATTCGTAGCGGCTCTTCTCGTCGCCGCGGATGTGAACCTCGGGCTGCGGGTTGAGCACGGCGACCTTCTTCAGGCGCTGGAACAGCGCCTCGCTGTCGGCCACCGGTTGGGCGTTCCAGAACACGTCGCCGTCCTTGTTGACCGAGATCTCGATGTTCTCGGGTTTGGTCTGGCGTGCGATGTTGGTCTCTTTGGGCAGGCTCATCGCGATGCTCTGCGTGACCACGGGAATCGTGATCAGGAAGATGATGAGCAGCACCAGCATCACGTCGACGAGCGGCGTGGTGTTGATGGCGGAGACGACCTCGTCTTCGTCGCCCCCCGAGCCGATGTTCATTCCCATGCAGGATCTCCTGGCAGACTGGACGCGGGGCTCAGTTGCGCGTGTTGCTGAGCTTGGCGCCCATCAGCACACCGTGCAGGTCGGCGCCGAAGCTGCGCACCGACTCCATCGTGACCTTGTTGCGGCGAACGAGCCAGTTGTAGCCCAGCACCGCGGGCACGGCCACGGCCAGGCCGATGGCGGTCATGATCAGCGCTTCACCGACCGGGCCGGCCACCTTGTCGATCGACGCCTGGCCGGCGATGCCGATGGCGGTGAGTGCGTGGTAGATGCCCCAGACGGTGCCGAACAGGCCGACGAACGGAGCGGTGGAGCCGACGGTGGCGAGGAACGCCAGCCCGTCCTGCAGGCGGCTTTGCACGTCGTCGAGGCTGCGTTGCACGCCCATCGTGACCCATGTGTTGCGGTCGATGTTGTCGGTGAGCGCGCCTTCATGGTGGTCGCCGGCGTTGATGCCGCTTTCGGCAATGAAGCGGAAGGCGCTGCCTTCCTTCAGGGTCTTGACGGCCTCGTTCAGGCTGGCCGACTTGAAGAAGCCCTTGCGCGCGGCCTTGGCCTCGCTGCTGATTTTCATGCTCTCGTAGAGCTTGGTGATCATGATGTACCAGCTGCCCATGCTCATCAGCACCAGCAGCACGAGCACGCCCTTGGCGACGAAGTCGCCTTGCGCCCACAGCGCGCTCAGGCCGTAGGGGTTGTCGACCGTTTCCTTGCTGGAGGCAGCAGCCACCGGCGCAGCGGCAGGCATGCTGGCTTCGGGCGCAGCGGCCACGGGGGCAGCCACCACCGGCGCGGCGGCCGAAGCGGGCTGGGCAACGGCCCACTGGGGCGCGGCGATGGCGCTCGCGGCGAGGATCATCGCGGCGAACATCGATTGCAGTCGGTTGGTCATGTTTGGAACTCCTGAAAAATACGTACGGGTGTCGTTGTTGTGTTTCTGCGGGCGCGGGCCGGGGACATGGGTTCGCCCCCCGGCCCTACTCGGCGACCTTGAAGTCGAAAGCCTGTTCGGCCACGATCTCTTCATCGCCCCGGCTCTGGCAGTTGTAGCGCTGCATGGCACTGCGCACCGCGGCGTCGAACAGGCCTGACGGTCGCGAAGAGATGATCTCGACCTTGATGACCTTGCCGCCCTTGATGGTGGCGCGCGCGCGCACGCTGCCATTGATGTTCTCCTGCAAGGCTTTGCGGGGCATCACGGGCGCGGGCATGTCCTGGCAGACCACACCGATGGCGACGACCGCCGGCTTGGGCGCAGGTGGTGCGGGCGGCGCAGCCACGACCGGCGGCGGAGTGGGCGCCATCACGGTCGGCGGCGGCGGCACCGGCGACGGCGCGACCGAGATGGTCGGCTGTGGCGGCGGCGGTGCGGCGATCTGCACTTCCGGAGGCGGAATGTAGGGGGGCGGCGGCGCTTCGAGCTTGGGCGGCGGCGGCAGCACGATCTCGGGCGGCGGCGGCGGCTTCTTGATCTCTTCGATGACCTTGGTCTCGATGGGCGCACGCACCACATCGACCACCTTCTTCGCAAGACCTGTCACCAGCGCGTACACGATGAACGCGTGAAGCAGGATGACAAACGTGATGCCCATCAGATGCCTGCGTGGGTCAGCTTGTCGCTGGGAAAAATTCATGTCTGGGATCTCCAGAGGGGGCTTCGGGTTCGGCTGAGCATACTGCCTGCTCCGGCTTGTGGCCGTCAGACAAGAAGCCGCAGATTCTAGCCGCGGGGCACTAGACCTCAAGGCTGTCGGTCGCACGCCGGGGCGCGCAGCCGCTCGGCTGCGTCAGCCGCGCAGCGCGGGATGAGAAAAACCCGCTGAGTCAACGACCCAGCGGGTTCCTTTTCATCGTTTCAGCAGTTCAGCGCGTCAACTCAGAACTTGTGGTTGAACGACGCCGAAAGCTTGACCGAACGCGGAGCGCTGTAGCTCTGCACCGAGTTGTAGGCAGGCCTGATTTGCGAACTGCCCCGTGGATGGCGGCGTTCCTCAATCGTTTCAATTGTCTGGCGGTTGAACGCGTTAAAGACATCCACCTGCAGCTTGAAGCCCTTGAACTCGGCTGGGCTGTAGTTGAAGTTCATGTCCAGGCGAAGGTCGGCCGGCAGGTTGCCCTGGCTTCCGCGCGGCGAAGCCACACCATTGCAGAAGAAGTACGCCGAGCCGTAGCCGGAATAGTCTGTCGTCGACGGCGGCGGCGTGCCCTGGGCGTCAGGGGCATTGCCGATGCAGTTCTTCGGGCGACCCGACGCGTAAAGGAAGTTCGCACCGACGCCGAACTCCGGCGTGGCCTGGAAGTAGCCAAAGGCCTTCAACTGGTGGGTGCGGTCGTTCGGCAGGCGGCCGTCAGCATTGACCGAGAACTCGGGGAAGTCAAACGCTTGCGTCGTCGATACGTCGGCCTGGCCGATGTCGGACAGCAACTGGCCTTCGGTGTTGCCGGTATTGCGCGACCAGGTGTAGTTCACCTTGCCCCACCACTTGCCGTCGAACGGGTGCTCGGCGAAGAAGTCGAGCGCGATGTACTTGCGCTTGACCTTCGGGAAGCCCAGCTCGGCAGCCGACAGGTTGATGGTCTCGAGTTTGCCGTCACCGTTAATGTCAAGCGTGAAGGTGTTCGCACGCCCTGGGTTGAAGAGTGCGCAGTTGTAGCCCCAGTCGTTGCCGACAACGCCACCACGGTTCGTGTGTTCGATACCGTTTCTGTCCGCCCAGGCGCGGAAAGGACGATCATCGCAATGGTCGTCGATCGCAGTCTTCAGTGCACGGTAGGTGAACTTCGCACCGACGGTCAGGTCTCTCGACAGGGCCGCTTCCATGCTCATCGCGAACTCGTCCTGATAGTTGCCCTTCATGTTCTGGGCAGCCACTTGCCTTGGATCCTTCGACTGGCCGAACTCGTTGTTGTTCGAGTACACCGGGCTGATCGCGGTCAGGCCGGTTGGAGCACCCGTGGTCTGATCGACACCCGTGTACACGTAGTTCTGCGTCGTAAACAACGAAGCACCGGCGCCGCGTATCGCCACGTTGGTCGGCAGCGGCACGTGGTAGCGGCCGGCGCTTGCGCTCAACTTCAGCGAGGAATCGCCCTTCACGTCCCACGTCGCACCCAAACGCGGAGCCAACTGCGTTTTCAGCTTGATGTAGGAGTCGCCGTCGCCGTTCTTGTTGTCAAAGGATTCGTTGCGCAGACCGAGCGTGAGCAGTACGCGGTCGGTCACCTGATACTTGTCTTCGAGATACCAGGCCGACTGATCCACCGACGGGGTCGATTTCGAAGAAATGAATTCGTGCTGGACGTAGTAGCCATCGTTGCCGTAAATGTTGCCAACACTGTTGGTCGGCACGCTTTCCTTGCTGACCGGATCGCCCGGAGTGTCCGTGCGTAGGTAGACCCAGCGCGACCCACCGCCTTGCGCCGTACCCGCTACCGATTCGATCTTGTTGTAGTCGATGCCGCCGCGTAACGTGTGCTGCGAATTAAGGCGCCACTCGAGGTCGAGGCGAGTACCCTTGTTGGTGTCGTTGGCGCCCGGCGTCAGCACGGCGTCGCTTGCGGTCACGGTCTGGGGTCTCGGATAAGTGAAGCCAGGAATCTGGTCTGGCGCAGTGACAAATATCGCAGGTATCGCCGGGTTGTAGCCGCGGAGGGCCGATTCGTGCCTGCTACGGGTCTTGCCGACCAAGGCGGTCAAGGTCAGGTCGTCGGTGAGGTACCCGGTGTACTTGAGGATGTCCACCTCAGAACCCTGCGCGGCCGCGACCGGCGTAGGACCCCAATTGACATAGTTGGCGCCACCACCGACCGTGTTGTTGCGCTGCAAGGTGGCGTAGTTGAAGCCGTAGTAAACGCGACTGTCGTTTACGGTATCGGCCACCTTCGTGTACTCGAGGTGGTGCTTGTCGGTGATGTTCCAGTCGAGCTTCAACAAGGCGCGCGGCGAGGTCCGAGCAATCTCTTGCCACCCGCCAGTGTTGGACGAACCGGCACCGGCACCAGTGTTGGAGACACGGATCGCGCTGCGGTCGAACTCGGTGTTCTCTCCCGAGAAGAAGATGAACAACTTGTCTTTGATCAGCGGGCCACCGGCATAGATCGAATAGCTGGTCGTGCTTTGACTGTTGGCACCGTTGTAGAACAGCGGCTTGCCGTCAGTGGCTAGGCCGTTCGCTTCGTAGTATTGGGTCTTTTCCTTTGAACGCAGATAGTTCGGCTCGAAGCTCATGGCCCCGCCGATGGCCCAGTCGTTTGTGCCACTCTTGGTCACGATGTTGACCACACCGCCGGTGGAACGGCCAAATTCAGCTCCGTAACCGCCAGTCAGCAATTGCGACTGCGCGATCGAGTTGAACGGCAGTTGCGAGAAGCCGACCTGCGTCAACAGCGTCGTCACCGGGAAACCGTTGATGTAGTACGCGTTCTCGGATGCGCCCGCGCCACCGAAGCTTGGTGCATTGGCGCCTCCGTAGCGGGAATCGCCGCGTGTCGTGCCAGGAGCCAACTGGATGACAGCGCCCACGTTATTCGCGATCGGGAGCCTGGCCAGTTCCGACGCCGTGAAGGTGGTAGTCGAGCCCGCGCTGGACACGTCGATCGCCTGGCGGCGGCCCACGACCTGTACGGTCTGCAGGGAAGCGGCGGCGAAGGAGACTTCGCTGCCCGCACCGATCGTCACCACGATTTCGTCGCGGGTGCTGACGACGGCGCCATTGCGCTGCAGCGTGACCTTGTAGCGGCCCACCGGCATCGACGTGGCCTGGTACTTGCCATCGGCACCGGGCGTCAGCGTGCGTCGCGCAGCGGTGTCGAGGTTTTCGATCACGACGGTCGTGCCGGCAGCGGCGTCAACCTGGCCGAAGATGGTGCCGGTAGCGCTGGTCTGCGCGTAGGCGACAGGGCCCACGGCGGCCGTCAGGGCGGCGGCCCCGAAGGCAACGGCGAGAGCTCTCACCACGAGTGTTTTTCTGAACATGGGATCTCCTAGGAAATTCACTGAAAGGTTGATCGAAAGACCAAGTCCAGCAGCAAGTCACATACCAGCTTTGTAAGCGGGTCATGATTCGTCTGCGAAGACATGTAAATGAATTGTCACTGAACCCTCGCGCGGCTCTGCCTAAGGGTATCCCTTGATGTTCGTGAAAGTGCGTTGGCGAGGCCAGGCAGCGGACTTGGTCGTTTCGACGCAAACCCTTATTTCATGCGGGTTTGCGGGCGACCGGCGGGCAGCGCGTGTGGCCACCGGCGGGCGCGCCGGCCAGCGATCTCCGGGCATCTACTTAATGCGCATTACACACGTCGTTGGCTGTCAGCAACAGGCTTCGGCGTCATCTGTAACGCGCCCCCGCGATCAGGGGGCAGACACGGGCTCGATCCGGGGCACCGCCGCGAGCAGCGCCCGCGTGAACGCTGCTTGCGGGCGCTGCAGCACCGTCGTCGCAGGGCCGATCTCCTCGATGCGGCCGCGGTTCATCACGGCGATGTCGTCGGCCAGGTAGCCCACCACCCCGATGTTGTGCGTGATGAAGAGGTAGGCCACGCCGGTGTCGCGCTGCAGTTCGCGCAGCAGGTTCAGGATCTGCGCCTGCACCGACACGTCGAGCGCCGAGGTCGGCTCGTCGCACACGATCAGGCGCGGGCGCACCGCCAGTGCGCGTGCGATCGCGATGCGCTGACGCTGGCCACCGGAAAACTCGTGCGGGTAACGCTCGAGGGCGTCGCGCCGCAGGCCCACCTGGTCAAGCAGCGACTCCAGGCTCTTGCGACGGGCCGGCGCATCGAGTTCGGGGCGCAAGGCGAGCAGGCCTTCTTCGAGGATGTCGAAGACACGCACCCGCGGGTTCAGTGAAGCGAACGGGTCCTGGAAAATGATCTGGATCGAGCGGCGTGCCAGGCGCAACGCTTTGCCATCGAGCGCGAACAGGTCGTGGCCGTCGAAGCGGGCCTCCCCCGAGATCGTGGCCTGGCCGCGCAACAGCTGCACGATGGCCTTCCCCGTGGTCGTCTTGCCGCAGCCCGACTCGCCGACGAGCGCCAGCGTTTCCCCGGCGCGGATCGAGAACGACACCTTGTCGACGGCGGTGAATTCACCGCGGGTCCGCTGCAGCAGGCCGCTTCGAATCGGGAATCGCACGCAGAGTTGGTGCACGTCGAGCAAGGGCTCGCCCGGCGCCGGCACGGCGCCCGGCGCCTCGAAACGCAAGACTTGGGCCGTTGACGCAGGCGCCGAAGACGGCGCGGCTGCGGCGCCATACTGCAGGCAGCGCACGCTGCGCCGGCCCAGGTCGAGCAACTCGGGGCGGGTGCCGTGGCAAGCCTCGAAGACCCGGTCGCAGCGCGGCGCGAAGCGGCAACCAGCGAAGTCCAGCCACAGCGGCGGCACCGTTCCGGCAATCGCGGCCAGCGCTTCGCCGCGTTTGGCCACATCGGGCAAAGCCTGCAGCAACAAGCGGGCGTAGGGATGTTTCGGTGCGGCGAAGAACTCGGCCGCTTCGGCCACTTCGATGATCTGCCCGGCGTACATCAACGCAACCCGGTGCGCCATGCCCGACACCACCGCGAGATCGTGCGTGATCAGCAGCAGGCCCATGCCCTGCTCTTTCTGCAACTGGCGCAGCAGGTCGAGGATCTGCGCCTGGATGGTCACGTCGAGCGCCGTGGTCGGCTCGTCGGCGATCAGGAAGTCGGGCTCCGCGGCGAGCGTCAGCGCGATCATCACACGCTGCTTCTGGCCACCGGACAGGCGAAACGGGTAGTCGTCGGCGCGCAGCGCAGGTTCCGGGATGCCGACGCGGCCCAGCCACTCGATCGCCTTGGCCCGCGCCGCCGCACCGCGCAGCGGCGTATGTGCCTCGATCGCTTCGACGACCTGTTCACCGACGCGCATGACCGGGTTCAGGCTCGTCGCCGGTTCCTGGAAGATCATGCCGATGCGCCCGCCACGCACCGCGCGCATGCTCGACTCGGGCAAGGCCAGCACATCTTGGCCTTCGAGCGCGACGCTGCCGTGCGTGATGCTGCCGCTGTCGGGCAACAGGCGCATCAGCGCCAGCGCCGTCATGCTCTTGCCGCAGCCCGACTCGCCCACCAGCGCGAAAGTCTCGCCACGCCGGATCGACAGGCTCAGCCCGTCGATCGCCTTGACGAGGCCGGCATCGGCATCGAGTGCGACCTGCAGGCTGTCGACCTGCAACACGCCGGCCGTCATGCCACCACCCCTTTGCGCAGGCGCGGCCGGAAGCTGCGTGAACGCGGGTCGAACGCGTCGCGAACGCCATCGGCAAACAGGTTGGCCGCGAGCACGAGCGTCACCATGAAGGTGAATGCCGCCGCGAACGACCACCACACCAGCGGGTCGCGGCTCATCTCGGTGCGCGCGAGGTTGATCATGCCGCCGAAGCTGTTCATCGACGGGTCGACACCCACGCCCACATAGGACAGCACGGCTTCGTAGAGGATCAGCGCCGAGAAGTCGAGCACCGTGGTGATGATGATCAGGTGCACCACGTTCGGAAAGATGTGGCGCACCATGATGCGCCCGGCACGCACGCCGAACGCGTTGGCGGCCTGCACGTAGTCGAGCGCGCAGAGTTTCATGGTCTCGGCGCGCAGCAGCCGGCACAGCGTGGCCCAGCCGGTGAGGCCGAGAATCACGCAGAGCAGGAACAGGCGCACGTCGGCGCGCTCGGCGCCGGTCTCGAACAGGTCGGGATGGGTGTCGATGAAGACCTGCATCATCAGCACGCAAGCCGCGATCAGCAGCACGTTCGGGATCGACGACAGCAGCGTGTACAGGTACTGCACCACCTCGTCGACCCAGCCGCGCAGGTAACCCGCCAGGATGCCCAGGCCGACCGCGAGCGGCAGCGTCGCGATGGTCGACAGGGTGCCGATCACGAACGCGGTGCGAATGCTTTTCAGGGCCTGGTAGAAGACGTCGTTGCCGGTGCGGTCGGTGCCGAACACGTGATAGTTCTGCGCCAACGCGAACAGCGGGCCGAAGACGACGCACAACGCCAGCACGGTGAGCAACGCAGCGCGCAGCGGCAGGTCGGTGTGGTTGCGGGCGATGGCGCGCCACGCCGAAGCAAGACGCTCCGCACGGACCCTGGCCAGCGCGAAGGCGACAGCCGCGGCGATCGCGAGCGCCAGCACGAGCCCCAGCGCCAGCCCGAGCAGCGTGCGCTGCAGCACGTCGCCCGCCCACTCGGCATCGTCTCGCAGGCTCTTGCCGCCGTACAACAGCCGCGGGTAGATGCGCTCGGTCGTGCCGGCCACTTCGACCGAGTCTTTCGTGAACGCACGGATCGCCATCGGCGCGGAATACGAGGTCTCGCGGCCGGCGAGCTGGCGCGCCAGCAGCACGTCGAGCAGCGACTCGGTGCGCGTGGCGTAGGCCTGGTTCTGCTGCGCACCGGCGCCCGGCGCGTCGCTCAGTGCGCGCCGAAAGTGCAGGCTGTCGACCACCGCGACCGCGAAGAACAGCACCAGCACCACCGCCGAACACAACGCGGCCGGATCGCGCACGACCTGCGTCCAGGTGGCGCGCAGGTTCTTGCTGGCGCGCACACGAACGGCGTAGAGCAGCAGGAGCAGCAGCGTGGCGATCACGACCACGTCGGACCAGAGAATCACGATCTTCGGCATCATGCGAGGCGCACCCTCGGGTCGACCCAGGTGTAGGCCACGTCGATCACGATGTAGCTCGCGATGTAGATCAGCGAGCCGACGAAGACCATCGAGCGCACGATCGCGAAGTCCTGCCCCGTGATCGCTTCGATCACGTAGGCGCCCAGCCCGGGAATGCCGAAGAAGCTCTCGAACACGAGGCTGCCTAGGAAGACGAAGGGCAGGTAGCTGCCCGCGCTCGTCAGGATCGGGATCAGCGCGTTGCGCAGCACGTGGTTGAACAACACCTTCGGCTCGCTCAACCCCTTGGCGCGCGCGGTCCGCACGTAGTCGCGGCCCAGTTCTTCCAGGAACATCGCGCGGTACAGGCGCCCTTCACTGCCCAGCCGCGAGAGCAGCGACAGGATCACCGGCAGGACCAGGAAGCGAACCGCGTCCCAGCCCGACTCGAAGCCCGATATCGGCACCAGATGAAACACGCGCGAGAACAGATACTGGCCGACGATGATGTAGAACAGCGCACTGATCGACAGCATCAGCACACACGCGACCACACCCCAGAAGTCGATGCGCGAGTGTTTGAAGAACACGAGCAGCAAGGCGAAGGCCACGCTGACCACGATCTGCAGCAGGAACAGCGGTACCGCGAGCTGCAGGCTCACGCCCATGCGGGTCTTGATCTCGTGGCCGATGTCGGTGGCGCTGGTCGAGTCCGAACGCCCGAAGTCGAGCGCGAGCAGCGAGACCGAGCGGTCCCAGAACACCGTCTCGGTCGCCTGCTTCGTGCCTTCGGCGGCGCGGTTCCAGTACAGCGGCTTGTCGTAGCCGCGCTCGACCTTCCACTTCAGGATCTGCTCCTGCGTCACGCGCTTGCCGCCGATGTTCAGGCGCGCCATGTCGTCGGGCGTGTTGACGGTGAAGAACAGCATGAAGGTGAACAGGTTCACCCCGAGCAGGACCAGCACGCCGTAGAAGCTGCGGCGGATGAGGTAGTTCCACATGGGTCAGGGTTTCACGACGGCGGGTTCGAGCGCCACGGCACCGGCGCGGCCGGTTGCTCGTTCGCGGGCACGGTAGGCGTGCCAGCCGATCCACGCCAGCAGCAACAGGCCGACGGCCATCAACAACATCGGCCAGTAACGCGGCCGGTTCCATTCGGCCTGCAAACGCGCGCGCATTGGCGCGTCGATGCGGTAGTACAAGGCGCGGTCGTTCGTGAACAGGCCGTACTTGCCGTTCGGTTGCCACTTTTGATAAGCACCCGCCGAGTACGGAAAGTAACCCCAGGCCCACGGCGCGTCCTTGCGCAATATGTCGACCATCTCGTCGATCATCTTCTGCTTGGCCGGGCCGTCTTCGAGCAAGGCGAGCTGCTTGTAGCGCTTGTCGTATTCCGGGTTCAGGTAGTTGGCCGCGTTTTCGCCTTCGACCTTGGCTTTGGCATTGGGGCCGTAGAGCAGAAACAGGAAGTTCTCGGCGTCGGGGTAGTCGGCGAACCAGCCCCACCAGAAGATCTGCTGCTTGCCCTTGAGCATCTTTTCCTGGAACTGGTTGTAGTCGGTGGCGCGGATCTCAAGCTGCACGTTGACCTTGGCGAACTGCTTGACCATCCAGTCGAGCTCGGCCTTGTACTCCGGCGTGGGCACACGCTGGTAGTCGTAGTTCAGCACCAGAGGCTTGCCGGTTTTTGCGTCGCGCCCGTCGGGGTAGCCGGCCTCACTCAGCAAGACCTTGGCTTCGTCGATCGAGCGCCGCACGACCTTGCCGTCAACCAACTTGTGCGTGACCGGGTTCATGTCACCCGGCGTGCCATGGCGCGAGCCGAACATGCCACCGGGCAGCGGGCTGTGCGCCACTTCACCGGCCTTCTGCGTGAAGACGCGGCCATAACCCTCTTCCCAGTCGATCGCGATGCTCAGCGCATGCCGCAGCTTGCGGTTCTTCAACTGCTGCTCGGCCGTGTCGCCCTGCCCCACAACCGGGTCGAGCCAGTTGAAGCCCAGGTACCAATTCTGCGGCTCGATGCTTTTCGGGAAGCGCATGCCACGCTCCTCGAACTTCTTCTTCACGTCGTCGGAATCGTTCGCGTCGGCCAGGAAGTCGGGGCCCCAGTCGTTTCGCTCGATCTCGGGCACGTCGAGAAAACCCTGCGTGAACTTCGAGCGCAGCGGCGTCTTGTCGCGCTCGACGTTGAAGACCATCTTGTCGAGGAAGGGCAAGGTCTTGCCGCAGTCGTCGAGCAAGCCCGCCTCCTTGTCGCCAGGCATACCCTCGCACGGGTAGGTCGCACCATGGTAGTTCGGGTTGCGCACCAGCACGTGGCGCCGGTCGGCGTCGTACTCGACCGCCATGAACGGTCCGGTGCCGGCCGGCCATACATCGAGCGTGAGGCTGTTCTTCGCCATGCCGGGCTGGGCGTAGAACTTGTCGGCCTCCCAGGGCACGGGCGCCGTGAAGGTCAGCGTCATCCAGTATTTCCACTGCGGGTACTTGCCCTTGATGCGCACGCGGTAGGTGTACTTGTCGAGCGCCACCGCACCGGCCAGCGGGTATTTGCGAAGGTCAAGAAACGGTTTGTCGAGCGCGGCCGGGTCGAGTCCGGCGCGCAGCTTCTTGTCCTCGGTGCGGATCAGCTCGCCGTAGTCTTTCAACCCCAGCACGTATTCCGAGAAGATGCCGAAGATCGGCGTCTCGATGCGTGGCGCGGCGTGGCGCTTGAGGGCGTAGACGAAGTCGTCGGCCACCAGTTCGCGCGTGCCGCTGTGTTCGAAGTCGAGCGGCGAGTGTTTGTCGCGCGTTTGTTCGGCCGTCAGCGTGTGGTACTCGTACTCGCCATTCGCGCCTTTTGCGAACGCGGGATGCGGCGCGAAACGAACGCCCTGCTTGATGTGGATGTCGTACTGGCTCTCGGCCACGAGCTCGCCGGGCGCGTCGGCCGGCAACGGCTTGCCGTCCTTGTCGAAGTAGTTCGGCGTGGCCATTTCGGCCGCCGACTTGGGCACGAGCTGGTAGGGCCGCTTCAGGTAGTGGTACGCATACGGCGGCTCGTACACGGCGTACATGTACGGCACTTCGTTGACCGCGTAGGAAGCAGTCGGGTCGAGGTGGCGCGGCGAGCGTTCCTGGAAAGCGACGAAGAGCGTGTTGCTCGATTCGCTGCCCTTGGGGTTGGGGCTGTTGTCGCAGCCGGCGACGAAAGCGAGCGCGCCGAGCACGAAGCCCGCAATCGCCCGCATGCGCCGGTGGTTCGCCACCGGCACCCCTTGTTGCCCACCGCGCATGCCGCTCGTTCCCTGTTTCGCGAACCCGGCGCAGGCTTGCGCGCCGATTCCAGAAAGACAATGTGCCTGCGATGAACACCGGCTTGTGGTCGGGTCAAAGCGAGGCAACGCGCCATTGTACGGTGGCAAAACGCGCCGCCGCTGGCGCGGGGCTTCAGTGGTGGCCGTGGTCGCGGGCGTGGCCGGCGTGCCTGTGTTCCCAGCCGATCAACACGTCGCGCCCCTGCACGATCAGCGTGACGCGCGCGCCCACCGGCAGCGTCACCTTGGGCTGCACGTGCCCGAACGGCAGGCCGGTGAGGATCGGTGTCCTCGTCAGCGTGCGCAGGTGCTGCACCACGGTCTTGAGCGTGTAGCCACGGTCGAGCGGCGACTTGCGGTAGGCGCTGAAGGCACCGAGCACGACCGCCTTCTGTGCGTCGAGCACACCGGCCTGGTGCAGTTGCAGCAGGTTGCGCTCGATGCGGTAAGGCTGCTCGTTCACGTCTTCCAGGAACAGCACGCCGCCCTTGATGCGCGGGAAGTGTTTGGTGCCGAGCATCGAATTCACCATGCACAGGTTGCCGCCCCACAGCGTGCCGCGTACCTGCAACTCGTCGAAGCCTGCCTCGGTGCGGAAACCCACTGCTTCGAGCTCGCCGCTCATCGCTTCGAGAAAGCAGTCGCGCGTGATCTCGTCGACACCACCGGCATCAATGCTGCGGCCGAAGTCGTCGCAGGCCAGCGGCCCGGCCCAGGTGATGCCTTCGGCGTGCGCGAGCAGGCCGAGCTGCAGGGCCGTGAGGTCGCTGTGCCCGACCCAGCGTGTGCCGTGTTCGACGCTGCGCGCGATGCGTTTCCAGTCGATGTGGTCGAGCAGGCGCGTCATGCCGTAGCCACCGCGCGTGGCCAGCGCGATGCCCGGCGCTTGATCGGCCACGCGGTGCAGCGCGGCCAGACGTGTCTCGTCGTCGCCGGCAAAACGTTGCTGCTTGGCGAGCGCCGAGGCGTCGATCTGCACCTCGAAGCCGAGCGCTTTCAGGCGTTTGGCCGCGAGCCGCAACGGCGCCGCGGTGGTGAGCACGCCGGCGGGCGTGAACAGGTTCAGAAGCGTCATCGAGTCACTCATGGTGGGGAAGGTGTGCGTCGATCTCGACCGCCTCACCAGCCGGGATCATCGGCGCATCGTCGGGCGTGGCGGCCGCGCGGCGCTGGCGGTATTGCTCGCGCCGCTCGGCGAAGAAGTCGCGCAATACGGCGCCACATTCGTCGGCCAAAACGCCGCCTTGCACCGCCGTGTGGTGGTTGAGCTGCACTTGTGCGAACAGGTCGACCACGGAACCGGCCGCGCCGGTCTTCGGGTCGGAGGCTCCGAACACCACGCGCTTGAAACGCGCGTGCATCAGCGCCATCGCGCACATGGCACAGGGCTCGAGCGTGACGAACAGTTCGCACTCGGGCAGCCGGTAGTTCGACAGCAGTTGCGCCGCGTGGCGCAGCGCCACGATCTCGGCGTGTGCGGTCGGGTCGTGTTCGGTGATCGGGCGGTTGTAGCCGGTGGCGATGACCTGGCCGGCCCGCATGATCACGGCACCGACCGGCACCTCGCCGACCAGCCACGCGTTGTGGGCCTGGTCGAGCGCGATGCGCATCGCGGCTTCGTCACCGGGGTGGCTCAAGCCTCACTCCCACTCGATCGTCGCGGGCGGCTTGCTCGACACGTCATAAGCCACACGGTTGATGCCACGCACCTCGTTGATGATGCGGCTCGACACCTTCTTCAGCAGCGCATAGGGCAGCTCGGCCCAGTCGGCGGTCATGAAGTCGCTGGTCTGCACCGCGCGCAGCGCGACGACGTAGTCGTAGGTGCGGCCATCGCCCATCACGCCCACGCTCTTGACCGGCAGGAACACCGCGAAGGCCTGGCTCGTCAGCTCGTACCAGCTCTTGCCACTCGGCTCGTCGACGGTGTTGCGCAACTCTTCGATGAAGATCGCGTCGGCGCGGCGCAGCAGATCGGCGAACTCGGGTTTCACTTCACCGAGGATGCGCACGCCCAGCCCCGGCCCGGGAAACGGGTGGCGGTAGACCATGTCGGGCGGCAGGCCGAGCGCCACGCCGAGTTCGCGCACTTCGTCCTTGAAGAGTTCACGCAGTGGCTCCAGCAGCTTCAGGCCGAGCGTTTCAGGCAAGCCGCCGACGTTGTGGTGGCTCTTGATCGAGGTCGCCTTCTTGCTCTTGGCGCCGCCGCTTTCGATCACGTCGGGGTAGATCGTGCCTTGCGCGAGCCACTTCGCGTTGGGCAACTTCTTCGCTTCGGCCTGGAACACCTCGACGAACTCGCGGCCGATGATCTTGCGCTTGGCTTCCGGGTCGGTCACGCCTTCGAGGTGGCCGAGGAACTGCGCGCTCGCGTCGATCGCCACCACCTTGGCGTGCAGGCGGCCGGCGAACATGTCCATCACCATCTTGCCTTCGTTCAGGCGCAACAGGCCGTGGTCGACGAAGACGCAGGTGAGCTGGTCGCCGATCGCGCGGTGGATCAGTGCCGCGGCCACGCTCGAATCGACGCCACCCGACAGGCCGAGGATCACCTCTTCACTGCCGACCTGTTCGCGGATGCGCGCCACCGCTTCGTCGATGTAGTTGCCCATCACCCAGTCGGGCTTGGCCTTCGCGATCTCGAGCACGAAGCGGTTCAGCAGCGCCCGGCCGCGCGAGGTGTGCGTGACTTCGGGGTGGAACTGCACGCCGTAGTAACCGCGCGCCTCGTCGGCCATGCCGGCGATCGGGCAACTCGGCGTGGACGCCATCAGCTTGAAGCCGGGAGGCAGCGCAGTGACCTTGTCGCCGTGGCTCATCCAGACCTTGAGCATGCCGTGGCTTTCGGGCGTCTTGAAGTCTTCGATGCCGTCGAGCAGCCGCGTGTGGCCATGCGCCCGCACTTCGGCATAACCGAACTCGCGGTGGTCGGCCGCCTCGACCTTGCCACCCTGCTGCACCGCCATCGTGAACATGCCGTAGCAGATGCCGAGCACGGGCACGCCGAGATCCCACACCGCCTGCGGCGCGCGCAGTTCGTGCTCTTCGTACGTCGACGCGTGGCTACCGGAAAGAATGATGCCCTTTGGCGCGAACTCGCGGATGAACGTGTCGCTCACATCGTTGGGGTGGATCTCGCAGAACACGTGCGCTTCACGCACGCGACGGGCGATCAGCTGCGTGACCTGGGAGCCGAAATCGAGGATGAGGATCTTGTCGTGCATGAGCTTGTCAGACGATGGAAGCGTCGGCAGCATGTGCCGACAGGCGGGTGCGGCGTGCGCCGCGAAAGTGGATCCAGGCCAGCAGCAGCGCGGTGAACTGCAACGCGGCGCAGAAGTAGAACGGCGCGCCGATGCGCCAGTCGCCCTGCGGCAGGTGCGAGACCATCGCCAGCAGCGGCGCACCGACGAGCGGCGCCAGCACCGCCATCAGGCTGTTGAGCGCGCTCACCGCGCCCATCGTGCGGCCCTGCGTGCTGGCGTCTGCGGCGTTGGAAATGATGCTCTGGATCGAGGCGGTGACGGTGAACCCGAGCAGGTTGCAGGCCACCACCGCGTACATCATCCAGCCTTCGGTGATGGCGCCCCACGCCACATAGGCGATCGTCGACGACACCAGCCCGGCGATGGCCAGGCGCTGCGGCGAGAAGCGCTTGAGCAACTGGCCCAGCAGCACGCCTTGCACCAGCGCAGACATCACGCCCACCGCGAACAAAGACCAGCCGTTCTGTGCCGGGCCCCAGCCGAACTTGAAGGTCGTGTAGAGCACCCAGACCGTGTAGAGGATGAACTGCGCCAGGCCGCTGAAACAGATCACCGCGACGAGCAGGCCCACGCCCTTCAACTGGCTCAGGTCGTACAAGGACGCGAACGGGTTCAGCGACTTGGCCGTGAACGGGCGCCGCTTCTCCGGCGGCAGCGATTCCGGCAGCACGAAATAACCGTAGACGAAGTTCAGCAGCGCGAGCGTGCCGGCAGCGAAGAACGGCCAGTGCAGGTCGATGGCCCCGAGGATGCCGCCCATCACCGGGCCGAGAATGAAGCCGACGCCGAACATCGCGCCCAGCAGGCCGAACCGTTTGGCGCGGTCGGCGGGGGGCGTGATGTCGGCGACGTAGGCGTTGGCGACCGACGCGTTTGACTGCATCGCGCCGCTGAACAGGCGCACCACGATCAACATCCACAGCGCGGTGGCCATCGCCGTCACGAAGAAGCTCAGTGCCAGTGCAGAGAAGCCGAGCAGCAGCACCGGGCGCCGCCCGAAACGATCGGACAGGCCACCGAGGATCGGCGAGCTGAAGAAGTTGGCGATGCTGAACGCGAAGGTCGTTGCCCCGAACCAGAAGGCCTGATCGGCCTGCGAGCCGGTGAAGGTGCCCACCAGCGCCGGCAAGACCGGAATGATCAGCCCGATGGCCATCATGTCGATCAACACCGTCAGCATGATGAACGGCATGGCGGCCTTGCGGCCGGCCGCCGTGGTGGGCGGCGATGAAAGGTCTGGCGTCGTCAAGAAGTGTCTCGCTCTTGTGGTTCTTGTCTCGCCGACATGGCGTGTCAATCAGCCCGGTAGTTCGGCGCTTCCTTGGTGATCTGCACGTCGTGCACGTGGCTCTCGCGGATGCCGGCCGCGGTGATCTCGACGAACTCGGCCTTCTCGCGCATCTCTTCGATGCTGGCGCAGCCGCAGTAGCCCATCGCCGCGCGCAGGCCGCCGGCCATCTGGAACACGATCGAGACCATCGAGCCCTTGTACGGCACGCGCCCCTCGATGCCTTCGGGCACGAGCTTGTCGGCGTTCGGGTTGGCGCCGGTGTTGTCCTGGAAGTAGCGGTCGGCGCTGCCCTGTTGCATGGCCCCGATCGAGCCCATGCCGCGGTAGCTCTTGTAGCTGCGGCCCTGGAACAGCACGATCTCGCCCGGTGCTTCTTCGGTGCCGGCGAACATGCCGCCCATCATCACCGTGTGCGCGCCGGCGGCGATCGCCTTGGCGATGTCGCCGGAGTAACGGATGCCACCGTCGGCGATCAGCGGCACGCCGCTGCCCTTCAGCGCGGTGGCGACGCTGTCGATCGCCATGATCTGCGGCACGCCGACACCGGCCACGATGCGCGTGGTGCAGATCGAGCCCGGCCCGATGCCGACCTTCACGCCGTCGGCACCGGCTTCCACCAGCGCCAGCGCAGCTGCGCCGGTGGCGATGTTGCCGCCGATCACGTCGACGCTCGGGTAGTTCTGCTTGACCCAGCGCACACGCTCGATCACGCCGGCGCTGTGGCCGTGGGCGGTGTCGACGACGAGCACGTCGACGCCGGCCTTGACCAGCAGCTCGACCCGTTCTTCGGTGCCGTCGCCGACACCGACCGCGGCGCCGACACGCAGCTTGCCGAAGGCGTCGCGTGCGGCGTTCGGGAAGCTCGTCTGCTTGGTGATGTCCTTCACCGTCATCAGGCCGCGCAGCTCGAACGCGTCGTTGACAACCAGCACACGCTCCAGCTTGTGGCGGTGCATCAGCGTCTTGCCTTCGTCGAGCGAAGCGCCTTCGCGCACCGTGATCAGGCGTTCGCGCGGCGTCATGATCTCGCTCACCGGGGCATCGAGCCGGGTCTCGAAACGCAGGTCGCGGTTCGTGACGATGCCGACCACGGCCTTTCCCTGCAGCACCGGGAAGCCCGACACGCCGTGCAGCTTCGACAGCTCCATCACCTCGCGCACCGTGGTATCGCGCGTGATCGTGATCGGGTCGCGCAACAAGCCAGATTCGTAGCGCTTGACCCGCGCCACCTCGGCCGCCTGCTGCTTCGGCGACAGGTTCTTGTGGACGATGCCGATGCCACCCTCCTGCGCGATGGCGATCGCCAGTCGCGCTTCGGTCACCGTGTCCATGGCGGCAGACACCAGGGGCAGGTTCAGGCGGATGTTTCGGGAGAGGTGGGTCGCAAGACCGGTGTCGCGGGGCAACACCTGGGAGAACGCTGGCACCAACAACACATCGTCGAAGGTGAGCGCTTTGCCAAGAAGGCGCATGGGAAAAGCTCCTGACGCAAAAGCGAATTATACGGATGCCGCAACTAAACCACGCTTTGCCGGCCACGCACCGGCCCGAATTCGGCTACGGTGCAGGCGCCCCGCTACACTTCGCGCCATCGAATTTGCCGGTTGAACGCCATGTCTCGATGGACTGTTGTTGTGCTTGCCGCCCTGCTGGGCTCGACACTGGCGCTGCCGGCGTCGGCCCAATGGAAGTGGCGCGACAAGAACGGCGTGCAGTACAGCGACCTGCCGCCGCCCCCGGGTGTGGCCGAGGCAGACATCCTGCAGCGCCCCGCCGCCGCCACCCGCAAGGGCATCACCCCGGTCGCAGCCGCATCGGCGCCGGCCTCGGGGGCACCGGGCCTGGCCCCGAAGACGGTCGACTCCGAGCTGGAAGCCAAGCGCAAGAAGACCGACGAAGAAGCCAACGCCAAGAAGAAGGCGGAAGACAAGGCCGAAGAAACCCGCGTGGCAGCCGCCAAGGCCGACAACTGCACCCGGGCCCAGGCCCAGTTGCGCACACTCGACAGCGGCGTGCGGCTGGCGCAGATGAACGAAAAGGGCGAGCGCATCGTGATGGACGACACCGCCCGTGCCTCCGAGACCAAGCGGGCGCGCGACATGATCGCGCAGAACTGCAGCAAGTGAGCTGCCGGCTCAGCGTTTGAGCTGGCCGCGCTGCTTCTGCTGACGCAGGCGTCGCGCTTCTTTCGGGTCCACCAGCAAGGGTCGGTAGAGTTCCACACGGTCGCGGTCGCGCAGCCGATCACCCGGCTCGGCCAGCACACCCCACACCCCGATGGCGAGTTCGCCGGTGTCGTGTCGAATGCACAGGCCACTGTCGCGCAGCGCATCGGCCACCGTGGCACCTTCCGGCAGCGACAGCAGCACCTCGTCGACAACGCCTGCGCGCGGGCTGTAGGCAACCGTCACCGACAGCATCTCAGCGCGGCCCATGCACCTGCTCGGCGCGTTTGACGAAGGACTCGACGAAGGTGTTGGCGATGCGGTCGAACACCGGGCTCACCACCGCTTCGAGCGCGGCATTGGCAAAGGTGTAGCGCAGGTCGAACTCGACCTTGCAGGCCTTGGCCTGCGGGCCGTCTGCGGCGGGCAGCGGCACGAAGCGCCAGGTGCCCGCGAGTTCGGAGAACGGCCCGTCGACCAGTTGCAGCTCGACGCTGGCGCCGGCCACATGCACATTGCGCGTCGTGAACGACTGGCGCACGCCGAGGTAGGCCAGGTGCAGGCGCGCCGTGACGCCCGCCTCGTGCCGCTCGACGACTTCGGCCCGTTCGCACCACGGCAGGAAGCGCGGATAGTCTTCGACCGCCGTCACCAGCGTGTACATCTCGTCCGGCGAGTACCACAGCAATACCGACTTCTTGACGTGCTTCATACAATGCAGAAATTGTAGAGGCGCACTTCGCCCCCATCTGAGCCTGCATGTCCATCGCCGAAAACCGCCGCGCCAATTTTGACTATCACATCGAAGAACGCCACGAGGCGGGCATGGTGCTGCAAGGCTGGGAGATCAAGGCCGTGCGCGCCGGCCAGGTGCAGCTGACCGACGGCTACGTGGTGATCCGTGACGGCGAGCTCTACCTGATCGGCTGCCGCATCAACGCGCTGCGCAGCGCCTCGACCCACATCAGCCCGGAAGCCGACCGCACCAAGAAGCTGCTGATGCACAAGGAAGAGATCAAGCGGCTGATCGGCAAGGTGGAACAAAAAGGCTTCACGCTCGTGCCGATGAACCTGCACTACAAGGGCGGGCTCGTCAAAGCCGAGATCGCGCTGGCCAAGGGCAAGGCCGAACACGACAAGCGCAACACCGAGAAGAAGCGCGACTGGGAGCGCGAAAAAGGCCGGCTGATGCGGCACAAGGTCTCTTCGAAGGCCAGCAAGGACTGACCGGGGAACAGCGCATGCAAGCCGACTCGCCGACTCTGGCCCCCGTGAAGCCGCTGCGCGAGATCGCCGACCTGCCCGGCCCGCGCGGCCTGCCCGTGTTGGGAAACCTGTTGCAGGTCAGGCGCAGCGCGATCCACCAGGACGTGGAGCGCTGGAGCCGCGAGCACGGCCCGTATTTCCGCTTCAGCCTCGGTGGCCGGCAACTGCTGGCGGTGGCCGACCACGAAGCCCTGCACGCGGTGCTGCGTGATCGCCCCGAGGGCTTTCGGCGCACCCGGCTGCTCGAATGCATCGGCAGCGAGATGGGCCTCAAGCCCGGCGTCTTCGGCGCCAACGGCGACGCCTGGAAACGCCAGCGCCGCATGGTCATGGCGGGCTTCGACCCGAGCCACGTCAAGGCCTACTTCCCGTCGCTGCTGAAGGTCACTCAGCGGCTGCGCGGGCGCTGGCAGACGGCCGCACGCACCGGCAGCCCGATCGACTTGCAGGCCGACCTGATGCGCTTCACGGTCGACGCGATCGCCGGCCTGGCCTTCGGCACCGACATCAACACGCTGGAGTCGGACGCCGACGTGATCCAGCGCCACCTCGACAAGATCTTCCCGGCCTTCTTCAAACGCCTGTTCTCGTTCTTCCCCACCTGGCGTTACCTGCGCAGCGCGGCCGACCGCGAGTTGGCGCAAAGCATCGAAGCAGTCAACGTGCAGATCGATGTCTTCATCAAGGAGGCGCGGGCGCGGCTGCAGGCCGACCGGGCGCGGCGCGAACACCCGCCGAACCTGCTCGAAGCGATGATCGTCTCGGCCGGCTCGGGCGACGCTGCCGTGGTCAGCGACGCCGAAGTCGCCGGCAACGTGATGACGATGCTGCTCGCCGGCGAAGACACGACCGCGAACACGCTGGCGTGGATGATCTACCTGCTGCAGCGCAACCCGAACGCGCTCAAGCGCGCGCAGGCCGAAGTGCGCAGCCTGGCACCCGACGCGGCAGCGTTCACGCCCGAGCAGATGGCTTCGCTCGACTTCCTCGAAGCCTGCGCCCACGAAACCATGCGCCTGAAACCGGTCGCGCCGTTCCAGGTGACCGAGGCGCTGCGCGACACGACCATCGCCGACATCCGCATTCCCGCCGGCACGATGGTCTGGTGCGTGATGCGCGGCGACACGATGGACGAGCGCTTTTTTCCGAATGCGCAGGCCTTCGAGCCGCAGCGCTGGCTCACCACCGGCGCGCCGGGGGATGCCGCAAACTCGGCCAAGCGCGTGTCGATCCCCTTTGGCGCCGGCCCACGGGTGTGTCCGGGGCGTTACCTGGCGCTGCTCGAGATCAAGATGGCGGCGGCGATGCTGCTGGCGCACTTCGACATCGAATCGGTGACCACGTCCACGGGCGCCGAAGCCGCCGAACTGATGTCGTTCACGATGACACCGGTCGGCTTGCAGATGCGCCTGCGCGAACACGCCTGAGCGTTTCGACCTTCAGTGCGTCAGCGCGGCAAGCGCCTGTTCGGAATCCGCGATGAGGTCTTCCACCGCTTCGAGCCCCACCGAGAAGCGCACCAGCGTGCCACGCGCGCCCGAAGCCGGCCGCAGCGTGCTCAAGTCGTAGGGCACGACCAGACTCACGGCCCCGGCCCACGAAAAGCCGATCCTGAAATACGCGAGCGCATCGACGAAGGCGTCGACCTGCGCGAGGCTGTAGCGCTCGTCGAACACCACCGAGAACAAACCCGCCGCCTGCGTGCACAAGCGCGCCCAGTGTTCGTGACCGGGCGAGCCCGGCAGCGCCGGGTGCAGCACCTGCTTCACCTCGGGACGCTGTGCCCACCACGAAGCCAGCGTGCGTGCCGCCTTGTCCTGCGCCGCGTAACGCAACGCGAGGGAGGGCAAGGAGCGCAACACCGTCTCCGCGTCGTTCGCCGACACGCCCCAGCCCATGCGCATGTGGGTGGCGTTGAACTTCAGGTGCAGCGCCGGGTCGCGCGTCGTCACCGAGCCCATCAGGATGTCGCCGCCACCCGACGGGTACTTGGTCAGCGCGTGCACCGAAACGTCGGCGCCGAGGCCCTCACCCAGCTCGAACGGGTTGAATGCGAGGCCCGAACCCCAGGTGTTGTCGAGCGCGACGACGGCGCCACCCGCACGCGCCGAGCGCACCAGCGCGTGCACGTCGGGGAACTCCATCGTCACCGAGCCCGGCGGCTCGATCCAGACGATTTTCGTCGCCGGCGTCAGCATCGCGGCGAACTCGTCCGGTTTCATCGGATCGTAGAAGCGGTGCTTCACGCCCCAGCGCGCCAGTTCGTGGCGCGCCAGTTCCTTGTTCGGGTTGTAGGCGTTGTCGGGGATCAGCACCTCGTCGCCCGCATGCAACAAGGCCGCATCGACCAGCGTGATCGCCGCCAGGCCGCTGGGCACCAGCACGCAGTGCGTGCCGCCTTCGAGCGAGGCGATGCGCTCTTCGAGCGTGAACGTGGTCGGCGTACCGTGCAGCCCGTAGGTGTAGCCGGTCTTCTCGCGCCAATTGCGGGCGCGCATGGCCGCCACATTGGCGAAGATCACCGTGGAGGCCTTGAACACGCCCGGCTGCGGCGCATCGAAGCCGTCCGGCGGCCGGTAGGGGTGGTGGATCAGTCCGGTGGTCTTGGGGTCGCTCATCAGGAAACCTTCGTGCTTCGCACTGCGGTGTATTCGCCCTTTGGGCGGCCCGGCGGGCTCATGCGGCGCTCACACCGGCTGGCCGACCAGATCGTGACCCTGCGTGCCGACGATCTTCACGCGCGTGAACTCACCGACCTTCAGCGTCTTCGAGGCCTTCTCGGGCGGCAGCAGCTTCACGTTCCCGTCGATCTCGGGCGCGTCGGCATACGAGCGCCCCACGCCCCCTTTGCGGCCGAGCGCCGGCGCCGAGTCGATCAGCACCTGCATCGTCGCGCCGATGCGGCGCTGCAGCTTGGCGGCAGACACCGCTTCGGCCACCGCCATGAAACGCGCACGCCGTTCTTCGCGCACTTCGATCGGCAGCATGCCCGGCAAGTCGTTCGCGGTCGCGCCGTTCACGGCCGAGTAGGCGAAGCAGCCGGCGCGATCGATCTGCGCTTCCTGCATGAAGCCGAGCAGGTGCTCGAACTCGGCCTCGGTCTCGCCCGGAAAACCGGCGATGAAGGTGCTGCGGATCACGAGCTCGGGGCAGGCCTCGCGCCAGCGCTGCAGCCGCTCCAGGTTCTTCTCGCCACTCGCAGGCCGCTTCATGCGCTTGAGCACGTCGGGGTGCGAATGCTGGAACGGCACGTCGAGGTAAGGCAGGATGCCGCCGCTGGCCATCAGCGGCAGGATGGCGTCGACGTGCGGGTACGGGTAGACGTAGTGCAGGCGCACCCAGGCGCCGTGTTTCGCGGCGATCTCGGCGAGTTTTTCGCACAGGTCGGTCATGTGGGTCTTGACCGGGCGGCCGTCCCAGAAGCCGGTGCGGAACTTCACGTCCACACCGTAGGCGCTCGTGTCCTGGCTGATCACCAGCAGCTCTTTCACGCCGGCTTCGAACAGGCGCTGCGCTTCGCCGAGCACGTCGCCGATCGGGCGCGAGACCAGGTCGCCGCGCATGCTCGGGATGATGCAGAAAGAACAGCGGTGGTTGCAGCCTTCGCTGATCTTCAGATACGCGTAGTGGCGCGGCGTGAGCTTCACGCCCTGGGCCGGCACGAGGTCGATGAACGGGTCGTGCGGCTTCGGGCTGTGCTTGTGCACCGCGTCCATCACTTCATTGGTGGCGTGCGGGCCGGTCACGGCCAGCACGCTTGGGTGCATCTGGCGCACCAGGTTGCCGCCGCCCTCGCCCGCCTTCGCGCCGAGGCAGCCGGTCACGATGACCTTGCCGTTTTCGGCCAGCGCTTCGCCGATGGTGTCGAGGCTTTCTTTCACCGCGTCGTCGATGAAACCGCAGGTGTTGACGATCACGAGGTCGGCGCCGGCGAAGGTCTTCGACGTGTCGTAGCCCTCGGCACGCAGTTGCGTGAGGATCAGCTCGGAATCGGTCAGCGCTTTCGGGCAGCCGAGGGAGACGAAGCCGATTTTCGGCGCGAGTTTGGCCGGCGCCGGGGCGAGCAGGGTGTCTGGTGTCATCCGTGGATTTTCACAGATTGGCCCGAGCGCTCCGGCCGCGCCCCATTGATACATTTCCGGGGTCGACAACACCGATGCGCCGCCATGACCACGCTTGCCCTCCACTACCACCCACTTTCGTCCTATTGCCAGAAGCTGCTCATCGCGCTCGACGAGCTGGGGATCGAGGCGGAAAAGCGGCGGCTGAACCTGGGCGACCCGGCAGAGCGCTCGGCGTTCCTGGCCTTGTGGCCGCTAGGCAAGATGCCTTTGCTGATCGATCGGGGGCGGCCCATTGCCGAGACGAGCATCATCATCGAGCACCTGCAACGCCATCGCGCCGGCCCCGGGCGCGTGCTGATCCCGAGCGACCCGGACGCGGCGCTGGACGTGCGCCTGTGGGACCGCTTGTTCGACCTGTACGTGATGACACCCATGCAGGCGTTCACCGCCGACCTGTTGCGCCCGGAAGCTGACCGCGACGCCATCGGCGTGGCACGGGCGCGCGAAGCGCTGTCCACCGCCTACGCGCTGATCGACAGCCACCTTGAAGGGCGGACCTGGGTGGCCGGCGATGCGTTCAGCCTTGCCGACTGCGCTGCCGCGCCGGCCCTGTTCTATGCCACCACCTACGTGCCGATCGCACCTGAACAGGCGCGCCTGACCGCCTACTTCGATCGCCTGCTGGAGCGCCCCTCGGTCGCGCGCGCCATCGACGAGGCCCGGCCCTGGTTCAAGTACTACCCCGGGCGCAGCGGCCTGTCGCGTCGCTTCTTCGACCCGGACCGCCCCTGACCGGCGCGCGAGACTTCAGCGTTTCGGTGGCACGAACCCCGGCATGCCCGGGAACAGCGCGCCGGCCTGCTTGGCCATTTGTTCCTGCATCTGCACGAACATGTTGCGCGACTGCTCCATGTAGTTGCCCATCAGCCCCTGCACCACCGGCGCCTGGCCGTTGAGGAACTGCGCCCACAGTTCGGGGCTTTGCGCCGCCGGGTCGTACAGGCCCTTGGATTGTTCGGCCAGCCGGGCCTGGATGTCGGTGAAGGTCTGCAGGTTCTTCTCGAGGTAGGAACCCATCATGCCCTGCATCGAGTGGCCGTAGAAACGGATCAGCTGCGACAGCATCGGTGCCGAGAAGATCGGCACGCCGCCGGTTTCTTCTTCGAGAATGATCTGCAGCAGGATGCTGCGCGTGAGGTCTTCACCGGTCTTGGCGTCGCGCACCTCGAAATGCTCGGCCGACAGCACCATCGCCTTCACGTCGGCGAGCGTGATGTAGCTGCTCAGCTGCGTGTCGTACAGGCGACGGTTCGGGTACTTCTTGAGAATGCGCGGGCCGGTGACCGCCGCAGCGGCGGGCTCGGCACGGGGCTCAGCGGGAACGTCTGCCTTGGCGGCGCGGCGGGTCTGGGCCATTGAAGAAAACTCCTTGTGCAACTGCACAATCATTCTAGGAGTGTGCGCCCTCGCGACCGAGCGGGGTTTCCCCGCGCGGCAGATGCATCAAGTCGTGTGCTTCACAGCGCCGGCGCTGGCAGGCTGCCGAGCACGGCTTCGATGGAAAGCCCGATGCCGAGCAGCCGCGAGTCGCTGCCCACCGGGCCGTCGAGCTCCAGGCCGACCGGCAGACCACCGCTCGTCAAGCCGGCCGGCAGCGCCAGCCCCGGAATGCCCGCGTTGCTGCCCGGGTCGGTGTTGCGGATGAAGGTCGCAAAGGTGTCGACCGGCGCACCACCGTTGATCGACACCTTGCCCGAGCCGTTGGCCAGGTCGATGAGGGGCGCCGTTGCGATGGTCGTGGGGAACATCATCGCGTCGAGCGCAGCGCTGCGGAAGTAACCGTCGTACAGGTTGCGCAAACGCGGCCGGTGGGTGCGCATCGCCGCGTCGTAGTCCTTGCCGAAGGCGTCGGCCAGGATCGCACCGAAGGCGCCTTTCACGTCGGGGCTGGCGACACCGGCGGCCACGTCGGCAAGGCTGATGCCGGTGACGCCGGTGGCCGCGAGGTAGGCCGGAATGTCGGCGATCGGTTCGTGCAGCGCGAGTTGGAACGAGACCTTGTTGTTGACCTCGGCGAGCGTCGGAATGTCGACATCGACGAACACCACCCCGGCCGCCTGCAGCTTGCTGCGCGCGGCCGCCATCACCGCCGCCACCGGCGCGTCGAGCCCGGCCCAGAACGAGGCCGGCGCGCCGATGCGCAAACCGCGCAGCGGCACCACGGTGGCCAGCGGCGTGCCGGTGATCACCGAGTCGAGCAAGGCCACGTCGGCCACGCTGCGTCCCATCGGGCCCACGGTGTCCCGCGTGTGGCTGATCGGCACCACGCCGGCACCGTCGTAGCGCCGTTCGGCGCCACCGTTGCCCACCGAGGGCCGCAGACCGACGATGCCGCACAGGGCAGCCGGCACGCGCGTCGAACCACCGGTGTCGGTGCCCAGCCCGCTCGGCACGATGCGCGCCGCGATGGCCGCCGCCGTGCCGCCCGACGAGCCGCCCGGGCTGCGCTGCGTGTCGTAGGGGTTCTTCACCGGCCCGGCGAACGACGTGAGGTTGGTGCTGGTGATGCCGAACGCGAGCTCGTGCAGGTTCGTCTTGCCGAGCACGATGGCGCCGGCGTCGATCAGCTTCTGCAGCGTCGGTGCGTTCGCACTCGGCCGTACGTTGCGCAGCGCCGAGGTGCCGGCCGTCGTCGGCAGGTCGCGGGTGTTGATGTTGTCCTTGACGACGATCGGCAAGCCGGCGAGCGCCGGCATTGCCGCGCCGCTGCGGCGCAGCGCGTCGATCTGGCGCGCGGCGGCGACGGCACCGGCGCGGTCAAGCACGATGAAGGCGTCCAGGTCCTTCAACTTCTCGGCACGCGCCAGCAGGGTGCTCACGTAGGCTTCGGCAGAAAGGCGGCCGCTGCGGATCGCGGCGATCGCCTGCGACGAACTCATTGCCAATTGCTCGGCGGCTGTCGGCGGGCTCGCGAACAAGCCGCCCGGGCCGGCGCAGGCCGTCAAGCTGGCGGCCACGCCGCCACCGGCGGCGAGAAACATCCTGCGGGTCGTTCTGCGTGCCACATCAAGCTCCTCTGCTTCACGGCCCTCAGGCCGCGCGTTTGGCCACCAGCGTCAGGATGTCGTAGCTCGCGACGAGCTCGCCTTCCTGGTTCGTCACTTCCACGTCCCACGCGACCACGCCCTGCCCCTGGCCGTTCGCGTCCTTGCGGTTGCGGTCGGTCTTGCGCTTGCACGTGAGCCGCGCGCGGATCGTGTCGCCGATGCCGACCGGCTTGACGAAGCGCAGCGTGTCCAGCCCGTAGTTTGCGAGCACCGGGCCGGGCGCCGGCGAGACGAACAGGCCCGCCGCTGCCGACAGCACGAAATAACCGTGGGCGATGCGCTTGCCGAACGGCGACTCTTTCGCCGCCACCGCGTCGAAGTGCATGTAGAAGTAGTCGCCCGACACACCGCCGAAGTTCACGAGGTCGGCTTCGCTCACGGTGCGACGGTGCGTCAGCAGCGAGTCACCGATCTGCAGCTCTTCGAAGTGCTTGCGGAACGGGTGCGTGTCGCTCTCGTGCAGCGTCGCACCGCGCACGTGTTCGCCCGTGACCGCCGCCAGCATCGTCGGCGAGCCCTGCACCGCCGCGCGCTGCAGGTAGTGCTTCACGGCGCGGATGCCGCCCAGCTCTTCGCCACCGCCGGCGCGGCCCGGGCCGCCGTGCTTGAGCTGCGGCAGCGGCGAACCGTGGCCGGTCGATTCGGCCGCGGCTTCACGGTCGAGGATCAACAGGCGGCCGTGCCACGCGGCGGCGACCGGGATAGCCTTGGCTGCGACCTTCGGGTCGCGCGTGACCAGCGTGCCGACGAGGCTGCCCTTGCCCCGCGCCGCGAGCGCCAACGCTTCATCGAGATCGCCATACGGCATCAGCGTGCTGACCGGCCCGAAGGCTTCCACGTCGTGCACCGCGCTGTGGCGCAAGGCATCGCGGCACAGCAACAGCGTCGGCGCGAAGAAGGCGCCGTTCGCCACCCCGTCACCGACCGGCGCGAAGCCGTCGGCGGCGCCGAACACGATCTCGTTGCCCTGCGCGAGCACCGCCACCCGTTCGGCCACGTCGCGCTGCTGGTCTTTCGAGGCGAGCGCACCCATGCGAACACCTTCGACGGCCGGGTCGCCGACCTTGATCTTCGCGAGCCGCTCGCGCAGCTTCGAGGCCACCGCGTCGAGGTGCTGGCGCGGCACGATCGCGCGCCGGATCGCGGTGCACTTCTGCCCCGCCTTGGTCGTGATCTCGCGCGCCACTTCCTTGACGAAGAGTTCGAACTCCTCGTCGTCGGGCGACACGTCGGGGCCGAGGATCGCGCAGTTCAGCGAATCGGCTTCGGCATTGAAAGGAATCGATTGCGCGACCACGTTGCGGTGGGTGCGCAGCTTCGCCGCCGTGTCGGCGGAGCCGGTAAAGGTGACCACGTCCTGCCCCTGCAGGCGGTCGAGCAGGTCGCCGGTGCCGCCGATCACGAGCTGCAGGCTGCCAGCGGGCAGCAGGCCCGACTCGAACATCAGCCGTACCGCAGCTTCGGTCAGGTAACTCGTGGCGGTGGCCGGCTTCGCGATGCACGGCATGCCGGCCAGGAAACTCGGCGCGAACTTTTCCAGCAAACCCCAGACGGGGAAGTTGAAGGCGTTGATGTGCACCGCCACCCCACCGCGCGGCACCAGGATGTGGGTGCCGGCGAAACCGCCCTTCTTGCCCAGCGGCATCGCCGGGCCTTCGTGGATCAGGTTGCCCGAGGGCAGCTCGTTGCCGCCCATGCCGGCGTAGGCATAGAGCGTGCCGGTGCCACCTTCGATGTCGATCCAGCCGTCGGCGCGCGTGGCGCCGGTGTGGGCCGAGATCGCGTAGAGCTGTTCCTTGCGTTCGTTCAGGTACGCGGCCAGAGCCTTGAGCCGCGCGGCGCGCTGCTGGAAGTCCATCGCCATCAAGGCAGGCAGGCCCGTACCCCGCGCGAACGCCACCGCTTCGCCGAAGTCGATCGCTTCGGCGTGCGTGTGGTGGATCAACGAACCGTTGACCGCGCTGTGCAGCGGCACAGCGCCTTCGGCGCCGAGCCAGCGCCCGGCGATCAGGCTCTGCAATACGCTCACGGCTGATACTTCCACGCGCCGTTCTCGATCTTCACCATCACGCGCGCGCGCTGGTCCAGGCCCAGGTGGTCGGTCGGCGACATGTTGAAGATGCCGTGCGCGCCGTGCAGTTCCTTGGTCGTCTCGAGCGCATCACGCAAGGCCGAGCGGAACTCGGCCGTGCCCGGCTGGGCCTTCTTCAGCGCGATCGCGACAGCCGACTGCATCAGCAGGCCGGCGTCCCACACGTGGCCGCCGAAGGTCGAGGTCGAGCCCTTGCCGTACATGGCTTCGAACTTGGTCACGTACTCCATCGCCGACTTCGTCACCGGGTGGTTGGCCGGCAGTTGCGTCGCCACCAGCACCGGGCCCGAGGGCAGCAGCGTGCCTTCCACGTCCTTGCCGCCCACACGCAGGAAGTCGTTGTTCGCCACACCGTGGGTCTGGTAGTACTTGCCGGTGTAACCACGCTCTTTCAGCGTGCGCTGCGGCAGCACGGCCGGGGTGCCCGAGCCGGCGATCAACACCGCGTCGGGGTTGGCGGCCATCAGTTTGAGCACCTGCCCGGTCACCGACGTGTCGGTGCGCGCATAACGCTCGCTGGCCACGACCTTCAGGCCCTTCAATGCCGCGACCTTGTTGAATTCGCCGTACCAGCCTTCGCCGTAGGCGTCGGCGAAGCCGATGAAACCGACCGTCTTGACGCCGGCATTGGCCATGCTCGTAGCGATGGCGAGCGACATCATGATGTCGTTCTGCGGCGTCTTGAAGACCCAGCGCTTCTTGTCGTCGACCGGCTCAACGATGCGCGCCGAAGCGGCCATCGAGATCATCGGCGTCTTCGCTTCGGCCACCACGTCGATCATCGCCAGCGAGTTCGGCGTGGTGGTCGAGCCCAGGATCACGTCGACCTTGTTCTCGGTGATCAGCTTGCGTGTGTTGCTCACGGCCACCGTGGTGTCGGAAGCGTCGTCGAGCACGATGTAGTTGATCTTCTGGCCGCCGATCGTGGTGGGCATCAGCGCGATCGTGTTCTTCTGCGGAATGCCAAGCGACGCCGCCGGGCCGGTGGCCGACAGCGTGACGCCGACGTTCACGTCGGCGTGCGCCAGCGTGGCAGCGCACAGGGCCGCGAGGGCGAGCAGGGTCTTGTTGAGTTTCATGGTTGTCTCCGTTGCAGGGTTGGAATCAGGATCAGGGCGATTGTCGGTGGCAAATTCACGCGGCCCGTTTGACCACGGCGCGCCGTTTCGGTGCGGCGACCGGCTGCGGCTCGAGCGCATCGAGCCGCACCGCGTTCAGGCCGCCGAAGAACAGGTCGGCCACCACCGGTGCCATCTGCGCGTGCGTGTAGGCGCCGCGCGGGCGCAGCCAGGTGAACATCCAGTTCATCATGCCGAACAGCAGCATGGTCAGCGGTTTGTCGAGCTCGACCTCGCGCAGTTCGGGGCGCGCCAGCGCGATCGCGTTGGCGAAGGCGGCCACGACCTCGCGCTCGCCGTCGAGCACCCGCTTGCGGTCGGCCGGCTCGAGGAACTTCACGTCTTCGGTCAGCACCCGGTGCGCGGCCTGTGCGTCGGCATAGGCTTCGAGAAAGCGTTCGATCAGGCGGCGCACGCGCGCTTCCGGCGACAGCGCCGTGGGCTCTTCTTCCGCCACCAGCGCCTTCAGGCGGCTGATGTGGTCGTCGGCGATCTCGAACAGCAGCTGGTACTTGTCGCGCACGTAGTGGTACAGCGAAGGTTTCGAAACGCCGCAGGCCTCGGCCACCTGGTTCATCGAAGTCGCGGTATAGCCCTGCTTCGCGAACAGCTCGGCGGCGCGCGCGAGGATCTGCTCGCGCTGCGTGTCGTAGCCGGGGGCACGTCCGCGGGGCATTGCTTCAGCGCTCGTCGAAGGACAGGACCACACGCTCGGTCAGCGGGTGCGCCTGGCAGGTCAGGATGAAGCCGGCCGCGACCTCGTGTTTTTCGAGCGCGAAGTTGCGTTCCATGCGCACTTCGCCTTCGAGCAGCTTGGCGCGGCAGGTGCAGCACACGCCCGACTTGCACGAGAAAGGCACTTCCAGGCCGGCGTCGGCGGCAGCGTCGAGGATGCTCGGGTGCTCGCTGCGGAAGTCGATTTCGCGGCTCAGCCCGTCGCGCACGATCACGATGCGGGCCTGCGCCGCGTCGCCTTCGCGCGGCTGCTGTTTGACAGGCGCGCCGCCTTGGGGCAGCGGAATGCCGAAGCGTTCGATGTGGATGCGCTCGGCCGGGATGCCGGCGGCCAGCAAAGCCGCTTCGGCTTCGTCGTTCACGCCGAACGGACCGCAGACAAAAGCGTGGTCCACGCCTTTCGGGTCGATCAGGCCGCTGAAGAATTCGCCGATCTTGTCGCGGCTGAGGCGGCCGCTGCTCAGCACCGAGTCCATCTGCTCTTGCGAGAAGACCATGTGCAGCGACAGCCGCGTGAGATACCTGTTCTTCAGGTCCTCGATCTCTTCCTTGAACATCGTCGACTTCTGGCGCCGGTTGCCGTAGATCAGCGTGAAGGTCGAATGCGGCTCGCGCGCCAGCACCGTCTTCATGATCGACAGGATCGGCGTGATGCCGCTGCCACCAGCGATGCCGAGGTAGTGGCGGCTCGCGGTGGGATCCAGCGGCACGAAGAAGCGGCCTTCGGGCGCCATCACCTGCACCGTGTGGCCGGTCTTCAGAGTTTCGTTGACCCAGGTAGAGAAACGCCCGCCGGCCACCTTGCGCACGCCGACCCGCAGTTCGCCGTCATCGACGCCGGCGCAGATCGAATACGAGCGCCGCTCTTCGGCGCCGCCCAGCGTTTCGCGTAACGTCAGGTGCTGGCCCTGGGTGAAGCGGAATTCCTGCGCCAGCGACTCGGGCACGTCGAACGAAACGATGACCGCTTCGTCGGTGTCGGGCACGACGCTTTTGACGCGCAACGGATGGAAGTGCAGGCTCATCAGATCGGCTTGAAATGTTCGAAAGGTTCGCCGCAGGCCAGGCAGCGGTAAGTCGCCTTGCAGGCGGTCGAACCGAAGGCCGACAGGCGTTCGGTGTTGGCGCTTTCGCAGCGCGGGCAGGCCAAGGCCGTGGCCTTGATGCGCGGGATGAAGCGCATCGTCACCCCCAACGACGCATCGGCCGGGCCGGGCGGCGCGATGCCGTACGCGCGCAGCTTGCGGCGGCCCTCGGCGGTGATCCAGTCGGTCGTCCACGCCGGAGCGCGTTGCATCTGCACCTGCACCGGGCCGAGGCCGGCAGCAACCAGCGCGTCGACCACGCTGCTTTCGATCAGCTCGGTGGCCGGGCAGCCGGAGTAGGTCGGCGTGAGCACGACCGTCAAGCCTTCTGCATCCAAACGCACGTCGCGCAGGATGCCGAGTTCACGCACCGAGACCACCGGCACTTCGGGGTCGAGCACGGTGTCGAGCACGGCCCAGGCGCGGGCGAGGCGCGCATCGGTTGCTTCGACTTGATGGGCCATCGCGTTCACCAAACACCTCCGGGGAATGACCGCTGCAGGTGCTGCATCTCGGCGAGGATGTAGCCCATGTGTTCGCTGTGGCGGCCCACTTTCCCGGTGCTGCGGAACGCGCGCTCGGCCGGCGCCTTGAGCTTCGCCTCGGCGAGGACAGGCATCACCTCGGCCATCCACTCTTCGCGCACGTCGGCCCAGCGCGGGCCGAGGCCGGTGCTGGCCGCGTATTCGTCGACCGCATCGCTCTCGAACATTTCGGCCACATACGGCCACAGCAGTTCGAGCGCCGCGCTCGCGCGTTTCGTCGACTCTTCGGTGCCGTCGCCCAAGCGCAGCAGCCAGTCGCCGGCGTGCTGCTGGTGGTAACGCACTTCCTTCACGGCCTTGGCGGCGATCGCCGCGAGTTCGGCGTCGCTCGATTGCTGCAGGCGCTGCCACAGCAGCTTCAGCAGCGTCGCCATCGCGAAGTTGCGCAGAACCGTCACCGCAAAATCGCCACGCGGCAACTCCACCAGCGTCAGGTTCAGGTAGTCGCGCTCGTCGCGCAGGAACGCGAGCTGGTCTTCGTCGTGGCCCGCACCTTCCAGCTCACCGGCGCGCGTGAGCACGGCACGCGCCTGGCCCACCAGGTCGAGCGCCATGTTGCTGAGCGCAATGTCTTCTTCGAGGATCGGCGCGTGCCCGCACCACTCGGCCAGGCGCTGCGCGTGGATCAGGCAGCTGTCACCGATGCGCAGCAGGTACTGCACCGCAGGGTCGCGAGAGACTTTGATCGAGGCTTGCATCACATGTGGTCCAGCGACTTGGGCAGCTCGTAGAAGGTCGGGTGGCGGTACACCTTGTCTTCCATCGGGTCGAAGTACATGGCCTTCTCGCCGGGGTCGGACGCGACGATCTGGTCGGAGCGCACGACCCAGATGCTCGTGCCTTCCTGGCGGCGTGTGTACACGTCGCGCGCGAGCTGGATCGCCATCTTCGGGTCGGCCGCGTGCAGGCTGCCGCAGTGTTTGTGGTCGAGGCCGGACTTGTTGCGTACGAACACTTCCCACAGCGGCCATTCGTTTTTCACCGTCGCGTTCATGCCGCTTCCTTCAGTTCGTGTTTGCGGGCGTTCGCGAGCGCCGCTTCGCGCACCCAAGCACCGTCTTCCCAGGCCTTAACGCGCGCGCCGAGGCGCTCGCGGTTACACGGCCCGTCGCCGTTGACCACGCGCCAGAACTCGCTCCAGTCGATCGGGCCGAAGTCGAAGTGCTGGCGTGCCTCGTTCCACTTCAGTTCGGGGTCGGGCATGGTCACGCCGAGCGTCTTGGCCTGCTCGACGGTCGCGTCGACGAACTTCTGGCGCAGGTCGTCGTTGCTGATGCGCTTGATGCCCCAGCGCATGCTTTGCTCGCTGTTGGGCGAGTCGGCGTCGGGCGGGCCGAACATCATCAGGCTCGGCCACCACCAGCGGTTCACCGCGTCCTGCACCATCTCGCGCTGCGCTTCGGTGCCGTTCGTCATCATCGTCAGCAGCGCTTCGAACCCCTGGCGCTGGTGGAAACTTTCTTCGCGGCACACCCGCACCATCGCGCGTGCATACGGCGCGTAGGAGCAGCGGCACAGCGGCACCTGGTTCATGATCGCCGCGCCGTCGACCAGCCAGCCGATCACGCCCATGTCGGCCCAGCTGAGGGTCGGGTAGTTGAAGATCGAGCTGTACTTGGCGCGGCCGCTGTGCAGCGCATCGACGAGCTGGTCGCGCGAGGTGCCGAGCGTTTCGGCCGCCGCGTACAGGTACAAGCCGTGGCCGGCTTCGTCCTGCACCTTGGCCAGCAAAATCGCCTTGCGCTTGAGCGTGGGCGCGCGGCTGATCCAGTTGCCTTCGGGCAGCATGCCGACGATCTCGGAGTGCGCATGCTGGCTGATCTGGCGCACCAAAGTCTTGCGGTAGTGCTCGGGCATCCAGTCTTTCGCCTCGATGAAGTCGCCGGCGTCGATGCGGGCTTCGAACTTCTGCTCGGCCAGCATGTCTTCGGCAGAGCGCAGCGGTTTCTTCGCCTCGCCGCCTTCCTTGCCCATCGTGTCCATCGCCTGCGTGTACATCGTGCTTCTCCTCAAGCCTTGCGTTTGTCGAACACACGCCGGGCCTTGCCGACGAGCGTGCGTTCCAGGGTGTCGGGCTCGCCGACCGAGACGGTCGTCGTGATGCCGATCAATGTCTTGATGCGCTCGCGCAACCACATCGCGATCTCGTCGCGCGAGGCGCTCACGCCGGGCAAGACTTCGCAGCGCACTTCCACGTCGTCGAGCTTGCCCTCGCGCGTGACCACGAGCTGGTACTGGCCCGAGAGTTGGCCATGCCGCAGCACGATCTCTTCGATCTGCGTCGGGAACAGGTTCACGCCGCGGATGATCAGCATGTCGTCGCTGCGGCCCACGATCTTTCCGATGCGGCGCATGCTGCGCGCGGTCGGCGGCAGCAGGCGCGTCAGGTCGCGGGTGCGGTAGCGGATCACCGGCAGCGCTTCCTTGGTCAGCGTCGTGAACACGAGCTCGCCTTCGGACCCGTCGGGCAATACTTCGCCGGTGTCGGGGTCGATGATCTCGGGGTAGAAATGGTCTTCCCAGATCACCGGGCCGTCCTTGGTCTCGATGCACTCGCTCGCCACACCCGGGCCCATCACTTCCGACAGGCCGTAGATGTCGACGGCGTCGATGCCGGCATTGGTCTCGATCTCGGCGCGCATCGCTTCGGTCCACGGCTCTGCGCCGAAGATGCCGATCTTCAGGCTCGTGCTCTTCGGGTCGATGCCCTGGCGCCGCATCTCTTCGATCAGCACCTGCATGTACGAGGGCGTGACCATGATGATCTGTGGGCCGAAGTCGGTGATCAGCTGCACCTGCTTTTCGGTCTGCCCGCCCGACATCGGCACCACCGTGCAGCCGGCGCGCTCGGCCCCGTAGTGCGCGCCCAGGCCGCCGGTGAACAGGCCGTAGCCGTAGGCCACGTGCACCATGTCGCCAGGGCGGCCGCCGGCCGCGCGGATCGAGCGGGCGACCAGATCGGCCCAGTGGTCGATGTCCTGTTTCGTGTAGCCCACCACCGTCGGCTTGCCGGTCGTGCCCGACGACGCGTGGATGCGTGCGACCTTCTCCCTCGGCACCGCGAACATGCCGAACGGGTAGTTGTCGCGCAGATCCTTCTTGCCGGTGAACGGAAACTTCGCCAGGTCGGCGAGCGTTTTCAAGTCACGCGGGTGCACACCTTTCGCGTCGAACGCGGCGCGGTAGTGCGGCACCTTGTCATACGCGTGCTGCAGGCTCCACTGCAGGCGGCGCAGTTGCAGTGCCTGCAGTTCGTCGCGGCTGGCGCGCTCGATCGGCTCCAGGTCGCCGGGGACGGGTTGTTTGACGGGCATGGTCTTCTCTTTCAGGCACCGAGCGGAACGACCGGCTTGCCTTTCAAACGGTAGGAGCGCCCGCGCATCGTGGCGATGCGCTCGCCGCGCTGGTTGCGCACGTCGATGTCGTAGACACCGGTGCGGCCGGACTGGTGCACTTCGGTGGCATGCGCGGTCAGCACGTCACCGAGCCGGGCGGGCGCGGTGAAGTCGACATTCAGGCCCGAGGCCACGGTCAGCTCGTTGTAGGAATTGCAGGCGAACGCGAAGGCGGAATCGGCGAAGGTCGTGATGAAACCGCCGTGGCAGATGTCCATGCCGTTGAGCATGTCTTCGCGCACCGGCATCGTGAGGCGCGCCGTGCCGGGGCCGATGGATGCGATCTGCATGCCCAGGCCGCGCGAAGCGCGGTCTTTCGCGAACATGCCGGTGCCGACCGCTTCGGCGATCTGCTGCGGCGTGAAGGTGTCAGCCATGGAAACGCGCTTTCGAGAAGTGTTTGGCGCTGAGCAGCGGCGAGCGGCGATAACGCGCGTCGCCGTAGTGCGCCTGCAGGTGCGTCAGCACCGTCACCACGCGCGACACGCCGACCGCATCGGCCCAGGCCAGCGGGCCGACCGGGTAGGCGGTGCCCAGGCGCATCGCGATGTCGATGTCCGCCGCGGTGGCGCCGGCCCAGGTCATCACGTCGGCCGCTTCGTTGGCCAGGCAGGCCACGGTGCGCATCAGGACGAGACCGGCCACGTCGGCCAGCGCGATCACTTCGATGTGAGCGGCTTGCAGCACGGCCGCGAGCGCGCCGAGCGCAGCCTCGCCGCCGGTCGCACCGACGGTGGTGGTGGTGGCGAAATCACGCGCCAGATCGAGCAGCAGGGCCGGCCCGCCCGGCGCCGCAGCGCGCTCGGCCAGCGTGTGGCCATCGGTCAGCGCGATCACCGCATCACCGACGCGCATGGTCTCCGGCGCCAGCGTCCAGTCGGTCGCGATCGCCAGCCCCGCGTTCAACAAGCGCTCGACCAGCGGCCCGAGCAACCCCGACTGGTCGGCCACGAGCACAGCCGGTGCGTCGGCCGCAGGCACGACCGTGTCGACCGGCGGCATCTTGGCGCCGTTGCGGTAATCGTAGAAACCGCGACCACGCTTGCGCCCGTAGCGCCCGGCGCGCACCAGCTCCTGCTGGATCAGGTTGGGCGCATAGCGCGAATCCCAGCCCGTCGCTTCGAACACCGACTCGGTGACCGAGAGGTTCACGTCGGCGCCGATCAGGTCGATCAGCTCGAACGGGCCGAGCGCAAAACCGCCGGCTTCGCGCAGCAGCTTGTCGATGGCCTGCGGCGCCGCGATGCGCTCGCCGAGCAGGCGCAGCCCTTCGGCGTAATACGGCCGCGCGACGCGGTTGACGATGAAACCGGGCGCGTTCGGCGCATCGACCGAGCTCTTGCCCCAGGCCTTGCCGAGCGTGTGCATCTCCTGCGCCAGTGCCGGGTCGGTCTCGACACCGCAGATCACCTCGACCAGCTTCATGCGCGTGGCCGGGTTGAAGAAGTGCCAGCCGATCAAACGCTGCGGGAACGTCAGCGCCTGGGCCACCGCAGTGATCGAGATCGACGAGGTGTTGGTCGCCAGCACCGCGTGTTCGCCAAGCACCAGTTCGAGCTGCTTGAACAGGGCCTGCTTGACATCGAGCTTTTCGATGATGGCCTCGACCGCCAGACCGCAACCTTCGAGCGCCTCGATGCGGTCGACCGCGGTCAGCCGTTCGCGCACCTTCGCGCTCTCGGTGGCGTCGAGCTTGCCGCGTTTCACGGCTGCGGCCAGGTCGTCTTCGATGCGCAGCAGTGCACGCTCGGAGGCGCCGGGTTGGGTGTCGAACAGGCGCACGCTGTGGCCCGACTGCGCGGCGAGCTGCGCGATGCCTGCGCCCATGCTGCCGGCGCCGATCACGGCAACGAAGGTGCTGGAGTCGAGTGGGTTGGCCATGCGGTCAGCGGTCGCTGAACACGGCCGGGCGTTTGGCCATGAACGCAGCCACGCCTTCGAGGTGGTCGGGCGCGGCGCTGAGCCGGCTCTGCCATTCGCCTTCCAGGCTCAGCGCTTCGGCGAAGCCGAGGTGCATCGACGCGTCGATGGTCGCCCGCGTGGCGGCCAGCGCCTTCACCGGCATCGCGGCCAGGCGCGATGCGACGGCGTTGACTTCGGCCACGAACATCACGTCGTCGACGCAGCGCCAGATCATACCCATCTGCTGCGCCTGTTCGGCCGGCAGCTTGTCGCCGGTCATCGCCAGGCCGAGCGCGGTGGCACGCCCGACCAGGCGCGGCAGCAGCCAGGTGCTGCCGGCGTCGGGCACGAGGCCGATCTTCGAGAAGGCCTGGATGAAACTGGCCGAACGCGCCGCGATGACCATGTCGCAGCCGAGCGCGATGCTGGCACCGGCGCCCGCGGCCACGCCGTTGACGGCGGCGATCACCGGCACCGGCATCGAGCGGATGCGCAGCGCCAGCGGCTTGTAATAACGCTCGATCAGGCTGCCCACGTCGGGTGGCGGCACGCCGGGATCGTCGCTGCGCGCCATGGCCGGGTCGGAAAGGTCTTGCCCGGCGCAGAAGCCGCGGCCGGCGCCGGTCAGCACCACGCAGCGCACGCTCGCATCCGCCGCTGCAGCCTCGAACGCGGCCGCCAGCTCGGCGTGCATCGTGGCCGTGAAGCTGTTCAGTGCCTTCGGCCGGTTCAGCGTGAGGGTTCGAACCGCGCCTTCCTGCGCGACCAGCACCAATGCGTCGGTCATGTGAGTGTCTCCATCGCGAATGCGCGTGATTCGAGGTCAGCGGGTCTTTGATCTTTGGCAAACAAATTCGACCGCCCGGTAGGTAGAGTTTAGCGGACGCCCGCGTGCCAGCGCAAGACCCGGCTTTTCGGGTTTTCCCGGCGCGGTCGCGGCGTGGACAATCGGCGCAGGATGCCCACCACCACCGACCTGCCCGCGCCCACGCCCAGCACCTGGAGCGCGTTGCGCCACACGTCGTTCCGCGGCCTGTGGGCGAGCGGCGGCATTTACTTCATCGGCAACGCGATGCAGGCGATGGCGGCGGCCTGGATGATGGTCGAGCTCACTGGCTCGGCCTTCCTCGCCGCGCTGGTGCAGACGGCCGTGTTCCTGCCGATGTTCCTGCTGGCGCTGCCGGCCGGCGTGCTGGCCGACACCACCGACCGCCGGCGCCTGATCCTCGGCGCGCTGATGGTGCAGGCCGGCACCGCGTCGACGCTGGCCGTGCTGGTGCTGAGCGGCATCGCGGGCCCCGGCACGCTGCTGTTCTTCATCTTCGTCGCCGGCTGCTGCACCGCACTGCTCTCGCCGGCATGGAATTCGGCGATCGGCGACTCGATCCCGCGAGACGAGCTGCCGCAGGCCATCACGGCAATCTCGATCGCCTACAACGCGGCGCGTGCCGTCGGGCCGGCGCTCGCCGGCGTGGTGTTCGCGCTGGCCGGCGCCGGCTGGATCTTCCTGATAGCAGTACTCAGTACGCTGGCGATGTGGGTCGGCGTGCGGCGTTGGCCGCCCAAGCCGCACCCACCTTCGCGTCCGCCGGCCGAGCGCCTGTGGGGCGGCATGCTGAGCGCGCTGCGCTTCGCGCGCCATTCCGAGGCGATCCTGGCGCAGCTCGTGCGCACCGTCGCCTACAGCGCATCAGGCTCGGCGCTGTGGGCGCTGCTGCCGTCGATCGCGCAGCGCCAGCTCGGCCTCGGCGCGGCCGGTTTCGGTTTGCTGATGGGCTGCCTGGGCGGCGGCGCGGTCACCATCGGCCTGGTGGTCGGGCGGCTGCGCGAGCGCGCCGGGCTGGAACGGCTGGTCGCGGGCGGCTGCCTGGTGTTCGGCAGCGTGATGTTGATCGCCGCGTTCTCGCACTCCCGCCCGCTCGTCTACGCCGCGCTGGTGCTCGGCGGCGGTGCCTGGATGGCGGTGATGACGACCTTCAACACCGCCACCCAGACCAGCGCCCCGCCCTGGGTGCGGGCGCGCGCCACCGCTTTGCACACGCTCGCTGCCTTGGGGTCGTTCGCGATCGGCTCGGCCTTCTGGGGTGCGCTCTCCGACATCGTCGGCCTGACCGGCGCGCTGTGCATCGCGGCCGCCTGCATGGCCGCGGGCATCCTGCTGGCGCGGCGTTTCGCGCTGCGGATGGGCCAGGCTTCCGACGTGACGCCGGCCACGCCCTGGGAAGACTCTTTCGTGTTCCACGAACCCGACCCCGAAGCCGGCCCGGTGGCGGTGGAGATCGGCTACCGAATCCGCACCGAGGCGACCGCGGCGTTTCTCGAAGCCGCGAGCCATCTGCGCGCGCCCCGGCGCCGCGACGGTGCGACCTTCTGGCGGCTTTACCGCGACCTGGCCGACCCTTCCCGCTACGTCGAACGGTTCATCGTCACCTCGTGGGCCGAGTACCTGCACCAGCGCGCCCGCGCCACCCAGACCGACCAGGAACTGGAGTTCCGCGTTCGCGCCCACATGGTCGAGGGCGAGTCGGTCACGATGCAGCACTACATCGCCGAACGTTGACCGCGCTCAGCCCTGGCGGTGGTGGTTGACGTCGATCCACTCCATGCCCGACTGGCGCGCGTGCTCGATGGCGGCCTCTTCGGAGTCGAACAGATCGAGGTCGAGAAAGCGCTGCGAGCGGGTGCGGTCACCCGCCAGCGACGTGATGACGACACGCGCCTGGAAGCGGCCGTCGGGCTGGCTCATCGGCTGGCAGGTGAGCATGTAGTCGCGGTAGAAGGAACGCACGGTCATGCTGCCTGCTTCGAGGCTTCGATGACGCGCCGCGCGAATTCCTCGCGCGAGATGCCGATCACGTCGCAGAGTTTCTCGGCGATCTGGCGCGCGTGCCACTCGGTGATCTTGCGGGCGCGGCCACTTTCGCTTTCCCAGACCGCGTAGTCGCGCATCAGCGCCACGGCCCAGACGAAGCGGCCCTCGATTTCCTGGCGGCGCCGGTATTCGGCGTGCAGTTCGTCGTCGGAGATGGTGTGCAGGTCGATGCTCATGGCGTTCGGGGATGGGTCACTGTTCCATGCGGCGCTGCCGCGACTCTTCGGTGCGCCGGACTTCGACACACTGCGCGTGCGCCTGCCAGCGCGGCTTGGCACATTCGCGCTGCACGCACAGCGCGAGCGAGAAGAAGTTGAGGTCGCCGCAGCTCTCTTTCGGGCTGCCGCGCGCGGCGCTCTCGGGCCGGGTGCCGACCGGCGCCGCGTCAGGTGCCTGGCGTGGCGCGCGGTTCGGCGCCGCGGGCTTGTCCGACGCCACCCGCGCGACCAGCGTCGGCCGATGTGGCGCTGGCGCCACCGCTTCGGGCGCGACCGGCATCACTGTCACCGCAGCCGCTGGCGGTACCAGCACCGGGCTCGGCGCCGGGGTCACGGCCGGCTCGACCAGCAACGTGCTTTGCACCAGCGTCGGCGGCGTGGCCGTCTCCGGGCTCAACGCCCACAGGCTGCCCCCTGCCACGCCGAAGCCCACGAGCGCCAGGCCCGCAAATGCGGCGCGGCGGCCGCGGCGTGGCGGAGGCGCGGTGACCGGCCCGGTCGTCTTCGCCGCGCTGGCCCGAGTCACTTCGACGTGGGCCAGGGCAAGGTCGGGCGTGGCGCCGTGGCGGGAGGTCGGCCGCGGCGGCACCCGCTCGCCGCTGAGGCCCTGTCGAACCGAGGCCACATCCTGCGGCCGGTCGTCGGGCGCCAGCGCGAGCGTCCAGTCGATCGTCGTCATGAACGCAGAGGCGGCGCTCGACCCCACCCCCAGCACCGGCAGCGCGTCGCGCACCGCGCGCATCACGGCCGGCGGCGGTGCCTGGCCGGTCAGCAGGTAATGCACGGTCGCCCCGAGGGCGTACAGGTCGGTCCACGGGCCCTGGCGCATGCCGGGCTCGTCGGCGTATTGCTCCACCGGCGCGAAGTTGGGCTTGAGGATCGCTGTCAGCGACTGCGTGCGGTCGCCGATCACACGCCGCGCCGAGCCGAAATCGAGCAGCACCGGCCGGCCGTCGGGCAGCAGCAGGATGTTGTCGGGCGCGATATCGCGGTGGTACACCCCCTCGCCATGCAGCAACTCGAGCGCGCCGAGCAGCGGCTCGACCAGCGCGCGCAGCCAGGCTTCGTCGGGGGCAGCGCTCATGCCGCGCCGCGCTTCCTTCAGCGTGTGGCCGGCGTAGTACGGCATCACCATGTAGGCCGTGCCGTTGGCCTTCCAGAAGCGGTAGACCTTGACCAGCGACGGGTGGTCGAAGCTCGCCAGCATGCGGGCTTCGTTGAAGAACGACTCGAGCCCCGCCGCGAAGGTGCCGGCGAGTGCCGCCGAGCGCACCGACACCATCGCGCCCAGGCCGCGCCCGGCCAGCGCCGTGGGCATGTATTCCTTGACCGCCACGTATCGCAGCAGCACGTGGTCGAGCGCCAGGTAGACGATGCCGAAGCCGCCGGCACCGAGCACGCGCACGATCTCGAACTCGTCGAGCCGGGTGCCGGCACGCAGGGCGTCGTGGGCTTCCGGCTCGGCAGCGGCCGCTGTCGGTTCGGCGCCCAGCGGCAGCGGGGCCGTCGTGGACCAGGTCAGGGGTTCAGGCATGGTGCAGAGCTCGAGCGATCAGGGGCTGCCAAAGTGCCGCGCGAGCGGATGGGAAACCCTCACCGCCATGCTGCAGTGAGGGATGCCGTGGTTATCGGCCCGAACGGACCGGGCTGAAGTGGCGCCGCGCATCAGAAACTGTTTGTATTCGCGGCCTCGCTGCGCGTCTGTTCGGCATGCCACACAAGGGCCGAGAAAGGCCTCGGAGCGATCCGCGGCGTGAACAAGTGCCTCGGCTTGGGTGGTGCACCGCCGGCGGTGCGCCGCTGTAAGACCTTGTGTTCCGGCAACGACCAAGTGCTGCCGCCCCCGGATTCCACGTTTCCGCTGTAAAACGCCATCCATGCACCCCACGCTCCACCTGCTCGCCAGAACCGACTTTCCGCCGATTGCACGGGCCCAGCTCGCCACGCTGCAAGTCAACCTCGGCTACAAGTGCAACCAGAGTTGCCTGCACTGCCACGTGAACGCCGGCCCGAACCGCACCGAAATGATGGACGGCCCCACCGTCGACCTGGTGATCGAAGTGCTGCGCGCCCGGGCCATCCAGGTGCTCGACCTGACCGGCGGTGCGCCCGAGCTCAACGAGCACTTTCGCCGCCTCGTCGTGGCTGCCCGCCAGCTCGGCGTCAAGGTGATCGACCGCTGCAACCTGACGATCCTGTCCGAGCCCGGGCAGGAGACGCTGGCGGCGTTCCTCGCCGAACAGAGCGTCGAGGTCGTTGCCTCGCTGCCCTGTTATTCGGTCGACAACGTCGACCGCCAGCGCGGCGAAGGGGTCTTCGACCGCAGCATCCAGGGCCTGCAAGTGCTCAATGCGCTGGGCTACGGTCTGGAAGACTCCGGCCTGACGCTGAATCTCGTCTACAACCCGCAAGGCGCGTCGCTGCCGCCGCCGCAGGGCGCGCTGCAGGCCGACTACCAGCGCGAGCTCGGCGCGCACTTCGGCATCCGCTTCAACGGACTGTTCGCGCTGACCAACATGCCGATCCAGCGCTTCGGCAGCACGCTCGTCTCCAAGGGCACGTTCCAGAGTTACATGCAACTACTCAGGGGCGCCTACCGCCCCGACAACCTGGGCACGGTGATGTGCAACTCGATGGTGAGCGTCGACTGGCAAGGCGATCTGTACGACTGCGACTTCAACCAGATGCTCGGCCTGCGCGCGCGCCTGAACGGCAGCGTCCGGCCGCACCTGCGTGACCTGCTCGTGCACAGCGCGGTGGGCGAAGCGATCCGCGTGGCCGACCACTGCTACGGCTGCACCGCCGGCCAGGGCAGCAGCTGTGGCGGCGCGCTCGAAGCGAAAGCGCCCGTGCACGCGCCGGCCGCAGCCGGCTGATGGGCACGCGCTCGCGGGGCCCGTTGTGGCTGGCGTTCCTCGGCCTGGCGGGGGCAGCGGCATTCCTGTACTGGTACTTCGGGCTCGGCCAGCTGCTCACGCTCGAGGTGCTGAAGTCGAGCCGCGACTCGCTCGTCGCGCTCTACCAGAGCCGGCCGCTCTTCGCCGCCGCCAGCTTCTTCGCGGTCTACGTCGCCTGCGCCGCGCTGTCGTTCCCCGGCGCCACCATCCTCACGCTCGCGGGCGGCGCCATGTTCGGGCTGTGGACCGGGCTGCTGATCGTGTCGTTCGCGTCGAGCATCGGTGCGCTGCTGGCCTTTCTGGCGGCGCGCCACCTGTTGCGTGACAGCGTGCAGGGCCGCTTCGGCAAACAGCTCGCGCCGCTCAACGAAGGCATGCAGCGCGACGGCGCCTTCTACCTGCTCACGCTGCGGCTGGTGCCGGTGTTTCCATTCTTCGTGGTCAACCTGCTCGCCGGTTTGACGCCGATCGGCGCCGGGCGCTTCTACTGGGTCAGCCAGATCGGCATGCTGGCCGGCACGGCGGTCTACGTGAACGCCGGCACGCAGATCGCGGCGATCGACGAAGCCGCCGACGTGCTGTCGCCGGCGCTGCTGCTGAGCTTCGTGCTGCTCGGCGTCTTTCCGCTGATCGCCAAGGGCATCGTCGGTGTGCTGCGGCGGCGCAAGGTCTACGCGAAGTGGCAGAAGCCGGCCCGCTTCGACCGCAACCTGGTCGTCATCGGCGCCGGCTCGGGCGGGCTCGTCACGTCCTACATCGCGGCGGTCGTGAAGGCGAAGGTCACGCTGGTCGAAGGCCACAAGCTGGGCGGCGACTGCCTGAACTATGGCTGCGTGCCGAGCAAGGCGCTGATCCGCTCGGCCAAGCTGGCGAAGCAGTTGCGCACGGCGGAGAGCTTCGGCGTGACCGGTGCCACCGGCACGGTCGACTTCGGGGCCGTGATGGCGCGGGTCCGGCGTGTCATCAAGACCATCGAGCCGCACGACTCGGTCGAGCGCTATACCGGCCTCGGTGTCGAGGTGCTGCTGGGCCAGGCCCGCATCACCTCGCCGTGGAGCGTGGAGATCACCATGCCTGCCGGCGTGCAGACGCTGACCACCCGCAGCATCGTCATCGCCACCGGCGCGCGGCCTCATCTGCCGCCGATCCCGGGCCTGGCCGAGGCTGGTTGCCTCACCTCCGACACGGTCTGGAGCCTGACCGAGCTGCCGCGCCGGCTGGTCGTGCTCGGTGGCGGGCCGATCGGCTGCGAGCTGGCGCAGAGTTTCGCGCGCTTGGGCTCGCAGGTCACACAGGTCGAGATGGCGCCGCGCGTAATGCTGCGCGAAGACCCGGACGCGGCCGAACTCGTGGCCGAAGCCTTGCGTGCCGACGGCGTGCAATTGCTGACGGGCCACCAGGCCGTGCGCTGCGAGCGTGACGGCGACACGAAGCGCCTGATCGTCAAGCACGGTGACAGCGAGCTCACGATCGAGTTCGACGAACTGCTCTGTGCCGTCGGCCGCAGCCCGCGGGTCGAAGGCTTCGGACTCGAAGAACTGGGCATTCCGATCACCAAAGCAAAGACCGTCGAGACCGACGCGTACCTGCAGACGCTGTACCCGAACATCTACGCCGTGGGCGACGTGGCTGGCCCCTACCAGCTCACGCACGTGGCGGCGCACCAGGCCTGGTACGCGGCGGTCAACGCACTGTTCGGGCGCTTCAAGCGCTTCAAGGCCGACTACGCGGTGATTCCGTGGGCCACCTTCACCGACCCCGAAGTGGCGCGCGTGGGCTTGTCGGAAACCGAAGCGAAGGACCAGGGCATCGAAGTCGAAGTGACCCGCTACGGCATCGACGACCTCGACCGCGCCATCGCCGACGGCAGCGCACACGGCTTCGTCAAGGTGCTCACGGTGCCGGGCAAGGACCGCATCCTCGGCGTCACCATCGTCGGCGCACACGCCGGTGACTTGCTCGCCGAGTACGTGCTCGCGATGAAACACGGTCTGGGTCTGAACAAGATCCTCGGCACGATCCACACCTACCCGACGCTTGCCGAAGCCAACAAGTACGCCGCCGGCGAATGGAAACGCGCGCACGCACCGCAGAAGCTGCTGAAGTGGGTCGAGCGTTATCACGCGTGGGAGCGCGGGTGAAAACGACGCGGCTGTCGATCGTCGTGCCGGTCCTCGATGAAGCGGCGGGCATCATCGCCACCCTCGAAGCGCTTGCACCGCTGCGCGCACACGGTCACGAGCTGATTGTGGTCGATGGTGGCAGCCGCGACGACACGGTCGTGCTGAGCCGCACGCACGCCGACGCGGTGATCGATGCACCACGCGGCCGCGCGCGCCAGATGAACGCCGGCGCGGCGCGCGCGCGCGGCGACGTGCTGCTGTTCCTGCATGCCGACACCAGCCTGCCCGCCCAGGCCGATGCTGCGATTGAGAAGGCCGTGGCCGGCGGCGCGCTGTGGGGCCGCTTTGACGTGAAGATCGAAGGCCGCTCGATGATGTTCCCGCTGATCGCCGCGCTGATGAACCGCCGTTCGCGCTGGACCAGCATCGCCACCGGCGACCAAGCGATCTTCGTCGAGCGCGCGCTGTTCGCACGCATCGGCGGGTTCAGGGAACAGCCGCTGATGGAAGACATCGAACTCTCGCGCCGCCTGCGCCGCGTCGGCCGCCCGGCCTGCCTGCGCGAACGCGTGCTGACCTCGGGCCGGCGCTGGGAACAGCACGGCGTGTGGCGCACGATCGTGCTGATGTGGCGGCTGCGCTGGCGCTACTGGCGCGGCGCTTCGCCCGAGCTGCTCGCGAAGGCGTATCGATGACACCGCCGGTCACCGTGATCGTGATGGCCAAGGCGCCGGTCGCCGGTTATGCAAAGACGCGCCTGATCCCCACGCTCGGCGCCGAAGGCGCGGCCGCACTCGCCGAACGGCTGCTGCGGCACGCCGTCTCGCAAGCGCGGGCCGCGGGGCTCGGCCCGGTCGAGCTGTGCTGTGCGCCCGACCACCATCACGCCGCTTTCGCCAGCCTGCATGCAGTACCCGACCTGGTGCTGTCGGACCAGGGTGACGGCGATCTCGGCGCGCGCATGGCGCATGCGTTCGAGCGCCGGCTGGCCGACGGCCACAAGGTGCTGATGATCGGCACCGACGCACCGGCGCTCGACGCCGTCGTGCTGCAGCGCGCCGCCGAGGCATTGGGCCGAACCGACGCGGTGTTCGTTCCAGCGCTCGATGGCGGCTACGCGCTGATCGGCCTGCGCCGCCCCGCGCCGTCGCTGTTCAGCGCGATGACCTGGAGCACCGCGACGGTGATGGCCCACACCCGCGAGCGCCTCGCGGCGGCCGGGTTGCGCCACACCGAATTGCCGCCGCTGGCCGACATAGACGAAGCGGCCGATCTGGTTCATCTGCCGCACGGCTTTCTCGAATGACACCCCACGCAGGCAACAACCCACCATGACCGACCACACCGAACAAAGCTACCTCGGCACCACCCGCAACGTCTACCGCGAAGCCGCGCTCACGCCCGACGTGGGCCTGTGCTGCACGACCACGCCGGTGTGGCGGCTGCCCGAGCTGAGCATTCCGAAACGCATGCTCGAGATGAACTACGGCTGCGGCAGCACGGTGAACCCGCGCGATCTGGTCGGCGAGCCGAGCATCCTGTACGTCGGCGTGGGCGGCGGCATGGAGCTTCTGCAGTTCGCTTACTTCAGCCGCCGGCCCGGGGCGGTGATCGGGCTCGACGTGGTCGACGAGATGCTCGGCGCCTGCCAGAGCAACCTGACCGACGCGCAGGCGCAGAACGCCTGGTTCCGTCCCGAGTTCGTCGACCTGCGCTGCGGCGACGCGCTGGCCCTGCCGATCGAGAGCGAAAGCATCGACGTGGCGGCGCAGAACTGCCTGTTCAACATCTTCCGCGACGACGAACTGAAGCAGGCGCTGGCCGAGATGTACCGCGTGCTCAAGCCGCACGGCCGCTTGATCCTGTCCGACCCTGTCTGCGACCAGGCCATGCCGCCGGCGCTGCAGGACGACGAGCGGCTGCGTGCGCTGTGCCTGTCGGGAGCGATCCCGCTGCAGCAGTACATCCAGCGCCTGACCGACACCGGCTTCGGCACGATCGAGGTGCGCGCGAAACGGCCCTACCGCGTGCTCTCGCCGAACCACTACGCAACCAATAAGCTGATCCACATCGACAGTGTCGAGATCTGCGCCATCAAGGACCCGATGCCGGCCGACGGCCCGTGTGTGTTCACCGGCCGCAGCGCGATCTACTTCGGCATGGACACCGTGTTCGACGATCGCAAGGGCCACGTGATGACGCCGAACCAGCCGCTCGCCGTGTGCGACAAGACCGCGGCCGCACTGCTGGCATTGGGGCGCGACGACCTGCACGTGTCGGCGTCGACCTGGCACTACGACGGCGGCGGTTGCTGCTGAAACAGCCCATCACCCGAACCCGAGGAACACCCATGCTCGCGATCATCGGAGGCACCGGCATCTACGACCTGGCCGGCATGGAGGTCGATGAACACATCGACGCCGGCACACCCTTCGGGGCGCCTTCGGGCAGCGTCGTGCGCGGGCGTGTCGGCGGCCAGCCGATCCTCTTTCTCGCCCGCCACGGCGCCGGCCACCGGCTGCTGCCGCACGAGGTGAACTACCGCGCCAACGTGTTCGCGCTGAAGCAGGCGGGCGCCACGATGCTGCTCGGCTTTTCGGCCGTGGGCAGCCTGGCCGAAGAAGTGGCGCCCGGCGATCTGGCGATGCCTTCGCAATACTTCGACTGGACCCGCGGGCAGCGCGAACGCACGTTCTTCGGCGGCGGCGTGGCCGCACACGTGTCGACCGCCGAGCCGGTGAGCCACTCGCTCGTGAACGCGGTGGCCGCGTCGGCACAGGCACTCGGCATCACCTTGCACCGCGACCTCACCTACGCCTGCGTCGAAGGCCCGCGCCTGGGCACACGCGCCGAGAGCCACTTTCTGCGCCAGGCCGGTTGCCACCTGGTCGGCATGACCAATGTGCCCGAGGTCTTTCTGGCCCGCGAAGCACAACTCGCCTACGCCACGGTCGGCATCGTCACCGACTACGACTGCTGGATGGAAGACCCGGCGCGGCACGTCAACGTGGCCGGCATCTTCGAGCTGTACGGGCAGAGCCTGGGCAAGGCACGCCGCGTGCTCGACCACCTGCTCACGCAAGCGCTGCCCGAACCCGAGCCGGCCATTCGCAGCGCGCTGCAGAGCGCGATGCTCACGCGCGACGAGGCGCTGACGGGCGAACAGCGCGACTGGTTGTCGGTGCTGCGCCGCTGACCCGGCTGCGGTCAGGGTCAGCGCGCGGCGTGGTTGCCCGCGGCTACAGCGCTGGCTAGACTGGCCCTCGCTCCTGGTTGACTGCCACCGGGCCACGCGGTCGCTTCACCAGCGGGCGAATGATTCCTTGAACAACACACATAAAGGGTGAGACATGAATCAGACTCGTTTGCTTCCGCTCGTCGCCGCGCTTGCGCTGCTGTGCTCGGCCACCGTCGCTCCGGCGCAGGAACCCGAACCCGGCTGGGCCAAGGGTCGGCCCAAGACCGACACCGCGATGAAGATGGCGCCGGTGCCGGCGTTCCCGATCCCGACCGCGGCCGACCAGTTGCCGACGAAGAAGTTCAAGCTGCCGCCGGGCTTCAAGGTCGAGACCTGGGCCTCGGGTGTGCTCGACGCGCGCGAGATGCGCCAGGGTGACAAGGGCAACATCTTCGTCAGCACGCTGTTCGTCGGCAACAAGGTCTACGCGATCCCAGAAAAGGCGAAAGACGGCAAGCGCGAACCGAAGGTCATCATCGACAAGACGGAGCAGGCGACCGGCATCGAGTTCAACAAGGGCACGCTGTACTTCGCCACCAACAAGAAGATCGTGCGCTACGACAACGTCGAGGACAAACTCGACAACATCGGCGAAGGCAAGGTGCTGACCGACAAGCTGCCCGGCGGCAGCGACCACAGCTGGAAGTTCCTGCGCATCCACGACAACAAGCTCTACTACCCGATCGGCGCGCCCTGCAACATCTGCGACCCGGGCGAGTACGCGAAGATCTACCGCATGAACTTCGACGGCTCGGGCGTCGAGACCATCGCCTCGGGCGTGCGCAACACCGTCGGCTTCGACTTCGACCCGAAGACCGGCAACCTCTGGTTCACCGACAACGGCCGCGACTGGCTCAGCGAAGAGTTCCCGAACGACGAGCTGAACGTGGTCACGCAACCCGGCAAGCAGCACTTCGGCTACCCGTATTGCCACCAGGGCAACATGCCCGACCCCGAGTTCGGCTGGGGCAAGTCGTGCGACGACTACCAGAAACCCGCCGCGCTGCTCGGGCCGCACGCCGGCTCGCTGGGCCTGAAGTTCTACACCGGCAAGATGTTCCCGGCGAAGTACCAGGGTGCGATGTTCATCGCCCGCCACGGCCCGTGGAACCGCACCAAGAAGTACGCCGACGTGATGGTCGCCTGGCCCGACGGCAAGGGTGGCGCGAAGATCGAGCCGTTCATGACCGGCTTCGTCGAGAACAACGGCTACCTCGGCCGGCCGGTCGACTTTCTCGTGATGAAGGACGGCTCGCTGCTCGTCAGCGACGACCATGCCGGTGCGATCTACCGCATCAGCTACGGCAAGTGACGTGACGGCCTGGCGACGCATCGCGGCTGCGGCCGCCCTGGCGTCGCTCGCCGTGGCGGCTTCCTCGTCTGCGCTCGCGCAGGCGAAGAAGCCCGCCGCTGCGGCGCGCGCTGCTTCTGCACCGGCGGCTGCGAGCGGTGCGGCCTATGCCGAGCAGTTCCGCAGCGTCTGCGCGGCCTGCCACGGCGCCAACGGCCGCAGCGACATGCCCGGCGTGCCGGTGCTCGCCGGTCAGCCTTCGCTCTACACGATCACGCAGCTGTTCCTGTTCCGCGAAGGGCGCCGCAGCAACGAGGCGATGGTCGCGCTGGGCAAGCAGATGAAGGACGCCGACCTGCGTGGTTATTCCGACTTCATCGGCACCTTGCCCCCCGTGCCTGCGCCCGCCCCCGC
>JBEBIB010000063.1:0-3912 GCA_040080605.1 Burkholderiaceae bacterium
CCACCCCCGCCGCCGCCGCGCGCGCCCTACCGGTTCTTCGGCACGCTGCTCGAAAAAGGCCAGCCCGCCAGCGTGTTCCTCGGGCTCGGCGAGAAGCTGATCCAGGCTCGCGTCGGCGACACGCTCGAAGGCGGCTACCGGCTCGACGGCATCGGCCCGCGCGAGCTGACTTTCATGCACCTGCAAATGAACGTGACGGTTCGAATGGCCGTCGATGGAGACCCCTCGTGAACCCAAGTTTTCCTTCCGGCCGAACGCGCGCCACCCGCGGCTTGCGAAAGCGCCTTGCCGCCCTGAGCCCGATCGCCCTGGGCGTTCTGCTGCTGGCCGGGTGCGCCGCACAACTCGAACACGGCAAGGGCATGGACCTGCTCGCGCAGGGCAAGCCGGCCGAGGCGATCGAGAGCCTGCGCCGCGCCAACACGCTGGAGCCGGAGAACGTGCGCTACCGCATCGACTACCTGAACCAGCGCGACACGGTCGTCCAGAACCTGGTGACCTCGGCCGACGAGGACCGCAGCGACGGCAAGCTCGATGCCGCGATCCAGCGTTACCGCGAAGCCGCGCGGGTCGACCCTGCCAACCCGCGCGTCAAGAGCGGCCTGCAGGCGGTCGAAGCCGAGCGCCGCTCCGGCAATCAGCTGCAGGCGGTGGACCGGCTGGTGCAGGCGAATCAGACCGAACCCGCGCTCGAGCAGGTGCGGCGCGTGCTGAAAGACAACCCGCAGCACCCGCGCGCCCTCGCGCTGCAACGCACGCTCGAAGATCGTGCGGACGCGGAACGCCAGGCGCGCGAGGAACAACTCGCAGCGCGCGCCGCGTTCAAGCGGCCGGTGACGCTGAACTTTCGCGACACGCCATTGAAGGTCGTGTTCGAAGCGATCGGGCGCATCGGCAACGTCAACGTCATCGTCGACCGCGACGTGAAGAACGACCTGCGCACCACGATCTTCGTCAAGGACGCAGCGATCGAAGACACGCTCGACGTGATCCTGCTGCAGAACCAGCTCGAAAAGCGCGTGCTCAACAGCAACACGCTGCTGATCTACCCGGCCACACCGGCCAAGCAGAAAGAGCTGGCCGAACTGAAGGTGCGCAGCTTCCAGATCAACAACGTCGACGTGGCCTTCATGGCCAACATCGTCAAGACGATGCTCAAGACCAAGGACATCGTCACCGACGTCAAGACCAACACGCTGGTGATTCGCGACTCGCCCGAGGCGGTGGCGCTGGCCGAACGGCTGATCGCGGCCAACGACGTGCCCGACGCCGAAGTCATGCTCGAAGTCGAAGTGCTCGAGATCTCGGCCAGCCGCGCCAGCGACATCGGCCTGATCCTGCCGAGTTCGTTCACGGTGAGCACGCCGACTGTGGCATCGACCGTCGGCGCGCTGCGCGGCCTCACGCGCAACGACCTGCAGGCCTCGGGCCTGTCGGCCACGCTGAACCTGATGCTGCAGGACAGCGACACCAAGATCCTGGCCAGCCCACGGATCCGCACCCGCAACAAGGAGAAGGCGAGGATCCTGGTCGGCGACAAGCTGCCGGTGATCACCAACCTGATCTCGCAAGGCTCGGCCTCGGGCAGCACCAACAACGTGGTGACGGGCTCCGTCCAGTACGTCGAGGTCGGCATCAAGCTGGAGGTCGAACCGCAGGTGTATGCCGACGGCGACGTGGGCATCAAGCTCAACCTCGAGGTCAGCAACGTCACGGACACGATCAAGACCGACAGCGGGCGCGCCTACCAGATCGGCACGCGCAGCGCGCAGACCTCGCTGCGCCTGCACGACGGCGAGACCCAGGTGATGGCCGGTTTGATCAACGACACCGACCGCAACCTCGCATCCAAGGTGCCGGGGGTGGGCCAGTTCCCGCTGTTGGGCCGCCTGTTCTCGAACAACGCCGGCAACGCCAACAAGACCGAGATCGTGCTCTCGATCACGCCGCGCATCATTCGCCCGCAGGCGCAACCTGACCCACGCTTCGCCGACGCATGGTCGGGCAGCGAAACGAGCCTGCGTGACCGGCAGCTGCGCCTCGAACCGCTGGCGGTGGTCAAGGCAACACCGCCCAAGGCGGGCGGCGCCGCGCCGGCCGCCGCGGCGGCGCCGGCACCGGCACCCGCGCGCGTCGTCGCCCCTGTCGTGCCCGTGGCGCCCGCGGCGTCGGGTGCGGCCGCTGCGGCTCCGACCCCCGCACCCGCTGCTGCGACTCCGACCCCCGGCGCGGCCGCGGCACCCGGCAATGTGCCGGCCACGACCGGCATGCCCGGCCTGCCGGTCGTGGTACCGCGCCCGATACCGGGCCGCGCCGCCATCGCGCCGGCAGCGGCAGCCTCGGCGCCCGAGAGTTCGGCGGTCGAACCGGCGGGGCCCGCGAAACCATGAAACAAGCGCGTTGCCTGCGCTCCGCACAGCGCGGCTTCACCCTGATGGAGCTGGTTGTCACCTTGTCGCTGCTCGGCCTGATGGCGATGCTCGCTGCACCGCTGGCGGAGCTGTCGGTGCAGCGCGCGCGCGAACAGGAATTGCGCATCGCGCTGCGCGAGATCCGCCTCGCCATCGACCACTACAAGGCTGCGTCCGACCAAGGCCTGATCGAGCGCAAGGTCGGCGACTCCGGTTATCCGCCCGACATCGACACGCTCGCCAGCGGCGTGCGCAACCAGAAGTCACCCGGCCATGAACCGATGTTCTTCCTGCGCCGCATCCCGCGCGATCCTTTCGCCGCGGCCGAAGGCGTGCCCAACTCGGCCACCTGGGGCTTGCGCAGTTATGCCAGCTCCGCCCAGTCACCCTCGGCCGGCGCGGACGTGTTCGACGTGCACACCCGATCGACGGCCGTGGGGCTCAACGGCCTGCCCTACCGCGAATGGTGACCCCATGACACCCAGCGCCAAGCTCCACCTCCGCCGACGCCGCTTCGACCCGGGCTTCACGATGATCGAACTGGTCGTCGTGATGGCGGTGCTCGGCCTGCTGCTGTCGATCGCCTTGCCGCGCTACATCGACTCGCTCGCGCGCGGCCGCGAACACGTGCTGGTGCACAACCTGGCGCAACTGCGCGAAGCCATCGATCGCCACTACGGCGACCGCGGCGCCTACCCCGACCGGCTCGAAGACCTGGTCGAGCGCCGTTATCTGCGTGCTGTGCCTCTCAACCCGTTCACGGACGCGGCCGACTGGCAGCTGATCGGGCCGCCCGCCGGTGCCAAGGGCGCAGTGTTCGACGTGGCGGAGCCGGCGAGCAGCCGCGCTTCGCGCGAACGCGGAGCCGAGCCTGAGGCTGTGTCGGCCAGTGCCGCTGCTGAAAGCCGCGCGCCGTGAGAACCCGCGCCTTACAGGCAGGGGCGGGTGCCGTTCGGCGTCGCCAGCGGAGAGCCGAGCGTGGGTTTGTCCTGATCGGTGTGCTCATCGTGCTCGCTCTGACAGCTTTGGCGGCGGTACAGACCGGGCAGCGTTTGGCCGACGCACGTCAGCGCGAGAACGAAGAGGAACTTCTGTTTGTAGGTGAGCAATACAGGCAGGCAATCCAGTCGTACTGGCGTCAATCGCCGGGAGCCTTACGGGCCTGGCCGGCGCGTCTCGAAGACCTGCTTGAAGACACTCGCTTTCCGCAGGCCCGCCGACACCTGCGCAAGTTGTACGCTGACCCGATCTCTCCCGAAACCGGGTGGGGCCTGGTGACACAGGGAAACGCGGTGATCGGCGTTTACAGCCAGGCAGAAGGCCTGCCTTTCCGGCAGGCTGGGTTCAGCGAGGGTCAACTCGGCTTCGCCGACGCGCAGCGCTACGCCGAATGGCGCTTCGTGGCCGCAGCGCCTGCGGTCGGCGCCAGCGGGCCACCTTCCGGGTCGCCCAAGCCCAACCCTTCGAACCCCGGCGGCCCGAAGCCGCCCCCCCCCCCCCC
>JBEBIB010000003.1:0-238858 GCA_040080605.1 Burkholderiaceae bacterium
TATACATCGTCGAGCATAACAAAGGGCGTCAGATGGAAGTGCGATCTGCATCAAACACCCTGGGCACGCGCCATGCATTCGGTGCCACAGTCTTTCGCCACAATCGGGGTCGCATGCTTCGCTTCGCGGCTGGCAGCAGACACTCACGCCAGCATCCAAGGAGACCTCAATGACCGCCAAGAAACCCACGATCATCTACACCCTGACCGACGAAGCGCCGATGCTGGCGACTTTTTCCTTCCTGCCGATCATCCGCAGTTTCACCGCGCCGGCGGGTATCGACGTGACCTCGAGCGACATTTCCGTCGCCGCGCGGGTGCTGGGTGAATTCCCCGAATTCCTGACCGACGCGCAAAAGCTGCCCGACAACCTGGCCGAGCTCGGCCGGCTGACGCTGCTGCCCGACACCAACATCATCAAGCTGCCCAACATCAGTGCATCGGTCTCGCAGCTGATGGCGTGCATCAAGGAGCTTCAGGGCAAGGGCTTCGCCATTCCCGACTTCCCCGAGAACCCCAAGACCGACGCCGACAAGGCGCTGCGCGCGCGTTACGCCAAGTGCATCGGCAGCGCGGTGAACCCGGTGCTGCGCGAAGGCAACTCCGACCGCCGTGCGCCCAAAGCCGTGAAGGAGTACGCCCGCAAGAACCCGCACAGCATGGCCGACTGGAGCCAGGCTTCGCGCTCGCACGTTTCGCACATGCACGAGGGCGACTTCTATCACGGCGAAAAGTCGATCACGCTCGACAAGGCGCGTGACGTGAAGATGGAGCTCGTCACGACCAGCGGCAAGACTGTCGTGCTCAAGCCCAAGGTCGCGCTGAAAGACGGCGAGATCGTCGACTCGATGTTCATGAGCAAGAAAGCGCTGGTCGCCTTCTACGAAAAAGAGATCGACGACGCCTTCAAGACCGGCGTGATGTTCTCGCTGCACGTGAAGGCCACGATGATGAAGGTCTCGCACCCGATCGTGTTCGGCCACTGCGTGAAGATCTTCTACAAGGACGCGTTCGAGAAACACGCCCAGCTGTTCGACGACCTCGGCGTGAACGTCAACAACGGCATGGTCAACCTTTACGACAAGGTGAGCACCCTGCCCCAGTCGCAGCGCGACGAGGTGCTGCGCGACCTGCACGCCTGCCATGAAGGCCGGCCCGAGCTCGCGATGGTCGACTCGGCCAAGGGCATCACCAATTTCCACTCACCCAACGACGTGATCGTCGACGCCTCGATGCCGGCCATGATCCGCAACGGCGGCAAGATGTGGGGCGCCGACGGTCGCCTGAAGGACGTGAAGGCGGTGATGCCCGAGAGCACCTTCGCCCGCATTTACCAGGAGATGATCAACTTCTGCAAGTGGCACGGCAATTTCGACCCGAAGACCATGGGCACGGTACCGAACGTCGGCCTGATGGCGCAGCAGGCCGAAGAGTACGGCTCGCACGACAAGACCTTCGAGATCACCGAAGACGGCGTGGCCAACATCGTCGACCTCGCGACCGGCGAGGGGCTGCTGAGCCAGAACGTCGAGGCCGGCGACATCTGGCGCATGTGCCAGGTCAAAGATGCGCCGATCCGCGACTGGGTCAAGCTCGCCGTCGGGCGCGCGCGCAACTCGGGCAGCCCGGCTGTGTTCTGGCTCGACCCGTACCGTCCGCACGAGAACGAGGTCATCAAGAAGGTCAAGCTCTACCTGAAGGACTTTGATACCAGCGGGCTGGACATCCAGATCATGAGCCAGGTGCGCGCGATGCGTTACACGCTGGAGCGGGTGGTGCGCGGCCTGGACACGATCTCGGTCACCGGCAACATCCTGCGCGACTACCTGACCGACCTGTTCCCGATCATGGAGCTGGGCACCAGCGCGAAGATGCTGTCGATCGTGCCGCTGATGGCGGGTGGCGGCATGTACGAGACCGGCGCCGGCGGTTCCGCGCCGAAGCATGTGCAGCAGCTGGTGGAAGAAAACCACTTGCGCTGGGATTCGCTCGGCGAGTACCTGGCGCTGGCCGTGTCGCTCGAAGACCTCGGGATCAAAACCGGCAACGCCCAGGCCCAGATCCTTGCGAAGACGCTCGACGCCGCCACCGGCAAGCTGCTCGACAACAACAAGAATCCGTCACCGAAAACGGGGCAGCTCGACAACCGCGGGAGCCAGTTCTATCTGGCGATGTACTGGGCGCGGGAACTGGCGGCGCAGACCGACGATGCGGCGCTGCAGAAGCGCTTCGCGCCGCTGGCGAAGGCGTTGACGGAGAACGAGCAGAAAATCGTTCAGGAACTGGCGGCGGTTCAGGGCAAGCCGGCCGACATCGGCGGCTATTACCTGGTGGACAACGCGAAGTGCGAGGCCGTGATGCGGCCGAGCGCCACGCTCAACGCGGCGCTGGCCTCAGCGCTCGCCTGAGCGGCGGGCGCCAGAGCACCTCAGCAGTCGCCGAGGCGCGAGGCTTGCGCAGCAAGCCACGCGTCGACGTCGTCTTCCGCGCTCGAGGTGTCGGCCGCGTCGGGGCGAGCGACCATCGGCTTGTCGAGCGGGCGGCAGATCTGGCTGCTCAGCCGGGCCAGACGCTCCGATTTCTCGATGGCCGCAAAGACGGCTTCGGGGTTCATCATCAGGGCGAAAGGGTTCGAGGCGATCTGCGCGTGTGTCATGTCTTGACTCCCAGTCATGGCGGTATTCGACCAGGCCCACTCTAGGGCTCGGCTCAAATCACGCCAGTCGGGGCCGCGCCAAAGAGCTTGTCAGGCAAATTCCGACATGGACGCCGTTTTCGCCTGCGCGGTGTGACGCAGTGCTCAGCCTTCGAGCTTCGCAAGTGCCGCGGCCAGTTTGTCGCGGCCTGCCTGGCGCGCGAAGTCCGAGGCTTTCAGGTCGCGCTGGTTGCGTCGCTTCGGGTCGGCGCCGCCCGCCAGCAGCAGTTTCACGCTGTCTTCGCTGCCGTATTGCGCCGCCATCATCAGCGGCGTACTGCCGTTCGGAGAAGCAGCGTTCACGTCGGCGCCCTTCTCCAGCAGCAAACGAACCGCCTCCGACGCGTCGGTGCCGCTGGCCGCGTAGTGCAAAGGCGACCAGCCCGGCAGATTCACCTTGGCTCCACGGGCCAGCAAGGTGCGCATCCCGGCCATCTCGCCCTTGAGCGCCGCCATCATCAGCGCCGACTCGCCAGCCTTGTTCAGTGCGTCGATCTGGATCGCGGGGTGCGAGAGCAGCACATCGGCCGTCTTGAGGGAGCCTTCCTGCATCGCCAGCACGAGGCCGAGTTGGCCCTGCTCGCTGCGTGCGTTCGGGTCGAAACCGCGTTGCAGCAGCGTGCCCACCGTGCCGGCGTGGTCGTTACGGACCGCGATGAAAAAATCCTCGAAAGATCCTGCGAAGGCAGAAACTCCAATAGCCATAAGGCTATAGAGAATGGTCCTAAAGTAATTTCTCATCACGTTTCAAAAGCTCTCAGCTATTTGGTTCGATGAAACAAAGTTTCAAAGTTCATGCTCGTGGCGGCCGCGACCGCTTCGACCGGAACGCCTTTCAGCTCCGCGATCTGGCGCGCGACGAAAGGCACATAGGCCGGGCTGTTGGTCTTGCCGCGGTACGGCACCGGTGCAAGGTACGGACTGTCGGTTTCGATCAGGCAGCGGTCGAGTGGCACGAAGCGCGCGACTTCGCGCAGGTCGGCAGCCGTCTTGAAGGTCAGGATCCCCGAGAACGAGATGTAGAAACCGAGGTCGAGTGCGGCGCGGGCCACCGCATCGGTTTCGGTGAAGCAGTGAAAAACACCGCCGGCCATCGCGGCGCCCTCTTCTTTCAGGATCGCCAGCGTGTCGGTCGAGGCACTGCGGGTGTGCACCACCAGCGGCAGGCCGCTCGCCTTGCCGGCGCGGATGTGCACGCGGAAGCGCTCGCGCTGCCATTCCATCTCGGCGATGCTGCGGCCGTTCAGGCGGTAGTAGTCGAGCCCGGTCTCGCCGATCGCCACCACGCGTGGCAGCTTCGCCAGTGCGAGCAAGGCTTCGAGCGTCGGCTCGGTAACCCCTTCGTTGTCGGGGTGCACGCCGGCGCTGCACCAGAAGTTGTCGAACCCGGTCGCCAGCGCGTGGACCGCCTCGAACTCTTCGAGCGTGGTGCAGATGCACAGCGCGCGGTCGACCTGCGCGGCAGCCATGTCGGCGCGGATCTGCGGGATCCGGGCGGCGAGATCGGGAAAACTCAGGTGGCAGTGGGAATCGACGTACATGCGCGAAGGCCGCGAAGGCGAGCCGGGCAGAAATGCCGGTGCCCGCGGCTCAGATGGTCTGGGTCGGTTTGGCCGACGAGATCGAGGTGCCGAGCACTTCTTCGATCTTCAGCTTCAGGGTGCGCGTCTTTTCGTCGCTCGGGAAACGCACCCCGACACCCTGCGTGCGGCCACCCGACGCGTTGGCCGGCGTGATCCAGCCGACCTTGCCGGCCACCGGGTACCGCTGTGGGTCGTCGGGCAACGAGAGCAGCAGGTAGATGTCTTCACCGAGTTTGTATTCGCGCGTCGTCGGCACGAACAGGCCACCGTCGGAGAACACCGGCATGTAGGCGGCGTAGAGCGCGCCCTTTTCGCGGAACACGAGCTGAATGACGCTCGGCCGCGCCGCGCCTGCAACGGCTGGCGTGCCTGGAAGGCCCCCGCGTACTGTGTCTACCATGCGCGCGAGTGTACCGAAACCAACCGCTTCGTGGCTGCTTCGGAAGCGCCGTCGCGCAGGGCGCGCTGCCCTTGCTGGACCAGCGACTCCAGCATCAGGCCGGCGTTCCAGGCGTGTTCGGCGTGGCGTGCGCAGCGTTTGAGTTCCTGCATCCACTCGGCCAGGGCGTTGCTGTTCGCGCCCTTGGCGATCACGGCCTGCGGGAAGTAGCGCGCCGGCGCGCCGACAGCGACACAGGCCGCGTCGTGGCCGAGTTTCTGCAATGCGTCGATCAGGCGTGGCAAGGGCCAGGTGCTCAGTGCCTGCGCTTCGCCGCGTGCCACGATGGCCGGCAAGCGTTGCCACAAGGCGGCGTCGATGCCCTGCGCGACCCACTGCAGCACCTCTTGCGGCTGGCCGCCGGTGGCGGCGAGCAGCACGTCCGCGTCCTTCACGCCGGCCTCGGTCAGCCACCGGGTTGCCACCTCGTCGGGCGGCAGCAGCATCGTCACGGCCTGGCAGCGGCTGCGGATCGTCGGCAGCAGGCTTTCGGGCGCGGCGCAGCTCAACACGAAGCGCGCCGCGCCGGGTGGTTCTTCGAGCGTCTTGAGCAAGGTGTTGGCCGAAATGCCGTTCATGCGCTCGGCCGGGTGCAGCACCACCACCTTGCCGCGGCCGCGCGCCGAGGTGGTCTGCGCGAAGGTGACGGCCGAGCGCACCGCCTCGACCTTGATCTCCTTGCTCGGCTTGGCCTTGCCGGCCTTTTCAGTGGCCGCGTCGGTGCCGTCGCCACTGCCCCAGCCCAGCGCTTCCTGCAGGACTTCAGGCAGCAGCACGAGCAGGTCGGGGTGCGAATGCGACTGCACCAGGCGGCAACTCGCACACACGCCGCAGGGTTGGCGCCCGGCAGCGCCCGCCGTGCTCTCGCACAGCCAGGCCTGCGCCAGCGTCATCGCCATCTCGAACTGGCCCACGCCCTGCGGGCCCTGCAGCAGCAAGGCGTGGGCGTGCTGGGTCTGCAGCGTCTGCTTCAGCAGCGGCGCCAGCCAGGGCAAGGGCAGCGCGCCGTCGGGGCCTACCATTGCCGCGCTTCCAGCGCGTTGTCGATCTGCTGCCACACGGCATCACGTTCCCGGGCAGCGTCGATGCGCACGAAGCGCTGCGGCGAGGTGCTCATCCGCGCCTGGTAAGCCTCGCGCACGCGTTCGAAGAACTCCAGGTCTTCCTTCTCGAACCGGTCGGCGGCGCGCGCCTGGGCCCGTCGCCGTGCGGCCAATTCGGCCGGCAGGTCGAACCACAGCGTCAAGTCGGGTTGCAGGCTGCCCTGGACCCAGCGTTCCAGCTCACGCAGCACCGACAGCTCGGCACCACGCCCGCCGCCCTGGTAAGCGAAGGTGGCATCGGTGAAGCGGTCGCACAACACCGTGTCGCCCAGCGCCAGCGCGGGTTCGATCACCTGCTGAAGGTGGTTGCGGCGCGCCGCGAAGACGAGCAAGGTCTCTGTCAGCGTGTCCATCGCTTCGTGCAGCACCAGCTCCCGCAGGCGTTCGGCCAGCGGCGTGCCGCCCGGCTCACGGGTGCAGACCACACGCGCGCCGCCCGAGCGCAGCCGCTGCGCGACGGCATCGATGTGGGTCGACTTGCCGGCACCGTCGATGCCTTCGAATGTGATGAATCGGCCCTTCAAGCGAAAAACTCCCTGCCCTACTTGCTGCGCTGGCCGCCACGCTGGTACTGCGTCACGGCCCGGTTGTGGTCGGCCAGAGTTTCGCTGAATTCGCTGCTGCCATCGCCGCGTGCGACGAAGTAAAGCGCCTTGGTCGGGTCGGGGCGCACCGCGGCCAGCAAGGCGGCCTTGCCGGGCATCGCGATCGGCGTGGGCGGCAGGCCGTTGCGGGTGTAGGTGTTGTAAGGCGTGTCGGCGAGCAGGTCACGCTTGCGCAGGTTGCCGTCGAAGGCCGCACCCAGGCCGTAGATCACGGTCGGGTCGGTCTGCAGCGGCATGCCGATGCGCAATCGGTTCACGAACACGCCGGCAACCCGGCCGCGGTCGGCCGGCGCGCCGGTTTCCTTCTCGACGATCGAGGCCAGCACGAGCGCATCGTCTGCATTGCGCAGCGGGGTGTCGGCCGCGCGTTCCTGCCAGACCGCGTCGATGCGTTTCTGCATCGCGTGGTACGCGCGCTTGAGTACCGCGAGGTCGCTGCTGCCCTTGCTGTAGGCGTAGGTGTCGGGGTGGAAACGGCCTTCGGCTGCCACGCCGGGTGCGCCCAGGGCCGCCATCACTTCTTCATCGCTGAGCGCCGCGGTGGTGGGCTTGAGCGAATCGGCCTTGGCGAGCTCGGCGCGGAACTGCCGGAAGGTCCAACCTTCGATCAGCTTCACCGTGCTCAGGGTTTCGTCGCCCCGCACCATCTTGTTCAGCAGGCCGATCGGCGTGGTGCCGGGGCCGATCTCATAACTGCCCGCCCGGATCTTGCGCGACTGGCCCGACCAGCGGAACCATTCGTACAGCAGCAGTGCCGGCGCCTGAACACCGGCCTGCACCCAGGCCTGGGCGATCTCGCGCGGCGGTGTGCCCGGTTCGACCGACACCTCGGCCACATCGGCCGCCAGCACCAGCGGCCGGTTCAACCACCATACCGCGGCCCCGGCGGCGGCTGCCGCCAGCACGAGCACGAACAGCAGCAGCGTGCGCAAGGCCTTCATCGACGTAGCGCGCGGTGCATGGGCTGAAACCCCGACGTGAAAAGATTCATGGGCGCTGATGATAATCAAGCATGGACACATCCAATTCGACCCACGGCGCCGTGCCATTGAGCCACCTCGGCGTGATCGGCGCGCGCGGCGCCGATGCGGCGAAATTCTTGCAAGGGCAGCTCACGAACGATGTCGCGTCGCTCGGCGCGTCAAAAGTGCGGCTGGCCGGTTTCTGCTCGGCCAAGGGGCGTTTGCAGGCGAGCTTCCTCGTCAGTTCGGCGGCCCCCGACGAGTTGTCGCTGGTGTGCGCGGCCAGCGTGCTGCCAGCCACGCTGAAACGTCTGTCGATGTTCGTGTTGCGCGCGCAATGCAAGCTGCGTGACGCGACCGCCGAGGCCCGCCTGTGGGGGCTGGTCGGCGAAACCGCCCGCGCGCAGATCGGCGACCTGCCCCTGTGGGGCCGGCGCGAAGCCGAAGGCACGAGCACACTGCGGCTGCCTGACGTGGGCGGCGTCGCCCGGTGCATCGTTTCGGCACCGCCCGATGCGCTGGCGTCCGCCTGGCCGGCCGTCACGCTCGAGCACTGGCGCTGGCTCGAGGTGCAAAGCGGCCTGCCGACGATCGAAGCCGCCACGGTCGAGCAGTTCGTGCCGCAGATGCTGAACTACGAGATCGTCGGTGGTGTCGATTTCCAGAAGGGCTGTTACCCCGGCCAGGAAGTCGTCGCACGCAGCCAGTACCGCGGCACGATCAAGCGGCGCATGTTCCTGTTCGATGTCGACGCCGAAGCGGCTGCCGGGCAGGAGGTCTTCCACAGCGACGACGCGAGCCAGCCCGCCGGCATGGTCGTTAACGCCGCACCTAGGCCCGACGGTTCGGGCTGGAGCGCGCTGGTCGAAGTCAAGCTCGCCGCGCTCGAGGCCGGCAGCCTGCACCTCGGCGCGGCCGACGGCGCCCCGCTGCGACTCGGGGCCATGCCCTACGTGATTGCGTCCGACACGCCACAGCCCGTCTGAGCGGTATGTGGCGCGCCCCACGGGCGTGCATTCGTCAACAATTCACAGCGTCAGCGGACTTGCCCGAGCCGCCTTCAACGCATGCCCGAACTGTTCATCTACTATCGCCTCGACGTTGCCGACGCCCCGGCTGCACAAGCTGCCGTCGCGGTTTTTCAGGCCGGCTTGCAGGCCCGATACCCGTGGCTCAGAGCCCGTTTGTTGCGCCGGCCGAATGCCACCGATGGACAAGAAACCTGGATGGAAACCTACGCTGCCGATCCCGCGCTGAACAGCACCGGCATCACGCCGGCCGTGGCCGCAGAGATCGAGCTCGGCGCCGCCGTGATGGCACCGTGGCTGCGAGGCCCGCGTCACACCGAAGTTTTTCTGGCATGTGCCTCGTAGCGCTGGCGATCGACCAGAACCGGCGTTTCCCGCTGGTGGTGGCCACCAATCGTGACGAGTTCTTCCAGCGCCCTGCCGCGCGCCTGGCATGGTGGACACCGCCCGGCGGCGGCCCTGACGTACTCAGTGGCCGTGATCTCGAATCCGGCGGCACCTGGCTCGGCCTGACAGCCCAGGGGCGCCTCGCGCTGCTGACCAACGTGCGTGATCCGTCGCGCGTCGAGACCGATGCACCGTCGCGCGGGCGCATCGTTCCCGAGTGGCTGACGGCCCAGGAAAGCGCGGGCCAGTTCTGGATGCGCACCGCGCTGTCGGGCCACAACGGCTTCAACCTGATCGCAGCCGACTTCCGGCGCGGCGAGTGTTTCTGGGCTTCGAACACGGCGCCCTACCCGCTTCGGCTGGAACGCGGTGTCTATGGCCTCTCGAATGCCGGGCTCGACACGCCCTGGCCCAAAGTGCAGCAGGTCAAGGCTCGTTTGCGCGAATCGCTCGCGGTGGCCGAAACAGTCGATGCGCTGGCGACGTATTTGTTCGCCGCGCTGGCCGAACGCGAGCCGGCCGCCGACCATGTGTTGCCCCACACAGGCGTGCGGATCGAACTGGAACGACAGCTTTCGCCGGCGTTCATCCGCACGCCCGACCAGCGCTACGGCACACGCTGCTCCACGCTGATCATCACCGAGCGCGCCGGCCGCCACCCGGTTACGCACGTGTTCGAACGCACCTTCAGCGCCACCGGCGGTCTGGCGCTGCTGCGCCGCTCGACGCTGCGCAACTGGCCACCACGCTACACCGACGAAGGTACCGGCGCGGTGAGCGAGCAGGCGGCCGTGGCCGAGTCGGAGCTGTTCGGTGAAAACACGCTGACCGAACCGGTCAAGCGCACCCGCGTGCGCAGCCTGCTCAAGCCCGACGGCGGCAGCCGCAAGCGCAGCGCCACGGTGCGCGGCTGAGCCTTACAGGCGCCGCGCCATCTCGATGTGCGCGATGCCGGCTTCTTCGAACACCGCCCCGCGCGGGCTGAACCCCGAACGGTCATAAAACGCCTGCGCGCTGGTCTGGGCGTGCAGCACGATCTCGTGGTCACCACGCGCCCGGGCCACGTCGATCAAGGCGTCGAGCACCGCCCGGCCCACGCCGCTGGCACGCACGGTCTGGCTCACCGCCATGCGCCCGATGCGCCCGACGCCGGGCGCGTGCTGCAGCAGCCGGCCGGTGGCCAGCGGCAGACCGAAGCGGTTCGACGCCAGCGCGTGCACGGCGTGTGCGTCGGCAGCATCCCATTCCATTTCGGCCGGGATGTTCTGTTCGCCGATGAACACCTGAGTGCGGATCGCCTGCGCCCGTTCGCCGAGCTCCTGCCAGGTGCCGACGCGCATTTCGAGCATCGGCTGGCCGGCTTCGAAACCTTCGAGCACCGCGCGCAATGACGGCGGTACCGGTTTGGACGTTTGCGTGTGCGGGTCGGCGAACACGTAGACCAGTTCGCAGGTCACCAGCAGGCGGTCGGCCCGAAACACCGCGCCGCTGAACAGCATCGACGAGTTGCCGATGCGCTCGCAGCGGATCGCGATGTCGAGCACGTCGTCGTAACGTGCCGACCCGAGATAGTCGACAGTCGCTTTGCGCACGAACATGTCGCCGTCGAGCTGAGCCATGGTCTCGGCGTAGGGCATCGCCAGCGCGCGCCAGTAGCCGGCCACGGCGGTGTCGAAGTACATCAGGTAGTGGCCGTTGAAGACGATCTTCTGGGCGTCGATCTCGGCCCAGCGCACCCGCAGTCGTTCTGAATATCGGAAGTCGTTTCGGTTCATGGGGTTGGGGTTGAAAAGGCCTTTGAAAGCGCCGTGCCGATCAGCGCCTGGGCGCTGCGAGCTTCGGCGAGCACGCGGCCCAGCTTGATGAAGTCGTGGGTCATGCCACGCACCAGTTCGAGTTCGACCGGAACAAGGGCCTGGCGCAGCCGGTCGGCATAGGCCACGCCCTCGTCGACCAGCGGGTCACATTCGGCCAGCACCACGCAGGCAGGCGCGACGCCGTCCAGATCGTGCGCCTCGAGCGGTGCGAAACGCCAGTCGTTGCGCTGCGAGGTTTCGATGTAGTGGCTGAAGAACCACGCGATGCCCGCTGCCTCGAGCAGGTAACCCTCCGCGAAGCGGCTGTGCGAGGGCGTGTCGGCGAACGCCGTGGTGCCGGGGGTGATGAGCACCTGTGCGAGGAGCGCCAGCCCGGTGTCACGGGCATGGATCGCGCACACCGCGGCCAGCGTGCCACCGGCGCTGTCACCGCCGACCGCGAGCCGCGCAGCGTCGAGCCCGAGCGCACCGGCGTGTCGCGCCAGCCAGTGCATCGCGACCCAGGCGTCTTCCACCGCGACCGGGAAACGGTGCTCGGGCGCGAGCCGGTAGTCGAGCGCGACCACGGCGGCGCCACTGCGCAGCGCGAGCTGGCGGCACAGGCTGTCGTGGGTTTCAAGACTGCCGATCGTGAAGCCACCGCCATGCAGGTACAACAGCACGGGCAGCACCTCGTTCGACGGGGCGTAGAGCCGCGCGCGCAACAGCACACCGTCGGCCGCCGGAATGTGAAGGTCTTCGACGCGCGCGAGCGGCGCCCGCGGCAACTCCAGGACTTCGGCCACCGACTCGTAGGCGGCGCGCGCCTCGGCCACCGACTGGGTGTGGAACGGCGCGCGATCGGCGCGCCGGATCTTGTCGAGCAGGTCGGCCATCGCCGGCGTGAGCAGCTGCTGATCCGACCCCGCGCGCATCAGAAGATCGAGTCGCGGTCGACGCCGTGGCGCACCATGCCACGCTTGAGCTTGAGAAGCGCCTCCTGCTGGATCTGGCGGATGCGCTCGCGCGTGAGGCCGAGGCGCGCTGCCAGCACTTCGAGCGTTTCGGGCTCCCGATCGCCCAGGCCGTAGCGCCCGGCCAGCACCTCGCGTTCGCGCTGGTTCAGTTCGTCGAGGCCGTGCGTGAGCAGCAGGTCGACTTCGTTGCTCAGCGTCAGGCTCATCGGGTCGGTGCCACCGTCGTCGGCCACGCCGTCGAGCACCGACTCGGAGCCGTTCTCGCCCTGCTGGCGGTCGATCGGCGCGTCGAGCGAGGTCGGCTGTTCGGCGTACTTGAGCAGGTCACTCACCTCTTTGACCGGCCGGCCGACCGCGGCGGCCACATCTTCGACCCGCACCGGCTTGTCGGCCGCCCCGGCGCTGGCCGACGCGGCTTCGAGCGCGCGCCGTGCCTTCAGCACCTGGTTGAGTTCCCGCACCACGTGCACCGGCAGGCGCACCAGCCGCGCCTGGTGCATCAGAGCACGTTCGATGTGCTGGCGCACCCACCACGAGGCGTAGGTCGAGAACCTGAACCCGCGTTCGGGCTCGAACTTGCTGATCGAGTGCATCAGCCCGAGGTTGCCTTCTTCGATCAGGTCGGTCAGTGGCAATCCACGGCCGAGGTAGTGCTTGGCGATGCTGACGACGAGCCGCAGGTTGTGTTCGATCATCGCCTGACGGGCGTCAAAATCACCTTGCCGCGCGAGCGTGGCGGTGGCGAATTCCTGTTCGGGGGTGAGCAGCGGCGCACGCCGGATCTCGCGCAGGTAACTCTGCAGGGTGTTGCCGACTTCGCCGTCGCCGGCCGCGATCTCGGCACTGGAGGCCTCGCCGTTCAGCGCCGTTCCGGGCTCGTCCGCCGGCACGGCGCCATCGGCACCGGGCTCGATCGGCACGCTTGCTCCGTTCAAGCCGTGCGCCGGATCAGCCGCAGGCCCAAGCAGCGGAGCGCGCCGTTTGGGCATGGTCTTGCCTGGCGCGCCTGCGCGTCAGCGCGGCGGCAACAGCCTGGCCGGGTCGACCGGCTTGCCTTGTTTGCGAATCTCGAAGTGCAGCTTCACGGCGTCTGCATCGCTCGAGCCCATTTCCGCAATCTTCTGGCCGCGCCGCACTGCCTGGTCTTCCTTGACCAGCAAGGTCTGGTTGTGCGCGTAAGCAGTCAGGTAGGTGTTGTTGTGCTTCAGGATGATCAGGTTGCCATAACCGCGCAGGCCCGAGCCGGCATAGACCACGCGCCCGTCGGCAGCCGCCAGCACCGGGTCGCCGGCCTTGCCGCTGATCGACAGGCCCTTGGCCTTGCCTTCGTCGAACGGCGCCGTCACGGCACCGCTCGCGGGCCAGGCCCAGTTCACGTCGTCGTCGCCGTCACGCGCGGCCGAGGGCGCCGGGGTATTGGTCGACGAGGTCGCGGGGGCCGGCGTGTTCGTGGTGGACGACGCAGGCGGCGCGGTCGCGACGGGGGCCGCTGGCGCAGCGTTCGATGCCGCACCGCTCGCCGGCACACCCGCGCCCTTCGCATCGAGCGGGCGGGTTTCGACGCGGGCCGTGGTCACGCCACGCGCCGACGCGGCATTCGCGTCTTGCCCGGGGGCCACGACGCGCAGTACCTGGCCGACCTCGATGATGTTCGGGTTCTCGAGGTTGTTCCACTTGACCAGGTCTTTCCAGTTCTGGCCGTTCTCCAGGCCGATGCGGATCAGCGTGTCACCGGGCTTGATCGTGTAGTAGCCGACCTTGCCGGCGTTCTCGGCGCCCGGCAACGGCTTGTTCGCGTCGGTGACCGCGGGGGCCGATGCAGGCACCGTGGCCGGTGCCGCCACCACCACCGCCGGCTTGCCGCTCGGGTTGCGGTCTTCCACCGGTGCGCGGTTGTACGTGGAGGCGCACCCCGCCAGCAGCAGCGATGCCATCCCCACGAGAACACTCGACCATTTCAATTCACTCAACATGCGCCATTCATCCGTCATCCGATCAGGCCCGATTTTAGAGGGACGAACTGCACGACCTCGTTCACCGAGTGTTCGTAGCCCTGTTCGGTCCGGTCCACCACCACCAGCACCTGCTGCTTGCCGCTGGCCTGCTGCACCGGTGCCACGAGCCTGCCGCCAATGGCCAGCTGATCGAGCCAGGCCTGTGGCAGGGCATCTCCGCCGGCGGCGGCGATGATGCTGTCGTAGGGTGCGTTGGGCGGGTGGCCCCGCATGCCGTCACCATACACCAGCCTCAGGTTGACCGGCCGGATGGCCGCCAGCAGTTCGCGGGCTTTGTCGTGCAGCGGTTTGAGGCGTTCGATCGACATCACCTGCTCGCCGAGCAAGCCCAGCACCGCCGCCTGGTAACCGCAGCCGGTGCCGATCTCGAGCACCCGCCCGAGCCGGTGGGTGCGGCGCGCGTTGGCACCGCCCATCAGCAGCTCGATCATGCGGGCCACGACCGAGGGTTTTGAGATGGTTTGCCCGTGGCCGATCGGCAGACTCGTGTCTTCATAAGCCTGCGTCACGAGGGCCGCGTCGACGAACAGGTGACGTGGCACGCTGGCCATGGCCTGCAGCACCACTTCGTTGGTGAGGCCGGCCGCACGCAGCCGCATGACCATGCGCTTGCGCACATCGGCCGAGTCGAGCCCCAGGCCCGACGGCGCGGCGCGGCGCGATGCATCGGTGTGGGCGTGGGCCAGCGGCTGCTGGGGGCGCAGCAGCGGCCGCGGCAGCACGGCCGCTCGGGCCGGCGGGCGCGGCGCCGCCACCGGTGCCGGGCTCGGCGTGCGCGCGATCTTCGGCGTGGCACCGAGCGCGTCGAGGCGCAGCGGAAACTTGGGTCCGCGGCGCTCGTGGGTCATGCGCCGGACTTTCCGACCCAGCCACCCCAGTGCGACAGTGCGGCATGGTCGGTCAGGTCGACCTGCAGCGGCGTGACCGACACCTGCCCGTTCGCGGTGGCGTGAAAGTCGGTGCCCGGGCCGGCTTCGCGCGCGTCGCCGGCGGGGCCGATCCAGTACATGGTCTCGCCGGGTGGGCTGGTCTGGCGGATCAAGGGTTCGCTCGCGTGGCGGCGCCCGAGGCGCGTCACGGCACGCGGCAGGCGGTCGGCATCGGCGCGGTTCGGGATGTTCACGTTGAGCAGCCACGGCCCGCTTTTCGGCGGCTCGCGCAGCACCTGTTCGATCACGCTGCGCGCTACGCGCGCGGCCGCGTCGAGCTCGCCCCACCCCTTGGCGACCTGCGAAAAAGCGATCGCCGGGATGCCGAAAAGGAAGCCTTCCATCGCTGCCGCGACCGTGCCCGAGTAGAGCGTGTCGTCCCCCATGTTGGCGCCGTTGTTGATGCCAGACACCACCAGATCAGGGCGCTGCGGCAACACGCCGGTGAGCGCCAGATGCACGCAGTCCGACGGCGTGCCGTTGATGTAGAGAAAGCCGTTGGCCGCGGTGTGCACCGTCAGCGGGCGGCCGAGCGTGAGGGAGTTCGATGTGCCGCTGGCGTTCTGCTCCGGTGCCACCACGTCGAGCTCGCCGAGGCCTTCGCAGGCCTTGACGAGCGCGGCCAGGCCGGGGGCGAGATAACCATCATCGTTGGCGATCAGGATGCGCATGCGGGCGATTGTATGGACTCGTCACTTCGGTGACGTGACAGGCGCAGCACGCTGCGTATCATCCCGCCGAACAAGGAGACTTTCATGCACGCTTGGCTTTGCGAGAACCCCATCGGTATCGAGGCACTCACCTGGAAAGAGCTGCCCACGCCCGAGCCTGCGGCCGGCCAGGTGCGCATCGCGATCCGCGCCGCGAGCCTGAACTTTCCCGACATCCTGATCGTGCAGAACAAGTACCAGATGAAGCCGGCCCTGCCCTTCGTGCCGGGTTCGGAATACGCGGGTGTGATCGACGCCGTCGGTGAAGGCGTCACGCACCTGAAGCCCGGTGACGCGGTCGCGGCCTTCGGGGGCACCGGCGGCTTCGGCACCCACGCGATCGCACCCGCCGCGCTGGTGATGCCTCTGCCCAAGGGCTTCGCGTTCGACGACGCCTCGGCTTTCATCCTGACCTATGCCACCACGTACCACGCGCTGCTCGACCGAGCGGCACTGAAGCCCGGCGAAACCGTGCTGGTGCTGGGCGCGGCGGGTGGCGTGGGCACGGCGGCGATCCAGATCGCCAAGGCAATCGGCGCGCGCGTGATCGCCGCCGCCTCGAGCGACGAGAAGTGCAGCTTCTGCAAGCAGCTCGGCGCCGACGAGACCATCAACTACACCTCGGCCAACATCCGCGACGAGCTGAAGAAGCTGACCGACGGCAAAGGCCCCGACGTGGTCTACGACCCCGTGGGTGGCGACATCGCCGAGCCGGTGTTCCGCTCGATCGCCTGGCGCGGGCGTTACCTGGTGGTCGGCTTCGCGCAAGGTGGCATTCCGGCACTGCCGTGGAACCTGGCGCTGCTCAAGGGCGCCTCGATCGTCGGTGTGTTCTGGGGCGAGTTCGCACGCCGCGAACCCAAGGCCAACGCCAAGGCACTCGCCGAGCTCGCGCAGTGGTACGCCGAAGGCAAGGTCAAGCCGGTGATCGACCAGCGCCTGCCGATGCAAGACCTGATGCAGGCGTTCGAGCGCATGGGCAGCCGCAAGGTGCACGGCAAGCTGGTGATGGTCAACCCGGCCTGACCGCCAAGCCGGCGCGCGCCGCACGTATCAGAAGGTATGTTCGGGGGGTCGCGCGCAGCCGGTTGCGCTACCATCTGCGGCACAACAAGACCCCGTTGGGCGGAGCATGGCAGTCAAGGTCCTGATCGTCGAAGACAACCCCGTGGCACGCAGCTTTCTCACCCGCGTGGTGCGGGAGAGTTTCAGCGACACGCTGGTGATCACCGAAGCCGGCGACCTGGAAACCGCACGCCGCCACATCGGCTCGCTCACCGACGCGGCCAACACCGTCGACCCGTTCAAGCTGATCCTCGTCGATCTGGAGTTGCCCGACGGCAACGGCATGGAACTGCTGGCCGAGTGGGTGCAGTACCCGGCCACCAAGATCGTCACCACGCTCTACTCCGACGACGACCACCTGTTCCCCGCGCTGCAATGCGGCGCCGACGGTTACCTGCTGAAGGAAGACCGCTTCGAGGTGCTGGTCGAAGAGCTGCAGAAGATCGTGCGCGGCCAGCCGCCGCTTTCTCCGGCAATCGCGCGGCGCTTGCTCACGCACTTCCGCCAGGGCCCGCCGGGCAGCCCGTTCACCAGCTCCGGCCCGATGCCGCTCGAGTCCGGCCTGCAAAGCAGCCGGCCCATGCCGCTCGGCCGCGGCGCGCCGCTCGACCACGAACGCCTCACGCCACGCGAGAGCGAGGTGCTCACGTATCTGAGCAAGGGGTTCACGATCAAGGAGATCGCGAGCCTGATGGGCATCAAGTGGTTCACGGTCAACGACCACATCAAGTCGATCTACAAGAAGCTCAACGTCTCCAGCCGTGCCGAGGCCGCGGTGCTGGCCAGCAAACAGGGGCTGGTCTGATGGGCGCGAACCGGCGCTGCAGCCAACGCACGAGCTAGTTTCTCGTGGCCCACGATGGTCTCGACCCGCGGCGCGCCGGCCGCTTCGCTGCAGCCAACAGCCCCGTCTCGGGGCACTCTTCCGGGCTGCACAGCCTGCAGGATTCCGGCCTCGACTCGGTCCTGAAAGACCTGCCGGGCGCGCGCGGCCCCGCAATGTCTCGCTGGATGGGCTGGCGGCTGCGGCTGCTGGTGCTGTGCGCGCTGCTGGGCTGCCTGGCGGTGTTCGCACTGACGCGCCTGCTGTCGGCCTCGCCGCACCTGCCGGCCAGCTGGCGCGCCAATGCCCAGGGGCAGGTCGAACTGGTGGCCAGCCCGGACCCGGTGCTCGCGCTGCACCGTGGGCAGGCGCTCGTGGCCATGAACGGCGCCGGGCTGCCGGTGTTCCCGATCGACGCGGCAGCCTTGCAACGCTCGCCGCGCTGGATGGTCGAAGACAGCCAACGCACGCATCAGCGCGCCCTGCATGAGCAGCTTTTCAGCGCGCAATCGCAGGCCACGGTGACGCTCGGCTTCTCCGATGGCCGCTCGGTCACGGTGACCCCGGAGCCGCGTGGCCTCGCCAGCCTGCCGGTGATCTTCTGGATGCTGGTGGCGTTTGCGCTGGCGCTGTACCTCGTCTCCAGCGTGGTGCTGCTGGCGCATCCGTCGTCGCGCAACCTCGTCTACGCGGTGATGGGCGTGTGCCAAGCCGCCAACCTGATGTTCATCGCGGTCGAATCGACCGTCGACCTCGGCCTGGGCCAGCCCTTCCTGCGGCTCGACATGCCGGCCCGCATGGGCTTCGACCTGGTCACCGCCGCGGCGATGGTCAACGCCGTGTGCCTGCACCCGAGGCGGCTGCCGGGCTCGGGGTGGATTGCGCTGGCCGGCTGGGCTGCGGTGCCGGTGTTGATCGGCCTGTTCGCGGGCGACCTGCTGCCCCACGCCTGGTGGTGGACCCAGGGCGGCGTGGCCGCACTCGGCGGCCTGGCCATCGGCCTGCTGAGCTGGTCGTACCAGATCGAGCCGCACCCGTTCGCGATCGTGCTTCGGCGATTCGGTACCGTCACGCTCGGTTCCTGGGGTTTGCTGACGCTCGTGCTCGGCACCTCGTCGCATTTGTCGGGCATGCCCTACAACATCGCCGACGTCGGCTCGATGGTCTGGTACGTATTCCTGGGGTCGTTGCTGCTGCTGATCCCGTTCCTCGCGCGTTCGCAGACCTTCATGCGCGAATTCTCGCTGCTCGCCGCGATCAGCACCGTGGCCACCTCGCTCGACCTGCTGTTCGTCGCCGTCTTCTCGCTCGGCCAGTTCGCCTCGCTGACCCTGTCGCTGTTCCTGTCGCTCGCGGTCTATTCGGGCGCGCGGCAATGGATCCTGAATCACCTGCTCGGCAGCAGCATGCTCACCACCGAGCGCATGTTCGAGCAGCTCTACCGCATCGCGCGCGAGGTCGAGGCGCATCCGGAAAGAACACCGACGCTTTTGTCGCAGCTGCTGGCCGAGCTGTTCGAGCCGCTCGAAGTGACGGTGGTAGATCGCCCATCGAAGCGCTCGCGCGTCGCCGGCGACGGCTCGAGCATGCTGGTGCCGGTGCCCGCACTCAGCGACGACCCGCTCGTGCCGCACGGCTCGGTGATGATCCGCTTCGCGCACCGCGGCCGGCGCTTGTTTACCTCGGAAGACGCGCGCCTCACCGACCGCATCGTCGAGCAGCTGCGCCGCGCCGTGCGTTTCGACAAGGCCGTGGAACAGGGCCGCAGCGAAGAGCGCATGCGCCTGGCGCAAGACCTGCACGACGACATCGGTGCGCGCCTGCTGACGCTGATGTACAAGGCCCAGTCGCCCGAGATGGAAGAGTACCTGCGCCACACGCTGCAGGACCTGAAGACGCTGACGCGTGGCCTGGCGGCCTCGAACCACCGGCTCTCGCACGCCGCCGGTGAATGGAAGGCCGACCTGACGCAGCGCCTGACGGCCGCGCACATCGATCTGAAGTGGACCTTCGTCTTCGACGAAGACATCACGCTCACGGTGGTGCACTGGTCGGCGCTGACCCGCGTGATGCGCGAGCTCGTCAGCAACGTCATCGCGCACGCGAAGGCACAGCAGCTCGAGATCCACTTCAGCCTCGACAACGACCGCATCGATCTCACGATCACCGACAACGGCATGGGCCGCGAGCCGCGCAACTGGTCGCACGGCCTGGGCCTGGGCGGAGTGCGCAAGCGCGTGAAGCAGCTCGGTGGCGAAGTCGAGTGGCGCGAAGTGCGGCCGCACGGCATTAGCTGCCGGGTCGTGATCCGCGAGCTGTCGAAACGCTGGCAGTGACGGTCGGCTCAGCCGGGCACCCGGCTGAACTGCGCGACCGCCTGCAACACCGCGCGAGCCACCTCCGCCGCGCGCTCTTCGTGCGCCAGGTGCCCCATGTGCTGCAGCACGATCGGCTCGGGCGAGCATGGCAGCAGCCTGCGCACGCGCCGGGCCTGTTCGGGTGGCACCGCGCGGTCGTTGGCCCCGACCAGCAGGACCAGCGGCGTGTCCAGTGAGGGCAGCTCGCGCAGCAGCGGCCGCAAGTCCCATTGCGCCATCATCGCCAGGGCACCGGCGGCGTGGCGCCGGTCTCGCACGAGCCGGGCGTACAGATCGATGCCGGTCGCGTCGAGCACCGAGCCGGTGCCGTCGATCAGACGCTCGACCGCCGCCCGGTCAGAGGCGCGCCAGGCGAACAATTTCGACGCCAGCGGCGTGGCCGCCATCACGCGTGCGACCGGAGGGAACAGCAGGCCGGGCAGGCCGTCGAGCGGCAGGAACGCGCCGTTGAGGCTGACCAGCGCTTCCGGCGTGATGTGCCGGTCGAGCACCAGGCGCGCCGCGATCGCCGCGCCCGCCGAATGGCCGATGCACAGCGCCACATCGAGCCCGAGCACGTCGACGAGAGCGGCGACGGCCTTGCTCATGCCGGGCAAGGACATCTGCGTCGCCGGCGGTGTGTCGGTGAACGCGTGGCCGGGCAAGTCGGCAGCGACCACGGTGAACTGCCGCGCCATCAACGGCGCGAAGTCGCGCCAGGAATGAGTCGATGCGCCGGTGCCGTGGATCAGCAGTGCGACCGGGCCCTGCCCCATCTGCTGCACATGCCACGTCAGCCCGCCGGCGCGCACGAAGCCGCTGCTGTCGCGGTGCGGCCATTCGAGGCCGTCTCGCTCCCAGACGAGCCGTTCGCTCAACGCGGCGCCCCCGGCAAACTGCTCGCGGCACGCACGGCCTGCGACAGTACCGACGCGCCGGCGTACGGCAAAGGCAGGTAGACCGCACCCATCGCCTGCGCCAGCGCGCGCGCCGGCTCCTGTGGCTGCGGCGAGGTGTCGAGCAACAGCGTGCTGAAGCCGGCCACGAGAACCTGTCTGGCGGAGACGAGTGCGTCGGCGCTGGCCTGTGCGCGGCCTGGTGCGCCGTCGCGTGCGATGTTGGCTCGGCCGTCGGTGAGCATCACGAGCACCGGTGTCGTGCCTCGGCGGCGCACCGCATCGGCCAGCGACACCGCCGCGTCGATGCCGGCCGCCAGCGGCGTGCCGCCACCGCCGGGCAAGCCGGCGAGGCTGCGCTTGGCGCGCACCAGCGAGCGGGTCGGCGGCAACAGCAACTCGGCGCTGCGGCCACGGAATGCGATCACCGCCACGCTGTCGCGGCGCACATAACAGTCGGCCAGCAGCAGTTCGACCGCGCCCTTGGTTTCGGCAAGGCGGTTCAGAGCGGCCGACCCCGACGCGTCGACGACGAACACCGCCGTGGTCTCGCTGCGCTGCTTGAAGCGCGTGACGTGGAAGTCTTCGCGCCGCACCTGGATACGCGCCGCGCCGGCGGCTGCTTCGCGGCGCCGCAAGGGCTGCCACGGTGCGGCTGCGCGCAAGGTTTCGATCACGTTCAGACGTGCCCCCGCGCGCGGCTCGCCGCGGCGCACGCCGGCGGGGCGGCCGCGCAGCTTGCCCTGCTGCAATGCACCGCTGCGGCCGGCGGCCTGGGCCCGTTGGGTCGCGGCCTGCCCGAGCTTCAACGCGGCGAGCAAACCGGGGGGAATGGCTGCGACGGCGGCTGCCAGCACCACGTCGTCAATGGGCCCATCGGGGGGTGGGTTCGGTGTGTCGGACTCCTGCGAATCATCGGCCGCGGCCTGCTGTTCCTGCGGCAGTCCCGTTTCGGGCGCCGCCGGTTCCGCGGTGTCGTTCTCCGGCGCTGGCTGGGGTTCTGCTGGCAGCATCGTGGCGCGCGGGGCGAGCACCAGACGCGCAGCCAGCGCGGCATCGTTGTCGTCCACGACGACGCGCCCGTCCAGCGCTGCCGAGGCGCGCGCCGCGCGCACCGCCAGCATCGGCGCGCGCACCGAGGCGACACCGAGCGCGAGTGCCGCAGCGCACAAGGCTTCGGTGACCTCGTCGGCGATGCGAACCGTGGGCAGCAGGTGGCGCGCCGCCTGCACGTCGGCGCGGGTCCATGCGGGGACGACGCTGCTGTCGGAATCGCGCGGCCCGCCGTTGAGCGCCAGATGAAATCCGAGCCGCTCGAGCAGGCGTGCCGGCGTGCGCTCATCGTCGCCGATGCCTTCGTCGAGCGCGACCACGCCGAAGCGGCTGCCGCGCTGCACGCTCAGGCCGTCGCGCTCCATCACGACCTGCCGGGTGTCGAGCACGGCGGCCACTTGCGCGGCGGTGGCCGCGGTCAGGCGTTCGGCCATCGTCAACACCAGGATGCCGCCATCGGCTTCGACCAGCAAGCCACTCTGCGCGACCGGCCGCCCCGCCTGCAGCGTGGCCGACAGGTCCAGCCCGCCGATCAGGCGGTCGCTGTGGATGTGCAGGGGCACGCGACGCTGCGGCGTGCCTTCGGGCAAGAGCGTGGCCAGCACACCGAGCCACCAGTCACGCAGCGGCCCCGCGCGGGCACGAAGGGCGACGCCGCCCAGCCCCGCTGGATCGACCGCGAACAGCGCGGCGCTGCACGTGGCTTCGGCAGAGAGGTTCGGCGTGCGCCAGGCCGGGATCATCAACGATCCGGATGCGTCAGCCGAACAACTCGGCCACGGCGCGGTCGACGCGCGCGGTCGAGCCGGCATCGTCGAGCGGGTTGCGCCGCAGGCGGTGGCGTAGCGCCGGCGGTGCGACCCGTTTCAGATGTTTGTCGCCGACCTCGGCGTCGCCCTGCAAGGCCGCGAAGGCGCGGGCGGCGCGCACCAGCGTGAGCTCGCCGCGCAGACCGTCGGTGCCCAGGCTCATGCAGAGTTGCGCGGCGCGCTCCAGCGCGCTGTCGGGCACGTGCGTGCTGGCGATGCGTGTCTTGCCGGCGACGATCTGGCGCCGCACGCGCGTTTCTTCCTTGGCCCAGGTGGCGGTGAAGGTGGCGGGATCGCGCTCATAGGCATCGCGACGCTTCACCACCTCGACCCGAGAAGCCAGGTCCTGCGGCGTACTCACTTCGACCGACAGGCCGAAGCGGTCGAGCAGCTGTGGTCGCAGTTCGCCTTCTTCCGGGTTGCCGCTGCCGACGAGCACGAAGCGCGCCGGGTGGCGCACGCTCAGGCCTTCGCGCTCGACCACGTTTTCGCCCGAGGCCGCCACGTCGATCAGCAGATCGACCAAGTGGTCTTCGAGCAGGTTCACCTCGTCGATGTACAAGAAGCCGCGGTTCGCGCGTGCCAGCAAACCGGGCTCGAAGGCCTTGATGCCTTGCGACAGGGCCCGTTCGAGGTCGAGTGCGCCGACCACGCGGTCTTCGGTGGCGCCGAGTGGCAGATCGACCACCGGCACCGGGACCAGTTGGCTCTTGAGCGCACTGCCCTGGCGCTTGCGGGCTTCGCACTCTTCGCAGCCGGTGGCAAGCGTCGGATCGCAGTGGTAACGGCACGCCACCACGGCGCGCATCTGCGGCAACAAGGCGGCCAGCGCGCGCACGGCGGTCGACTTGCCGGTGCCCCGGTCGCCGAACACCAGTACGCCGCCGATGCTCGGGTCGACCGCGGCGACCAGGATCGCGAGTTTCATTTCGTCCTGGCCGACGATGGCGGAGAAAGGGAAAACCAAGGCGGAACTCCAAACCTGACTCGATGACTGCGGCATCCGGAATGTAAAGAGCTTCCGCATTTGACTGTGTCAGACTATTCTGACGGTTCGTTTTGATCCGATCAAGGACTCCTTCTCATGAGCAACCCCAGTCGACGTGCATTCGTGGTGACGGTGGTGGCGGGCACGAGCGCCCTCGCCGCATCGCGTGTTTCGGCCCAGGCAGCCGCACCCAAACTCGAAGAGAGCGACCCGCAGGCCACGGCGCTCGGCTACAAGGCCGATGCGGCCAAGGTCGACAAGGCCAAGTACCCTCAACACGCCGCCACGCAGCTCTGCAGCGGCTGCAACTTCTACCAGGGCAAGGCCACCGACGCGATGGCGCCGTGCCAGTTGTTCGCCGGCAAGCAGGTCGCCGGCAAAGGCTGGTGTTCGGCCTGGGCGAAGAAGGCCTGATCGGCTTCAGCGCCGGGGGCGCTGCGGGCACTGCAGGAACAGGCGCGAGAGCGTGGCGGTCAGCGCCACGCGCTCTTCACCTTCGAGCGCGTGCAGCCCGGCCATCGGGCCGTGCAGCATCTTCTGCGTGAGGCCGCGCGAGAGCGATTCCAGAACGTCGTCGAGATCGCCGCCCTTGGCGAGCAGCTTGCGCGCGCGTTGCAGTTCGGCGCCACGCCAGGCTTCGGCCTGGCTTTGCAGCGCCTGGATCAACGGCACGGTCTCGCGCGTCTGCAGCCAGCGCACGAACTCCTGAACGCCGGTTTCGATGATGGTCTCGGCTTGCCCCACGGCGGCCTGGCGCTTGTCGCTGCCGGCCTGCACGATGTGCGACAGGTCGTCGATGGTGTAGAGGTACACGTCGCCGAGCTGGGCGACCTCGGCTTCGATGTCGCGCGGCACGGCCAGGTCGACCATCAGCATCGGGCGGCGGCGCCGTGCCTTGATCGCGCGTTCGACGGCGCCCAGGCCGATCACCGGCAAGGGGCTGGCGGTACACGACACGACCACGTCGTAGTCGGCCAGGCTGGACGCCACGCTGGCCAGGCCGATCGCGTCGGCATGGAAGTGCGCGGCCAGCGCTTCACCGCGCGCCAGGCTGCGGTTGGCGATCGTCAGGCGTTTTGGCTGCCGCGCGGCGATGTGCGCGAGCACCGGGCCGGCCATCTCGCCGGCGCCGATGAACAGCACGTTCAACTGCGTGAAGTCCTCGAACAGCTGCGTCGCCTGCCGCACGATGGCCGACGCCAGGCTGACGCTGTGCATGCCGATCTCGGTGCCGCTGCGCACCTCTTTGGCGACCGCGAACGAACGCTGAAACAGCTGGTGCAGCGTGCTGCCGAGCGTGCCCGCGCTGTCGGCCTCGCGCACCGCCTGTTTCATCTGGCCGAGGATCTGGGTTTCGCCGACGACCATCGACGACAGGCCGCTGGCGAGCCGAAAGGTGTGGCGCGCCGCACCCGCGTCTTCCAGCACGTAGAAGTGGCGGCGCAAGGCGTGCGGCTCCATGCCGCCCGATTCGGCGAGCCAGCCGAGCGCGTCGTCGGTGAGCGCTTCGATATTGCCGCCATCGCTGCCGACGTAGAGTTCGGTGCGGTTGCAGGTGGAGACGATCGCCACTTCGGGCGCGCGCTTCAGGCGGCTGCGAAACGCCTGCAGCGTCGGCACCAGCCGGTCGCCGGGGAAGGCAAAGCGGCCACGCACGTCGAGCGGCGCGGTGGTGTGGTTCAGGCCGAGGGCGATGACGCTCATGCGGTGGCTCTCCGGGTCGCACCCGCCGTTCGGGCCGAGCGCCGCCAGCGCATCACGATGTCGACACCGTGCGCCAATCCAGCCGCCAGCAGGAACAGTGCGACCGCAGCCGCGCCGGCATCGGTGGCCAGGCAACGCAACGCGAACATCAGGCACAGGCCCGAGACCATGTTGGCGAAGAAGTCGCGCACCGCCACGCCGCGCCCGGTTCGGCGGTGGTAGAGCACCAGCGCCACACACTCGATCAGCGTGAACACGATGACCGCGTCGATGATCTGCGCGATGCCGAAGTTCCCGATCATGGTCTGGCCTCCGCGCCCGTCAGAACGGCCCGTTGAGCTGCACGGTCTGCCAGTTGAGCAGCGCCGCGACGGCAACCCACAGCAGGTAAGGCACGAGCAGCCACGCCGCCATGGCCGACGAGCGCCGCAGCACAAGAATCAATGCCAGCACCGACAGCCACAGGAACGGCACTTCGAACAGTGCCCAGTCGGGCCGATGCAGGCGAAAGTAGAGCAGGCTCCAGAACACGTTCAGGAAACCGTTGAGCGCGAACAGCACGAGCTGCAACTCGCGTTCGGCCTTCGAAGCCGCGCGCTGCCAGCCGATCACGCCGGCCGCCGCGGCCAGCGCGAAGATCGTCGTCCACACCGGGCCGAAGGCCCAGTCGGGCGGTTTCCACGGCGGTTGTTTCAGGCTCAGGTACCAGGGGCCGATGTCGGTCATCAGCCCGCCGAGCATCGCGACGAACAGCGCCGCCGCGGCGGCAACCGCCACCGGCTTCCAGCGGCTCGGCGCCACGCTCATACACGGGCCAACCCCAGCAGGTGCGCCATGTCCTTGAAGAAGATGCGCACGTGGGCCATCGGCTTCTTGCGCACCAGTTCCTTGTTCATGTATGACTCGAAGGTGAGCTGCTGCACGTCGCGGTCCTTGCAGATGCTGACGAAGCGCTCGCGCCGGCGGTCGTTCGAATACCAGAAGCGCTGCATGATGCCGAGCACCAGAAACACCGTGCCGTGCGCTTTCATGAAATGTTTGCGGGCCAATGCGAGCGAGCGCACGTCGCCGGTCTTCAGCAACGCATCCACGGATTCGGCCGCGAGACGACCACCGGCCATCGCGTAGTAGATGCCTTCGCCCGAGGCCGGCGCCACCACGCCGGCGGCGTCACCGGCCAGCACCACGTCGCGGCCGTTGTCCCAGCGCTTGAGCGGCTTCATCGGCAGCGGTGCGCCTTCGCGGCGCAGGGTTTCGGTGCCCGCCAGGCCGGCGGCGCTGCGCAGGTTGCCGACCGCACCGCGCAACGAAAACCCTTTGTCGGCACTGCCGGTGCCCACGCTCATCGTGTCGCCGTGCGGGAAGACCCAGCCATAGAAGTCGGGTGAGAGCGTGCCGCGGTAATACACGTCGCAGCGCGAGCCGTCGAAGCCGGCGGGCGGCGCCGCGGGCGTGCGGATGATCTCGTGGTACGCGAACACGCAGGCCACGTGCTCGGCGCCGGGCACGCACTGGCGCGCGACTTCGGAACGGGCGCCGTCGGCACCGATGATCGTGCGTGCGCGCACGCTGGCCGGCACCCGCGCGCTCTTGTCGGTGGGCGAGCGTTGTTGGTAGTGCACGATGCTCGTGCCGTCGGTGTCTTGCGTGACACGCTCGAAGATGCCGGTGCGGCGCTGTGCGCCAGACGCCGCCGCGCGCTCGCGCAACCACTCGTCGAACTGGTCGCGGTCGACCATACCGACGAAACCGTTGTCGATCGGAATGTCCACGTGTTCGTCTTTCGGCGAGACCATGCGCGCCGACGTGGCACGCGCGACCAGCAGCGCGTCGGGGATCGCGAAGTCCTTGATCAGGCGCGGCGGGATCGCACCACCGCACGGCTTGGTTCGGCCCGCGCGGTCGAGCAGCAGCACCGAGCGGCCGAGCCGGGCCAGGTCGTGCGCGGCGGTGGCACCGGCCGGGCCGCCGCCGATCACGACCACATCGAAGGTTTCCGGAACTTGCATGGCGATTACCTCGTTGTCAGCCCGGCCCAGCCGGGTTCGATGGCCGCGGCGCGTGGCGCCAGTGGCCCCACCACGCGGCCGAGCCGTGCGGCCAGCACGGCCGCGCCGACGAACAGCAGCGCTTCGAGACCGAAGACCGCGGCGTAGGCTTGCCCCGGCGTGCCGATGAGCCAGCGCGCCAGGTCGCTCGCACCCGTGCCCACGAGCCCGCCCAGCCCGAATGCCACTGCCTGCGCTGCTCCCCACAAGCCCATGCGCACGCCTTCGCGCGAGGCGCGGCCTTCGCTGGCGAGCCGCATCATCGAAGCGATGGCCGCGATCGAGAACGCACCGTTGGCCACACCGAGCGTGAACACTGTCGCCTTGAAGGGCCAGGCCGTGCCGACGAAGCCGGCCGCCAACAGCCCGAGCAAAGCGAGGGCCGAGCCGATGCAGCCGCCGACCTGCCAGGCGCGCAGCGAACCGAAGCGCCGGCCGGAGGCCCCTCGCCCGGCCAGCGTGGCCGCGAGCATGCCGAGCAAGACGCCGCCGTGCTGCACGCCCGACAACTGCGTCGACTGGCCCGGCGTGTAGCCGAACACCGAGCCGGCGAAAGGTTCGAGGATCAGGTCCTGCGCGCTGTAGGCGAGCATCGACAGAAAGATGAACACCGTGAACTGGCGCGCGACGGGCTCGCCCCAAACCTGGCCGAGGGCGGCGCGAAAGCCCGGGTGCGGTGCCGCCGCAGGCGCGACGACACGCGCGGTGTCGGCAGCGCCTTCGAGGCGCCAGGTGGCGAGAAAGGTCACGCACAAGGCGATGAGCGACACCGCCGACGTGACCACGATCAGGCGCATCGGCGAGTACGGGTCCAGCAGCTTGCCTGCCACGCCCGAGGTCACGGCGAAGCCGGCGATCATCATCAGCCAGACGGTGGTGGCGGCCGCGGCGCGCCGGGCGGGCGCCACGCGCTTGGCCAGCAAGACCAGCAGCGAGGTGCCACTCGCGCTGACACCGATGCCGATCATCAGGAAGGCCGGCACCGCGAGCGCGATGCCGGCGACGCGGTCGCTGCCCATCCAGACCGTGGCGAGCGCCGCCAGCACGCCGCCGAGCGCGAGCGTGGCCATGCCACCGACGATCCACGGCGTGCGGCGCCGGCCGGTGTCGGAGCCGTGGCCCATGCGCGGGCGCACCACCTGCACGAGGTAGTGCATCGCGACCAGAAAGCCCGGCAGCAACGCCGGCAGGGCGAGCTCGACGACCATCACGCGGTTCAGCGTCGACGTCGTCAGCACGACGATCGACCCGAGGCAGGCCTGCACCAGGCCGAGGCGAACGATGCCGAACCAGCCGAAGTTCGAGTTCATGGCATCACCACCGTCGCGCGCAGCGCGAACGCGCTGACCATCATGCCGGCCACGAACAGCGGCACGCCGAAGCCGCTGTAGAGCAGTGCGCGCTCGCGCGGGTTCTGTATGAAATGGTCCATCAAAACCAGCTGCACGGCGAGCAGGCCGACGATCGCCAGTGCATGCACCGGCTGGCGCCAGTGCACCAGCAACAACACAACGACCACCTGCGGCACGGCCATGATCCAGCAGGCGGCGCGGGCCGCGGGCAGCACGCCGAGCTGCACCGGCAACGAACGCACGCCCATCTGGCGGTCGCCTTCGATGGCCTTGAAGTCGTTGAGCGTCATGATGCCGTGGGCACCGACGCTGTAGAGCGCGGCCAGCGTGAGCGAACGGCCCTGCGGCATCGCACCGCCGGCCATCACCGCGGCGCCTGTTGTCCAGGCCAAGCCTTCATAACAGACGCCGCACGCGGCGTTGCCCCACCAGCCGTTTTCCTTCAGGCGCAGCGGCGGCGCGCTGTAGGCCCAGGCCAGCAGCAGGCCGACCACGGCCGCGCCGAAGCCCCAGGGGCCGAGCAAGGTGGCGACCAGCAGCGACAGCACGGTCCAGAGGATCGCGATGTACAGGCCCCAGCGGCCGGGAATGCGCCCCGAAGGAATCGGCCGGTTCGGCTCGTTGATGGCGTCGACGTGGCGGTCGTACCAGTCGTTCACGGCCTGACTGGAAGCGCAGACCATCGGCCCGGCCAGCACGATGCCGACGGCGATGATCGGCCAGCGCCCATCGGCCGCCACGCCAGAGGCGATGACGCCGCAGCCGAAGGCCCACATCGGCGGGAACCAGGTGATCGGTTTGAGCAGCTCCGCGAAGGCGGAAAACGTCGGCCGTGCCATGCCAACGATCTTGCATGCGACACGCCTAACCGTCAATAAATGTTTACACCGCGAATATCTACCGAGTTGACACTCGCCGTCCTCGCAGACGCCGCCCTTTTACTCTTCGCCTTGCACCGGAGCGAGGTCGCCGAGGTTGAAGCGGCGCAGCTTCACGTACAGGCTCTGACGCGAAAGCCCGAGCATTTCGGCCGCTGACGCGCGGTTGTCGTGCGTGAGTTCGAGAGCCGCTTCGATGCAGAGCTGCTCGATCAGATCGGTCGTGTCGCGCACGATCTCGCGCAGCGACACGCGGCCCACGAGTTCGGTCATCTGGCCCACCGAACGCGGCATTTCGCGGCCGGTACCGGTGGTGCGCGATTCGCTCACCAGGCGCCGGCTCACGTCGCGGATGGTGAAGCCCAGGCAGGGTTGCTCACCGCTGGTGACCGCCACGCCGGAGATCTCGACATCGGCCGAAGCGCCGTACTCGCCGCGCATCACGGTCGAGAACAGGCGCACCGCGCCGCGCTGGCGCAGGTTGGTGATCAGCACGTTCAGGTCGACGCCGGTGCGGCCGAGCCAGCGCTCGAGCGACTGGCCTCGCACCTGCGCTTCGGTGGCGAGCTGGGCCAGTTCGACGAAGGCGTGGTTGGCGGTGAGGATGCGGCCGTCGAGGTCGGTCACCGCGAAGGCGTCGGGCGCGGCTTCGATGAGCTGGAGCAACGCGCTCTGCGCGCTCGATTCCAGGCCGGCCTTGGCCGCCGCCGAAGGCGAGGCCACACGCACCAGCAGGTGCGCGGTCTTTTCCTGGCGGAACAGCGACGCCGAGACGCGCAGTTCGGCTTCCTGGCCTGCCAGCCGTGCCGACACGCTTTCGGCGTTGCCGGTGGCGCGGACGCGTTCGAGCAGCGCCTGCACACGAGCCGCCGCCTCGGGTTCGAAGCGGTCGGTCAACAACCAGCCGGCCCGCGCACTGTCGGCGCCGAACAGGGCGGTCGCCGCCGGGTTGCACTCTTCGAGCCGGGTGGTCACGGCGTCGAGGATCAACACGGCTTCGGAAGCAACCTGGAACAACGAGCGGTAGCGCGTTTCCATGTGGCGCAGGCGCCAGTAATCGCGTTCCATCGCCTGCTGGGCGCTCACCAGGCGCTGCTGCAGCACCGCGTTGGCGCGCAGGTCGCGGCCGAACACGACCGAGCGGCCTGGCGACTTGTCACGTTTGCCCGGCGGCAAGGCGATGGCCGCGTAAGACAGCGGCAGGTCGGCACCGTCGAGCGACGGGTGGTTGATGTGGCGCCAGCGCGGCGCGGCGTTGCTGCGCGACTCACGGAGCAGCGCTTCGACCTTCGGCCGGCTTTCGATCGTGACGGTGTCGGCCCACGGCTTGCCGAGCCAGTCGTAGTAGCCCTCGCGCAGCAGGTCTTCGCTGCCGAAGGCCAGGTCACGAATCACACCATTGTCGTCGACGATCAGCGCCACGTCGGCGGCCGCGGCGATCAGCCGACCTGCCACCTCGGGGTCGAGCTCACCGAGGGATCGGGCGGGCGACTGAAACTCTCTCATGAATCCTGCTTTCCGACGGGCTGCGGCATGGGGTCCTCGCCTGGGTTCAACGTGGCCGTTGCAGTCGCGCGCCCGGGAGCGGCGTCAGCATCGGCGGGCAACCTGCCCGATCAAACCTTCGGCCAGTGCCGGAGCTTCCCGGCCATCTATTGTCATGCCATCGGCGCCGACCCTTTCCACGTATTCCGGGTGCTCGCCGAACATGGGGCCGCCGACGAGGATGGCGATGTCACGATTGCAAGTGGCATGCCTGACGGCGCGGATGCTTTCGGCCAGCGCATCGAGGTGCACTTCGGCGCCGAGCGAAAAGCCGATCACGTCGAACCACTCTGCGGCCACGAGTGCTGCCGCGTCGGCGCCGGCGGCCCAGGCGCCACCAGTCACGTCCCAGCCGGCGCGCCGGAAGAACTCGGCCACCATCACCAGACCGAAAGTGTGCTGCTCGCCGGGGCTCGGCAGCAGCAGCACGCGCCGCCCCTGCGCCGGGTGGTCGACACTGCTGCCGAAGGCCGGGCTCAGCTCTCGCAGAACCCGCTGCAAACGGCCGAGGCCGACCGTCACGTCGGTGAAATTGCAGAGGTCGTCGGTCCAGAGTTCGCCGAGGTAACGTGCCGTGGGTGCTAGCAGATCGAGGTAGAGCTTCTCGATCGACACCCCACGCGCCCGAAACGTCTGCACCGAACTGAAGGCCAGGTCTTCGTCGTGCGACAGCACCACCTTGGCGAAGTGACGGACATCTTCAGCCGTGATCGGATGCCCGGCCGCCAGCGGCCGCGACACCGGCTCGGCCAGGGCCCGGTGCGCGAGCATCAGGCGCGGAATGATCTCTTGTTCGATCGTGCGCGCGAGTTGCGACATGCGGGTGTCGTTGGCGGCTTCGGCCACGAGAAACTCGGTGGGCATGTCGTCGCACTCTGGTGCGGCGCCCGACCGGCTGTGGCCTTCCCGCGCCGAGTGCCCTTGCGGCAAGCTCTCCATCGGAATCTCCTCGCGAAATTCTTGTCATGGCTTCGGTCGAGACACCCCTGGGGATCGCCAGAAATGCCGCCACCCCCGCCCGTGGCGCCAGGGTGATCCAGCGGCGCGACAGCTTCGACTGTCATCGCAACGCGGGCTGCCGGGAGGTTCTACTGCCGCCGGCAATGGTCGTCAATCGGTAGCGCCGAGCACGCCGCCCGGAAAGAACGCGGGCTCCATCCGGCCCGTCTGATGCAAATATAGTGTCATGTCTACATTACGTCTAGCCCGATTGACAGATGGGGAGAGCCGATCTAGATTCGCCCCGAAGCAGGCGCAACGCTGAAGGAAGTCGATGGATGTTCGTGGGTCAAGGCCGGGTTCGCACCGGCCCCTGTACACCGCCGAAGAGCGCCAACGGCGCGATGCGTCGGTCTGGACCCTCGTGCAAGGGGTGCTCGCGCCGGTCCAGTTCCTCGTGTTCATCGTGAGCCTCGCGCTGGTGCTGCGTTACCTCGCCACCGGCGAAGGCCACGGCATCGCGACGCTGTCAGTCGTGGTCAAGACGCTCACGCTCTACACGATCATGATCACCGGCTGCATCTGGGAGAAGGTGGTCTTCGGCCGCTACCTGTTCGCACCGGCCTTCTACTGGGAAGACGTGTTCAGCATGCTCGTGCTGGCGCTGCACACCGCCTACCTGATCGTGGTGTTCACCAATGCGATCGGGGTGCGGGAGCAGATGTACCTGGCTCTGGCCGCTTATGCCACCTACGTGATCAATGCGACGCAGTTCATCCTGAAACTCCGCGCGGCGCGGCTCGACCAGGCACGCGAGCAACGCGCCTTGAGCCAACAGGGGGCGGCCGCATGAGCCCGGTCATCCCGATCCGCTCCTCGCCGTCCGAAGGCTGCAGCGACGCGCCGGTACTGCGCGAGCGCGGCCAGCGCGAAGTGTTCTGCGGGCTGACCGGCATCATCTGGCTGCACCGCAAGATCCAGGACGCGTTCTTCCTCGTCGTCGGCTCGCGCACCTGCGCCCACCTGATCCAGTCGGCCGCCGGCGTGATGATCTTCGCCGAGCCGCGTTTCGCCACCGCGATCATCGACGAGCGTGACCTCGCCGGGCTGGCCGACGCGAACACGGAGCTCGACCGCGTGGTCACGCGCCTGCTCGAACGTCGGCCCGAAATCAAACTGCTGTTCCTCGTCGGCTCGTGCCCGTCGGAGGTCATCAAGCTCGACCTGTCGCGTGCCGCGGCGCGCTTGTCGGGTCAGTTCTCGCCCGACGTGCGTGTGCTCAGCTATTCCGGCAGCGGCATCGAGACCACATTCACGCAGGGTGAAGATGCCTGCCTCGCCGCACTGGTGCCGAATCTTCCGGCGGCCACGCCCGACGCACCGCCTTCGTTGATGATCATGGGCACGCTGGCCGATGTGGTCGAAGACCAGTTCATGCGCCTGTTCGCGCAGCTCGGCATCGGCCCGGTGCACTTCTTCCCGCCGCGGCGCGCGGGCGCGATGCCGGCCGTCGGCCCGAACACCCGCCTGCTGCTGGCGCAGCCGTTTCTCGCCGATACCGCCCGCGTGCTCGAAGCACGCGGCGCACACCGTTTGCCGGCGCCCTTCCCGCTCGGCACCGAAGGCACGACGATGTGGCTGCAAGCCGCAGCGACGGCCTTCGGTATTTCTTCCGACCTGTTCGAGCGCGCCACCGCTCCGGCTCGCGAGCGCGCCGGCAGCGCCCTCGCCCGGCATCGCACGCAGCTCGCCGGCAAGCGCATCTTCTTCTTCCCCGACTCGCAGCTCGAGATTCCGATCGCGCGTTTCCTGGCGCGTGAACTCGGCATGGAGCTCACCGAAGTCGGCTCGCCGTACCTGCACCGCCAGCACCTCGCCGAAGAACTGGCCTTGCTGCCGAGCGGCACGGTGTTGTCGGAAGGCCAGCACGTCGAAAAGCAGCTCGACCGCTGCCGCGCCGCGCAACCCGACATCGTCGTCTGCGGCCTGGGCCTCGCGAACCCGCTCGAAGCCGAGGGCTTCACGACCAAGTGGTCGATCGAACTCGTGTTCACGCCGATCCAGGGTTACGACCAGGCCGCCGACCTGGCCGAGTTGTTCACCCGCCCGCTGCTGCGGCGCCTGAAGCTGGTCGCCTGACATGCAACTGACCCTCTGGACTTACGAAGGCCCGCCGCACGTCGGTGCGATGCGCGTCGCCACCGCGTTGAAAGACGTGCACTACGTGTTGCACGCACCGCAAGGCGACACCTACGCCGACCTGCTGTTCACGATGATCGAGCGCCTGCCGAAACGCCCGCCGGTCACCTACACGACCTTCCAGGCGCGTGACCTCGGTGGCGACACCGCCGAGCTGTTCAAGAACGCGGCGCGTGATGCCTACGAGCGCTTCAAGCCGAAGGCGATGATGGTCGGTGCGTCGTGCACGGCCGAGCTGATCCAGGACGATCCGGGTGGTCTGGCCAAAGCCCTGAACCTGCCGGTGCCGGTGGTCGCGCTCGAACTGCCGTCATACCAGCGCAAGGAAAACTGGGGTGCGTCGGAAACCTTCTATCAAATGGTGCGGGCACTCGCCGGCCCCAACGCACCGGCGCCCGGCACGGTTCGCGAAGCTCGCGCGCCCGGCCAGCGCCCGCGCTGCAACATCCTCGGCCCGTCGGCACTCGGTTTCCGCCACCGCGACGACGTGACCGAAATCAGCAAGCTGCTCGACCAGATGGGCATCGACGTCAGCGTGGTCGCGCCGCTCGGCGCCACCGCCGACGACCTGACCCATCTGGGTGAAGCCGACTTCAACGTCGTGCTCTACCCCGAGGTCGGCGCACTGACCGCCACCTGGCTCACACGCACTTTTGGTCAGCCGGCGACGAAGACGATCCCGCTCGGTGCCGCCGCCACGCGCGACTTCGTGGCCGAGGTGGCGAAGCTCGCCGGCATCGACCCGGCGCAGGCGCTGGCCGACATCAACTCGCGCTCGCCCTGGTATGCCCGCTCGGTCGACTCGACCTACCTCACCGGCAAGCGTGTCTTCATCTTCGGCGACGCGACGCACGCCGTCGCGGCCGCGCGCGTGGCCGCCACCGAACTCGGTTTCACGGTCGTCGGTCTCGGCACCTACAGCCGCGAGTTCGCGCGTGAAGTGCGCGAAGCGGCCAAGCTCTACGGCGTCGACGCCTTGATCACCGACGACTACCTCGAAGTCGAAGCCAAGGTCGCCGAGCTGCAGCCCGAGCTCGTGCTCGGCACGCAGATGGAACGCCACATCGCCAAGCGCCTGGGCGTGCCGTGTGCGGTGATCTCGGCGCCGGTACACGTGCAGGACTTCCCGGCGCGCTACTCGCCGCAGATGGGTTTCGAAGGCGCGAACGTGCTATTCGACACCTGGGTCCACCCGCTGATGATGGGGCTGGAAGAACACCTGATCGGCATGTTCCGAGGGGACTTCGAGTTCCACGAAGACGCGGCGCCATCGCACCTCGGCGGCCACGCGAACAAGCCGGTAGCCGCTGAAGTTGCCGCACAGATCGAAGTCCCGGCTGAGTTTGCCGCGACTGCTGCCAGTGCAGCCATTGCCAATACAAACAACGGAGAAAGTCCACCGGCCGCGATCCCGGCAACGTGGGCCCCTGATGCGGAGAAGGAGCTTCGAAAGATCCCCTTCTTCGTGCGCGGCAAAGCACGCCGCAACACCGAGCGTTACGCACACGACCATAGCGTACCGGTGATCACCGTCGAGACCCTGTATGACGCCAAAGCGCATTTCAGTCGTTAAGAGTGAAGCCTCGTCCGTCCCGGCCATGAAGGTCGTGCTGGTGACGATGGACAGCCACCTGGCCAGCGCCACCGAGCGCGCCAACCGCGCGCTCGCCAAGTCGGTGCCGGGGCTCAAGCTCAGCGTGCACGCCGCCGCCGAGTGGGGCGACGACCCGGCCGCGCTCGAACGCTGCAAAGACGACATCGCCCAGGGCGACATCGTGATCGCGACGATGTTGTTCCTGGAAGACCACTTCCTGCCGATCCTGCCGGCATTGCAGGCGCGGCGCGAGCACTGCGACGCGATGGTCTGTGCGATGTCGGCCGCCGAAGTGACGAAGCTCACGCGCATGGGCAAGTTCGACATGGCCGCGCCCGCCACCGGCGCGATGGCTTTCCTGAAGCGCCTGCGCAACAAGCCCGAAGCCAAGGGCGAAGAGAGTGGTTCGCGTGCCACGGCGGGCGCGCAGCAGATGAAGATGCTGCGCCGGCTGCCGAAGATCCTGCGCTTCATACCCGGCACCGCGCAAGACGTGCGGGCCTATTTCCTCACGCTTCAATACTGGCTCGCCGGTTCGCAGGAGAACATCGCGAACATGGTTCACTTCCTGGTGGACCGCTATGCGCAAGGCACGCGCAAGCACCTGCGTGGCATCGCCAAGACGCACGAGCCGGTCGAGTATCCGGAGGTCGGCGTCTACCACCCGAAGATGAACCACCCGGGCGCGGTCGGCCGCATGGCGCGCAGTGTCGAGGCCTTGCCCAGCTTCGCCACCACCGGCAAGCGCGGGACGGTCGGCCTGCTGCTGATGCGCTCCTACGTGCTGGCCGGCAACGCCGACCACTACAACGGCGTGATCACCGCGCTCGAAGCGCGCGGCCTGCGCGTGGTGCCGGCGTTTGCTACCGGCCTCGACCAGCGCCCCGCGATCGACGCCTTTTTCTACAGCGAAGGCCGCCCGACGATCGACGCGCTGGTCTCGCTCACCGGCTTCTCGCTCGTCGGTGGCCCGGCCTACAACGACGCGAAAGCGGCCGAAGACATCCTCGCCAAGCTCGACGTGCCCTACCTCGCCGTCACGCCGGTCGAATTCCAGACCCTCGACCAGTGGGGTGGTTCGCCGCGCGGCCTGCTGCCGGTCGAGTCGACCATGATGGTCGCGATCCCCGAACTCGACGGCGCCACCGGCTCGATGGTGTTCGGCGGGCGCGGCAGCGCGCAGCACATCGCGTGCACGGGCTGCGCGCATGCCTGCAAGTTCGAGAACGTCGTCGACGCTCACGACATGCACAGCTGCATCGAGCGGGCCGATGCGCTCGCATCACGTGTCGGCAAGCTCGTCGACTTGCGCCGCTCCGAGCGTGCCGAGCGCAAGGTCGCGGCGGTGATCTTCAACTTCCCGCCGAACGCCGGCGCCACCGGCACCGCCGCCTTCCTGTCGGTGTTCGAGTCGCTGTTCAACGTGATGAAGGCGATGCAGCGCGAGGGTTACACCATCGAGGTGCCCGCCACCGTCGACGAACTGCGCGAAAGCATCATCACCGGCAACGCCGCGCGCTTCGGCGCGATGGCCAACGTGCACACGCGCATCGCGGCCGACGACCACGTGCGGCGCGAAAAGCACCTGAAGGAGATCGAAGCCCAATGGGGCCCGGCACCGGGCAAGCAGCAGAGCGACGGCAGCAGCATCTTCGTGCTGGGCGAACGCTTCGGCAACGTCTTCGTCGGCATCCAGCCCGCATTCGGCTACGAAGGCGACCCGATGCGCCTGCTGTTCGAAAAGGGCTTCGCGCCGACGCACGCGTTCTCGGCCTTCTACCGCTGGTTGCGCGAGGACTTCGGCGCGAACGCGGTGCTGCACTTCGGCACCCACGGCGCGCTCGAGTTCATGCCCGGCAAACAGAGCGGCATGTCGGCGACCTGCTGGCCCGACCGCTTGATCGGCGACCTGCCGAACATGTATTTGTACGCGTCGAACAACCCGTCCGAAGGCACGATCGCCAAGCGGCGCGCTGCCGCCACCCTGATCAGCTACCTCACGCCGCCGGTCGCGCAGGCCGGCCTGTACAAGGGTCTGGTCGACCTGAAGGACGCACTCGAACGCTTCCGCGGCCTGGAGCCCGAAGCACAGGCCGAGCGGGACGAACTGGCGCTGATGATCCAGGCCCAGGCCGCCGAGCTCGAACTGGCAAGCGCCGAGCCGACCTGGGGCGCCGAGACCGAAGCCCGCATCGCGAAGCTCAACGACGACGTGCTCGAACTCGAGTACACGCTGATCCCTTACGGCCTGCACGTGGTCGGCCAGGCACCGAGCGAGCCCGAGCGTGTGGACCTGCTGCTGTCCTGTGCCGAAGCCTCGCACGGCGCCAAACCCGAGCGCGCCTTGATCGAAGCCCTGGTGGCCGGCCGCACACCGGCAGAAGCACTCGCCGCAAGCAGCCTGGGTGCGGATGCTGAAACCTTCGGCTTGCTGAAGGAACTCGCGGCCACCGACCAATTGATGGCCCAGGACCACGAACTCGACGGCATCCTGCACGCGCTCGACGGCCGCTTCCTGCGCCCTGCCCCGGGGGGCGATCTGCTGCGCACGCCGGCGATCCTGCCGACCGGCCGCAACCTGCACGGCTTCGACCCGTTCCGCATCCCCAGCAACTACGCCGTGAAAGACGGCGCGCGCCAGGCCGAGCGCCTGCTGCAAAAACACATGGGCGACGGCCACGCCTTCCCCGAATCGATCGCGATGGTGCTGTGGGGCACCGACAACCTGAAGAGCGAAGGCGGCCCGATCGCCCAGGCGCTGTACCTGATGGGTGCCAAACCGCGCTTCGACAGTTATGGTCGCCTGGCCGGCGCCGAACTGCTCACGCTCGAACAGCTTGGCCGGCCGCGCGTCGACGTGATCATCACGCTCTCGGGCATCTTCCGCGACCTGCTGCCGCTGCAGATCAAGCTGCTCGCCGAGGCTGCCTTCATGGCCGCGAGCGCCGACGAGCCGATCGAACAGAACTTCATCCGCAAACACGCGCTGGCCTACCAGGCCGAGCACGGCGGTGATCTGGAAACCGCGTCGTTGCGCGTCTTCGGCAATGCCGAAGGTGCGTATGGTTCGAACGTCAACAGCCTGATCGACAACAGCCGCTGGGAAGACGGTGATGAACTCGCCGAAACCTACAGCCGCCGCAAGGGTTTCGCCTATGGCCGCGCCGGGCGGCCGGTGCAGCAGGCCAAGCTGTTGCAGAGTGTGTTGTCGGGTGTGCAGCTCGCCTACCAGAACCTCGATTCGGTCGAACTCGGCGTGACCACGGTCGACACCTATTTCGACACGCTCGGTGGCATCAGCCGCGCGATCAAACGTGCCCGCGGGCCGGATGCCGAGACGGCACCCGTCTACATCGGCGACCAGACCCGCGACGCCAACGGCGGCGGCACGGTGCGCACGCTGACCGAACAGGTCGCGCTGGAAACACGCACGCGCATGCTGAACCCGAAGTGGTACGAAGGCATGCTCAAGCACGGCTACGAAGGCGTGCGCCAGATCGAGGTGCACGTGACCAACACCATGGGCTGGTCGGCCACGACCGGCCAGGTCCAGCCCTGGATCTACGAGCAGCTGAGCCAGACCTTCATGCTCGACCCCGCGATGCGCGAACGCCTCGCGAAGCTGAACCCGACCGCTTCGGCGCGCGTGGCGAACCGCCTGCTCGAAGCCTCAGACCGCAATTTCTGGAAGCCCGACGCGAAAGTGCTCGAAGCCTTGCGCCGGGCTGGTGAGGAGCTTGAAGACCGGCTCGAAGGTGTTTTTGAAGGAGCTCCCGCATGAGTACGACGACCGTCCCGTTCCCCGATATCAAGAACCCCGGGGTTCGCAAGAACCTGCGCCTCGACGGCGAGGGCAGCGTGCAAGTGGCGCTCGATGAAAACGTGAAGATCGGAAACGCCAAGGTCTTTGCCATCTATGGCAAGGGCGGCATCGGCAAGAGCACCACGTCTAGCAACCTCTCGGCCGCGTTCAGCAAGCTGGGCAAGCGGGTGTTGCAGATCGGCTGCGACCCGAAGCACGACTCGACCTTCACGTTGACGAAGAAGATGCTGCCGACCGTGATCGACGTGCTGGAAACGGTCGACTTCCACGCCGAGGAACTGCGCGTCGAAGACTTCGTCTTCCCGGGCTACAACGGCGTGATGTGCGTCGAAGCCGGTGGCCCGCCGGCCGGCACCGGCTGCGGCGGTTACGTGGTCGGCCAGACCGTGAAACTGCTGAAGGAACACCACCTGTTGGAGGACACGGACGTGGTGATCTTCGACGTGCTGGGCGACGTGGTCTGCGGTGGTTTTGCCGCACCGCTGCAGCACGCCGACCGCGCATTGATCGTCACCGCCAACGACTTCGATTCGATCTTCGCGATGAACCGCATCGTGCAGGCCATCGGCGCGAAGGCGAAGAACTACAACGTGCGCCTCGGCGGCGTGATCGCCAACCGCAGCGCGGCCACCGACCAGATCGACAAGTACAACAACAAGATCGGCCTGAAACTGGCGGCGCACTTCCCCGACCTCGACGTGATCCGCCGCAGCCGGCTGAAGAAGTCGACGTTGTTCGAGATGGAGTATTCGCCCGAGCTCGAACTGGTGCAGAAGGAATACATGCGCTTGGCCGCATCGCTCTGGCTCGGCACCGAGCCGTTGAACGCGGTGCCGATGAAAGACCGCGACATCTTCGACCTGCTGGGTTTCGACTGATGAACAACGGCACCTATCAGGAACGGCGCGGCCAGATCGAAACCTACTTCGATCGCACGGCCGTGCAGGCTTGGGCGCGGCTCACGTCGGATGCGCCGGTCGGTCGTGTGCGTGCATCGGTGCGGGCCGGGCGTGACCGCATGCGCTCGACGCTGCTGTCGTGGTTGCCCGACGACCTGCACGGCAAGCGCCTGCTCGACGCCGGCTGTGGCACCGGCGCGCTTGCCGTCGAAGCCGCGCACCGCGGCGCCGAAGTGCTGGCGATAGACCTCTCGCCCACGCTCGTGAACCTGGCCCGCGAACGCCAACCGGTGTTCAACAACGGTGGCTCGATCGACTTCCGCTCCGGCGACATGCTCGACCCGGCGCTCGGCGAGTTCGACTACGTCGTCGGCATGGACTCGGTCATCCACTACGAAGCCGGTGACGCCGTGCGTGTGATCGCCGGCCTGGCCGAGCGCACCCGCCGCGCGATGCTCTTCACGTATGTGCCGAGCAACCCGGCCTTGATCGTGTTTCGCGCCGTCGGCAAGCTGTTCCCGCGCGGCGACCGTTCGCCTTCGGTCGTGCCGGTGTCGGGCGCTTCGCTGCACCGTCGCATCGGCGCAGACGCGCAACTGCAAGGCTGGTCATGCGCACGCACGCAGCGCATTTCCAGCGGCTTCTACACCTCGCAGGCCCTGGAGCTGGTGAAGACATGAACCCCGCCAAGACCGTCATCCGCCTGAACTCGACGCTGGCCAGCCAGTGGTCGAAGGTCGCCACGAGCTTCCTGCCGTTCGCCGACGTGGCGACGAAGGAACTGCCGCTCGGTCGCCTTCTGCGCCTGTCGCTGTTCCAGGTGTCGGTCGGCATGGCGCTGGTGCTGCTCAACGGCACGCTCAACCGCGTGATGATCGTCGAGCTCGGCGTGCCGGCGTGGCTCGTCTCGCTGATGGTCGCCTTGCCGCTCGTGTTCGCGCCGCTGCGCGCGCTGGTCGGCTTCCGCTCCGACAACCACCGCTCGGCGCTGGGCTGGAAGCGCGTGCCCTACATCTGGATGGGCACGCTCTTGCAGTTCGGCGGCCTGGCGATCATGCCGTTCGCATTGATCGTGCTCTCGGGCGACAGCCACGGCCACCCCATCTACGGCCAGATCGGCGCGGCACTGGCCTTCCTGCTGGTCGGCGCCGGCCTGCACACGACGCAGACCGCCGGCCTCGCGCTGGCCACCGATATCGCCCCGCCCGACGCCCGCCCGCGTGTCGTCGCATTGCTCTACGTGATGCTGATGGTCGGCATGGTCATCAGCGCGCTCGGTTTCGGCGCGCTGCTGGCCGACTTCAAACAAGTGAAGCTGATCCAGGTGATTCAGGGCGCGGCGCTGCTGACCATGGTGCTGAACCTGATCGCGCTGTGGAAGCAGGAAGCGCGCAACCCCGACCGGGGCGTCGTGGCAGGCCAGCGCCCACCGCGGCCCTCGTTCCGCGCCTCGTGGCACCAGTTCACGAGCGGCGGCCAGGCGAGTCGGTTGCTCGTGGCTGTGGGCCTGGGCACGGCGGCGTTCAGCATGCAGGACATCCTGCTCGAACCCTACGGCGGCCAGATCATGCACATGGCGGTCGGCGCCACCACCACGCTGACGGCGATGACGGCAGCCGGTGCGCTTGCCGCCTTCGTGCTCGCGTCGCGCTGGCTGTACCACGGCGGTGACGTGTACCGGCTGGCCGCGATCGGCCTGCTGTCAGGCATCGTGGCTTTCGTCTGTGTGATCTTCGCCGACCCGCTGCAATCGGCCTTGATGTTCCGCTTCGGCGCCGCCTTGATCGGCTTCGGCGGGGGCCTGTTCTCGGTCGCCACGCTGACCGCCGCGATGAGCCTGCAAACCCACGGCCAGAGTGGTCTGGCACTCGGCGCCTGGGGGGCCGTGCAGGCCTCGGCCGCCGGCATCGCCATCGCGATGGGCGGCGGGCTGCGCGACTTCATCTCGAGCCTTGCCACGCAAGGTGCACTCGGCCCGGCGCTGGCCAGCCCGTCGGTCGGCTACAGCTTCGTCTACCACCTTGAAATCGGTTTGCTGTTCGCGACCTTGATCGCGATCGGCCCGCTCGTCAGAACGGCTCGCCGCGAGCCCCACCCGCAGCCCGCAGGACGACTCGGCCTGGCCGAACTTCCCGGCTGAATCTCTCACGTCACGCACCCACGCACGGCATCACGCCAAAGGAGACCCTCATGGGAACCGGAGCCATTACGCAGTACATCGACGTGGCGCAGATCGCGCTCTACGCCTTCTGGATATTCTTCGCCGGGCTGATCTACTACTTGCACCAGGAAGACAAGCGCGAGGGTTACCCGCTGGAGTCCGACCGCTCGGGCGGGCGGGTCAAGGTGCAGGGCTGGCCGCCGATTCCGAAGCCCAAAACCTACAAGCTGGCCGACGGCCGCATCGTGATGGCACCGAACTTCCGCACTTCGAACCAGCCGCTCGGTGGCTCGCCGGCGTCAGGCCACCTCGGCTCGCCGCTCGAGCCGAAAGGTGACCCGATGCTGGCCGCGGTCGGCCCGGGTTCGTATGCCGACCGCGCTGACATCGCAGACACCACGGTCGACGGCGGCCTGCGCATCGTGCCGCTGCGTTCTGCCCACGACTTCGAGGTGTCGAGCCACGACCCCGACCCGCGCGGCCTGCCGGTGATCGGCGCCGACGGCCGTGTCGGCGGCAAGGTGATCGACCTGTGGGTCGACCGCGCCGAAGTGCTGTTCCGCTACCTCGAGGTCGAGGTGCAAGGCGGCACACGGCGTGTGCTGTTGCCGATCAACTTCTCGCGGATCGGCGACCGACAGGTGCAGGTGCGTTCGATCCTGTCGACGCAGTTCGCCAACGTGCCGGTCACGCGCAGCCCGGATGTCGTGACACTGCTTGAAGAAGACAAGATCATGGGCTACTACGGCGGCGGCACGCTGTACGCCACCGCAGATCGGCAGGAGCCGCTGCTGTGATCCCGCACGACCAGGCACCCGAGCACGAATTCGAGGCCGAACACGGCCTGCCCGAGCCGCTGCCGCGGGGCGAACGCCTGCTGTGGCAGGGCGCGCCAGACTGGCGCGTGCTGGCGCGCGACGCGATGCACCTGCGTTCGCTCGCCGTCTACTTCGCGGTGATGCTCGCCTTGCGTGCCGTCAACGTACTCTCGAACGGCGGCAGCGCGCTAGACGCCGGTGTGGCCGCGCTGTGGCTGCTGCCGTTGGTCGTGGTCGCCCTGGCCGTGCTCACGCTGATGGCCTGGCTGATCAGCCGCACCAGTGTCTACACGATCACCGACAAGCGGGTCGTGATGCGGGTCGGCGTGGTGCTGAGCATCACCTTCAACCTGCCGTACTCGCAGGTCGAGTCGGCCGGGCTGCGCACCCATGCCGACGGCAGCGGCGACGTGACGCTGCTCCTGAACAACACCGACCACATCGCCTACGTGCACCTGTGGCCGCATGCCCGGCCGTGGCATGTGCGGCGCACGCAACCGATGCTGCGCGCTCTGCCCGACGCGCGCCTGGTCGCCTCGGTGCTGTCGACCGCGCTGGCCGATTCGGCCGGCATCGCGCGCACGGCCCTGCCCGCGTTCCACGCGCCGGCGCAGCAGCCTGCCGGCCAGGGCCATCAACCCCTGGCGGCCTGAGCCATGAGCGCCACCACCACGCTCACCTCGGGCTTTCCGCGTGCGCCCTTGTTCGCCATCGGCGGCCTGATCTTCGCCACCGTGATCGGCGTGGCTGCCGTGCGTTTCACCGGCGTTGGCGTGGTTCAAGTGCCCGACGCCGCGGCGGTCTCGGTGCGGGAGTTCCGCTTCGAAGACCGGCCCGACGGCAGCATCGTCGTGCTCGACGCGAGTGGCCAGAAGCTGATCGACACCGTGGCCCCCGGCACCAACGGTTTCCTGCGCGGCACGATGCGCGGCCTCGCCCGCGAGCGCAAGCGCCAGGGTGTCGGCCCCGAGCTGCCGTTCCGCATGATCGGCCGCGCCGACGGCAAGCTCACGCTCGAAGACCCGGGCACAGGCCGGCGGGTCGACCTCGGCTCGTTCGGCCCGACCAACGCGTCGGTGTTCGCCAGCATCATGGCCAGCACCGCGGCCCAGTGACACCCCAGACATTCCAGGACGAAGCACCATGACCACGCTGGCCCAGAACCCCACCGAACGCTCGATCAACGAAGCGACCAGCACCGCGCTGAAAGACACTGCGCTGACGCCGCGCTTCTACACGACAGACTTCGCGGCGATGGACAAGATCGACGTCGACTCGATCCGCCCGCAGTGGGAAGTGCTGATGAACGAGTTTCGCGCCGACACCAACACCGACCACTTCCAGCGTCCGGCCGACATGATGGCCGACTACTCGGGCATGCCCCCGGCGCTCTACAGGGAGTTCAGCGACTTCCTGATCAGCTCGATCACTTCGGAGTTCTCGGGCTGCGTGCTCTATGCCGAGATCAGGAAGCGCGTCAACAACCCGGACATGAAGGAGTTGTTCGGCTTCATGGCGCGCGACGAATCGCGCCACGCCGGGTTCATCAACCAGTGGCTGAAGGACTTCGGCATCGGCGTCGACCTGGGCTTTCTGGCCAAGGCCAAGAAGTACACCTACTTCCGCCCCAAGTTCATCTTCTACGCGACCTACCTGTCCGAGAAGATCGGCTATGCGCGTTACATCGCGATCTACCGCCAGGTCGAAAAACACCCGGAGCTGTGTTTCCACCCGATCTTCAAATGGTTCGAGCTGTGGTGCAACGACGAATTCCGCCACGGCGAAGCCTTCGCGCTGCTGCTGCGCGCGAACCCGAAGCTGCTGACCGGCGTGAACAAACTCTGGATCCGCTTCTTCGTGCTGGCCGTGTTCGCCACCATGTACGTGCGTGACCACCAGCGCCCCGAGATGCACAGCGCGATGGGGCTCGACGCGACCGAGTACGACTTCAACGTCTTCCGAATCACCACCGAGATCACCAAGCAGGTGTTCCCGCTGACGCTCAATCTCGACGACCCGCGCTTCCTGGCCGGGCTGGAGAAACTGCGCCGGATCTCGGTCGCCACCGAAGCGGCGAAGGCGCGTGGCGGTGTGGTCGCTGCAGTCCAGCGCGTCGGCCTCGCGGCCGCGGCCGGTTTCACCTTCGTGCGCTTGTTCTGCCTGCCGGCCAAGCCCAACGTGCTGCCGCAGAACGTGCGCATGGCGCCGACCTGGTAGACCTGCGCAGCGACCCGGGCCGCCATGTCGTTGTACGTGCATCCGATCGCCTACACACTCTTCGTGTGGTGGTTCAGCACGGGCGTGATCCTGTACCTGAACGGCCTGCCACGCTGGACCCACCGCTGGACGATGCTGGGCGCGACAGTGTTGCTCGGCCTGGCGCTCGCAGGCCTGGCCGCCACGCGCAACGACACTCGGGTGACCGGTGCTTATATGGCCTTCACCTGCACGGTGCTGGTCTGGGCCTGGCAGGAAGTGGCCTTCCTGCTCGGCTACGTGACCGGGCCGCGGCGCACGCCCTGCCCGCCGGGTTCGACGGGCTGGCGCCGAGCCGGCTACGCACTGCAGACGCTGCTGCACCACGAGCTCGCGCTGATCGTGCAGGGCCTGGCGGTCGTGGCCGTCACCTGGAACGGTGCGAATCCGACCGGCCTGGGTTGTTTCGTGGTGTTCTGGGTCATGCGCCAGAGCGCCAAGCTCAACGTGTTTCTCGGCGTGCGCAACCTCAGCGAGAGTTTTCTGCCAACGCACCTGAAGTACCTGCAAACCTACTTCAAACGTGCCTCGATGAACTGGCTGTTCCCGGTCTCGGTGGCGGTCTCGACCTGGCTGGCCGTGTTGCTGTGGCAAGGCGCCACCGCCAGCGGCATCAGCGCCTTCGACGCCACCGCGCTCACCTTCGTCGGCACGCTGCTCAGCCTGGCGATCCTCGAGCACTGGTTCATGGTGCTGCCACTGCCCTTCGAAGCGCTGTGGCGCTGGGGCTTGCGCTCGCGCACCACGAGTGCCGCCGACGGGTTGGGCACCAAGGCCTGAGCCCCCGTATTTACCCATGGCGCTCTGCGCCCGGAAGCATAGAATTTCCGGCGTTGGTCATGCTCCAGCGTGGCCCGTATCCAATGCGAAGCCCATGGCATTCAAGCCCGAAACGAGCCCGCCGGTGACCCGCACCGCTGCCGACATGCCCGATCTCGGCGCGCTGTCGGCGTGGGCACCCGAGCTGGCCAAGACCTTTGTTTCGCTCGCGAGCGACATCGCCCTCGTGATCGACGGCAGCGGTGTGATCCGCAACGTGGCGCAGGGCCAGGCCGAACCGATCGCGCCCGGCGCCCAGCAGTGGGTCGGCCGTGCGTGGATCGACACCGTCAGCGGCGAAACGCGCCCGAAGATCGAAAACCTGCTCAAGGAAGTGGCGGCCACCGGCATCGCCCGGCGGCGTGAAGTCAACCACCCGCTCACGCCTGGCGTCAGCATTCCGGTCGCCTATACCGCGATCCGCCTCGGCGCCGACGGCCCGGTGCTCGCGGTCGGGCGCGACCTGCGGGCCATCGCTGCGATCCAGCAGCGTTTCATCGATAACCAGCAAGACATGGAGCGTGGTTACTGGCAGGCACGCCAGGCCGAATCGCGCTACCGCCTGCTGTTCCAGGTGGCGACCGATGCGGTGATGGTCGTCGACGCGGAGACGCTGCAGATCGTCGAAGCCAACCAGGCCGCGGCGCAACTCTTCGACATCACGAGCGAGCAGTTGCCAGGCCGCCCGGCCACCTTCGGCTTCGAGCACCATTCGCGCGGCGCGGTCAACGCGCTGCTCACGGCCGCACGCGGCAACGGGCAGACCGGTGAAATCCGCGCGCGCCTGCTCGGCACCATCACCGCCACCAGCGTGGCGGCCACGCCCTTCCGCGCTGACGACACGATGCGGCTGCTGGTGCGGGTGCGCAGTGTGGATGGCGCCGCTTCGTCGACCGAACTCAACACCACGCTGGCCCGGCTGGTCGACGACGCGCGCGACGGTGTCGTAGTCACCGACTCGAGCGGCCGCATCCTGGTCGCGAACCCGGCCTTCCTGGCGCTCGTGAACCTGGCGCACGAAACCGACGTCAAGGGCCAGATGCTGATGGACTGGCTCGGCCTGGCCGACCGGCCGCTGGTCGCGCTCGTGCCGCAGGTGCGGCGCGACGGCATCGCGCGGCGCATCGAGTCGTGGGTCAAGCCGGCGCATTCGCCGGCGGCGCGGGTCGAGATCTCGGCGGCGCTGCTGACCGAAGGCGACCAGGAATGCATCGGTTTCACGATCCACCGCGTGGCCGGCGAGGTGCCGCGCCACGGCGATCTGGCCGACGCCTTGCGTGCCGGCGTCGAGCAGATCGCACAGCAGCTCGGTGCGATGCCGTTGCCCGAGATGCTGCGCGAAGCCACCGCCCTGGCCGAGCGCCATTTCATGCAAGTGGCCATGCAGCGGGCGGGTGGCGACGTGAGCACCGCGGCCGGCCTGCTCGGCATCGACCGCGCCAGCCTCGTGCGCCGCCAGCGCAACGCCGATGGCACGGGCGCTTCGGGGCCTGATGGCGCCGCAGACGACCAGGACTCTGCATAGTGCAAGGCAGCCCCGCCTTCGGTCAGGCCGACCTGACCAACTGCGAACGTGAACTGATCCACCTGGCGGGCTCGGTTCAACCGCATGGCGTGCTCTTGGCACTGCGCGAACCCGGCCTGCGCATCGTTCAACTCAGTGCCAACGTGGCCACGCTGCTCGGCGTGCCGGCGGAAAGCCTGCTCAACCAGCCCGTCAGCGAGCTGGGCGGCGACATCGAGGCCTGCGTGCGCACGGCCGCCACCACCACCCGCGGCGACACCCTGTCGCTGATGCGCTGTCGTGTGCAGGTGCACGGGCAGGCGAGTGAATTCGAGGGCACGGTGCACCGGGTGGCGGGCAATGTGCTGCTGGTCGAGATCGAACCCGTCGTCACTGCCGTTCCAGGCGCGCGCACGGTCGACATCGCCAGCGACCAGCTGGTCGAAGCGCTGGGCGCGGCGGTGCAGCGCTTCAGCGCCGCTTCGGCCATCGGCACCCTGGCCGACGCCGTGGTGCGCACCTTCCGCGACCTGCTCGGCTACGACCGGGTGATGGTCTACAAGTTCGACCCTGACGGCCACGGCAAGATCATTGCCGAAGCGCGCGACCCGCGGCTCGAATCGCTGCTCGGCCACCACTACCCGGCTTCCGACATTCCGCAGCGCGCGCGCGAGCTCTACCTGCGCAACCGGCTGCGTGTGCTGGCCGATGTGCACTACGAACCGGCGCCGCTGGTGCCGCGCCAGCTGCCGGGCTCGGGCGAAGAGCTCGACATGTCGATGTGCCACCTGCGCAGCATGTCCCCGCTGCACCTGCAGTACCTGAAGAACATGGGCGTCACCGCCACGCTGGTGGTTTCGCTGGTGCGCGAAGGCAAGCTCTGGGGTCTGATCGCCTGCCACCACTATTCGGCGCTGAACCTGCGTTTCGCGGTGCGCGCGGCGGCCGACCTGCTGGCCGAAGTCACCTCCACCCGCATCGCCGCGATCGAGAACTACGCGCATGCGCAGGTCGCGATCCAGGTGCGCCGGCTCGAGCAGCGCCTGGTCGAAGCCACCTCGACCGAAGGCGACTGGCGCCTGGCGCTGTTCCGCAACCCGCGCACACTGCTGCAGCCGCTCGAAGCCACCGGCGCCGCGCTGTTCTACGAGGGCGAGTTGCTGACCGCCGGCGAAGCGCCCTCCACCGCCGAGCTGCGTGCCCTGCTGCAATGGATCGACGGCCAGAAGTTCGACGGCTTGTTCAGCTGCTCCTCGGTCTCACGCGCCAACGTGGCGCTCGACTCGCTCACGCCCACTGCCAGCGGCGTGCTTGCCGTCAAGCTATCGGGCACCAAGCCCGATTACCTGATGTGGTTCCGCAAGGAACAGCTACTCACCGTCACCTGGGCCGGCGACCCGACCAAGCCGGTCGTCAACAACAACCCGCTCGAGCTGTCGCCGCGGCGCTCGTTCGCCGCTTGGTCAGAAATCGTGCGCGGCACGGCCCTCGCGTGGACCGCCAGCGAAACCGCACTGGCGCGTGCGTTCGGCGCGTCGCTGATCGACATCATCGTGCAGATCAATGCCGTGCGGCTGCTGATCGCCGAGCACCAGATCGCGCAGATCCGCACCACGGTCGGCAGCTCGAACGAGCCGGTCGTGGTCGCCGATGCCAACGGCCGCGCGCTGTTCGCCAACGACGCGTTCTTCGGGCTGCTGCAACAACCGGCCTTGCCGGGCGCCGCGCTCGAAGAGCTGTCCACGCTCTTCAGCAACCCGGCGCTGGTTGGCAAGATCCTGGGTTCGCTGGGGCAGGAGCGGCGGCCCTGGCGCGGGGAACTGGCGCTGGCGCTGCAGGCCGGCAAGACCTTGCCGGTGGCCGTGCGCGCGGAAGTGGTGCCAGCGCGCGACGGCTCGGTGCTGGGCTTCTTCCTGATCTTCACCGACCTCACCGACAGCCAGCGCGCGGCCGAGGCAAGGCGCCACCTCGAGCAGTCGCTCTCCGAAGCCGTGGCCGACGTGCCGGCACGCGGCGATGCACGCACCGCGAGCGCCACCGAGCGTGGCGACCTGATGGGCGCGATCCTCGCCAACGCGAGCCTGGCGGCAATGGACATCGCCGATGGCAGCAGCACCTCGTCGGTGGCGCCTTTGCTCGAAGAACTCGAGGCCTCCACCAAGCGAGCGACCGCGCTGTACGGGCAGATCCGCCTGTTCGGCGGCGCCTGACATGCGCAAATGACGGCGAGTATCCCGGGCGCTTCGCGGGTCGCGGTGGTCACCGGCGGTGCCAAGGGCATCGGCTGGGCCACGGTGCAGGCGCTGGTCCGTGCCGGCATCGTGCCGGTGCTGTTCGACCGTGACGAAACCGCGCTCGCCGCGGCCCGTGCACGCCTGAGCGCGCAAGGCACAGACCACCTCGCGCTGCAGGTCGACATCACCGACGAAGCCGCGGTCGACGCGGCCTTCTCCGCTGTCACGGCGCGCTACGGGCGCATTGACACGCTCGTGAACAACGCCGGCATCGCCTTGCGCCACCCGACGCTCAAGATGTCCGCGGCCGACTGGCAGGCGGTGGTCGACGTGAACCTGACCGCTGTGTTCCTGTGCTGCCGCGCGGCCGGCCGTTCGATGGTGCCAGCCCGGCGCGGCGCGATCGTCAACGTGTCGTCGATCATGGGGCTGTCGGGCGGCGGGCTCTACCCCAACCTGTCGTACCAGTCGACCAAGGGCGCGATCGTCAACATGACCCGTGCGCTGGCGGTCGAGTGGGCGGAGCACGGCATCCGCGTCAACGCGGTGGCGCCGACCTGGGTGCGCACCGACCTGACGCAAGGGCTGTTCGGCGACCCGGAACTGATGGACCGCATCCTCGACCTGACGCCGATGCGTTGCCTCGCCGAGCCGGCCGACATCGCCGACGCGATCGTGTTCCTTGCCTCGGAACAGGCGCGCATGATCACCGGGCACACGCTGCCGGTCGACGGCGGTTATCTCGCGCAGTAGCGCCGCCTAAAGCGTCTCCGACGCGTCGAAGTCGAGCTCGACCTTGGCGCCGTTCGGGTCGAAGCAGAACAGCTGCCAGGTGCCCGCGCCGATCTGCTGGCGCAGGTCGTACTTGGTACCGCTCGCATCGAAGCGCGCTTTCACGTCGCGCAGGCCTTGCGCGGTGAACGCCATGTGGTCGATGACCCCGGCGCGTTGCTTGGGCACCGGCCGGTCGAAGTACATGTGCAAGACCGCCTGCGGGCCGCCGGCATACAGCCACGCGCCGGGGAAGCCGAGATCCGGCCGGTGACCCACGGTCAGGCCGAGCAGTCCGACGTAGAAGTCGAGCGTCTGGCGTTCGTCTTCCGCGATCACGGTGAAGTGGTTCATGCCGACGATCATCGAGGTATCCTGGTTCAAGCCGTGAGGATCAGCGCGCCGATGCTGGCGCGCGATTCGAGCCGGGCGTGCGCCTGCGCCGCGGCGTCGAGTGCAAAACGTTCGATCGGTGGTGCCTTGATCGTGCCGTCGGCCAGCGCATTCCAGACCCGCTGCGCGCGCTCGGCAAGCTGACCACGTTCGGCCACGTAGTCGAACACGACCGGGCGCGAGAAGCTGAGCGACTTGGCGACCAGCGCGTCGGGCGGCAGCGGCGCCAGCGGCCCGCTGGCCTGGCCCAAGCTGATCCAGTGGCCGCGGCGCGCGAGCGCCTTCAGGTTCTCTTCGCGCGCGGCGTCACCGAGCCCGTCGATCACCACGTCGGCGCCGCCGCAGGCACGCTGCACCGCGTCGCCGAAGTTGTAGTCGCGCGTCACGATCACGTGTTCGCAGCCGTGCTCGCGCGCCACACGCGCCTTCGCCTCGGTCGACACGGTGCCGAGCACGACCGCACCGAGGCGTTTCGCCCAGGCACACACCAGCAGGCCGACACCGCCAGCGGCCGCGTGCACCAGCAAGCGTGTGCCGGGGCCGACATGGCCGAGGTCACGCAGCAGGAAGTCGGCCGTGATGCCCTTGAGCAGCAGCGCTGCGGCGGTCTCGTCTTCGATCGCGGCCGGCAAACGCACGACCCAGTCGGCCGGCACGTTGCGCACGCCGCAGTAGGCTCCAGGCACCGGGCCGAGGTAGGCCACGCGGTCGCCGGGCAGCACACCGTTGACGTTCGGGCCGACGTCGAGCACGCTGCCCGCCGCTTCCATGCCGGGCGTGCCGGGCAAGGGCAGCATCGCAGGGATCCAGCCACGCCGCAGGTACACGTCGAAGAAGTTCACACCGATCGCGCGCTGGCGGATGCGCACTTCGCCTTCGCCCGGGGCCGGCACGTCGGCGTTCTCGGCTTGCATCGCCTCGGCCTCTCCATAACGATGCAACACGACGCGGCGGGTGGCCACCGCCAAGGCGACTGGCATCGCGGCCGCGCCCGGCGTGCGCAGGTCACCACCCTGCCGCAAGTAACGCCGCAGGTTCTCGAAACCCGTTTCGTACACACCCTTGGCGACCATGTCGTGCAACTCGCGCTCCATGCCCGGCGGCGTGGCGAAGGTCGACTCCCAGTGCCAATACGTGCGGTTGCCGTCGGTCACGGTCTTCAGCGTCACGGCGGCCACGTAACGCTGCAGCGGCACCGTCGCTTCGACGATGCAATACGTGCTCTTGTATTCGGTGTCCGACAGCGTCAGCAGCTGTTCGCGAATATGGTTGCCGTCGCGCAGCGTGAAGTTGCGGACGCAGCCGACCTGGTCGCTGCGCTCACCCCCTTCGATGCGGCTCGCCTCGATCGCGTCGTGCCACTGGTCGTGGCTGTTGAAGTCGCGCAGCACCGCCCAGACGCGCTCGATCGGCGCATCGATGATGGTCGAGCGCACCACGCGTTGCATGGATCAGCGCGCGCCGAAGTGGCGTTTCAGCGCGTCGAAGCCGCCCTGGAACACCCCGCCGCCGATCGATTCGCTCAGTTCGCGTTCGCGGCCTGGCGCGCATTCGAATTCGGCGCTCCACTCGGCGAAACAGCGTGCGCCGTCGGTCACCGGTGTGAGCTTGAGCGTGGCGACGTAGTGCTCAACGCCCAACGGGCTTTCCAGGATCTCGTAACTGCAGCTGTAGTCGTAGTCGGAAAGCGCCAGCAGCTTCTCGCGGACCAAACCGCCGTCGCGCAGGTGGAAATGGCGCACGCAGCCGACACGGTCGCTCGGCTGGTTGTTCTCGATCCTGCTGTCGGCAATGGCCGGGTGCCACTGCGGCAAGCCGTTGAAGTCGCGGATGCGCGACCACACGCTGTCGGCGCTGGCGTCGATGACGCTGGAGGCGTAGACCTGAACCATGGCCTATTCTTTTGCCGGAGCCGGCGGCAGCGCAGCCTGCGCTCCGCTCACGCTGCCGACCAGGCGCTGGATGTCGCCGCCCTCGATGCCGATCTCGCGCAGCAACTGGTCCACCAGCGGCGCCTGGGCGCGGAAGCGCAAGGCGGAGTTGACGACGCTGTCGGAGAAGTTGCCCCCCTGGCTGCCGTCGCCGTTGTGGTTGCTGCCGCCGCCGGAGCCGCCCAGCCCGTCGACCTGGAGGATCTTGATGCCCTCGATGCGTTCCATCGGCCGCACCGACTCGCGGATGATGCCCTCGGCCTTCTCGACCAGACGCATGCGCAGCGCCGACATGCGCGCCTCAGGCGTCAGCATGTTGTGCGCCGCGTTCATCAGCTGCAGGCCCTCGGCCTCGATCTCGGCGCGCAGGCGCATCGCCATCGACTTGATCTTGTCGGCGTCGGCATCGGCTTCGGCCTGCGCACGGATCGCCGCACCGCGGTCGGCACTCGCAGTTTTCTCCGCCTGCGCGGCCGAGGTCAGGCGCAGCGCGTCGCGCTCGGCGACCTGCGCCGCGCCGATCAGGTCGATCGCCTTCTTGCGCTCGGCCATCTCGACCTCGCGCGCAGTGAACACCTTTTCTTCGGCCGAGATCGCCAGGGCACGCGCCGTTTCCGCTTCGGCATGCGCTTCGCTCTGAGCCTTGCTTTCTTTCGCGATCGCGATCGCGCGCTGCTGCTCGGCCAGTTCGAGCGACAGGCGGCGTTCGATCTCGGCCCCCTGGATCGCCCGCTCCTTGCCGATGCGTTCCTGCTCCAGCGTCTGCTCGGAACGGATGCGCGCCGTGTCGATGGTCTGCTTCGCAGTGATCTGCGCGCTCTCGGCCGACTGCTCGCGCTGGGCGCGTTCGGTCGTCACCTCGGCACGCTGGCGGGCGCGGGCGATCTCGACCTCGCGTTGTTGATTCAGCCGCGCGTACTCGCCTTCCCGGTCGATCTCGAGCGACAGTTTTTCGGCTTCGAGGTTCTTGTTGCGGATCGCGATCAGCGTGTCCTGCTCCACGTCGTTGCGCTGTTTCTTGCGGTGTTCGATCTGCTCGGTCAGGCGCGTCAGGCCTTCGGCGTCGAAAGCGTTGCTCGGGTTGAAATATTCCATGCCGGTCTGGTCGAGCTGCGTCAGCGACGCGGCTTCGAGCTCGAGGCCGTTCTTGGTCAGGTCTTCGGCCACGGTCTCGCGCACCCGCTTCACATAGGCGCCGCGCTTTTCGTGCAGCTCTTCCATCGTCATCTCGGCCGCCGCAGTGCGCAGCGCATCGACGAACTTGCCTTCGACCAACTCCTTCAACTGGTCCGGTTCCATCGTGCGCAGACCCAAGGTCTGCGCCGCATTGGCGACCGAATCGGGGTTCGCCGCCACACGCACATAAAACTCGGCGATCACGTCGACGCGCATGCGGTCTTTTGTGATCAGCGCCTTGTCGCGGCCGCGGCTCACTTCCAGGCGCAGCGTGTTCATATTGACCGGGATCACGTCGTGCACGATCGGCAGCACGAAAGCGCCGCCGTCGAGCACGACCTTCTGACCGCCCAGGCCCGTGCGCACGAAAGCGCGTTCTTTCGAACTGCGCAGGTAGAGCCAGTGCATCAGCCACACGACGATGGCGACGACGATCGCAACGACGATCAGGCCGAGAATGAAACTGCCGAATTGAGAGCCTGACATGAAAGTCTCCTGTTACCGCTTGATCTGGGTGAAGCGCCGCGTGGTCTCGGTGAGCGCGATCTCGGTGGGCAAACGCTCCATCGAACTCGCGCCGTAGAAACCGTGGCACGCGGGACAGCGCGCCAGCACGTGCTGCGCGTCGTCGGGCGTGGCGATCGGGCCGCCGTGGCACAACACGATCACCTCGGGGTTGACGGCCTTCGCGGCCGCCGCCCAGGCGTTGATGCGGGTCACGCAGTCGGCCAGCGTGAGGGCCGTGCCCGCGCCGATCGCACCACCCGTCGTCAGGCCCAGGTGGCACACGATCAGGTCGGCGCCGGCACCGGCCATCGCCTGAGCATCGGCCTCGCTGAAGACGTAGGGCGTAGTCAACAGGTCGAGCGCCCGGGCGCGCTGGATCAACTCGACTTCGAGCGCGTAACCCATGCCGGTTTCTTCGAGATTCGCGCGGAACGTGCCGTCGATCAGGCCGACCGTCGGAAAGTTCTGCACGCCCGAGAAGCCCAAGTCGATCAGGCGCTTCAGGAACTGGTCGGGGATCATGAACGGATCGGTGCCATTCACGCCCGCCAGCACTGGCGTGTGCTGGACGACCGGCAACACCTCGAGCGCCATCTCGCAGACGATCTCGTTGGCGTTGCCATAGGCCAGCAAGCCGGCCAGCGAGCCGCGCCCGGCCATGCGGTAGCGGCCGGAGTTGTAGATCACGATCAGGTCGATGCCGCCGGCCTCTTCGCACTTGGCCGACAGGCCCGTGCCGGCGCCACCGCCGATGAGAGGCTGGCCGGCCGCGATCTTGGCGCGGAACCGATCGAGCAGCGTGGAGCGTGGGATGCGTGCCATGGTGTTCCTCGGGCCTTGGTTCAGGCGCGCCGCGCGCTGGCGGCGGGGCGCGACACCTCGTGCCAGGCCGCGACCAGCGCGTCGGCGAAGGCCTCGTCGTTGATGTGGAGCGGCAGGCGCTGCAGCTTGCGGTGGACACCGGGGCGAAAGTGCTGCTCGATGGTCGCGAACAGCACGCGGTCGGCTTCGGGGTCGTGGAAAGGCTGGCCGGGTTTGTCGATCGCCGACACGCCGCCTTCGGGGATCAGGAAACGCACCGGCCCCTGCATCGCGTTGAGCTTGGCGGCGATGAATTCGCCGATCGCGCGGTTCTCTTCGATGGTGGTGCGCATCAGCGTCACGGTCGGGTTGTGGCGGTAGAGCCTGCGCGCCTTGAAGCGCTCGGGCACGGTGTCCCAGGCGCCGAAGTTGACCATGTCGAGAGCGCCGCAGGAGCCCACGTACGGCAAGGCGTGGCGCGCGAAGACGTCCATGCGTGTCGGGCCGGCCGAGAGCGTGCCGCCGGCGATCTCGTCGGCGATCTCGGTCGTCGACACGTCGATCGCGCCGACGAGCAGCCCCGAATCGGCGAGCTTTTCCATCGACTGGCCGCCCACGCCGGTGGCGTGGAAGACGAGGCAGTCGACCTCGGCTTCGAGCCGTTTCGTCACGGCCTGCACGCAGGGCGTCGTCACACCGAACATCGTCAGGCCGAGCGCGGGCCTGGTGGTGTCGGACTCGGCGGCCGGGTGGGCGATCATGCCGGCCAGCGCGTGCGCGGCGTTGGCCAGCACTTTCTCGCTGATGCGGTTGATGCCCTGCACATCGGTCACCGAATACATCATGCAGATGTCGCTCGGGCCGACGTAGGGCCGCGTGTCGCCGCTGGCCATGGTCGAGACCATCACCTTGGGGCAACCGATGGGCAAGGCGCGCATGCCTTGCGAGGCCATCGAGGTACCGCCCGACCCACCGGCCGAGATCACGCCGCCGAGGTCGCGCCGTGTCTTCACGAAACCCTCGAAGGCCAGCGCCATCGCGGCGGTCGCGTTGCCGCGGTCGTTGCTGAACACCGCCGATTCGCCCTGCGGGTGAAACCGCGCCACTTCGCGCGGGTGCACGCTGGCGGGCGACGGTTTGCCCGAGGTCGACAGGTCGACCGTGACCACGCGCAGCCCCAGCCGTTCGATGCACTGGCGCAGGAAGAAGAGTTCTCGGCCCTTGGTGTCGAAGGTGCCGACCACGTAGGCGGCGCGCACGCTGCTCGCGGCGACCGGGAAGTCGAAGACTTGCGGTGACGCAACGGGGCGCGACGTGGACACCGCTTCGGCCACTGGCGTCGCGCGTTGGATGTCGGCCGCCGGCGCGGCCGTGCCCCCGGCGTTCCAGCGCGTGAAACCACGCACGCTGCCCGGCGCCAGATCGTCGAGCGAAGGCGCGCCTTCAGCATGGGCGCGGCGCACCGTCATCACCTGTTGCGGCGCGCTGGTCTCGGGTGTTGGTTCCACCGCGTCGGGCTCGTCGTCGTGCCCGCCCGAACGCACGCCGAGCAAGCGCTCCTGCAACTCGCGGTCGCCGGCCAACTGCGCAGTCGGCATCTCTTGCGCGATGCGGCCGTTGACCATCACGCCGATGCGGTCGGCCACGCTCATCGCGACACCGAGGTTCTGTTCGATCAGCAGCACCGCGATGTGGCCTTCGGCAGCGAGCTCGCGCAGCGCCTGCGCCACCTGCTCGACGATCACCGGGGCCAGGCCCTCGGTGGGCTCGTCCATCACCAGCAGCTTCGGCTCCAGCAGCAAGGCGCGGCCGATCGCCAGCATCTGCTGCTCGCCGCCGGAGAGTTGCGCGCCACCGTTTCCGCGGCGCTCGGCCAGGCGTGGGAACATCGAGTAGACGCGGTCGATCTCGCGCTTGTGGCGCGCCACGAGCCGCAGCGTTTCGTCGACCGACAGCGAAGGCCAGACGCGACGGCCCTGCGGTACGTAGGCGATGCCGCGCTTGGTGATCTCGTTCGGCGCGCGACCAAGGATCTCTTCGCCGAGCAGCTTCACGCTGCCCCCCGCCGGCACCAGGCCGGTGATCGCATTGCACAGCGTCGTCTTGCCCATGCCGTTGCGCCCGACGATGCCGAGCACGCCTTCGGCCAGCGACAGGCTGACCGATTGCAGCGCGTGGGCGCGGCCGTAGTAGACGTCGAGGCCTTCGACGACGAGCACCGCGCCGCGTTTGTTCGTGTCGTCGCGATCACGCCCGAACCAGGCCATCAGTGTTTGCTCCCCATGTAGATCGCCTGCACCTGTGCGTCGTTCTCGATCTCGTTCGGGCTGCCGGTGCGCAGCACGCGCCCGTTGTGCATCACGGTCACCCGCTCGACCACGCGCAGCGCGATGTCGAGGTCGTGTTCGATCAAGACGAAGCTCATGTGCGCCGGCAACGAGGTCAGCAGCGTGACCAGCTCGCGGCGCTCGGCCGGCGACAGGCCGGCGGCGGGCTCGTCGAACAGGATCAACCGCGGCGCGCCGGCCAGCGCCATGCCGATCTCGAGCTGGCGCTGCTGGCCGTGGGCCAGGTCGGCGACACGCGTGTCGGCGATGTGCGTGAGTCGGGCGCGTTCCAGGAGGTCTTGGGTCGCCCGCGTGGACGTGTGGCCCGCGCCGGTTCGGCGCAGGCTGAAGCGGCCGTTGCCGACACCACGCACCGCGAGGAAGAGGTTGTCGCGCACTGTCAGGTCGCGGAACAGCAGCGAAGACTGGTAGGTGCGCCGCAGCCCCTTGCGGATGCGCTCGTGCGGCGGCAGCTCGGTGATGTCTTCGCCGAAAAAATGGATCCGCCCCGAAGTGGGCGGAAAGTCGCCGGTGATGGCGTTGAAGAGTGTCGTCTTGCCGGCCCCGTTCGATCCGAGGATCGCGTACTTCTGGCCGGCGGCAATCGACACCGACACGTCGTCGACCGCGCGCAACGCGCCGAAGGCGCGTGTCACGTGGCTCAGCACCAGCGCGTCGTTGGACGCGAGCGGTGCGTGCGCCACCGCAGCCGCCCCGTGGGGGGCGGCTGCGGCCGGCCGGAACTGTGCGATCGAAGTCACCGGCGCCAGGCGGTCAGGGGCAGGCCGGCACGTCGCGCGAGCCGATCTTGAAGTCGGCGTCCGACATGCCCAGCTTCTGCTCCACGCCGTCGACCTTGCTGTGCACCTTGTTGAAAAGGTTGCCCTGCGCGTCCTTCACCACTTCGGTGACGAAGGTGGTGCCGATGGCCTGGCGGTTCGAGTCGAGCTTGACGTCGCCGTTCGGGGTCTTCAGCGTCATCTTCTGCAGCGCTTCGCGGTACTTGGCCTGGTTGCCCGACAGGTCACCGTTCACCGCGGCCAGGCCGTCGAGCGCGGCCTTCATGTTCACGTAGTACACGTACGCGAACAGGCTCGGGCTCGGGAAGCCGCCGGCCGAGACCGGGTAGGTCTTCTGGTAGTCGGCGACGAAGGCCTTCCAGGCCGGGCCGTCGTAGGCGTCGGCCAGCGGGCCGGCCGAGAGCGTGCCGACGAGCGAGTCGCGGCGCTTGCCCTTGTAGTTCAGCACGTCCTGGCTGACGGTGATCGAGCCGCCCAGCATCGGCTTGTCGCCGCCGGAGTTTTCGTACTGCGTCAGGAAGTTGACCGCATCGGCGCCGCCCAGCACCACGAGCAGCGCGTCGACGTCTTTCGGGATCGTGGCGATCACCGACGAGTAGTCCTTGCCGCCCAGTGGCACCCAGGCCTTGGCCGGCACCTTGCCACCGAGGCGGCAGTACTCGGCCATGAAACCCTGCACCTGCGAGTACGGGAAGGCGTAGTCCTCGGCGATCACCATCGTGCGCTTGTAGCCCTTGGCCAGCGCCGCCTTGCCCAGGCCCACCATCCACTGCCCGCCTTCGGTGTTGAAGCGGAAGAAGTTCGGGCTCGGGTTCACCAGCGTCGTGGCCTGAGCGCCCGAACCGCCATTGATGAAGGTCACCTGCGGCTGCGTCTTCGAGTAGTCCTTGACCGCGATGCCTTCGCCGCCGGAGAGCGGGCCGACCATGATGTCGACCTTGTCCTGCTCCACCAGCTTGCGTGTGGCGTTGACGGCCACGTCGGGCTTGGCGTCGCTCGAGGCCTTGATGACCTCGATCTTGCGTCCGGCCACCACGCCGCCGCGCTCTTTCACCGCCAGCTCCGCACCGCGCATGCCATCAGCGCCGCCGGCCGCGAACGGGCCTTCGAGCGTGGCCAGGAGGCCGATCTTGACCGGCTGGCCCGATTGCGCCCAGGCGGAGCCCAGCAGCGCCGTGGCGGCCGCAGCCCCCACGATGGAACGGACCCAGATTCGTTTCGTCGATTTCACGGTTGTCTCCTTTGGTTTGAGGTATTGGCCTGCATTGGGCTGAAGCGCGAACGCAACTTCGCCCACAGTCCGAGCAGGCCGTCGGGGGAAAAAAGCACGATGGCGAGGAACATGCCACCGATCACGAGGTTGAATCGTTCACGGTCGATCACGTCGATCGCGAAGGTCTGCAGCAGCACGAAAACGAGCGCGCCGAGGAAGGCGCCGAGCGGGTGCTTGACACCGCCGAGCACGGCGATGACAAGGATGTTGATGAGCCAGCCGGTGCCCACCGAGCCGGGCGTCATCAGCGCGTTGTACCAGGCGAGAAGAATGCCGCCGACCGCCGCGATCAGGCCCGACAACGCGTAGGCCGCGACCCGGTGCGAGACCACCGCGAAGCCGAGCGCGCCCATGCGGCGCGGGTTGTCGCGGATGCCCTGCAGCGCGATGCCGAAGGGCGTGCGCACCACGTGGCTGACGAGCCCATACGCGGCCAGCGCACACACCAGCGTCAGCGCGTAGAACGGCACCGGGTCACGCCACTGGATGCCGAACACGGTCGGGGCCTTCAGCTCGCGCAGGCCCTGAAAGCCGTTGAACACGCTGTAGTTCTGCAGCACCAGGTAGTAGAAGGCGACGCCGATCGCGAGCGTGATCATGATCGTGTAGATGCCCTCGGTGCGGACCGAGAGCCAGCCGATCAGCGCCGACGCGAGCATCGCGATGACGATGGCGATCGGCACCGCCAGCCACCACGGCCAGCCCAGGCTGATCTCGGCGCTGCTGCTGTGGCCGAACACCGCCATCGCATAACCGGCGATGCCGGCCACCGTCATCTGCGCCAGCGACACCATGCCGCCGTAACCGGCGAGGAAACTCAACGACAGCGCGATCATGCCCAGCACCAGCGACTGCGCGCCGACCTGGAAGGTGATGAAGGGCGAGGTGACGAACGGGAACGCGATGGCCGCGAACACGACGATCAAGTGGCGTGGCGCGATCTTCGGCCACTGGATGCCCGGAGACGATGGCGCTTCGGCCATCGGCGCCGCAACGCCCGGCACCAGTGGCACGGCGTGTCCGCGCGCCACGGCCGCGGCGGCCGAAGAGTTCATGGCCTTGCGCCACTGTGCCGCACCCATCAGGCCGCCTTCCCCATGATGCCGCGCGGCCGGAAGGCGAGCACGCCGATCAGGATCACGAAAGTCAGCACCACGCTGTAGGTCGGCGCGTAGGCCAGCCCGTAGGTTTCGGCGAGGCCCAGGATGGCCGCGCCGACGGCCGCACCGACCACGCTGCCCATGCCGCCGACGATCACGACGATCAGCGACGCGAGCAGCAACCGTGTGTCTTCGCCCGGCACCATCGACAGCTCGACCGCGCCGATCACGCCGCCCAGCCCGGCCAGCCCGGCGCCGAGCGCGAAGGTCACGGCGAACACCAGGTTCACGTTCACGCCGGCCGCCGCAAGCATGCCGCGGTCATCGACACCGGCGCGGATCATCATGCCGACGCGTGTGCGGTTGAGCAGCAGCCACAGCAGCACACCGATCACGATGCCCATGAACAGCAGGCTCAGGCGGTAAGCGGAATAGGCCTTGATGAGCGGGATGTTGCGGATCGGGCCCTGCAGGAACTCGGGCGCTTCCATCTGGTACACCTGCCCGGTGAAGATCCACAACAGGATGTCGGCGATCACGATCGACAGGCCGATCGTCACCATGGTCTGGCGCAGTTCCTGGCCCTGCATGTGACGCAGGATCAGCCACTGCATCAGCACGCCGGCCAGGGCCGCCGCGAAGAAACCGGCGGCGAGCGCGAGCGGCCACCAGCCGGTGCGCGCCGCCACCACGTAGCCGATGTAGCCACCCAGCAAGTACAGCGAACCGTGCGCGAGGTTGACGTTGCGCATCAGCCCGAACACCAGCGTGAAACCGCTGGCGACGATGAAGTACAGCGACGCCAGCGTCAGGCCGTTGAGCAAGGTGACCAGGTACAGCCGGGGGTTGCTGAACAGCGCCCACACCGAGAACACGAGGATCGGTCCGCCGACCAGAACCCACAGGGCGAGCTTCGTGCGCGCGGCTTTCGACAGCATCACGCGGCGCGCCCCCAGGCGCGTTGCGAGGCGATGTCGGGCGCCTTGGCGAATACGCCGTCCTTCATCACCGCAAGGAGTCGTTTGGGATCGCGCAGGATCGCCAGGTTCGCCAGCGGGTCGCCGTCGACCAGCAGCAGGTCGGCGAGGAAACCGTCTTTCACCACGCCGAGTTCGTTCGGCCGCATCATGATCTGGCCGCCGTAGAGCGTGGTCGAGCGGATCGCCTCCATCGGCGTGAAGCCGAGGTACTTGACGAAGAACTCCAGGTCGCGCGCGTTCTGGCAATGCGGCGTGAAGGCGAAACCGTAGTCGCCGCCCGGCAGCACACGAATGCCGCGCTTGTGCATCTTCGAGAGCGACTCGAGCGCGGCGTCCCACTCGATCTGGTAACCCATCTCGGTGGCCATCTTGTTCGTGATGCCGAAGGCCTCGGCCTCGTGCAGCATGGCGTACAGGATCGCGATACCGGGCGCGACGAAGACGCGGTCTTTCGCGGCTTCGAGCATGTCGAGCGCTTCGTTGTCGACGAAGCTCGCGTGGTAGATCAGGTCGATGCCGTGGCGCAGCGCCTGCTTCACGCTTTCCGAAGAACGCGCATGCGCGATGCCGCGCTTGCCACGCATCTTCACTTCGCGCATCGCGGCGGCCACTTCTTCGTCGAGCATCCAGGTCGTCTCGGCCGGCGACTGCGGCGTGAAGTTGTCGCCCGACAGGTTGACCTTGATCGAGTCGACGCCGTACTTCAGGAACAGGCGCACCGCCTTGCGCATCTCGTCGGCGCCGGAGATGTTCACGCCGAAGCTGAACTCGGGGAACGGCAGGTGCGGCAGGGTTTCGTCGCCCAGACCGCCGAGCACGGTGATCTCCTGGCTCGCGGCGAGGTAACGCGGGCCGAGGATCTGGCCGGAGTTGATCGCGTTGCGGATCACCACGTCGAGCCGCGGTTTCGCGCAGGCCGCGCCCACGCACGACGTGAAGCCGGCTTCGAGGTAACGCTTCGCGACCTTGGCGCACCACAGCACATGCTCTTCGAGCGGCATGGCCTGGATCGCCGCCAGCGTGGGCGCGTCGTTCCACGAAAAATGGGTGTGCGCCTCGCACATGCCGGGCATCAGCGTCGCGCCGGCACCGTCGATCACGGCCGCATTGCCGGTCGTGATGGGTGCGGTGCTGCGCCCGACCTGGCGGATGCGGTTGCCCTGCACCAGCACGCTGCCGGTGTACGGGTTCTGCCCGGTGCCGTCGAGGATGCGGACGTTGGTGAACAGCGTGTCGGCCATGGTGGTGCTCCTCAGGCGGCCCAGCGGGTGGTGCCCTGGCCGGCACGTGCGTTGCGCATCAAAGGTGCGCGGTGGAATTCGCCGTCTTTCATCACGGCCAGGATGCGGGCCTTGTCCTGCAGCACGGTGATGTCGGCGAGCGGGTCGCCGTCGATCAGCAGGATGTCGGCAAGGCAGCCTTCGCGGATGTAGCCGATCGACTTGCCCATCTTCATCATCGGCCCGCCCCAGGCGGTGGCCGAGAGCAGCGCTTCCATCGTGCTCATGCCGACGTACTTGACGAAATACTCCAGGTCCTTCGCGTTGGTGCCGTGCGGCGTCCAGGCGAAACCGTAGTCGCCGCCGGGCAGGATGCGCACGCCGCGCTTGCGCAGCGCGCGCATGCTGGCAATGGCCGCGTCGAGCTCGCGCGGGTAGTCCATCTTCTTCACGACCTCGGGCGTCAGGCCGTAGGCGCTGGCGTGGTGCACGGTGTTGATCAGCCACGCCAGGCCGGGCGCGACGAAGTGCTCCATCTTGTGCGCCTCGAGCATGTCGAGCGCCTCTTCGTCGCAGAAGCTTGCGTGGTAGATCACCTCGATGCCCTGGCGCACGCATTCCTTGATCGACCAGGTGCTGCGCGCGTGGGCCGCCACGCGCTTGCCCCAGGCCTTGGACTCTTCGACGCAGACGCGTATTTCTTCGGCCGTGAACTGGCTCATGTCTGACGGCATGCCGGTGATCGACTCGCCCGACAGGTTGATCTTGATCGTGTCGACGCCGTACTTGGCGAACATGCGCACGCAGCGCCGCATTTCTTCGGCACCGCTGACGATCGCGCCGAACGCGAACTCGGTCTGCGGCAGGTGTGGCTGGGTCGAGTCGCCCAGGCCGCCGGGCACCGTGATCTCCTGGCCCGCAGCCAGGTAACGCGGACCGACGATGGTGCCGTCGTTGATGGCGTTGCGGATCACCACGTCGAGCCGCGGTTTGGCTGCTGCAGCGCCAACACAGCTGGTCCAGCCCATGTCGAGGTAACGCTTCGCGACCTCGGCGCACCACAGGATGTGCTCTTCGGGCGGCATGCGCTGGATCGCGTCGAGACTCGGCTGGTCGTTCCACGAGAAGTGCGTGTGGGCCTCGACCATGCCGGGCATCAGGAAGGCGCCGGCACCGTCGATCACCTGCGCGCCGGCAACAGGCGCCGAGCGGGCGCCGTAGCCGGTTTTCACGACGCGCGAGATCTTGTTGCCCTGCACCAGCACGTCGCCGGTGAACGGCGTTTCGCCGCCGCCGTCGAAGACACGCACGTTGGTGAACATCACGTCGGCCATGTTTCAGCTCCTCGCGTTCGCGGCCAGGAAATCGCGCAACTCGCGCTGGCATTCTTCGGGCCGTTCGACAGGTGTCCAGTGGCCGCAGCGCGGCAGCACGACCACGCGTGTGTTGCGCGCGCTGCGCAGCCGGTCGGCCATCGCGCGCACGGCCTGGGGTGGCGCCACACCGTCTTCGTCACCCGTCACCAGCAAGACCGGCGCTTCGATGCGGTCGACCGCCGCGGCCTGCGCGCCGGCGAGGGCTTCGCAGCTGCGTGCGTAGGCTTCGCCGTCCTGCCGCATCAGGCTTTCGCGCACGTAGGCGACCGCCACTGGCAGGCGCTGGCGCGTGTCGGCAGAAATCGCGGCGTTCATCAAAGCCTGAGTGATCTCGTGCATGCCGGTCGCGCCTTCACGCGCTTTGGCGGCGCGAGCCTTCATCGCCGTGCGTGCTGCTTCGGGTGGTTCTATCAACGGGCCGAACAGCGCGACGCTGGCCACAAGCTTCGGCTGCGACGCCGCGATGTGCTGGACGACGATCGTGCCCATCGAATGGCCGAGCCAATGCGCACGCGTCACACCGAGCCGCGCGCAGACGCTCAGCACCGCCTCGACATAGCCTTCGATCGACAGCAGGCCTTCAACACCTTGCGAACGCCCGCTGCCCGGCAGGTCGACACGGATCACGCGTTGCCGCGCCAGCGCTGGCATCAGCGGCGTCCAGGTGTTCGAGCTGCCGCCCAGGCCGTGTACGCAGACGACGGCGGGGCCTTCGCCTTCTTCTTCCACCGCGACGCGGTCGATCAGTTGAAAGCTCATCGCTCAGCCGAACCTGTTTTCAATGACACCGAGCCCATCGATCTCGATGCGCACCACGTCGCCTGCCTTCAACCACTGCGGCGGCTTCAGGCCCATACCGACGCCCGCCGGCGTGCCGGTGGCGATCAGGTCACCGGGGTAGAGCGTGATGCCACGTGAGCAGGTCTCGATCAGCGTCGGAATGTCGTGGATCATGTCTTTCGTCAGGCCGTCCTGGCGCAGCGCACCGTTGACCCAGCCACGCACCCGCGTGGCGCGGCCATCGAGTTCGTCGGCCGTCACGACCCACGGCCCCATCGGGCAGAAGGTGTCGAAGCTCTTGCCGAGATCCCATTGCTGATGGCGCATCTGCACGTCGCGCGCCGTCACGTCGTTGACGATCGTGTAGCCGAACACGTGGTCCATGGCCCGCGAGCGTGGGATGTCGCGCCCGCCGCGGCCGATCACGATGGTCAGCTCGGATTCGTAGTCGATCTGGACCGACGCCGCCGGCGCCGGCATCTGCACCTTGTCGAAAGGGCCGATCACACACTCGGGCAACTTGCCGAACACGATCGGCCACGGATCGTCTTTCGGCATCGTCGTGCTGAAGACGGTGGTGGCCAGTTCGGCGGCATGCGCGTGGTAGTTGCGGCCGACGCAGAACAGGCTGCGCAGGGGGCGCGGCAGCGGCGCGCGCAGCGTGATCACATCGACCGGCAGGCGCGCGCCCGAAGGCTGCGGCAGCGGCTCACCGCGTGCGAGCATGTCGATCAGGGGCAGCACACCGCGCGAGGCATCGGCCACATTGAGCGGCGTGGCCTCGCGACCGTCGGCCGACACCGTGCCCACGTGATCGCGTCCACCCCATTGCCAACTGGCCAAGCGCATTGTGTTTTGTCTCCGTCATGCCGCGAGGTTCATCCGGGTGTGCACCCGCCGCCTCACGATCGTTGAACAGGCACGAGGCCCTCTGCGCCTCGATCCGGGAATTTGAGACTTGCGTCTCAATTCGGGATGAGTGCATCATACGTGCCGATGTCTGACCTTCACAAGCGAAGGCGCACCTTCCAGGACTCCGGACAAACCCCCATGGCTCGCCTGAAGCACAAGCTGACCGAACCGCCCGTGCCGCCGACTCGCGGCGTGAAGGCGGCGACCTTCCACCTGCTGCTCGACACTGCGATGAACATCATTCAGAAGAGCGGCCACATCCCGTCGGTGGCCGAGGTGGCGGTGCGCTCCAAGGTTTCGCGCGCCACCGCCTACCGCTACTTTCCGAGCCGCAGCGCGCTTGTCACCGCGGTGATCGACAGCTCGCTCGGACCGGTGCGCATGCTGGCCTCCGACAACCCGAGCGGCCGCGAGCGGGTGCACGAATTGTTCGTGCAGACCTTTCCGCGCTTCAAGGAGTTCGAGCCGCAGTTGCGCGCCGCGGCGCAGCTCTCGCTCGAACAGTGGGCGCTCGAACGCGCCGGCCTGCTGGAAGAAGAACCGTACCGGCGCGGCCACCGCGTGCGCATCCTGCAGCACGCGATCGAGCCGCTCGCACCCTTGATGCGGCCTGCCGTGCGCGACCGGCTGCACCGAGCCTTGTCGGTCGTGTACGGCATCGAGCCCTACGTGATCCTGAAAGACATCTGGGGCCTGCCGGACCGCGAGGTCGAGCGCACTGCGTTGTGGATGGCCGACGCGCTGATCGATGCGGCGCTGCGCGAAGCGGGCCCGGCGTCGGGTGCGCCGAAGCCCGCCGCGCGCAAGGCGCGCACGCCCGCCATCAAGAAAGCCTGAGGAAGATCATGCGCCGACGGTCACCCGCCTGGTTCGACGAGCAGTACAACAACCGCGCCCGCATCCCCGAACACCCTGCCATCCTCGCGCACTGGTTCGGAGCGTCGACGCAGGCGCGCGAACGCCACACCAACATGGTCGAGCGCGCCTACGGTGACGAAGCACGCGAAAGGCTCGACGTGTTTCCGGCGCGTGCGCCGGCGTCACCGGTGTTCGTCTACCTGCACGGCGGCTATTGGCGCGCGCTCGACAAACGCGACCAGAGTTTCGTGGCCCCGCCCTTCGTCGACGCCGGCGCGCTGGTCGTATTGCCCGACTACGCGCTGTGTCCGTTGGTCCCGGTCGAGCACATCGTGCTGCAGACAGTTCAGGCGCTGGCGTGGGTGCATCGGCACGCGGCCGAATACGGCGGCGACCCGACACGCATCGTCGTCGCCGGCCACTCGGCGGGTGGCCACCTGGCGACGATGCTGCTCGCCTGCGACTGGAAGGCCGTGGCGCCCGACCTGCCGGCGGATCTGGTGAAAGCCGCGCTGTCGATCTCGGGCGTGTACGAACTCGATCCGCTGAGGCATGCGCCGTTCCTGGCGGCCGATCTGGGACTGACGGCAGCCGCGGCGCGGCGCCTCAGCCCGGCCTTCATGCCGTCGCCACGCGGCCCGCTGGTGGCGGTCGTCGGCGGCGACGAAAGCGAAGAGTTCCAGCGTCAGACCGCTTTGATCGCGCAGGCCTGGGGGCCACGCTGCGTCGTGGCGACCGAGACCGTGGCCGGGCGCAACCACATGGACGTGCTGCACGAACTGGCCGACCCGGAGTCACGCACGCATCGGCTCGCGCTGGGCTTGCTCGGGCTGTAGCGGAGGCCGACAACCCGCCGGCGTTCAGGACAAGTGCGCGGCGGCCAGTTCTTCGAACAAGGCGTGGTGGCGCTGGAACGCAGAGCGCGCTTCCGCCACGATGGCATCGACGCCGATCTCCCCGACGGCGATGGCTTGCAGCCCGTCGCGAAATGCGCGTGTCAGCTCGGTCGTTTCCGCGGCATCGCCGAAGTCGTAGAACGACGTGCCCTGCCCGGCCGACAACTGCATGCTCTGCGCGACGATGCGGCTCAGCATCTGGCCACCGCTCAGGTCACCGAGGTAGCGCACGTAGGCGTGCGCCAGCAGCAGTTCGGGCTCATCGGCCTCCAGCTGCTGCAGCCGCAGCACGTACTGTGTGCCCGACGGTTGCACTGCGAACGCCGCACCCCAGCCCGGGCCATGCAAGGCATCGAGATCGGCGGCGAGCGAGCGCGTGCGGGCCAGCGGCGGCGCAAACACCGGCGCGATCGCCGGGTGCGCGGCGTGGCGTGCCAGCGCGGGTTCCATCGCGGCGTAGATCGCGTGCAGGTTGCGCAGCAAGGCGCAGTAGGCGGCCTGCTCCATCTTGCCGCGCAGCAGCACGCCCATGAACACACTGCGCTCCGCTTCGGTGTGCAGGGTGCGGGTTTCCCTCTTCAGACGCTCGGCAAGACCAGTACTCAATCGGGGCTCCACTCGGATGACGCCGTCATCATAAGCAGAGCCCACGCAGCTTTCGGGCCGCCTCACAAAGGCCTTTTGCAGGGCAGCCCGCAGGCCGCCCCGCCGGGGCTCATTTCAAGGCCAGTTCGACACGCCGCGCCTTCGGGTCTTCGCCCGCCAGGTTGGCTTCGGCCGACTGCGGCTTCTGCAACACGACACGGTCTTCCGCAATGCCGGCGGCCTTGATCGCGTCACGCACCGAGAAGGCGCGCTGCTTCGCGAGTTCCTGGTTCTGCGGCAGGTCACCGGCCGCCGAGTGGTAACCGGAGATGCTGACCTTGGTGGCCGGGTCGGCTTTCAGCGCAGCGATCAGGCCGTCCAGGCTTTTACCGGCTTCGGCCGGCAGGGCCGATGAACCGACGGCGAAGAACAGGACCGTGCTGGTGCCGGTGCTCGCGACCGGCGTGGCTGCCGCCGCGTCGACCGGAACGATCGCCGCACGCACACCCGCCAGTTCAGGGTGCGTCGTCAGCATCGGCGCACCGTACAGGGGTTTGTAGGCACCTTGGTGGCAGGTGGCGCAGTTGAGCTTGGGCACGTCGCCCGTCGGCCCGAGCCGGTTCGCCGGGAACACGCCGGCGAGCGGGTCGAGGTACTGCGTGTTCAGGTCGCGCGTCATGCGGATGCCGTACCACGCGACGCCGCGTTGCGGCGTGCTGTTGTCCCACTCGGCGAACGAGCGTGTGTTGTGGCAGTAGGTGCAGTTCACGCCCAGCGACTGCGACATGTGCATCATCAGGCCGTAGGTCCACTCGGTCTGCTTGGTGGACTTGCGGTTGCTGATCGGCAGCGCGCTGTTGCCGATCACGCGGATGTCGTTCGCTTGCGACAGAAAGGGCGTGAACGGGTCGTTGGGCAAGGCGGCCAGCGCCACCGACGTGGCCGGTGCGTTCTGCCCCGCCTTGTTGCCGGTCATGCCGGCCGCGTGCTTGTCGACGGCAGGCTTGAACCACACGTTGTCGGGCACGTTCTTCCCGCGGTGGCAGGTGTAGCAGGTGACGCCGGTCTCGGCGACGTGCGGCTTCCAGTCGGCGTTGATGTGCTGCGTCATCTGCAGCATGCGCCGCGCCACCACCTTGGTGTAGAGCGAATCGCTGGAGAAGTCTTCACCGGCCTTGTGGCAGTAGGCGCAGCCCTGGTCGGGCGAGACCCAGGCCGTCATCGAGGTCATCAGCCGCGTGAACTCGCCCACGCCCAGATCGCCCACGACCTGCAGGTTCTTGAACACCGTCTTGGCGGCCGGGCCGCCCGGCGGAACCATCGGCGAGTCGGCCGGCACGGCGTTGACTGCGGCCTGCGCAGCGACGGCGCGCGGGTTGTAGACCTGCTCCATGCCGGTACCGCGGTAACCGCGCTGCACGGTGTCGACCGGCGGCCGTTCGCAGGCCGCCAGCAGCACGCCGGCGGCGATCGTGGCGACCCACGCACAAACTCGGGTGGCGCTGGTCATCATGGCTTCACTCCCTGGATCAGGCTGGGGTCGATCACCGGCGCGAACACGGCCGGGTAGACCGGTGCCACGTGGTGCTTCACGGCCCACAGGTACCAGTTGTCGACGACGGTTCCGGTGAGCAGGATGCCGATACCGCCGACCAGCGGGCACAGCACCGCGAACCACCAGCCCCAGCGGTGGATCGACTCCATCGTCGCGTTGAAGCCCATCGTCCAGCGCCAGAACAAGGCGGCGCGTTCGGAAGCGGTGCCACGGTCGACGATCTGTTCGATCTCACGCTCGCCACCGAAGCGGCTGACCGCGAGGATGGTCGCGCCGTGCATCGCGAACAAGAGCGTCGCGCCGTACAGGAAGGCGATCGACAACATGTGGAAGGGGTTGTAGAACAGGTTGCCGTAGCGGATCGAGAAGGCTGCCGTCCAGTCGAGGTGCGGGAAGATGCCGAAAGGCACCGCCTCGCCCCAGCTGCCCATCAGCACCGGGCGGATGAAGCCCAGCACCAGGTAGAGCCAGATCGCCGCGGCGAAGGCCCACGCGATGTGCGTGCCCATGCCGAGCGCGCGTGCCCGGCGGTACATGCGCGCCCACCAGAGCAGCAAGGAAGCGGTGAGGAAGAAACCCGCCATCAACCACCAGCCACCCTGGTTCAGCGGTGGAAAGAGTTTCAGGCCCATGCTCGGCGGCGGGGGCTCGAGCGCGAGCCAGAACAGCTGGCGCACGAACTGGATCGGGTCCCAGTTGACCGAGGCGAGCATGTTCAGGCCGATGATCTCGAACGCGATGAAGCCGCACAGCAGCGAGGCGAGACCGAGCCAGCCGAGGTAGATCGGGCCGATCTGCGCGTCGCCGAGCTTGCCGATCCAGTGCACGTGGATCGGCGGCCCCTCGCGCTCCTTGTTGCCGCGGTCCAGCGGAATGCCGGCGTACGCGGGCGCCACGGCCTGGACGCGCGTGAAGATGTTCTGGTACTCGACCATCGGAGTCTCCTTGAGCTTTCTCTCGTTGTTCTGTGCGGGATCGGCGGATTAGCGCCAGATCGGCAGGTTCAGCCACCAGCTCCACCATTCGGGCCAGCCACGGGTCCAGAAAGGGCCGCTGATGACGATGCACACGGCGCTCCAGAAACCGGCCGACAGGGCCAGGAACAGGCCGAGGCGGTGGATGCCGAGCGTGCCGATCGAGTAGCCGATGGTGTCGCGGAAGAAGGTGTTCTCGTGCTCCGCGGTCTTCACCGTTTCGCCCTTGGCCGGGTTGGTGGCCGACAGGATCAGGCCGCCGTGCAGCGAGAGCGCGAAGGTCGTCGCGAAGAAGAAACTCACACCCAGCATGTGCGCCGGGTTGTAGTGGAAGTGAAGGTATTGGTAGCCGGTGTTCGACACCCAGTCGAGGTGGCTCATGATCCCGTAAGGAAAACCGTGGCCCCAGGCGCCGAGCAGCACCGGGCGGATGACGACCAGCGTCACGTAAGCCAGGATCGCCACCGAAAAGGCAAACGGAACGTGGTAACCGATGCCGAGCTTTCGACAGATTTCCACCTCTCGCAAGGCCCACGACACGAACGCGCCGATCGCGCAGATGGTGATGAGCTGCCAGAGCCCGCCTTCCATCAGTGGCGCCATGCCGAGGCCGTATTTCAGGTCGGGCGGTGCGATCGATATCTGCCACAGGTTCCAGGTGGGGCCTTGCGATGCGCCCCACACGATGAGCAAGGTGCCCACCGCTGCGAAGAACAGCGTGGTCACGCCGAAGAAGCCCACGTAGAACGGGCCGACCCAGAAGTCGAACAAATCGCCTCCGGTCAGCGTGCCGCCGCGGACACGGTACTTGCGCTCGAAACTCAGCATGGCCATGGTCAGTCCCCAAATCGGGAGCTGCCCGCTCGCGGGCGGCTCCCTTTCACACTTGTGTCGGCGAGCAGGTGCGGGCTGAATGCCCGCGCCCTGCCCGCTTGCCAGCAACGCGGTAAAGCTACTTCGGCGCGGGGGCCGTGGCAGCTGCCGGCATCGGGGACATCTGCCCCGCGACGGCTGCGCCCTTGCGCGAGCCCTCGAGCCAGTTGAACCTGTCGGTGCTGAGCAGGATGAAATGAATCACCAGCGCCAGCGCGAACAGGAACGTGAACAGGGCGATCAACGTCCTGCGCGGATCGAAAAGAGTCCAGATACGCCACATGTCGTCTCCTCCTTATGCGTTGAAAGCGACTGCGATGTAAGCCATCGCGACATCTTTCGCGTCGTTCACGATCGACGCATAGCCGCTGGCGCCCGGCAGCCAGGGCCGCCATTGCCATGCGAGGAAGTGCGCGACGACCGCGATCAGCGTGAAGATGATGAAGCTCGTCATGAAAATGCCGTGAAACTCCTTGGCTTCCTGATCCGACAAACCGGATAGGGAGCCTTGCCTGCCATCAGCCATGGTCTTTACTCCTTCTAGGCCCTTGGGCCTCTTGTGGCCTTTCGGCCAACACCGCGCAACTCCCCCGCGGCGGGGCTTGACGCGACGGCTGTCGCGGCAATTCTGTGGACTGCGGCAGAAGCCGCAGCAATTCCTTGATTCGTGTGTTCTGTGCGATTCATGCCGGCTCACCCTGCCGCAGTGAATCCCTGGCGCGTGCGACACGCGCGGCCGTGACCCGCTCTTCGCCGGCGCGTTTGGCGTCGCGCTCGGCACGGTCACGCAAGCGTTTGGCGGCCGAGATCTGCACCAGCACCGGCTCGGTCTCGACGAACTCGCCGAGCAACTGCTGTGCGTCGTCGTCCCAGGGCCGCGCCGGCTCGTCGCCGAGGCGCGCTGGCGTCGGGTCGACGCGGTCGAGGTCGGTGCCGAGCGGCAGGATGTGGAACAGCGCGTCGAACAGCGCGTTGCAGAATTCCTGGATCAGGTAGGTCGCGCCGGCATAACCCATGAACGGCGTGCCGGTGTGGCGCCGGATGATCGGCAGCGGGAACGAGGCCGGGATGAAGCTCGTTTTCATCATGCCGCCCCCGCCGATCTCGGCCAGGTACATGCGTTCGTTGTAGCTGCCGTACATCACGAGCGGCGTCTTGTCTTTCACGAGGCGGCGCACTTCGTCGTTGTCGGTCTTCGCACCCGGCTTGCGCGCGATCGCGAAGTTGCAGGGCAAGCCCATCTCGTCTTCGAGAAAGTGCTTCACGCCGCGTGTGTAGGTTTCGTTCGCGACGATCGCGAAGCTGGCGGTGCCGAAGAAGTCTTGCGTGACCGAACGCCACAGGTCCCAGATCGGCTTGATCGTGCTGTGCTTCTCGCGCTCGATGAAGGGTTCGGGGTCGAGACCCAGCAACTCGCCCAGCGAACGCAGGAACTTGGTCGTGCTGTGCAGGCCGATCGGCGCCTGCAGGTAGGGTCGGTCGAGCGCTTCGCACAACATGCGGCCGAACTCGCGGTACATGCAGATGTTCACGTCGGCTTCGACCAGTCGCGACACGTCGGCCAGGTGGCTGCCGAGCGGGAACACCATGTTGATCTCGGCGCCGATGCCTTGCACCAAGCGGCGGATCTCGGCCAGGTCGCTCGGCGAATTGAAGGTGCCGTAGCTCGGGCCGATGATGTTGACGCGGGGTTTTTCGCCAACGGGCCGCTCGGCGAAAGGCTTGCGGGCCGGCGCCTTCTTCAGGCCGTATTCCGACCACAACCAGAACATCGCGCGGTTCGCGCATTGCCACTGGTCTTCGTCGATCGTGCGTGGCAGGAAACGCTGGATGTTGGTGCCTGACGGCGTGACACCGCCGCCGATCATCTCGGCGATCGAGCCGGTGACCACGACCGAAGGCAAGTCCGGGTCGAGCGTGGCGTGGGCACGGCGCATCGAACCTTCGGTGCCTTCGCGGCCGAGCTGTTCTTCGGCGAGGCCGGTGACGACGATCGGCAGTTCGTGCGGTGGCAGCGCATCGGTGTAGTGCAGCACCGAAGTCACCGGCAGGTTCTCGCAACCGACCGGGCCGTCGATCACGACCTGCAGGCCCTTGATCGCCGTGAAGACGTAGACGGCACCCCAGTACCCACCCGCGCGATCGTGGTCGAGGACAAGCATCAGATCATCTCCTCGGCCTTGCGCTTCTTCGCGGCCTTGACCACGAGACGGCGCTGCTCGGCCTTGAACTCCGGGCGGTCTTGCGGCACACCGTGCGAGGCTTCCCACACACCCGCCGCGTGCGACACGCCGGTGTCACCGAAGAAGGCTTTCATCTCGTCGAAACGCGCCTTGTTGCCGATGGCTGCGTTGATCACCGTGGCCAGCGAGCCGGCACCGGCCGGGCCCATCAGTGGCCGGGCCGAGATCAGGTTGGTGAAGTACAGCGACGGTGTGCTCTGCTCTTTCGCGGCCTGCACGACCGGTGTGGTGCCGATCGCAAGATCGGGCTTCCATTCGTGCATCGCAGCGAGGTCTTGTTCGAGCGAAGCACGGAACTGCACGTGCACACCCTTGGCTTCAAGCCACTGGCGGTCGGCGTCGGACCAAGTTGTGCGCGGGCAGGCGGTGCCGACGTAGCGCAGGTCGGCGCCGCTTTCGACCAGCAGGCGACCGACCAGCAACTCCGAGCCTTCATAGCCGCTCAACGTGATGCGGCCCTTGATCGGCATCTTCGCGAGCGCACCCCTGATGGCGGGCAACATGCGGTTCTTGGCAGCGTCGATCTTGTCCTGCGCTATGTTCGTCGCATTGCCGATCGCCTGCAGCCAGGCTTCGGTGCCGTCGTGACCGACCGGCGCCGAGCCGACGATGGTTCGGCCTGCAGCGTCGAACTCGCGGATGCTCGCGGTGTAGAACGGGTGGATCGCGGCCACCGCAGCGCAGTCGAGCGCGGCATACAGCTCGCGCCATTCGCGCGTGGGCACCACGGGGCCGGCGGCCAGACCCATCGGCTCCAGCATCATCCCGATGATCACCGGGTCGGCCGGGAACATCTCGCCGAGCAAGGTGATCGTGGGCTTGTCGGAGCGCCCTGCACGCGGCGCCTGCACCGGCCCGGCCAACACTTCGGAGCGTGCGTACTTCAGCATCGCACCGGCCAGCACGTCCTTCGCTTCGGCGTGTGTCGGCACGCCGAAGCCCGGCACGTCGATGCCGATGATGCGCACGCCGTTGATCTCTTTCGGCAGGATCTGCAGCGGCACGCCGCTGGCGGTTGGCACGCACAGGTTGATGATGACGATGGCGTCGAACAGCGCCGGGTCGGCCTGTTTGTAGACCGCTTCGCGGATGTCTTCGAAGAGCTTGCCAGTGACCAGCGATTCGGAGTTGAACGGCACGTAGCCGACGCTGCGTTTCGCGCCGTAGAAATGCGACGTGAACGTGAGACCGTAGACGCAACAGGCCGAGCCCGACAGGATCGTCGAGGTGCGCCGCATGCGCAGGCCCACGCGCAGCGAACCGAAGGCCGGGCACATGCTCTGCGGCTGGTCGTGCGGGCCGGCCCTGGCGTCGCGCGGATAGTCTTTGGCGTACTGCTCGAGCACCTCGGACTTGCCGGCCGACTTCGCGGCAGCCAGCATCGCCTCGCCACCGGAGTGGCAACCCATGCCGTCGCCTTCGAGCGCCGTCGGCACCTTCACGGGAACGATGGGAATGATGGTCGTCATGGTCGGGCGGCTCAGACTTCGTCGTAGACGACTTCGAGCGTTTCTTTCGTCGACTCGGTCTTGCCGCACATGTCGAACTGCGTGGCCGGCTCGAGCACCACGTCGCGGCCGACCGAGGCCGCAGAGAAAAGGCCGAGCAGCGCGTCTTGCGTCATCGGCTTCGGACGCACTGGCAGTGAGGTGCCGACGTTCTGTGCCAGCTCGGCAAACATGGGGCCCCAGGGAGAGTCGGGCCGGCCGATGATTTCGTAGCTGGCGCTCTTGCGGCGGATGTCGTCGTTGGCGGGAATGACGGAGAGGACAGGAATGCCGACCTGCTCGGCGAAAGCCGTCGCTTCACCGGTGCCGTCATCGCGGTTGATCACCATGCCGGCCACGCCGACGTTGCCGCCCAGCTTGCGGAAGTATTCGACCGCCGAACACACGTTGTTCGCGACGTACAGCGACTGCAGGTCGTTGCTGGCGACGACGATGACCTTCTGGCACATGTCGCGCGCGATCGGCAGGCCGAAGCCACCGCAGACCACGTCGCCCAGGAAGTCGAGCAGCACGTAGTCGAAACCCCACTCGTGGAAGCCGAGTTTTTCGAGCAGCTCGAAGCCGTGGATGATGCCGCGCCCGCCGCAGCCGCGGCCGACCTCGGGGCCGCCGAGCTCCATCGCGTAGACGCCGTCGCGCTTGAAGCAGACGTCGCCGATGGCGACCGCTTCACCGGCGAGCTTCTTCTTCGACGAGGTCTCGATGATGGTCGGGCAGGCCCGGCCGCCGAACAGCAGCGAGGTGGTGTCGCTCTTCGGGTCGCAGCCGATCAGCAGTACTTTCTTGCCCTGCTGCGCCATCATGTAGCTGAGGTTGGCGAGCGTGAAGCTCTTGCCGATGCCACCCTTGCCGTAGATCGCGATGATCTGCGTTTCCTTGGTCACGGGCGAGGTCGAGACCGGCGGCGGCTCGACGGCGGCCTCGTTGCGGAGGTCTCGCATCATGATCGTGACGGGCGCGCCTTTGCCCGCCGTGGTGGGGCTTGCAAGGGTGGTCATGGGCAGTCTCTCCAGTCGAGGGTCATCTTCAAACAGGCGGGGTCGCCGAAGGCGGTGCGGTACGCGGCGTCGGCCGACAGCGCGTCGTGGCGGTGGGTGATCAGGCCGTCGAGCGAGAGGCGGCCCGACTCGGCCATGTCACGCACCGCGACCAGGTCACCGGGCTGCCATTGCGCAGCAACGCGGATGCGTGCTTCGCGCATGAAGGCCGGCGCGAAGATGAAAGAAAGCGGCGTGTCGTAGAAGCCGGCGAGCACCACTTCACCACCCGGCGCCAGGCGTGAGATCAAGGTGTCGAGCAAGGTGGAATCGCCGCTCACGTCGCAGATGCTGCGGTAGTCGCGGCGCGTGTCAGCGCTCGGGTCGACGACGGTGTAGCCGGCTGCGCCTTCGCGCCGAGCCGGGTTCGTTTCCCACACCGTGGGCGACTTGCCGGCCGCGACCGCGAGCCGCGCGATCATCCGGCCCAGCACGCCGTGGCCGATGATCAGGTCGGGTTGCTGAAGGCCGGGGCCCGAGGTGGTGTGGAATGCGGTGGCGGCCAGCGCCAGCAGAACGCCTTGTTCACCGAGGCTGTCGGCGATGGGGATCGTGCGCGCGCCGGGCAGCACGACCCGCGACGCCGCGCCACCGAACAACCCGCGCACATCGCCGAAGCACTTGGCACCCGGCACGAAGACGCGGTCACCGACCTTCGAACTCGAACGCGAACCGGCTTGCGTGATGCGCCCGACCGATTCGTAGCCCGGCACCAGCGGATAACCCATGCCGGGGAACTGCGGCATGCGGCCGGTCCACAACAAACGCTCGGTGCCGGTGCTGATGCCGCTCCACTCGATGTCGACGACCACATCGTCATCGGTCGGCGGCGTCAGGTCGAGCCGGGTGAGCTTCAGCGCTTCGGGTTGTTGCAGGACGACTGCCAGTGCGTTCATGACAGCTGCTCCAGGGCGCTCTTCACAGTGCGCTTGTGCGGGGTTTGTGCCCGCCTCGGCTGGGTGTCTGACATCAACTTCATCGTGACTGTCATCCTATGCTTACTCTTTGTTGTGTCAATCTGGATTTACAACAAAAGTCCTAGGGTTTTCTCGGTTGATCAGTGCGCGACGATCAACTGGGTTTGCAGCGGCATGCGCGTCGGCACCAACCGCGCGCTCGCGAAACCCGCGGCGCCGAGCATCGCGATCAGCTCGCTGGCGCTGCGCGGCCGGCCCTTGCCCATCGCGAGCAGGTAGAAGCCGAAGTACGCGTCGCCCATCGGCTCGGCACCGCGCGTGCCCGACATCGGCTCGGCCAGCAGCAGGCGGCCGTGTGCCGGCAGGGCCTGGCGCACGCCGCGCAGGATCGTCATCGCGCTCGTGTCGTCGTGGTCGTGGATCACCCGGACCAGCGAGGCAATGTCGGCCCCCTGCGGCAGCGCATCGGTCAGGAAGCTGCCGCCGAACGCGCAAGCGCGCTGCGCCAGCCCCGCGTGCTGGAACCGCGCCCGTGCGCGCTCGGCCACGGCCGGCAGGTCGAACAGCAGCAGCTGCAACGATGGCGCGCGTGCCGCAGCGGCGGCCAGAAAGCTGCCGTCGCCGCCGCCCACGTCGAGCAAGCAACGGTGTTTCGTCAGGTCGTAGGAGTCGAGGATCTCGTCGGCCACCAGCGGCTGCGACGCGGCCATCAGTGTGGAATAGGTCGCCACGTGTTCGCCCGTCAGGCGGCCAGGTGCCCGCGCGTCGGCGTAGGGCCAGTAGCCTGCGAGCGCGCCGCGGCTCGAATCTGCACGCAACAGTGCGACCGGGTCGGCCAGATCGGCGTAGAGCGCGGCGTGGTGCTCCACCATCGCGGCCACGGCGCGGTTGCCGACCATCGGTGCACCGAGTTCTCCCAGGCCGTAGCGGCCGCCGCTACGGTGCTCGACCAGGCGCAGGGACACGGCCGCGGCGAGCAAACGCCGCGCGGCCTCCTCGGGCAAGTCGAGTCGCTTCGCCAGCACGTCTAGCGGTTGCGGACCTTCGGCCAGGATCTCGAACAGGCGCAGTTGCACGCACGCGAGCAGCACCTGCGAATAGACGAAGCCGGCAACCAGGTCGAAGAGTTCGCGCGCATGGCGGCGCGCGGTCGGCCGTGTCAGCAGGAAGGCCGACGCGCGGCGCTGGAACACCGGGCTCGACAGGCAGCGGTCGCGCAAAGACAACCAGCGGTCACGCCATGGCGTGCTCTTCGACACTGCCAGTGCAGCAGGTGTCATCGCGGGCTTAATTCAAGGCTGCAGCAGCACCGGCCCGCGCAGATCGACTACACCGGCACCCTCGGCCGGTCTTCGGACATCGCCCGCGGCACCAGCCGCTCGGACTCCATGCGCACCAGCGCACGCAACTGCTCGGCACCGCGACACTCGGGCACGGCGGCGATGGCATAACTCACCAGACGATCGAAGTGCTCGATGGCACCGTCCAGGCCGAGTTCGCTGGCCGCGCTCGGGCGCAACAAGGCCACGTCGCGCCCGATCGGCTTGCCCAGTACACGCGGATCGCCGGCCACGTCACGAATGTCGTCAGCGGCTTGGTAGGCCTCGCCCAGCCATTCGCCGAGCGCACGCCACGGCCCGGCTTCGGCGCCCGCGGCCTGGGCGCCGGCCATCGTGGCGGCAGCGAAGAGCGCGCCGGTCTTGGCACGCTGGTACTCGGTGAGCGACACCCGCGGCTCGCTTTCCCAGGCCTGCCCGGCAACGATGCCGGCCGGCATGCCGACGCCGGCAGCGATGGTGGCGAGCAGGGGCGCCAGCCGCTGCGGCGAACGCACGGCCGCCACCGCGAGGGTCTGGAACGCGAGCACGATCAAAGCGTCGCCGGCCAGCACCGCCAGGCCTTCGCCGTAGGCGTAGTGCACCGAAGCGCGGCCACGCCGCATCGGTGAGTCGTCGAAACACGGCAGGTCGTCGTGCACCAGCGACGCGCAGTGCAACAGCTCGACCGAGGTGGCGGCGGCTTCCGACAAGCCCGGGTCGTCGTCGCCGCAGGCTTGTGCCACCGCCAGGCACAACTGCGGGCGGATGCGCGCGCCGCCGGGGAACACGGCATGCCGGATCGCCCCCGCGAGCTTGGGCGGGCAGCCCGGCGCTTCGCCGGTGGAGATGGCGGTGGCCAGGGCCTGTTCGATGCGGGTCATGGGCTTCATGCGGGGTGCGCCATTGAAGGCGTCAGAGCTGCGGTAGGTGTAATTTGTATCTGTCAATCTAAAGTGTCACGTAGCATAGACACATGAACTTGGTGCGTCAACAACACATGCCCTCGGCTCGCGCGACGGGCGCAGCCTCATGAAGCGAGAGCGCGTGATCGTCATCGGCGCCGGGATCGGCGGGCTCGTCAGCGCGCTGGAACTCGCCGCGCAAGGCATCGACGTGCTGGTGCTGGAACGCGCCGCGCAGCCCGGCGGCAAGATGCGCCAGGTCGAGGTCGGTGGCGCACTGATGGACGCCGGACCGACGGTGTTCACGATGCGTTGGGTGTTCGAAGAGTTGTTCGAAGCGGTCGGCACGCGCCTGTCGGACCACTTGAACCTGCAGCCCGTCAGCGTGCTCGCGCGCCACGCGTGGAGCGAGAACGAACACCTCGACCTGTTCGCCGATGTGCAGCGCTCGGCCGCAGCGATCGGCGAGTTCGCCGGCGCCGCCGCGAGCCGCGGTTACCTCGATTTCTGTGCGCGGGCGCAGCGCATTTACGAGACGCTCGAAGCGCCTTTCCTGCGCGGCTCGCGGCCCAGCCCCTGGTCGCTGGCCAGCCGGGTCGGCGTGCGCGGCCTGCCCGGTCTGATGCGCATCTCGCCGCTGATCACGCTGTGGAACGAGCTCGGCAAACACTTCGCCGACCCGCGCTTGCGCCAGCTGTTCGGCCGCTACGCCACCTACTGCGGTTCGTCGCCCTTCATGGCGCCGGCCACGCTGATGCTGGTGGCGCACGTGGAGCAAGACGGCGTGTGGCAAGTCGAAGGCGGCATGCACCGCGTGGCCGCCACGCTCGCGCGCCTGGCGCAGGCGCGTGGCGCGTCAATCCGCTACCAGGCCCATGTGGATGCGATCCTCACGAGCGCCGGGCGCGTCAGCGGCGTGCGCCTGGTCGGCGGCGAAGAGTTGGCGGCGCAGGCCATCGTCTTCAACGGCGACGTGGCCGCCCTCGCCAGCGGCCGACTCGGCAGCGCCGTGGCGGCCGGTGTTACACCGGTGGCCGAGTCGCACCGGTCGTTGTCGGCCCTCACGCTGAACCTGCTCGCGCCGACGAGCGGCTTTCCGCTCGCCCGCCACTCGGTGTTCTTCTCGAACGACTACCCGCGCGAGTTCGACGACATCTTCCGGCACGCGCGGCTGCCGTCATCGCCCACCGTCTACGTGTGCGCCCAGGACCGCTTCGACGCCGGCACGGGCAGGCCCGGCGGCCCCGAGCGCCTGCTGTGCATCGTCAATGCCCCCGCCAACGGCGACGTGGGCTCGTTCACCCCCGAGGAGATCAGCAGATGCGAAACCCAGCTCTTCCGGACCCTGGAACACTGCGGCCTGAACGTGGCACACAGCCCGGCCAACACGTTGACGACGACACCGCGCGACTTCGAGCGCCTGTTTCCGGCCACGGGGGGCGCGCTCTACGGCAGGGCGTCGCACGGCTGGATGGCCTCGTTCGGTCGGCCGGGCTCGCGCAGCCGGGTGCCGGGGCTCTACCTGGCGGGTGGCTCCACACACCCCGGGCCGGGCGTGCCGATGGCGGCGCTCTCTGGCCGCCAGGCCGCGGCGAGCCTGCTGGCGGATCGGGCCGCGGCGCGCAGCCCGGCCCGGCCTTCGACACGCCCGTCGCCGCCGGCGGCTACGCCTGGTGGTACCTCGACGCGCTGAGCGACGACGGCGCGCACGGCCTCACGCTGATCGCCTTCATCGGCAGCGTGTTCTCGCCCTACTACGCGCGGGCGCGGCGGCGCACTGCAGAAGGTCGTGTCGATCCGCTGAATCACTGCGCGCTCAACGTGGCGCTCTACGGCCGCGGCGCGAAGCGCTGGTCGATGACGGAGCGCGGGCGCCATCAGCTGCACGCCGATGCCACCAGCTTGCAGATCGGCCCGAGCGCGCTGCGCTGGCACGGCGACACGCTGACGATCACGATCGACGAGATCAGCGTGCCTTGGCCGGCGCGCCTGCGCGGCGTGGTGAAGCTGCATGCGGCGCAGCGGTTCGACCACCCGATGCGGCTCTCGGCGCGGGGGCAACACCGCTGGTTTCCGATCGCACCGAGCGCACGCGTCGAGGTGGACCTGAGCGCGCCCGCATTGCGCTGGTCGGGCGCGGGTTACCTCGATTCGAACCGGGGCGATGCACCCCTCGAGCAGGCGTTCACGCGCTGGGACTGGGCCCGCGCGCACCTGTCGAACGGCCGCAGCGCGGTGTTGTACGACGTGGACCGCGTGGCTGCGGAGCCGCTCGCCATCGGCCTGGAATTCCATGGCAACGGCTCGGTGAACACGATCGAGCCGCCGCGCCGGGCCGCGCTGCCGAACAGCCGCTGGGGTGTGGCCCGCACCGCGCGCAGCGAAGGCGGTGCACCGATGCGCGTGACGAAGACGCTGACCGACGCACCGTTCTACGCCCGCTCGTTGGTCGACACCCGCTGGCTCGGCGAGCCGGTGACGGCGATGCACGAGAGCCTGTCGCTGCAGCGTTTCGACAGCGCCTGGGTGCAGGCGCTGCTGCCGTTTCGCATGCCGCGGATCACGCGCTGAAACCGTCAGGGTTCGCGGCGCGGTGCCGATGCGGCGGCGTCATCCTTCTTCTTGTCACGACGCAAGCCCCACAGTTCCCAGATGCCCAGGCCGAGCACCACACCGATCACGGCCGTGAACTCCAGCGCAATGATCAGCGTAGAACTCACAAGCTCACGGCGCGCTCGGCACCGCCGCGGGCGAGCAGGCGGTCACGCTGCTCGAGGCGCGCGAACAGTTCGGCGGTCCAGACCACCCGGTCGGCGACGCTGCGGCGCGGTGGCGCCATCACGACCGCGGGCGCTGCCGTGGCGACAGCCGCGTCCACCAGAAAACGGTTCGCCGCGAGCGCGGGCAAAGCTTGCGGCGCCGGGGCCGGCGCGAGTTGTGCGAGCGCACGCAGCAGCAGCCAGGCTTTGCGCCGCGACGACACGCGTGCGCGCTGCGACACCGAGTCGAGGCCGCGCCGCGCGACTTCGTGGCCGATCTCGGCATAGAGGAACCGTGCGGCGTTGATGCCCGGGCGGCAAGCCAGCGGCAGGCGGGCCACGCCGGCGTCGACCCGCTGGTAGAGCGCTTCGGCGGCGTCGAGAACACGTTGCACGACACTGCCGAGCGCCGGGCTGAAAGTCGGCTGCGCCAGCCACGCGTCGGGGTCGAGACCAGCTTCGCGCATCCACGCGCGTGGCAGGTACAAGCGGCCCATGCGCGCGTCTTCGCCCACGTCGCGGGCGATGTTGGAGAGCTGCATCGCAACGCCCAGATCGCAGGCCCGCGCCTGGCCTTCGGGCGTGCGCACGCCCATCAGCAAGGCCATCATCGCGCCGACCGCGCCGGCCACGCGCGCGGCGTAGTCGTGCAGCGCTTCGAGCGTGTCGTAGCGGCGGCCCTGCAGGTCCCACTCGAAGCCCTCGAGCAGCGCGTCGAACAAGGCCTGCGGAATCGCGTAGCGCGCGACGACGACGGCGAGCGCCCGGTCCGCCGGCGCGTTCTGCGGCGTGCCGGCGTAAGCGAGCCGCAGGCGCTCGCGCAGACGCGCTACCGCGTCGTGGCGGCTGCCGTCCTGCGCGTCGACCGCGTCGTCGGCGAGGCGGCAGAACGCGTACAGCGCCGAGGCCGGTTCGTGCACACGGCGCGGCAGCAGGAACGACGCCGCGAGAAAGGTCTTCGAGCCGTTGCGCAACGCGGCACGGCACGCGGCCAGATCGGCCGCCGCATCGGCCGCAGCATCGGCGCCAGCGTCAGGCGGCGGCGATGGATACGTCGGCGAGCGAACCGGGGCGGGCAACGGCGAGTGTGTCTGCATGAGGAACCACCGAGTCGAGTACACGGGCTGAAGAAAGTACACCGGGCAGGCCGGCACCGGGGTGCGTTCCGGCGCCGACGAGGTAGAGGCGATCGAGCTCTTCGCTGCGGTTGTGCGGGCGGAACCAGGCGCTCTGCGTGAGCACCGGCTCGAGGCTGAACGCGGCGCCGCGGAACGACGACAACCGGTCCTGAAAGTCCTGCGGTGTGAGCAGGCGGGAACTGACGATCTCGTCGGCGAGATTCGGCAACAGCGTCTCCTGCAACCGCTTCTGGATCGCCAGCCGATAAGGCTCGGCCTGCACGCGCCAGTCGGTGCCGCTCTGCAGGTGCGGCACCGGCGAGAGCACGTAGAAGGCGTCGCAGCCGGGTGGCGCAAGCGACGGGTCGGTGGCGGTCGGCCGGTGCAGGTAGAGGCTGAAGTCGTCGGCGAGCAGCTTGCGTTCGAAGATGTCGGTCAGCAGTTCCCGGTAGCGCGGGCCGAGCGCGATGGTGTGGTGCGCCACGTCGGGGTACTGGCGCTTCGTGCCGAAGTACCAGACGAACAAGCTCATCGAATAGCGGGCCTTCTCGATGCGCCGGTCGGTCCAGCGCTTGCGGTGCTCCGCGGGCACGAGGTGGCGGTAGGTCCAGGCCGAGTCGGCATTCGACACCACCACGTCGGCGGCGATGTTTTCGCCGTTCTCCAGGCGCACGCCGGAGGCGGCACCGTGGTCTACGGTGATCTGCGCCACGCCGGCATTGCAGCGCACGCTGCCACCCTGCCCTTCGATCAGGCTCACCAGGCCCTTGACGAGGCTGCCGGTGCCGCCCATCGGGAAGTGCACGCCCCAGCGCCGCTCCAGGAACGCGATCAGGCAATAGACCGAAGTGGTGGCGAACGGGTTGCCACCGACCAGCAGCGACTGGAAGGTCAGCACCACGCGCAAGCGCGGGTCGCTGACGTGTTTGCAGGCGAGCGAGTAGACCGTGCGGTAGCCCTCGAGCTTGAGCAGATCGGGCAGCACGCGCGCCATGTCGGTCCACGAGTCGAAGGCCACGTGGCCGAGCTGCTCGAAACCGACCTTGTAGATCGCTTCGCTGGCTTTCAGGAAACGTTCGTAGCCGGCCACGTCGCCGGGCGCGAAGCGGGCGACCTCGGCGCGCATCGCGGCGGCGTCGCCGCTGTAGTCGAACACCTCGCCGTTGTCGAAGCGGATGCGGTAATACGGGGCCACCGGGCGCAGGTCGATGTCGTCGGTCATGCGGCGGCCGCAGAGTGCCCACAGCTCCTCGAACAGGAAGGGCGCGGTGATGACGGTCGGGCCGGCATCGAAGGTGAAACCGTCCTGCCGGTACACGTAGGCGCGACCGCCGGCCGCGTCGAGCTTTTCCAGCACGGTCACGCGGTAGCCGCGGGCGCCGAGCCGCACGGCGGCAGCCAGACCGCCGAAACCGCTGCCGATGACCACGGCATGGGGCTTGCCGGCCCCAGGATCAAGCTGTTGCGAGGCCGGCGACTTCAATGTCAACATGGGACACATACTATGAGTGTCAGAACATTATGACAATTGCTGAATTCAGCATGATTCTGCTTTAAGGCGCGGTTAAGTCGATCTCTGCGACAGTGTCGGCGGACGACTTCAGGAAGCGATGGCCGTGGGAATTCAATGGCGCCGCAACAGGCGGGGCAGCACGGGCCATCTCGAACCGCTTCATCGCGGCACCGCGCTCGCATGACCGGCATCGCCCACTTGCGCCGGCCCACGCAGGCCTGGATCCAGAAAGCTGCGTCAACGCAGGCGCCCTCAGGTCGCCTGGTCGCGGTCGGGCTGCTCGTGTTCGCGGCGGTCTGGTTGGTGCACCTCGCATCGACCAGCCTGTCGCCGCCGGTCGACAACATCGAGCAGCTCACGTGGGTTCGCTCGCTGGAACTCGGCTACTACAAACACCCACCGCTGCCGACATGGTTGCTGTGGGTGCCCGTGCAGTTTCTGGGCATCTCCGCGTGGACGGGCGCGCTGCTCGGCGCGGCCGTGACTCTCGCTGCGATGGGTGTCTTGTGGGCGCTGCTCCGCGCGCTTCGTGGCGCCACTTACGCTGCGCTCGCGTTGCTGGCGGCGTTGTGCATCACTTACTACAACGGGCGCCTGAACTACTACAACCACAACGTGGTGCTCCTGCTCACGGTGGTGATGAGCGCCTGGTGCTGCTGGCGCGCCTTCGACGACCAGCGCCTGCGCTGGTGGGTTGCGCTCGGCGTGACCCTGGGTCTCGGGGCCCTGAGCAAATACCAGATCGCGGTGACTGCGCTGTCGGTGCTGTGTTTCTGGGCATCGCAGCGGGCCTGGCGCGAACCGCGGCACGTGCGCGGCCTGCTCGTGGCGGTGCTGACCGCACTGGCCGTCTTCAGCCCCCACCTTTTGTGGCTGCCGGCCCACGACTTCGGTCCGATCCGTTACGCGATGGGCAGCTCGCTGGGGGCGCACCTCGGCACCGTCGACCGGCTAGCCAACGCCGGTCGCTGGGCGGCCGATCAGCTGCTCAATCGGGGCATGCCTGCGATCCTTTTTCTCGGCGCGTGTGCCTGGAGCGCTTCGAAACGCGCGCCGGCAGCAGCCGCGGGCGCTTTGCCACCCGCCGACGCCATGCCGGGAAGTCGGGCACTCATCCTGAGTTGGGCCGCCGTTCCCATGCTCTTCATGCCCGCGATGGGGGTGGTTCTCGGCTCCGACCTGCAACTCCAGTGGGGCACCGCGTTCCTGCCGTTCGTGGTTCCAGCGGCGATGGAATCGATGCCCCGCGCGTTTTGGTTGCGCGTGCGCCTGGCGTTCGCAGTGAAAGTGTTCCTGGCGCTTCAGGGGCTGCTGATGTTGCTGAGCTACGCGACCTCGCCGGTGGGTCTGCCTGCCTTGAAGGATCACCACTGGCGGACCTTCCCATCGCAGCCTTTCGCCGACGCCGTCGCTGCGCCTGCAAGAGCCTTGCTGGGCGGCCCGATCCGCGTGATCGTCGGCGAACCCGCCATGGCCGGGGCCCTGGCCCTGAAGCTGCCGGAGCGGCCGCTGGTGCTGCTTGACGGCGACTTCGATCGCAGCCCCTGGGTCGGCCTCGATCTGCTGCGCCGGTGTGGTGCGCTACAGATCGGTCGCTCAGCCCAATTGCCTTCCGGCAGCCCGTTCGGCCCGGCCTTTCCGGACATGGCCTGGAAGGTCATCAAGCCGACCGACTCCGCGCCGTGCCCGCCTTAAGGATCGATTAAGTCGTGCGTCGGCACACTCTCCGCTGAATACCGTTCCGAGAACCCCATGAGCCTACGCCTCGCGCCAACTTTGCCCGGCAACCCCCATCGCCAGGCTGCATCCGGCCCCGCGGGCGAGCCCCAGACTCCCGCATTCCCGGCCGACCGAAGTGTTGGTGCGGACGGCGAACGCCGCGGCGCGCCCTCGGTGTCTTGTGTGATTCCGTGCCGCAACGAGGCGGAAAATCTGGCGCTCCTTCTGCCGCTGTTGAGCGACTGCCTCGACGACATCACCCGGTCGTGGGAAGTCGTCCTCGTCGACGACGGCAGCACCGACACGACGGCCGTTCTGCTCGAAGGGTGGGCCCGCGTGCCAGGCTTTCGTGTGCTGCAGTTGTCACGCAACTTCGGCAAGGAGGCGGCGCTGACTGCAGGGCTCGACGCCGCCGCCGGCGACGTCGTCGTGATGATGGATGCCGACCTGCAGCACTCGCCCGAACTCATCGCGACCTTCGTTCGCCACTGGCGCGAAGGTGCCGACGTGGCGTATGCCGTGCGCCAGGATCGCAGCGACGAAGGCCGCTTCAAGCAGATCGGCACGCGCTGGTTCTATTTGCTCGTGAACGCGGCCGATCGTTTCGAGGTGCCACCGGGGGCAGGCGACTTCCGGCTGATGGACCGGCGCGTCGTCGACGCGCTGCTGGCGCTGCCGGAACGCAACCGGTTCATGAAAGGCTTGTACGCCTGGGTCGGCTTCAAGGCCGTTGCCGTGCCCTATGTTCCGGCCGCACGCGCCCACGGGCGCAGCCACTTCAGCCCCTTGCGCCTGATCCGCCTGTCGCTCGACGGGTTGACGGCCTTCACCACCTGGCCGTTGCGGGCCGTCAGCATGCTCGGCTTCGCGTTGGCGCTGATGGCGTTTCTGTACGGCGGCTACCTGACGGCGAGTTATCTGCTCTACGGGCATGATGTCAGTGGCTGGACGACGATCGTCGTGAGCCTGATGCTCTTCGCCGGCATTCAATTGCTGTCGCTTGGCATCGTGGGCGAATATGTCGGCCGGATCTTCGAAGAAGTGAAGGCGCGGCCGCTGTTCGTCGTCAAGCGCGAGATGGGGCAAGGGCTGAAGGCGACTCGACCGTGAGCTGGGCCCGCGCTGCCGGCTGGCGCGAGCCGGTCGGTACCTTGATCTTTGTCTTCCTGTGGCTGAGCGCGACGGCCTGGATGCGCCCCCTGATGCTGCCCGACGAAGGCCGCTATGTCGGCGTGGCCTGGGAGATGATGCGCTCCGGCGACTGGCTCACTCCCACGCTGGACGGCCTGCCCTTCTTCCACAAGCCGCCGCTGTTCTACTGGATCACGGCGGGCGCGATGTCATTGTTCGGCCTGCACGAGTGGGCAGCGCGAGTGGCGCCGCTGCTGGGGTCGACCTTGGCTGCCTGCGCGCTGTACCTGTTCATCCGGCGCTGGGTGGGCGATCGCTCGGCGCGGCTGACGCTCGTGGCGCTGCTGGCGCAACCACTGTTCTATGTCGGTGGGCAGTTCGCCAACCTCGACATGCTCGTGGCCGGCTGCATCACGGCCACCATCGTGTTGGCCGCGCACGCGGCGCTGAGCATCGATCGCCAACTGTCCTATCGGCGTGCGCTGGCGTCCGCTTACGCCATGGCCGCCATCGGCGTGCTCGCCAAGGGGCTGATCGGCATCGTGATCCCGGCGCTGGTGGTCGGGGTGTGGCTGATCGCGCAGCGACGCTGGCGCGTGCTGTGGACGCTGCTGTGGTGGCCAGGCATGCTCTTGTTCGTGCTGGTGGCGGCGCCGTGGTTCGTAGCGATGCAACTGCGCTTTCCGGACTTCCTGGACTACTTCTTCGTCGTCCAGCATTTCAAGCGCTTCGCTGCGGGCGGCTTCAACAACGTGCAGCCGTTCTGGTTCTATCCGGTGTTGCTGCTGCTCTTCAGTCTGCCCTGGCTGCCGTGGCTGTACCGGCTCTTCGCCCGTGCCACTGCGGTGGACAGCACCCAGCGCGAGGTTCGACTGCTGCTGCTGCTGTGGGTTGGCCTGGTGCTGCTCTTCTTCTCGATGCCGCAGTCGAAGTTGGTGGGCTACGTGCTGCCGGCCGTGCCGCCGCTGGCGGCGCTGATGGCCGAGGGTTTTGCTCAGATCGCAGCGCCCTCGATCCGCATGAAACGTTGGTGGGTGGGCAGTGCCGCTGCCGCGGGTCTCATCGGCCTGGCCACCGTCATCGGGCTGGCACTCTGGCCTTTCAACTCGTTGCGCGACCTGGCGCAGGTTCTGGGAGCCCGCCACAGGCCTGGCGAACCGGTGTTCATGCTGGGGCACTACTACTACGACCTGCCGTTCTACGCCAGGCTGAGCACGGCCACCCCCGTGGTCGATGAATGGCGAAGCGGCGAGGTACCAACACGCGACAACTGGCGCAAGGAACTCGCCGACGCCAACCAGTTCGCCAGACCAGGCACGCCCCCGGTGCTCGTCTTGCCGGCAGCGTTGCCGGCAGCGATCTGCGCGGCGCCGGTCAGTTGGCTGGTCGGGCCCGCCTCGGCCGTCGAGCCGTACCCGTTCCTGAAGATCGCCAGCGTTGCCTCCGCTGTGCGTGACATCCGGCTGTGGCGGGTCGACCCGTCGGAACCCGCCCTGTTCAGTGCGCTTCGCTGCGAAGGAACACCCAGCCGCGACTCAGCAGGAAAGTGAAGACCGCCACGGCCAGCAGCACGGCCGCCAGCACCAGGTCATAACGCTGCTCGCTCCAGCCGAGCAACAGCGCATACGCCACCTCGTTGACGCAGAACCCGGCGGCCGAAACGACGAAGAATCGGCCGACCGAACCCCACACGGGCGCCTGCCGGTCGCGGAACGTGAGTTGGTGATGACCGGCGAAGGACACGGTGAAGGCCAGCAGCCACCCGAGCACATTGGCAACGAGCGGCTGCCAGCCCCACTGGCTCACCACCGCCACGACAACAGCCCAGTGCACGGCGGCAGCGACGCAGCCGACGGCGACGAAGCGGCCGACACGCCGCGTTTCGCTGTGACGCGCCGCCGCTTGATCGCCAGTGATGTGTGGTTTGAGCATCTTTGACCGAGCATAGCCGCCAGCCCGGGCGAGGCAGGTGGCGGGGCCGTTTCAGGTACGGTTGTCGAGTTGCTGCCCCGCCGGCGAAGTAGGCGCGTGAGGGAACATGACCCGCACCTCCAGCCCCTGCCCCGACGGAGGCGTGTGCAGGGAAACGACTGCGCCGTGCAGGCCGGCGATGGCGCGCACGATGGCCAGCCCGAGGCCGCTGCCCCCGGGTTCACTGGCCCGGGCCTCCGGGCCGCGATAGAAGCGGCCGAAGACCAATTCCCGTTCGGGTTCGGCAATGCCCGGTCCCGTGTCGAAGACACGCAGCGTCGGCCGGCCGTCCATCCGGGTGGCCTGCACATCCACCACGCCGCCAGGTGGGGTGTAGCGCAGTGCGTTTTCGACCAGGTTGTTCAAGAGCACCGTGAGCTGACCGGCATCGCCTTCGACGACCACGTTCGTGTCTGCCGCAGCACCCAGATCGAGCCCGCGGTGTTCCGCCCTCGGGCTCATGGCGCTCACGACATCGCGCACCAGCTCCGCGAGGTCGACCGCCTCGCGATGCATCACTTCGCCTTCGGGATCGAAGCGAGCCACGTGCAGGAGTTGCTCGAGCAACCGTTGCGACCTGTCGATGCCTACCTGCAATTCGCCGATCGCCTCGGCGCGGCCCGCTTCGTCGTGGGATTTCTGCAGCAACTGCAGTTGCAGCCGCAACGCCGTCACCGGCGTGCGCAGCTCGTGGGCTGCATCGGCCAGAAAGCGCCGCTGGGTCGTGAACGTGTTCGCCAAGCGCGCCATCAGCCCGTTGATCGATGCGACCAGCGGTGTGATCTCGGCAGGCACATCGGCCGTCGGTATCGGTACCAACGACAAGGCCGTGCGCGAGGCAACATCCTGCGCTGCGGCGTCCAGTGGCCTGAGCCCCCGGCGAAGCGCCACGACCATCAGGCCGGCGACGAAGAGCGCGAGCACGATCATCGGCACGAAGATCTTCGACGCCGACTCGGCGGCCGTGTCGTGCCGAGCCGAGATGCGCTGTGCGGCCTGCGCCACGCCGTTGGCGCTGACGTCGGTGTACACCAGCCAGTCTTCCTGTGCGACGCGCATCTGCGAGAGTGCTTCGTGAGCGCTGAACGGAATCGCCACCCGCGGGTCGGAAGAAAAGACCCGCCGCCCGTCTTGCGTCCAGGTGACGGTCACGATCTCGGCCGGGTCTGCGACATCGGTGCGTGCCGGAGACTTCGACTCCGCTGGAATGCCGGGGCCGAGGCCTGCACGGTGATGGGTTCCGAGTGCCTCGGCCACGTTCTTCAGATCCGCGTCGAAGATCTCGTTCATCTCGTCGAGCGTGACGAGGTAGGTCACCAGAACGATCGCCACCGTCCCCAGGAACAGGGCGCCCATGATCCAGGCCAGCAAATAACGTTCGATCGAACGCAATCAGCCCTCCGTGACGCGGTAACCCACGCCCCGCACGTTCTTGATCACGCCGGCTCCCAGCTTCTTGCGCAGGTGATGCAGATGCACTTCGATCGCGTTGCTGCCGACCTCGTCGCCCCAGCCATACACGGACTCCTCGAGTTGCGCACGCGACAGCACTGCGCCCGGCCGCTGCATCAGGGCCTCTAGAACCGCGAACTCCTTGGCAGACAGGTCGATCGTGCCTTCGCCTTGCGTCACACGCTTGCGCAGCGGGTCGAGCACGAGTGCTCCGAACCGCAGCAGCGGTGACCCGCTGCCGGCATGGCGCCTCAGGAGGGCCCGGACCCGTGCCACCAGCTCGTCCATGTCGAACGGCTTGAGCACATAGTCGTCGGCGCCCGCCTCCAGCCCGGCAATGCGATCGCGCACGGTGTCGCGCGCCGAAGCGATCAGGACGGGCATGGCGTTGCCCTTGCCACGCAGTGTGGCCAGGATGGCCATGCCGTCCTTCTTCGGCAGGCCGAGGTCGAGCACGGCCAAGTCGTAGACGGCGTTGCTCAGCGCGAGTTCGGCGGCGCGGCCATCGGTGACCCAATCGACCGCAAAGCCGGCGTCTGCCAGCCCGCGGCGCACGGCCTTGCCGATCATGGTGTCGTCTTCGATCAGCAGGATTCGCATCGGTTCGGGCTGAATCAGTTCAGGTCTTGCGGCTGGGCCCAGCGCCGCCTCGCCATCGGACCGCATACCGATCATAGAGGCACACGATGCGGGTGAACACCGGTTGAAAGCGGACACGCAGCGCACTGGCCAAGACCGTGCCCAGCCATGCCACGGGGAGCGCCGCCAGTATGTCGAAGGGAAAGTGGACCCCGAGGTAGACGCGGCTCCAGCCGACGATCAGCCCCAGTGCCAGCAAAGGGAACCCCCACAACGCGAACCTTCTGGTTCTCAGCGCGGCGAGGGCGAGGCTCCAGAAGACCGTCACCTGGCCACTGGGCAGGCCCGGGCTCGCGTCGTGCTCGAGATACTGCGTGCCCATGTGCAGCGCGAGCGGGCGCGGTTGCGGCCAGACAAGTGAGACGAACTGTGCAAACGTCAGCGACAGGCCCACGGCGAGCAGCACCATGAGCAGTTCGTGGCGGGCCTCGTGTGTGCCGCGAACCCACACGAGCGCCATCGAGACCGGAATCAGCCAGACGAGCCACCGGGCCAGCAGCGTGGCCACAACCCACTGTGGGTGGCTCAACCCGGGCGCGGCGTTGATCAATTGAAAGAGATGCAGGTTGTTCATGGGCCGGAGGTGAGCGACTGCCGCGTCACGACACGGCGCGCAGGCTTCATGCATGGTCGAAGGCTGCTGCTTAAGCGCAACTTAATGCGTAGCCTGCGCGCAACCGCGCGGCGGTATCCGGCAGCGATGCTGCGGGTCCGGGCCTTAAGGCGTCCGTAAGGACGCGAGCGTGATCATCGCCGCGTGCGAATAGCGATCGGCAGTGTCCTCACCGAAAAGCGCAGGCCTTCGGGGCTGCGCACGGTCAGGCGTGTGTTGCGCCGCGCCCTTTTGCTGTTGTTCAGCCTGCACGGGCTGGCCATGGCGCAAGACCCGTTGCCACCGGTGCTGCCGACCTTTGCCGAACTGGAGGCTGCCGGGGCGACGATCGGCGAAATCCGCGTCGTAGCCCGGGACATCTTCGACACGGCCGATCCGAAAGAAGACAAGCTGCTCTTCCGTGCCGCCAATGCCCTGCACATCCAAACCCGGCCCGGCGTCATCCGGCGCGCGCTGTTGTTCAAGAGCGGTGAGCCGGTCTCGCTGCGCCTGCTCGAAGAGACTGAGCGCCTGTTGCGCAACAACCGCTACCTTTACGACGTTCAGCTTCGGCCGGTGGCCTACCACGACGGGGTGGTCGACATCGAGGTGTCGACACGCGACACCTGGTCGCTGGACCCCGGCATCAGCGCCGGCCGCTCGGGAGGGGCCAATTCCAGCGGCATCCATCTGAGGGAGTACAACCTGCTCGGCACCGGCACGTCGGTCAGCTTCGGGCACTCCCGCACCGTCGATCGCACCAGCAACGAGTTCCAGTTGTCCAGCGACCGCATCTTCGGAACCTGGGCTTCGGTCGGCCTCAGCCACGCCGCCAACAGCGATGGCAGGCGCGACGCAGCGTCTATCGTGCAGCCCTTCCATGCACTCGACGCGCGTTGGAGCGCTGGCCTGACCGCGGCGAAGGACACCCGCATCGACGCCGTCTACAACGCCGGTAAGGCCGTCAGCCAGTATCGCCACCGGCAGGACCAGGCCGAGGCCTTCGCGGGCTGGTCACCCGGCCTTGCCGACGGCTGGGTGCAGCGCTATTCCGTCGGCATGAGCTACCTGAACGACGCGTATGCGGCCGAACCCGATTCGACCGCACCGGCGCGCCTGCCGAGCGACCAGAAGCTGGTGGCACCCTTTGTCAGGGTGGCACTGATCGAAGACCGCTACGAGCGCGAGTTGAACCGCAACCTGATCGGCCGGCCCGAGTTCTTCGCCCTCGGGCTCGCGTCGACCCTTCAACTCGGCTGGGCTTCGAGAGGCTTCGGATCCAGCCTCGATGCGCTGCTCTACGCGCTGACGATCAGCCGCGGGTTCGAGCCGATGCCCGGGCACACGCTGATTGCGTCGGCCAGCCTCGCCGGCCAATACACAGGCACGCAGGTTCGGCGCCAACGCCTGGGTGCCCAGGCGCAGTACTACCTGCCGCAGACGCCGCGTTGGCTGTTCTACGCCTCGGCTTCGGGCGACCTGCTCACCCGGCCCGACCCGTCGGACTCACTGCTGCTCGGCGGCGACAACGGCCTGCGTGGCTACCCACTGCGTTACCAGAGCGGCACGAGACGCGCCTTGTTCACGGTGGAGGAGCGCTTCTACACCGACCTCTACATCTGGCGCCTGTTTCGCATCGGTGGTGCGGCATTCTTCGACGCGGGCCGGGCCTGGGGCGGCGACAACCCGAACACCGTCAGCCCGGGATGGCTGGGCAACGCGGGCTTCGGCCTTCGCATCGTCAGCGCCCGTGCGGCGTTCAGCAACGTGTTGCACGTCGACCTGGCATTCCCTTCGAATACCAATGCCGATGTCAAGAAGGTTCAGTTGCTCGTGAAGACCAAGGCCAGCTTCTGAGTGGCGCCCCGCGCGAAGCGGGGCCAGGTGCAGAGCGGAAGGATGGGGTGGCTGATGGGGCTCGAACCCACGACAACAGGAATCACAATCCTGGACTCTACCAACTGAGCTACAGCCACCGTAGAGCTTGAAATTATAGCGGATGCCAGAAGGGGCTCAGGCGCTGCGCCCGCGCCCGAGGGCTGCGCATCGCGTCACTTCGCGGCAGCGCTGGCGGCACTCGCGGCGGCCTCGGAAATCTTCAGCGCGTCGGCCTTGATCTCGACCTTGAAGCGGGATTTCAGCGCGCCGTAGTAAGCCTGCGATTCGGCATCGCCCCAGGCCTGCGCGTACTGCGCCTGCCCTTGGGTCGCATCGGCCGCGACCGGGTCGCGCCCGAGCACCTTGCTGACCCTGACCACCGCATAGCCTTGCTCGCCCAGATCGACGCCGACGAACGCTGGCAGCGTGGCCACAGGCGCCTTCAGCAGCCCGTCCAGCACGGCCGATGGCACTTCACGCGGCTGCGCACGCGACACCAGTTGCACGGGTTCGGCCAGCGCGGTGTCGGGCGCAGCGCGCAGCGCCGCGAGCCTCTCTTCGCCGAGCTTGCGGGCAAGCGCCGCCGCCTGAACCGTGGCGAGCCGGACGCGCACTCGGGTCTTGACCTCGGCCAGCGGCAACTGGTGCGCGGCCGCGTACTGCAGCACGCGCCCCGAGACCATCGTGCTCGGTGCGATCTCGACCGCTTCGGTGTTGCGTTTGTTGCGCAACGCATCGGCGCCGAACAGCGCTTCCAGAAACTTCGGGTTCGCCAGCGCGCCGGTGGCACCGGGTGCCGCGATTCGTTTCACGTTCTGCGCGGTGCGGAGTTCGAGCTTGAACTTGTCGGCGGCGGGCTTCAGGCTGTCGGGCTGTTCGTACACCATGTTGGTGAACTCGACCGCCAATTCGGAGAAACGCTTCTGGGCGAGTTGCGTCTTCACTTCGGTCTCGAGCTCGGCACGCACCGATTCGAAGCTGCGCTTCTCGCCGCCCTTCACTGCTGCGAGTTTGATGATGTGGTAACCGAAGTCGCTCTCTACGACGCCGCTCAGTTCGTCGGGCTTGAGGCCGAAGGCTGCGTCTTCGAACGGCTTGACCATGGCACCGCGGCCGAAAAAGTCGAGGTCGCCGCCCTTCTCTGCAGAGCCCGGGTCGTCGGAGTTCTTGCGCGCCAGGTCGGCGAACGCTGCCGGGTTCTTCTTGAGCTCGGCCAACAAGCCTTCGGCCTTGGCCTTCGCCTTGGCACGATCGGCTTCTGGTGCACTCTTCTCGGCCTTGACCAGGATGTGGCTCGCACGCCGTTCTTCCGGCGTCGTGTAGCGCTTCTCGTTTTCGGTGTAGTACTTGCGCAGGTCTTCCTCGGACACGCTGATGCCCTTCTTGAGCGTGTCGAGGTCGAGCAGCACGTACTCGACCGAGGCCTGCTCCGGCGCCTGAAACTGCAAGGCGTTGGCCGGGTCCTTGTAGAACTTCTCGATGTCGGCGTCGGTCGGCGAGACCTTCTCGAGCGAGGCCTTGGTGTCGAAGCGCTGCACCTGGACTTCACGCTGCTGGAACATCGCGTCGAGCGCCGCCGCCGTGGTGCTGACCGGGGCGAACGCCGTGCCGCCCAAACCGAGCATCACCTGGCGCAGCGTCAGGTCCTGGCGCAGGCGTTGCGCGAACAGCTCCGACGACATGCCCTGTGCGCTGAGCACGTCCTTGTTGACGCTGCCGTCGGGGTTGCGCATGAACGCGAACTGCGCGTCGGCCGCAAACACACGTTGCAGGCGGTCGTCGGTCGTCACGAGGTTGAGCTTGTCGGCCGCGGCCAGCATCACGCGCTGGCGCACCAGGCCGTCGAGCGATTGCAGTTTCATCTCGGGGGTGTCGAACAGCTTGGGGTCGACGTTGGGCATCTGCTGGCGCACCCGCTCCATCTGGTCGCGCTGCGCGCCATCCCACTCGGTGCGCGTGATGTTGTGCCCTGCCACCTTGGCGACCGAATCGTTCGCGTCACCAGTGAAGCCGCTGTAACCCTGGATCCCGAAGAACACGAACGACGGGAAGATCAGGATCACCAGCAGGAACTGCAACACGCGTGTGTGCTTGCGGAAAAAATCGAACATCGAGAGCCTCTGTCAACGGGCCGCCCGGCTGCAAGGCAGCGGAGCGACAGGCGGGTGCAGGAATGGTGGTCACGCCATGCGTCAAACCGTGGTTCGAGCGCAGAAGCAACAAAGGCGAACCGAGGTTCGCCTTTGGCTGGATGGCTAAGAAGATTCTAGCCGGTCACTCGGGATGCAAACGGGTGGTGGGTGCTGAGGGGCTCGAACCCCCGACCTACGCCTTGTAAGGGCGCCGCTCTACCAACTGAGCTAAGCACCCGTGTTGTTTCGAACTCGACGTGCGGGTCTTCAGTTGACCGCGTCTTTGAGCGCCTTGCCGGGGCGGAACTTCGGCACCTTCGCGGCCTTGATCTTGATCGTGGCGCCGGTGCGCGGGTTGCGCCCGCTGCGTGCCGCACGCTTGCCGACGCTGAACGTACCGAACCCGACGAGGGACACGGAGTTGCTCTTCTTCAGCGAGGTTTTCACACCACCAATCACGGCTTCCAAAGCGCGCGCAGCGGCGGCCTTGGAGATGTCGGCCTGCTTGGCGATGTGTTCGATCAATTCACTTTTGTTCACGGGTGCTCCCCCTCTCTAAAGGTCTCTCACATGGAATTCGGGTGGTGTTCGGTCCTTGCGGCTGTGGCCTGCAAGGCGCGATTGATTACAGCCGTGCGCTCCCCCACTGTCAAGCGCGGAAGCGGATTCTATTCGTAATCAATCGCCCTCGATCGAGGGGAAGCGCGCGCTTCCTCGCTTGACAAACAGCAGCGTCCGCAACTCAGCGCGCGGGTGCACGCACTACCAGCGCCACCCCCGTGACGGTGAGGAACATGCCGAGCAACATCTGCGGCGTGAACGACTCTCCGAACAGGGCCCAGGCCATCATGGCCGTGCAGGGTGGCACCAGGTACATGAGGCTCGTGACACGCGTGGCCGCACCACGCTGCAGCAGCATGTAGAGCAGCGAACTGCCGCCGAGCGTCAGCACCACCACCGACCAGGCCATCGCGCCGATCATGTGCGGGTGCCAGTCGATCGGCTCGGCCTCGAGCATGGCGAGCGGCGCCGTGACCACGAACGCCGCGAGCAATTGCACCGCGCTCGCACTGCGCACGTCGCAGGGGGCGACGAAACGCTTCTGGTACAGCGTGCCGACCGTGATGCCGACCAGCGCGAACACGGCGAGCGACAGGTTCAACGCAGTCACCTCGCCACCGCCGAGCTTGGGCCACACCACGAGCACGAGGCCGGCCAGGCCGAGCAGCAATCCGAGCCACTGGCGCAGCGACACGCGGGACGGCGTGGCGGCGGAGGCGGTCGCCGCAGTCCAGATGGCGGTGAGCACCGGCTGCAGTCCCACCAGCAGCGCGACGGTGCCGGCACCGATGCCGGCCTTCACCGCCGACCACACCCCGCCGAGGTAGGCCGCATGGATCAACACGCCAACGACGGCCAGGTGCAGCCACTGTTCGCGGCCACTCGGCCACTGCACGCCCGCGAGGCTGATCCAGCCGACGAAACAGAGCAGCGACAACGCATAACGCAGTGCCAGAAAACTCATCGGCGGCGCGTGCGGCATGCCAAAACGCGCCACCACGAAACCCGTGCTCCAGATCAGCACGAAGACCCACGGCATGGACCGCACCAGCGCCTGCTGGCGCTCGGCCGCTGCAGCGCCCACCCCTAACGAACCTTGGCGCGAATCTCGGGCAGCGCCTTCTGCAGGTAGTACACCATCGACCAGATCGTCAACACCGCCGACGCGTAGATCAGCACCGTGCCCCATTGCTGGGTGTCGATCACGCCGAAGAGCTTGCCGTGGAACAGCAGGAACGGGATCGCGATCATCTGCACCATGGTCTTGACCTTGCCCAGCATGTGCACCGCCACGCTGCGCGATGCACCGATCTGCGCCATCCACTCACGCAGCGCCGAGATTGCGATCTCGCGGCCGATGATGATCAGCGCGATCAGGCTTTGCACGCGGTCGAGTTCGACCAGCACGAGCAGCGCGGCGCAGACGAGGAACTTGTCGGCCACCGGGTCGAGGAAGGCGCCGAACGACGAGGTCATGTTGAGCCGGCGGGCCAGGTAACCGTCGGCCCAATCGGTCAGCGCGACGACGACGAACAGCACGGTCGCGATCAGGTTGCGGTCAGCCTCGCCCAGCGGCAGATGAAACACGCCGACGATCAGCGGAATGGCGACGATGCGCGCCCAGGTCAGCAGCGTGGGGAGATTGAAGAACATCCGGCCATTGTGACCAACTTCGGGCGCGCCTCGCGCCCGGCTTCAATCGAGCGTGCGCGGTTTAAACTTGCGGTCGTCGTTGAACAGGAAGGATTCGGTGAACCGCCAGGGCTTGGGCAGCCGCGACACGTCGCCGAAAGGCGCCGCGCGGTGCAGTGCATCGACCGCCAGTTGCACGGTGTCTTTCGCCTCGCGCGGGTAGCGCAGGGTCTCGATCTTGCGGATGCTGCCGTCGCCGTTGAGCTCGACTTCGAGCACCGGAATCGCGAGCAAAGGTTCGGGCGGCACGCCGAGGTAGGTGCCGCCGGGGTTGGCCGCCACCAGCCGCTGCGCGGCCTGCCGGCGCAGTTCGTTCCAGTTGCGCACCGCAGCCGGTGCGCCCAGGCGCGCCGACCCGGCCGGTGCGGGGGCTTTCGCCACGCTCTGGTTCGGCGCTGCGGCGGGCGCCGGCGCTGGCGCCGGTGGCGGCGAAGACGAGCAACCCGCCAGAACGCTCAGGGCGGCGAAACTCAGGCGCAGACGCCGGTCAATGCAAAGCACGATAGATTTCCTCAGCCAGTTCTTTCGATATGCCGTCGACCGTGAGCAGGTCTTCGACGCTGGCGTGCCCGACCCCGCGCACGCCTCCAAATCGTTGCAGCAGCCGGGCCCGCTTCTTCGGGCCCACGCCTGCGATCTCTTCGAGCTTGCTGGCGCCGGTGCGCACGCTCGCCCGCCGTGCCCGCATGCCGGTGATGGCAAAACGGTGCGCCTCGTCGCGGATCTGCGCCACCAGCATCAGCGCCGCCGAATCGCGCCCCAGAGACACCTTGGCACGGCCGTCGGCGAACACCAGCTCTTCCAGCCCGACCTTACGGCCTTCGCCCTTCTCCACACCCACGATGCGTGCGAGATCGATGCCGAGCTCCTCGAATACTTCACGCGCCATGCTGACCTGACCACGCCCGCCGTCGACCAGCACCAGATCGGGCAGGCGCGCTTCGCCCTTGGCCGCCGCTTCGGCGATCTTCGAATAACGGCGCGTCAGCACCTGGCGCATGGCGGCGTAGTCGTCGCCGCCGGTGATGCCTTCGATGTTGTAGCGGCGGTACTGGGCACTCTGCATCTTGTGGGTTTCGAACACCACGCACGATGCCTGAGTCGACTCGCCCGCGGTGTGGCTGATGTCGAAACACTCGATTCGGAACGTGTCGAGGTTTTCCACCGCCAGATCGAGCGCGCCGACCAGTGCGCGCGTGCGCGCCTGCTGCGAGCCTTCTTCGGCGAGCAGTTGAGCGAGCTTCAGTTGCGCACCGGTGATGCACATGTCGAGCCAGGCGCGGCGCGGTTCGCGCGGCTGATGTTGCGCTGTGACCTTGATGCCACTCTGCAGCGACAGCGCCTCGATCAGCGTCTTGCTCACGGCGTGGCTCAGCACCAGCAGCGGCGGCACGCCACCGTCGAGGTAGTGCTGCGCGATGAAGGCTTCGAGCACCTGGACCTCGACGCTTGCCGCAATCTCGTTTTCTGCACTGTCTGCATCGTCGTCGAGCGGTACATCCACCGCGTCGTCCACATGGGCCGGAAAGTACGGCCTGTCACCCAGGTGACGCCCGCCACGCACCATCGCCAGGTTGACGCACGCCCGCCCGCCTTCGACCTTCACGGCCAGGATGTCGGCATCCTTGGTCGTCACGCCGGTGTTGTCTTCGACCGACTGCTGGTGCAATACCCGCGACAGCGCACCGAGCTGGTTGCGAATCTCGGCCGCCTGCTCGAACTGCAGCGCTTCGGCCCGGGCCATCATCTGCTTCTGCAGACCGTCCATCAGCTCCTGTTGTTCGCCGAGCAGAAAACGCTCGGCGTTGTTCACGTCCTGCGCGTAGTCCTCGGGCGAGATGAAGTTCACGCACGGACCCGAACAGCGCTTGATCTGGTACAGCAAGCAAGGCCGGGTGCGATTGTTAAACACCGTGTCTTCGCAGGTCCTCAGGCGAAACACCTTCTGAAGCATCTGGATCGACTCTTTCACCGCCCACGCACTCGGGAACGGCCCGAAGTAGCGGTGTTTCTGGTCGACCGAGCCGCGGTAATAGGCAACACGCGGGAACTTGTGCGCGGCGATCTTCAGGTACGGGTAGCTCTTGTCGTCGCGGAACAGGATGTTGTAGCGCGGCGCGAGGGTCTTGATCAGGTTGTTCTCGAGCAGCAGTGCCTCGGCTTCCGAGCGCACCACCGTCGTCTGCATGCGCACGATCTTCGTGATCATGTGGCCGATGCGCGTGCCGCCGTGGTTCTTCTGGAAGTAGCTCGACACGCGCTTCTTCAGGTCGCGCGCCTTGCCCACGTAGAGCACCGCGTCCTGCGCGTCGAAGTAGCGGTACACGCCTGGCAGGCTCGGCAACGCGGCCACTTCGGCGAGCAAGCGCGCGTGGGCCGCGCTTGTTTCGCTGCCGCTGTCGTCGGTCTTGGATTCGCCCTCGGTCATCGGGCGCCATTGTGCCGCGCGGCCCTTCCCGATAATGCGGCCGATGGGCGACACACACACCCGGCGCTGGGACATCTACTGCCGCGTCATCGACAACCACGGCGACATCGGCGTCTGCTGGCGTCTGGCCTGCGACCTGGCCGCGCGTGGGAAGAGTGTTCGCTTGTGGGTCGACGACGCTGCCGCGCTGGCCTGGATGGCGCCGGCCGGTGCGCCCGGCGTACAGGTCTTGCCGTGGCCGATCGGCGCGCACGAAGAAGAGCCCGGCGAGGTGGTGATCGAAGCCTTCGGCTGCGAACTACCGGAGTTCGTGGTCTACCGCATGGCGGCGATGACCGCGCCGCCGGTCTGGATCAACCTCGAATACCTCAGCGCCGAGCCTTTTGTCGAGCGCAGCCACCGTGTGCTGTCACCCCAGCGTGGCGGGCTGCACAAGTGGTTCTTCTATCCCGGCTTCACGGAGCGCACGGGTGGCTTGATTCGGGAAGCCGACCTGCTGCAGCGCCGGCAAGACTTCGACGCGGCCGGGTGGCTGCAAGCGAACGACTTCACGCTGCGGGCCGACGAACGTGTCGTCAGCCTGTTCTGCTACGAACAGCCGGCCCTGCCCGCGCTGCTGGAACATCTGGCGCAGCGACCGACCCTGTTGCTCGCGACCGTTGGCCACGCCACGCGGCAGGTCGAGCACCTGCTCGGCCCGTCGTTGCAGCGCGGCGCCTTGCGCGCGGCGCCGTTGCCGGCCCTGGCGCAGACGGACTACGACCACCTGCTGTGGGCCAGCGACTTCAACTTCGTGCGCGGTGAAGACTCCTTCGTGCGCGCGCAGTGGGCCGGCAAGCCGTTCGTGTGGCAGATCTACCCGCAGCCCGATGGCGCGGACGCGGTGAAGCTGCAGGCGTTTCTCGACCGGTTCCTCGAAACGGCAGACACCGCGTTCGCCTCAAAGCTTCGCGCAGACTGGGCAGCGTGGAACGGCGGAGCGCTGCTCTGGCCACCCGAACCCGACACCGCCGCCTGGCAGCGCCACTGCCTGAACTGGCGCGACGCGCTGGCGCGCCAGAGCGACCTGGCCAGCCAGGTGATCGGCTTCGCTGCCGAATCGCGCTAAAATCGCAGGCTTTTCGCGTGCCGCCCAGGCGCGCACCCTGAAGTACCGCAACGAAACGCAAACGGACACGCTATGAAGACCGCAATGGAATTTCGCGCCGGCAACGTGATCATGCTCGGCAAGGACCCGATGGTCGTGCTGCGCACCGAATACAGCCGGGGCGGCCGCAACTCGGCCACCGTGCGCATGAAGCTCAAGAGCCTGCTCTCGAACTCCGGCACCGAAGTCGTCTACAAGGCCGACGACAAGCTCGACCAGGTGATGCTCGACAAGAAGGAGTGCACCTACTCGTATTTCGCCGACCCGATGTACGCCTTCATGGACGCCGAGTACAACCAGTTCGAGGTCGAGTCCGAGAACATGGGCGACGCGATCCAGTACCTCGAAGACGCGATGCCGGTCGAAGTGGTGTTCTACGACGGCAAGGCGATCTCGGTCGAGCTGCCCACCAGCCTGGTGCGCGAGATCAGCGACACCGAACCCGCCGTCAAGGGCGACACCTCGGGCAAGGTGCTGAAGAAGGCGAAGATCGCCACCGGCTTCGAGATCGACGTGCCACTGTTCGTACAGACCGGGGACAAGGTCGAGATCGACACCCGCACGCACGAGTACCGTAAACGCGTCTGACGCCTATCGGCAGGACGGACAGCGGGCGCCCAAGGGCGCCCTTTTCTTTTCCTGTTTGTCGTTCTGTTTCATCATCTGGCCATGCCGTTCGACTTCTCCGCCGTCAGCGCCCCGTTTCGCATGCAGCCCGGCTTGCGCAAGCTCACACCGGGTGCGCAGCAACTGACGCCGAACCAGCCCGGCGACCGCGCGCTGGCAGAGAAGCTGCTCGTGTTGCAGCACGACGCCGACCGTGCGCTGCTGTGTGCGCCCGGTTTCGATGCCATGCCGGCATTGCACGCGTTGATGCGGCACGCCGTGGCCGAACATCCACATGCTTTCGCGTTCGATGGCGAAGGTCATTTTGCGGCCCGTCGACTCGGCTGGTCGCTGCGTGCTGACGAAGCCGTCGGCAACGGCCCGCCAGAGATCGGCGCCTGTCTGCATGCCCTGCCCGCTCAGCAGCGCCTCTCAGCCCTGCTCGCGCTGGCGTTCGCCGAAGACTTCGCGGTCATCGACGCGGGCAGTGGCCGTGTCGACTGGCTCGCGGTCTGCCTGCCCTCGCGCTGGGCGCCCGAAGAGAAGGTCGGGCGCCACTTCACCGAAGTGCACGCGCCGGTGGCGGACAACCAGCTCCTGCTCGCCGCCAGCGAACACATCGTGCGGCTCGTGACCGGGCCGGAGCGCTGGGAGCGTTTTGTCTGGACCCTGGTGGCGACCGGCCAGCTCGACCAGCACCCCCTGCGACACGTTCGTGCAGCTTGGCCGCTGCAAGTCAGTTCCGCCGAGCTGGCGGCCGCAACGTTCCTCCGCACCGAACGCCAGACCTTCATCCCCGTGCCCGACCTGCAGCAGGCGGTGTTCACGATCCACGTCGAGACCACGCCGCTCGCCGACGTCGTGAGAGCCCCAGGCGCCTCGCGCAAGTTGCACGACGCGCTTGCCAGCATGAGCGCGGCCGTGCTCGCTTACCGGGGCCTCGGCGACGCGCAGGCGCCGCTGCTGTCGTGGTTGTCGGAGCAGGCCGCGGCGCCATGACGATGGCGCCGCAATGGCAAGGCTGCGAGCGTTTCGTCGTGCTTGCGACAGGCTTCGGCAACGGCTGGCACTTTCTCGCCACCTGGGACGCCTGGCGCCGGGATCCGCAGCGTTGCGAGACCCTGTGTTTCATCGCCATCGAAGCGCAACCTCCGACCCACGACGCGTTGACCCGCGCCCTCGCCGACTCGCCTCACGCCCATTTTGCCGACGCGCTTCTGGCAGCCTGGCCACCGCTCACGCCCAACCTTCACCGCCTCGACTTCGAGGGCGCCAAGGTGCAACTGCTGCTCGCTGTCGGCGAGGTGGACGCGTGGCTGCCCGAACTCGTGGCCACGGTCGACGCGTTTCATCTCCATGAAAACAGCATTGCGAGCCAGATCTGGGACGAGCGCCGGTGCAAGGCGCTCGGCCGGCTCGCGGCACCGGGTGCGATGCTGGTCGCCGAAACCGACGCCGCGGGCCTTCGCAGCGCTTTGACCACGGCAGGCTTCGAAGTGCAGGCCGAAGCCGGCGGCATTCGCACCCGGTACGCACCGAAGTTCCAACCGCGCCGCGCCATCGCCAGAGTCACCGGCTACCCTGCGGGCGAGCGCCGCGTCTTGATCGTCGGTGCCGGCCTGGCCGGTTGCGCCGCGGCCTCGGCCTTGGCCGAACAGGGCTGGCGCAGCACGCTGCTGGAGCGCCACGACGGCCTGGCCGAAGAAAGCTCGGGCAACCCGGCCGGCCTGTTCCACGGCATCGTCAACGTGCAGGACGGCACGCATGCCCGCTTCAATCGCGCGGCCGCGCTGGCTGCGCAAGCTGCGGTGAACACCTCGATCGATGCGCACGGCGCGCGCGGCAGCGCCGAAGGTCTGCTGCGCCTCGAAACGTCGCTGGACCACGCGCAGATGCAGGCGGTGCTGGCCGGCCTCGGCCTGCCCGTCGGCTACGTGCAGGCGTTGACCGCCACACAAGCGAGCGAGCGGTGTGACATGCCGCTGCAGCACCCGGCCTGGTTCTACTGTGGCGGTGGCTGGGTGCAACCGGCCGCGCTGGCACGTGCATTCCTTGAACGGGCCTCGGGCCTTGCCTCGTTGTGCACGGGTGTCGAGGTTCAGGCGCTGCGCTTCGCCGACGGCCGCTGGCAGGCACTCGACACCCACGGCGCGGTGATCGACTCGGCGCCTGCGCTGCTGCTGGCCAACGCCGGCGACGCCCTTCGCTTGCTCGGTGCCCCCGACTGGTCGATCGAAAAAACGCGCGGGCAGATCAGCATCGCCCCCAGCGCGGCCTTCGGCCCTGCCGGCTCGCCCGGTCGCAGCACGCTGCCCATCGCTGGCGCGGGTTACCTGCTGCCCGAATTGGATGGGCAGGTGATGTTCGGCGCGACCACGCAACCGGGTGACGACGACGCCTCGGTGCGCGACACCGACCACGCTGCCAATCTCGCGCAGCTGGAACGGCTCACCGGCACGCCGCTGGCGCTTCACCCGTCGATGCTCTCCGGCCGCACCGCCTGGCGCTGGACCAGCCGCGACCGCTTGCCGGTGATCGGCGCGGTGCCGGTGGTGCCGTATTTCGACTTCGGCGCGCAGAACGAGTCAGCGCCTCATCGACGTGCCGATAGACCCCGCTTCGTCCCGCGCGTGCCGGGCCTGTTCGTGTTCACCGCGCTGGGCTCGCGTGGCATCACCTGGTCGGCGCTCGGCGGGCGGGTGGTGTCCGCGCTGATCAGCGGCGCGCCGGCGCCGCTCGAAGCCAGCCTGCTCGACGCGATCGACCCGGCCCGCTTCATCACGCGCCAGGTGCGGCGCTCGAGCGCACGCTGATCAGGCCAGCGCGGGCGCGCCCAGCCACTCGCGCAGCACCGCGTAGACACGCGGGTGGTTCAGCAAGGCCATGTGGCCGATGCCCCTCACCTCGACCCGCTGCACGTCGCCGATCAGGCCTTCGTCGGACGCGCTGGCCGCCATCACGAGCCCGTCGCCGAAAAGCTTGCCGATCAACGGCCCCATCACCCGATCGCCCGCATCACCGAGCGTTGCCGAGATGAACCGCAAGGCCACCGGCGCAGGCTCGACGCCATGAACTGTCGACGCCGCGACAAGGCGGCCCTTGAGGCCCTGGCGCAGGTCCTTGATGCCCTGGCTGCGGGCATTGGCGATGCGACCGAGCGGTTGCGTCACTTTCGACAGGCCCAGCGCGGCGGTCGTGAGGTGGCCGATCTTCTCCAGCGGCGCGCCCTGGTGCGGCGAACCCAGGCACACCAGCATCGGCGCGCGCGCCGCCCAGGCCTGGCGTTCGCTGCGGGCCAGACCGAGCGCAGCGCGCGCGACCAGGCCGCCCATGCTGTGGCCGATCAGAACCCACTCGCGCACCTGCGGGGCGGCGCGCGCGACGTGCGTGAGCAGCGCGGCGAGTTGCTGCGCGTTGTTCTCGATCGCCACGCCGGTGTTGTAGCGCAGGTAGAGCGAGCCCATGCCGAGCTCGCTATGCAACAGTGCGCCGTAGCGGATCGGCGCACCCAGCGTCAGCGTGGTGGCCCAGGGCGACGTGCCCCAGGCATCGCTGCGCAGGTTCCAGCTTTGTTCGTCGCAGGCCAGGCCGTGGATGAACAGGCACACACGCGCAGGAAGCTGCGCCAGCGCGGACTTCGAGACCTCGAGTGGCTTGCCATCAGCGAACAAGCCCATCTGCACCGCGAGCGGGCTGCCCGAGGCTTCGAGCTTGTCGCCCATCGCAGCGTTGAGGGCGCTGCGGACGGCCAGTTCCTTGCCCTGCGGCTGGCGCGATGCATCGGTGGTGAAACGCTCGACGCCGGCGGCCAGTGCGAAGGCGGCACCGCCGCCGTGCCGCACGGCCGCGTAGACACCTTGGGAGATCGCGTCGTGCACGCCCTGCACGATGCGCGTGGGCACCGCCAGGCCGGGCACGAGTTGCAGGCTGTCGAAGGTCTTGCCGGCGATCGCCTGGTGCATGGCCTGCACGCTCGACGTGGTGGCCTGCAAGGCGGTGTTCAACACCGGTGCGTAAGAGGCCGCGGCTTCGCCAGGGGGCTTGCGGCGGCTGGCCATGTCAGGGGGCGGGTTGGGCCGGTGCGGGCTCGGTTCCGGCCGTGGTGTCGTCGGTCTCGGGCGTGTCGTCCGACGTGTCTCCGACCTTGCGGCCGGCCTTCTCCTTCAGCTTCTCTTCTTTTTTCTTCTTCTTCGCCAACTCGCGCTGGCGCTTCTCGAACGAATAATTTGGTTTGGCCATGGGCCGTCCTTTTAGGCAAGGTCAGAGAAACGAACAACACCGCGAGGTTACGCGCTTTTCAGCGCCACACCTTCGCGCTGGTGTCAGAAAGTGAGCGTCTTCACGCCCTGCGCGGTGCCGAGCAGGCACACGGCCGCCTTGTTGCGCGCGAAGATACCCACGCTGACGACGCCCGGCCACTGGTTGATCTCGCGCTCCATCGCCACCGGGTCGGTGATCTGCAGGCCACGCACGTCGATGATGTGGCAGGCGTTGTCGGTGACGACGCCGGTGCGCAGCGTTGGCGAACCGCCGAGCGCACGCAGCCGGCGCGCGATCTGCGCCGTGGCCATCGGGATCACCTCGACCGGCAGCGGGAACGCGCCGAGCACGCGCACCAGTTTCGATTCGTCGGCGATGCAGATGAAGCGCTCGGCGATGTCGGCCACGATCTTCTCGCGTGTAAGTGCCGCACCGCCGCCCTTGATCATGTAGCCTTTGTCATCGATCTCGTCGGCGCCGTCGATGTAGACCGGGATGCCTTCGATCGCGTTCGCGTCGAGCACCATGATGCCGTGAGCGCGCAGCCGCTCGCTGCTCTTTTCGCTGCTCGACACGGCACCCTGGATACGATCCTTCATGCCCGCCAGCGCGTCGATGAAACAGTTCACCGTCGAGCCGGTACCCACGCCGACCACGCTGCCGGGTTGCACATAGGCCGTGGCGGCCTGGCCCACCAGGGCCTTGAGTTCGTCTTGGGTCATCGGGTCGTGCGGGTTGAAGACAGGGCGTGATTATCCCTGCCCGCCCTCACCGAACACCGACCATGTCCTGCGGCCGCACCCACTGTTCGAACTGCTCGGCCGTGACCCACCCCGAACCGAGCGCCGCGTCGCGCAGGCTCAGGCCCTCCTTGTGCGCGCGCTTCGCGATCTGCGCCGCCTTGTCGTAACCGATGTGCGGGTTCAGGGCCGTCACCAGCATCAGCGAACGCTGCACCAGCTCGGCAATGCGCTCGCGGTCGGCTTCGATACCCCGCGCGCAATGTTCTTCGAAGCTCTTCGCGCCGTCGGCCAGCAGCCGCACGCTTTGCAGCAGGTTATGGATGATCACCGGCTTGTAGACGTTGAGCTCGAAGTTGCCGGAGGCGCCGGCCATGTTGACCGCCACGTCGTTGCCCATCACCTGGCAGGCGAGCATGGTCAGCGCTTCGCACTGCGTCGGGTTCACCTTGCCGGGCATGATCGAGCTGCCCGGCTCGTTCTCGGGGATCGTGATCTCGCCCAGGCCTGACCGCGGGCCGGAAGCCAGCCAGCGCACGTCGTTGGCGATCTTCATCAGCGAGGCGGCGAGTGTCTTCAGCGCGCCGTGCGCGAACACCATCGCGTCATGGGCCGCGAGCGCTTCGAACTTGTTCGGGGCCGACTCGAAAGCTAGGCCTGTGGCACGCGCCAGTTCGGCCGCGACACGCGCACCGAACTCCGGGTGTGCGTTCAAGCCCGTGCCGACCGCCGTGCCGCCGAGCGCCAGCTCGCGCAGATGCGGGCGCGTCGTGCGCAAATGGCGGATGCCGTGTTCGATCTGCGCGACCCAGCCGGAAATTTCCTGGCCGAGCGTGAGCGGCGTGGCATCTTGCAAATGGGTGCGGCCGATCTTCACAACGTCGGCAAATGCAGCCGACTTGGCGGCCAGCGTCTCGCGCAACGTTGCAAGCGACGGCAGCAGCCGGCTTTCGATCGCCTGCAGCGCAGCCACGCTCATCGCGGTCGGGAACACGTCGTTCGACGACTGGCCGCGGTTCACATCGTCGTTCGGGTGCACGAGCCGCGTTTCGCCGACTTCACCGCCCATCAGCACCGAGGCCCGGTTCGCCAGCACCTCGTTCATGTTCATGTTGCTCTGCGTGCCCGAGCCGGTCTGCCAGACCGAGAGCGGAAACTGCGCGTCGTGCTTGCCGGCGAGCACCTCGTCGGCCGCGACGACGATGGCCTCTGACTTCTTCGCGTCGAGCACACCGAGCTCGCGGTTGACGACCGCCGCGCTGCGCTTGACCAGCGCCAGCGCCATCAGCAGTTCGTGCGGCATGCGTTCGGTGGAAATGTCGAAGTGGTGCAGCGAGCGCTGCGTCTGCGCGCCCCACAGGCTGGTGTTCGAAACGGCGATCTCGCCGAAGGTGTCGCGTTCCATGCGGGTGTCGGTCATCTGGCTCTCCTCGGATCAACGCCGCAGTATGCCCATGCAGGGCTTTGCGACAATGGTCGCTCACGCCACGGCCTTCTTCGCATGTCACTCCTGCCTTATACCCTCGCCCGCCCCTTTCTTTTCGGCCTCGATCCCGAACACGCCCACGAACTGACGCTCGGCGCGCTGGCCCGGCTGCAGAACACGCCGATGCAGTGCCTTTGGCAGCAAACGCGGGTCAATGACGCGGTGACGCTGGCGGGCCTCAAGTTCCCGAACCGCATCGGCCTGGCCGCGGGCCTCGACAAGAACGGCCGCTGCATCGACGGCCTGGCGGCGATGGGCTTCGGTTTCATCGAGGTCGGCACCGTCACGCCGAAAGCGCAGAGCGGCAACCCGAAGCCGCGCATGTTCCGCCTGCCCGAAGCGAACGCGCTGATCAACCGGCTCGGTTTCAACAACGACGGCCTCGGCGCTTTCCTCGCCAACGTGCAGAAGGCGAAGTTCCGCACCAGCGGCGGCATCCTCGGCCTGAACATCGGCAAGAACGCGGCCACGCCGATCGAGCGTGCTGTGGATGACTACCTGCTGTGCCTGGACGGCGTGTACCCGCATGCCGACTACGTGAACGTCAACATCTCCAGCCCGAACACCAAGAACCTGCGCGACCTGCAGAGCGACGCGGCGCTCGACGCTTTGCTCGCGGCGGTGCAGGAACGCAAGGCGCAGCTCGCAACCCAACACAGCCGCAGCGTTCCGATCTTCGTGAAGATCGCGCCCGACCTCGATGCGTCGCAGGTCGATGCCGTGGCCGCCATTCTGAAACGCCACGGCCTCGACGGCGTGATTGCCACCAACACGACGATCGCACGCGACGCGGTCAAGCACCTGCAGCACGGTGCGGAGGTCGGTGGCTTGTCCGGCGGCCCGGTGTTCGAAGCCTCGAACCGCGTGATCGCGCAACTGCGTTCCACCCTCGGCAGCGCTTTCCCGATCATCGGCGTGGGCGGTGTGCTCAGCGGGGCCGACGCCCGCGCCAAACGCGCGGCCGGGGCCGACCTGGTGCAGATCTACACCGGCTTCATCTACCGCGGCCCCGAGCTGGTCAACGAAGCGGCGCGGGCGCTGGCCACCGGGTGAACCGCGTGGCGGTGCGCGCCCCGGCTGCTGTATCGTGTGTCGGTTCTTCCACCGAGACAGGCACAGAACCGATGGCAGCAGCGCACCGCCAGATCACCACCCGCCTCGCTTGCTGGCTGTGCGGGTTTGTGGCCGCGCTGTTCGGCACGGGCCTGGCCTGCGCACAGGACGCCGCCACCCTGCGCGCTCGCCACGCGTCGCTGCAGGAGCCACTCGCCCGCAATCAGTTCCACCGACCGTTGGTCATCGAATCGAGCCAGACGGCCGGTGATCTGAAGGGCGAGGTCTTCTCAGTCGTCGAATGGCCACACGCGGCGGTCCTGACCGCCCTGCAAGGCACCGACCACTGGTGCGACCTGCTGATGGTGCACCTGCTGGTGAAAGACTGCCGCGCCGGAACCGCGCAGCCGCCGACGATCGACCTGGCCGTCGCGAGAACCTGGGACCAGTCGCTCGACGCGGCGCACCGGATCGAGTTCCACTACAAGACGGTGGCCGCCACGCCCGACTACCTGAACGTGCAGTTGAGTGCCGAGGCCGGCCCGATGGGCACGAAGAACTACCGGCTGATGCTGGAAGCGGTGCCGCTGGACGCGAAGCGCACGTTCATCCACATGTCGTACGCCTACGGCTACGGGTTCGCGGCGCGCATGGCGATGGAGGGCTACCTCGCCACGCTCGGGCGCAACAAGGTCGGCTTCACCATCACCGGCCAAGGCAACGACGGCAAGCCGATTTACATGGGCAATGTACGCGGCGTGGTCGAACGCAACACGATGCGCTACTACCTCGCCGTCGAGGCCTACCTCGGCGCGCTCGGGCTGCCGCCGGCCGAACAGAGCGAACGCCGCATGCGCGACTGGTACGCGAGCATCGAGCGTTACCCGGTGCAGCTGCACGAGCTCGAGCGCAACCAGTACCTCGAGATGAAGCGCAAGGAAATACAGCGCCAGCAGGCGGCCGCCAAGCCCTGAGGCCTGGCGTGCGGGCCGGCTTCGTCAGTGCAGCGGCACGCCGGTCTTGGCCTTCAGCTCGTCGAGCGTCACGCCTTCGGCCAGCTCGACCACCTTCAGCCCCTGCGGCGTCACGTCGAGCACGGCCAGGTCGGTGATGATGCGGTTGACGACGCCCACGCCGGTGAGTGGCAGCGTGCAGGCCGGGATGATCTTCATGTCGATCGTGCCGTCCTTCTTCTTCGCCACGTGCTCCATCAGCACGATCACTCGGGCCACGCCAGCCACCAGGTCCATCGCGCCACCCATGCCCTTGACCATCTTGCCGGGGATCATCCAGTTCGCCAGGTCGCCCTTTTCGCTGACCTGCATCGCACCCAGGATGCTCAGGTTGATCTTGCCGGCGCGGATCATCGCGAAGCTGTCGTGCGAGCCGAAGATCGACGAGCCCGGCAGCGTGGTCACCGTCTGCTTGCCGGCGTTGATGATGTCGGCGTCGACTTCGGCTTCGGTCGGGAACGGGCCGATGCCGAGCATGCCGTTTTCGCTCTGTAGCCAGACCTCGATGTCGGGCGAGACGAAGTTGGCCACCAGCGTGGGCAGGCCGATGCCGAGGTTCACATAGAAACCGTCCTGCAGTTCCTTGGCTGCACGCGCTGCCATTTGATCGTGTGTCCAGGCCATGGTCAGGCTCCCACTTTTTCGGTGAGCGTGCGCTTCTCGATGCGCTTCTCGGGTTTGGCGTTCAGCACGATGCGGTGCACGTAGATGCCCGGCAGGTGAATCGCGTCGGGGTCGAAGGCGCCGGTCTCGACGATCTCTTCGACTTCAACGATCGTCGTCTTGCCGGCCATCGCGACCGCCGGGTTGAAGTTGCGTGCGGTGCGGCGGAAGATCAGGTTGCCGCTCTTGTCGGCCTTCCACGCCTTCACGAGCGACACCTCGGGCACCAGGGCCAGCTCCATCACGTACTTCTGGCCACCGAACTCGCGCACTTCCTTGCCTTCGGCCACGAGCGTGCCCACGCCGGTCTTGGTGAAGAAGGCCGGGATGCCCGAGCCACCGGCGCGCAGCTTCTCGGCCAGCGTGCCCTGCGGCGTGAATTCGAGTTCGAGTTCACCGGCCAGGTACTGGCGCTCGAACTCCTTGTTCTCGCCGACGTAGCTCGAAATCATGCGTTTGATCTGGCGCGATTCGAGCAGCAGGCCGAGGCCGAAACCGTCGACACCGGCGTTGTTCGAGATCACGCTCAGGCCCTTCACACCCGAGTCGCGCAGCGCCGCGATCAGCGCTTCCGGAATGCCGCACAGGCCGAAGCCGCCCACGGCCATCAACTGGCCGTCGCGCACCACGCCCTTCAGGGCTTCGGCGGCGCTGGGGAACACTTTTTTCATCGGGGTCTCCGTGGGTTCGCAGCCGCAGAGCGTACTACGTAGGTCACTACGTAGTCGTTACGTAGAATCGCCTAAGCATACTTCCGCCCCTTCCCCATGAGCAATGCGCTCGACTACCGCACCGCCTTCGACCTGGCCCCGATCGGCCTGGTGCTCTCACGCAACCGGCTGATCGTCGACTGCAACCAGCAGGTGCTCGAGATGTTCGGCGCGCACCGCGACGAGCTGGTCGGTGGCAGCTTCGAGCTGCTCTACCCCTCGCACGCCGAGTTCGAGCGCACCGGCGCGCGCATCGTCGCCAGCCTGAACAAGAGTGGCTGGTACGCCGACGAGCGCGTGATGAAACGTTTTGGCGGCCAGCGCAGCGGCGAGCACTTCTGGTGCCACGTGTCGGGCCGCGCGCTCGACCCGGCCGCGCCGCACGCCGAAGGCATCTGGTCGTTCGAAGACTTGTCGGCGCGGCGCCGGATCGGCGTGGAGCTGACACCGCGCGAACGCGAAGTGGCGGCGCTGCTTATAGAAGGCCTGACCAGCAAGCTGATCGGCAAGCGGCTGAAGATCAGCCCGCGCACCGTGGATGTGTACCGCGCGCGGCTGATGAAAAAACATCGCGCTGCGACGACACCCGACCTTGTGAACAAGCTGCTGCGCGCTTGACCGCAACGCGCTATTCGATCAACTGTCGCACGCTCTCGGGCAAGGGCACCGACTTCGCCTTGGGGTAGTTCACCCACACCGTCTTCGCGCCGCCCGACGCGTAGACCACACCCGGCTCGTCGGTGCGTTCGAGCGTGATGAACGTATCGAAGCTGCTGCGCCCGGGGTTGGCCACATAGTGTTTGGCCAGCACGTCGCCGGGGAACTTGAGCTGCTGGATGAAGTTGCAGAAGGCGTTGACGATGATCGCACCGTCGCCGCTCGGGTCGACCGGCCCCGACACCAGGTGCAGCCATTCGAGGCGAACGATTTCCATGTAGCGGAAGTAGATCGTGTTGTTCACATGGCCCATCGCGTCCATGTCACCCCAGCGGATCGGGATCACCATCTCGTGCGTGAGCTTCATCTGCTCGGGAAGGTCGAAGCGCATGCTTGCCTCGGTTCACTGACGTTGAACACCGAGCTCGGCGTAGAGCCGCTCGACCATCGCACGCAGCTCGGTCAGCTCGTTCTGCATCGCTGCATGCTGCACCTTGAGCGCCGCCACTTCGCTGACGGCCACGAAGTCTTCCGACTCGGCGGCTACCGGCATGGCCGACACGTCGATCGCACCGCAGACGAGCTGCGCCCAGCGCGGTTCACGCGCCCCGGGCGCACGCGGCAGCTTCACGACCAGCGGGCCACCCTTCTCTGCCGAGCGTGTGGCCAGCTCGTCGAGGAAACCTTCGACCGACGACATGTCTGCGAAGCGGTGCAGGCGGTCGCAGTTGGCACGCAGTTCCGAGCCGGTCTGCGGGCCGCGCAGCATCAGCACCGCGAGCAATGCGACCGACTGCGAAGGCAGCCCCATCGCGCGGCCCATGTTGTGCTCGTAGCGGGTGACACGAGAGCCGCTGGCCTCGAACACGAGGTGCAGGCTCTTCAGCGCATCGACCGCAGCCTGCACTTCGCTTTCGGTGGCGCTGAGTACCGGGTCGCGCGCCGTCTTCTGGTTGCAGCCCAGCGTCAGCGAGTTGATCGACAGCGGATAACTGTCAGGCACCGTGTGGGCCTTCTCGATCAGCACGCCGAGGGCGCGTGCTTCGAGCAGGGAGAGCGGTCGCAGCGTCGTCATCTCTACAGCGCGAACCCGTCGTCGGCCTGGATCACCGCGCCGTTGATGAAGTGGCTCTCGTTCGCGCACAGCATCATCAGCAGCGAATCCAGATCCTGCGCCTGCCCCACGCGTTTGCGCGGCAGCATCTCGATCAGCTTCTTGCCCTGCTCGGTCTGCCAGTGGTGGTGGTTGATCTCGGTGTCGATGTAACCCGGGCAGATCGCGTTGACGTTGATGCCGTAGCGGCCCCATTCGAGCGCCATCGAGCGCGTCATGTGGATCACGGCGGCCTTGCTCATGCAGTACACGCCGATCTGGCCCAGCACTTTCAGCCCCGCCATCGACGCGATGTTGACGATGCGCCCGCCGGTGAAGGTGCCCGGCGCCGCGCCCTTGGCCCGCGCCAGCATGCGCTTGCCCACCTCTTGCGCGACGAAGAACGCGCCCTTGGTGTTGGTGTCGAACATGTAGTCGTAGTCTTCGGGCGTGATGTCGACGAGCTTTTGCGTGGTGCTCACGCCGGAGTTGTTGATCAGGATGTCGATCGTGCCCATCTCGGTCTCGGCGTGCGCCACGGCCGACTTGATGCTGTCGTGGTCGGTCACGTCGAGCGTGACGACGTGGGCGTCACCGCCGTCGGCTTCGATCTCGGCGCGCAGGGTCTTGAGCCGCTCGATGCGGCGGCCGGCAAGCACCACGCCGGCGCCGGCCTTCGCGAGGGTCTTGGCGAACTGCGCGCCCAGGCCGCTGGACGCGCCTGTCACCAGGGCGACCCGGCCCGACAGATCGATGTTGTAGCTCATGTTTTGCTCCGCGAATTCTTCAAGTGAATGCGTGGAACGATAGCACGCAGCCACTGTTGGAGAGCCCGCTCCAGAGCGTGCCGCCCGGCGTCGGCGAGCGCTCCCGCCCCCGTAGAATCTTGCGCCAACGACAGCACCGAGGAAGACCATGACTCCCGCAGAACTTATCGCCACGCACGGGCCGCGCGAAGCCATGGAATACGACGTGGTCGTGGTCGGTGCCGGCCCCGGCGGCCTGGCCACCGCGATCCGGTTGAAGCAGCTCGCCGCAGAACAAGGCAAGGAAGTTTCCGTCGTGGTGCTCGAGAAGGGTTCGGAACCCGGCGCACACATTCTCAGCGGCGCCATCATGGACCCGCGTGCACTGACCGAGCTGCTGCCGAACTGGAAGGAACTCGGCGCGCCGCTGAACCAGCCGGTCACCGGCGACCAGATGCTGTTCCTGACGCAGAACGGCGCGATCAACACGCCGCAGTTCCTGATCCCGAAGTCGCTGCACAACGAAGGCAATTTCGTCATCAGCCTGGGCAACCTTGTGCGCTGGCTGGGGCAGCAGGCTGAAAGCCTCGGTGTCGAGATCTTCCCCGGCTTCTCGGCCGCCGAAGTGCTCTACAACGACGACGGTTCGGTCAAGGGCGTGGCCACTGGCAACCTCGGCATCGGCAAGGATGGTGAACCCACCGCCGACTTCCAGCTCGGCATGGAGTTGCACGCCAAGTACACGATCTTCGCTGAAGGGTCGCGCGGCCACCTCGGCAAGCAACTGATCGAGAAGTTCAGGCTCGACGCCGGCAAAGACCCGCAGACCTACGCCATCGGCATCAAGGAACTGTGGGAAGTCGACCCGGCGCAAGCCAGGCCCGGCCACGTGATCCACTCGCTCGGCTGGCCGATGGACAGCCAGACTTATGGCGGCGCGTTTCTTTACCACCTGGAAGACAACAAGGTGACGCTCGGCCTGATCACCGGCCTGGAATACAGCAACCCGTGGCTGAGCCCGTTCGAAGAGATGCAGCGCTGGAAAACGCACCCGTCGGTGCGCAAGATTCTCGAAGGCGCCAAGCGCATCGGCTATGGTGCGCGTGCCATCACCTGCGGCGGTTTGATGAGCCTGCCGAAGACGGTGTTCCCCGGCGGCGCTTTGGTGGGTTGCGACGCGGGCTTCCTGAATTTCTCGCGCATCAAAGGCAGCCACGCCGCCATCAAGACCGGCATGCTGGCCGCCGATGCGGCCTTCGCTGCGGTGACGAACGGGCGCCAGCACGACGAACTTACGGCGTACCCCGAAGCCTTCGCGAAGAGCTGGCTGTTCGAAGAACTCGACGCCTCGCGCAACACCAAGCAGTGGATGAAGAAGGGCCTGTACCTGTCGTCGATCATGAACGGCATCGAACTCTGGCTGCTGCCCAAGCTCGGCTTCAAGGCGCCGCCGTGGACGATCCACAGCACGGTGCCCGACCACGCCAAGCTCAAGCCCGCGTCGGAGTGCCCGCAGATCGTCTACCCCAAGCCCGACGGCAAGCTGACTTTCGACCGCCTCTCGAGCGTGTTCATCAGCAACACCAACCACAACGAGCACCAGCCCGCGCACCTGACGCTGAAGGACGCGAGCGTGCCGGTGAACATCAACCTCGCGAAGTACGGCGGCCCCGAGAGCCGCTACTGCCCGGCCGGTGTCTACGAGTTCGTGAAGAACCCCGACAACAGTGACAGGCTGCAGATCAATGCGCAGAACTGCGTGCACTGCAAGACCTGCGACATCAAGGACCCGACGCAGAACATCGTCTGGGTCACACCCGAAGGCGGCGGCGGGCCGAACTACAGCGGCATGTGATGTGGTGAGCGCGCCGCTGAAGTACCTCTCGGGCTACGCGCCCGAGTTGCTCGACGGGGTGCACCAGCTCATCGACGAAGGCCGCCTCGGCGAGAGCATTCGCAAGCGCTACGACGAAGCGCACGAGGTGCGCACCGATCGGTTGTTGTACGACTACGTGACGGCGCTGAAAAGCCAGTACATGCGCAACGCGGAGCCGCTGTCAAAGGTGGGCTACGACAACCGGCTGCACATCATCCAGAACGCACTCGGCACGCACACGACTGTCTCGCGCGTGCAGGGCAACAAGCTCAAGGCCAAGCGCGAGATCCGCGTGGCCAGCCTGTTCAAGGAAGCGCCGGCGCCGTTCCTGCGGATGATCGTGGTGCACGAACTCGCGCACCTGAAGGAGCGTGCGCACGACAAGGCGTTCTATTCGCTGTGTGCGCACATGGAGCCGGCGTATCACCAGCTCGAGTTCGATGTGCGTTTATGGCTGACGTCGTTGGAGCTCGACGGGCGCAGCATTCGCTGAGGCATGCATCAGCCGGGGCGGCAAAGGCGCGAGTGGGCAGGCCTCCGCGCTTCGCTGGAGCGGTCGCCGCTTCGCGTCGACTGCCCTCCGATGCTCGTGCTCGTGGCCCGTCGCCGAACTCACTGCGCTCACTCCGTTCGCTGCGTTCAAACAGGCGGCGACAAGTCAGTTGACGATGCGCGCTGCGCGCGCGGCCACAAGCCCTGCGCTTCTCGGCGTTCCAGAGGCACGCTCCAGCCTGCCCACACGCGCCTTTGCTGGCACGTCTTTCGCGGCTCGTCGAAAAGCCGCAGCGGTGCCTGAGCGGTAGGCGGCACCCGGCGGGCGGCGATTTCTGTGGCGACGTGGACCGAGCACCACAGTGGAAGCGGAGACCGCCACAGCATGAGCCGCCCGCCGGGTGCCGCCTGCCGCGACGTGCCCAAGCATCAAACAGCCATCAACCCGGCTTCCGAAACCCGTCCTCGATCCAAGCCGTCGCGCTGCCCACGTTGAGCTTGAAACCCGCCCCGACGCGAACCGACGCCAGTGACTCACCGAGCACGTCCGTCGCGCTCAGCAACGCATGTGGGTCGTCTTCGTCGGCAACGATGTCGAGCGCCACCGTCACACGCTGCCCGCCCACCGTCACCGCCACGTTCCGATGCAGCGTGGCGTGCAACTGCTGCTCGTGGCGGCGGATCACCTCGGCGGCGGTCTTCACCAGCGTGTTGAAAGCCGACACGTCGAGCGGCTTCGGGTTTTTCTTGTCGCGGCCCATCGTCCAGGGGCCGACGAGGGCGGGTTCGGCCTCGCCGTCTTTCACCATCTCGACGGCCCAGCCTTCGTCGTCTTCGTTCTTCACGACACGCGCGGTCCAGCCGTTGTCGCGCCACAGGCGGTCTTCGTGAACTGCCTCGGTACTGTCTTCAGACGTCGGGCTCATTTACCGGAGCGTCCGCGCAACATACCGACCAGCGGCCAAAGCAGCAGCACGATCGCCAGCCCCGCGATGCTGCCCACCAGCGGGTTCGACCAGAAGATCGAGATGCTGCCCTGCGACAGCAGCATCGCCTGCCGGAAGCTCGCTTCGGCCATGTCGCCGAGCACCAGCGCCAGCACCATCGGCGCCAGCGGGTAACGCAGCTTCTTGAACAGGTAGCCGATCACGCCGAAGACCAGCATCAGCCACACGTCGAACATCGAGCCGTGCACGGTGTAGGCGCCGATCGCGCAGATCACGATGATGACCGGCGCGATCACCGAGAACGGGATGCGCAGGATCGCGGCCCAGAACGGCACGGTCGTCAGCACCACCAGCAGACCGACGATGTTGCCGAGGTACATCGAGGCGATCAAACCCCAGACGAAGTCCTTCTGCTCGACGAACAGCATCGGTCCGGGTTGCAGGCCCCAGATCAGAAGACCACCGAGCAGCACCGCGGCAGTGGGCGAGCCGGGGATGCCGAGCGTCAACATCGGCAGCAGCGCCGAAGTGCCGGCGGCGTGCGCCGCCGTCTCGGGAGCGAGCACGCCTTCGATCTGGCCCTTGCCGAAGGAGTCCGGCTCCTTCGACATGCGCCGCGCCATGCCGTAGCTCATGAACGAGGCCGGTGTCGCACCGCCGGGCGTGATGCCCATCCAGCAGCCCACCGCCACCGAGCGCAGCATCGTCAGCCAGTAGCGCGGCAGCATGGCCCAGGTCTGGAACACGACCTTCAGGTTGATCTTCGCGGTCTTGCCCTTGAAGGCCAGGCCTTCTTCCATCGTGATCAGGATCTCGCCGATGCCGAACAGGCCGATCACGGCGATCAGGAAGTCGAAGCCCTTCAGCATCTCCGGGAAGCCGAAGGTCATGCGCAACTGGCCGGTCACCGCGTCCATTCCGACGGCCGCGAGCGCGAAGCCCAGCATCATCGACGCGATGGTTTTCGCCGCCGGCTCCTTGCTCATGCCGACGAAGCTGCAGAAGGTCAGCAATTGCACCGCGAAGAATTCCGGCGGCCCGAACTTGAGAGCGAAGCGGGCCAGCACCGGCGCGAGGAAAGTGATCAGGATGACGGCGAACAACGCACCGACGAACGAGCCCGTGAACGCCGCCGTCAGCGCCTGCGCCGCCTTGCCCTGCTGCGCCATCGGGTAGCCGTCGAAGGTGGTCGCCACCGACCACGGCTCGCCGGGGATGTTGAACAGGATCGACGTGATCGCTCCGCCGAACAACGCGCCCCAGTAGATGCAGCTCAGCATGATGATCGCCGAGGTCGGGTTCATCGAGAACGTGAGCGGCAGCAGGATCGCGATGCCGTTGGCGCCGCCCAGGCCCGGCAGCACGCCGATCAGCACGCCGAGCGTGATGCCGATCAGCATGTAGACGAAGTTCGGCAGCGTCAGCGCGACGCTGAAGCCGTGCATCAGGTTGTTGACTTCTTCCATCGCCTCAGAACCCCAGCAGTCGTTCGATCGGGCCCTTGGGCAGCGGCACCAGGAACCAGCGCTCGAAGACCATGAAGAACAGCAGTGGCACGCCGACCGACACGGCCGCGGTGATGCCCCACCCGAACTTGCCGTGGCGGCGCATGAAGTAGCCGATCAGCACCAGCGAGGCGAGGTAGATGCCGACCAGCGCGATGCCGCCGACGTACAGCACCATCGGCACCAGCACCGCGAAGACCATGCGCAGCTGCTCGCGCTCGACGAACACCGGGTCGGCCTTGCGCCAGCCGAGCAGCGCAGTCACCAGCACCGTGCCGCTCGAGATCAGCAGCAGCAGGCCGATGTAGAACGGAAAGTAGCCCGCTCGCGGCCCGTCGTCGGCCCAGCCGGTGCCCACACGAACGCTGTCGGTGAGCACCAGCAAGGCCAGCAGCATCAGACACGCGGCGACGACGACTTCGGGCCAGCGGGTGCCCACGGCGCCGGGTTGCCCGGTGCCGGTTTCTGGGGATTCATTGCTCACGAGGAAACTCCTGCGACCCGGCCCGGTGGCCGCAGCGCGTTCAGTACAACAAGCCGGGTCAGTTGGCGATGAAACCAGCTTCTTTCATCAACACCCGGTGCATCTGCTCGTTCTTGCCGAGCCAGTCGACGAACTCCGGGCCGCTGAGGGCGGTCTGGTTGAAGGCGCCCTTCTCCATGAAGTCTTTCCACTCCGGCAGTGCGCGCACCTTCTTCAGCAGCTCGGTGTAGTACGCGAGTTGCTCGGGCGTCACGCCCGGCGGCATGAAGATGCCGCGCAGCATCACGTAGTCGACCGGCAGGCCGGCCGAAGCGCAGGTCGGCACGTCTTGCCACGACTGCGTGGGCGTGAGCTTGGTGGGGTAAGGCATCTTCACCTTGTCCATCACGCACAGCGCGCGCAGCTTGCCGGCGCGCCACTGGCCTTCGGCCTCGATCGGGTTGTTCACGGTCGAGTCGACGTGTTTGCCGACGAGCTGCACCGCCACTTCGCCGCCGCCCTTGTAGGGCACGTAGACGAGCTTCTTGCCGACTGCCTTTTCAAGCATCACGGTGATGATCTGGTCTTCCTGCTTCGAGCCGGTGCCGGCCATCTTGAAGGTCTTGTCGGGCTGCGCCTTGATGGCGTCGAGGTAGGCCTTGGTGGTCTTGTAGGGCGACTCTTCGTTCACCCACAGCACGAACTGGTCGAGCGCCATCATCGTCACCGGCGTCATGTCGCGCCAGTTGAACGGCACCCCGGTCGCCAGCGGCGTGGTGAACAGGTTCGACAGCGTGATCACGATCTTGTGCGGGTTGCCCTTGTCGCCCTTCACGTCGAGGAACCCCTCGGCACCGGCTCCGCCCGACTTGTTGACGACGATCAGCGGTTGATTCATCAGCTTGTGCTTGATGACCACGCCCTGGATGAACCGCGCCATCTGGTCGGCGCCGCCACCGGTGCCGGCGGGCACCACGAACTCGACCGGCTTGGTCGGCTCCCAGGCCATCGCGGCCGGGGTGAAGACAGCGGCCAGCGTCACCGCGGCGGCCAGGGCATGGAGGCGCATCTCTTTCAACTTCATGGCGTTTCCTGTCAGTCGTGAGCGGGGTGCCCCGGGGCCGGCCCGGGGCGCGGAAGGAGCGCGCAGTTTACACAGCAGGCACCGCTTCGCGCGCGCGCCGAACCGGTTCGGCTACCCCTATTGACGCGGCCCACGCACGGCCCTCACCACTGCGGCGGGCGCTTGTCGATGAAGGCCTGAACGCCTTCGAGCGCCGTGTCTTCCATCATGTTGCAGGCCATCGTGTTGCCCGCGTCTTCGTAGGCTTGTTCGATGCCGGTTTCGAGCTGGCGGTAGAACAAGGCCTTGCCCATCGCGACCGCCACGCGCGGCTTGGCGACGATGCTGGCAACCAGCGCTTCGACCGCGGCGTCGAGCTCGTCGGGCGCGGCCACGCGGTTGACGAGCCCCTTGTCGAGCGCCTGCGCCGCGCTGATGAACTCGCCCGTCACCAGCATCTCGAATGCCGCCTTGCGCCCGAGGTTGCGACTCAGCGCCACGCTTGGCGTGGCGCAGAACAAGCCGAGGTTGACACCGCTGACGGCGAACTTCGCGCTGCTCGCCGCGACCGCCAGGTCGCACATCGCCACCAGCTGGCAGCCGGCCGCGGTGGCGATGCCCTGCACCTTGGCGATCACCGGCACGGGCAGCCGCTGCACGCTCAGCATCATCTGCGCGCACTGCTCGAACAGCGCCTGGTAGTAGGCGAGCGACGGCTCGGCCCGCATCTCCTTCAGGTCGTGGCCGGCGCAGAAGGCCTTGCCCGCGGCGGCGAGCACGACGGCCCGTGCGCTGGTGTCGTTCTTCAGTTGGTCGAGCTCGGCCTGCAGCGCGGCCAGCAAACCTTGGGACAGCGAGTTGAAGGCCTGCGGGCGGTTCAACGTGAGCGTGACCACACCGCGCGCGTCGCGCGTGTTCAGGACCAGGACTTCATTGGATTCGGACATGGGATGCATTCATATGGATTACTTCGACGCCGCGGCGGCACGTGCCCGCTCGCGCAGCGTGAACTTCTGGATCTTGCCGGTGGAGGTTTTCGGAATCTCCTCGAAGCGCACCTCGCGCGGCACCTTGTAGCCGGCCAGCAGGCTCTTGCAGTGCGCCACCAGTTCGGCCGCGGTCACCGTCGCGTCGGCGCGCAGTTCGACGAAGGCGACCGGCGTTTCGCCCCACTTGTCGTCGGGCCGCGCGACCACGGCGCAGGCCAATACGGCCGGGTGGCGGTAGAGCGCGTCTTCGACCTCGAGCGACGAGATGTTCTCTCCGCCGGAGATGATGATGTCCTTGCTGCGGTCCTTGATCTTCACGTAGCGGTCAGCCTCCATCACCGCCAGGTCGCCGGTGTGAAACCAGCCACCTTCGAAGGCCTGCGCGGTGGCCGCCGGGTTCTTCAGGTAACCCTTCATCACGATGTTGCCGCGGAACATGATCTCGCCCATGGTCTCTCCGTCGGCCGGTGTCTCCTTCATATCGGCTGCGCCCATCACCGTCATGCCTTCCTGCAGCGCGTAGCGCACGCCCTGGCGGCCGTTCAGGCGGGTCTGCTCCGACAGAGTTTCTGCTGCCCAGCTGTCGCGCTTCACGGCCACCGAGGCCGGGCCGTAGACCTCGGTCAGCCCGTAGACGTGGGTGATGTCGAAGCCGAGCTTCGCCATGCCTTCGATCATCGACGCGGGTGGCGCCGCGCCGGCGACCATGCCACGCACCTTCTGCGTGATGCCAGCACGCATCTCGGCCGGTGCGGCGATCAGCAGGTTGTGCACGATCGGCGCGGCGCAGTAGTGGTCGACGCCGTGCTCACGCATCGCCGCCAGGATGTTCGGCGCGTCGACGCGCCGCAGGCACACGTGCGTGCCACCGAGCATCGCCACCGTCCAGGGAAAGCACCAGCCGTTGCAGTGGAACATCGGCAGCGTCCACAGGTACTTGGGGAAATGCGGCATGGTCCAGGTGGCCGCGTTGCTCACCGCATTCAGGTAGGCACCGCGGTGATGTGTAACCACGCCCTTGGGGTCGCCGGTCGTGCCCGAGGTGTACGAGACCGCGATCGCGTCCCACTCGTCCTGCGCGCCTTCGAGCCGGGCCAGCGGTGCGTGCTCGGCGAGCAGGGCTTCGTATTCGAATGTGCCGAGCAACTCGCCAGCGCCGGTGTATTCGCTGTCGTTCACGTCGACGACCGTGATGCTTCGGCCGTGCTCGTCCTTCAGCAGACGCAGCGCAGTAGCGATCGTCGGGGCGAACTCGCGGTCGGTGATCAGCAGCTTCGCCTCACAGTGGTTCATCTGCCAGGCGAGCAGCGAGGCGTCGAGGCGCGTGTTCAGCGTGTTCAACACCGCGTTCAAGGCTGGCACCGCGTAGTGCGCTTCCACCATCTCGGGCGTGTTCGGCAGCATCACGCTGACGGTGTCGCCACGGCCGATGCCCATCGCGCGCAAGGCGGCCGCCAGACGTGCCGAGCGCTCGCGCACCTGGGCCCAGCTGTAGCGCCGCGCGCCGTGCACCACGGCCGGCAGGTCGCCGAAGACCTCGGCGCTGCGTTCGACAAAACTCACCGGCGACAAGGCCACGAAGTTGGCGGCGTTCTTGTCGAGGTGTTGCTCGTAGATGTTGTTGTTCATTCCTGTCTCCTGCGGCACCGGCGAGGCGCCGCACCGCGACAGCATAGCCCCGTGCGCTAGCGGCTCGCCGCCGCGAGCGCCTGGTCGATGTCCCAGAGGATGTCGTCGATGTGCTCGAGCCCGACCGACAAGCGCACCATGTCGGGCCGCACACCGGCAGCGAGCTGCTGCGCCGCGTCGAGCTGTCGGTGCGTGGTCGAAGCCGGGTGAATGATCAGCGTGCGGGTGTCGCCGATGTTGGCGAGGTGGCTCATGAACTGCGCCGCTTCGATGAACTTCACGCCGGCGGCGAACGCGCCTTCAGCGCCTTTCGACGGCGACTTCAGGCCGAAGGCCAGCAGCCCCGAGGCACCTGGCGCACCGTCAACCGAACGCAGTTGCTTCTGCGCCAGCGCGTACTGCGGGTGATCAGGCAAGCCGGGGTAGTTGACCCAGCCGACAGCCGGGTGCGCGCGCAGGAACGCCGCCACCTTGCGCGCGTTGGCGCAGTGCCGTTCCATGCGCAGCGGCAGCGTTTCCACACCCTGCAGGATCTGCCACGCACTCATAGGCGACAGCGCGGCGCCGTAGACGCGCAGCGTTTCCATGCGCGCACGCATCGTGAAGCCGAAGTCGCCGAAGGTCTCGAAGAACTTGACGCCGTGGTAGCCGACCGAAGGCTCGGTCATGCCGGGAAACTTGCCGTTGTCCCAGGGGAACTTGCCACTCTCAACCATCACACCGCCGAGCGTGGTGCCGTGGCCGGCGAGGTACTTGGTGGCCGAGTGCACCACGATGTCGGCACCGAAGCGGATCGGGTTGCACAGGAACGGCGACGGCACGGTGTTGTCGACGATCAGCGGCACGCCGTGCGCGTGTGCCACGTCGGCCACGGCCTGGATGTCGAGCAGTTGCAGGCTCGGGTTGCCCAGGCTTTCGGCGAACACCGCACGGGTGTTCGGCTGCATCGCCGCGGCGAACGCCTCGGGCGAGCCGGCGTCGACAAAGGTCGTGGTGATGCCGAGCTTCTTCAGGTTGACCGCGAGCATGCTGACCGAGCCGCCGTAGAGCGCGCCGGCCGCGACCACGTGGTCGCCCTGCTGCAGCAAGGTCATCAAGGCCATCGCTTCGGCCGCCATACCGCTGGCCGACGCGAGCGCGGCGCGGCCGCCTTCGAGCGCCGCCACGCGCTCTTCGAGTGCGGCCACGGTCGGGTTCGACAGGCGCGAGTACACGTTGCCGAAGGTCTGCAGGTTGAACAGGCTGGCCGCGTGGTCGGCGCTGTCGAAAACAAAACTCGTGGTCTGGTAGATCGGCAAGGCGCGCGCGCCGGTGGCGGCGTCGGGCACCTGGCCGGCGTGGATGGCCAGGGTTTCGGACTGGAATGTGTGGTCGGCCATGGTTCAGGCGGGTCGCTTGGCCGAGATCACGCCGGTGTTGACGCCGGCCCAGTGCAGGCCGCCGAACAGGCGCGCGTGTTCGATCTTCACGCAGCGGTCCATCACCGATTCGAGCCCGGCTTTCTGCGCCAGCGCGTCGGCTTCGAGGTTCTTCACGCCGATCTGCTGCCACAGGCAACGCGCGCCCTTCGCGACCGCCTGCTGCGCGATCGGCAGCACGTCTTCGCTGCGGCGGAACACGTCGACCATGTCGATCGCGAAGGGAATGTCGGCCAGGCTCGGGTAACAGCGTTCGCCCAGCACCTCGGTGTAGCGCGGGTTCACCGGCACGACGCGGTAGCCGTGCTGCTGCATGTACTTGGCGGCGAAAAAACTCGGGCGGTGCCATTCGGCCGACAGGCCGACCACCGCGATGGTGTGGCAGGACCGGAGGATGCGGCGCAGGGTGGAAATGTCGTCGGTCATGGTCGGCGGCGAAGTGCCGCGCGACCTTAACCGAAACCGCTGGAGGCGGTCAAAACGCTAGTTGCCCTGCAGCAGCACCTGGGTGCGCACCGCGCGCAGCGCATGCGCATCGCCCAGCAGGCGCTGGCGCTGTGCGCGGTTGAGCGATTCGAGCCCGTCGCTGGCCGCGCGCGCGACCAAGCGCGCCCGCGCCTGCGCCTTCAGGCCGATCGGCTCCGGCCGCAGCGGGATCGCGCGCAGCACCTGTTCGTGCACGTCGGCATCGGCCAGGGCATCCACCGCCTGCGGCGGCGGCGCGAAGGCCTGTGCATGGCGCTCCGCTTCGGCAAGTACGAAAGGCTGTTCGATCTCTTCGGGAATCAGGAAGATGCCGCGCGCGCGGAGCCAGCGACCCGGCGCGGAATGGCTGCCCCAGGCCGACAGAGGAACGGCCAGCAGCAGGCCGACGATCACCGGCGACAGCCACCACGGGAACGCCGCGCTGCCGACCAGGATGGCACCGACCCACAGCAGCGCCAACGCCGTGTGCAGTCCGTGGCGGCGCAAGGCTTCGCCCCAGTCGGTGGCGGCGTCGTCGCGCGGTGGCGACTTCCAGTCGAGCTTCCACCCGGTCAGCGCGGCGAACACGAACTGGGTGTGGAACAGCATGCGCACCGGCGCCAGCAGCAGCGAGTGCACGAATTCGAACAGGGCGCCGAGCAGCAGCCGCGCCGCGCCGCCGTAAAGCCGGGCCTGACCGCGCAGCACGATGACCGCCAGCGACATCACCTTGGGCGCCAACAGCAGCACGGCCGTCAGGCCGAACAGCGTCAGCATCAGCTTCAGGTTGGCGTTGGGCCAGATCGGGAACAGCTGGTAGGGCTCCAGGAAGTATCTCGGAATCTCGTTCGAGTGGCTCGCGAACAGGACCGACGAGAGCAGCAGGAACGCGAGCCAGAGCGGCGCCGACACATAGGCCAGCACACCGGTCAGGAAGACCGTGCGGTGGACCGGGTGCAGGCCCGGCTCGAACATCAGGCGCGAGTTCTGCAGGTTGCCGTGGCACCAGCGGCGGTCACGCTGCAACTCGGCCAGCAGGTTCGGCGGCAGTTGTTCGTAGCTGCCTTCCAGGTCGTGCGCAATCCAGACCTTCCAGCCGGCGCGGCGCATCAGCGCGGCTTCGACGAAGTCGTGCGACATCACGTCGCCCGACAGCGAGGTCTGCCCCGGCAGCGGCGCCAGCGCGCAGTGCGCCATGAACGGCGCGACGCGCAGGATCGCGTTGTGGCCCCAGTAGTGCGATTCGCCGAGCTGCCAGTAGTGCATGCCGGTCGTGAACAGCGGCCCGTAGACGCGCGAGCCGAACTGCTGGATGCGCGAATGCAGCGTGGTGTGGCCGCAGGCCCGCGGCGCGGTCTGGATGATACCGGCGTCGGGGTTCAGCTCCATCAGCTTCACGAGCGAGGCCAGGCAGTCGCCGGTCATCACGCTGTCGGCGTCGAGCACCACCATGTAGCGGTAGCGGCGGCCGAAGCGGCGGCAGAAATCGGCCACGTTGCCGGCCTTGCGTTTGCTGCGGTGCTGGCGCCAGCGGTAGTGCACCCGCACGGCGGCCTGGCCGGCGTCGGCTTCGAGCGCCTGCACCAGTTGGCCCCAGGCGGCCTGCTCGGCGGCGCGGATGTCGGGGTCGTTGGTGTCGCTGAGCACGAAGAAGTCGAAGCGTTCTTTCGAATCGGTGCGCTGCAGCGATTCGTAGGTGGCGCGCAGGCCGGCGAACACCGTGGCCACGTCTTCGTTGCAGATCGGCATGACCACGGCCGTGCGCGCCTCCGGCGGGATCGGTAGGGCGCGTGTCAGATCGCGGGTCACCGACTGCCGGTCGCGGCCACGCATCAGCACCCACGCGCCCATCACGGCGGTCCAGAAGCCGGCCGAGATCCACGCGAACAGGATGCCGAACAGCACCAGCAGCGCCTGTTCGGTCCAGGTAGCGCCTTGTTTGGGCAGCACATCGGCCATCGAATCGGTTCCGACGACGGCACCGAGCGCCACCAGCACGGCGAGAAGGACCCGGCGCAGCATCAGCGGGCGCGCGTCCATCGTGGCGCGCCAGGGTTGCGGCTGGCGATAGCCGAACAGGCGCCGCAGCGACCGCAGCAAGGGGTGGCCGGCCCAGGGCACGGGCACCATCGAGGCGCGCTGGATCGGAGGCTGCGCTGCCGTCACGAGGGTCTGGGCGTTCATGGCTTGTCGGCCTCCGGCGGAACGATGTAGCTCCATATTTCGGTGATGCCGCCCTGCTGACCGTGCTGCTTGATCTGGGCCCGCAGTTCGACCGGCTTGGTGGCGTCGGCGCGCTTGATGCGCACCGTCATGCGCCAGGCGCCGCTGACCTGGTTGCGGAACAGGTTCTGCTCGCGCAGCTGGGCGTTGCCACCGACCTCGACCGCCGCTTCGAGTTTCGCGTCGGGCTTGAGCAGGCGCATGGCGGGGCCGTCGAAATCGACGACGAAGTTGATGTCGCCGTCGGGCTGCTTCACGTAGCCCCGGCCGCGGCGGGTCTGCACCACGTAACCCTTGCTCGGCGGCGTGGTGCCCAGCGTCGACCAGTGCAGCTTGTAGGCGAAGTTGAAGGCCTGCTTCGCCGCCGGGGCCACATCGGGCACCCAGTACGCGACGATGTTGTCGTTGGTTTCGTCGGGTGTGGGGATCTGCACCAGTTCGACGCGCCCTGCCCCCCAGTTGCCCACCGGCTCGACCCAGGCACTGGGCCGGCGCTCGTACAAGGCCTCCGGGTCTTCGTAGCTCGTCGGCGCGCGGTCACGCTGCATCAGGCCGAAGCCTTTCGGGTTGACGGCGGAGAACGACGTGACGAGCAGGCGCTTCGGGTTCAGCAGCGGGCGCCAGATCCAGTCGCCCTCGGCGGTGGCGACCGACAGGCCGTCGGAGTCGTGCACCTCGGGGCGGTAGTCGTCGTGGCCCGGCTGGTTCTCGCCGAAGGTGTACATGGTGTTCAGCGGCGCGATGCCGAGCCGGGCAATCGGCTCGCGCGGGTAGACCCGCGCCGTGACCTGCATCACCGTGTCGGCGCCCGGCGTCAGCACGAAGCGGTACGCGCCGGCCAGGCGCGGCGAATCGAGCAGCGCCAGGATCGTCAGCGACGTGGCGCCGGGCTGCGGCCGTTCGATCCAGAATTCGCTGAAGCGCGGGAATTCCTCGCCTTGCGCCGCCGCCGTGTCCACGGCGAGGCCGCGCGCCGACAGGCCGTAGATCTGGCCTTTGCCGACCGCGCGGAAATAGCTCGCGCCCAGGAGCACCAGCACTTCGTCCTTGTAGCCCGGCTTGTTGACCGCGTAGTGCACGCGAAACCCGGCGAAGCCGGCGTTGCGCAGCTTCTGCGGGTCGAGCTTGTTGCGACCGTAGTCGAATAGCGCCGAATCGAACGGCAGGCGCTTCACGGCGCCGCCTTCGATCGTATTGATGCGCACCGGGTCGGCGAAGGTCCGCCCGGCGTGAAAGAACATCAGCTCGAAAGGCAGCTTTTCGGTGCGCCAGAGCGCACGCTCCGGCTTGAAGCGGATGTCACGGTAACCGTCGTAGTCGAGGTCGCGCAGTTCGGGCGGCAAAGTCGAGGCGGGCGCCTTGTATGGCACCGCAGCCAGTTCCTTGGCGCGGTTGGCCACATCGTCGAGGTCGAAGGCGTGGGCGGCCAGTGGCAATACGCAAGCGAGCCAGAAGGCGATGCGTGGCAGAAGTTTTCGCGGCAGTGTGCTGACGTGGTCCAGAACCCATTCCCCTGTCGTTCGGTGTACGACCAGAACGCAGCAAATGGCATGCCGCTGACCTGGGTCGTTCTTGAAGGCCCGAACTCTAAGGGTTTTTACTCTTGGCGTGACGTAATGCGCGTTTGCTTACATGCTCCAGCCGATACGGCACAGGGCGACCGCGGCGGCCCATGAAAAACGCCCGGCAGCTCGTGGCTCCCGGGCGTCAGTCCCACCGCGGCCCGGGTCGGGCCGCGCTTCGCGCCGTGTCGCTCTACGCTCGTTCGTCAGCCGAAGGCCCGGGCCTCCGGCATCACGACGCGGTGCTGTCCGACACGCGGGCGCGCTGGATTCAACCGTGCTTGGCGTCGAAGAACTGTTCGTCTTCGGTCGAGCCCTTCAAGGCGGCAGTCGAGGCGTCGCGCTCGATCGTCGTCGTCACGGCGTCGAAATAACCCGTGCCCACTTCGCGCTGGTGCTTCACGGCGGTGAAGCCCTTGTCGGCAGCGGCGAACTCGGCTTCCTGCAGCTCGACGAACGCGGTCATGTTGTTGCGGGCGTAACCGTGGGCCAGGTTGAACATCGAGTAGTTCAGGCTGTGGAAGCCGGCCAGCGTGATGAACTGGAACTTGTAGCCCATGGCACCGAGCTCGCGCTGGAACTTGGCGATGGTCGCGTCGTCGAGGTTCTTCTTCCAATTGAACGACGGCGAGCAGTTGTAGGCCAGCAGCTTGCCCGGGAACTTGGCATGGATCGCATCGGCGAAGCGCTTGGCGTAGGCCAGATCGGGCTTGCCGGTTTCGCACCACACCATGTCGGCCACTTCGGCATACGCCAGGCCGCGCGAGATCGCTTGCTCCAGGCCGGCCTTGCAGCGGTAGAAACCTTCGACCGTGCGCTCGCCGGTCAGGAAGGGCTTGTCGTTGTCGTCCACATCGCTGGTGACGAGGTCGGCGGCTTCGGCGTCGGTGCGGGCGATCACGAGCGTGGGCACGCCCATCACGTCGGCAGCCAGGCGCGCGGCGGTCAGCTTGGCGACGGCTTCACGCGTGGGCACCAGCACCTTGCCACCCATGTGGCCGCACTTCTTCACCGAGGCGAGCTGGTCTTCGAAGTGCACGCCCGCGGCGCCGGCTTCGATCATCGACTTCATCAACTCGAAGGCGTTGAGCACACCGCCGAAGCCGGCTTCGGCGTCGGCCACGATCGGCGCGAAGAAGTCGACGTCGTTCTTGCCTTCCGACCACTGGATCTGGTCGGCGCGCGTGAAGGTGTTGTTGATGCGCTTGACGACGACCGGCACCGAGTTCACCGGGTACAGCGACTGGTCGGGGTACATCTCACCAGCCGAGTTGGCGTCACCGGCCACCTGCCAGCCCGACAGGTAGATCGCCTTCAGGCCGGCCTTGACCTGCTGCATGGCCTGGTTGCCGGTGAGCGCGCCCAGCGTGTTGACGAAGGGCTCGGTGTTGACGAGGTTCCAGAGTTTTTCTGAACCGCGGCGGGCGAGCGTGTGCTCGACGACCAGCGAACCGCGCAGGCGCACCACGTCGGCGGCGGTGTAGTTGCGCTGCACGCCTTTCCAGCGCGGGTTCGTGGCCCAGTCTTTTTCGAGGGCGGCAATCTGCTGGTCGCGGGTGGGTTGGGTCATGAAAAGCTCCGTGGGTTGATGAACAGAAAAACGAAATCGATGGCGTCAGCTTAGCGTTCATCGCACACTTTGGGAAGACTTGTGTCTTATATAAGACTAAGTTTCTGTTTCAATAAAATCAATGACTTATCAACAAACTCTCGCGATGCAAAACGCGTTTCGTGATTGCGGAATCAAATGCGGCGGCGCAACAAAAGTGATTCCACAATGTGACAACGGGCCTTGCCGAAATGAAATCGTGGCCCCCCGGCGACGCGTAACGCCGGCCACCGAAGGGCTGCTTCTATGATCGCGCCACCCTTGCCTGCCCCGATCGCCCGCAATGACGAGCTTTGCCTTCCTATCGAACAACAGCTTCCTGAAAGCCCCCGCCCTCACGCCGAACAGCCGCTTCGGCGTTGCCGGCGTGGCCTGGGACGGCGCGGTCACCAACCGCCCCGGCGCCCGTTTCGGCCCGCGTGCGATCCGCGAGGCCAGCCACATGCTGTGCGACGCGATCCATCCGTTTTTCGAGATCTCGCCCCTCGGCTCGCTCGGCGATGCCGGCGATCTGGCCCTGCCCAACACCAGCATCGACGGCATGCGCGCCGCACTGATGCCCCATGCCGAAGCGCTGATCCGCGCCCACCACATGTGCTGGCTCGGCGGCGACCACTCGATTACGCTGGCGCTGCTGCGGGTCTACCGCGCCGTGCTGGGCCGCCCGCTCGCGGTGATCCACTTCGACGCCCATTGCGACACCTGGCAAGACCACTTCGGCGAACCGAGCGGCCACGGCACCTGGGTTTACGAGGCGATCCAGGAAGGGCTGGTGATCAACGCGTGTTTCACCCAGATCGGCATCCGTTCATCGGGTGCACGCGAAGCACGCGAGTACGTGAGCGATCAAGGCGGCCAGATCTTCACCGCGCGCGCCTTGCGGGGCCTGGAAAGCCCGGCGCAACTGTCCGGCGTGGTCGGCGCAATCCGCTCGCGGCTGGCAGAGCACGGCGACCCGCCCGTGTACCTGAGCCTGGACATCGACTGCCTCGACCCGGCCTTCGCGCCCGGCACCGGCACGCCCGAACCCGGCGGCCTGAGCAGCAACCAGGTGTTGAGCCTGCTCGAAGAACTGGCCGACCTGCCCTTCGTCGGCATGGACTGCGTGGAGGTCTCGCCGCCCTACGACCACGCCGAGCTGACGAGCCAGGCCGCGGCGAACTTTGTCTGGACTTATCTGAGCGGGCGGCTCGCAGCCAAACCCTGACCGGCAGGCGTCACACCGGCAGCGCCGTCGTCTTCTTGACGGTGCGCAGCACCAGCAGCGAATTCGAGCGCGCCACGTTCGGCAAACGCATCAGCACCTCGGCGTGAAAGCGCTCGAGGTCTTCGGCGTCGTGGTACGCGAAGCGGATCAGGTAGTCGTTCGAGCCGGCCACGTAGAAACAGTCGAGCACCTCGGGCTGGTCGCGCACCGCCTGCTCGAAGGCTTCGAGCTGCGCGGTGTTCATGCTCTCGAGGTTGATGATCGTGAAGCTGATGCCGTGTTTGCCGACCGCGCGCGGGTTCACGAGCGCCACGTACTGCGCGATCACACCGCTGTCTTCGAGCGCTTTCACGCGCCGCAGGCAGGCCGAGGGCGACAGGTGAACGCGCTGCGCGAGATCCTGGTTCGAGAGCCGGCCTTCGCGCTGCAGCTCGGTCAGGATCAATCGGTCTACCGAATCCAGATTCGTTGAAGCCGCCATGTTTCGCATTCAATTCTGTGAAAGCACCCGTTCACCGCACTATATTGCAACGTGAAGGGAGAACCCACGGCGATTGAGAGAGCACATTGCGCGGTGGTTTCTCTAGACTCCAGAGCTGCCAGATCGCACACTCCGAATCCGGGCAAATCAATGCCCCAAGGAATACACCATGCACAAAGACGACCCCGCCACCCTTGCCCCGCTGGCCGCCACGGTTGCATCGGCACCGCAGCCGAAGATGGACGCGTTCTGGATGCCCTTCACCGCGAACCGGCAGTTCAAGAAGGCGCCGCGCTTGTTGTCGAAGGCCAAGGGCATGCACTTCTGGACGCCCGAAGGCCGCCAGATCCTCGACGGCATCGCCGGCCTGTGGTGCGTGAACGCGGGGCACGCCCGGCCGAAGATCGTGCAGGCGATCGCCGAACAGGCGGCAGAGATGGACTTCGCGCCACCCTTCAACATGGGCCACCCGAAGGCTTTCGAACTGGCCGAACGCCTGGTCGAATTGACGCCGGCCGGGCTGAACAAGGTCTTCTTCACCAACTCGGGTTCCGAGTCGGTCGAAACCGCATTGAAGATGGCGATCGGCTACCACCGCGCCCGCGGTGAAGGCACGCGCACCAGGCTGATCGGCCGCGAGCGCGGTTACCACGGCGTCAACTTCGGCGGCATCTCGGTCGGTGGCATCGTTGGCAACCGCAAGAGCTTCGGGCCGTTGCTGCCGGGGGTCGACCACATCCGCCACACGCACGACCTGTCGCGCAATGCGTTCTCGCGCGGCGTGCCCGAACATGGCGCCGAGCTGGCCGATGATCTGGAGCGGCTGGTCGCGCTGCACGACGCCTCGACCATCGCCGCCGTGATCGTCGAGCCGGTCGCCGGCTCCACCGGCGTGCTGCTGCCGCCCAAGGGTTACCTGCAACGCCTGCGCTCGATCTGCGACAAACACGGCATCCTGCTGATCTTCGACGAAGTCATCACCGGTTTCGGCCGGCTCGGATCGCCCTTCGCCGCCCAGCATTTCGGTGTCACGCCCGACATGATGACGGTCGCCAAGGGCATCACCAACGGCTGCGTGCCGATGGGCGCGGTGTTCGTCAAGCAGCAGATCCACGACGCGTTCATGACCGGCCCGGAACACCTGATCGAGTTCCTGCACGGCTACACCTATTCGTCGCACCCGCTTGCGTGCGCGGCCGCGCTCGGCACGCTCGACACCTATGCCGAAGAAGGCCTGCTGACCCGTGGTGCGACGATGGCGCCGGTGTTCGAGAACGCGCTGCATTCTCTGAAGGGCCTGCCCAACGTGATCGATGTGCGCAACATCGGCCTGGTCGGTGGCATCGAGCTGAACCCCGTCGCCGGCAACCCGGGCAAGCGCGCCTTCGACGTGTTCCTCGAATGCTGGGAGCGTGGTGTGTTGATCCGCACCACCGGCGACACGATCGCGCTGTCGCCGCCGCTGATCGTCGAGAGTTCGCACATCGACCAGATCGTCAGCACGATCGCCGACGTGCTGAAGACGCAGGGCTGAAACCTTCGCCCCGCGACTCGAAAACCTCAACCCACTACCCAAGAGGCTTGCCTAGCGCACACCCGTTCATGTCCCTGCTCAGCGCCGACCAGCAACTGACGAAAAACTCCTACTACGCCGCGACCGTGCAGCGTGATCGGGGCTTCGGGGCATTGCAGTCGAACGAAGCGTGCGACGTGGCGGTGGTGGGCGGTGGCCTGGCGGGGCTGTCGGCCGCCATCGAGCTGGCCGACCGGGGTTACAGCGTCGTCGTGCTCGAAGCGCGCCAGGTCGGCTGGGGCGCTTCGGGGCGCAATGGCGGACAGGTGATCGCGGGCCTGGCTTGCGACCAGTCGGTGATCGAGCAGCAGCTCGGTGCCGGGTCCTCGCGCGAGGTCTGGAACATGACGCTCGAAGCGCTGCGCCTGATCGGCGAACGGCGCGAGCGTTTCGACATCGATTGCGACTGGCGCAGCGGTTATCTGAGTGTGGCCGTCGGCGCGCGCAAGGCGCGCGCGCTGCAGGCGTGGCAGGCGCACATGCAGCGCACCTACGACTACGCGACGCAGTGGATCGCACCGGCCGACCTGCCGGATTGGATCGCCAGCCCGCGCTTCCACAGCGGCGTGCACGACCCGCTCGGTGGCCACCTGCACCCGCTGAAATACAGCCTCGGCCTGGCGCGCGCTGCAGTCGGCCTCGGTGTTCGCATCCACGAAGAGTCGGCGGTGACCGGGATCGAACCCGGCAGCACCGTCTTGCTGCGCACCGCCGCCGGCTCGGTGCGGGCTTCGCACGTGCTGCTGGCCGGCAACGTGTACCTGCAAGGCATCGCGCCCGCGCTCGAGAGCCGCATCATGCCGGTCGGCACCTACATCGTCGCGTCCGAAGCCCTCGACCCGGCGCTCGCGGAGTCGCTCGTGCCTTCGCAGTCGGCCGTGTGCGACACCAACTTCGTGCTCGACTACTTCCGGCCCACCGCCGACCACCGCATGCTGTATGGCGGCCGCGTGAGCTACAGCACCGCCACGCCGATGAACCTGGCGGCGAGCATGCAGCGGCGCATGGCGCGCACTTTTCCGCAGCTTCACAACACGCAAGTCGAATACGCGTGGGGCGGCTTCGTCGACATCTCGATGAATCGCGCGCCCGACTTCGGGCGCCTGCCCGATGCCGGTGCCACACGCGCGTTTTCCAACGTGTATTACCTGCAAGGGTTCTCGGGTCACGGCCTGGCGCTCACCGGCCTCGCGGGTCGCCTCGTCGCCGAAGCGATTGCCGGTGACGCCGAGCGCTTCGACACCTTTGCACGCATCCGCCACCGAAAGTTCCCGGGCGGCGCCCTGTTGCGCACCCCGGCGCTGGTGGCCGGCATGGCCTACTACCGGCTGAAGGACATGCTGTGAACGACACTCACGTGCCCGCCGACGGCACATTCTTTGCTCACTGCCCTGTACAAAAATGCCCATCGCAGAAGCGCCCGCATCGCCTCTCGCAGCAAGCCTCATGAAACCCGCCACTTCCCGCTCATCCAACCCCGCCAAACCGGTGGTGCTCGTGCCCGCCTGCAACCGCCAGCTGGGTCAGCACCCCTACCACGTGGTCGGCAGGAAATACATCGAAGCAGTGCGCCTGGCCGGCTGCCAGCCGCTGGTCGTGCCCTCGGCGAGCCTTGACGAGATCGACGCGCTGCTCGGCCTGGCCGACGGCGTCTTCCTCACCGGTTCGCCGTCGAACGTGCACCCGAGCCACTTCGGCGAAGGCGTGCACGACACCACGCTGCCGCTCGACGCCGATCGTGACGGCTGGACGCTGCCACTGATCCCGCGCGTGCTCGAACGGGGCATTCCGCTGCTCGCGGTCTGCCGCGGTCTTCAGGAAGTGAACGTCGCACTCGGCGGATCGCTGTACCAGGCGGTGCAGGAAGTGCCGGGCCGGCTCGACCACCGCGACGCCGACGACGCGCCGCTCGAAGTCCAGTACGGCATCGCGCACGACCTGACCGTGCTGCCCGGCGGCACGCTGGCCGAAGTGCTCGGCACCGGCCGAATCGAGGTCAACTCGCTGCACGGCCAGGGCGTGAACCGGCTGGCGCAGGGCTTGCGCGTCGAGGCCGTGGCGCCCGACGGTCTCGTCGAAGCCTTCTCGGTCGAGGCCGCGCAGGCGTTCAACCTGTGCGTGCAATGGCACCCCGAATGGCAGGCCGAGACCAACCCGGTCTCGATGCGCCTGTTCCGCGCCTTCGGCGTGGCCTGCGCCGCGTTCCGCGACCGCCACCGAGTCCCGCACCAGGACCCGGATCGTTAGTGGTGCCGCGCGCGGCTCAACGCGCGACCCGCAAGCAAATCCGACCCGACCCTGGCGCGTCATCATCACGACCCGCCCCACATTCCCAGGTGCCCCATGGTGGACAAAAGCAAATTCACATTCACTGACTTAGAAAACTGGTTCGACGAACGACGTGTCACCGAAATCGAGTGCCTCGTGCCCGACTTGACCGGTGTGGCGCGCGGCAAGATCCTGCCGCGCGAAAAATTCACCGAAGACCGCGGCATGCGCTTGCCGGAAGCCACCGTCGCCATCGGCGTGACGGGCGAGTTCCCGGAAGACGGCCCCTACTACGACGTGATCCACCCGACCGATCGCGACATGCACCTGCGGCCCGACCCGTCGACCGTGCGCATCGTTCCCTGGGCCACCGACCCGACCGCGCAGGTCATTCACGACTGCTACGACCGCGACGGCATGCTCATTCCCTTCGCGCCGCGCTCGGTGCTGCGCAAGGTCTGCGACCTCTACGCGGCCGAGGGCTGGGAGCCGGTCGTGGCGCCCGAGGTCGAGTTCTACCTGGTGGCCCGAAACACCGACCCCGACGTGCCGCTGAAACCGCCGATCGGCCGCAGTGGCCGCGCCGAGACCTCGCGCCAGGGTTACTCCATCGACGCGGTGAACGAATTCGATCCGCTGTTCGAGGATGTCTACGACTACTGCGAGAAGATGGAATTGAACGTGGACACGCTGATCCACGAAGTCGGCGCCGGGCAGATGGAGATCAACTTCTTCCACGCCCACCCGCTGGGCCTGGCCGACGAAGTGTTCTTCTTCAAGCGCACACTGCGAGAGGCGGCGATGCGCCACGACATGTTCGCCACCTTCATGGCCAAGCCGATCGCCGGCGAGCCCGGAAGCGCGATGCACGTGCACCAGAGCATCGTCAACAAGCTGACGGGCAAGAACATCTTCAGCAACGAAGACGGCTCGCCGAGCAAGGAGTTCTACTGGTACATCGGCGGCTTGCAGAAGTACACGCCCGCGGCGATGGCCTTTTACGCGCCCTACGTCAATTCCTACCGCCGGCTGGTGCGTGGCAAGGCCGCACCGATCAACATCCAGTGGGGCACCGACAACCGCACCGTGGGCATTCGTTCACCGGTGGCCAGCGCGGCCGCGCGGCGCGTCGAGAACCGCGTGATCGGCGCCGACGCGAACCCGTATGTCGCGCTCGCCGCGACCCTGGCCTGCGGTTACCTCGGCATGAAAAACAGGATCGAGCCGGCGCCCGAGTGCAAGGGCGATGCTTACCTGTCGGCGTTCGAATTGCCCCGCTCGCTGAGCGAAGCGCTGGGCTGGCTCGCCGATGAAAAGGACCTGCACGACATGCTCGGCAAGGAGTTCATCACGGTGTACTCGGAGGTCAAGGAGATCGAACACGACGAGTTCATGAAGGTGATCTCGCCGTGGGAGCGCGAGCACTTGCTGCTTCACGTCTGATTCAACAGGAACACGCCATGAACGCCATCCTCAAACCGACCAGTGCAGCGCGCAGCACGCAAGAGTGGCAAGCCGCCGACGCGGCCCACTACCTGCACCCGTTCACCGACTTCAAGTCGCTCGCGAACAAGGGCTCGCGCGTGATCGTCTCGGCCGACAACATCTACCTTCGCGACAGCGACGGCCACAGAATTCTCGACGCGATGTCGGGCCTGTGGTGCGTGAACGTCGGCTACGGCCGCACCGAGCTGATCGAAGCGGCCACGAAGCAGATGACCGAGCTGCCGTTCTACAACAGCTTCTTCCAGACCGCCACACCACCGGCGATCGAACTCGCCGAACTGCTGGCGGAAGTGACACCAAAGCAGTTCAAGCACGTGTTCTTCTCCGGCTCGGGCTCGGAAGGCAACGACACGGTTGTGCGCATGGTGCGGCGCTACTGGGACGTGCTGGGCCAGCCCGAGCGCACGGTCATCATCAGCAGGAACAACGCGTACCACGGCTCGACGATGGCCGGCGCGTCGCTGGGTGGCATGAGCGGCATGCACGCGCAGGGCGGGCTGCCGATTCCCGGCATCACGCACATCGAGCAGCCGTTCTGGTTCGAGCTCGGCCAGGGCCTGAGCCGTGACGAGTTCGGGCTCAAGGCCGCCGGCTGGCTGGAAACGAAGATTCTCGAAGTCGGCGCCGACAAGGTCGCCGCCTTCATCGGCGAACCGGTGCAAGGCGCCGGCGGCGTGATCGTGCCGCCCGAGACCTACTGGCCCGAGATCCAGCGCATCTGCGACAAGTACGGCATCCTGCTCGTTTCCGACGAAGTCATCTGCGGCTTCGGCCGCACCGGCCACTGGTTCGGCTGCGAGCGTTTCGGCTTCAAGCCCGACCTGATGACCTTCGCCAAGGGCGTGACCTCGGGCTACATCCCGCTCGGTGGCGTGATGGTCGGCGAGCGCGTGGCCAAGGTGATGATCGAGCAGGGGGGAGAGTTCAACCACGGCTACACCTACTCCGGCCACCCCGTGGCCTGCGCGGTGGCGCTGGCGAACATCCGGGTGTTGCAGCGCGAGGGCATCGTCGAGCGTGTGCGCGACAATGTCGGCCCTTACATGGCCCAACAGTTCGCCCTGCTCGCCGAGCACCCGCTCGTCGGCGAAGTGCAGGCCTGCGGCCTGATGGGCGCCGTGCAGCTGGTGCAGGACAAGGCCACGGGCAAGACCTTCCCGGGCGCGCTCGAGATCGGCATGGTCTGCCGCGGCCACTGCTTCGGCAACGGCCTGATCATGCGCGCCGTGGGCGACCGGATGATCGTGGCGCCACCGCTCGTGATCACGCGCGCGCAGATCGACGAGATGATGGCGCTGATCCGCCGTTGCCTCGACCTGACGCTGGCCGACGCCACGCGCCAGGGCTGGCTGCGGGCGGCCTGACGTTCAGGATGGCACGGGGTTTGCCTGTAGCTGGCGAGGCGCTCGCGCTGGCTAGACTGCCCGAAGCGCCCCGGATTCGACACCACTTCCAATGACAAGGACTCGACCATGAAACGGATGTTCAACACCCTGCTCTCCCTGGCCTCGATCGCGGCCGCCACCGGCCTGCTGCTGGCCGGGCCGGCCCGAGCCCAGGAAGAAGAGAAACTGCTGAACGTCTACAACTGGTCTGACTACATCGCCGAAGACACGATCAAGAACTTCGAGAAAGAGACCGGCATCAAGGTCCGCTACGACAACTTCGACAACAACGAAATCGTGCACGCCAAGCTGGTGGCCGGCAAGACCGGCTACGACCTGGTCGTGCCGTCCAGCGGCTGGGCCAAGCTGCAGGCTGACGGCGGCCTGCTGCGCAAGATCGACAAGAGCCTGCTGCCGAACTACAAGAACCTCGACGCCGACATCCAGGCCCAGCTCGCCAAGCTCGACCCGGGCAACCAGTTCATGGTGAACTGGCTGTGGGGCTACACCACGGTCGGCATCAACGTCGACAAGGTCAAGGCAGCCCTGGGCAACATGCCCATGCCCGACAACGCCTGGGACCTGGTCTTCAAGCCCGAATACATCAGCAAGCTCAAGTCCTGCGGCGTGTCCTTCCTCGACTCGGCCACCGAAGTGGTGCCGGCCGCGCTGTGGTACCTGGGCAAGCCCGCCTACAGCAAGAACCCGGGCGACTATGCCGCGGTGACCACGCTGCTCAAGTCGATCCGCCCCGGCGTCACGCTGTTCAGCGCGTCGGGTTACATCAACGACATGGCCAGCGGCTCGATCTGCGTGGCACTCGGCTGGTCGGGCGACATCAACATCGCGAAGAACCGCGCGATCGAAGGCAAGACCGGCCAGAAGATCGAAGCATTGCTGCCCAAGACAGGCGGCCTGCTGTTCTTCGACACGATGGTGATCCCGGCCGACGCACCGCACCCGGGCAACGCGCACAAGTTCATCAACTACATCCTGCGCCCCGAGGTGCACGCAAGCATCACCAACAAGGTGTTCTACGCCAACCCGAACAAGGAATCGCGCAAGTTCATCAAGCCCGAAGTGGCGAACGACCCGACCGTGTTCCCGGTCGAGGCCGAGATGAAGAAGATGTCGGTACCCGAAGCGATCAACAACGACATCCGGCGTCTGATGACGCGCACCTACACCTCGTTCAAGACCGGCCTGTGATGGCCCGGGAAAGCGCGTGATGGCTGCAGAAGCGTTTCTCCAGATCCGCAACGTCGTCAAGGACTTCAGCGGCTACAAGGCGGTCAACAACGTCAGCATCGACATTGCTAAGGGCGAGATCTTCGCGTTGCTCGGCTCCTCGGGCTGCGGCAAGACCACGCTGCTGCGCATGCTGGCCGGCTTCGAGACGCCGACCTCGGGCAACATCGTGCTCAACGGGCAAGACCTCGCGGGCATGCCGCCCTACGAGAGCCCGATGAACATGATGTTCCAGTCGTACGCGCTGTTCCCGCACATGACGGTCTGGGACAACGTGGCCTTCGGGCCGCGGCGCAGCGGTTTGTCGAGTGCCGAAGTGTCGGAACGCGTCGAAGAGATGCTCAAGCTCGTGCAGCTCGGCAAGTTCGCCAAGCGCAAGCCGCACCAGCTCTCGGGCGGTCAGCAGCAGCGGGTGGCGCTGGCGCGCAGCCTGGCGAAGAAACCGCAACTGCTGCTGCTCGACGAGCCACTCGGTGCGCTCGACAAGAAGCTGCGCGAAGAAACCCAGATCGAGCTCGTCAACATCATCGAGAAGGTCGGTGTGACCTGCGTGATGGTCACGCACGACCAGGAAGAGGCGATGACTATGGCCTCGCGCATCGCGGTGATGAGCGAAGGCCGTTTCCTGCAGGTGGGTGCGCCGAGCGACATCTACGAAACGCCGGCCAACCGCTTCGTGGCCGACTTCATCGGCAACGTGAATCTGATGGAAGGCACGCTCGAGACCGACGAGGTCGACCACGTGACGATCCGCTGCGCCGACTGCACCCACTACGTCGGCCACGGCATCACCGGCACCGAAGGCATGGGCGTGTCGGTGGCCTTGCGGCCCGAGAAGATCCGCATCACGCGCGACGCGCCGGCGCCACTGGCAGGCGAACCCGAAGCCTCGTTCAACCGGGTGCGCGGCAGCGTGAAGGACATGGCCTACTTCGGCAGCTTCACCGTCTACCACCTCGCGCTCGACAGCGGCCTGGTGCTCAAGATCAGCTCCAGCAACACCGAGCGCCACCGCGCCGACCAGCTGACCTGGGGCGACGAAGCCTGGGCGAGCTGGTCGCCCACCTCCCAGGTGGTGCTTACCGCATGAGCGCGCCCCTGAAACACGGCAGCCGGGGCGGCCGCTGGGCCGTCATCGGCGTGCCCTATTTCTGGCTGCTGCTGTTCTTCATGCTGCCGTTCCTGATCGTGCTGAAGATCAGCGTCTCCGAGATGGAGACCGTGAGCTTCAAGGACGTGCTGACCTGGAAAGACGGCGTACTCGCGCTGTCGCTCAAGCTCAGCAACTACGCCTCGCTGGTGCAGGACGACCTGTACTTCCTGACCTACGTGTCGAGCCTGAAGTACGCCGCCGTCACGACCGTACTGTGCCTGGCCATCGGCTACCCGTTCGCCTACTTCATGGCACGCGCCAAGCCCACCATCCAGCCTTCGCTGCTGATGCTCGTGATGCTGCCGTTCTGGACCTCGTTCCTGCTGCGTGTCTACGCCTGGAAAGGCCTGCTCAGCGAACACGGCTGGGCGGCCGACTTCATCGCCGCGCTCGGCCTGGACCGCGTGCTGCTGGCCCTCGGCCTGATCCCGGCTCAGGGCCAGTTGATGAATACGCCGTTCTCGCTGGTGCTGGGCATGACCTACACCTACCTGCCCTTCATGATCCTGCCGCTGTACTCGAACCTGGCGAAGATGGACCTGCGCTTGCTCGAGGCCGCGAGCGACCTGGGCGCCACCGCCTGGGTCGCGTTCTGGAAGATCACCGTGCCCTTGTCGAAGGCCGGCATCATCGCCGGCTCGATGCTGGTGTTCATTCCGTGTGTCGGCGAATACGTGATCCCCGAGCTGCTCGGCGGCCCGCAGACCCAGATGATCGGCCGCACGCTCTGGGACGAATTCTTCAGCAACAACGACTGGCCGATGGCCTCGACCGTCGCCGTGGCGATGGTGCTGCTGATCATCGTGCCGCTGGCGATCTTCAACAAGTACCAGGCCGAAGCGACGGAGAAGCGCGCATGAACGCCGCGGCCGTCAACAAGTGGTTCGGGCGCGGCTGGCTGTCGCTGGGTTTCGTCTTCCTGTACCTGCCGATCGTGGCACTGGTGCTGTACTCGTTCAACGACTCGCCGCTGCCCAACGTGTGGCGTGGCTTCACGCTCAAGTGGTACGCCGCGCTCGGCAGCGACACTGAAATGCTCTCGGGCCTGTGGTTGTCGCTGAAGATCGCGTTCTTCACCGCGTGTTCTTCGGTCGTGCTCGGCACGCTGGCCGCCATTGCGCTGGTGAAATACCGGCGCTTCAGCGGCCGCACGCTGTTCTCGGGCATGGTCAACGCGCCGCTGGTGATGCCCGAAGTCATCATCGGCCTGTCACTGCTGCTGATGCTGGTGTCGCTGCAGCGTGCACTCGGTTTCCCCGAGCGTGGCCTCGTCACGATCTGGATGGGGCACCTGCTGCTCGGCATGGCCTACGCCGCGGTGATCGTGCAGGCGCGGCTGCAAGACCTGAACCCGCAGCTCGAAGAGGCCGCGCTCGACCTCGGCGCCAAGCCCTGGCAGGTATTCGCGCTGGTCACGCTGCCGATGATCTCGCAGGCACTGATGTCCGCCTGGCTGCTGACCTTCACCCTGTCGCTCGACGACGTGGTGCTCTCGGCCTTTCTGTCGGGCCCCGGCGCCACCACCATGCCGCTCGTGATCTTCTCGCGCGCCAAGCTCGGCCTGAACCCGAGCGTGAACGCGATCGCTACGCTGATCGTCGTCGTGGTCTCGACCGGCGTGGTCGCGGCGAGCTACATCATCGCGCGGCGCGAGCGCATCCGGGCCGCAGAAATGTCCGCGGCCGCACGCGCCAGCTGAACCCCGAACAACACCCCACCCGAATCAACAAGAGGAGAGACCGCATGAAGAAACTGCAACAGCACGCCATCGCCCTCGCCCTGGCGGCGGCCTTCCCGTCGCTGGCACTGGCGCAATCGAACGATGCGCTGATGAAGGAGCTGAAGGCGCTGAAAGACCGCGTCACGCAGCTCGAAGACGCGCTCAAGGCGAAAGACAAACCGGCCGACGCCGACAAGCAGTGGGGCATGACGCCGCAGCAGGTGCAGGACTTCAACCGCGTCAGCGTGAAGACCGAAGCGCTCGAAGACGCGATCGAAGCGCAGGGTTTCAAGGGCTTGAAGATCAGCGGCCAGATGGACCCGGCCTTCATCTACAACCGCAAGCAGAACCGTGCCGGCTTCCAGTTCCTGAACGCCGTGGGCGACGACGGCTACAACTACGACAACTCGTACTTCGGCATGGCGATGATCGACTTCCAGAAAGAAATGGAAGGTGGCACCAAATGGCGCCTGACACTCGCACCGAACCGCGGCGTGGGGGCGGTGTTCGACGGCCAGTCGATCGTGCACGAAGCGAGCGTGTCGATCCCGCTGGGTGACCTGCAGACGCGCCTGATCGCCGGCCAGATCCCCGACTGGTCGGGTTACGAATACCTGCCGCCGACGCAGAACAAGCTCATCACGCACAACCTGCTGTTCGACTTCACGCTGCCCACGGCTTACACCGGCGCCGGGATGGAAATCACCAGCGGCAAGTGGATCATGAAGGGCGTGTTCGCCAACATGAACGCTTCGCGCAAGACCAGCGGCAACAAGACGCCGGTGTTCGCCTACCGCGTCGACTACTCCAAGGGCGAGTACCAGGGCTTCGGCTTTGCCGGCGTGCACGGCAAGGGCGCGAACTTCCGCGCCGACGACGGCGTGGGCAACCCGGTCAGCGGCGTTCCCTACGACACGCGTGACACCTCGGTCAACCTGATCGAGGCCGACGCCTACTTCATCCGTGGCGACTGGACCGTGCTCGGCCAGTTGAGCTACGGCCAGCAGAAGAAGGGTGCGATCAGCGCCGACCCGGTCACCGGCGATCTGCGCGACTCGCGCTGGTACGGCGCTTCGGTGCTGGCGGCCTACAAGTTCACACCCCGGTTCGAAGGCATCGCGCGTGTCGACTACATCAACAACAAGAAGAACGGTGGCGGCCTGCTGGGCTACACCTTCGCCGACGACCGCAACGGCATCGGCCCGGGCTATGTGGACGACGGTGCCGGTGGCTGGATGGCCGGTGATCAGGAACGCGGCGCGAACCGCATGGCGATTTCCTTCGGCGTGGGCTATCTTTTCAATGCCAACACGACCTTCAAGGCCGAGTACCGCCTCGACCGCGCGAACCAGGCCGTCTTCATCGACGCGAAGGACGGCAGCTACAGCAAGTCCAACCACCTGCTCGGCGCCTCGATGGTGCTGAGCTTCTGACGCACACGCAACCCATGGCCACGACCCGCCAACCCGCCCCGATCGACTGGCGCGCCCGCGCCGCCGAGCTTCAGTTCGACGGCCGCGCGCTGATCGGCGGCCAGCGGGTAGCGGCTGCTTCGGGCGAAACCTTCGACTGCATCTCGCCGATCGACGGGCGCGTGCTGACGAAGGTGGCGCGGGGGCGTGGCACCGATATCGATGCTGCGGTGGCTTCGGCGCGCCAGGCTTTCAGCGATGGCCGCTGGTCGGGCAAGCCGCCGGCGGCGCGCAAGAAGGTGCTGCAGCGTTTCTCCGAGCTGATCCTTGGCGCGAAAGAAGAACTCGCGCTGCTCGAGACCCTCGACATGGGCAAGCCGATCCAGTACAGCCTGGCGGTCGACGTGGGCGCGACCGCGCGTTGCATCGCCTGGTACGCCGAGGCCATCGACAAGGTCTACGACGAGATCGCACCGACCGGTGCGAACGCGCTGGCGCTGATCACGCGCGAACCGATGGGCGTGATCGGCGCCGTCGTGCCCTGGAACTACCCGATGATCATGGCCGCGTGGAAGCTCGGCCCGGCGCTGGCCACCGGCAACAGCGTGGTGCTCAAACCCAGCGAGAAGTCGCCGCTGACGGCCCTGCGTCTCGCCGAACTTGCCATGCAGGCCGGCCTGCCGGAAGGTGTGTTCAACGTCGTGCCCGGCTTCGGCGGCGAAGCGGGTGAAGCGCTGGCCCTGCACATGGACGTGGACGCGATCGGCTTCACCGGCAGCACGCGCGTCGGCCGCAAGATGCTCGAATACGCGGGTCGCAGCAACCTGAAGCGGGTCTACAACGAACTCGGTGGCAAATCGGCCTTCGTCGTGTTCGACGATTTCAGGGACGTGGCTCGCGCCGCCAAGACCGCCGCCGGCAGCCTGTTCTTCAACGCCGGCGAAAGCTGCAACGCACCCTCGCGCGTGTTCGTGCACGAATCGGTGGCGGAAGAATTCACCGCGATCATCCAGGCCGAGGCGCCGAAGTACGCGCCCGGCGATCCGCTCGGTGGCATGGCACAGATCGGCGCCATCGTCGACGAGACGCAGATGCGCAGCGTGCTCGGCTACATCGAGGCAGGCCGCAACGAAGGCGCACGCGTGCTGAACGGCGGCAGACAGGTGATGGGCGACACCGGCGGTTATTACGTCGAGCCGACAGTGTTCGACGGTGTCACCAACACGATGAAGATCGCGCGCGAAGAGATCTTCGGGCCGGTGCTGTCGGTGATCCGCTTCAAGACCGAAGCCGAGGTCGTGGCCATGGCCAACGACAGCGCCTACGGCTTGCAGGCCAGCGTGTGGAGCGACAACATCAACCGCGCGCACCGTGTGGCGCGCGCACTGCGCGCCGGCACCGTGCACGTGAACCAGTACGACGAAGACGACATCACCGTGCCTTTCGGCGGCTTCAAGCAGAGTGGCAACGGGCGCGACAAGTCGCTGCACGCCTTCGACAAGTACACCGAACTCAAGACCACGTGGATACGCATCGACGCGGAGTGAAATCAAAGAGGTCATTGCCATGAACCACTCGAAGAACGAACAACTGATGGCCCGCAAGGCCGCCGCCACGCCGCGTGGCGTGGGGGTGATGGGCAGCTTCTTCGCCGACCGCGCCGACAACGCCGAGCTGTGGGACGTGGAAGGCCGCCGCTACATCGACTTCGCCGGTGGCATCGCGGTGATGAACACGGGCCATGGCAACCCAAAGGTCGTGGCAGCCATCGCCGAGCAGTTGCAGCGCTTCACGCACACCTGCTACCAGGTCGTGCCCTACGAGAGCTACATCGCATTGGCCGAAAAGCTCAATGCACTGACGCCGGGCACACACGCGAAGAAGACAGCGCTGTTCTCGACCGGCGCCGAGGCGATTGAAAACGCGATCAAGATCGCGCGTTCGTACACCAAACGTTCGGGCGTGATCGCCTTCAGCGGCGCCTTCCACGGCCGCAGCCTGTTCGCGGTGTCGCTCACCGGTAAGGTGCAGCCCTACAAGGCCGGCTTCGGGCCGTTCGCGCCCGAGGTCTACCACGCGCCCTTCCCTTGCCATTGCGCCAACCTCGATGAAGTGAAGAAGGCGGTCCACCACCTCTTCAAGGCCGACATCGAACCGGCACGTGTGGCCGCGATCGTGTTCGAGCCGGTGCAGGGCGAAGGGGGCTTCAACGTGATCCAGCATGAGGCCGTGAAGTGGCTGCGTGCGCTGTGCGACGAGCACGGCATCGTCTTGATCGCCGACGAGATCCAGACCGGCTTCGGGCGCACCGGCAAGATGTTCGCGATGGAACATTTCGGCGTGCTGCCCGATTTGATGACGATCGCCAAGTCGCTCGCCGGCGGCTTGCCGCTCTCGGCCGTGACCGGCCGTGCGGAGATCATGGACGCGCCCGCGCCAGGCGGCCTCGGCGGCACCTACGCCGGCAACCCGCTCGCCATCGCCGCGGCGCACGCGGTGATCGACGTGATGGCGGCGGAGCGTTTGCCCGAGCGCGGACAGATGCTCGGTGACAAGCTGAAGACCGTGCTCGAGTCGCTGCGCGCCGAGGTGCCGCAGATCGCCGACGTGCGCGGCCTCGGGGCAATGATCGCGGTCGAGTTCAACCGGCCAGGCACCGACACACCCGACGCCGATTTCACGAAGCGTGTTCAAGCCGAAGCGCTGAAGCGCGGCCTGATCCTGTTGACCTGCGGCGTCAACGCCAACGTCGTGCGCTTCCTCTTCCCGCTCACCGTTTCCGAGCCGGTGTTCGAGGAAGCGATGGACGTGCTGCGTGCGGCGATACGCGCCGCAGTCGCATGAGCCGGGGCGACGACGAGACTGTTCAACGCCTGCAGAAAACGCTGGCCGCCGAGGGCGTGCACACGCTGATCGCGCAGTTCACCGACCTCCACGGTGTGGCCAAGGGCAAGCTGGTACCGCTTGCCCATCTCGGCACCGTGCTGAATAGCGGCGCGGGCTTCTCAGGTCCATCGATCGCCGGCACCGGTTTGCCGCGCATGGGGCCGCGCTCCGAGTACTACGGGCGCGGTGACCCGCTCACCGCACGCGCTTTGCCCTGGATGCCGGGATACGCCGGCATCGTCTGCGACGGTTTCGTTGCCGGCGAACCGTTCGAGGCCTGCCCGCGCCAGGTGCTGCGGCGCCAGATCGCACGGCTCGCCGAGCGTGGCTGGTCTTTGCAGACCGGCATCGAGCCCGAGTTCTTCCTGCTGCGCCGCAGCGCCGGCGGCATCGAGCCGGCCGATGCAAACGACCGGCTCGACAAACCGTCCTACGACCTGAAGAGCCTGCCACGCCAGCACGCGTTCCTGGAGGAACTGGCCGATGGCTTGCGGGGCTGCGGGCTCGACGTGTTCCAAACCGACCACGAAGACGCACAAGGCCAGTACGAGATCAACTTCATGCACGCCGGGGCGCTCGCCAGTGCCGATGCGCTGATGCGCTTCAAGCAGGCCGCGCACACCCTCGCCGAGCGCCACGGCAGCATCTTCTCGATGATGCCCAAGCCCTTCGCCAACCAGCCCGGCAGCGGCATGCACTTCCACGTATCGCTGTGGCAAGGCGATCGGAGCCTGTTCGACGACACGGCGCAAGGCATGCCGGATGTGCTGCGCCACTTCATCGGTGGCGTGCTCGCGCATTCGGCGGCGCTGTGCGCCATCGCCGCGCCGACCGTCAACTCCTACAAGCGGCTCGTCGTCGGCGAGTCGCTGTCGGGCACGAGCTGGGCGCCGGCCGTGGTCGCCCACGGCCCGAACAACCGCACCGCACTGGTCCGCACCCTGCCCGGCCGTTTCGAGTGGCGGCTGCCCGATGCCTCGGCCAACCCCTACCTCGCCACAGCCGCGTTGATCGCCGCCGGGCTCGACGGCATCGACCGCCGACTGGACCCGGGCGTGGCGTGCACCGACGACCTCTTCGAGCGCACGCCGGCCGAGCTGGCCCCCCGCGGCATCGGTCTGCTGCCACAAAGTCTCGATGAGGCCATCGCCGCGCTCGAGGCGGGCGCCACAGTGAAAGGCGCGCTCGGTGCCGCATTGAGCGCCGAGTTCATCCGCCTCAAGCGCGCCGAATGGTCCGCCTACGCGCGCCATGTCAGCGCCTGGGAGCTGGAGCGTTATGCCGATGCCTTCTGAGGCCGCCGCAGGCCGCACGCGCCACCGCGCTGCCCGATGACCGCACCGGTCATCCCCTGGCTCGCCTACCTCAGCTTGGGCGCCAGCATGGCGCTGGTGGGAAGCTACGTCGGCCTGTCGAAAGTGCTTGTCGTGGTGTTCCCGATCTTCCTGCTGGCGTGGTTGCGCTTTGGCATCGCCACCGTGGCCATGGCGGGCTGGGTGAAACGACGCCCTACCGAACAGGCGCTGAGCCGTCACGACCGCTGGCTGCTCTTCTTCGAATCCTTCTTCGGGAATTTCCTGTTCTCGATCTGCATGCTGTTCGGCGTGTCGATGAGCTCGGCGCTGGCCGCCGGCGTGATCATGGCCGGCATCCCCGCAGCGGTGGCGGTGATGTCGCGCGTGTTCCTGAACGAGCGCATTTCGAGGCGTGTGATGTTCGGCATCGCCTGCGCGGTCGCCGGCATCGCACTGGTGTCGTTCACGAAAAACAGCGACACCACCAAGACCAGTTCGCTGCTCGGCAACCTGCTGCTGGTCGGCGCAGTGCTGTGCGAAGCGAGCTACGTGGTGATGGGCAAGAAGCTCACCGGCAACGTGAGCCCGAAACGCATCAGCGCACTGATCAACCTGTGGGGCCTGCTGCTCGTCACGCCGCTCGGCCTGTGGCAGGCGCTGAGCTTCGACTTCGGCGCGGTGGCGGCCGGTTCGTGGTGGCTGCTGCTGTTCTATTCGATCGCCGCCAGCATGGTCACCGTGTGGTTGTGGATGACCGGCCTGAAACACGTGCAGGCTGCGAAGGCGGGCATTTTCACGGTGCTGCTGCCGGTGAGCGCGGCGGCGGTCGGCGTGTTGCTGCTGGGCGAGCAGTTCAGCGCGGCGCAGGCGGCGGCCTTCGCGCTCGCGCTGGCCGGAGTCGTGCTCGCGACCTGGCCTCAGGCCAGCGCTTCGGCAGGCGAGCGCGCGAGCTGAGACACGCGGCGAGGCGGCTCGGCCTTCAACCGGTGGTCCGACCACACCTGGCGCCAGTGGCGTGCGCCGGGCAGGCCGTTGCGCAGGCCGAGCAGGTGGCGCGACACATGCGACCAGGGCTCGCCGTGATCGGCCACCGCCTGCATGTAAGCGACCATCGCCGCTTCGATCGCGTCGCGGTCGGGCTGCGTGGCCGCCTCGCCGAAGAAGCGCGCGTCCCAGTCGACCATCAGCCACGGGTTGTGATACGCCTCGCGGCCCAGCATCACGCCGTCCACGTGCGCGAGCTGCTCCTCGATTTGCGCATTCGTCTTCACGCCGCCGTTGAGCACGATGGTCAGCGCCGGAAAGTCGCGCTTAAGCCGGTGCACGGTTTCGTAGCGCAGCGGTGGCAACTCGCGGTTCTCTTTCGGGCTGATGCCCTTCAGCCACGCGTTGCGCGCGTGCACGATGAACACCTCGCAGCCGGCTTGCGCCACCGTGCCGACGAAGTCGCGCACGAACTCGTAGCTCTCGGTCCGGTCGATGCCGATGCGGTGTTTCACCGTCACGGGCACCGACACCGCGTCGCGCATCGCCTTCACGCCGTCGGCTACGAGCTGCGGCTCGGCCATCAGGCAGGCGCCGAACGCGCCCCGCTGCACCCGCTCGCTCGGGCAGCCGCAGTTCAAGTTGACCTCGTCGTAGCCCCACTGCTGCGCGAGCTTCGCGCACAACGCCAGGTCGGCCGGCTCGCTGCCGCCGAGCTGCAGCGCGACGGGGTGTTCTTCGGCGTTGAAGTCGAGATGCCGTGGCACGTTGCCGTGCAACAAGGCGCCGGTCGTCACCATCTCGGTGTACAGGCGCGTGTGGCGGGTGAGCAGACGGTGGAAAAACCGGCAATGCCTGTCAGTCCAGTCCATCATCGGGGCGACGCTCAGGCGCCAGGGGTTGGAAGCGGGGTCCGTTTGCATGCTGCGGGTGATCTGTCCGGCCTGCATTGGAACAGAGCCCGGCCGCACCCGGCTCCGGCGTGGCCTTCGCGCCTCGCTCAGGCGGCGCCTAGCCAGCGTCTGGCCAGGTCGTGCGGCGCGGCCGGCACCCTCGCGTCGACGACGAGGGCCCGGGCGCGTTCGGATTCGTCGAGCGCTTCTTCGGCGCCGGCCAGGTGCTCCAGCACCGCCGCATCGGCCTCCGACGCGTCGCCGCCAGCGGCCTGGCGCCGGGCCAGACGCTCCAGCAACACCGCCTGCGGGGCGCGGCAGTCGACGATCGAGAACGGCACGCCGCAGGCCGCGGCGTGCGCCGCGAACCGGGCCCGCTCGGCCCGACGCAGGAACGCCGCGTCGATGATGACCGGCCAGCCTGCTTCGAGGCCTTGCCGCGCGATGTCGAGCAGCTTCCCGTAGGTTTGTTCGGTCGCCTCCTGGCCATAGATGCCACCCGGCACGCAGCCGTGCGAGGACTCGAGCGGCCCGAGCCCGAACAGGCGCTTGCGCTCCACATCGGAACGGGCCCAAATGGCCCCCGCGGTTTCGCTCAGGCCCTGCGCGACGAAACTCTTGCCCGAACCTGGCAGGCCGTGCGTGATCGCCAGGCGCGCGCCGCCCGGGCGCGCGAGCGACACCGCCAGGCGCAGGTAGTCGGCGGCGCGCGGGCCGTGCGGTGCCACCACGCCCTGCTCTTCCGTGATCGCCTTGACCTGGGCGCGAACCAGGGCACGCCGCACCATGAAAAAGCGCAGCGCCGGCAGGCCGTGGTGGTCGCCGCCGGCCTCCAGGCAGGCATTGATCCAGCGGAACGCGAAGGTGCGGCGGTCGCAGGCGAGCAGGTCCATCGCGAGAAAGGCGATGTCGTCCAGCACGTCGATCCAGCGCAGCTCATCGTCGAACTCCAGCGCATCGAACGCCGTGCACTCCGGGCCCAGCGTGATCACGTTGGCGAGGTGCAGATCACCATGGCACTCACGCACGCGCCCGGCGGCGCGGCGCGCGCGCCACAACGGCGCGAGCAGTGACGGCTGCTTCGCGAGCCAGTCGCGCAAGGCCGGCCATTCGGCGTCGATGCCCGCCAGCGCCAGGCGCACGGGGCTGGCGTCGATGGCGTCGATCACGCGCCGTGTGACACGCTCGTGGACGGCGGCCAGCCCGAAGCCGCTGCCGGCCGGCGCGGCGGCCGCCGCCTCGTGAAAGGCGACGATCCGCTGCGCCAGCGAATCAATGTGCCGGGGTGCCAGAAGTCCCTGCGCGACTTGCTCCGACCACAGCGCACCGTCGGGGAAACGCCGCATGCAGACCGCCACGTCGACCACGCGGCCCGGGCCTTCGATGCCTGGCCCCGCCGGGCCGTCGCGGATCTCCACCACACCCAGATACAACGACGGTGCAAGGCGCCGGTTCAGCCGAAGCTCTTCGTGGCAGAAGCGGCGCCGGGCGGTGAGCGTCGAAAAGTCGAGGAACGGCAGGCGCACCGGCTTCTTCAGCTTGAAGGCCTGCGTGTCGGTCAGCAGGATCCAGGAGATGTGGGTCTCGATCAGGCGCACCGGCCGGCCCGACTGCGATGCGATGCCGGCACGCAGTGCCTCGACACGGTCGTGCGCCACGGCCAGTCGCGGGTCGGGATCGCTCATCGTGACGATCATCCGGCAAGCGGACGGATCGGGTCTTGAGCGCGCGCAAGCTGTCGACGGGATGCATCGTGTTTGCGATGAATCAACGTCGCGAACAGCGGGCGTCCTACAGTGTTTCTTGCTTGCCAACACCGGAGAGATTCATGGCCAGGACAACACACCCCGCCGCACTGCCCGCACCCGCCGACACCCCGGCGCACTGGCTGACCGAGACCGTGCTGCAGGCGCATCACATGCAACTCCTGGCGCTGCTGTCGTGGTTCGAGGCGCTCTCGGCGATCCAGAACGAGCTGTGGGACGAATGGGCGTGCCGTTGGGCCGGTGGCGTTCCGATCGACGCCTAGATGCCGCCTGCAGCCGCTGCCGCAGCCTTGTTCCGGGTCACGGGCCTGGGCAAGACCTACCGCACTGGAGAGGTCGAGGTGCTGGCCTTGCACGACGTCGACCTGGAGGTGGCGGCGGGCGAGTTCATCGTGCTGCTGGGCGCCTCGGGGAGCGGCAAGTCGACGCTGCTGAACATCCTCGGCGGGCTTGACGTGCCGAGCACCGGCCGCGTGATGTTCGGTGAGCAGGATCTCACGGCCTCGAGCGAAGCCGAGCTCACGACCTACCGCCGCCGCCACGTCGGCTTCGTGTTCCAGTTCTACAACCTGATCCCGAGCCTGACCGTGCGCGAGAACATCGCCCTCGTCACCGACATCGTCGAGCACCCGATGCCGGTCGACGAAGCGATCGACCGCGTCGGCCTGACGCCGCGGCGCGACCACTTTCCGGCCCACCTGTCCGGAGGCGAACAACAACGCGTGGCGATCGCGCGCGCCATCGTGAAGCGCCCCGAGGTGCTGCTGTGCGACGAGCCGACCGGCGCGCTCGACTACCAGACCGGCAAGCTCGTGCTCGAGGTCATCGCCCGCATCAACCGCGAAATCGGCACCACGGCGATCGTGATCACGCACAACGCGGCCATCGCCCGCATGGCCGACCGGGTGGTCTACCTCGGTGACGGACGGGTCCTGCGCATCGAGACCAACACCCACAAGGTGAGCCCGTCGGAGCTTTCCTGGTGAAGGCGCTGGACCGCAAGCTCCTGCGTGACCTGCGCCGCATGTGGAGCCAGGCGCTGACGATCGCGCTCGTGGTCGGCAGCGGCATCGGTGGCTTCATCACGAGCCTGTCGGCAGTCGATTCGCTCGCCCTGGCCCGCGACCGCTTCTATGCCGATGGCCGCTTCGCCGACGTCTTCGCCAGCGTCAAGCGGGCACCGCACGGGCTGGCCGACACGCTGCGCGCGGTGCCGGGAGTGGCCGACGTGCAGACGACGCTCGAAGAGGTGGTGCGGGTCGAGATCCCGGGCCTGTCGGACCCGATCATCGGCCAGCTGATCGGCGTCGACCCGCGCAACCCGCAGCGCATGAACCGTGTGACCACGAGCCGGGGCCGCGCGCTCGACCCGCTGACGGGCAAACGCGCCGACGGGAGCCTCGAGGTGCTGGTGTCCGAGGCCTTTGCGCAAGCCCGCGGCCTGCAGCCGGGGGCCCGGCTGAGCGCGCTGATCAATGGCCGCCAGCGTGCGCTGCTCGTGGTCGGCACGGCCCTGTCGCCCGAGTTCATCTTCGCCGGGCTGTGGGGCATGCCTGACACGCGCGGATTCGGCATCTTCTGGGTCGACCACGAAGCGCTCGCTGCGGCCTACGACATGCGCGGCGCCTTCAACCGCGTGGCGATCAAGCTGGCGCCCGGCGCTTCCGAGCGCGCCACGATCGACGGCGTCTCGCGCCTGCTCTCGCCCTACGGCGGGCGCGAGGCCCATGGCCGGGCCGAGCAGACCTCGCACGCCATGCTCGACAACGAGATCAAGGAGCAGCAGGTGCTCGGCACCGTGCTGCCGGCGATCTTCCTCGGCGTGGCGGCGTTTCTGCTGAACGTGGTGGTGTCGCGCCTGGTCGCCACGCAGCGTGAGCAGATTGCCGCGCTGAAGGCGCTGGGCTACCCGAACCTGTCGATCGGCCTGCACTACCTCAAGCTGGTGCTGCTGATCGTGCTGATCGGGCTGGCGCTGGGCGTGTTCGTCGGCGACCGGCTCGGCACCATGTTCACGGGGCTGTACACGGAGTTCTTCCACTTCCCGAGTTTCGAGCACCGCATCGCGCCCTGGCTGCTGCTGGTCAGTGCCGGCATCACGCTGGCGACGGCCGTGCTCGGCACGTTGAACGCGATCGTGGCCACCGTGCGGCTGCCGCCGGCCGAAGCGATGCGGCCACCGGCGCCGGGGCACTACCGCCGCACGCTGCTCGAGCGGCTCGGCTGGCACCACATGGCGCCGGCCGTGCGCATGATCCTGCGCCAGCTGGAACGCCGGCCGCTGCGCAGCGGGCTGTCGGTCTTCGGCGTGGCGGCGGCGGTCGCCATCGTGATCATGGGCAACTTCTTTCGCGACGCGATCGAAGTGATCATCGACACCCAGTTCAACCTGAGCCTGCGCGGAGACGTGACGCTGTGGACGGCCGAGGCGGTGGACGACAACGCACGCCTGGCCTTTGCGCGCCTGCCCGGCGTCACGAGCACGGAGTCGACACGCTTCGTGCCGGTCACGTTCGTCAACGGCCACCGGCGCGAGCGCAGCATGATCCGCGGTTACGCGGCGCGCCCTGAGCTCTACCGCGTGATCGACGTCGCGCAGCGCGAAACCGTGCTCGAAGGCCGCGGCCTGGTGCTCACCGACCGCCTGGCCGCCAAGCTCGGCCTGAAGGTCGGCGACAGCGTGCGGGTCGAGGTGCTCGAAGGGCGCGAACGCACGCTCGAGATGCGGGTGGGCGCCTTGGTCAGCGAGATGATGGGCCTGAACGCCTACATGGACCGCACGGCCCTCAACCGGGCCCTCGGCGACACCGACCTGTCGACCGGCTCTGTGCTCGCCGTCGAGCGTGGCAGCGAGGCGCGTGTGCTCGACGCGAGCAAGGCCGTGCCGCGTGCCGCCGGGGCCTGGAGCAAGGCGACGATGCTGCACAACATGGAGAACATCAGTGCCCGCAACGTGCGCATCATGAGCACGATCCTGACGCTGTTCGCCAGCGTCATCGCGGTCGGCGTGGTCTACAACAACGCCCGCATCGGGCTGGCCGAACGGGCCTGGGAGCTGGCCAGCCTGCGGGTGCTCGGCTTCACACGCGCCGAGGTGTCGGCGCTGCTGCTCGGGGAGCTGGCGATCGTGATCGTGGTGGCGCTGCCGCTGGGCATGCTGCTCGGAACGGGGCTCGTGCACCTGATCGCCGAGCTGCTGAAGTCGGACCAGTTCCACTTCCCGGTCGTGATCCGCGCCCGCACCCACGCCTGGGCCGCGCTGTGCGTGCTGGCGGCGGGCGTGGCCAGTGCGCTGGTGGTGCGCCGCCACATCGATCGGCTCGACATGGTCGCGGCCCTGAAGACAAGGGAGTGAGATGAAGAAGAAGACGCTGCTCTACGGCCTGGGTGCGGTGCTCGCAGCGGCCGCGCTGCTGGGCTGGGCGTTCGCACCGCGGCCGGTCGAGGTGGAAGTCGCCACGGTCACCCAGGGCCCGTTCGAGACCACCATCGACGAAGACGCCAAGACACGCCTGCGCGAGCGCTATGTCGTCTCGGCGCCGCTCGCCGGGCTGCTGACCCGCATCACGCTGCGCGAGGGCGACACGGTCGCCGCGAGTGCCGTGGTCGCGACGCTCACGCCGGCGCTCTCGCCGATGCTCGACGAACGCACGCTGCGCGAGCAGGGCTTGCGGGTCGAGATCACCGAAGCCCAGGTTCGCCGGGTCGACGCGCGTGTCGAAGGCTCGCGGGTCGCGCTGCAGCAGGCGCGCAACGAAATGCAGCGCAGCGAACAGCTGGCGCGCCAGGGCTTCGTTTCGCCGACGAGGCTCGAAGCCGACCGGCTCGGTGCGCTGGCGGCGCAGAAGGAGCTCGATGCGGCGCTGGCCGAACGCCACGTCGCCGGGCACGAAGTCGAGCAGGCCCGTGCCGCGCTGATCGCGGTGCGCAGCCCCGGCCGGCTCGGCGGGCGGGGTGTCGAGTTGCGTGCGCCCGCGGCCGGCCGCGTCTTGCGGGTCGTGCAGGCGAGCGAGACGGCGGTGGTGCTCGGCACACCGCTGCTGGAACTGGGCGACACCGCGAGCCTGGAGGTGGTGGCCGAGTTGCTCACCGGCGACGCGCTGCAGGCGCGGCCCGGCAGCCGTGTGCTGATCGAACGCTGGGGCGGCAACGCCGCGCTGCAGGGCCGGGTGCGCCTGGTGGAGCCGGCAGCGTTCACCAAGGTGTCGGCGCTCGGTGTCGAGGAACAGCGGGTCAAGGTGCTGATCGACATCACGAGCCCGCCGGAGGCGTGGCGCACGCTGGGCGACGGGTTCCGGGTCGGCGTGCGCATCGTCACGCTGGCGGTGGAGAGCGCGGTCAAGGTGCCGGTCAGCGCCGTCTTCCCGGTGGCCGCGCAGGACGGCGGGCCGGCGGGTGGCATGGCGGTGTTCGCCATCGAGGGCGGCCGCGCCCGCCTGGTGCGTGTGGAAGTCGGCGCACGCAACAGCGTGGAGGCGTGGGTTCGCCAGGGCCTGGCGACCGGGGCGCAGGTGATCGTCTACCCCGCGGCCAGCGTGGGCGACGGCGCGCGCGTCAGGGTTCGCAAGGTGTGACCACGGGACACGGCGCCAGGGTTGTTTCCCGGCCCCGCTTGCAAATGCGAACGCTTCGCATTACATTGGAATCTCGTCGATTCAACCCCGAACCTGCCCATGATCGTCTGCATCTGCCACCGTGTCTCCGACCGCGACATCGCGCGCGAAGTCAAAGCCGGCTGCCGTGATTTCGGCGACCTGCAGGACGAGCTCCGTGTCGCGACCGCCTGCGGCGCCTGCACCGATTGCGCACGCCAGACCTTCGACGGCCAGGTGCGCGCGCAGTGCGCCGCCGCGCCGGCGCGCTCCTTCCCCATCGTCACCCACCGGCCGGCGTTCGCCGCCTGACTTGCGGCGGCCGCAGTAAGCTGCGGCCTCACGTCTTTGCCACGGTGCGCATTTGAAACTCGTTTCGGTTGTTTGGACGCTCCTCGTGTGTGCCGGCTTGAGCGCCTGCGCAAATCACGCGCCGCCCGGTTCGGCTCAGCAGCGCTTGTCGGACGCCATGCGCTCGCGCCCGATCGTGCTGCTCGGTGAAGTGCACGACAACGCCGGGCAGCACGCCCTGCGCGCGCAGGCGCTGCGGGAGTTGCTGGCCTCGGGCGCGCGGCCGGCGCTGTTGATGGAGCAGTTCGACCGCGAACGTCAGACGGACATCGACAAGGTGATGGCACAACCCGGCGCTACAGCCGACGACGTGATCCAGGCCGCCGGCGCGCAGGGCACGGGCTGGGCCTGGCCGGTGTACCGCCCTTTCATCGCACTCGCACTCGAATACCGCTTGCCGTTGGTCGCGGCAAACGTGTCGCGAGCCGACGCGCGGCGTGTGTCCCAGGAAGGCCTGGCGGCCACGGGCTTCGACGCCAAGGTGCCGGACGGCATCACATCCTTCCAGACCGACACAATCCTCGCCAGCCATTGCGGCCTGCTGAACGAAGCACAGGCGCGCCGCATGGCCACTGCGCAGGTCGCGCGCGACCAGTTCATGGCGCGCTTGCTGAACGAACACGCGGAGCGCGGTGCCGTGCTGCTCGCCGGCAACGGCCATGTGCGCAACGACGTGGGCGTGCCGGCCTGGCTGACACCGGCGGTACGCCAGCGCAGTGTGGGCATCGGCTTGCTGGAAGACGGCGAAGCCGGCGCCGAGGCTTACGACCGTGTCATCACGACCACCGCGCCACCCGCGCGGCCCGACCCGTGCGAAGGCATGAAGCGCCCTGCGTCGTAGCGCGCCGTATCAATGGAGCTTCACATGCGGCTCGGTGCGCCGCGTGATCAACCGCGAGAGTGTCTCCAACGCCACCTTCGGCAGACCGTGCAAGGCAAGTTCGTGCATCTTGTAGAGCGACAGGTACATCAGCCGCGCGAAGTAACCTTCGACCATCAGGCTGCCGCCGATCAGCCCGCCCATCATGTTGCCGACGGTGCTGAATTCGCCCAGCGAGACCAGCGAGCCGAAGTCGCGGTAGCGGTAGTCATGCAGCGCTTGGCCGGCGAGGCGCCGGCGAATCTGCCCGACCATGTGCGAAGCCTGCTGGTGCGCGGCCTGCGCGCGCGGTGGCACGTAGGCGGCCTTCTTGCCGCCGTCGGTCATCTTGGCCGGGGCCTCGGGCCACGGGCAGGCGGAACAGTCGCCCATCGCGAAGATGTTTTCGTCGAGCGTGGTCTGCAGCGTGGCGTTGACGACGAGCTGGTTGATGCGGTTCGTCTCCAAGCCGTCGATGTTGGCGAGGAATTCCGGCGCCTTGATGCCCGCCGCCCACACCACCAGCTCGGCCGGGATCACCCGGCCGTCGGCCAGACGTACGCCGTCGCCCAGCACTTCGGCCACCTTGGCGTTGGTGTGTACCACCACGCCAAGCCTGCGCAGCAGAGCTTCGGTCGCATCCGACAGGCGTTCGGGCAAGGCCGGCAAGACCCGCCCCGCTGCTTCGATCAGGTGCAGGCGGATGTCGCGCTCGGGGTCGATGCGGTCGAGCCCGTAGGCCACGACTTCGCGCGTGGTGCGGTGCAGTTCGGCCGACAGTTCCACGCCGGTCGCGCCGGCCCCGATGATCGCCACCTGCAACTGCTGCGGCAGCAACGGCCCGTCTTGTGCGTGGGCGCGAATGCACGCATTGACCAGGCGCTGGTTGAAGCGGCGCGCGTCATTGGCGGTTTCGAGCTTCAACGCGTGTTCCGAAACACCCGGCGTGCCGAAGTCGTTGCTCTGGCTGCCCACGGCCATCACCAGCGTGTCGTAGGCGATGCGGCCTTGCGGCGTGACCTGTGTGCCCTCGTCGTCGATGAACGCGCCGACCGTGATCTCGCAGCGCGCCCGGTCGAGCCCCGTCATCTCGCCGACGCGGTAACGGAAGTGGTGCCAGTGCGACTGCGCGAGGTAATCAACCTCGTGGATCCCCATGTCCATGCTGCCGGCCGCGATCTCGTGCAGCTTGGGCTTCCAGATGTGGGAGCGGGTGCGATCGACGAGGGTGATGTCAGCCTGGCCACGCTTGCCCAGCGTGTTGCCGAGCGTGGTGGCCAGCTCGAGCCCGCCGGCACCACCGCCGACGATGACGATCTGGTGCCGGCCGGAGCGCTCGGCGGCGGGCTGGCGGAGCGGCGGTTCGATGGTCATGCAGGTCTCGGGGCAGGCGCAAGGCGGTCGCGGCAGCATACCCACATTGCGACGGGTTACCGTCGTACACAAACCCGGGTTTCCGACCTGCGCGGTCGGCGACCCCGGCCTTGCAATAATCGCCCGAATGAGCAAGAACAATACGTCGGCCGTAGCCGCCCAGGTGCTGCGGCCCCACACGCCGCTGCCGGCCTACTACGGCGACGAAGCCGAGCGCGAGCAGTACCTGCGCCGCATCTTCGACGACACGGCCGCCGACTACGACCGCATCGAAAAGGTGCTGGCCTTCGGCTCGGGCCGCTGGTACCGGCACCAGGCGCTGAAGCGCGCGCAGCTCGCGGCCGGCGCCGAAGTGCTCGACGTGGGCATCGGCACCGGCCTGGTGGCGCGCGAGGCGCTCACGCTGATCGGCCCGCAAGGGCGGCTGGTCGGTGTCGACCCGAGCCCCGGCATGATGCGCGAGGTGACGCTGCCTGGCGTCGAGCTGGTCTGCGGCCGCGCCGAGGCGCTGCCGCGCGACGACGCCAGCAGCGACTTTGTCAGCATGGGCTACGCGCTTCGCCACATCACCGACGTGGCCGCGGCGTTCTCCGAATTCCATCGCGCCCTGCGCCCGGGCGGCCGGTTGCTGGTGCTGGAGATCACGAAGCCGCGCGGACGTGTCGGCACCGCCCTGCTGAAGACCTACATGCGCGCCGTGGTGCCGCTGATCGCTGCGGTGGTCTCGCGCCAGCGCGACACCGCGGAGCTGTGGCGTTATTACTGGGACACGATCGAGAGCTGCATCCCGCCGGAATCGGTGCTCGCGGCCCTGCGCGCCGCCGGTTTCGAAGACGTGCAGCGCCATGTCGAGCTCGGCATCTTCTCCGAGTACACCGCCGTCAAGCCGGCTTGAAGAGCATCACCCCATGACCCCTCAAACCACCCCTGCCAGCGAGGCCATCGAAGAAACCTGCGACGTGCTCGTGATCGGCGGCGGCCCGGCCGGCTCGACCATCGCGGCGCTGCTCGCCACACAAGGCCGGCAGGTCGTGCTGCTGGAAAAGGCGCACCACCCGCGCTTTCACATCGGCGAGTCCTTGCTGCCGTGCAATGTCGAATTGTTCGAGCGGCTCGGGCTGAAGGAAGAAGTCGACAAGATCGGCATGCCCAAGTTCGGCATCGAGTTCGTCTCGCCCGACCACGAGCACCGCAGCGCCGTCGAGTTCGCCGAAGCCTGGGACAAGACCAAGCCCTCGGCCTGGCAGGTGCGGCGCTCCGAGCTCGACGAGCTGCTGTTCCGCAACGCCGCGAAGCGCGGTGCCAAGACGCTCGAAGGCTGCCGCGTTCGCGAGGTGAACTTCGATGCCGACGGTGCCACCGTGCAGGCCGAGCTCGACGACGGCACCCGCCACCGCTGGCGCGCACGCTTCGTCGTCGATGCGTCGGGCCGCGACACCTTCATCGCCAACAAGCTGCGCTGCAAGGAAAAGAACCCCAAGCACAACAGCTCGGCGCTGTTCGCCCACTACACGAACGCGCGCCGCCTTCCCGGCAAGATGGAAGGCAACATCAGCATCATGTGGTTCCAGCACGGCTGGTTCTGGTTCATTCCGCTGGCCGACGGCACGACCAGCGTCGGCGCGGTGTGCTGGCCCTATTACCTGAAGTCGCGCGACAAGCCGCTGCCGCAGTTCTTCGACGACACGGTGGCGCTCTGCACCGAGCTGGCCGACCGGCTGAAAGACGCCACCCGCGTGGACGACGCCGTGCACGCGACCGGCAACTACTCGTACAACGCCACGCACTCCAGCGGCGAGCGTTACCTGCTGCTCGGCGACGCCTTCACCTTCATCGACCCGATGTTCTCGTCGGGCGTGTACCTCGCGATGGTCAGCGCCTTCGAAGGCGCCAACGTGGTCGCGACCGCACTCGACCGGCCGGCCGAAGCAGAGCGCGCGCGCAAGCACTTCGACGCGGTGATGAAGAAGGGCCCGAAGGAGTACTCGTGGTTCATCACCCGCGTGACCAACCCGACGATCCGCCAGCTGTTCATGTACCCGATCAACCCGTTGCGGGTGAAAGAGGCACTGATGTCGCTGCTGGCCGGCGACCTGTACGGCAAGAGCCCGATCAAGCCTTCGCTGTGGGCATTGAAGGGCATCTACTACGCGATCTCGATCGCCAACCTGCGGCGCAGCTACCGTGGCTGGCGTGCGCGTGGCAAGAACATCCGCGACATGGGGCTGCTGGCCGACGAGAACGTGCAGGCCGTCAAGTAGGTGGCAGTGGCGGCACTGCCGCCGCTTCGTCAGACGCGTGCTGCGGCGTCGGCGATGCCCGTCACGAAACGGGGCCACAGCTCCACCGGCAGGTCGTGCCCCATGCCGTCGATCACGTCGAGCTTCGCGCCATCGATCTTCTGCGCCAGGTCGTGGCCCGCCGCCACCGGCACGAGCGGGTCGTCCTGGCCATGGATGACCTGCGTGGGCACCTTGATTTGGGACAGCAGCTCCGAGCGGTTGCCGTCGGCCGCAATCGCGACCATCTGGCGCGCCGTGCCCTGCGGCCGGTACGAGCGCCGCACCGACATGCCGAGCCGCTCGTGCAGGTAGGCATCGTCGGCCGGGTAACGCGGGCTGCCGATCAGCTTGTACAGGCGCACGTAATGCGCGATCACGCTCTCGATGTCGTTGGCGTTGTCGGGCCGCGAGATCAGCGCGCTGCGCACCTTCAGCGTCGGCCCGGGCAGGCGGCGCGAGCCGCTGCTGGTCATCATCAGCGTCAGGCTCTTCACACGCGTGGGGTGCCGCACCGCGAGCTGCTGCGCGATCATGCCGCCCATCGAGGCGCCGCACACGTGGGCACTCGGAATGCCGAGCGCGTCGAGCAGGCCGGCTGTGTCGTCGGCCATGTCGGCCACGGTGTAGGGGCCGGTGACCTTCAAGCCGACCGCGTACTTGAGCGAGTCGATGGCCAGGTTCGACACGCCGAGGTGGTCGAAGCGCTGGCTCAGGCCGATGTCACGGTTGTCGAAGCGGATCACGCGGAACCCGCGGGCCACGAGGCTGGCGACGAAGTCGTTGTGCCAGGCCACGAGCTGCATGCCCAGGCCCATGATCAACAACAGCGGCTCGCCAGTGACGGGGCCGTGATCTTCGACTTCGAGCTGGATGCCGTTGGCTGAGACTTGCATGGGTCAGGGGCTCGTGGTCGACGCTTCGGGGTGGCCGGTGCGGAAGAAGTGGCGGCGGCTGCCGTGCGGCTCGAACGGTTTCCAGTGGCCCGGTGCCTGCGCGAGCCGGTCGGCCACGGCGTAGAGCGCGAGCGGGTTCATGCCCATGCCGACATGGCTGGCGTGAACCTCGATGTTCTCGGTCAACGGGCCGGGTGGGTTCAGGCTGCAGCGCCACGAGACGATGCCGTCGGTGCGTGAATAGATCGAGGTGGTGGGCACCGGGGGCGGTGTGCGCAGGCGCTCGATCATGGCCGCGTCGTGCGACTTCTGGCCGCTCAGCAACTCGAACACGCGCCAGGCGTTGGTGGCGTGCGGATGGCCGCTGAAGGGCGTGCCGAGCGTGATCACGCAGCGGGTGTGGGCCGCCAGCTCCTTGGCCATTTCGCGCGCGTAGAGCCCGCCCAGGCTCCAGCCGATCAGGCTGACGGGCTGGCCATGCTGATCGGAGAGTGCGCGCACGTCCGCGGCGCATTTCTTGAGCACGCCGTTGCGCGGGCCGAAGTTGAAGCCCTGGCCCCAGGCCTTGGTGACATAACCCAGGCTGTCGAGGAAGTTGCGCAGCGGAATCGTGGTGAAGTCGTTGGCGCCCATGCCGGGGAACACGAGCACCGGGTGCCCGTCGCCGCGCGGCAGGCGGCGCAGCCAGGGCGTGGCGGCGAACATCGCCGCCAGCTCCCAGGGTGCCCGGCCTTCGAGCATCATCAGGAACGCGCTGGGGGGCCGCAGGTCGTCGTCGGCGTGGTGGGGAGCGGTAGCTTTGCGCGTTCTCGGCATGCGGGGAAACGGGGCGGATTCGATCACGGCATGTTAGCGGCGGGCGCGTGTTTTCTTTGGAGCACTTGCCCTAGGCGCCGGTGTCGCGCTCGCGACATTCCTGGCGGCCTTCTTTGCAGGCGCTTTGCGCGGTACGGCCTGCTTCGCTGCGGCCGGCCGGGCTGCAGGCTTTTTCGCTGGCGCTTTCTTCGCGGGCACCTTCGTCGCGGTCGACCTGGCGGGCTCCGGCGACGCCGCAGCTTCGGCCACCACGCTCGCCGGCAGCGCCTGGAACTCGTCGAACGCCGCCTGCACGTGACGCGCGAGTTCGGCCACCTCGGGCATCGCTTCGCCGCAGGCGATCAGGCCGAATTCGAGCGACTCGTTGTAGGTCTGCACCGTGATGTTCAGCGCCACGCCATGCACGACGATCGAGGTCGGGTAGTTTGTCAGCATCTTCGCCCCGGCCATGTAGAGCGGCACGGTCGGGCCGGGCACGTTCGAGATGGTCACGTTGGCGATGGCCGGCAGCCGGTCGGCGACACGCGCCTTGGCGTACAGGTTGCTCAGCGATTCCATCAACCAGGGCACGCCGAGCGAAGGAAAGTCGGTCGGCATCAGGCTCTTCATCGCACCGAGGTTGCCCTTCATCGCCGCCGTGGCGGCGAGCACGTGCGCCAGGCGCTTGGCCGGGTCGGCGATGTGCGTGCCCAGGCTCACCACCGTCATCGTGGCCTGGTTGTTCGAGGTGGTGTCGCCCTTGGCGCGGGTCGAGACCGGTACGCCCGCCACCAGCGACTTGCGCGGCATCGGCCCGTGCTTCAAGAAGTGGCGCCGCAAAGCGCCGCTGCAGACCATCAACACCGCGTCGTTCAGGCTCGCCTTGTGTTTGCGGCGCGTGGCGTTCAACGCGGCCAGCGGCAGGCTGATGGACGCGAACGCGCGCGTGGCCGAGACCGTCGCATTGAGCCGTGTGCGCGGTGCCAGCGCCAGGTTGCTGACGCTCGTGCCACGCGCCGTCGCACCCTGCCCTTTAATGCGCGCCAGCACCGACGCCACCGTACCACCCGCCGTGTCGCCGACCTTCTGCGTGGCCATCTGCGACAGCACGCCCACCGTGCCGGGAATCGCCTTCACCGCGTCGAGCACCAGCCCGGCCTGGTTGCCGAGCACACCGCGCAGCATGTCGGCCAGGCCGAGCTCGCGCCGCACCTTGCCGCGGCGCTGCTGGTCGACCTCGCGCCCCGCCGGGGTCAGGTCGAGGATGGCCTGGCCCAGCGCGACCGCCGCCTGCCCGTCGACCGCGGCATGGTGCAGCTGCGTGTACATCGCGAAACGCTTCGTGCCATCGGGGCCGTCGGCCAGACCGTCGAACACATGGAACTTCCACAGCGGCCGGCTGCGGTCGAGCAGCACGGTGTGCAGGCGCCCGACCTGCGCTTCGAGTTCGGCCTGCCCGCTGCCTATGGGCAGCGTGATGCCGACGACGTGTTCGTCGAGATCGGGCTCGTCGTCGACCCAGGTCGGGTTGCTCAGGTTGAGCGGCATCTTCATGAGTTTCTGGCGCAAGGCGGGTGCGAGCACCAGACGGGCGGCCATGTGGCGGCGCATGTCGGCGAGGAAGTCGCCTCGGTAGTCGGCCGGCAGCTCGAAGTTGTGGAGTGCCCCCACGTGCATCGGCATCTGCGGGGTTTCGAGGTGCAGAAAGCTGGCGTCCAGCCCCGGGAGTTGTTTCATGCGAAGAGCCTCGGCAGTGTGGAGCCGATGCTACGGCGGCGCCCTCGACTCAGGCTGAGGGGAAGCCCTGTCCGCTCAGGTCTTCGAACCGCGCAGCGCCACCGCTTCGTTCGCCGCCAGTGCGGTGAGCACCAGCGCGCCGCCACCGAGCACATGCGCGGCCGGGGCTTCGTTGGCACCGAGCCAGGCCCAGGCGACACCGAACACGACTTCCAGCAGCGCGAGCAGTGACGCTTCGGGCGCGCTCAAGTGGCGCGCCACCGAGACCGCGATCAGGCAGGGAATCGAGAGCTGCACCACGCCCAGCAAGGCGAGCAGAGCCAGGTCATGCAACGAGGTTGCGAACGGCAGGGCCAGCGGCAAGGTGACCAGCGCTGAGATCACGGCGCCGATCAACACGGCCGGCAGCAGGTCGATGCCGGCGGCGCTGCGGTTGTGCTGGATCACGGTCCAGTTCACCGCCGCGGCCATCGGCACGGCGAGCGCAACCGCGGTGCCGAGAATGTGCTGCGGTCCGGCGCCACTCACCTCCCGCGCATACATCCACGCGATGCCGATGCCGGCGACGACGATCGCGGCCCAGGTGCGCGTGGCCAGCCGGTGGCCGAGGAAGAAGCGTGCCACCAGCGCAGTGAGCAGCGGCGAAATCGCCATCGTCACCAACACGTTGGCGACGGTCGTCATCATCAGCGCGACCATGAAGGCAGTGAACATCACGCTCCAGCACAGGCCGGAAAGCCACAGCGTGATGCCGCCCTCGCGCAGCGAGCGGATCAGCGCTGCGCGCCCGCGCAAAGCCGGCAACAAGATCGCCAATGTGATGACCGTGAACGCGCTCCGCCAGAAAGTGACTTCGAAACTGCGCGCTGCTTCGAGATGCCGCGTGACGACACCCGCGATGCTCCACATCAGCGTCACAGCGATCATCGTGAACACAGCGCGGCGGTGGGTCATGCCCCCGGCCGAATCAGACCGCTTCAATAGTCCCCGCCCGCGCTGCCCGGTGCGAGGTTGTCGAACTTCGTCAGCGGCTTGTTGAAGAACAGCTTCACCGTGCCCGTGGGCCCGTTGCGCTGCTTGCCGATGATGATCTCGGCGACACCCGGTTCCTTGCTGGCTTCCTTGGTGTAGTAGTCGTCGCGGTAGATGAACATGATCACGTCGGCGTCCTGCTCGATGGCGCCCGACTCGCGCAGGTCGCTCATCATCGGGCGCTTGTCGGTGCGGGTCTCGACGCTGCGGTTGAGCTGCGAGAGCGCGATCACCGGGCACTTCAGTTCTTTCGCGAGCGACTTCAGCCCGCGCGAGATCTCGCCGATCACGGTGGCGCGGTTTTCGTCGCTGGTGCCGCCGCTGCCGCTCATCAGCTGCAGGTAGTCGACCACGATCATGCCGAGCTGGCCGCACTGGCGCGCCTGGCGGCGGGCACGGGCGCGCACCTCGGTGGGCGTGAGCGCCGAGCTCTCGTCGATGAACATGCTCACGCTGCCGAGTTTCTCGACCGCTTCAGACAAGCGGCCCCACTCGTCGTCTTTCAGCCGCCCGGTGCGCAGGTTGCTCTGGTCGATGCGGCCGAGCGAGCCGACGAGCCGAAGCGCCAATTGCGCCGCGCCCATTTCCATCGAGAACACGACGACCGGCAGGCCCTCGTTGACGGCCACGTGCTCGGCGATGTTGAGCGCGAACGCGGTCTTGCCCATCGACGGGCGCGCCGCGAGCACGATCAGGTCGCCGGGCTGGAAGCCCGAGGTCATGCGGTCGAGGTCGAAGTAGCCGGTGCGCACGCCAGTCACGTCTTCGGCGCCGTTCTCGTGCAACTCGGTCACGCGGTCGAGCAGCGCCACCACGAGCGAGTCCATGCTCTGGAAACCCTGCTGCGACTTGGAGCCTTCTTCGCCGATGCGGAAGATCTTGCCTTCGGCTTCGTCGAGGATCTCGGAGACCGGGCGGCCTTGCGGGTTGAAGGCGCTGGTGGCGATCTCGTCGCTCGCCGCGACGAGCTTGCGCAGCACCGCGCGCTCGCGCACGATCTCGGCGTAGCGCCGCATGTTCGCGGCGCTCGGCACGCTCTGCGCCAGCGCGTTGAGGTAGACCAGGCCACCGCAGTCATCGGCCTTGCCGAGGCCTTGCAACTGCTCGAAGACCGTGATCACGTCGGCCGGTTTGGTCGCGCTGATCAACCCGCCGATGGCGGCGTAGATCAGGCGGTGTTCGAAGCGGTAGAAGTCGCTGTCGACGAGCAGGTCGCCGGCGCGGTCCCAGGCGCTGTTGTCGAGCAGCAGGCCACCGAGAACGCTCTGCTCGGCCTCGACCGAGTGCGGCGGGATGCGCAGCTTCGAGACCTCGTCGTCGGGACGCGCGTTGGGGCTGAATTGGACGGAAGAGAAAGCAGCAGACATCGAGGAATCATAGGGCGCGAAGCGCGCCCGGCCTGTGCGTAACCCTGTGGAAATTCAGGGGACTGCCGGTGCAAAGTGAAATCACAAAAAAGAAGGGGTCGGCATCGCCGACCCCGCTCTCGTCTCAAGGCGAAGCCTTAATCGGTTTCGCCCATCACGACAACCTTGACTTCCACGACCACGTCGGTGTGCGGAGACACGCTCACCGTGTGCTCGCCCACGACCTTCAGCGGGCCGTTCGGCAGACGCACCTGCGACTTCAGGATCTTGAAGTCGATGCGCGTCAGCGCGTCGGCGATGTCGGCGTTGGTGACCGAGCCGAACAGGCGCCCGTCGACACCCGCCTTTTGCGTGATGTGCACCGTGCGACCACTCATCTTCTCGCCCAGGGCGTTGGCGGCAGCCAGCTTCTCGGCCGCGGCTTTTTCGAGCTCGGCGCGGCGGGCTTCGAATTCCTTGATCGCCGACTCGGTGGCGCGGCGAGCCGCGCGCTGCGGGATCAGGAAGTTGCGTGCGTAGCCGTCCTTGACCTTGACGACGTCGCCCAGGTTGCCGAGGTTGGCGACTTTTTCCAGCAGGATGATTTGCATGTGGTGCTCCTCAGACCTTGTGCTGGTCGCTGTACGGCAGCATCGCCAGGAAACGCGCGCGCTTGATGCACGTCGTCAGCTGGCGCTGGAAGAACGCGCGCGTGCCGGTAAGGCGGGCGGGCGTGATCTTGCCGTTTTCACCGATGAAGTCACGCAGGGTGTCGACGTCTTTGTAGTCGATCTGCTTGACACCGGTGACCGTGAAGCGGCAAAAGCGCTTGCGACGGAACAGCAGGGATTGGGTATTGCGCTTAGGTTTGCGGTCCTTCGAGAACCGACCTTTACCACGTGGCGGGGGCATATTGACACCTCTTTGCTAATCAAGTCCGGATGCGGACGTATTTCGAACAGTGCGCCCGATTGAATCAATCGAGCTCGGTCACATGGAACACCACGCCGCGGCCGTTGCGTTGCGAACCCAGGAAACCGGCGAAGCCATGTGTGCTTCCCATTTCCAGGCCCGCCACCTGCTGCGTCACCGCCCCGATCGCCCGGGCCTTGATCTCGAAAAAGACCTGCCTGGCTTGGCCGTCTTGCGTGACCTGCGATTCGTGCTTCAAGCTCAAATCGAGGGCGGGCAAACCGGCCGGGGTGTAACGCAACGCGCCTCGCTCCAGTAGTTGTGCGGTCAGAACCAAGCGGTTCATTCAGCGCGGCTGCGAAGCAAGGCCAGCGACCCACGCGTTTACAAAACGCGTCAGGCTGCGGTTTCCTGGTGTTGTTGCGGCGGGGGCGACGGGGCCTTGCGCGAATCTTCGCGCTCGACCATCTTCATCATGACCGACGGCGCGGTTTCGGCTTCGTCTTTCAGCACCGTCAGGTGGCGAATGACGGCGTCGTTGAAACGGAAACCCGTTTCCAGCTCGGCCAGCACTTCCTTGCCGCACTCGATGTTGATGCACAAGTAGTGCGTCTTGGCGAGCTTCTGGATCATGTAGGCCATCTGGCGACGGCCCCAGTCTTCCACGCGGTGCACCTTGCCGCCGCCGGCGGTAACGACACCCTTGTAGCGTTCCAGCATGGCCGGAACCTGTTCGCTTTGATCCGGATGGATCAGCAGCACGATTTCATAGTGACGCATTGAGACTCCTTGTGGTTTCCAACGCCCAGAATGCAGCCGCGGGATGCGGCGGCGCGCGAGCGCTGGGTTGGAAGCCACCCCGAAGCGTCAGACCCGGGTGTGGCAAGGTAAGCCGAAGATTATAGCCCGAGACCGCTGCCTCGGGGCTTCTGCTCAGCCGCTCGGCCCTTCGGAACCTTTCGGGTAGCGCAGCCGTCGCACGAATTCGCGCTGCTCGCGCGAGGGCGCCGGTGTGAGCAGGCTCACGAGCACGCAGGCCGCGAAGCCCGCCGGCACGCCGAACACCCCGGCCGAGATCGGCAGGATGCCGAACCAGAGTTCGGGCGGCGCGAGCACGCCGAACACCCCGCGCAACCAGGGCTCGTTGTGCACCAGGTAGTAAAGCGTGATCGCCAAGCCGGTCAGCATGCCGGCTACCGCACCCCAGCGGTTGGCGCGGCTCCAGAAGATGCCAAGCACCAGCGCCGGGAAAAACGCCGACGCGGCGATCGAGAACGCCGCCGTCACCAGAAACAGGATGTCGGCCGGCTTCTGCGTCGCCACCGCCGCTGCGGCCAGCGCCGCCACCAGCAGCAGCACTTTCGAGATCGTGACGCGCCGCGAGCCCGAGGCGTTGCGCCCGATCATCTTGAAGTACAGGTCGTGCGACAGTGCGTTGGAGATCGTCAGCAGCAGGCCGTCAGCCGTGGACAGCGCCGCCGCCAGGCCCCCGGCCGCGACCATGCCCGACACCACGTAGGGCAGACCGGCGATTTCGGGCGTGGCCAGCACCACCAGGTCGCTGCCCAGGCGGATCTCGCTCAGCTGCAGGATGCCGTCGAGGTTGATGTCGGTCACGGACACCAGCGAAGCGTCGACGCGGGACCAGTTGGCGATCCACGCCGGCAGCCGATCGACGGGCAGGCCGACCAGCCCGTTGAACACTTCGAACTTGACCAGCACCGCCAGCGCCGGCGCGGTGACGTAAAGCACCCCGATGAACAACAGCGACCACGCCACCGATTCGCGCGCCTCCTTCACCGAAGGGGTGGTGTAGCTGCGCATCAGGATGTGCGGCAGCGCGGCCGTACCGAGCATCAGGCAGAACACCAGCGCGATGAAATTGCGCCTCGACTCGGTGAAGACCTGGCGTTGTGCAGCGTTGCCGTCGGGGTCGCCGGCGAACTGTTGGGCGTGCGGGGGCATGCCACCGAGCGGCTGGGCACTGAGGGTGTTGCTCGCCTGCGCGCGCCGCCAGGCCTCGCGCGCGATCTGTTCGTTCTTCGGCAGCGCAGCGAGTGTCTTTTCGGCGCGCTGGATGTCACGCAGCGGCGCCTTTTCGAGCTTGAGATCCTGAACCCGCTGCCGGGCCGCGATGCGGTCGGCGACGAGCGCTTCGGGCACACGCCTGAGCTTGTCGGCGTAGTCGTCGGCACGGGCCTTGAAGAGCGCACGGACCTCGAGTTCGTTCGGGTCGGTCAAGAGCTGCTGCTCGCGCTCGCTCACCTTGGCGAGCTGCTGGCCCAGCACGATCTGCGGCACCGGCACGCCGGTCTGCTTGACCGACAACCACACCACGGGCATCAGGTAGGCGATGACGAGGATGATGTACTGCGCCACCTGGGTCCAGGTGACGGCACGCATGCCGCCGAGAAAGGAGCACACGAGCACCCCGCCCAGGCCGAGAAAGATGCCGATGACGAAGTCCACGCCGGTCAGCATCGTCGTGATCAGGCCCACGCCGTAGATCTGCGCGACCAGGTAGACGAACGAACACAGGATCGCCGCCAGCACGCCGATGAAGCGCGGCAGGTTGCCGCCGAAACGTTCGCCCAGGAAGTCGGGTATGGTGAACTGGCCGAACTTGCGCAGGTAAGGTGCCAGGAACAACGCGACCAGAACGAAACCGCCGGTCCAGCCCATCACGTAGGCCAGACCGCCGTAACCCTGCAGGTACAGCGTGCCGGCCAGGCCGATGAAGGAAGCCGCCGACATCCAGTCGGCCGCCGTGGCCATGCCGTTGTAGATGGCCGGCACGCGCCGGCCGGCCACGTAGTACTCGGTGGCGTCGGTGGTGCGGCTGATGATGCCGATGCCGGCGTACAGGCCGACGGTCGCCAGCAGGAACACCACGCCCACCCAGCGCCGCGGCAAGCCCATCTGCTCCAGCGCCGCGACAACCGCCACGAAGACGATGAAGCCCAGGGTCGCGCGCAGGTAGATCCGGTTCAGCCGGTGCCGGAAAGCCGCGGTAGTGTCGGAGGTGCGGATGCGGGACATGCGCCGATTGTGCCGCCCTGCTCTCGCCGAGCGCAGCAGTTCGGCTCGCGCGACGGCCGTTGCGATGCATGCACACGGCGGCTCCGTGCCCTGGCGCGGCGTGAAAACCTGCCGGTGATCGTCGGGGCCCGTTCACCGCCGGCAGTACACTGGGGCAGACTTCGTGTAACCAGCGGTTCAGTGCCGACCCTCAGGGCAACTGCGCGGACCTGGTCGACGATCTCCACGAGAACCGCGCTGATGACACCTCCGAACGGCCCCGATTCAGAATGGAAGCCCACCCAGGCGGCCCCCTCGCGGGCCCCTTCGGCACCGGAGGCCTGGCAGGCCACACGCGCGCAGACTTCGCTGGCCACCCAGTTCCTGACCGACGAAGACGACTACCTCGCCCCTGAAAAGAGCGACATCGGGCGGCAGACCGGCACCAACGAACGCGAGCTGTTCGTCTCCTGTGCCCCGGCCGAAGCGCTGCAGCAGCAGTTCGAACACCTGCACCCGGAATTCATCGCGATCCACGACATCGCTACCGCCTCGTCGCGCAAGTTGCTGGCCGGCATTGCCGCCGCCAGTGGCCGGGCGATGCAGAAGCTGACGATCCGCCGCCAGGGTTACGGCACACCGCTGGCCATGCTCGAATTCATCGAACTGCCGACCGCCGACGGCTCGCCGCTGCGGGTCTACTCGACCGAAGTCGACGCCGACACCACCGCCCGCCACGGCATCGCTCGCATGCTGCTCGGTTTCAGCCGACTCGGCGTGGTGATGGTGGGCGACTTGCCGGCCCATGCGATCGCGTCGGCGATCAAGCCCCTGCAAGAGGCCATGCTGGCCGGTCCGTGGCCGAACCGCCAGATGCTGCTCTTGCCGCTGGCGTCGGCCAGCACGCTGGTCTCGCAGGGCATGGCCCTGTCGCGAGAAACCGGCGTGAGCGTGCGCACCACGCCGCACGTGGCCCGGCCGGCCGACGCCTGGGGTTTCATCAACGGCACCTGGAACCGGCTGCGCGAGCAGTCGCAGCCCGACGGCCGGGCCATCCCGGCCCTGGTCAGCACGGTGGCAGCACCCGCTGCCCGTGCGACCGCCACCACCAGCCCGGCCGCAGCGGCCACACCGGCACGGCCCGCCGCCGCCCCCCCCCTGACGATGCGGCCGATGCCCACCGTGCCTGCCGCCGGCGCCCGCGCCGCGGCGGCCGCGCCCGAGAGCGTGCTCGATCGCTACGTGCAGCAGCTGATCGAACTCGGCGGCATGGTCAGTTGCTGCATTTTCGATGTGGCCACCGGGCGCGAAGTCACCCACGCCGGCGCGAGCCCGGGCGCCGCCGACCTGGCCACCCACGGCACCGAGCTGCTGGCGGCCATCGGCGCGACGAGCCGCAAGCTCGGCCTCGGCCACACCCTGCCAGAAGCCGCGATCACGCTCGGCTCGCACCACCTGCTGATCCGCGCCGTGCCACGCCACCCGGGCCTGGCGCTGCACGCGGTGCTCGACAAGGCGCAGGCCAACCTCACGCTCGCGCGCCTGCAGGTGCTGCGCCTCGACTCGGTCTTCGAAGACGGCTGAAAGCCGGCTGCGGCCGGTTTCAGTGAACCACGCGCTCGAACACGAACTGGCCGGCCTGGAAGTCGACCGGGATCACGTCCTTCGGCCCGAAGCGGCCTTCGAGGATCAGCTTCGACACCGGGTTCTCGATCTGGCGCTGGATCGCACGCTTGAGCGGACGTGCGCCGAATACCGGGTCGAACCCGGCCTTCGCCAGCTCGGCCAGCGCGCGCGCCGACACGTCGAGCTTCATGTCCATCTTCTCGAGCCGCGCCTCCAGCACCTTGAGCTGGATCTTTGCGATCGCCTCGATGTTCTTGGCGTCGAGCGCATGGAACACCACGGCCTCGTCGATGCGGTTCAGGAACTCCGGCCGGAAGTGCTGCTTGACCTCGACCCAGACCGCGTCGTGAATCGCCTCGCTGCTCTGCCCGGCCATCTGCATGATCTGGTGTGAGCCGAGGTTGCTCGTCATCACGATCACGGTGTTCTTGAAGTCGACCGTGCGGCCCTGCCCGTCGGTCAGCCGGCCATCGTCGAGCACCTGCAGCAGCACGTTGAAGACATCGGGGTGGGCCTTCTCCACCTCGTCGAGCAACAGAACGCTGTAGGGCTTGCGCCGCACCGCCTCGGTCAGGTAACCGCCTTCGTCGTAGCCCACGTAACCCGGCGGCGCGCCGATCATGCGCGCGACCGAGTGCTTTTCCATGAACTCGCTCATGTCGAGCCGGATCAGGTGGTCTTCGCTGTCGAACAGGAAACCCGCCAGCGCCTTGCAGAGCTCGGTCTTGCCCACGCCGGTGGGGCCGAGGAACAGGAACGAGCCGGTCGGGCGGTTCGGGTCCGACAGGCCCGAGCGCGAGCGGCGGATCGCATTGGCCACGGCCGTGATCGCTTCGTCCTGCCCGACCACACGCTCGTGCAGCTTGGCTTCCATCAGCAACAGCTTGTCGCGCTCACCCTGCATCAGCTTGGAAACCGGGATGCCGGTCGCCCGCGCGACCACTTCGGCGATCTCTTCGGCGCCGACCATCGTGCGCAGCAGCTGCGGCTTGCCCTTGGCCGCGCCCTTCTTCGTTTCCTTGGCCTGCGCGTCCTTCAGCGTTTTCTCGAGCTCGGGGAGACGGCCGTACTGCAACTCGGCGACCTTGTTGAAGTCACCCTTGCGCTTGAACTCCTCGATCTGTGTGCGGATGCGGTCGATCTCTTCCTTGATGTGCGCCGAGCCCTGCGCCGCTGCCTTCTCGGCTTTCCAGATCTCGTCCAAGTCAGCGGCCTCGCGCTGCAGCTTCCCGATCTCGACCTCGATCAGGTCGAAGCGCTTCTTCGACGCCTCGTCCTTTTCGCGCCGCACCGCTTCGCGCTCGATCTGCAGCTGGATCAGCCGGCGGTCGAGCTTGTCCATCACCTCGGGCTTGGAATCGATCTCGATCTTGACCTTGGCGGCCGCTTCGTCGATCAGGTCGATCGCCTTGTCGGGCAGGAAGCGGTCGGTGATGTAGCGGTGGCTCAGCTCGGCCGCGGCCACGATCGCCGGGTCGGTGATCTCGACGCCGTGGTGTACCTCGTACTTTTCCTGCAGACCGCGCAGGATCGCGATGGTCGCTTCCACGGTCGGCTCGCCGACCAGGATCTTCTGGAACCGCCGCTCGAGCGCCGCGTCCTTCTCGACGTACTTGCGGTACTCGTTCAAGGTGGTCGCGCCGATGCAATGCAACTCGCCACGCGCCAGCGCGGGCTTGAGCATGTTGCCGGCGTCGATCGCGCCTTCGGCCTTGCCGGCGCCGACCATCGTGTGGATCTCGTCGATGAAGACGATGGTCTGGCCCTCGTCCTGCGCCACTTCCTTCAGCACCGACTTCAGCCGCTCTTCGAACTCGCCGCGGAACTTGGCACCGGCCAGCAGCAGCGCCATGTCGAGCACGAGCACGCGCTTGTTCTTCAGCGAATCGGGCACCTCGCCGGCGACGATGCGCTGCGCCAGGCCTTCGACGATGGCAGTCTTGCCGACACCGGGCTCGCCGATCAACACCGGGTTGTTCTTGGTGCGGCGCTGCAGCACCTGGATCGCGCGGCGGATCTCGTCGTCGCGGCCGATCACCGGGTCGAGCTTGCCCTGGCGCGCCCGCTCGGTCAGGTCGAGCGTGTACTTCTTCAAGGCCTCGCGCTGGCCCTCGGCTTCGGCGTTGTCGACGGTCGCGCCACCTCGCACCGCGTCGATCGCCACTTCGAGTGCCTTGCGCGTCAGGCCGTGGCCGCGCACGATGCCACCCATGTCGGTCTTGGCATCGGCCAGCGCCAGCAGGAACATCTCGCCGGCGATGAACTGGTCACCGCGTTTGCCGGCTTCCTTTTCGGTGGCCTGCAGCAAGGCCGTCAGGTCACGGCTCGGTTGCACGACCTGGCCGCTGCCCTGCACTTGCGGAAAGCCGTTGATCAGCGTGTCGACCGCCGTCTTCAGCGCAGCGCTGTTCGCGCCAGCCCGGTCGAGCAAGGCCTTGGGGCCGTCGGCCTGCGCGAGCATGGCTCCCAGCAGGTGGGCTGGCTCGATGTACGGGTTGTCGCGGGCGATGGCCAGACTCTGGGCATCAGCCAGCGCTTCCTGGAACTTGGTGGTGAACTTGTCGATTCGCATGGGGAAAAACCTCCGATTGCGATGGACTTGAGGCAATCCGTCCCATTTTCAAGTCGGTACCACCCCCTCGGGCTTGACTCAGCGCAAGGCGCCGCGCAACAGCCAGAACCCGAGCCCGGCGCAGGCGAGCGAACCGAACAGGTGGGCCGCGGTGTGCGCCAGCGCGAGCATCACCTGGCCGCGCTGCAGCAGGATCAGCGACTCGCCCGAGAACGACGAGAAGGTCGTGAGGCCCCCGAGAAAGCCGGTCACCAGCAGCAGGCGCAGCAACTCGTCGGGCGAACGTTCGAACCAGGCCAGGGCCACGCCGATCAGCAGGCCACCAACACAGTTGACGAGCAGGGTGCCGAGCGGGAAGCCCGTCCACTGCCCGTTCAACCACAGCCCGGCGAGCCAGCGTGCGAGCGCGCCGACGGCCGCGCCGACGGCCACGGCCAGCACGTGGGCCCAGGGCAGTGCGCTGGTCACGCCGCTCAGGCTTTCGGGACCGGTGGCACGGCCGCATTGCCGGCCGGCAGGCCCCAGCGCGCCACCGCCGCGTCGTCGCTGCTGCGGGCGTCGACCCAGCGCGCGCCTTCGGGCGTCTGTTCCTTCTTCCAGAACGGCGCCTGGGTCTTCAGGTAGTCCATCAGGAACTCGCAGGCAAGGAAGGCCTGGCCGCGGTGCGCCGACGTGACGGCGACCATCATGATCTGGTCGAGCGGCTGCAGCAGGCCGACGCGGTGGATGACGCGCGCGCCGCGGATGTCGAAGCGCGAGTGGGCTTCATCGATCATGGCCTCGATCGCGCTCTCGGTCATGCCCGGGTAGTGCTCGAGTTCCATCGCACTCACGCCAAGGCCGTCGTTGCGGTCGCGCACCGTGCCGACGAAGCTGGCGACCGCCCCGATGCCAGCGTCTTGCGCGCGCAGCGCGGCCACCTCGGCGCCGAGGTCGAAGTCCTCTGGCTGCACGGTGACGCGCGGCTGGCTCATTTCAGCCCCCGGTGACCGGCGGGAAAAACGCCACTTCAGCCTCGGCGGTGACACTCACGTCGTCGCAGCACATCTGATGGTTCAGCGCGCTGCGCAGAGCGCGGTTGCGCGCCAGTGCGGTCGCGTAGACGCCGCCGCGCGCGATCAGCGCGTCGCGCACGCTGCCCACGGTCGCGTCGGCCGGCACGTCGATGATCTCGGTCGACCCCAGAGCCTCGCGGATCGAGGCGAAATAACGCACGGTGAGTTTCATCAGGTCAATTCGTTGAAGGCGAGAAAGCGTACCGCATCGCCGCGCCGGATGGCTTGTCCGCTCGGGTTGTCGACCAGGCCGTCGCCCCAGACCGCCGAGGTCAGCACGCCCGAGCTCTGGTTCGGAAACAGGTCGAGGCCGCCGGCTTCGTTGCGGCGCGCGCGCAGGAATTCGCGGCGCTTGTCGGGGCGCGGCCAGTCGAAGTCGGCGCGCAGGGTCGTGGGCTGCGGTTGAAGCTCGCTCGCACCCTGCAGGCGCAGCAGCACCGGCCGCACCATCAGCAAAAAGGTGACGAAGCTCGACACCGGGTTGCCCGGCAGGCCGACGATGTAGGCGGCCGAGCCGTCGGGGCGGTTCACTTCGCCGAAGGCCAGCGGCTTGCCGGGCTTGATCGCGATCTGCCACAGCTCGATGCGGCCCTCGGCCTGCACCGCCGGGCGCAAGTGATCTTCTTCACCGACCGAGACACCACCCGAGGTCACGATCAGGTCGTTGCCCAGCGCAGCGCGGCGCAGCGCGTCGCGCGTGGCGTCCAGGTTGTCGGGCACGATGCCGAGGTCGGTGCAGTCGCAGCCCATGGCCTGAATCAGGGCGCGCAAGGTGAAGCGGTTCGAGTTGTAGATGGCACCGGGCTTGAGCGACTCACCCGGCATCACGAGTTCGTCGCCGGTCGAAAACAGCGCTACGCGCGGGCGCCGCATCACGGACAGCGTGGCGGCACCGACCGACGCGGCCAGACCCAGCGCCTGCGGCGTGAGGCGCGTGCCGGCCGTCAGCACGACCTGGCCTTGCTGCACGTCTTCACCGCGCCGGCGGATCCACTGACCCGAAGTCGGCACCGTGTCGACCCGCACGCCCTCGCCCGAGGCTTCGCACTGCTCCTGCATCACCACCGCGTCGGCCCCCGCGGGCACCTGCGCACCGGTAAAAATGCGCGCCGCGGTGCCGGGCTTCAGGGGCTCGCCGACCACACCGGCGGGGATGCGCTGGCTGACCGGCAGAACGGTGCCGGCGGCCGGCACATCGGCGCAACGCATCGCGTAGCCGTCCATCGAGGTGTTGTCGGCGGGCGGCACGTCGAGCCCGGACCGCACGTCTTCGCCCAGCACGCGGCCGAGCGCGTCGAACGTGGAGAGTGCCTGAAGTTCAGTCGCCGGCAGCGGCCGGACGGCGCCGAGCAGGCGGCTCAGGGCTTCGTCCAGCGTCAGCATCGGCGGCCTCGTCGGCGAAGGGAGAGATGTACTCATAACGTCCAGGGTGGGCCAGCAAAAACTCGGCGACCGCATCGGCGCTGTTGAGGTCGAGCACGGGTAGGCCGGTGGGCTGCGGCAGTAGCGCCGGCGTGTCGGTGCAGACCGCCACGACGAACGGGTCGTCAGGGTACTGGGCGCGCTGCGCGGTGGAAGCGCGCCAGATCTCGATCTTGGGCAGCGCCGCATGCTTGAAGCCTTCGACCAGCACCCAGTCGCAGTCGTACAACTCGTTGATGAGCTGGTGCACGGTCGGTGCTGCGTGCACTTCGAATTCGCGGATCTTGGCGAGGCGCCGGTCCGACGCGATCACGACCTCGAACGCCCCCGCCTCGCGGTGCCGCCACGAGTCCTTGCCTTCGTGGTCGATGTCGAAGCTGTGGTGCGCGTGCTTGACGACCGACACACGCTGGCCCGCCAGCTTCAGCCTGACGATGAGCTTTTCGACCAGGGTCGTCTTGCCCGAACCCGAATAACCACTGAAACCGACGACCTTCATTCAGGCATTCTCGGCAATGAAGCGCTTCACCGCCTGAACGTCGGCCGCCATCTCCACAAAACGTTTGGGGAGTTGTTCGATGCCGAGCATCCCTGCCGGGCGGTCGGGTTCGCGGCCGATCGCTTCGACGATGGTCTCGGCGAACTTGGCGGGCAAGGCCGTCTCCAGCACGAGGGTGGGTGTGCCCGGCGCGAGGTGTTCTCGCCCGACCTTCAGGCCGTCGGCGGTGTGGGTGTCGATGATGGTGCCGAAGCGCGCATGCGTGTCGCGGATCGTTGCCAGACGGTCGGCGTGCGCGCTGCTGCCGGAGACGAAGCCGTACTCGCCGATGCGCGCGAATTCCGCCGCAGTCAGCGTGAAGGCACCGCTGCGGTCGAGCTCCTGCTTGAACAGGGCGTGCGTGCGCTGCGCGTCGCGGCCGAGCAGGTCGAACACAAAGCGTTCGAAGTTCGAGGCCTTGGAAATGTCCATCGACGGGCTCGAGGTCTCGTGCGTTTCGGCGCTGCTGCGCACGCGGTAGGTGCCGGTGCGGAAGAACTCGTCGAGCACGTTGTTCTCGTTGGTCGCCAGCACCAGGCGTTTGACCGGCAGGCCCATCATGCGTGCGACGTGGCCGGCGCAGATGTTGCCAAAGTTGCCGGACGGCACGGCGAAGCTCACCTGCTCGTCGTTGGTTTTCGTGGCCTGGAAGTAGCCGGCGAAGTAGTAGACGACCTGGGCCAGCAGGCGCGCCCAGTTGATCGAGTTCACCGTGCCGATGTGGTGGGCGCGCTTGAACGCCAGGTCGTTCGACACGGCCTTGACGATGTCCTGGCAGTCGTCGAACACCCCCTCGATCGCGATGTTGTGGATGTTCGGGTCCTGCAGGCTGAACATCTGGGCTTGCTGGAACGGGCTCATGCGGCCCTTGGGCGAGAGCATGAAGACGTTGACGCCGGCCTTGCCGCGCATCGCGTATTCGGCGGCGCTGCCGGTGTCGCCCGAGGTCGCGCCGAGGATGTTGAGCGTCTGGCCACGCCGCGCGAGTTCGTACTCGAACAGGTTGCCAAGCAACTGCATCGCCATGTCCTTGAAGGCCAGCGTCGGGCCGTTCGACAGGGCTTCGAGGTAGACGCCCGGCTCCAGCGCGCGCAACGGCACGATCTGGTCGGTGCCGAAGACCTCCTTCGTGTAGGTCTTCGTGACCAGCGCGCGCAGATCACCGGCAGGAATGTCGTTGATGAACAGCGACAGGATATCGAACGCCAGCTCGTGGTACTTCAGCCCCCGCCAGCGCGTGAGCGTGGCGCCATCGATCTTCGGGTAGTGGGTCGGCAGATACAAGCCGCCGTCCGGCGCCAGGCCTTCGAGCAGGATCTCGCAGAAAGCGCGTTCGGTCTTGTCGCCGCGCGTGCTGATGTACTTCAACTCAGTTCTTCCTTGCGGATGCGCACGATGGGTGCCAGCACGGTCGGCAGTGCCTGCATCTGCGCGATGGCTTCGTTCATGCGGCCTTCGACCGTGTCGTGCGTGAGGATGATCACGTCGGTCTGGGCTTCGCCCTCGGCGGATTCACGCTGCAAGAGCGCGTCGATCGAGATGTCACGCTCGGCCAGGATGCCGGTGATGCGCGCCAGCACGCCTGCCTGGTCGGCCACCTGCAGGCGCAGGTAGTACGCCGTCACGACTTCGTCGATCGGCAGGATGCGCGTGTCGTGCAGCTCGCCGGGCTGGAAAGCCAGGTGCGGCACGCGGTGGCCGGGGTCGGCGGTGTGCAGCCGGGTGATGTCGACCAGGTCGGCGATCACGGCCGAGGCGGTCGGCTCGGAGCCTGCGCCCTTGCCGTAGTAGAGCGTCGTGCCGACGGCATCGCCCTGCACCACCACCGCGTTCATCGCACCTTCGACATTCGCGATCAGGCGCTTGGCCGGCACCAGCGTCGGGTGCACGCGCAGCTCGATGCCGTTGGCGCGGCGCTTGGTGATGCCCAGCAGCTTGATGCGGTAGCCGAGCTGCTCGGCGTAGCGGATGTCGGCCGCGTTCAGCTTGGTGATGCCTTCGACGTGCGCCTTGTCGAACTGCACCGGCGTGCCGAACGCGATCGCGCTCATGATCGTCGCCTTGTGCGCCGCGTCCACGCCTTCGATGTCGAAGGTCGGGTCGGCCTCGGCGTAACCGAGGCGCTGCGCTTCCTTCAGCACCACGTCGAAGTCCAGCCCCTTGGCTCGCATCTCCGACAGGATGAAGTTGGTGGTGCCGTTGATGATCCCGGCGATCCACTCGATGCGGTTGGCGGTCAGGCCTTCGCGCAGTGCCTTGATGATTGGAATGCCCCCGGCCACGGCCGCTTCGAAAGCCACGACCACGCCCTTCTCGCGTGCCGCCGCGAAGATCTCGGTGCCATGCACCGCGAGCAGCGCCTTGTTGGCCGTGACCACGTGCTTGCCGGCGGCAATCGCTTCCATCACCAGCGTGCGGGCGATGCCGTAACCGCCGATCAGCTCGATCACGATATCGATCTCGGGGTTGGCGATCACGAGCCGCGCGTCGCTGACGACCTGGGCGGAGTCGCCGACGATGGCCTTGGCGCGCGCGGTGTCGAGGTCGGCCACCATCGTGACGCGAATGCCGCGCCCGGCGCGGCGCTGGATCTCTTCCTGGTTGCGTTGCAGCACGTTGAACGTGCCGCTGCCCACGGTGCCAATGCCCAGCAGGCCTACTTGAATCGGTGTCATGGTGCGTGCCTCTGCGGCAATCTCAAAAGAATCAGTGCGAATGGCGTTTGCGGTAGTGCTCAAGGAAGCGCGCGATGCGGCCGATCGCTTCGGTCAGGTCGTCGGAATTCGGCAGGAAGACGATGCGGAAGTGATCCGGCGTCTTCCAGTTGAAGCCGGTGCCCTGCACGATCAGTACTTTCTGCTCCGACAGGAGTTCGTAGGCGAACTGCTGGTCGTCGGCGATCGGGTAGATCTTCGGGTCGAGCTTCGGGAACATGTAGAGCGCCGCTTTCGGCTTGACCACGCTGACGCCGGGAATCGCGCTCAGCAGCTCGTAGGCCAGGTCGCGCTGGCGGCACAGGCGGCCGGTGGGTGCCACGAGGTCGTTGATGCTCTGGTAGCCGCCGAGCGCCGTCTGGATCGCCAACTGCCCCGGCGTGTTGGCGCACAGCCGCAGCGACGAGAGCATGTTCAGGCCCTCGATGTAGTCACGCGCGTGGCGCTTCTCGCCCGAAACGACCATCCAGCCGGCCCGGTAACCACAGGAGCGGTAGTTCTTCGACAGGCCGTTGTAGGTCACGAACAGCACGTCGTCGGCGAGCGACGACATGCTGGTGTGCTGGTGGCCGTCGTACACCGTCTTGTCGTAGATCTCGTCGGCGAAGATCACCAGCTGGTGCTGGCGTGCGAGTTCGATGATCTCGAGCAACACGCTGTTCGGGTACAGCGCGCCGGTCGGGTTGTTCGGGTTGATGACGACGATGCCACGGGTGCGCGACGTGATCTTGGCCTTCATGTCGGCCACGTCGGGCATCCAGTCGGAAGCTTCGTCGCACACGTAGTGCACCGGCTTGCCGCCCGAGAGGCCGACCACGGCGGTGTAGAGCGGGAAGTCGGGGGACGGGATCAGCACCTCGTCGCCGTCGTTGAGCAGCGCACTCATGCTCATCGCGATCAGCTCCGACGCGCCATTGCCCAGGTAGACGTCTTCCAGCGCCACGCCGCGGATCCCTTGCTGCTGGGTCCGGTGCACCACAGCCTTGCGCGGTGCGAACAGACCTTTCGAGTCGGTGTAGCCGGCCGCGTGCGGGATGTTGCGGATCATGTCCTGCACGATCTCGTCGGGCGGCTCCAGGCCGAACTCGGCCACGTTGCCGATGTTCAGCTTGATGATCTTGTGACCCTCTTCCTCCATCTGGCGGGCCTTCTCCAGCACCGGCCCACGGATGTCGTAGGCCACGTTGGCGAGCTTGGCTGACTTGACGACGGGTTTCAAAAGAGGCACTCCTGACGCTGGACGCGGCTGCAAAACCTACAATTTAACCACAGGGGTTTCGCTGCTCGAGGGCGGCGCGCCCGACCCGAGCGCCTAACCGGACACCTACGCACCCATGAAACTGCAAGCCGATCGCATCGAAGGCCAGAACGCCATCGCCCGCCACGGCCCCGGCGGCGTGATCGTCAACGGTACCGAGCACCGCCGCAGCGTGCTCGTGCCCTGGCGCGGCGATGTCGTGTCCTGGGCAGTGGCCGAGTTCGGCGCGTTGACCGAAGCGCACTTCGCAGCGCTCGCCGAGATGAAGCCCGAGCTGGTGATCTTCGGCTCGGGCAGCCGGATCCGCTTCGTGCGCCCGGCCCTGCTGCGGCCGCTGATGGAGCGGCGCATCGGCATCGAGACCATGGACACCGCGGCGGCCTGCCGCACCTACAACGTGTTGCTCGCCGAAGGGCGCTCGGTGTTGGCGGCCTTGTTGTTCGAGACCCCGGCATCGCCCGACGGCGGGGGCTGAAGGTCATCTCGGTGAGTGACGCGCAGCGTTTATAATCTGCGGCTAGGCCCGTACCGGCGCCACGCAACCAAACAGAATACTCCATGACGCCAGCCCTCAATAAACCCCTCCCGGAATTTGAAGCGCTTGCAACCGGTGGCGTGAAGTTCACGCCCCAGGCATTTGCCGGCAAGATCGTCGTTCTGTACTTCTACCCCAAGGACAACACCCCCGGCTGCACCACCGAAGCGATGCAGTTTCGCGACCACCACAAGGAGTTCGTGAAGGCCGGCGCGGTGGTGTTCGGTGTGTCGCGCGACAACATGGCCTCGCACGACAAGTTCAAGCAGAACCTGGAACTGCCGTTCGATCTGATCGCCGACACCGAAGAAAAGCTCTGCCACATGTTCGGCGTGGTCAAGAACAAGATCATGTACGGCAAGAAGGTCAAAGGCATCGAGCGCAGCACCTTCCTGATCGACGGCACCGGCATGCTGGTCGGCGAGTGGCGCGGCCTGAAGGTGGCCGGTCACGTCGAAGAAGTGCTGAAAGCCGTCAAGGCGATAAAGAAAGCAGGCTGAAGCGCTTGCCATATCAACAAGAGGCCGGCCGCACGCCGGCCTTTTTTGATTGTTGCGGCCGGTTTCTTCTGCAGGCCGAAGGCTGGCCCAAGTTGTGCATAATCTTTTCATGCCAGCGAACCGCGACGCAAGCATCACCCGACCCAAGCCGCACAGCCGTCTGTGCGGCTTTTTTGTTTCTCAGCCCCCCAAGAAGCCTTCATGCCACTGCCCAAGCCGCCTGCCAAACGAGCCTCTTTGCTGACCGCCGCCGACTTCGATTCCCAGTCGGCCCCGCAACCGGGCAAGCGCCCCCAGAAGACCCGCGCCTCCGCCGAGCCTACTTCGCCGGCGGTTCTCGACCTGTTCGACGGCGGCGGCATGCAGCAGGCCGTCGCCGTCAAGCCCGCACCTGTCGCCCCGGTGATCGCCCCCGTGGTGCGCCGCCCGGCCCCGCAAACACGCGCCCGCAAGCCGCGTGGCACCGGCCCGGCGAGCCTGTTCGTGCTCGACACCAACGTGCTGATGCACGACCCGACCTCGTTGTTCCGCTTCGAGGAACACGACATCTACCTGCCGATGATCACGCTCGAAGAGCTCGACGGCCACAAGCGCGGCATGACCGAGGTTTCGCGCAACGCCCGGCAGGTCAGCCGCGAGTTGGACGCATTGGCCGCCAGCATGCCGAGCCGTGACGCCTCGGGCATGTCCGAAGGCTTGTCGCTGGCCCGCACCGGCCACCGCGAAGCCGGTGGCAAGCTGTTCTTCCAGACCAACCTGATCAACGTGACGCTGCCCGCAGGTCTTCCGCAGGGCAAGGCCGACAACCAGATCCTGGGTGTGGTGCAGGCGCTGCGCGAGCAGCAGCCGGGGCGCGACGTGGTGCTGGTGTCGAAAGACATCAACATGCGCATCAAGGCGCGTGCCCTGGGCCTGCCGGCCGAGGACTACCTAAACGACATGACGCTGGAAGACGGCGACCTGCTGTACACCGGCGTCTTGCCGCTGCCGGCCGACTTCTGGGACAAACATGGCAAGACCATGGAAAGCTGGCAGCAGGCCGGCCTGACCTACTACCGCATCAGCGGCCCGATGGTCTCGGTGCTGCTGATCAACCAGTTCGTCTTCCTCGAAGCGCCCGGCGCCGCGCCGCTGTACGCCAAGGTGGTCGAGATCACCGGGAAGACCGCGGTGCTGCGCACGCTGAAGGAATACACGCACCAGAAGAACGCCGTGTGGGGCGTGACCGCGCGCAACCGCGAACAGAATTTCGCGCTCAACCTGCTGATGGACCCGGACTGCGACTTCATCACGCTGACCGGCACGGCCGGCACCGGCAAGACGCTGATGACCCTGGCCGCCGGCCTCTCGCAGGTGATGGACGACCGTCGTTACACCGAGATCATCGTCACCCGCGTGACCGTGCCGGTCGGCGAAGACATCGGTTTCCTCCCGGGCACCGAGGAAGAGAAGATGAGCCCCTGGATGGGCGCACTCGACGACAACCTCGAAGTGCTGTCCAAGACCGACGGCGCCGCCGGCGAATGGGGCCGCGCCGCCACCAACGACCTGGTGCGCAGCAAGATCAAGATCAAGAGCCTGAACTTCATGCGCGGGCGCACCTTCCTGAACAAGTTCGTGTTGATCGACGAGGCCCAGAACCTGACGCCCAAGCAGATGAAGACGCTGATCACGCGCGCCGGGCCGGGCACTAAGATCGTCTGCCTGGGCAACCTGGCGCAGATCGATACGCCTTACCTGACCGAAGGCAGCTCGGGCCTGACCTTCGCAGTCGACCGCTTCAAAGGCTGGCCGCATTCGGGCCATGTGACGCTGGCGCGCGGCGAGCGTTCGCGGCTGGCGGACTTCGCCTCGGAAGTGCTGTAAGGGCGGCGGGCTTCAGCCCGCCATCAAGTGTTTCGCCAGCGCGTGGTAGGCCGGCAGCGTGGTCGGATCGATGCCCATGTTGCCGGCGATGTGGTGTGACGCGAAACGTGCGACCACCATCTCGGCCGTCGGGTCGATGTAGATGCCCTGGCCGTGGATGCCGCGCGCGCAGTACGCGCCGTGCTCGTTGTGCGAGACCCACCACATGTTGCGGTAGCTCCAGCCCGGCAGCGTGACGTAGCCGGCCTGCGAGAAGTGCGCCGGGTCAGCGCCGCCGCGGATGTCGGCGACCGCTGCTGAAGGTACCAGCCGGCGGCCGTTGACCACGCCGTCGTTGCGCATCAGCTCGCCGAAGCGCGCCAGGTCGCGCAAGCAGCAGTTCAGGCCACCACCGGCGAACTCGGTGCCGGTGCTGTCGACCATCAGCTCGGCGTCCTGCTCGGCGCCGATCTGCGACCAGAAACGCTGCCTCAGCAGTTCGCCCAGCGGCACGCCGGTGACACGCCGCAATATCCAGCCGAGCACGTCGGTGTTGACCGTCTTGTACGCGAACGCCCGGCCGTGCGGCCCGGCCTGACGCAGCGTGCGCAGATAGTCGTAGAAGCTTTGCGGCCCGGCGTAGTCGGCAGGCCGAGAGAGGATGCTGCCGGCCCGGCCGTGCTGCCAGATCTCGGCCTCGGGGTTGGTGTAGTCCTCGGAGTAGTGGATGCTGCTCGTCATGTCGAGCACCTCGCGCACCCGCGCGTTGCCGAGGCCGGTACCGGCGAGCTCGGGCAGGGTCTCGCTGACGGGTGCCCGAGGATCGAGCCGGCCTTCGACGACCAGCGACGCGGCGATCGTGCCGAAGAAGGACTTCGTCACCGACCACGCGATGTGCGCGCGGTGCGCGGCCAGCGCCCCGAAATAGCGTTCGTGCACGATGCGCCCGCGGTGCAGCACGACGATGCCGTCGGTGTAGTTGGCGTCGAGCGACTGCGCCCAGGTCATCGCCTCGGTTCGGCCGATCGGCGTGAAGGTCACCGTGTCGATGTCGTCGCGGTCGGCGCGTGGCAACACGCTGACCGGGCCGTCGCCGCGCGACACGTTCGTCGTCGGCACCAGCCGCCGAATATTCGAGTAGGCCCAGCGCAGCTTCGGGAAGGTGTACATGCCCCCGTCGTCGAAGCGCACCTGCAGTTCCGGCGGTGGCGGCGCGCCCTGCATCCAGCCGAGCAGGTTCGGGTCGCTGGCGGCAGCGTTCAGTTGTTCGACGGGGGCGGACGATGCGGTCGCATTGGTGTCGGTCATGGTGGCCGCATTCTGGGGCAGCCACGCGCCATGAGGTTCACGCGGGTCCGATGAGATCGGCAATTTGCTGCAAGGCTGCCGGGTCGTCCATCGTCGTCAGGTCGCCAGGGTCGCGGCGCTCGCAGACCGCCTGGATCGCGCGGCGCAGCATCTTGCCCGAGCGGGTCTTGGGCAGCAGCGTCACGAAGTGCACCCGCGCCGGGCGCGCCAGCGCGCCGAGCTGCTGGTCAACGGTCTTCATGATCTCGCCTTCGAGCCGGAGCCGCGCCGTGGCGTCGGCACCGAGCGACGAATCCTTCAGCACCACGAAGGCCATCGCCACCTGGCCCTTCAGCGCATCGGCCACGCCGACGACGGCGACTTCGGCCACGCCCGCATGGCTGGAGATGCTCTCTTCGATCTCGCGCGTGCCGAGGCGGTGGCCAGCGACGTTGATCACGTCGTCGGTGCGACCGAGGATGAAATAGTAGCCATCGGCGTCGCGCACGGCCCAGTCGAAGGTGTTGTAGCGCTGCTTGCCCGCGAAGTCGCTCCAGTAGGTCTTCACGAAGCGTGCGTCGTCGCGCCAGACCGTCTGCATGCAGCCGGGTGGCAGCGGCCCTTCGATCGCGAGCACACCCTTCTGGTTCGGCTCGGTGATCTCCTGGCCGTTCGCCTCGTCGATCAGCTTCACGTCGTAGCCGTACATCGCCACGCCCGGGCTGCCGAACTTGCTGGCCTTCTTCTCGACGCCGTTGGCGATGGTCAGGATCGGCCAGCCGGATTCGGTCTGCCAGTAGTTGTCGATGACCGGCTTGCCCAGGGCGCCAGCGATCCATTTCGCGGTGGGTTCGTCGAGCGGCTCGCCGGCCAGGAACAGCGCGCGCAGCGAGCTCAGGTCGTACTGGTGCAGGAACTTCTCGTCGTGCTTTTTCAGCACCCGCACGGCGGTCGGCGCGCTGAACATCACGCTGACCTTGTACTTCTCGACCAGTTGCCACCAGATGCCGGCGTTGGGGCGGGTCGGCAGGCCTTCGTACAGGATCGTCGCCATGCCATGGATCAGCGGCCCGTAGACGATGTAGCTGTGGCCGACGACCCAGCCGATGTCGCTGGTGGAGAAGTAGGTTTCGCCCGGCTCGCCGCAGAAGATGTGCTTCATGCTCGCGGCCAGCGCCACCGCGTAGCCGCCGGTGTCGCGCTGCACGCCCTTGGGCTTGCCGGTCGTGCCGCTGGTGTAGAGCGTGTAGCTGGGGTGGTCGGAGGCCAGCCACACGCAGGGCACGACGGCGCCGAAGTGCTGCTCGCGCAGAGCGGCATAACTTTCATCCCGCCCGGCGGTCGCGGTCATCGGTGCCAGTCCGCGGTCGACCATCAGCACCCCGGCCGGTTTGTGCGCCGCGAAGCGGATCGCCTCGTCGAGCAAGTGCTTGTACGGCACGATCTTGCCCGAGCGGCTGCCGGCATCGGCGCTGACGATGAGGGTCGGTTCGGCGTCGTCGATGCGGCTGGCCAGGCTGCCGCTGGCGAAGCCGCCGAACACGACGCAGTGGATCGCACCGATGCGCGCACACGCCAGCATCGCGAACACGGCCTGCGGAATCATCGGCATGTAGATCAGCACGCGGTCGCCCTGCTTCACGCCGAGCGACAGCAGGATCGCCGCCATGCATTGCACCTCGGCGTGCAGCTCGCGGAAGCTGTAGGCACGCTCTTCTTCGGTTTCGGTCGAGACATAGACCAGTGCGTTCTGCTCGGCCCGGTCTGCAAGGTGCCGGTCCACGGCGTTGTGGCACAGGTTGGTCGTGCCGCCGACGAACCAGTTCGCGAACGGCGCGCGGCTGGTGTCGCAGACTTGCGTGAAGGGCGTGTGCCAGTCGATCAGCGCTGCCTGCTCGGACCAGAACCCGTCGCGGTCGGCGAGGGAGCGGCGGTGAAAGTCGGCGTAGTTTGTCGAGGTGGCAGCGTTCATGGCGGGATGTCTCTTTGTGGTGCGCCCGGAGCGTAAAGGCGCTGGCTGTCGCGCAGCTTGCACGCCATGGTGCACCAGACCGTGCTCCAGGAACAGCGCGACCGGTGCTGGACCGGGCCTCACATCAGGTGACAAATCTGCGCCAAGTCCTTGTCGAATATGAGATTTTCTGGTTTGACGCGCGTCGGGGCTTGACGTATCCTGCGCCCGATGCTGAATTTCCGGCCCTCCCTCATGACCACTGTTCGCCGCGCCTTGTGCGCGTCGGCGTTGGTGCTGGCGAGCGCGGCCGCATCGGCCAGCCCCGAACCTGTCGACGGCGTGAGCCGCTACTTGATCGAGAACGGCATGATGGCGGCGCCGGCTTCGAGCGAAACGCCGCCCGCCAAGACTGAAAACGCGCTCGTCGGCCGCATTCGCGACAAGGCCTCCGACATGGTGCTCACCGCGATGAATTTTCTGGGCGTGCCTTATGTCCGTGGCGGCAGTTCGGTCGAGCGTGGTTTCGACTGCAGCGGCTTCACCCGCCACGTGTTCGAGATGAGCGTCGGCCTGGTGCTGCCGCGCCGCGTCGACGAGCAGGCCACGGCAAAGGGCTTGATCAAGGTCAAGCGCGAAGAACTCAAGCCCGGCGATCTGGTGTTCTTCAATACGCTGAAGCGCACCTTCTCGCACGTCGGCATCTACGTCGGCGATGGCAAGTTCATCCACTCGCCCCGCACCGGCGGTGAGGTGCGCGTGGAAGACATGCGATTCGCCTACTGGGCCAAGCGCTTCACCGGTGCCCGGCGCGCCGAACCGGTGGCGGGCGCTGCCGAGCCGCTCGCGCCGGCCACGGTGGCGCCGGTACTTGCCGTCCACTGACGAACACCGCCGCGCGGCCGGCCGGGTTGTTCGCCGGCAGGCACAATCCGGCCATGACAGACCGCGTCATCCCCCTCGCCGACCTGCGCTACGCCGCCAGCCTGCCGCGCATCCCGCTGACAGACACACCACCCACCGGCCTGCTCGGCGACGCGCTCGGCCGGCCGTTGCGCGACCTGCGCATTTCGGTGACCGACCGCTGCAACTTCCGCTGCAGCTACTGCATGCCGAAGGAAGTGTTCGACAAGCACTACAACTTCCTGCCGCACTCTTCGCTGCTCAGTTTCGAAGAGATCACGCGCACCGCGAAGCTGTTCGTCGCGCACGGCGTGCGCAAGATCCGCCTGACCGGCGGCGAGCCGCTGCTGCGCAAGAATCTCGAGATCCTGATCGGCATGCTGAGCGAACTGCGCACGCCCGAAGGCGAGCCGCTCGACCTGACGCTCACGACCAACGGTTCGGTGCTCGCGCGCAAGGCGCAGGCGCTGAAAGACGCCGGCCTGCAGCGTGTGACGGTCAGCCTCGACGCGCTCGACGACACCATCTTCCGCCGCATGAACGACGCCGACTTTCCGGTGCATGACGTGCTCGAAGGCATCGCAGCCGCACAGAAGGCCGGGCTCGGCCCGATCAAGGTCAACATGGTCGTCAAGCGCGGCACCAACGATTCGCAGATCCTGCCGATGGCGCGCCACTTCAAGGGCACGCCGGTCGTGCTGCGTTTCATCGAATACATGGACGTGGGCGCGACCAACGGCTGGCGCATGGACGAGGTGCTGCCTTCGGCCGAGGTGGTGGCGCGCATCGGTGCCGAGTTCCCGCTCGAGCCGATCGGCGCGAACGTGAGCGGCGAAACCGCCGAACGCTGGCGCTACAAGGACGGCAGCGGCGAAGTCGGTGTCATTTCCAGCGTGACGCAGGCCTTCTGCCACGACTGCAACCGGGCCCGCCTCTCGACCGAAGGCAAGCTCTTCCTGTGCCTGTTCGCGAGCCATGGCCACGACCTGCGTGCGTTGCTGCGCGGCGGCCACAGCGATGCGCAGATCGCCGGTGCTATTCGGTTGATCTGGCAAGGCCGCGACGATCGCTACTCCGAGTTGCGCACTGCTGCCGGTGCCGGCGATGCAAGCGGCGTCGAACCACGCGCGCGCCGGGTCGAGATGCACTACATCGGCGGCTGAGGCCCAGGAGTTCCAGATGCGCCTGCTCGTTCACCTTCTTCTCGCCTGCTGTCTGACGGCGTCGGCGGTGCCCGCGGCCCTGGCACGCGACGAAGCACCGGCCGCAGCCGCGCAGACACTCGTGCCCTTCAGCTCCGAAGAAGGCCTGGCGCGGTTGGGTCGCTCGACGGCCAAGGTCGATTTCCCGGCCTTGGCCAACCAGTTCGAGCCGCAATCGAACGGCGCCTTCTGCGGCCCGACCACCACCGCCATCGTGCTCAACACCGTGCGTGGCCGCAGCGCCGACCTGCCACGCGACCGCAGCCGCCTGCGCCCCGAAGACTACACTTTCGCGCCCGCCGGTTTCGACCCGTCGGTGCCGCGTTTCACGCAGGACAACGTGATCGGCAAAGGCCTGAAAACCCGTTCGCAGGTGCTCGGCGAGCCGGTCGTGATCAACGGCAAGCAGATCCGCGATTTCGGCTACCAGCTGCGCCAGCTCGACGAGCTGTTGCGCGCGCACGATCTGGCCACCACGCTCGTGGTGGTCGACGACAAGAAGGCCGATGCCGACATCCGCCGCGACCTCACCGAGAACCTGCAGCGCGCCGGCGACTACGTCATCGTGGCCTACCGGCGCGTGGAAGTCGAGCAAGCCGGCGGCGGGCACATCTCGCCGCTGGGTGCCTTCGATGCCCAGTCAGACTCCGTGCTGGTGCTCGACGTGAACCCGGCCAGCGCCGGCTGGGTCTGGATGCCGGTCACGTCGTTGATCCGTGCCATGCGCACCTTCGACACGGTCGAGAACCGCGGCTACATCCTCGTGCAAGCGCGTTGAAAGAAGCCGAACCGTGATTCCGACCGAACAGATCACCGGCCTGATCCTGGCCGGCGGCCGTGGCAGCCGCATGGGCGGTGTCGACAAGGGCCTGCAGAACCACCAGGGCAGCACGCTGGCGATGCACGCGCTGCTGCGCCTGGGCCCGCAGGTCGGCGAGATGATGATCAACGCCAACCGCAACCTCGCCGCGTACGAAGCGATGGGCGTGCCGGTGTGGCCCGATGCCTTGCCCGACTACGCCGGCCCGCTGGCGGGCTTCCTGGCCGGCCTGGAACACTGCGAAACGCCTTACCTAGTGACGGTGCCCTGCGACTCGCCGCTGTTCCCGCTCGACCTGGTCGAGCGCCTGGCATCGGCGCTCGAAGCGCAGGACGCCGAGGTCGCGATGGCGGCGACGAGCGAGGGCGGCGTGCTGCAGGTGCAGCCGGTGTTCTGTCTGATGAAGGCCTCGCTGATGGAAAGCCTGATCCGCTTCACGCAAGGTGGCCAACGCAAGATCGACCGCTGGACCGCACAGCACCGCTGCGTCGAAGTGGCTTTCGACGACCCGCTCGCCTTCGCCAACGCCAACACGCCGGCCGAGCTGCAGCAACTGCAAACGAATGGCTGAGCCGGTCGACATCCACGCGCTGGTCGAGGCCGACCTGCCGGCCTACAAGGCGCTGCGCGACGCGATGCTGGCCGCACATCCCGAGGCGTTCACGTCCGACGCGGCCACCGAACGCCAACGCATCGCCCAGAGTTACCTACCGAGGCTCGGTATGGCGCAAGCGGGTGGCGGCAGCTTCCTGCTCGGCGCCTGGCAGTCGGGCCAGCTCGTCGGCACGCTCGGCTGCGAGCGCGACACGCGCGTGAAGGTGTGCCACATCGGCCACCTGGTCGGCATGATGGTGCGCAGCGAATTGCAAGGCGCCGGCATCGGGCGGCGTTTGCTGGAAGCCGGCATCAAGACCGCGCGCGGCGTCGAAGGCATGGAGATGCTCACGCTGACCGTGACCGCCAGCAACACCGCCGCGGTGCGCCTGTACGAAAGCGCTGGCTTCATCCGGTTCGGCACCCTGCCCGATGCCATCAAGGTCGACGGACGCCACCACGCCAAGGACCACATGTTTCTGACCTTATGAGCACGCTCCCCCTTTCGCTGCGAGAGATCGCGTCCCGCGTCGCCGGCTACGACCCGAACGCGCTGCCGGTCGCGCAGGCGCAGGAGTTCATCGCCCGTCTCGTGCCGCGGGTCGAGGCGGTCGAGATGCTGCCGATCCGCAGCGCGCTCGGCCGCGTGCTCGCGCGCGACATCGTCTCGGCCATCAATGTGCCGGCGTCAGACAACTCGGCGATGGACGGTTATGCGCTGCGCGGCGCCGACCTAGCGCCCGAGGGCGACACCGTGCTCACATCGATCGGCACCGGCTTCGCCGGCCAGCAGTTCGGCGGCGCCGTGCAGGCCGGCCAGTGCGTTCGCATCATGACCGGCGCGGTGATGCCACCCAGCCTCGACACGGTGGTGCCGCAGGAGTTCGTGAAGGTCGACGGCGAGCGTGTGCACGTGCCCGCGGGCGTGGTGCGCACCGGCGACAACCGCCGTCTCGCCGGTGAAGACCTGGCCCGTGGTGACGCCGCCCTGCGCTCCGGCCGCCTGTTGCGCCCCGCCGACCTCGGCATGCTGGCCTCGCTCGGCCAGGCCGAGGTGCCGGTGCTGCGGCGCCTGCGTGTCGCTTTCTTCTCCACCGGCGATGAACTGCGGTCGCTCGGCGAGCCGCTCGATGCGGGTTGCGTCTACGACAGCAACCGCTACACGCTGTGGGGCATGTTGCAGCGCCTGGGGGTGGAGGTGCTCGACCTCGGCGTCGTGCGCGACGACCCGGTCACGCTGGCACAGACTTTCAAAAACGCGGCCGCCAATGCCGACGCTGTCATCACCTCGGGCGGTGTCAGTGTCGGCGAAGCCGACCACACCAAGCAGGTGATGGCCCAGCTCGGCGACGTGCTGTTCTGGCGCATCGCGATGCGGCCGGGCCGGCCCATGGCGATCGGCCGCATCAACGCCGGCGAAGGCGGCCCGGGCGCGATCCTGTTCGGCCTGCCCGGCAACCCGGTCGCGGTGATGGTGACTTTCTACGCTTTCGTGCGCAACGCCTTGCTCGCGATGAGCGGAGCGACGGCAGAGCCGCTGCCGATGCTGCGCGCCGCGAGCCTCGAGGCGATCCGCAAGAAGCCCGGCCGCACGGAATACCAGCGCGGCATCGTGACGCGCGCGGCAGACGGCAGCTGCCAGGTCACGCTGACCGGCTCGCAGGGCTCGGGCATCCTGCGCAGCATGAGCGAGGCCAACGGCCTCGTCGTGCTGCACCATGAACAGGGCAACGTGGCCGCCGGCGAGCTCGTCGACGTGCTGCCGTTCGACGGCCTGGTCTGAACGACTACTGGCGCGCTGCCAGCCGCTTCCAGGTCTCGACCACCGAGTCGGGGTTGAGCGAGATGGAGACGATGCCCTCGTCGGCCAGCCAGTCGGCGAAGTCGGGGTGGTCGCTCGGCCCCTGGCCGCAGATGCCGACGTACTTGCCGGCCGACACGCAGGCCTTGATGGCGCGCGAGATCATCATCTTGACCGCAGGGTCGCGCTCGTCGAAGTCCTTGGCCAGCAACTCCATGCCCGAGTCGCGATCGAGCCCGAGCGTGAGCTGGGTCAGGTCGTTCGAGCCGATCGACATGCCGTCGAAGTGTTCGAGGAACTGTTCCGCCAGGATCGCGTTGCTCGGCACCTCGCACATCATGATGATCTTCAGGCCATCGGTGCCACCGTCGGCCGCGCGTTTCAGGCCACGGTCTGCCAGCATGCCGATCACGGCCTTGGCCTGGCCGAGCGTGCGCACGAAGGGCACCATGATCTCGACGTTGGTCAGGCCCATCTCGTCGCGCACGAACTTCAGCGCTTCGCATTCCATCGCGAAGGCTTCGCCGAACTCCGCGCTCACGTAACGCGACGCGCCGCGGAAGCCGAGCATCGGGTTCTCTTCTTCCGGCTCGTAGCGCGAGCCGCCGATCAGCTTGCGGTACTCGTTGCTCTTGAAATCGCTCAAACGCACGATCACCGGCTTGGGCCAGAACGCCGCGCCGATCGTGGCGATGCCTTCGACCAGCTTGTCGACGTAGAAGGCACGCGGCGACGCATGGCCACGCGCCACGCTCTCGACCGCCTTCTTCAGGTCGCTGTCGATGTTCGGGTAGTCGAGGATCGCCTTCGGGTGCACGCCGATGTTGTTGTTGATGATGAACTCGAGCCGCGCCAGACCCACGCCGCTGTTGGGCATCTGCGCGAAGTCGAACGCGAGCTGCGGGTTGCCCACGTTCATCGTGAACTTGACCTTGCAGGGTGGCATCTCGCCACGCTGCACGTCGGTCACTTCGGTTTCGAGCAGGCCGTCGTAGATGTAGCCGGTGTCGCCTTCGGAGCAGGCCACGGTGACGAGCGCGCCTTCCTTCAGCACGTCGGTCGCATCGCCGCAGCCCACGACCGCCGGAATGCCGAGTTCGCGCGCGATGATGGCCGCGTGGCAGGTACGCCCGCCGCGGTTGGTGACGATCGCGGATGCGCGTTTCATCACCGGCTCCCAGTTCGGGTCGGTCATGTCGGTGACGAGCACGTCGCCGGCCTGCACCGTGTCCATGTCGGCCAGGCTGTGCACGATGCGCACCGGGCCGGTGCCGATCTTCTGGCCGATGGCACGGCCTTCGGCAAGCACCGTGCCGCTGCTCTTGAGCTTGTAGCGCTGCTCGACCTTGCCTTCCTGTTGGCTCTTCACGGTTTCGGGCCGGGCCTGCAGGATGTAGAGCTTGCCGTCGCTGCCGTCCTTGCCCCACTCGATGTCCATCGCGCGGCCGTAGTGCTGCTCGATCGTCAGCGCGTAGCCGGCGAGTTCGCTCACGTCGGCGTCGCTCAGCGAGAAGCGGTTGCGTTGTTCGTGCACCGTGTCGACGGTCTTCACGAGCCGGCCGTCGACGGCTTTTTCTTGCGCCGTCGCGAACTCCATCTTGATCAGCTTGGAGCCGAGGTTGCGGCGGATGATCGCGTGCTTGCCGGCGCGCAGCGCCGGCTTGTGCACATAGAACTCGTCGGGGTTGACAGCACCCTGCACCACCGTCTCGCCGAGGCCGTAGCTGGAGGTGATGAACACCACGTCCTTGAACCCGCTTTCGGTGTCGATCGTGAACATCACGCCGGCGGCGCCGAGGTCGGAGCGCACCATGCGCTGCACGCCGGCCGACAAGGCCACGTCGCTGTGCGCGAAGCCCTTGTGCACGCGGTAGCTGATGGCGCGGTCGTTGTACAACGAGGCGAACACTTCTTTCATCTTCGCCAGCACCTCGGTGATGCCGACGACGTTGAGGAAGGTTTCCTGCTGGCCGGCGAACGAGGCGTCGGGCAGGTCTTCGGCCGTGGCCGAGGAGCGCACGGCGAACGACGCACCGGGGTTGCCGGCCGTCAGCTTGGCGAATTCGGATGCGATGGCCGCGTCGAGCTCGGGCGGGAACGGCGTGGTCTCGATCCAGTGGCGGATCTCGGCGCCGGCGGCGGCCAGCGCGCGCACATCGTCGGTGTTGAGCGTGGCGAGCCGCGCTTCGATGCGTGCGGCCAGGCCGTTGTGCTTCAGGAATTCCCGGAAAGCATGCGCCGTGGTGGCAAAACCGCCGGGCACCCGCACACCCGAGGCGGCCAGTTGGCTGATCATTTCGCCGAGCGATGCGTTCTTGCCGCCGACCGCCTCGACGTCGGTCATTCTCAGGTGTTCGAACGGGGCGACCAGGGCGGTCGCCAGGGGGCTGGTTGACATGGGAAAGCTCCAGGATGGTGAAAAATCGGTGCTTCGCTGTCCTGGCGGCGGCGACCCGAGCGGAGCTCGAGGGTCGCGGCGATCCGAGCGCACACCCGGCCCGAGGAAGGCTCTGCGGGGGTGAAGGCGGCGTTCATCGGGTGTGGAATGGAAGCGTGGGATCGATTCTAGAGGCGAACTGCCTATCATCCGCCTCACCCCCCACGAACCGGCGCCGCCCTTCGCAACCATGGCCAATCGCACTGTCTTCTTCGTCTCCGACGGCACCGGCATCACGGCCGAGACCTTCGGCAACTCGATCCTGTCGCAGTTCGCTGTTCGGCCGCGCCACGTGCGCCGGCCCTTCATCGACACCGCCGACAAGGCCCACCAGGTGCTGCGCGAGATCAACCACACGGCCGACACCGAAGGCCGCAAGCCGGTCGTCTTCATCACGCTGGTGAACCCGGAGATCCTGGCGATCGTGAAGAGCGAGTCCAAAGGCCTGGTGCTGGACATGTTCAACACCTTCATCGAGCCGCTCGAAGCCGAATTCGGCATGACCTCGAACCACCGCATCGGCCGATTCGCCGACGTGTCGAAAAGCCAGGAGTACACCGACCGCATCGAGGCCATCAACTTCTCGCTGGCACACGACGACGGCCAGTCGTCGAAGAACCTGGCGCAGGCCGACGTGATCCTGGTCGGCGTGAGTCGCAGCGGCAAGACGCCGACCTCGCTGTACCTGGCGATGCAGCACGGCATCAAGGCGGCTAACTACCCGCTCATCCCCGAAGACTTCGACCGTGGGCAGATTCCGTCGTCGCTGGCGCCGTTCAAGAAGAAGTGCTTCGGCCTGACCATCGACGCCGAGCGGCTGAGCCAGATCCGCAACGAGCGCCGGCCCGGCAGCAAGTACGCTTCGCTCGAGAACTGCCGCCAGGAAGTGAAGGAAGCCGAAGCGATGATGCGGCGCGAAGGCATCGCGTGGCTGTCCTCGACCCACAAGTCGATCGAGGAGATCGCGACGACGATCCTGCGCGACCTGCGGCCGGATCGTTTGATGTACTGAAGCGCTATGCGGGCCGCTGGCGCGCCGACTCGTACAGGCACACCGCCGCGGCCGAAGCCACGTTCAGCGATTCTTCGCCGCCCGGTTGGGGAATGCGCAGTGCCTCGGCACAACGCTGCATCAACGCAACCGACACGCCCTGACCTTCGTGCCCCATCACCCATGTGCAAGGCCAGGGCAGCGGTGCTTCGTGGATCAGCCGGGCGGCGTGCGAACTGGTGGCGAACATCGGCATCTGCAGCGCACCGAGCGCCTCTTCGCTCACGCCCTCGACGAGCCGCAGCGCGAAGTGCGCCCCCATGCCGGCGCGCAAGACCTTGGGCGACCACAGCGCGGCTGTGCCCTTGAGCGCGATCACCTGCGTGAAGCCGAAGGCCGACGCGCTGCGCAGGAGGTTGCCGACGTTGCCGGCGTCCTGCAGCCGGTCGAGCACCACGCTCGGCTGGTCGGCCGCGAGTTCGCCTGGCCCGGACCAAGACAACACGAAGCCCAGCGGCGCCGGCGACTCGAGCGCGCTCAGCTTGGCCATCAACGGCGCCGGCACGACCACGACCGCGGGCGCGGCGCGCGCCAGCCGCTGCATCGCCGGCACCTGCCAGGCCTCTTCGGTGATCACCGCCTGCAACGCAGCGCCACCGCGCTGCACGAAGGCCGAACACAGGTGCTCGCCTTCGATCCACACCGTGCCGAGCTTGCGGTAGGCGGCTGGGTCGGCGGCGAGCTTGCGCAGTTGCATCAGCAGCGGGTTGTCACGCGACGTGATGTGCTTGACCGACGCGTCCACAGTCATCTCAGAGCACCTCACGCACGGGCGCGAAGCTGCGGCGGTGGTGTGCGCATGCGCCGTGCTCGCGCAAGGCCGCCAGGTGCGCCGGCGTCGGGTAGCCCTTGTGGCCATCGAAACCGTACTGCGGGTGCAAGGCGTGCAGCTCCATGCACAGCCGGTCGCGGAACACCTTGGCGAGGATCGACGCGGCCGAGATTGCCTTCACCGTGGCGTCGCCGCGCACGATGGCTTCGGCCGGCACGCGCAGGATCGGCAGCCGGTTGCCGTCGACCAGCACGCGGTGCGGGCGCAGGCGCAGCCCGTCGACCGCGCGCTGCATCGCGAGCATGGTCGCCTGCAGGATGTTCAACTCATCGATCTCTTCGACGCTGGCCTGCGCGATGCTGCAGCACAGGGCCCGGGCACGTATCTGGTCGAAGAGCAGCTCGCGGCGGCGTGGCGTCAGCACCTTCGAATCGTTCAGGCCGTCGATCGGCTGCAGGTCGTCGAGGATGACGGCCGCGGCCACCACCGGCCCGGCGAGCGGGCCGCGCCCGGCTTCGTCCACGCCGGCGTGCAGGGCACCGGGCGCGACGAAGCTCAGGTCGAGCTGCTCAGCCCGCCAGAACTTTTTCGATCGCATCGGTGGCCGCCTGGGCGGTGTTGCGGCGCAGCTCGCGGTGCAGGCCTTCGAAGCGCAGGCGCAGCGCTTCGCAGCGCGGCGCGTCGTCGAGCCAGGCCAGCGCGGCATGGGCCAGGCGCTCCGGCGTGGCGTCGCCCTGCAGCAGCTCGGGCACCGCGAAGTCGCCGAGCAGAATGTTCGGCAGCCCGACCCAAGGCTGGTACTTCATGCGCTTCATCATCTGCCAGCTCAGCGCGTGCATGGCGTAGGTGATGACCATCGGCCGCTTGAAGAGCGCGGCCTCCAGCGTGGCCGTGCCGCTGGCCACCAGCGTCACGTCGCAGGCAGCGAGCGCTTCGTGCGAGTGGCCGTCGAGCAGCTCGATGTTCACCTCGGCCGCCAAGCGCATGCGCAGCGGCTCGACCAGGTGGCGCAGCCCCGGCACGACCGGCAGCACGAAACGCAGGCCCGGGCGCAGGCGGTTCATCTCGGCGGCCGCGGAGAGCAGCAGCGGCGCGATGTACTGCACCTCGGCGCGGCGGCTGCCGGGCAGCAGCGCGACGACCGTTTCCCCCTCGCCGATGCCGAGTGCGGCACGGCCGGCGACCCGCGGCACGTCGAATGGGATCGCGTCAGCCAGCGGGTGGCCGACGTACGCCGCTGCGATGCCCTGCTTCGCATAGATCGGCGGCTCGAACGGGAAGATGCAGAGCACCAGGTCGGCGGCCTGGCGGATCTTCTGGATGCGCTTGCCGCGCCAGGCCCAGATCGACGGGCTGACGAAGTGGATGGTCTTGATGCCCTGCGCCTTCAGCTTCGCTTCGAGATCGAGGTTGAAGTCGGGCGCGTCGACGCCGATGAAGGCATCGGGCTTTTCGCGAAGCAAACGTTCGGCAAGCTGCGTGCGGATGCCCGAGATCTCGCGGTAGCGCCGCAACACTTCCATCGAGTAACCGTGCACCGCGAGCTTGTCGTGCGGCCACCAGGCGTCGAAGCCATGCGCTGCCATCTTCGGGCCGCCGATGCCGGCCGCCTGCAGGTTCGGCCAGCGCGCTTTCAGGCCACCGAGCAACAGGCCGGCCAGCAGGTCGCCCGAGGCTTCGCCTGCCACCATCGCCAGCCGAGGTGCGTTGGCATCCATGGCGTCAGCGCTTCAGCGCGCGATCCCGCGCGTGGCTTGTGAGAGGAACTCGCTCATCATCTGCACGTCGGCCGCCGCTTCGGGCATCTCGACCGCCAGCGCCGCGATCGCCGCAGAGGCTTCTGCGAAAGTGAGGCCATTGCGGTACAGCAGGCGGTGCATCTGCTTGACTGCCGCCAGCCGCTCGGGCCCGAAGCCGCGCCGGCGCAGGCCTTCGACGTTGAAGCCGCGCACCGCGAGCGGGTTGCCGTCGACCATCATGTAGGGCGGCACGTCCTGCGTCACGGCGCTGGAGAAGCCGACGAAGGCATGCGCACCGATCTTCACGAACTGGTGCACGCCCGAGAGACCACCCACGATCACCCAGTCGCCCATGTGCACGTGGCCGGCGAGCGTGGCGTTGTTGGCCAGGATGGTCTGGCTGCCGAGCTGCACGTCGTGTGCGATATGCACGTAGGCCATGATCCAGTTGTCGGAGCCGACCCTTGTCACGCCGCTGTCTTGCGCAGTACCGGTGTTGAAGGTGCAGAACTCGCGGATCGTGTTGCGGTCGCCGATCTGCAGTTCGGTCGGCTCGCCGGCGTACTTCTTGTCTTGCGGCGCGGCGCCGATCGAGCAGAACTGGAAGATGCGGTTGTCGGCACCGATCGTGGTGTGGCCCTCGATCACGCAGTGCGGGCCGATCGTGGTGCCAGGCCCCACGCGCACGTGTTCGCGCACGATGCTGTAGGCGCCGACGCTGACAGAAGCGTCGAGCTCGGCACCGGCTTCGACGATTGCCGTGGGGTGGATGCTGGCCATGTCGCGCTCGACCCGCGGTGTCAGGGAATGCGGCGCATCGTGCACAGCAGCTCGGCTTCGGCGGCGATGGCGCCGTCGACGGTGGCCTGCGCCGTGAACTTGACGATGCTGGCCTTGATGCGGTCGAGCGTGACGTTGAGCATCAGCTGGTCGCCGGGTTCGACCGGGCGCTTGAAGCGTGCGCCATCGATGCCGGCGAAATAGAACACCGTCTTGTCGTCGGGGAACACGCCCATGTTGTCGAAGGCCAGGATGGCCGCGGCCTGCGCCAGCGCTTCCAGGATCATCACGCCCGGCATCACGGGCCGGTGCGGGAAGTGGCCGACGAAGTACGGCTCGTTCATCGTCACGTTCTTCAGTGCCTTGATGCGTTTGCCCTTGTCGAGCTCGAGCACGCGGTCCACCAGAAGGAACGGATAGCGGTGCGGCAGGCGCTTGAGGATTTCGTGGATGTCCATCGTCATGCTGTCTTCGGATCGTTGATCTTGTTCTGGGGAAGGCTTCTTTCGAGCGCACGCAAACGGTCGCGCAGCGAATGCAGCTGGCGCAGCGTCGCCGCATTCTTTTCCCAGGACGCATTCTCGTCGATGGGGAATACGCCGGTGTACACGCCCGGCTTGTGGATCGAGCGCATCACCATCGAGCCGGCCGAGATGTGCACGTGGTCGGCCAGCTTGAGGTGGCCGATCACCATGCCGGCGCCGCCGACCGTGCAGTGCTTGCCGATCACCGCGCTGCCGGCCACGCCCACGCAGCCGGCCAGGGCCGAGTGCGCACCGATGCGAACGTTATGGCCGATCTGGATCTGGTTGTCGAGCTTGACGCCGTCTTCGATCACCGTGTCGTCGAGCGCGCCGCGGTCGATGCAGGTGTTGGCGCCGATCTCCACGTCGTCGCCGATGCGCACCGCGCCGAGCTGTTCGATCTTTTCCCAGCGGCCATCGGTGGGTGCGAAGCCGAAGCCGTCGGCGCCGATCACCGCGCCGCTGTGCACGAGGCCGCGCGCGCCGATCGAACAACCCGCCCCGAAGGTCACGCGCGGCGCAAAACGGGTGCCCTCGCCGATGCGCGCGTTTGCGCCGATCACGCTGTGTGCGCCGATCTGCGCACCGTCGGCGACCGTTGCGCCGGCTTCGATCACGACGAAGGGGCCGATCACGGCACTGGCTGCCACACGGGCTGCTGGATCGACGAGCGCGCTGGCGTGCACGCCCGGCTGCGGCGCCTGCCGGATGCGCGCCGCCCACCACTGCGTGAGCCGTGCGAAGTACAGGTAGGGGTCGGGCGTGACGATCACCGCGCCGCGCGCCACGCCGGCGTCACGCGCAGCCGGGCCGACGATCACGCAGCCGGCGCTCGAGGTGTCGAGCTGCGCCCGCAGGCGCGGGTTGGAGAAAAACGTGATGGTCGACGGCGTGGCGCTGTCGAGGGCGCCGATGCGCTCGATGAGCGTGGCCGGGTCGCCGATCAGTTCACCACCGAGCTGCCGGGCGATTTCGCCGAGGGCAACACCAGCGACGTCAGCCACGCTAGTTCACTTCGCGCCTTGGGCGTTGAGCGCCTTGATGACCTTGTCGGTGATGTCGACGCGGGCGCCAGCGAACACGGCTTCCTGCAGGATCAGGTCGTACTTTTCCGACTCGTAGATCTGCTTGATGACCTTGTTGGCACGCTCGACGACCGAGGCCAGCTCTTCGTTCTTGCGCTGGTTCAGGTCTTCCTGGAACTCGCGGCGCTTGCGCTGCAGTTCGCGGTCCTGGTCCACGAGTTCGCGCTGGCGGCGGTTGCGCTCCGACTCGGACAACGTGGGCGCGTCCTTGTCGAGCTTGTCGGCAGCCGCTTTCAGGCGGCCGGCAGCGTCGTCGCCTTCTTTCTGGCGTTTCGAGAACTCGGATTCGAGCTTGGCCTGCGCCGCCTTGGCCAGCGTGGCCTCGCGCAGCACCCGGTCGCTGTTGACGTAGCCGATCTTCAGTTCCTGAGCCTGCGCGGCGATCGAAGCGGCGGCCAGCAAGGCGGCACCGACAACCGACTTCAGCAGACTCGACTTTGACGTGGAGCTTTTCATTAGAACGCGGTCCCGATCTGGAATTGAAGACGCTGGATTCTATCTTCTGGGCGCTTGTTGATCGGCGTGCCGTAGCTGATCTTCAGCGGGCCCACCGGAGAGACCCAGCTCAGGCCGACACCGGCCGAGGAACGCAGGTCGCCGAAGCGGACTTTTTCGAGTTCGCCCCAGACGTTGCCGGCATCGAAGTAGGTGAACAGGCGCAGGGTACGGTCGTTGCCGGTGCCTGGCACCGGCAGGTACAACTCGGCGTTGATGTTGACGCGCCGGTTGCCGCCGATGAAGGCGCCGGTCACGTCGACCGGGCCGAGCGAGTTCTGTTCGAAGCCGCGCACCGTACCGCCGCCCAGGCCGCCGCCGTAGAAGTTCTTGAAGATCGGGTACGGGCGATTGCCCAGGCCCTTGCCCCAGCCGAGTTCGGCATTGATGCCGAAGGTGTACTTCTTGGACAGCGGGAAGTACTGCTGGAACTGCGTGTTGGTGCGCAGGTAACGCGAGTCGCCGCCGACGCCCCAGTCGAGGTTGAAGCGCATCAGCCGGCCGTCGTTGGGCACGAGCGCGCTGTCGCGGCTGTCGCGGGCCCAGCCGACCGTGATGGGCACGGAATTGCTGACGTTGCCGAACTGCTCGGTGTATAGGAAATAGTTGTTCGGCAGCGCCGTGCCCTTGATCTCGGTGCGTTCGAAACCGATGCCGAAGAACACCGTGTCGTACTCGCTGAACGGCACGCCGAAGCGGATCGTCGCGCTCGGGGTGACGAGTTTGTACTCTTCACCCTGGCTGTTGAGCGGGCGCTGGGTGCGGTAGGCGATGTCGATCGCGCGCGAGATGCCGTCGATCGTGAAGTACGGGTCGACGGTGCTCAGCACCAGGGTGCGGCTGTACTTGCTGGTGTTGAGCTCGATGCCGAGGTAGTTGCCCGAGCCGAACACGTTGTCCTGCTTGATCGAGGCATTGAGCGAGAGTTTTTCGGCCGACGAGAAACCCGCGCCGAGCAGCAGGTTGCCGGTCTGCTTTTCCTTGACCGCGATGGTCAGGTCGACCTGGTCTTGGGTGCCGGGCACTTCGTTGCTGTCGACGGTCACGTCGCTGAAGTAACCAAGGCGGTCGACGCGGTCGCGCGAGAGCTTGATCTTGCGGCCGTCGTACCACGACGATTCGAACTGGCGGAACTCGCGCCGCACCACTTCGTCGCGTGTGCGGGTGTTGCCCGAGACGTTGATGCGGCGCACGTACACACGCCGCTGCGGCTCGGCCACGATCGTGAGCACGACCTGACCGCGGGCACGGTCGATGTCGGGCCGGGCCTCGATCTTGGCAAAGGCATAACCGAAGGTGCCGAAGCGATCGGTCATTGCTCGGGTCGTCTGCGTGACCGACTCGGCGCGGTAGGGCTGGCCAGGTTTGATGGCCACCAGCGTCTTGAAGTCTTCTTCTTTGCCCAGGTATTCACCTTCGAGCCGCACGGCCGTGACCGTGTAGAGCTGGCCTTCTTTCACGTTGATCGTGGCCGTGATCTCCTGTTTGTCGGGCGAGATCGCGATCTGGGTCGACTCGATGTTGAACTCGAGGTAACCGCGGTCGAGGTAGTAGGCGCGCAGCGTTTCCAGGTCGGCGTCGAGCTTGGCGCGCGAGTAGCGGTCGGCCTTGGTGTAGAAGTTCAGCCAGGCGCCGTCGTTCAGGTCGAACAGGTCTTTCAGCGTGCCTTCGGAGAAGGCCTTGTTGCCGTTGATGCGGATCTCGGTGATCTTCGAGGCCGAGCCTTCGGTCACCGTGAAGCTCAGATTCACGCGGTTGCGTTCCTGCGGCGACACGGTCGTCACGACCTCGGCGCCGTACAGGCTGCGCGTGAGGTACTGGCGCTTGAGCTCCTGCTCGGCGCGGTCGGCCAGGGCCTTGTCGAACGGCTGGCCCTCGCCGATGCCGAAGTCTTTCAGCGACTTGGTCAGCGCGTCTTTGTCGAATTCTTTCAAGCCTACGAACTCGATCGCGGCGATCACCGGCCGCTCTTCGACGATGACCACGACCACACCCGCGTCGATGTCGATGCGCACGTCTTTGTAAAGACCGGTGGAGAACAGCGCACGCAATGCGGCCGCGCCCTTGTCGTCGGTGTAGGTATCGCCGATGCGAAAGGGCAGCGAAGCGAAGACCGTACCGGCATCGCTGCGCTGCAAGCCTTCGACCCGGATGTCCTTGAGCACGAAGGGCTCCACGGCCCAGGCCGAACCCGCCTGGAGAGCGGCGGCCAACGCGATGCAAAGAACTGTGGGGCGAAGGGAAGTCGAGCGGGAGGGGAGTCGCATGCGGTCGGTCATTGCAGGCCCAGGAGGCGGGCCACGTCGTTGTAGAGAGCCAGGGACATCATCATGAGCATGATGGCCACTCCGCCACGCTGCAGCCGGTCGAGCCACACGTCGGAGACAGGCCGCCCTGTCACACCCTCAAAAAGATAATACATCAGGTGCCCACCGTCGAGCACCGGCAGCGGCAGCAGGTTCAGCACCCCGAGACTCACGCTGACGATCGCGAGAAACCCGAGGTAGTAGGCCAGGCCGAGGCGCACCGACTGGCCGGCGTAGTCGGCGATCGTCAGCGGCCCGCTGAGGTTCTTCAGCGAAGCCTCACCGATCAGCATCTTGCCCAGCATCTTCAGCGTCAACGCCGACATCTGCCAGGTCTGCACGACCGCGCGGTACAGGCCGTCGAACACGCCGTATTGCACCGTCACCATTTCGGCCGGCTGGCCGGGGTAGACGCCGATGCGGCCGAAACGCTCGCCGCCTTCAGCCACCACCGTGGGCGTGACGCTGAACTCCATCACCTGGCCGGCACGCTCGACGCGCCACAGCATCGGGCGGGGCGCACCGGTGTTGCCGCTGGCGCGGATCAGGTCGCGCACGCGCGACGCGTCGGCGACCGTGTGGGCGTCGATGCCGAGAACCCGGTCGCCGACACGCAGACCGGCCTTGGCGGCCGGGCCCCCTTCGGTGACCTTGCCCAGCACCGGGTCGCTGAACACGCTGCCGATGCCGATGCGCTGCATCAGCTTGGCGTCGACCTCGCTCGAGGCGAGCCTGTCGAGTTCGAGCGTGGTGCGGCGTTGCGCGCGGCCGTCGCGGTCGCTGACCATCAACTGCAACGCCTCGCCGCGCATCACGGCCTGGGTCATTTCCCAGCGCAGGTCGGTCATCGAGCGCAGGTCGTGCCATTCGGTACCGTCGGCCGACCAGGCCCGCACCCAGTCGCCCGCTTTCAGGCCGGCGCGCTCCGCAACACTCGCAGCTGCCGGCGGGCCCAGCACGGCCTTGGGCTCGTCGATGCCGATCCAGTGCGCGGCCGCGTACAGCACGACCGCGAGCAGCAGGTTCGCGGCCGGCCCGGCCGCGACGATGGCGGTGCGTTGCCACAAGGGCTTGCGGTTGAAACTCCGGCCGAGTTCGTTCGCGGCGACCGCGCCTTCGCGCTCGTCGAGCATCTTGACGTAGCCGCCGAGCGGCAAGGCGCAGAGCACGAACTCGGTGCTGTCGGGCGTGGCCTGGCGGCGCAGGATCACGCGGCCGAAACCCACCGAAAAGCGCAGCACCTTCACACCACAGGCCACCGCCACGCGGTAGTGGCCGTACTCGTGGATCACGATCAGCACGCCGAGCGTGAGGATGAAGGCCAATACGGTGATGATCATGCCGACAGGCCCTTGACGAACTGCAGTGCCTCGGTGCGCGTTTGTGCGTCGAGTTCGATCAGCGCCTCGATCGATTCGCAGGCACCGGCTTGCACGGTGACACGCTCGACCATTCGGGCGTTCACGCTGTGAATCTGATCGAAGCGAATGGTTCCCGCCAGGAAGGCCGCGACCGCCAATTCGTTGGCCGCGTTCAGCACCGCCGTGCTGCCCTGCGCGCCACGTAAAGTTTCCCAGGCCAGCGCCAGACCGGGGTAACGCGCGTGGTCAGGGGGCTCGAAGCTCAGCGCCGAGAGCTTGCCAAAATCGAGCTGCCCCGCGCCCGATTCGATGCGCTGCGGGAACGACAGGCCGTAGGCGATCGGCACGCGCATGTCGGGTGTGCCGAGTTGCGCCAGCACCGAGTTGTCGCGGCACACCACCATCGAGTGGATGATGCTCTGCGGGTGGATCACGACGCGGATCTGCTCCGGCGCCAGTTCGAACAGCCAGCGCGCCTCGATCACCTCGAGCGCCTTGTTCATCATCGTCGCCGAATCGACCGAGATCTTGCGGCCCATCACCCAGTTCGGGTGCGCGCAGGCCTGGTCGGGCGTCACGTCTTTCAGCGTGGCCGGGTCGCGGGTGCGAAACGGCCCGCCCGAGGCGGTGAGCAGGATGTGGTCGATGCGCGAAGCCCAGGCGCTGCGGTCTTCGGGAAGGCATTGGAAGATCGCCGAATGTTCGCTGTCGATCGGCAACAGCGTGGCGCCGCCACGCTTCACGGCCTGCATGAAGAGCGCACCGCCCACGACCAGCGCTTCCTTGTTGGCTAGCAGCAGGCGCTTGCCGGCGGCCGCGGCGGCGAGACACGGCGGCAGGCCGGCAGCACCGACGATCGCCGCCATCACCGAGTCGACATCGGGGTGCGCTGCCAGTTCGCACAGGGCTTCCGGGCCGGCCAAGACTTCCGTGGCCACGCCCTGCGCCTGCAAACGGTCACGCAGTGCGCGCGCCTGCGCGGCTTCGGGGAGCACCGCGAAGCGCGGCTTCCACGTGACGCACTGCTGGAACAGTTCGTCGACGCGGCTGTGCGCCGTCAGCGCGAACACTTCGAAACGCTCCGGGTGGCGGCCGATCACGTCGAGTGTGCTGGTGCCGACCGAACCTGTCGCGCCCAGGATGCAGACACGCTGGCGCGTGGCGATCGGCTTCGTCGTCATGTCAGCGAGACCCAGGCCAGCGCCAGCGGGAAGGCCGGCAACAAGGCATCGACACGGTCGAGCACGCCGCCGTGCCCGGGCAGCAGCCCACTGCTGTCCTTGGCACCGGCGCTGCGTTTGACGAGCGACTCGAACAGGTCGCCGACGACGCTCATGGCGGCCAGGAACACGACCACGAGCGCCAGCCCGGGCAGGCTGAACCGCGTTGCCACGCGGGTGTAGAGACTGGCCGAGTCCATCAACCAGGCGGCATCGGCCAAGAGCCAGAGCGCCGCCAACACGAGGGCACCGGCCATGCCGCTCCACACCCCTTCCCAGCTCTTGCCCGGGCTGATGGCAGGCGCGAGTTTCCGTTTGCCGAAGGCACGCCCACCAAAGTAGGCCGCGATGTCGGCGGCCCAGACGAGGCAGAACACCGAGAGAATGAAGTTGATGCCCAGGCTTTTGGCATGGGCCAATGCGAGCCAGGCCGTCCACAGCAACGCGAGGCCGGCCACCCAGCGCAGCCCGATCGGAATCAGCGGCCAGGCGGCCGGCCCGCCGCGCAATACGAAGGCCCCGCCGAGCACCCACACGGCGGTGGCCGCCCACCAGACCAGCGCCGGTGGCGCGGCGGCCCAACCAGCCCACAGCGCGGCAGCGCACAGGGCGGCGAGCAGCAGGCCCATGGGGATCGCCAAGGCCCCGGCGCCATTGAGCCGGCCCCATTCCCAGCCGGCGGCGGCCATCAGCACCAGCGACAGCAGCGCGAACGGCCAGGCCGACGCTGCGAACAGCGCCGGCAGCAAGAACGCCATCAAAACCAGCGCGGTGATGACACGCTGCTTGAGCATGGTCAGTTTCCGCCCAACGCGGCCGTGTTCGCGTCGACGTTGTGGGCCGCGCCGGCATGGCTGTCGACGGCCCCGAAGCGACGGTCGCGGCGCGCGTATTCGGCCAGCGCCGCGTCGAGCTCGGCGTCGTCGAACTCCGGCCAGAGGCAATCGCTGAACACCAGCTCGGCATACGCGGCCTGCCAGAGCAGGAAGTTGCTGATGCGCACTTCGCCGCCGGTGCGAATGAACAGGTCGGGGTCGGGCGCATGGCTCAACGCCATGTAGCGGTTGAGCACGGCCTCGTCGAGATCGTCGGGCGCCACACCGGCTGCCATCGCCTGGCGGCAGGCCTGAACGATGTCCCAGCGCCCACCGTAGTTGAACGCCACCGAGAGTGTGATGCGGGTGTTGTGCGCGGTGCTCGACTCGGCCTGCTCCCACGCCTGGCGCAGCTTGTCGGAGACCTGGCTGCGGTCGCCGACGATGCGGATGCGCACGCCGTGGCTTGCCAGCTTGCCCAGGTACTTGGCCACCGCCACCAGCACCAAGCTCATCAGGCCGGAGACTTCTTCGGTCGGGCGTTTCCAGTTTTCCGATGAGAACGCGAACACTGTGAGGTATTCGATGCCGCGGTCAGCACACGACAGCACGGTGCGCACCAGCGCATCGACACCCTGCTTGTGGCCGAAGAAGCGCGGCATGAAACGCTTCTTGGCCCAGCGGCCGTTGCCGTCCATGACGATGGCGACGTGGCGCGGCACGGGGGCCGTCGAAGCGGAGAGATCTGTCACTCGCGGCTGGCTCAAACGGCCATGATCTCGGCTTCTTTGCCGACGATGAGGCGGTCGATCTCGGCGATGTAGCGGTCGGTCAGCTTCTGCAGCTCGTCGAGCGACCTGCGCTCTTCGTCCTCGGAGATTTCCTTGTCCTTCAGCAGGCGCTTGGCGTGTTCGTTGGCGTCGCGGCGCAGGTTGCGCACCGCGACCTTCGAGTCTTCGCCGGTGTTGCGCACCACCTTGGTCAGCTCGCGACGGCGCTCTTCGGTCAGCGCCGGCATCGGCACACGGATCAGGTCGCCCTGCGTCGCCGGATTCAGGCCCAGGTCGGACTCGCGAATCGCCTTCTCGATCTTGGCGCCCATGCCCTTTTCCCAGGGCTGCACGCTGATCGTGCGGGCGTCGAGCAGCGACACGTTGGCGACCTGGCTGATCGGCACCATCGAGCCGTAGTAGTCGATCTGCACCTGGTCGAGGATGCCCGGGTGGGCACGGCCGGTGCGGATCTTGTGCAACTCGTTCTTGAAGGCTTCGATGGAACGAACCATCTTGGCTTCGGCGGTCTTCTTGATGTCAGCGATGCTCATCGGCAAACCTCCATGCTGCGCATTGCGGTGTATGAGCCCTTCGGGCGGCCGTGCGGGCTCATGGCTGCTCTCTTTCAAACGTGAACCAGCGTGCCCTCGTCTTCACCCTGCACCACACGCTTGAGCGCGCCGGGTTTGAAGATGCTGAACACACGAATCGGCAACTTCTGGTCGCGGCACAGCGCGAAGGCGGTGGCGTCGAGCACTTGCAGGTTCTTCGTGATGGCCTCGTCGAACGAAACCATCGAATAACGCGTCGCGCTCGGGTCCTTCTTCGGGTCGGCGGTGTACACACCGTCGACCTTGGTCGCTTTCAGCACGATCTGCGCACCGATCTCGGCACCGCGCAGGGCCGCGGCCGTGTCGGTCGTGAAGAACGGGTTGCCGGTGCCGGCCGCGAAGATCACGACCTTGCCCTCTTCGAGGTACTGCAGCGCCTTCGGGCGGATGTAGGGCTCGACCACCTGCTCGATGTTGATGGCCGACATCACACGCGCCGTCATGCCTTCCTGGCGCATCGTGTCGGCCAGCGCCAGCGCGTTCATCACGGTGGCCAGCATGCCCATGTAGTCCGCGGTTGCGCGGTCCATGCCGACCGAACCGCCGGCCACGCCGCGGAAGATGTTGCCGCCGCCGATCACCACGGCCACCTCGCAGCCGAGCTGCGTCACTTCCTGCACCTCGCGCACCATGCGAACGATGGTGGCCCGGTTGATGCCGTAGGCATCGTCGCCCATCAGGGCTTCACCGGAAAGTTTGAGCAGGATGCGCTTGTAGGCGGCCATGGGTCGGACTCCAGGATGGTGTGCGTGTGGGGCGCTTGTGGCGCGCGGGAGAGTCTAAATCGGAACCCGCGGAGTCCTGAGGGTCCCGACCCCCTACTTAGTCCTTCTTTGCAGCGGCGACCTGGGCCGCCACTTCGGCCGCGAAGTCGTCGACCTTCTTCTCGATGCCCTCGCCCACCACGTACAGGGTGAAACCCTTGATCTGCGTGGCGCGCTCTTTCAGCATCTGCTCGACGGTCTGCTTGTCGTTCTTCACGAAGGCCTGGTTGAACAGGCTCACTTCCTTCAGGTACTTCTGGACCGAGCCCTCGACACGCTTGCTCACGATTTCAGGCGACTGCGGGTTCTTGCCTTCAGCCTTGGCCTTCTCGGCGTCTTCAGCGGCCTTCTCGGCGGCGATCTTTCGTTCGGTCTCGATCAGCTTGGCCGGCACGTCAGCCGACGACAAGGCCACCGGCTTCATGGCCGCCACGTGCATTGCCACGTCCTTGGCAGCGACTTCGTCGCCATCGAACTCGACCATCACGCCGATGCGCGTGCCGTGCAGATAGCTGGCGAGCTTGCTGCCTTCATAGCGCTTGAAGCGGCGGATCGACATGTTTTCGCCGATCGTGCCGATCAGGCCCTTGCGCACGTCTTCTAGGGTCGGACCGTAGCCGTCCTGCGTGTACGGCAGGGCCGACAGCGCAGCCACGTCGGCCGGGTTCTTTTCGGCGACGAGCCGCGCGCAGGCCGCGGCGAGCGCCAGGAACATGTCGTTCTTCGAGGTGAAGTCGGTTTCGCAGTTCACTTCGACCAGCGCGCCCGCATCGCCGACGACGGCCGAGACGATCACGCCTTCTGCCGTGATGCGCGATGCGGCCTTGCCGGCCTTGCTGCCGAGCTTGATGCGCAGCAGTTCTTCGGCGCGCTCCATGTCACCTTCGGCCTCGGTCAGCGCCTTCTTGCATTCCATCATCGGGGCATCGGTCTTGGCGCGCAGTTCGCCGACCATGCTTGCAGTGATTGCAGCCATTCTCAGTTCTCCGTTGGGTTCGAACCGCCACACACGCGGCGGGCCGAAGTTCAGTGTGTCGTTGGAAAAAAAGGGGCTTCGCAGCCCCTTTCTTGTGCGCCCGGCGTCAGCGTTTCAGCCGGCGGCGCGAAGCGCTCAGGCAGCTTCGTTGACTTCGACGAATTCGTCGCCCTCGGCGGCTGCCGCCTGCACCACTTCATTCGTGGCGTTGGCCTTGCCTTCGAGCACGGCGTCGGCCACGGCCTTGGCATACAGCGCCACGGCCTTGGACGAGTCGTCGTTGCCGGGGATCACGTAGTCGATGCCCTCGGGCGAGTGGTTCGAGTCGACGATGCCGATGATCGGAATGCCGAGCTTCTTGGCCTCGAGGATCGCGATCTTGTGGTAACCCACGTCGATCACGAACATCGCGTCGGGCAAGGCGTTCATGTCCTGAATGCCGCCGATGTCCTTTTCGAGCTTGGCCAGTTCGCGCTCGAACATCAGCGCTTCTTTCTTGATGCGGATTTCGGTGCCGGATTCGATCTGCGCCTTCATGTCCTTCAGGCGCTTCAGCGAGCCCTTGACGGTCTTGAAGTTGGTCATCATGCCGCCGAGCCAGCGCTGGTCGACGAAAGGCATGCCGGCGCGGCGCGCTTCGGTGGCGATCACTTCACGCGCCTGGCGCTTGGTACCGATCATCAGGATCGTGCCACGGCGTGCTGCCAGCGTGCGCACGAACTTCATCGCGTCGTTGAAGAGCGGCTGCGTCTTCTCGAGGTTGATGATGTGGATCTTGTTGCGGTGGCCGTAGATGTACGGGGCCATCTTGGGGTTCCAGAAGCGGGTTTGGTGACCGAAGTGCACACCGGCTTCCAGCATTTCACGCATGGTGACTGTCATTGAGACTCCAAAGGTTGGTTCTAGAATCCGGCCTGAATCGCTGCCGTCGGTTTTCGACTGCAGCGACACCTTCAAATAGCCGGTTCGCGAGTGACTTGCCAAGTGCGACGCACCCAGTCAAGCCACTCGATTATAGCACCCCCATGACCCCTGACCTGACCGGCACCCGCACCCTGATCGAACAAGGCAGCCTGAGCGCCAGCGCCGCCCTGGCGTGCTGCGTGGCGGCGGCGAATGCCCCCGCCACGCAGCACGCGTTCATCGACAAGCGCTTCGACGTAGCTGCTGCCACGGCGGCGGCTGTGGACTCGCTGCGTGCGGCTGGCGGCCCGGTGCCGCCCCTCGCCGGGTTGGCCGTGACGGTAAAGGACTTGTTCGACGTGCAGGGCGAAGTCACCGCGGCCGGCTCGAAAGTGCTGGCCGGCCAGCCAGCGGCGACAGCCGACTGCCCGGCCGTGGCGCGCCTGCGCCGCGCCGGCGCCGCGCTGTTCGGCCGCACCAACATGTCGGAGTTCGCGTTCTCCGGCGTCGGCATCAACCCCCACCACGGCACACCGGCGAACCCGACCACAGCGCGGTTGGACAGCGAGCCGCGCATCCCCGGCGGATCGACCTCGGGCGGTGGCGTCTCGGTCGCCGGTGGCGCCGCGTGGGCCGCGCTCGGCTCCGACACCGGCGGTTCGATCCGCATTCCGGCCGCGCTGCAAGGCCTGGTCGGGTTCAAGAACACAGCGCGGCTGACATCGACCGCGGGCGCGGTGCCACTCTCGACCACCCTCGACACGGTTTGTGCGATCACGATGTCGGTGCGTGACGCGGTGCTGTTGCACGAAGTGCTCGCCGACTGCTCAGTCGCGCTCGCCGGGCGGCCGCTGGGGGCGCGGCGGCTGGCCGTTCCGACGCACACGATGCTCGACGCGCTCGAGCCGGCCGTTGCCACCGCTTTCAACCGCGCCATCGGGGCGCTACGCGCGGCAGGCGCGCGCATCGAGGAGATCACGCTGGGCCCGCTCGCCGAAGTCCCCGGCATCAACGCCAGCGGCGGCTTTTCCGCCGCCGAAAGCTGGGCCTGGCACCGCAAGCTGCTCGCCGCCCACGAAGCCGACTACGACCCGCGCGTGGCGCTGCGCATCCGGCGCGGCGAATCGATGAGCGCGGCCGACTACATAGACCTGCTGAACGCGCGCCGCGACTGGATACACCGCATGCAGCTCGCGATGCGCGGCTTCGACGCGATGCTGAGCCCGACCGTGCCCGTCGGGGCGCCTCCGATCGCGCCGCTGCTGGCCGACGACCGCGCGTTCTTCGCCACCAACGCGCTGCTGCTGCGTAACCCGTCGGTCGTGAACCTGTTCGACGGCTGCGCGCTCTCGCTGCCCTGCCATGTACCCGGTGAAATGCCGGTCGGCCTGATGGTCTGGAGCAGCGCCCTGCAGGACGACGCGGTGCTTGACGTGTCGCTCGCCATCGAAGCCGCGCTCGCCTCGGCGCACGGCTGAAGCGCCATGCGCATCGCAGTCACCGGCGCCGGCATCATCGGCGTGACCACGGCCTACGAGCTCGGCCGCGACGGCCACGAGGTCACCGTATTCGAACGCTGCGGCACGGTCGCTGCCGAAACCAGCTTCGCCAACGCGGGCGTGATCGCGCCCGGATATGTCACGCCCTGGGCTGCGCCCGGCATGCCGACCAAGGTGCTGGGCCACCTGTTCAGCCAGCACAGCCCGGTGCGACTGCACCCGACGCTCAACCCCGCCACGATCGGATGGCTGTGGAAGTGGTGGCGCGCCTGCCGGGCGCGCACCTACCAGGCCAACCGCCTGCGCATGCAACGCCTCGCCGGCTACAGCCGCGAACGGCTGCACGAACTCACGCGCGACATGAAGCTCGACTACGAGCGCGGTGAAGGTTACCTGGTGCTGCTGCGCACGGCCAAGGACCTGAAGATGGTGCAGCCGGGGCTCGCATCGCTGAAGGAGCTGAACACCCGTTTCGAGACGCTCGACGCCGCGCAGTGCCTGCGTGTCGAACCGGGCCTGAACCCCGACATGCCGCTGCACGCCGGCATCCACCTGCCCCACGACGAGGTCGGCAACTGCCGGCAGTTCGCCTACCTGCTGCGCGCCGAAGCGCAGCGCCTCGGTGTGTCGTTCCGCTTCAACACCCAGGTGGGCAGGATCGTCGCCGGGCCGCAGCCGCAAGTGGTGCACACCAACGTGTCGCCCGAACCGTCGCGCTTCGTCTCGCAGGACGAAGACACCCGACCCGGCGGCGACACCCAGCCGCTCCCCGCGGAGCCCGACACCGAACGTTTCGACGCGGTCGTGGTGTGCGCTGCGCTTGGCGCGCCGGCGCTGCTGCGCCCTCATGGCCTGCATCTGCCGTTGCAGGCGGTGCACGGTTATTCGGTGACGGCGCCGCTGCGCCAGTCGGAAGCCCATCCCGAGCAGGGACCGCGCTCGGCGCTGATGGACGAGCGTTTCAAGGTCGCGATCAGCCGCCTCGGCGCACGCGTGCGCGTGGCCGGCAGCGCCGAGATCGGCGGCTCGCCACGGCGACACAACAAGGCCGCCTTGGCCACCTTGTACAAGGTGCTGCACGACTGGTTTCCGGGTGTCGCCCGGCTCAGCCACGAACAGCGCTGGAAAGGCGCCCGTCCGATGCTGCCCGATGGCCCGCCGGTGCTCGGGCCAAGTGGCATCAACGGCGTCTGGCTCAACCTCGGCCACGGGTCCAGCGGCTGGGCACTGTCGTGCGGCTCGGCACGCCTGCTCGCCGATGCGGTCGCAGGCCGACCGCCGGCCATCGACACCGAAGGTCTGGGCATCGGGCGGTTGAAGGGGTGAGCATGCAGCGTGTTTTGCCATCGAGCGCAGAGTGGCCGCTGTTCGACGCAGCGCACACGCAGCGTATCGAATTGCGCGAGCGAGCCGGCCTGCCGGCGCACACGCTGATGGCGCGCGCCGGCGAGGCGGTCGCGCGCCTGGCGCTGGCCGTGGCGCCGCACGCACAGCGGGTGTGGGTGGCGGCCGGGCCGGGCAACAACGGCGGGGACGGGCTCGAGGCGGCTGCGTTGTTGTGTGGCGCAGGCCGTGAAGTCGAAGTCACCTTGCTGGGTGATGCGACCTCGCTTCCAGAAGACGCCCGCGAAGCGCTCGCGCGCGCCCGGGCGGCCGGTGTGCGCATCGTTGCGCAGCCCGGCGAGTCCGCGTTCGCGGCCACGCTCGGCGCGCAAGACATTGCGATCGACGCGTTGCTCGGCATCGGCGCCGCGCGGGCGCCGCAAGGCGCTATCGCCGAGTCGATCCGGCAGCTCAACGCCCTCGCCTGCCCTGTTCTCGCGGTCGATGTGCCATCGGGCCTGCACAGTGGCACCGGCCAGCCGCTTGGCGAAGACTGCGTGGTGGCGACGCACACGCTGTCGCTGCTGACATTGAAGCCCGGTCTCTTCACCGGCGCCGGCCGCGACCACGCCGGCGCGGTGTGGTTCGAGACCCTCGGCGTCGACGCGACCGGGGACGAGCCCGAGGCGTGGCTCACGGCCAGCGAAGCAGTGCTCGCGTCGACCACCGCGCGCCGACACGCGCAGCACAAGGGCAGCTTCGGCGATGTTGCGGTCGTTGGTGGCGCGCCCGGCATGGCGGGTGCGGCCTGGCTCGCGGCGCGTGCAGCGCATGCGGCAGGTGCCGGCAGGGTCTTCGTCGAGATGCTCGACGGCGAAGCGCTGGCTCTGGACCCGCTGCGGCCGGAGTTGATGTTCCGGCACGGGTGGGCCCAAGGCGCGGCAGAGACGCTGGCGCAGAGCACCGTCGTCTGCGGTTGTGGCGGCGGTGACGCGGTGCGTGCTTCGCTGCCCCGATTGCTGAGCCTTGCCGCGCGCCTGGTGCTCGACGCCGACGCGCTCAATGCGCTCGCCGCCGATCCCGCTTTGGCAACGTTGCTGCGCGCACGCGCCGGTCGACGGGTCGGCACGGTGCTCACGCCGCACCCGCTCGAAGCGGCGCGCCTGCTAGAGAGCAGCACGGCCGAAGTGCAGGCCGATCGCCTGTCGGCTGCCTGCACACTCGCGGAGCGCTTTCAATGCGTCGTGGTGCTCAAGGGCTCGGGCAGCATCGTCGCGGCGCCCTGCAAGACGCCGCGCATCAACGCGACCGGCAACGCCTCGCTGGCCACCGCCGGCACCGGCGACGTGCTCGCCGGCTGGCTGGGCGGGCGCTGGGCCCAGCGCGCTTCGGCCGCGCCTTTCCCGGTCGCCGTTCAAGCCGTCGCCGAACACGGCGCCGCAACCCACCCGCACGCGCTGGGCCCGATGCGCGCCGGCGACCTCATCGAAGCCCTGCACCGCCGCCTGGGCTGAGCGCGTCGCTCAGCCGAGCGCGCGCATCGCCTTGCCGACTTCGATCGTGCCTTGGGCATTGCCGCTGGCCGGCACCGTCTCGCCGTCACGGTCCGACAGCGCCTCGAACTGCAATGCGACCTGCTCGGGCGCATCGGCCGGCAAGCCGACGAACACCCCTTGTGTCAGCGTGATGTGCGCGCGCTCGAACGCACCGGCGCCAGCACACAGGATCGCGCGGGTCGGCGCATCTTCGGCCACCAGCGCCAGCAGCCCCGGCGTTACCGTTTCCGGCTGCAGCAGCTTGAGCACCGCTTCGGGCATCAGGTTCTCGGTCATGCGTGTCGCCGCGGTCGGCGCCAGGCAGTTGACGTGGATGTTGTTCTTCGCGCCTTCGATCGAGAGCGTCTGCATCAGGCCCACGAGCGCCATCTTCGCGGCGCCATAGTTCGACTGGCCGAAGTTGCCGTACAGCCCACTCGACGACGTCGTCATCACGATGCGGCCGTAGTTCTGCGCGCGCATGATGTCCCACACCGCCTTGCTGCAGTTCACCGCGCCCATCAGGTGCACTTCGACCACGAGGCGGAAGTCGTCGAGCGTCATCTTCGTGAAGCTCTTGTCGCGCAGGATGCCGGCGTTGTTGACGAGGATGTCGATGCGGCCCCATGCCTTCATCGTGTCGTCGACCATCGCCTGCACCGCCGCCGCGTCGGTCACCGACGCGCCGCTGGCCATCGCCTCGCCGCCCGCTTGGCGAATCTCTTCCACCACCGCGAGCGCGGCGCTCGGCGTGCCACCAGTGCCGTCGAGCGTGCCGCCCAGGTCGTTGACCACCACCTTGGCACCACGTGCCGCCAGCGCCAGCGCGTGTTGCCGCCCCAAGCCGCCGCCGGCACCGGTCACCACCGCCACGCGGCCATCGAATCGCATCGTCATGTTCTGCTGTTTCCTTGAAAGTTGAGTGCTCGGTTCAGCGCCGTTTAGGGGCTTTGCCCGAAGACGAACGCGCCGCGGTCTTGGCCGACTTGATCGGATGTTTGCCCTTGGCCGCGGCCGCGCGCGACTTGCTCTTCGTGACCGCCTTGGTGGCGCGGTCGGCTTCCTTCACTGCCGCCAGGTCGTTGCCGGCCGCCGCGGCCTTCTCGCCCAGCTTGTCGCGGCGCGCGCGGATCAGGTTCGCCTCTTCGCCGTTTTCACGGACCATGCGGAAGTCGATCTTGCGGCCGTCGAGGTCGACGCGGCTGACCTGCACGCGCACCCGCGAGCCGACCACGTAACGCGTGCCGCTGCGCTCGCCGCGCAGTTCCTGGCGCACTTCGTCGAAGCGGTAATACTCGCCACCGAGCTCGGTGATGTGCACCAGCCCTTCGACGTACAAGCCGTCGAGCTGCACGAACAGGCCGAAGCTCGTCGCCGCGCTGACGGTGCCGCCGTACTCTTCGCCGAGGTGCTCGCGCATGTAGCGGCACTTGAGCCAGGCTTCGACGTCGCGCGACGCTTCATCGGCACGCCGCTCGTTGACGCTGCAGTGGATCCCGGCCACTTCCCACTTCTCTTCTTCGGCGGTGGCCACACGCGCCGGCTTCGTCGTCTTGCGGTTGCTCGGTGCCGGGTTGCTGGCACCGGTGACGAGGTGGTAACGCTTGCCGCCGAGCAAGGCCTTGATCACACGGTGCACCAGCAGATCGGGGTAACGCCGGATCGGGCTCGTGAAGTGCGTGTAGGCCTCGTAGGCCAGGCCGAAGTGGCCGTTGTTGATGCCGGTGTAGATGGCCTGCTGCATCGAGCGCAGCAGCATGGTGTGGATCTGCGGCGCGTCGGCGCGGTCCTTGGTCGCGGCAGCGATCGACTGGAATTCACCCGGCTTCGGATCGTCGCTGATCGACAGGCCGAGACCGAGCGCCTTCAGGTAGTTCTGCAGCAGGATGCGCTTCTCCGGCGTCGGCCCTTCGTGCACACGGTACAGCGAGGGGTGCTTGGCGCGCGCGATGAAATCGGCCGACGACACGTTGGCCGCCAGCATGCACTCTTCGATCAGCTTGTGCGCTTCGGTGCGGGTGCGCGGCACGATCTTCTCGATGCGGCCGTTCTCGTCGCAGACGATCTGGGTCTCGGTCGTCTCGAAGTCGATCGCACCGCGCTTGGTGCGCTCTTTCAACAAGGCGCGGTACACCTCGTTCAGGTTCAGCAGGTCGGGCACGAGCTCCTTGCGCTTGGCTGCTTCGGGCCCGCGCGTGTTGCCGAGGATGGCGGCCACTTCGTTGTAGGTGAAGCGTGCGTGCGAGCAGATGATGGCCGGGAAGAACTGGTAGGCGTGGATCTCGCCACCGGCAGTGACGAGCATGTCGCACACCATTGCCAGGCGGTCTTCGTTCGGGTTCAGCGAGCACAGGCCGTTCGAGAGCTTCTCGGGCAGCATCGGGATCACGCGGCGCGGAAAGTAGACCGAGGTCGCGCGCTCGTAGGCGTCGTCGTCGATCGGCTCGCCGGGCTTCACGTAGTGGCTCACGTCGGCGATGGCCACGATCAAACGCCAGCCGTTGTTCGCCTTCACACGCCCGATCTTGGCCGGCTCGCAGTACACCGCGTCGTCGAAGTCGCGCGCGTCTTCGCCGTCGATGGTGACGAGCGGCACGTCGGTCAGGTCTATGCGGTTCTTGCGGTCGATGGGGCGGATCTTGTCGGGCAGGCCCGCCGCCTGCGCGAGCGTCTCGGGTGAAAAGCGGTGCGGCACTTCGTACTTGCGCACCGCGATCTCGATCTCCATGCCGGGGTCGTCGATCTCACCCAGCACTTCAGTCACGCGGCCGACCGGCTGCGAGTACATCGACGGCGGCTCGGTCAGTTCGATCGCGACCACCTGCCCCGCGGCTGCGTTGGAAGTGGCGTTCTTCGGGATCAGGATGTCCTGCCCGTAACGTTTGTCTTCCGGTGCCACGAGCCAGACGCCGCTCTCATGCAACAGCCGGCCGATGATTGGCGCTTTCTTTCGTTCGATGATTTCGAGCACACGCCCTTCGGGCCGGCCCTTGCGGTCGTAACGGACCACACGCGCCTTGACGCGGTCGTGGTGCAGCACCGCGCGCATTTCTTGTTGTGAAAGATAAAGGTCTGCCTGGCGGTCGTCGCGCACGACGAAACCGTGGCCGTCACGGTGCCCTTGCACCGTGCCTTCCACTTCGGCCATCAGCTCGGCGCCGATGGGGGTCGTGGGATTCTTGAATGATGTTGTTTTGATGATATAGTCCAAGACTTCCTGAAATGCCCAGGTGGCGGAATTGGTAGACGCACTAGTTTCAGGTACTAGCGGGTAACTCCGTGGGGGTTCGAGTCCCTTCCTGGGCACCATAAGCACAAGCTCGCTTCTTGCAAAAGACAGCGGGCTTTTTGCTTTCTGGGATCAGTTTTGATGATGTGTAGTTGTGTTGTCGAAGGCCTGCGCTTGCAGGCCTTCTGCGTTTGCGTGACGGATCAGATCACGAATTTCTTCGCGAGCCCGTCGGGCCGCATGTCGTCGTACTCTTCGAACGGCTGGTGGATCCACGGGCTCGAAGGCAGCATCTCGACGAAGTAGTCCGGCGTGTACGTCGACACACCCTTCGTCCAGATCACCGCCGAGCGCAGCTCGCTGATCGACGGCATGCCACGCAGCCGGTCGACCACCGCGCGAAGCGTGACACCGGAGTCCGCCAGGTCGTCGACCAGCAGCACCTTGCCCGCCAGTTCGCCCTTCGGCAAGGTGATGTACTTGGCGAGGTCGAGCCGGCCCTGGATCGTGCCGGCTTCGGCCCGGTACGAGCTCGTTGCCATGATCGCCAGTGGCTTGTCGAACACCCGCGAGAGCACGTCGCCGGGCCGCATGCCACCGCGCGCCAGGCACAGGATCTGATCGAACTCCCAGCCCGACCCGGCGATCTTCAGCGCCAGGCGCTCGATCAGCATGTGGTATTCGTCCCAGCTCACGTACAGGTGTTTGCCATCGTCGGTCAGCATGCGTTTTCCTTGGGGCTCGGGTTGATGAGTGTTCGGTTCGCAGGCGCGCTCAGGCCTGGTACGGGTGACGCAGCAGGATCGTGTGCACGCGGTCGGGGCCGGTGGAGACCATGTCGATCGGCGCGCCGATGAAGGTCTGGATGCGCTCCAGGTAACGCCGTGCGTTCAGGGGCAGCTTGTCCCATTCGGTGACGCCGAAGGTGGTTTCGGTCCAGCCCGGAAAGGTTTCGTAGATCGGCTGGCAAGCGTAGATGTCGTCGGCATCGAGCGGCAGGATGTCGATGCGCTGGCCGTGCAACTCGTAGCCGACGCAGACCTTGATCTCGGGCAGGCCGTCGAGCACGTCGAGCTTGGTCATGCACACGCCGGAGATGCCATTGATGATCATCGAGCGTTTCAGCAACGCCGCGTCGAGCCAGCCGCAGCGGCGCGGCCGCCCTGTCACCGTGCCACGCTCCTGGCCGACGGTGGACAGGTGGTGGCCGACGGTCCCGGGCACGTCCATGTCGAGTTCGGTCGGGAACGGCCCGCCGCCCACGCGCGTGGTGTAGGCCTTCGTGATGCCCAGGATGTAGTGCAGCAGATCCGGCCCGACACCGGCGCCCGCAGCCGCGTTGCCCGCCACGCAGTTGCTCGACGTGACGAACGGGTAGGTGCCATGGTCGATGTCGAGCAAGGTGCCTTGCGCGCCTTCGAACAAGATGTTCGCGCCGTTGCGGTGCGCGTTGTGCAGCGTGTAGCCCACGTCGGCCATCATCGGCTTGAGCTGTTCGGCCACCGACATCGCCAGGTCGAAAATCGGCTGGAATTCGAGCGGCTTCGACTTCAGGTAACCGCTGAGCGCGAAGTTGTGCAGGTCGAGCAACTCGTGCAGCTTCTTCGCGAAGCGCTCCGGGTGCTTCAGGTCCTGCACCCGCAGCGCGCGGCGCGCAACCTTGTCTTCGTAGGCCGGGCCGATGCCCTTGCCGGTGGTGCCGATCTTGCCGGCGCCGCTGCTCTCGCGCAGCGCCTCGCGGGCCTTGTCGACCTCGACGTGGAACGGCAGGATCAGCGGGCACGATTCGCTGACGAACAGGCGCGAGCGCACTTCCAGGCCGATCGCCTCTAACCGCTCGATCTCGGCGAGCAGGTGCGTCGGGTCGACCACCACGCCGTTGCCGATGTAGCACTTCACGCCGTCGCGCATGATGCCCGAGGGGATCAGCTGCAGCGCCGTCTTCACGCCCTTGATCACGAGCGTGTGGCCGGCGTTGTGGCCGCCCTGGAATCGCACCACCGCCTGCGCGTGGTCGGTCAGCCAGTCGACGACCTTGCCCTTGCCTTCGTCGCCCCACTGGGTGCCGACGACGACGACGTTGTGACCCGCCTGGGGTTTGTCGGTGCGCGTGCTCATCTGTTGCATTGAAAAGATATCCAGGTCTGAAAATTCTTCGGGTCGCAGCGCTTCAGAGCGCGCGAACCATCCATTGGCCAGCCACTGCCACCAGCTCGCGGTCGCAGTCGAACTCCTGGCCTTCGTGCTCGTGGCCCGGCAATACGCAGACGACCGTTTCGCCCTGCTCGCGCAGGCGCCGCACGGCCGTCCGCAGCCCGGCTTCTTCGGCCCAGGGCGCACGAATCGCCGCGTGCAGCGACTGGCCGGGGGCCAGCGCGGCCAGCGTCTTCAGGTCGAGGCTGAAGCCCACCGCCGGGCGGTTGCGCCCGAACACGGCGCCGACCTCGTCGTAGCGGCCGCCGCGCGCCACCGCGTCTGACGAACCAGCCACATACGCGGCGAAACGCGCGCCGCTGTAATAGCCGTTGCCGACGATGTCGGCCAGGTCGAAGCCGACCCGCACTTCAGGGTGGGCCTGGCGCGCGTGGTCGGCCAGCCGTTCCAGATCGTCGAGCGCGGCGCTGACGAGCGGCACGGCGGGCAGCTCACTGCGTGCCGCTGTGATCACCTCGTCGTCGCCGTACAGCGACACCAGCCGGCGCAGCGCACGTTTCACGTCGGGCGGGAAGGCGTGGCCCAGTTCGGCCAGCGCCGCGGTGTCCTTGGCGGCGAGCGCAGCACACACGTCGCGGAAGGCCGCAGGCGTGAGCGCCACGCCGGCCAGCACACCCCGCACGATGCGCGCATCACCCAGGTCGAGCATCACGCCGCCGAGGCCGGCACGGCGCAGGCAGTCGAGCGCAAGGTCCTGCACTTCCAGGTCGGCTTCGAGGCCGATGTGGCCGTAGATCTCGGCGCCGAACTGCAGCGGCTCGCGCGTCGAATTCATGCCCGCAGGCAGTGCGTGCAACACCGGCCCGCAATAACAAAGCCGCGTGACACCTTCGCGGTTGAGCAGGTGCGCGTCGATGCGTGCGACCTGCGGCGTGCTGTCGGCGCGCACGCCGAGCGTGCGGCCGCTGAGCTGGTCGACGAGCTTGAAGGTGTTGAGATCGAGCTCGCGGCCGGTGCCCGACAACAGCGACTCGAGGTGTTCGAGAAGCGGCGGCATCACCAGCTCGCAACCGTAGCTGCGGGCCACGTCGAGCAGACCGCGACGCAGTTCTTCGATGTGCCGCGCCTGCGCGGGCAGCACATCGGCAATGTGCTCGGGCAGCAGCCAAGCAGATGACATGGGAAAAACGCCGGGGATTAAAACCGGCATTGTACCGGTGGGGTGCGTGCACCCGGAGCCGGTTTGAGCAGACGAATCAGGCGAGGAAGAAGTACAACATCGCCAAGCCCGCGAGCATGCTCGACAGGCCGACGAAACGAATCTGCCCGTCGCTCATCTTCGTGGCCCGCTCGAACACGCTGCGCCACATCGGCGGGCTCAGAAAAGGCAGGAACCCCTCGACCACCAGCATCAGCGCAAACGCACCGAGCAGCAGCTCGACGAAGCCCGGCGCGGCCAAGGCCTACTTCTTCGCAGCCGCGGCCGGCGCACTCTGCCCGATCGACGAACCACGCATCGCCTTGAAGAAGTCGCTGCCCGGGTCGACCACCATCACGTCGGACTTGTTGCGAAAGCTCGCCCGGTACGCCTCGAGGCTTCGGTAGAACTGGGCGAACTGCGCGTCGCGACCGAACGACTCGGCGAAGATCGCCGAGGCCTTGGCATCGCCCTCGCCCTTGACCTTCTGCGCGTCGCGGTAGGCTTCGGCGACGATCACTTCGCGCTGCCGGTCGGCATCCGCGCGCACCTTCTCGCCTTCGGCGCCGCCGGTCGCACGCAACTGGTTGGCGACCTGCTTGCGCTCGGACGCCATGCGGCTGTAGATCGACTCGGTGATGTTGGCAACGAAGTCGACCCGCTTGATGCGCACGTCGAGTATCTCGATACCGAAGGACTTGGCCTCGTCGGCGAGGCGCGCACGCACGTCCTGCATGACCTTGTCGCGGCCGCTGGAGAGCACTTCACCGACGGTGCGCTTGGTCACCTCTTCGTTGAACGCCGCATGCACGATCGGGCTCAGGCGCGCTTCGAGGTTGCGCTGGTCGACGCCGTTGTTGCGGATGAACTGGCGCGGGTCGGTCACGCGCCACTTCACCAGCCAGTCGATCACCAGGCTCTTTTTCTCCGCCGTGAAGATCGGGCGAGTCTCCGGGCTGTCCATGGTCTGGATGCGGCGGTCGAGGAACACCACGTTCTGGAACGGCGGTGGCAGCTTCCACTTCAGGCCCGGTTCCTGGATGACTTCCTTGATTTCACCCAGCGCGTAGACCACGGCCACCTGGCGCTGGTCGACGACGAACAGCGTCGAAGCCAGCAACATCAATACCACCAGCGCACCGGCGACGATCACAACCAATCGGTTCATGTTCTTGTTCTCCGGTTTGCTCAGCGGCCGTCGCGGTCACGGGCACGCTGCCCGTCGCGCGATCGCACATCCACGGCACCGGCAGCGGGTGCGGTCTCGGGGGCGGCCGGCGCGGCCGGGGCCGTGGTCGGCACGCCGGCACCGGCTTGCTGCATCAGCTTGTCGAGCGGCAGGTACAGCAGGTTCGAATTGCCGCGGCTGTCGACCATCACCTTGGTCACGTTGGAGTAGACCTGCTGCATCGTGTCGATGTAGAGGCGGTCGCGCGTCACGCTCGGCGCTTTCTGGTATTCGGTGAGCACGCTGTTGAAACGCTGCGCATCACCATCGGCCTGCGAAACGACACGCGACTTGTAGCCTTCGGCTTCTTCGCGCAGGCGCGCAGCCGTGCCCTGCGCCTTCGGGATCACGTCGCTGGCGTAGGCCAGGCCTTCCTTCTTCAGGCGGTCGCCGTCCTGCCCGGCCTTGAGCGTGTCTTCGAACGCGGCCTGCACCTGCTCGGGCGGCTGCACGCTCTGCACATTGATGTTGACGACCACGATGCCGGCCTTCAGGCGGTCGAGCTGGCCTTGCACCGATTTCGCCAGCTCGGCGGCGATGGCGTCACGCTGCTCGTAGAGCACCGAATCGATCTTGCTCTTGCCGACGATCTCGCGCACCGCCGATTCGGCCGCCAGCGTCACCGCTTCTTCGGGGTCGCGGTTCTCGAACAGGAATGCGCGGGCGTCCTTGAGCCGGTATTGAACCGTGAAGCGGATGTCGACGATGTTCTCGTCCTGCGTCAGCATCGACGAATCACGCAGGCCGGTCGCGGCGATCACCGCGTTGCGGCCCACTTCCTTCGAGCGCAGTTGCGTGACGTTGACCGTCTCGTGTGCCTGGAACGGGTACGGCATGCGCCACTGGAAGCCGGCGTCGGCCGTGTGGCTGTACTTGCCGAACGAAGTGACGACCGCCTGCTGGCCTTCCTGCACGATGAAGAAGCCGCTGCCGAGCCAGATCAGCGCGACCACGCCGGCAATCAGGCCGGCGCCGATGCCGGCACTTTTCATGTCGGGCTGAAAGTTCGGGCCACCGCCGCCGCCGTTGTTGTCGCCAGGGCCGTTGCCTTTGGGCGCACCGCCCTTGCCGCCGAACAGGCCGGTCAGCTTCTTGTTGAAATCACGCCAGAGTTCGTCGAGGTCCGGCGGGCCGTCGTTTTTGCCGCTGCTCAGGATCAGGCCCGACGCCAGGGCGCGTGCCGCACGGGCGAGCGCGCGCAGGCGCGACGCGCTGCCCGGTGATGCAAGGGTGGTTTGGCTCATGGTCATGCGGGTGAAAGGTGGGGATCGGTCTGCGGTGTGTCTTCGGGCAAGACGTCGGTCGTGTCGTCGGAAAACTCGTCGTCCGACCAGCCGATATCTTGGGTTGATTCGTCGCGCTTCAAGCGGTGCGTGGGCATCGCGGCCACGGCCTCGGCCACGATCGCTCGAAGCTCGGCCATGCCCTCGCCGCTCTGGGCACTGATGAACACGCGCGGCACGCGCACGCCGGCCGCCACCTCGATGGTGTCGCGCAGCACGCGCGGGCGCTGGGTCTCTTCGAGCTGGTCGAGCTTGTTGAACACCAGCACCTGCGGGATGTCGGTGGCGCCGATTTCGGCCAGCACACGCTGCACTTCGCTCATCTGGTCAGCCAGCACCGGGCTCGCGGCATCGACGACGTGCAGCAGCAGGTCGGCGTCGTTGGCTTCTTGCAGCGTGGCCTCGAAGGCCTCGATCAGCTTGTGCGGCAGATCGCGGATGAAGCCGACGGTGTCGCTGAGCGAGACTGAGCGCGCCGATTCGCCGGCCTCGGCGAGAAAGAGCTGGCGCGTCGTCGTGTCGAGCGTGGCGAAGAGCTGGTCGGCGGCGTAGGCACGGGCATTGACGAGCACGTTGAACAGCGTCGACTTGCCGGCGTTGGTGTAGCCCACCAGCGAAACGCGGAAGGTCTGGTTGCGCTCGCGCGAACGGCGCTGCGTGCTGCGCTGCTTCTTGACGCGTTCGAGCTGCTTCTTCACGCCCTTGATGCGCTCGCCGATCATCCGCCGGTCGAGCTCGATCTGCGCTTCACCCGGGCCGCCGCGCATGCCGATGCCACCACTCTGGCGTTCCAGGTGGCTCCAGCGCCGGACCAGTCGGGTCGACAGGTATTGAAGGCGGGCGAGCTCGACCTGCAGCTTGCCTTCGTGGCTTTGCGCGCGCTTGCCGAAGATCTCGAGGATGAGCATCGTGCGGTCGGCCACGGCCACGCCCAGGTGCAGTTCGAGGTTGCGCTGCTGCGCCGGCGACAAGGCCTGGTCGAACAGCACCGCCTCGGCCTGGTGCGCCTGCACCAGCGCCTTGATCTCGTCGGCCTTGCCCGAGCCGACGAAGAGCGCCGCATCGGGCGCCTTGCGGCGGGCAACGACCCGCGCCACCGCCACGTCGCCGGCCGATTCGGCCAGCAAGGCCAGCTCGTCGAGCGATGCGTCGAAAGCCTTGCCACGACCGAAATCGACCCCGACGAGGATCGCCCGGGCCGGGCCCGTCGACCCGGCCAAGCCGGTGGAATCCGCGGAACTCAAGGTGGGCTGAAACTGGGCCGACGCCGCAGGCTTGTTCAAGCCTGGTCGGCGGGTTCGGCAGCGCTGAAGTTCACCGCGCGACCGGGCACGACCGTGGAGATCGCGTGTTTGTAGACCATCTGCGTCACGGTATTGCGCAGCAGCACCACATACTGGTCGAAGGACTCGATGTGGCCTTGCAGTTTGATCCCGTTGACGAGGTAGATCGAAACCGGAACGTGCTCCTTGCGCAGCAGGTTCAGGAAGGGGTCTTGTAGGAGTTGCCCTTTGTTGCTCACGATATTCTCCGTGATGAAAGTTCAGAAGCGTTCACGTTAACACAGCACCTGCGCGCACCCGCGCAAAACAGTGCAATGCCCTAGTGAACCGCGGTTTTTAGTCCTTCGTGTCGAAGGGGTTGCGCGAGGAGCGCAATTCGATCCGCATCGGCGTGCCGGTGAGCTTGAAATGCTCGCGGAAGCGCCCTTCCAGGAAACGCTTGTACGCTTCGGTGATGTGGTCCAGCGAGTTGCCGTGGATCACGATCAGTGGCGGGTTCATGCCACCCTGGTGCGCGTAACGCAGTTTCGGGCGGAAGGCGCCGGCCCGTTTCGGCGCCTGGTGCTCGACCGCTTCCTGCAGCAGGCGGGTCAGCACCGGCGTCGACATCTTGCGCGTGGCCGAGGCGTGGGCATCGGCAATCGCCTTCCAGACCGGCCCGAGGCCCTGGCGCTTGATGGCCGAGATGTGCAATACCGGCGCGAACTTCAGGAACGCGAGGCGCTGCTCGATCGAGCGCTGCAGCGTTTCCTTCTGGTAGGCGTCGACCGCGTCCCACTTGTTGACCGCCACCGCCACCGCGCGGCCCGACTCGAGGATGTAGCCCGCGATGTGCGCGTCCTGGTCGGTCACGCCTTGCGTGGCGTCGAGCAGCAGCAGGACCACGTTGGCGTCCGAGATGGCCTGCAGCGTCTTCACGACCGAGAACTTCTCGACCGCCTCAAACACCTTGCCACGCCGGCGCAGGCCGGCCGTGTCGATCAGCTCGAACTTCTGGCCGTTGCGTTCGAACGGCACGGTGATCGCGTCGCGCGTGGTACCGGGCTGGTCGAACGCCACGAGTCGCTCTTCGCCCAGCCAGGTGTTGATCAGCGTCGACTTGCCGACGTTTGGCCGTCCCGCGACCGCCAACCGGATCGGCCCGTTCTGTTCGACCGCCTGATCTTCGGGTTCGTCGAACTCGAAGTTGGCGAGCGCCGCGTCGGTCAGGCTGCGAATGCCCTGCCCGTGCGCGGCCGAGATCGGGTGCGGCTCGCCGAGGCCGAGCTCGAAGAATTCGGCCAGCAGCGGCGACTCGGCCATGCCCTCGGCCTTGTTGACCGCGAGCACGACCTTCTTGCCCGCCGTGCGCAGGTAACGCGCGATGTCGTGGTCTTGCCCCGACACGCCGGCGCGCACATCGACGACGAAAATCACCGCGTCGGCTTCGGCCACGGCCTGGCGCGTCTGCTTGGCCATTTCTTTCACGATGCCGGTCGTGCTGTCGGGCTCGAAACCGCCGGTGTCGACGACGATGAACTCGTGCTCGCCGCTGCGCCCGTCACCGTAGTGGCGGTCACGCGTGAGGCCGGAAAAGTCGGCCACGATCGCGTCGCGGCTCTTCGTCATGCGGTTGAACAGAGTCGACTTGCCCACGTTCGGGCGGCCGACGACGGCGATGACGGGTTTCATGGCGTGCCGATCACTCGGGGCGGAACGCGAACAGCCCGCCCTTGCGCGTGACCACCAGCATGGTCGTGCCCGAGACCACTGGCGCCGCGGCGATCGCGCCGCCGTCGGTCGACAGGCGCAGCTGCGCTTCGCCTGTCTCGCGCGAGAGCCAGTGCACGGTGCCGTCTTCGTCGCCGAACACCACCGTCTTGCCCACGCTCAACGGGCTGCTCAGGCCGCGGTACTGCAGCTTGTCGGACGTCCAGGCGACTTCGCCGTTGGGCGCCTTCCAGGCGGTGACGCGGTCGGAGGCATCGGCACCGAACACGAACTGCGCATCGGCTGTCACCGCGTCGGTGCCACCGATGTTCCGGGTCCAGACGACTGTGCCTTTTTCGGCGTCGACGCAGCCCACCGCGGCCTGGAACGAGCGTGCGCACAGCACGTCGCCGACACGCGCGGCCGGGCCGACCAGGTCGGCCAGGCGCTCGATCTCGTTGGCACCGCGCGGCGAGCCGATCGGCACCTCCCAGCGCAGCGTGCCCTGCAGCGGGTCGACACCGGCCATGCGCGGGCCCTGCCCCACGACGAGGGTGTCCTTGAAGGCGGCGAGCACGCCGTTCTGCGTCAGCGTCAGCGGGTCGCCGGCACGTTGCAGCACCCAGAGCTTGCGCCCGTCGAGCACATCGAAGGCCTGCACGCCACGGTCGGCACCGAGCACGAACACCCGTTCGCCGGCCACCAGCGGCGCACTGTTGACCCGAACGCCCATGCTCTTGCGCCACTTGAGCTGGCCTTGTTCGAAGACGACGAGCTCACCCTCGCTCGTGACCACCGCCGCGAAGCGGCCGTCGCTGCCGACACCGGCGCTCAGTTTGCCGCCGGCGTCACCGCGCCACAGCTCGCGGCCGCTCTGCGCGTCGAGCGCGTACACCGCGCCACCGCCGTCGGCCACGACGAAGCTGTCGCGCAGCGCCACCACAGCGAGCGGAAACTTGATGCTGTCGACACTCTTGTTCCAGACCGCGCGACCGGCGATCTTCGGCGTCAACGGCTCCAGCGGTTGGGGTTTGGGCTTGCCGCTGGCGCAAGCTGCGAGCAGCAGCGCCGCGCCCAGCAAGGGCAGCGCGGAGCGAACCATCACAGGCACCGACCTCACTTTTTCGCCTCTACCGGCGCGGCGCCGAGCACCGTCAGCTTGGCTTCGATCAGGCGCCGGTAACCGACTTTCGCGTCCATCGTGGCCCAGGCTTTCGCGTAGGCCACCTTGGCCTCGTCCTTCTTGCCCTGCGCCAGTAGCACATCGCCGCGGCGGTCAGCGACGAGCGCTTCGAATTCCTTGGCCGTGGCGCCGTCGAGCTGCTTGATCGCGTCGTCGTACTTCTTCTGGTCGAGCAGCAAACCGGCGGCCCGCAGCCGCGCCACCGTCTGGTACTCGGCTTCGACCGCATTCGCGCCGACCCAGGCCAGCGTGGCGAGCGCCGGGTCGAGCTGCCCCTTGTCGAACTGCGCCTTGGCCGCGAGCAGCCCGCCTTGCTGGGTGAACGCGGTGCGCGGGTAACGCTCCTTCATGTCGGCGAAGATGCGCGCGGCGGTGTCGGCGTCGCCGGTCTGCGCGGCCTTGTCGAGCTCGTCGAACATCGCGCTCGACTTGACCGCCTGGTCACGCTGCCACCAGTTCCAGCCGTTCCAGGCCGCGTAGCCGGCGAGCACGACGATCAGCGCCCAGGTGATGAGGTTGCCGTATTGCTTCCAGAAGGACTTCAGCTGGTCGAGCTGCTCCTGTTCTTCGAGGTCGAGATGGGTGGCCATGAAAGATCGGTTCTCTTGGGTTTCGAGCGAAGGCGGGATTATGCGGTGCGCAATTCGGCGGCCCAGCGTGAGGCTTCTGCCAGCGGCAGGCAGCGCTGGGCCACGGTGGCGTCGCGCAGCGCCTTCACGGTGACTTCGCCACGCGCCAGTTCGTCGTCGCCGAAGACCAGGGCGAAGCGGGCACCGCTCGTGTCGGCGCGCTTGAATTGCGTTTTCATGCTGCCCCAGCTTTCGGCGCCGGCTGCGTGCATCAGCACCGACACGCCGGCCTCGCGCAGCCGCTCGCAGGTCGCCACCGCAGAGGCGAGCGCCGCGACCGAGGGCACGACGGCGTAGACATCGGGCGCGCTCGTCGGTGGCCGGATGCCGGCTTCTTCGAGCAACAACAGCATGCGCTCGATGCCCATGCCCCAGCCAACGGCCGGCGTGGGCTTGCCACCGAGCTGCTCGAAGAGTCCGTCGTAGCGGCCGCCGCCGCAGACCGTGCCCTGCGAGCCGAGCTTGTCGGTGATCCACTCGAACACGGTCAGGTTGTAGTAGTCCATGCCACGCACGAGGCGCGGGTTGATGCGGTAGGCCAGGCCGACCGCGTCCAGCGCGGCGCGCACCGCGTTCAGGTGGGCGAGCGAGTCGGCACCCAGAAAATCCATCAGCTTCGGCGCCGCTTCGACGATCGCCTGCATCGCAGGGTTCTTGCTGTCCAGAATGCGCAGCGGGTTGCTGTGCAGGCGGCGCTTGGCGTCTTCGTCGAGCACGCCAGCGTGGCCTTCGAAGTGTGCGATCAGCGCCGCGCGGTGTGCGTTGCGCTCGGCCGGCTGGCCCAGGCTGTTGAGTTCGAGGCGCACGTCGCTGTCGGCAATGCCGAGATCACGCAGCAGCGCGCGGCACATCAGGATCTGCTCGGCGTCGACATCCGGCCCGGCGAAACCCAGCGCCTCGACGTCGATTTGGTGGAACTGCCGGTAACGCCCCTTCTGCGGCCGCTCGTGGCGGAACAGGGCCACATGCGACCACACCCGCAGCGGCCCGTTGTAGAGCGTGTTGTGCTCGACCATCGCGCGCACGATGCCGGCGGTGGCTTCGGGGCGCAGCGTGAGCCTGTCGCCGTTCATCGCGTCTTCGAAGGAGTACATCTCCTTCTCGACGATGTCGGTCACTTCGCCCAGGCCGCGCACGAACAGCGCCGTGGGCTCGACGATCGGCGTGCGCACGTTGGCGTAGCCGTAGCGCGCCATCAGCGCGCGCACCTTGGCCTCGAACCACTCCCAGCGCGCCGAGTCGGGCGGCAGGATGTCGTTCATGCCCTTCACCGCCTGCAGCGGTTCGGCTCGTTTGATCTTGGTCTTGTCGGTCATGGTGTGTCGGAGTCGAAGGGGAGCTTCGCCGCCGCTCGGCGCGGCAGCGCACGAACCGCGCGCAGGTGGCTCACATCTGCGCGGCCGGATGCTCCGCGGTCGCGGCGCCGTAGCGCTGGTCGATGTAGCGCTCGACGAGCGCGTGGAACTCGGCCGCGATGTTGTCGCCGCGCAGCGTGAGCGCCTTTTCGCCGTCGATGAACACCGGCGCGGCCGGCGCTTCGCCGTTGCCGGGCAGGCTGATGCCGATGTCGGCGTGTTTGCTTTCGCCCGGGCCGTTGACGATGCAGCCCATCACCGCGACCTTCATCTTCTCGACGCCGGGGTAACGCTTTTTCCAGACCGGCATCTGCGCGCGCAGGAAGTCGTCGATCTGCTTGGCGAGTTCCTGGAACGTGGTGCTGGTGGTGCGGCCGCAGCCGGGACAGGCGGTCACGCTCGGGTTGAAGGCGCGCATGCCGAGGCCTTGCAGGATCTCGAGCGCGACCACCACTTCCTGGGTCCGCGCTTCACCGGGCTGCGGCGTGAGCGAGACGCGGATCGTGTCGCCGATGCCTTCCTGGAGCAGGACCGAAAGCGCGGCCGTCGAGGCCACCGTGCCTTTCGTGCCCATGCCGGCTTCGGTCAGGCCGAGGTGCAGCGCGTAGTCGCAGCGTTTGGCCAGCGCACGGTAGACGCTGATCAGATCCTGCACACCCGACATCTTGCACGACAGGATGATGCGCTCGGCACCGAGACCGATCTCTTCGGCGCGGCGCGCCGAGGTGATGGCCGAGGTGATGATCGCGCGGTACATGATCTGCTGCGGCTCGTGCGGCTCGGCGAGCTTCGCGTTCGCGTCCATCATCTCGGTCAGCAGCTCCTGGTCGAGGCTGCCCCAGTTCACGCCGATGCGCACCGCCTTGTCGTACTTCGCCGCCGCTTCGATCATCTGCGCGAACTGGCGGTCGTGTTTGTCGCCCTTGCCCACGTTGCCGGGGTTGATGCGGTACTTGCTGAGCGCCTCGGCGCAGGCCGGGTAGTCGGTCAGCAGGCGGTGGCCGTTGTAGTGAAAATCGCCGATCAGGGGCACGTCGATGCCCATGCGGTCGAGCTGCTCGCGGATGTAGGGCACGGCGGCCGCCGCTTCGGGCGTGTTGACGGTGATGCGCACCATCTCCGAGCCGGCGATCGCCAGTTCCTTGACCTGGATCGCAGTGCCGATGGCGTCGACGGTGTCGGTGTTGGTCATCGCCTGCACCCGCACCGGCGCGCCGCCGCCGACCAGCACTTCGCGTGCGCCCCAGCGCACGGGAACGCCGACGGAGCCACGCTGCGCGGGCCGGGCCGGTTCGATGAAGTCTTCGAGCAGGCTTCTGGCTTCGTCGCGAATGTCGCTCATCAGGCAATCTCCATGCTGCGCATTGCGGTGTATGAGCCCGAGGGCCACGAAGTGGCCCCTTCGGTGCCATGGCGACCGGGCGGGCTCATGCTGGCACGCCCTGCACTACTTGAGTTCGAGCCGGGCCACGTTGTCCCGGGTGAAAGCCGCCAGTTCCAGGGGCTGGCCGCGGAACACCACTTTTGTCGCCCCGGCGTTGCCGATTCTGACCTTGAGCGGCATGACCCCATCGAGGCCCACGTCTTCGCCGGCTTCGACCAGGCGCGAGATCAGCGACCGGCCGCGCGCATCGGTCACCTCGACCCACGTGCGCTCGTCGGCATGCACCTGCAGCACACCGGCCGGGGGAGCCTCGGCCAGGTTCGCCGGCATCTCGGCCGCACCGGCCGATGCCGCCGGATCGGCCACCACCGGCAGAGGCGAGGCCTCGACCACGGCCGCCAGCGAAGCAGCGGGCGCGGTGACCACCGCCGCCGACGCGGCTTCGGTCACAGTGCCCGGCGTCTTTGCACCGACTTCGGCCGACAGCCGCTCGCGGGCCGCCGGCACCCAGGAAGCCGGCATGAAGTAGACCGCCAGCGCGGCCAGCACCAGCAGCCCGGCGACCCAAACCAGCGGGCTGGCAAAGCTGATCCAGTCGCCTGGCTCCAGACGCCCCGGGCGCTCCCGGAATGGCGTGTTCAGGCCTTCGGAGATCTCTTCGAGGCGGTGGCCGCGCGGCGGCGGCATCAGCGCCAGCACCGGCCCGGCATCGACCTTCAGCGTGCGGCACACGGTCTGCGCCAACGCGCGCGTGAAGGTGGCGTCGGGCAGCTGGTCGAACTGATCGGACTCGAGCAGTTCGAGCTTGCGCGGCGTGACCTTGATGGCCGCCGCCAGTGCCGCAATGTGCAGGCCCTGGGCTTGCCTCGCCTGGCGCAACAGCCCACCGGCGGTCGCGGCCGGCGGCGTGGTCGCGCCGGCTCCGGTGATGTCACTCATCGTAGGCGCCTCGGGCGAGCAAGCCGGTTTCGCGGGAGTTGGGGAAACGCCCACGCAACTGGTCGGCGAAGTCTTGCGCCGCACGTGCATTGCCCGATCGGTGCTCGATGCGCGCAGCGAGCCACAGCGTCTGCGCGTTGGCAACTTCGGGCACCGCGTTGACGCGCCGCACGTAAAAGCGGGCGCGCTCGTAGTCACCGCGCCGGTACAGCACTTCAGAAAGGTTCACGGCGGTGGACGGGTTGCCCGGATCGAGCTGGTAAGACTGCAAGAGCGTTGCCTCGGCCTGCGCCAGTTGCCCGGCCTGCGCCTGGCACACGCCCTGGGTCAGCAGCGTGCGCGGCGCATCCACGTAACGCGGCACGGCCAGCGCCTGATCGAACAAGGCGTTCGCCTCGGGGTAACGCTTCTTCTGGCAGAGGTAATAGCCGAAGTTCTGCATCGCGTCGGCGTCACGCGGGTTCAATTGCAGCGCGCGCCGAAAGCTCTCTTCGGCCAGCACGTCGTCACCGAGGTTGGCGTAGATCAGCCCGCGCAGGTTGTAGGCCTCGCTCTGGTTCGGGTTGGCGATGATCGCGAGCTTGACCTGGTCGAGCGCGGTCGTCATCTGGCCACGGCCGAAGTAGGCGGCCGCCAGCTCCATGCGCACCTTCGCGCGCCTGCTCCCGTCGGATTCGTCGGACGCGGTGATGCGATCTTTAGTGGCGTCGCCGGTCGCTTCGGACAACGGCGTACGGGTCGTGACACAAGCCGACAGCAGCGCGACACCAAACAACACGGCCCCGACCTTCACGAGCGTGGCGGCGCGCACGGCGTCGAAGCTTGAAGCGATCATCGATGGGTCTCCTGCGCGCCGGACCGGCCCGCTTGTATCGTGTTGGCGACCACCGAGCCGCTGCGATGCACCTGCACCGGCGCCCGGGTCATGCGCGTGTGGGCGTGCGTGCGGTCCTGCACCTCGCCGGCGAGCTGACCGCAGGCGGCATCGATGTCGTCGCCGCGGGTCTTGCGCACGGTGGCCACCAGGCCACCCTCTTGCAGCACCCGCGCGAACGCCATGACCCGCTCGTTCGCCGACCGCTTCAGGCCCGATTCAGGGAACGGGTTGAACGGAATCAGGTTGAACTTGCACGAGACCCTGTGCGGGTCGTTGCGCGAAGCGCCGGCACCGACCAGCCGGAGCAGTTCGTGCGCTTGCTCGTCGCTGTCGTTCACGCCGTCGAGCATGCAGTACTCGAAGGTGATGAAGTCGCGCGGTGCCGCCTCGAGGTAACGGCGGCAGGTGGCCAGCAGTTCTTCGAGCGGGTACTTGCGGTTGAGCGGCACCAGGTCGTCGCGCAGTGCGTCGCTCGGTGCGTGCAGCGACACCGCGAGCGCCACCGGGCAATCGGCACGCAGCCGGTCGATCATCGGCACCACGCCCGAGGTGGAGACGGTCACGCGGCGCCGCGACAGGCCATAGCCATGGTCGTCGAGCATCACGCGCAAGGCAGGCACAAGCGCGTTGTAGTTCTGCAGCGGCTCGCCCATGCCCATCATCACCACGTTGGTGATGGCGCGTGTGCCTTCGGGCAGGCTCAGTCGTTTGCGAAGATGGTGCTCGGCGAACCACAACTGCGCCACGATCTCGCCAGTGGTGAGGTTGCGGCTGAAGCCCTGATGGCCGGTGGAGCAGAAGCGGCAACCCACGGCACAACCGGCCTGCGACGAGATGCACAGCGTGCCGCGGTCGTCTTCGGGAATGAACACGGTCTCGACCGCGTTGCCGCCACCCACGTCGAACAGCCACTTGATCGTGCCGTCGCTCGAGGCCTGCTCGCTCAGCACCGGCATCGCGTCGATGCAGGCGCGGCCGGCGAGCTTGTCGCGCAGCGAGCGCGCCAGATCGGTCATCTGTGCGAAGTCGGTCGCACCGGACTTGTGAATCCAGCGGAACAGCTGGGTCGCACGAAAACGCTTCTCACCGAGGACTTCGCAGTACGCGGCCAGCCCTTCGAGGTCGAATTCCAGCAGATTGACGGGCGCCGCGCCTGCCGCGCCCGACACCGACCCCGGCACAGGGCGTGCGCCTGCCTGGGGCTGGTTCGGCATCGGGTTCATGCGGCCTGTGCGGCGTCCGGAAAGTCAGGTGCCGCTCAGCGGCTGTAGACGTTCATGCCGGGGAAAAAGAACGCGATCTCGGCCGCTGCGGTTTCGGCAGCGTCGGAGCCGTGCACGGCATTGGCGTCGATGCTGTCGGCGAAGTCGGCGCGGATCGTGCCCTTTTCGGCCTTCTTCGGGTCGGTGGCGCCCATCAGGTCGCGGTTCTTCAGGATGGCGTTGTCACCTTCGAGCGCCTGGATCATCACCGGGCCCGAGATCATGAAGCTGACCAGGTCGTTGAAGAAAGGGCGCGCCTTGTGTACGGCGTAGAAGGCTTCGGCTTCGCCGCGCGACAGGTGCGCCATGCGGGCGGCCACGACCTTCAGGCCGGCGCCTTCAAAGCGGGCGTAGATCTGACCGATCACGTTCTTCGCGACGGCATCGGGTTTGATGATCGACAGGGTTCGTTCGAGCGCCATGTTCTTCTCCTGAATCTAGGTTTTGCAAAGCCTTAGATTGTAACGTGCGGGGGTTTCGCGGCCATGTCAAAAGCCCCAGCCGGGCTGGCGCATCAGCGCCCGCGCCGCCCGCCTCCGCCGCCGCCAAAGCCGCCGGAATTGCCGCCACCACCGCCACCACCGCCGCCGCCGCCGTAT
>JBEBIB010000051.1:0-16253 GCA_040080605.1 Burkholderiaceae bacterium
GCCCGCCCATGCCACCCGCCACCGCACCGATAACAGACTCCAGCAGACCCATGGTCAAGCTCCTTCAAGTTGGGAGTCGATCTGCGCAGCGCGGCGCAGCAACGCAAGCCATGCGAGCGCGGCGCCCGCCAGCAGCACCGGCACGATCGAGCCCAGGTTCAGCAGCGTCCAGCCTTGCGTGGTGACGAGCGCGCCAGAGCTGAACGAGGTCAGCGTCATCGTGCTGAAGATCACCGTGTCCATCGCCGCCTGCGCCGTGGTCTTTTCTTCGGGCCGGTAGGCCTCGGTGAACAGGGTCGTGCCGCCGATGAAGAGGAAGTTCCAGCCCACGCCGAGCGCTGCCAGCGCGATCAGGAACTGCATCAGGTCGACACCCGACAGCGCCACGGCGATGCACACCACGTTGAGCAGCACACCCACCGCCATCACCGGCAGGCAGCCGAAACGTTTGATCAGCGAGCCCGTGAAGAAGCTCGGCACGAACATGCCGAGCACGTGCCATTCCAGAACGAGCGCCGTGCTCTTGAACGGGTGCGCACACTGCGACATGGCAATCGGCGTGGCCGCCATCAGCAGGTTCATCACGCCGTAGCCCAGCGCACACGCGGCGACCGCGACGATGAACACGGGCTGGCGCGCGATCTCGCGCAGCGGCCGGCCGGGCCTTGTCACGCTCGGCAAGGGCAGCGGCGGGAAGCGGATGAACGACAGCACCAGCAATGCGAGCAGGGCCACGCCCACGAGCGCAGCGTAGGCACCCGCGAAAGCGACAGGGAAGTAATCGCGTGTCGCGCTCGCCAGGTTCGGCCCGGCCACCGCGCCGATGATGCCGCCGGCCAGCACCCACGAGATCGCCCGCTCCTTGAACTGCGGCGCCACGATCTCGGTCGCCGCGAAGCGGTACAGGCCGGCGTTGGCGTTGTAATAACCCGCCAGCACGGTGGCACCGACCAGCAGCCAGAACTGGTGCGCGACGGCCGCGTAGGCACACAGCCCGGTCGAGAGGATCGCCACGCACAAACCGGCCTGGAACGCGCGCTTGCGGCCCCAAGCGCGCTGGTGCCTTGCAACGATGCCTGCGCACAAGGCACCGCCGGCCACGTAACCCGTGACCGGCAGCGTCGCCATCCAGGGGCTCGGCGCCAGGCTCAGTCCGACCAGACCATTGATCGCGATGAAGGTGACGTTGTTGGTGAGGAAGAGGCCCTGGCAGAGCGTGAGCAACAGCAGCTGCAGGTTCATGGATGACCTTGTGCGCCGAGCGCCAGGTGCGCCAGCAGCGCCAGCGGTGCAGTGTCGGCACGCAACACGCGCGGGCCGAGCGAAACCGCCTGGAAGCCGGCGTAGGCAGCGGCCTTTTCTTCGGCATCGGTCAGCCCGCCTTCCGGCCCGCTCAGCGAGACCAGCGACGTGGGCGCAGCCAGCCGGTGCAGCGGCAGCGCGTCGCGCAAGCTCAACACCCAACGTGCGCCATCGGCCCGCGCCGGCAGGCTCGCGAGCCACTCGCTCAGCGACAACACCGGCCCGATTTGCGGCACGCGGGTGCGCCCGCTCTGTTCGCACGCGGCGATGGCCACGCCCTGCCAGTGCACGAGCTTCTTCTGCGCGCGTTCGCCGGACAGGCGCAACACCGAGCGTTCGCACATCAGCGGCTGAACCCGCGCCACGCCGAGCTCGGTGGCCTTCTCGATCAGCCCGTCCATTCGTTCGTTGGCGGGCACGCCGAGCGCGAGCGTGATCGACAGCGCGAGTTCACGCTCGACCTTCGCTCCAGCACCGAGCTGCACCGCCACGTCGCTGCGGCCCATCTGCGTGACGCTGGCGAGCCATTCGGTGCCGTCGCCATTGAAGAGCGTGATCGCCGCGCCCGGCTGCAGCCGCAGCACTTGCACATGGCGCGCTGCGCCGGCCGGCAACGAAAGCTTGTCGCCAGCCTGCAGTGGCTGGTCGATGAAAAAACGCGGTGGCATGCAGCGAGTGTGCCTCAGCCACCGGGGGTTTCAGCCGCGCACCATCCGCCTGACGCGCACGCGCCAGCGCCGCAACACCACCCGCACGCTGCGCCACCACGTCGATTCGGCAATGGCCGCCTTGACCCGCGCCTTGGTTGTACGCCACCAGCCCATGGCGCGCGCGAACCAGACGATCTGCATCAGCTGCGGCTCGGTCAGGATGAAGAGCCGCCCGACCAGCGCGGTGCCGAGCACCTTGGCTGCCACGATCACCGACAGGCCGAGCACGGTGCGGCCGTCATGGATCAGCCACAGCGCCAGCAGCTTGAGCGGGAACAACAGCACCGCCGGCACCAGGAACAGCACCAGAGCCCAGCGGCTCTGCACACCCACGATGCGCGCTTCCAGGCGTGCGATCGGTGGCCACTTCGCGAGCCGCGCGGCCCACGCTGTCAGCGGGCGCCAGCCCCATTCTTCGAGGAACAGCACCACGGCGGCCAGCGCCAGCAGCAGGCCACGGAGTACCCGCCACAGCCACTTGAACACCTTCATGCGCTGCGTTTCAACCAGTCGCCGACGATCGCCGCCGTGCAGGCGCTGGCCACGGTATCGATGAAGCGTGAGAAGTCGACGTGGGCGCTGTCGTCGGCGCGGTCGGAGATGCAGCGCAGCACCGCGAACGGCACGCCGGAATCGGCGCACACCTGGGCCACGGCTGCGCCTTCCATTTCGACCGCCAGGGCATCGGGCAACAATTCGCGCAGCGCAGCGCTCTGCGCCGCGCTCGAGACGAACAGATCCCCGCTGACGATGAGCCCGCGGTGGAGGCGCGCCTGCTCCAGGTTGAAGGCGTGCACCGTCGCCGGCCCGAGCAAAGCGTCGGCGCCGTCGAGGCAACGTTGCACCGCAGCGGCCAGCGCATCGGCCAGCAGGGTGTCGGCATCGAAGTGCGAAAGACCGCTCGACGGCACCTGGAAGCGCGGGAACAGCGGCGAGACGTCGAGGTCGTGTTGCAGCAGTTGCCGCGCCACCACCACGTCGCCCACGTTCACACCGTGCGCCAGGCCGCCGGCCACGCCGGTGAGCACGAGCGCGCGTGCCTGGAAAGTGTGGATCAGCAGCGTGGTGGTGGTGGCCGCGGCCACCTTGCCGATGCCCGAGAGCGCCAGCACGACGGGGTGACCGTGCAACTCACCCAGATGGAAGCTGCGGCCGGCCCGCTCGACCCGGCGCGCGTTCTGCAGCAGGGGCAGCAAGGCACGCAGTTCCTGCTGCATGGCGCTGACGATGGCCAGCGGCGGTTCTTCGGCGATGCGGGCCACCGGCACGGTCGATGGCGTGGCCTGAACCTCAGACGCCGAACAGCGCGCGTTGGGCCGCGACCGCGGCGGCGTCGCCCTTGCGTTCACGAATCTGCTCGATGGTGCGCTGGGCAACCGCCTGCAGTTCCTGTGCGGTGCCGGCCTTCTCGACCGCCAGCGTCAGCACGAAGCCGCGCAGGCCGAGCTCTTTCGAGATCATCTGCGTGAGTGTGGCGGTGAACTGCGCGTAGTCGAGCGGCACGTCGACGGTGGCCGCTGCGGCCGGTTCTGCCACCGGTGCGCCGCCCGATCGCGCTGGCTGCGAAGCGCTGCGCCCGGCGGCCAGCACCGGCGCGATCAGGCCCAGCACGTGCAGATCGACGAAGTCCTTCGCCGAGATGCCGGCCAGGTTGGCGAGCAGCATCTCTTCGGTCTTGACGCCGTCGATCACGAGCAACAGGTTGCGCTGCGGCCGTTCCTTGACGACGTTGCGCGCCTGAATCTCGATTCGCCCGGCTTCGGTCTTGGTCCAGATCACCGATGTGTTCCTGTCAACGACATGAGCGCTTCCCTCGTGGGGCCCCGCTGCAAAAGCGTGAATGTATCAGTCTGGAACACTCAAAAGGCGGTCAATCTTCACGCTCGTGTGGTCGTTGGCTCACGCTTTGTCGCGCAGTTCCCGCCGCAGGATCTTGCCGACCGGCGTCTTCGGCAGGTCGGCGCGGAACTCCACGACCTTGGGCCGCTTGTAGCCGGTAAGGTTGGCTTCGCAATAGGCGCGCACGTCGGCTTCGGTCACGGCCGGGTTGCTCTTCACGATCACGAGCTTCACCGCCTCGCCGGCCTTCGCGTCGGCGATGCCGACCGCCGCGCATTCCAGAACGCCGGGCATCTGCGTGACCACGTCTTCGACTTCGTTCGGGTACACGTTGAAGCCGCTCACGAGGATCATGTCTTTCTTGCGGTCGACGATCTTGAAGTAGCCGCGCTCGTCGACCACGCCGATGTCGCCGCTGCGGAAGAAGTGGTCGCCCGTCATGACCTTCGCGGTCTCGTCGGGCCGCTGCCAGTAGCCGGCCATCACCTGCGGGCCGCGGATGCAGATCTCGCCCGGCGTGCCCAGCGGCACCTCGATGCCGTCGTCGTCGAGCAGCTTGAGCTCGGTGTTGGGCATCGGCAGGCCGATGTTGCCGCTGTAGGAGGTGCTGTCGACCGGGTTGCAGGTCGCAGACGGGCTGGTTTCCGACAGGCCGTAGCCTTCGACGATCGGGCAGCCGGTTTTCTCCAGCCACAGCTTGGCGGTGGCACTTTGCACCGCCATGCCGCCGCCGACCGAGATCACGAGGCCGCTCCAGTCGACGCTGCCGAACTCGGGGTGGTGTGCCATCGCGTTGAAGAGCGTGTTCACGGCCGGGAAGCTGTGGAACTTCTCGCCCGCCAGTTCCTTGAACATGCCCGGCAGGTCGCGCGGGTTGGCGATCAGGATGTTGCAGCCGCCCATGCGCATGGCCAGCATCATGTTCGTGTTGAAACCGAAGATGTGATAGATCGGCAGCGCGCAGATCGTGACGACCTGCTGGCCCGCCGGGATCTTCTTCAGCGCCGGCTGGTACCAGGCTTCGGACTGAAGGATGTTGGCCACCAGGTTGCGGTGCAGCAGCACCGCGCCCTTGCTGACGCCGGTGGTGCCGCCGGTGTACTGCAGCACCGCGATGTCATCCGGGCCGACCTGCGCCGGCTTGAAGCTCTTGCCACGACCTTGCGAGATCGCGGCGTTGAAAGGCACGGCGCCGGGCAGCTCGAAGGCCGGCACCATCTTCTTCACCTTGCGCACCACGTAGTTGACGATCATCGACTTAGGAAAGCCGAGCATGTCGCCGAGCGCCGTGACGATGACCTTCTTCGTCGGCACGTTGGCGATCACCTGCTGCAGCGTGGTCGCGAAGTTCTCGACGATGACGATCGCCTTGGCGCCCGAGTCCTTCAGCTGGTGTTCGAGTTCACGCGGCGTGTAGAGCGGGTTCACGTTCACGACGACGTAGCCGGCCCGCAGGATCGCCGCCACCGCCACCGGGTACTGCGGCACGTTGGGCAGCATGATCGCGACGCGGTCGCCTTTCTCGAGACCCAGCGTCTGCAGGTAGGCGGCCAGCGCGCGCGAGGCGTCGTCGACCTGCGCGAAAGTGATGGCCTTGCCCATGAACTTGTAGGCCACGCGCGCGCCGAACTTCTTGAAACTCTCGTCGAGCAGGGCCACGAGCGAGGCGTACTGCTCCACGTTGATCTCGGCCGGCACGCCGGCGGGGTACTGCTTCAACCAGGTCTTTTCCATGGGGGCTCCGTCAACCAGCGCGGATTTTGACGGAGCGCGGCCACGCCTGGCCTAGGGTTTTTCGATACATGGGCGGGCACCGTCACGGGGCGCCCGCAGCGGTGCCGGTGCCGCCACTCACTCGCCCGTGGCCCATTCCACCTTCGCGCCGAGCGCGTTCAGGTTGTCGACGAAGCCCGGGTGCGCACGCCGGATCGGCAGCGCGTTCAGGATCGTCGAGCGGCCCTCGATGCTGGCGGCGAGCATGAACAGCGCGATCGCCACGCGGATGATGTAGGGGCTCTCCACCGGGGCCGGCACCAGCGGCTTGCCACCGTAGACGATGAGCCGGTGCGGGTCGCACAGCAGCGCGTGCGCACCGAACTTGCCGAGCTCCGAACTCCAGCCCAGCGCGCCTTCGTAGACCTTGTTCCAGAACATCACCGAGCCCTCGGCGCGCACGCCGAGCGCGACGAAGATCGGCAGCAGGTCGGCCGGCACATACGGCCACGGAGCGGCCTCCACCTTCTGCAGCAGGTTCGCGGTGAGCGTGGGCCGCACCTTCAGCGGCCCGCTCACGTGCGCGCGGCTGAAGCCGTTGTGATGTTCGAGCTCGACGCCGAACTTCGCGAAGCTGCGGTCGAGCAGCGGGAACTGCGCCGACGCGCCGTTCTGCACCACCACGTCACCGCCGGTGATTGCGCTCAGTGCGAGGAAGGTGGCCACTTCATGGAAGTCGTCATCGAACGTGTACTCGGTGCCGCCCAGCGCGTCCGCGCCATCGACCTGCAATTGCGAGCTGCCACTGCCGGTGATGCGTGCGCCCATCAGACCCAGGAAAACGCAAAGTTCCTGCACGTGCGGCTCGCAGGCCGCGTTGATGAGCCTTGAATGGCCGTGCGCGAGCGCTGCGCACAGCAGGAAGTTCTCGGTCGTGGTGACCGAGGCGTAGTCGAGCCAGTGTTCGCTGGCGGCGAAACGGTGCCGCGCACGGAACGTCACCGCGCCCGGTTCGAGATCGACCTCGGCGCCGAAGGCGCGCAGCACGTCGATGTGCGGGTCGAGCTCGCGCACGCCGAGCGTGCAGCCGGTGATGTCGTCTTCGAGCCGCACCCGCCCGAAGCGGCGCAGCAGGGCCGGCACCAGCATGATCGACGAGCGCATGCCGGCCGGAAGGCGCGCGCCGCCGGCGTCGAGCCGGCTGCCGTGCCGCAGCTTCAGCGTGCCACTGGCCAGGTCCATGTCGACCCGGCTGCCGAGCTGGCGAAAGAAGTCGAGCAGCTTGCGCACGTCGGTGATGTCGGGCACGCGGTGCAGCACGACCGGCTCGTCGGTGAGCAAGGTGGCGCACAGCACCGGCAGCACCGCGTTCTTGTTGGCCGAAGGAACGATGTGGCCTCGCAAGGGGCGACCGCCGTGCACGATCAGGTGGCTCATGGGAAAACAGGCCGGAAGTGAAGTGAGGCGGCCAGTCTCCGGCGCGGGGGTGAACCCGGTATGAAGTGTGTGAAGTGACTGTGAAGGCGTTCGGCGCTTGCGGCGAGCAGGGCGCGAGCCCGTCAAGGCTCTGGCGCTGCGCCCTGACGCCAGCCACCGCCCAGCGCCTGGATCAGCGCGATGGCCGCAGCCTGCCGGTTGGCGGCGAGTTGCGACAAGGTGCGGCGTGCACTCAAGGCCGAAGCCTGCGCCGTCACGACTTCGGTGTAACTCACTTGCCCGGCCTTGTAGCGGTTCAGCAGCTGTTGTTCGGTGAGGTCGGCCGCTTCCGACGCGGTGCGGCGCAGCGCGGCCTGCTCGGCCAGCGCGCATGTCGTCGAGAGCTGGTCTTCGACGGCCTGGAAGGCGGTGAGCACGGTCTGCCGATAACGCGCCACCGCCGCATCGCGCGAGGCCTCGGCGCCTTCGACGCGGGCCTTCGTGGTACCGGCATCGAACAGCGTCTGCGCCACCGACAGGCCGAGCGACCACAGGCTCGTCGACGCACCGAACAGGTCGGCGACGCGGCTGCCGCTGTTGCCGATCGAGCCGCTGAGCGACAGGCTCGGGAAGTACGCCGAACGCTGGATGCCGATCTGTGCGTTCGCTGCGGCCACGGCGCGCTCGGCGGCCGCGATGTCGGGGCGGCGCTGCAGCAGCTCTGAAGGAACGAACAGCGGCACCGCCGGCACCGCCATGTTCCAGGTGGCGACCGGCAACGTGAAGTCGGCCGGCGCCTTGCCGATCAGCACGGCGATCGCGTGTTCGAGCTGGGCGCGCTGGCTGGTCAGCGTGGCGAGGTCGGCACGCGTGTTCGCGAGCTGGGTCTGCGCCTGCAGCACGTCGGTGCGCGGCGCGATGCCGGCGTTGTAGCGGTTCTGCGTGATCGTGAGCGAACGTTCGAGGCCTTCCACCGTGCTTCGAACGAGCGCCAGTTCGGTGTCGGCATCTCGCAGCGAAAAGTAGTTGGTCGCGAGCTCGCCTTGTGCCGACAAACGTGCGGCGGCGAGGTCGGCATCGCTCGCCTGAGCGTTCGCCTGCGCGCTCTTGACACCGCGGCCGAGCTTGCCCCAGATGTCGGGCGCCCAGCTCGCGCCGAGGCCGAGCTGCAGGCTGCTGGTCGTGGCGGTCGCACCGCCGCCGCCACTGCGGCGTGCGCTGCCGTCGAGCGTGACTTGAGGGAAGAGCGACGCACGCTGCTCGCGCACCAGGGCCCGAGCCTGCGCATACGCAGCGACCGCAGCGGCGACGTTCTGGTTCGAGACCTCCACCTGCTCGATGAGCGCGTTCAGCTCGGCGTCGCCGAACAGTTGCCACCACGGCCCGCGGTCGAGCGTGTCGGCCGGCGCGGCCGGGAACCAGCCGGCCTCGGCCCGTGGCGCTTCCTTGAATGCGGCGGGCGACGAGGCCTCGGGACGCAGGTAGTCGGGTCCGACGGCGCAGGCCGACAGTACAGCCGCCACTGCGAGCAGCACCGGCGTCGAACGAAAGTGCGAGAAGTGTGGTGTGTTCATGTCGATTCGGCCGGGGTAAAAGGGCCGTCGCCCACCCGGCTCAGGTGGCGCTCGTCGGCGCCACGGCGGCGCAATTTGTCGAGCAGCAGGTAGACGACGGGGGTCGTCAGCAGGGTCAGCAACTGGCTCGCGATCAGGCCGCCGATGATGGCCACGCCGAGCGGCTGGCGCAGCTCCGAGCCTTCACCGAAACCGATCGCCAGCGGCAGCGCGCCGAGCGCGGCCGCGAGCGTGGTCATCAGGATGGGGCGGAAACGCAGCAGGCAGGCTTCACGCACCGCGTCGAAGGCACTCAGCCCGCGCGAGCGTTCGGCGTCGAGCGCGAAGTCGATGATCAGGATCGCGTTTTTCTTGACGATGCCGATCAGCAGAAACACGCCGATCAGCGCGATGATCGAAAACTCCATCTTGAACAGCAGCAGCGCGAGCACCGCACCGACACCCGCCGACGGCAGGGTCGAGAGCACCGTGATCGGGTGGATCAGGCTTTCGTACAGGATGCCGAGCACGATGTAGATGACGACGATGGCCGCGATGATCAGCAGCGTCTGTTGGCCCTGCGACTGGCGCGCCGCGAGCGCGGTGCCGGCGAAAGCGCCGCGCACGTTGGTCGGCATCGCGATGTCGGCTTCGATCTGCGCGATCTCGCGGCTTGCGTCGGCTAGCGTCGACCCTTCGGCGAGGTTGAACGAGACCGTGGTCGCGAGTTCGCCGTCCTGGTGGTTGATCGAGGTCGGCGTCGACTCTTCGCTGAACTTCGCCACCGCCGAGAGCGGCACCAGCGAGGTCACGCTGTTGGACAACGCGTTGCCCGTCGACGCGTCGCGCGAGCCGGGGTTGGCCGAAACCGCGGTGGTCGTTGTGCCGGTGGTCGTCGCCGTGGCGCCCGGCGCCACGCTGCCCACCGGCGTCTTCGCCACCACGTACACGTCACGCAGCGCGTTCGGCCCGGTCGTGTAGCGCGGGTGCCATTCCATCACCACGTGGTACTGGTTCAGTTCGTCGTAGATGGTCGCGACCTGGCGCTGGCCGAACGCGTCGTACATCGCGGCGTTGACGGCGGTGGAACTGATGCCGAGCTTGGCCGCGCTGTCGCGGTCGACCTTGACCATCGTCTCGACACCGTTCTCGGCCTGGTCGGTGTCGACGTCGAGCATCGTGTTCGCATTCTTCATCGCGTCGGCGAGTCGGGTGGCCCACAGCTTCAGGTCGGCCAGGTTGTCGCTCTTCAGCGTGTACTGGTAGGTCGAGTTGCTGGAGCGCCCGCCGGCGCGCACGTCCTGCACCGGCCCGAGGAAGACCGACAGGCCGGTCACTTTGGCGAGCTGCGGGCGCAGGCGCGCGATCACGGCCAGGCCCTTGTCGGTGCGCTGCCCGGCAGGTTTCAGGTTCACGAACATGAAGCCGCCACCCGAGCGCCCGCCGCCGGTGAAGCCGACCACGGTTGCCACGGCCGGGTCGGCGCGGACGATGTCGACAACCTGGCGCAGCTTGGTGCCCATCTCCTTCGACGAAATGCTCTGGTCGGCGCGCAGGCCGCCGTTCAGTTGCCCCGTGTCCTGCTGCGGGAAGAATCCTTTCGGCGCGGCGGCGAACAGGTAGACGTTCAGGCCGATCACTGCAACGAGGATCAGCATCACCAGGCCCTTGCTGGCGAGCGCCCAGTCGAGACTGTGCTCGTAACCGCGCAACACCCATCCGTAGACCCGTTCGGCGCCCCGCGCCACGCGCCCCGGCGGTTTGGCCTTCATGCCGCCTTCGGGCAGAAACCACGCACACATCATCGGCGTGGTCGTCAGCGAGATCACGAGCGAGATCATCACGGCGGCCGACAGCGTGATCGCGAACTCGCGGAACAGGCGGCCGGTCTGGCCTTCCATGAACAGCAGCGGGATGAACACCGCGACCAGCGAGACGCTGATCGACAGCACCGTGAAACCGACCTCCTTCGCGCCGAGCAGCGCCGCTTCCATGCGGCCCATGCCGGCTTCGATGTGACGCGCGGTGTTCTCGAGCACGACGATCGCGTCGTCGACGACGAAGCCGGTCGCGACCGTCAGCGCCATCAGGCTCAGGTTGTTCAGGCTGAAGCCGAGCAGGTACATCACCCCGAAGGTGCCGAGCAGCGCCACGACGGTCGCCACCGCCGGGATCACCGTTGCGCGCGTGCTGCGCAGGAACGCACTGACGACGACGATCACCAGCACGATCGAGATCAGCAGCGTGACCTCGATCTCGAGCAGCGACGCGCGGATCGAATTGGTGCTGTCGGAAGCCACCTGCAGTTGCACGTCGGCCGGCAGCTGTGCCTGCAGTTCGGGCAGCAGCGCACGCACGCCGTCGACGGTTTCGATCACGTTCGCCCCCGGCTGCCGCGTGACGAGGATGACGATCGCCGGCTCGCCGTTGAAGAGGCCGAGCGTGCGCTCGTTCTCGACCCCGTCGACGACTTCGGCCACGTCCTGGAGCCGCACTGCCGAGCCGTTGCGCCAGGCGACGACCATCGCCGCGTAGTCGGCAGCTCGGCGCGCCGCGTTCTGCGTGTAGATCTGCAGGCGCCGGCCATCGCCCGAGATTTCGCCCTTCGGGCGGTTGGCGTTGCTGGCCTGGATCGCGGCGCGCACGTCTTCGGTGCTGATGCCGAACTTGTTCAGCGCGAACGGCAACAGCTCCACACGCACCGCCGGCAGCGAGCCGCCACCGATCTCGACATCGCCCACGCCCTCGACCTGGGCGAGGCGCTGGCTGACGATGTTCGACACGGCGTCGTAGATCTGCCCCGGTGTCTTCGTCTTCGACGTGAGCGCCAGGATCATGATCGGCGCGGCCGACGGGTTGGCCTTGCGATACGTCGGGTTGCTGCGCAGCGTGGCCGGCAGGTCGACGCGCGACGCGTTGATCGCCGCCTGCACTTCGCGCGCCGCGCCGTCGATGTTGCGGTTCAGGTCGAACTGCAGCGTCACGCGCGCCGAGCCCGAGCCGCTGTTCGAAGTCATCTCGTTGACGCCGGCGATCGTGCCGAGGTGGCGTTCCAGCGGCGTGGCGACACTCGTCGCCATCGTCTCCGGGCTGGCGCCGGGCAGGCTCGCGCTGACCGAGATCGTCGGAAAGTCGACCTGCGGCAGCGGCGACACCGGCAACACGAAGAACGCGCCGATGCCGGCGAGCGCGACGCCGACGGTCAGCAGCACCGTGGCGATCGGCCGGCGGACGAAGGGGCCTGAAAGGTTCATGCGGCCGGCCCTGGCGTGGCCACCGCGTCACGCGGCTTCGATCCGCGCAAGCGCTTGCCCAGATTGTCGAACGCGAGGTAGATCACCGGCGTGGTGAACAGCGTCAGCAGCTGGCTCACGACCAGGCCGCCGAAGATCGCGAGACCGAGCGGCCGGCGCAGCTCGGAGCCTTCGCCCCAGCCGAGCATCAGTGGCAGCGCCGCGAACAGCGCCGCCAGCGTCGTCATCAGGATCGGCCGGAAGCGCAGCATCGCCGCCTGGTGGATCGCTTCCTGCGCCGCCATGCCCTGGTGGCGCTCGGCGTCGATCGCGAAGTCGATCATCATGATCGCGTTCTTCTTGACGATGCCGATCAGCAGGATGATGCCGATGATGCCGATCACGCCGAGGTCGTTGCCGGTGATCATCAGCATGAGCAGCGCGCCGACGCCGGCCGAAGGCAGCGTCGACAGAATAGTCAGCGGGTGCACGTAACTTTCGTACAGCACGCCGAGCACGATGTAGACGCAGATCACGGCCGCGAGGATCAGCCAGAGCTGGTTCGTGAGCGAACGTTCGTAGGCGCCCGAGGCGCCGAGGAAGGTCAGCGTCACGCTGCTCGGCAGGCCGATGGCTTGCGCCGCCTGGCGCACCGTGTCGACCGCGGCGCCGAGCGACACACCAGGCGCAGTATCGAAGTTGAGCGTGCTGGCGGGGAACTGCGCCACGTGGGTGATCTGCAGCGGTGCGCGCTGCTCGGTGATGGTCGCGAAGGCCGAGAGCGGCGTCGGTTCGCCCGACCCCGTTTTCAGATTCAACTGGCCGAGCGACTGCGCGTTGGTCAGCAGCCCGGGCTTCGCTTCCAGGATCACGCGGTACTGGTTGGTCTCGGTGAAGATCGTCGAGACGATGCGCTGGCCGAAGGCGCTGTAGAGCGCGTCGTCGACCGCGCTCGCGGTGATCGACAAGCGCGAAGCCGTGTCGCGGTCGACCGCGATGTACGCGGCCAGCCCCTCGGCGCCGGCGTCGCTGCTGACGTTCTGCACCGTGTCGGCCGAGCGCTGCAACTGCGCGACGAGCTTGCCCATCCACTCGTTCACCGTCGCCGTGTCGGCCCCTTCGAGCGAGGCGCGGTACTGCGTCGGGCCGGTCTCGGCGTCGATGGTCAGGTCTTGTGTCGGCTGCAGGTAGAGCGTCACGCCCGGCACGGCTTTCACACGCTCGCGCAGGCGCTGCATCGTGTCCTGCTGGTTGCTGCGGTCGGGCTTCAGGTTGATCAGCATGCTGCCGGTGTGCAGCATCGTGTTGTTGGCCGCGTCCACGCCGATGAAGGAGCTGAGGTTCTGCACCTCGGGGTCTTGCAGGATCGCCTTCGCGGCGTCCTGTTGCAACTGCGCCATGCGCTCGAAGGACACGTCCTGCGCGGCTTCGATGCGGGCCTGCAGCTGGCCGGTGTCCTGCGTCGGGAACAGGCCTTTGGGGATGCCGAGGTAGAGCAATACGGTCAGCACCATCGTCGCCAGCGCCACGATCAGCGTCAGCGCCTGGTGCGCGAAGACCCAGCGCAGTGCGCCGTCGTAACGTGTCATCACGCCGCCGAAGAAGGCTTCGGCGCGGCGCCCGAACGCACTGCGTTCGCGGTCCTTCGGCTCGGGCTTCAGCCAGCGTGCCGACATCATCGGCACCAGCGTCAGCGACACCACGGCCGAGATCAGGATCGTGATCGCCAACGTGACCGCGAACTCGCGGAACAGCCGGCCGACCACGTCGCCCATGAACAGCAGCGGGATCAAGACTGCGATCAGCGAGACCGTCAGCGAGATGATCGTGAAGCCGATCTGCGCAGCACCCTTCATCGCCGCCTCCATCGGCGGCTCGCCTTCTTCGATGTAGCGCGAGATGTTCTCGATCATCACGATCGCGTCGTCCACGACGAAGCCGGTGGCGATCGTCAGCGCCATCAGGCTCAGGTTGTTCAGGCTGTAGCCGAGCAGGTACATCGCGCCGCAGGCGCCGATCAGCGAGATCGGCACCGCGATGCTCGCGATCACCGTGGCACGCAGGCTGCCGAGGAATGCGAAGATCACGAGCACCACCATCACGACCGCGAGCACGAGTTCGATCTCGACGTGTTCGACCGAAGCGCGGATGCCGGTCGTGCGATCGGCCAGCACCGCGACGTTGACGCTCCCGGGTAACGCCTTCTGCAGTTCGGGCAGCTGCGCCTTGATCGCGTTGACTGTCGCGATCACGTTCGCGCCCGGTTGGCGCTGCACGTTCAGGATGATCGCGGGCTTGTCGTTGGCCCACGCGCCGAGCTTGGTGTTCTCGGCACTGTCGACGACGCTCGCCACATCGACCATGCGCACCGGCGCGCCGTTCTTGTACGCGACGATCAGGTTCTTGTAGTCACCCGCCGTCAGCAGCTGGTCGTTCGCGTTGATCGTGTAGGCCCGCTTCGGGCCGTCGAAGCTGCCCTTCGCGCTGTTCGAGTTGGCGGCCGTGATGGCGCTGCGCAAGGTGTCGAGACCGATGCCGTAGGACGACAGCGCCTGCGTGTCGGCCTGGATGCGCACCGCCGGCCGCTGCCCGCCGGACAGCGACACCAGGCCCACGCCCGTGACCTGGCTGATCTTCTGCGCCAGCCGCGTGTTGACGAGGTTCTGCACTTCGGTCAGCGGCAGCGTGTCGGACGTGATCGCGAGCGTAAGCACCGGCGCGTCGGCCGGGTTCACCTTCGCATAGACCGGCGGGGCGGGCAGGTCGGCCGGCAGCAGCGAACCGCCGGCGTTGATGGCGGCCTGCACTTCCTGTTCGGCCACGTCGAGCGTCTGGCCGAGCGTGAACTGCAGCGTGACGATGGAGACACCGGCCGCGCTCGTCGAGCTCATGCGGTCCAGCCCCGACATCTGGCCGAACTGGCGCTCCAGCGGCGCGGTGACGGTGCGGCTCATCACCTCGGGGCTGGCGCCGGGATAGAGCGTCTGCACCTGGATGGTCGGGTAGTCGACCTGCGGCAAGGCCGACAGCGGCAGGAACTTGAAGCCGACAAAACCGGCGAGCACGATCGCCACCATCAGCAGCGAGGTCGCCACCGGGCGCAGGATGAAAGGGCGTGACGGGCTCATCGCATCAACCCCGCTCAGCGCGCGGCGCTGGCTGCGGGAGCGCTCTCTGGCGCCGGGCCGCCGGCGGCGTCGGACGCGCGGCGTTCACGGCGTTGGCCTGAAGGCGCACCGCTCGCACCGAACGCCCGATCGCCACGAGCGCGAGCGCCTGACGCAGCACCCGATGCCGCTCCAGCCGGGCGGTCGGCCGCGGTCTGCACCCTGGCGCCGTCTTTCAGGCGGTCGCCTCCTTCGGTCACGACCGGTTCGCCGGCTTCCAGGCCGCTGGTGATCGCCACGAACTCCACGCTCGCTTCGCCCCGCGTCACGTTGCGCAGCGCGACGGTGCGGTCTTCCTTCAATACGTAAACGAAGTCGCCGCTCGGGCCGTGGCGCAGGGCTGTCACCGGCACCACGACAGCACTCGTGATCGTGCGCAGCAGCAGGCGCACGTTGACGAACTGGTTCGGGAACAGGCTGCCGGCGGCGTTCGCGAAGCGCGCTTTCGCTTTCACGGTGCCAGTGGTCGTGTCGACGACGTTGTCGAGCGTCGAGAACGTGCCGGCATCGAGCTGCACGGTGCGGGTGCGGTCGAAGGCCGTCACCGGCAGCTGCGCGCCTTGGGCCAGGCGTTGCTGGATTTCGGGCACGCGGTCTTGCGGAATCGAGAACACGATGTCGATCGGCGCCACCTGCGTGATCGCGGCCACGCCGTTCGTGTCACCCGCGCCGATGTAGTTGCCGGCATCGACCGGCCGCAAACCCACGCGCCCGGCCACCGGCGCCACGATGCGCGCGTAGCTCAGGCTCAGCCTGGCGTTGCCTTCGTTCGCACGGTCGATCGTGACGGTGCCTTCGAGCTGCTTGACGAGCGCGGCCTGCGTGTCCACGTCTTGCCGGGCGATCGAATCCTGTTGCAGCAGCGTCTGGTAGCGCGCGAGCGTGACGCGCGCCGCCTCGAGCTGCGCTTCGTCGCGCACGCGTGCGCCTTGCGCCTGCGACAGCGCCATCTGGAACGACTCGGGCGCGATGGTCGCGAGCAGGTCGCCCTTCTTCACCATCTGCCCTTCCTTGAACAGCACCTGCGTGAGCACGCCCGAGACCTGCGGCCGCACCGTCACGTTGGCCGCCGGGGTCACCGTGCCGAGCGCTTCGATCAGTACCGGGATGTCGGCCTGCTTCGCACGCGCGATGCCAACCGTGCTGGCCGCGCCGCCGCGGCCACCGCCCGGGCCACCCGGTCCACCGGGCCCGCCCGGCCCGCCGGGGCCGGCGGCAGCACCGGGCTCAGCGGCCTTCGGCTGGTGCGTCAGATACCAGGCCAGCCCGCCGAGCAGGGCCAGACCGACGATCGCGATCACGCTGCCGACCCAGCGACCG
>JBEBIB010000052.1:0-15964 GCA_040080605.1 Burkholderiaceae bacterium
GGATGGGCGGGGTCGTGGCGCAGTTGCTCGAGACCGTGGGCTTCGAGGTGCCTGGCTGGAGCCGCAGCAGCGGCGGGCCGCTGGAGGTGCTGCTCGCGACGAGCGACATCGTCGTCTGCGCCTTGCCGCTCACGCCGCAGACGCGCGGCCTGCTCGACGCGCGTGCGCTGGCTTGCATGCCGAAAGGCAGCTACCTGATTAACATCGCGCGTGGCGAGCACGTGGTCGAAGCCGACCTGATCAGCGCGGTGCGCAGCGGCCACCTCGCCGGTGCGGCGCTCGACGTGCAATGCCACGAGCCGATGGCGGCCGACGATCCGTTGTGGGACGTGCCCGGCATCACGATCACACCGCACATCGCGGCGCAGTCATCGCCACAAACGGTTGCGAAGCAGTTCGTCGCCGGCCTGCACTGCGTGCAGCGCGGCGAGCCGCCGCCGCAGATGGTGGACCGAGTGCGTGGCTACTGAAGAAGACTCAGCGCTTGCCGAACGGCGAGCGGCCCTGCCAGTAGCGGATCATCAGGAAGCCGCCGAGCATGCCGCCCAGGTGCGCGAAGTGCGCCACGCCCGGCATCGCGCCCGACACGCCGAACAACAGCTCGAGCCCACCGAAGACGGCGACGAAGACCTTGGCCTTCATCGGGATCGGCGGGAACAGCGGCACGATCGTGCGGTTCGGAAACATCATGCCGAAGCCGAGCAGCAGCCCGAACAGGCCACCCGAGGCACCGACCGTCGGGTACACCGCGCCGCTGATCGCGGCGACCGCAAGTTGTGCTGCCGCGGCCGTGAGCACGCTGGCGAAATAGAACTGCAGGAAGCGCTTCGGGCCCCACAGGCGCTCGAGCTCGGCGCCGAACATCCACAGGCCGAGCATGTTGAAGAACAGGTGCATCGCGTCGCCGTGCAGGAACGAGTAGCTCACCACCTGCCACGGCAGGAAGCCTGCGCCCAGCGGCCACAGCGCCAGCAGCTGCGTGAACCAGCGGCCGAGGAACAGGTCGATGCAGAACATCGCCACGTTGATCAGCAGCAGGGCTTGGGTGACGGGGGGCATCGACGGCATGCGCGGGTTTCCGAGGTGGGGCAGAGGTGCAGAGTCTAAGGGTCGGGTCGCGCGTGCCGATTTCAAGGCCGTGGCTTTTGCGCCGTATGGCAGAATTCCGCCCTCTACAGCACCGGCCTCGGTGGCGAAATCGGTAGACGCGCGGGACTCAAAATCCCGTTCCGCAAGGAGTGTCGGTTCGATTCCGACCCGAGGCACCACGCGCTTTCTCTGCCCCTGCGACAATCCGCGGCGAGGAGCGTCGATGAGTAAAACAACACCCCACTACGGCAGCGTCGAAGACATCATCGGCAACACACCGCTGGTGCGCTTGGTGCGCGTGCCGGGCGCCGAGAGCGCCGCGCGCGGCAACATCATTCTGGGCAAGCTCGAAGGCAACAACCCGGCCGGCTCGGTGAAAGACCGGCCCGCGATCAGCATGATCAAGCGCGCCGAGGAGCGCGGTGACATTCGGCCCGGCGACACGCTGATCGAGGCGACTTCGGGCAACACCGGCATCGCACTCGCGATGGCCGCGGCGATCCGCGGTTACCGCATGCTGCTGATCATGCCGGAAGACCTGAGCATCGAACGCGCGCAGACGATGAAGGCCTTCGGTGCCGAGCTGATCCTCACGCCGCGCTCGGGTGGCATGGAATACGCGCGTGACCTGGCCGAGCAGATGCAGCGCGACGGCAAGGGCAAGGTGCTCGACCAGTTCGCCAACGCCGACAACCCGCGTGTTCACTACGAGACCACCGGCCCCGAGATCTGGCGCGACACGGCCGGGCAGGTCACGCACTTCGTCAGCGCGATGGGCACGACCGGCACCATCACCGGCACCTCGCGTTACCTGAAGGCGCAGAGCAAGGCGGTGCGTGTGATCGGTGCGCAGCCGAGCGAAGGCTCGCGCATTCCGGGCATCCGCAAATGGCCCGAGGCCTACATGCCGAAGATCTTTGATCCGACCTGGATCGACGAGATGGTCTACGTGAGCCAGGCCGATGCCGAAGACATGGCACGGCGAATGGCGCGCGAAGAAGGCCTGTTCGCCGGCATCTCTGCGGCGGGTGCGTGCTGGGTCGCGCTGCAGATCGCGAAGGCCGTCGAGAACGCGACCATCGTGTTCATCGTTTGCGATCGAGGCGACCGTTATCTTTCCACCGGCGTGTTCCCCGCCTGAAGGTGCGTATGGCTCATCAGTTCACCTATTGCCCCAACTGCGCCACGCCGCTGCAACTGCTGTCGCAGGAAGAAGACGGCGGCCCGAAGGCCCGCATGCGCTGCCAGGCCTGCGACTGGACCCACTGGAACAAGCCGACGCCGGTGCTCGCCGCCGTGATCGAGATGGCCGACCGCGACGGCCAGGTGCTGCTGGCGCGCAACGCGGCCTGGCCGGGCAAGATGTTCGCGCTGATCACCGGTTTCATGGAAGCGGGTGAAACGCCGGAAGGCGGCATCGCGCGCGAAGTGCTCGAAGAAACGAGCCTGAAGGCCGATTCGGTCAAGCTGATCGGCGTGTACGACTTTCAGCGCATGAACCAGATCATCATCGCGTACCACGTGGTTGCGCGCGGTGAAGTGCAACTCTCGCCCGAACTCGCCGAGTACCGTTTCTACAAGCCCGAAGACATCAAGTGCTGGCGTGCCGGCACCGGCTTCGCGGTGGCCGACTGGCTCAGCTCGCGGGGAATCACGCCGCAGTGGGCCGAGCTGCCGCCGCGGCCTGCCGATTCGGCGTCCTAAAATCTGCGCTTCAAAGAAGGATCAGCGATGCACGCCCAGAAAGAACTCGACACGCGCGGCTTGAACTGCCCGCTGCCCATCCTGAAAGCCAAGAAGGCGCTGACCGACATGCACAGCGGCGAGGTCTTGAAGGTGGTGTCGACCGACCCGGGCTCGACGCGTGACTTCCAGGCCTTCGCGCGCCAGACCGGCAACGAGCTGGTCGAGCAGACGAGCGAAAACGAAGAGTTCGTGCACTACATCCGGCGGCGCTAAGGCGCTCAGATGTTCAAGGTCTTGAGGTAGGCGCGAAAGCCCGGCCCGAGTTCGGGGTGGTCGAGCGCCAGCGCGACGTTGGCTTCCAGAAAACCTTCCTTGCTGCCGCAGTCGAAACGCCGGCCCTCGTAGCGGTAAGCGAACACTTTCTCGCGGCGCAGCAAGGCGGCGATACCGTCGGTCAGCTGGATCTCGCCACCCACACCACGCTGCTGCGTGGCGATCTCGTGGAACACGCCCGGGGTCAGGATGTAGCGGCCCGCCACGCCCAGGCGTGAAGGCGCGTCTTCGGGGGCAGGCTTCTCGACAATGCCGGTCACGTCGAGCAGATGTTCGTTGATCGGCGTGCCGGCCACGATGCCATAACGCCTTGTATGCGCGGCAGGCACTTCCTGCACCGCCAGGATCGAGACCCGCCATTCGTTGTACTGCTCGACCATCTGCTGCAGCACCGGCGTCTCGCCCACCATCAGGTCGTCGGCCAGCAGCACGGCGAAGGGGTTGTCGCCGACCAGGCGCTGCCCGCACAGCACGGCGTGGCCCAGGCCCAGCGCCTGCGCCTGGCGCACGTAGATGCATTCCATGTCGTCGGGTTTGACGCTGCGCACCACCTTGAGCAGCTCTTCCTTGCCCGACTGTTCGAGCGCCATCTCGAGCTCGTAGGTCATGTCGAAATGGTCTTCGATCGGGCGCTTGTGACGGCCCGTCACAAAGATCATCTGCCGCACGCCGGCCGCATACGCTTCTTCCACCGCATACTGGATCAGCGGTTTATCGACGACCGGCAGCATCTCTTTCGGCTGGGCCTTGGTGGCGGGCAGAAAGCGGGTGCCGAGACCGGCCACAGGAAAAATCGCGCGAGTGACTAACATCTACTTACAATCCGGTTGAGTCATGCTTGAATTCTGGCATGGCACCACAATCGCTCTCGTAAGACAACGCCCAATTCCCGCATGGACCTGCTGATCGTCGACACGCTCGAAGCCGAAGTGATGGACTGGCTCCATGCGCGCCACGAGTTGCACATCGCGCCCGAACTGGCGCTCGACCCGCGCGCTTTTCGCGATGCGCTGCACGACGTGCGGGCGACCATCGTGCCACCGTCGGTCACGCTCGACGCACAAGCCCTTTTCAGCGCGCCCTTGCTGCGCGCGGTGGGGCGCGTCAATGCGGGCGCCGAGAACATCGACCTCGACCTGTGCGCACGCGCTGGCATCGAGGTGGTGCGCAGCTTCACCGCGACCGCGCGTGCCGAAGCCGAATTCATGATCGGCGCTGTGCTGCACCTGCTACGCCGCATCCCGGCCGAAGGGCCCGACAGCGGCTGGGTCGGGCGGGAGATCGGCGCCGCCACTGTCGGGCTGATCGGCATGGCGCCGGCCGCCCGCACCACCGCGCAGATGCTTGCCGGCTTCGGATCGCGCGTGGTCGGCTACGACCCGTCGGTGCACGCCAACGACGCGGTGTGGGCCCGCTGGAAGATCCAGCCGCTGGGCTTGCGCGAGTTGCTCGCGCAATCTGATGCGGTGTGCGTGCAGCTCAACTACTTCAGCCGTTACCGCGGCCTGCTCGGCGAGCGTTTGTTGCACTCGTGCAAGCCCGGCCAGGTGGTGGTCAGCATCGCGCATTCCGAGCTGTTCGACGAATCGGCGCTGGCGCTGGCGCTGAGCAGCGGCCGCATCGCCGCAGCCTGGTTCGACAGCATGGAGCCCGGCGCGCTCGAAGCCGACCGGCCCCTGTCGCGCGCCACGAACCTGCAGGTCACGCCGCGTTTGGCGAGCACCACGCGCGAGTCGCGCCTGCGTAGTGCCTGGGCGGTCGTGAAGCGGATCGACGAGCTGCTGACCGGCGACCCGCCGTCGTCGCGCGGCTTCAGGCCGACGTCGCCAGGCGTGCCGCTTGATCTTGCAGGCGAACCACAGTCGCGCTGAATTCCGCGACGCGCTGCTTCTCCTGATCGACCACGGCCGCCGGCGCGCGGGCCACGAAACTTTCGTTGCCGAGCTTGGCCTGCGCCTTGACGATCTCGCCCTGCAGGCGCGTGATCTCCTTGCCCAGGCGCTCGGTTTCTGCCGCCACGTCGACCTCGACGTGCAGCGCCAGGCGTGACTCGCCTTGCACCACGACCGCTGCATTGCTCGTCACTTGCGCAAACGAAGCGTCGTCGGCGAAGACTTTCACTTCCGAGACTTTCGCGAGTGACTTCAGCAGAGCCGAAGCCTCTTCGATGAACGCGTCGTCGCCCACCGCATAGAGCGGCACGCGGGTCGCCGGCGACAGGCTCATCTCGCTGCGCAGGGCACGGGAGGCGCCGACCACGCCCTTCAGCTTGGCGACCCAGGCGTCGGAAGCGGCATCGATGCGCTCGAGTTGCGCCTTCGGGTAGGCGGCGGTGACGATGCTCGCACCCGGCGCCTTGCGGCCGGCGACCTCGGCCACCGTTTCCCACAGCTCGGCGGTGATGAAGGGCATGATCGGGTGCATCAGGCGCAGCACCGTTTCGAGCACGCGGATCAGCGTGCGGCGGGTGGCGCGCCGCTGCGGCTCGCCACCGGTCTGGATCTGCGTCTTCGCGATCTCGATGTACCAGTCGCAGTACTCGTCCCACACGAAGGAGTAGATCGTGTTGGCCACGTTGTCGAGGCGGAAGTCGGTGAAGCCCTGTTCGACCGCGGCTTCGACGCGCTGCAACTCGCTCGTGATCCACTTGTCGGCCGGGCTGAACTTCAGGTAACCGTGCGCCGGCATGCCGGGCGCGCACTCGGCCTTGGTGTGTTCCTTCAGCCCGCAGTCCTGCCCTTCGCAATTCATCAGCACGAACTTCGACGCGTTCCAGAGCTTGTTGCAGAAGTTGCGGTAACCCTCGCAGCGTTTGGTGTCGAAGTTGATGTTGCGGCCCAGGCTCGCATACGACGCCATCGTGAAGCGCAGCGCGTCGGCGCCGTAGGCCGGCATGCCTTCGGGGAACTCCTTCTTCACGCGCGCCGCGACCTTCGGTGCGGTCTCGGGCTTGCGCAGGCCGACCGTCGACTTCTGCACGAGCGTGGCCAGGTCCACGCCCTGGATCAGGTCGACCGGGTCGATCACGTTGCCTTCGGACTTGCTCATCTTCTTGCCGTCGCCGTCGCGCACCATGCCGTGGATGTAGACGGTGCGAAACGGCACGCGGCCGGTGAAATGCTTGGTCAGCATGATCATCCGCGCGACCCAGAAGAAGATGATCTCGTAGCCGGTGACGAGCACGCTCGACGGCAGGAACAGATCCATCTCCTTCGTCTGCTCGGGCCAGCCGAGCGTCGAGAAGGGCACGAGCGCCGACGAGTACCAGGTGTCGAGCACGTCTTCGTCGCGTGTCAGCGCGCCGCTGTAACCCCCGGCGGTCGCTTTCGCACGGGCTTCTTCTTCATTGCGGCCGACGAAGATCTCGCCACCGCTGCCGTACCAGGCCGGGATCTGGTGACCCCACCAGAGCTGGCGGCTGATGCACCAGTCCTGGATGTTCTTCATCCACTGGTCGTAGGTGTTGATCCAGTTCTCGGGCACGAATTTCACTTCGCCCGAGGCCACGGCATCGATCGCCTTCTGCGCGATGCTCTTGCCGTCGGGGCCGGCCTTGCTGACGGCCATGAACCACTGCTCGGTCAGCATCGGCTCCACGATCTGGCCGGTGCGCGCGCAGCGCGGCACCATCAGCTTGTGCTTCTTCGTTTCGACGAGGAAACCCTGCGCGTCGAGGTCGGCCACGACGTGCTTGCGCGCCTTGAAGCGGTCGAGGCCGCGGTAGGCCACGGGCGCGTTGTCGTTGATCTTCGCGTCGAGCGTCAGCACGCCGATGATCGGCAACTGGTGGCGCAGGCCGACCGCGTAGTCGTTCGCGTCGTGCGCCGGCGTGACCTTGACGACGCCGGTGCCGAAAGCGCGGTCGACGTAGTCGTCGGCGATCACCGGGATCTCGCGGTCGCACAGCGGCAGCTTGACGAACTTGCCGATCAATGCGGTGTAGCGCTCGTCTTCCGGGTGCACCATCACGGCCACGTCACCGAGCATGGTTTCGGGCCGCGTGGTGGCCACCACCAGGTGGCCGGAGCCGTCGGCCAGCGGGTAGCGGATCATCCACAGGAATCCGTCTTCCTCTTCGCTTTCGACCTCGAGGTCGGAGACGGCCGACTTCAGCTCCGGGTCCCAGCTCACGAGGCGCTTGCCGCGGTAGATCAGGCCTTGTTCATAGAGCTGCACGAAGGTGTCGGTGACGATCGGCGAGAGCTTCTCGTCCATCGTGAAGTACTCGTGCGACCAGTCGACGCTGGCGCCCATGCGGCGCATCTGGCTCGTGATGATCGAGCCGGATTCTTCCTTCCACTCCCACACTTTCGCCACGAAGTTTTTGCGCCCGAGGTCGTGGCGGCTGATCTTCTTCTGTTCGAGCTGGCGCTCCACCACGATCTGTGTGGCGATTCCCGCGTGGTCTGTTCCCGGCACCCACAGCGTGTTGTCGCCGCGCATGCGGTGGTAACGCGTCAGCGAGTCCATGATGGTCTGGTTGAACGCGTGCCCCATGTGCAGCGTACCGGTCACGTTCGGCGGCGGCAGCTGGATGCTGAACGACGGCTTGGCCGCGTCGAGCGTGGGCGCGTAGACGCCGCTCTGTTCCCACAGCGGTGCCCAGCGGGCTTCGATGGCGGCGGGTTCGAACGATTTGGCGAGGTCGGTCATGGCGAGTGCACCCGGGGCGGCCCGACGTGCGGCCACCTCCCGGAAAGCTTCAAAACGGGGAGGCCCCGATTGTAGGTGCGCACCCCGCGCGGCCGCGGGGCCGCGCGGCGCTAGCGATCAGCGCGCAGGATCGCCTGCGGCAAGGCCAGGTCGCCGAGCAGGAAGAGCGAGTAGACCTTGCCCGTTTCCAGCGTGATGGTCGTGCCCACGAGCAGGGTCGTGCCGCCGAAGCTCGCCTCGAGCCGCGCCAGCGCCGCACTCGTCGCCACGAAGCTCGGGTTGTTTGCACTGAGCGACGCCGCGTCGTCACCGACCTGGTCGTAGTTGTAGGCGAGCGTGGCCGAAGCCGTGGTGCCGTTCAGGCCGTTCACGAGGCGCAGCTTCACCGGTTGCGCGGTGCTGCTGGACGGCGTGTTGCTGTCGGCGATCAGCGTGGCCACCGGCGCGGTAGCGGCCCCGGTCACCAGCAGTGTGTAGTCGTTGCCGGCGACCGCGCTCAGGCTGTTCACGGCGGTGGTGGTGCCGCTGACCGTGAGGCTCAAGGCCAGGGCGCCGGCCGGCACGAGCTTGTAGCTGCCCACGGCCGGCGAGGTGTAGTTCAGCCCGAGCGAGGTGCCGCCCACGCTGGCCGTGACGGTGCCGTTGCCGCTCGCATTGGCCGCCACGCGAATCCGCGCCGAGGTGTTGAGCGCCGGGGTCAGCGCACCCTGTTGTGTGAGCAGCAGGCCGTTCAGCAACACGCCGCCCGTGCTGCGCGTGACGATGAGGGTGGCGACCTGCTGGTTGCTCAGGGTCAGGGCCGGAACGTCGAGCCGCAGCGCGCTCTTGTCGCCAGCGGCGGTCACGCACAGGTGGTAGGCGCTGCCGCCGGTGGCCGCCGACACTTCGGTGAAGCCCGTTTGCAGGCCCGAGACCCCCAAGGCCACCGCGGCGGAAGTCGACGTCTGCAGTTCGGCGCACGGGGTGTTGACGAGGTACAGGTCGATGTTGCCGGCGTCGGCCGCCGCCGTGTTGAACACGCGCACTTTGGCCGTGCCGGCGCTCGGCGCGCTTTCTTCGTCGGAGAGGTACTCGGCCTTGAGCGCACCGCCGGTCGTGTAGGCCACGAGCGTCTGGTGCTTCTTCTTCAGCGCCTCGCGGCTGGTGCTGGCGGCCGTGGCCGTGGAGCCGCCGCTCCTCAGGTTGAAGGTGTAGGTGTCGGCGTCGATCGTGGCGTGGCTGCCCACGCTGTTCGAGGCCACGGCGCTCGAGATGCGGTCACTGCCAGCGTACAGGTCGAGCGTGGTGTATTCGCTGGTCGCGTTGACGAGGCGCACCGAACTGTCGGTGTCGAGGCCGCCACCGCCGCGGCTGCTCAACAGGGCCAGGGTCAGCGGGCAGGCAGGCCGAATCGAATCAGGTTTTTCACGCGGGGCTCTCGGGTTGTGTTCGGGTTTTCGACAGAGCCGTCGGCGACGCGCCGGCCGCCCGATTGCAATCGAATCGTGTACCGAAAGTCTTGCGCTTGTCCATCCTCCGTGTCGCCGAGGTTTCCGGATGTTGCGCGCTGCCTCTACATCAGCAGGTGCTCGCCCGCGTTGTCGCCGCCCAGGATCACGTAGTTCACCTTGCGGATGTCGGCCAGCTTCGTGCCGCCGCCATAGGAGATCGAGCTCTGCACGTCTTCGCGCATCTCGCGCAGCGTGTCAGCGAGTTTGCCCTTGATGGGTTCGAGGATGCGCTTGCCCTCCACGTGTTTGTACTCGCCCTTGTTGAAGTCGCTGGCCGAGCCGTAGTACTCCTTGAAGAGCTTGCCGTCGACTTCCACCGTCTTGCCCGGCGACTCTTCGTGGCCGGCGAACAGCGAGCCGATCATCACCATCGCCGCGCCGAAGCGCACGCTCTTGGCGATGTCGCCGTGGTCGCGGATACCACCGTCGGCAATGATCGGCTTCGTCGCCACGCGCGCACACCATTTCAGCGCCGACAACTGCCAGCCCCCGGTGCCGAAGCCGGTCTTCAGCTTCGTGATGCAGACCTTGCCCGGGCCGACGCCGACCTTGGTCGCGTCGGCGCCCCAGTTTTCCAGGTCGATCACCGCTTCGGGCGTGGCCACGTTGCCGGCGATCACGAAGGTGCTGGGCAGCTTCTTCTTGATGTGCTCGATCATCTTCTGCACGCTGCCGGCGTGGCCGTGCGCGATGTCGATGGTGATGTAGTCGGCGCCCACGCCTTCGGCCGCGAGGCGGTCGATCACCGCGTAGTCGGGGGCCTTCACGCCCGAGCTCACCGACACGTACAGGCCCTTGTCGCGCATCTTCTTCGCATACGCCACGTTGTCGACGTCGAAGCGGTGCATCACGTAGAAAAACCCGTTCGCGGCCAGCCACTCGGTGATCGGCTCGTCGACCACGGTTTTCATGTTGGCTGGCACCACCGGCAGGTTGAAACGGTGCGTGCCGAACTGGATCGACGCGTCGCATTCGCTGCGGCTTTCCACGCGGCATTTGCGTGGCAGCAGCAGCACGTTGTCGTAGTCGAAGATTTCCATGATGTGTGCCGCCAATAAAAAACCGGGCGCGAAAAATTCGGGCCCGGTGGCAAATTCTACGCCGTGGCCGTTCGCCGTTCGGCGGGTCGCAACAGGGCCAGTGCGAGGGCGGCGCAGAAGCACAGGCCGCTGGCCCAGGCGCGCCAGCGGTTGGCCTCGTTCCAGCGGTCGCGCTCCGTGTGCCACTCGGCCGGTGGCGCGGCCGGGTTCCACAGCGCCAACCCGTCGTTGATCGGCACGTTGATGCTGCGCGTGAGCCAGAACACGGCGACGAACCAGACACAGGCGACGAACAGCCAGCCGAGCGCGAGCCGCCTGCGGCCGGCTGCGCGTGCTGCCAGCGCCGCCAGAAAGCCGGCCAGCGCTGCGCCGAAATACACCGCACCGAAGCCGGCGCTGCGCACCACCCGATTGATGTGCTGCTGCACCTGCACGTAGGGGCCGGCGTCGAGTTCGGCGAACGCCGGCACCACGTCGATCGCGAACGCGAAGAAGAAGCCCGCCATCAGACCCATCAGCAAGAGCGCGACGAAGGCGGTGGCGCGCTCCAGCGTATGAGCGAGGCTCATGGGCGACCCGGCGCGGCGTGCAGCCGGGGCAGCGTCTGTCTCGCGCGGCCGAGCCACAGGCAGCGACCGGCCAGCCACGCCGTCTGCACGATCAGCGCCAGGCCGACCGCGACCATCGGCGCGATCAGCGGCCCCTGCTCGGTGAAGAACTTGTGCGGGCCGAAGTTCGCCAGGTGCAGCAGCGCCACGCCGAGCGCCAGGCCGTGACCGGAGCGGCCGGGTTGGCGCAGGCCCCACGCCGCGCGCAGTGCGAGCGCCATCAGCGCGCCGATGAACGGCCCCACGGCGGCCGGCGGGTGTGGCGCCACGCCGGCCATCAGCGCGGTGAACAGCAGCGCGTCCTGGAACGCGAGCGTGAGCAGGCCGCCCTGCATTGCAAATTCGTTCGGGCCGGGTTGCGCCGGGCGGTGGGGAAGAGGTATGTCGTGCATCGCGGGCTCCTGTGAAGGTGATGAAGGATTCGCTTTGAACCGTACTTATGGGTACGGTTCAAAGCGTACTGCAAGGTACGGTTCAACGCAAGCCCGTGTTACGATCGAGGCCTCTTCGAATCGCCTTGCCTCTTCATGCGCCAGACCCCCGAACGCCGCCAGCAGGTTCTGGCCGCGGCCAACGAACTAATCGCCGCGGGCGGGCTGGCCGGCTTTTCGATGCTGGCGCTGGCGCAGCACCAGCGCATGTCGAAAGAAACGCTCTACGCCTGGTTCGGCAGCAAGGACCAGTTCCTGCAGGAACTGATCCGCGGCAATGCCGGCGACATGATCGGCGTGCTGCGCCGCGGTGCGAGTGCGCCGCTCGACGATGCCGGGTTGCGCAAGACGCTCGAGGCCTTCTGCGTCGCGCTGCTCAAGCTGCTGACTTCGGACCGCTCGGTCGCGATCAACCGTGCCGTGGTGCACCGTGCCGAAGGTGGCTCGGCCGACAGCACGCTGCGCGCGCAGGGGCGCGACGCGGTGGCCGCGGCGCTCGTCGCTTGCCTGGCGCAGGCGCAGGCCACCGGCGCGTTGAACGGGGCCGATGACAACATGGCCGACGTGCTCATCGCGCTGGCGCTGCGCGACTGGCAGATCGAGCGCCTCGTCGGCCGCATGGCCGAGCCCACGCCGCGCCGCGTGAACGCGCGGGCGCGCGAAGCGGTCGAGCTGTTCATGCGCTTGTACGGCCCGGCCTGACGACACCTCGCCCCACCGAAAGCGAACGATGCTCGACCCCGCCACCAAACGCCTGCTGCCCTGGGTCGTCGCAATCGCGTTCTTCATGCAGACGCTCGACGGCACGATCCTCAACACCACGCTGCCGACGATGGCGAAGGACCTGGGCGAGAGCCCGCTGCGCATGCAGTCGGTCGTGATCGCCTACATGCTCACGGTGGCGCTGTTCATCCCGGCCTCGGGATGGCTGGCCGACCGCTTCGGAACCCGGCGCGCGTTCATCAGCGCGATCGTGTTGTTCAGCCTGGGGTCGCTGCTGTGCGCGCTGTCGCCGTCGCTGCCGTGGCTGGTGGCGGCTCGGGTGGTGCAGGGCGTGGGTGGCGCCTTGCTGCTGCCAGTGGGGCGGCTCGCGATCCTGCGCGCCTACCCGCGCGCCGAGCTGCTGAAGGTGCTGTCGTTCGTGACGATTCCCGGACTCGTCGGCCCGCTGCTGGGCCCGCCGCTCGGTGGCTGGCTGGTCGAGGTGGCCACCTGGCATTGGGTCTTCCTGATCAACCTGCCGGTGGGTGTGGTCGGCGTGTTCGCCGCGCTGCGTTACATGCCCGACCTGCGCGGTGCCGCCGACCAGCGCTTCGACTGGCCCGGTTTCGTGATGTTCTCTCTCGGGCTCGTGCTGGTGTCGCTCGGTTTGCAGGGCCTGGGGGAACATGCCTTCAGCGCGGCGGTGTCGATCCTGTTCGTGATGGCGGGTCTGGCTGCGATGGCTGCTTACTGGGTGCACGCGGCGCGTGCCGACAAGCCGCTGTTCAGCCTGGCGCTGTTCCACATTCCCACGTTTTCGGTGGGTATCTTCGGCAACCTGTTCGCACGGCTGGGCAGCGGCGCGATGCCCTTCCTCACGCCGCTGTTCCTGCAGGTCGGGCTCGGTTATTCGCCGAGCGTGGCCGGGCTGACGATGGTACCGACCGTGGTCGGCGCGATGTTCATCAAATTCTTTGCCGAGCGGGTGATCCGGCGCTTCGGTTACCGCCTCGTTCTCGTCGCCAACACGCTGCTGCTGGCGCTGTTCATCGCCGGCTTCGCGCTGGTCGACCGCGCCACGCCGCACGCCTTCATCCTCGTTTACCTCGGCCTGTTCGGCATCGTCAACTCGATGCAGTTCACCGCGATGAACACGCTCACGCTCGGTGACTTGGACGACGCACGTGCCAGCAGCGGCAACAGCCTGCTCTCGGTCGTGATGCAGCTCTCGATGAGCCTGGGTGTGGCGGCGGCCGGCGCGCTGCTGGCGGCTTTCGCCACACCGGTGGTGATACCGATCGTGAGCAACGTTGGCCCCAGCAACGTGGTGCACACCTTTCACGCCACCTACATCTGCATGGGGGTGTTGTCGGCACTGGCGGCCGGCATCTTCTTCCAGCTCGGCCGGCGTGAAGGGCCGAGCGGTCCGCCCACGACGGTCAACGACGCCTGAACGGTGCTGGTCGGCGTGGCCGACAATCACCGCATGCAACCCGATGAAACCGAAGCCGGCCGCTCCACGCTGCTGCACAACCTGAACCCCGAACAGCTCGCCGCGGTGACTCTGCCGGCGCACCCGGCGCTGATCCTGGCCGGTGCCGGCTCGGGCAAGACCCGCGTGTTGACGACGCGCATCGCGTGGCTGATCCAGACCGGCCAGCTCTCGCCCGGCGGCGTGATGGCGGTCACCTTCACAAACAAGGCCGCGAAGGAAATGCTGACGCGCCTGGGCGCGATGCTGCCGATTCCCGTGCGTGGCATGTGGATCGGCACCTTCCACGGCCTGTGCAACCGTTTCCTGCGCGCGCACTGGAAGCTCGCGGCCTTGCCTCAGGGTTTCCAGATCCTCGATTCCGGCGACCAGCTCTCGGCCGTGAAGCGCGTGATCAAGGCGATGAAGCTCGACGAAGAACGCTTCGTGCCCAAGCAGGTCACTTGGTTCATCGCCGGGCAGAAGGACGACGGCCGGCGCCCGAAAGACGTGGAAGTGCGCGACGAACAATCGCGCGTGCTGGTGCAGGTGTACCAAGCCTATGAAGACCAGTGCCAGCGGGAAGGTGTGGTCGACTTCGCCGAGCTGATGTTGCGCACGTACGAGTTGATGCGCGACAACCAGGCGCTGCGCGAGCACTACCAGCGGCGCTTCCAGCACATCCTCGTCGACGAGTTCCAGGACACGAACAAGCTGCAGTACGCGTGGCTCAAGGTCTTCGCCGGCCCCGACGCCGCGGTGTTCGCGGTCGGGGACGACGACCAGAGCATCTACGCCTTCCGCGGCGCGCAGGTCGGCAACATGGCCGCGTTCGAGCGCGAGTTCAAGGTGCAGCAGGTGATCAAGCTGGAGCGCAACTACCGCTCCTTCGGCAACATTCTCGACACTGCCAACGAGCTGATCTCGCGCAACACGCGCCGGCTGGGCAAGAACCTGCGCACCGAAGCCGGCCCGGGCGAGCCGGTGCGCGTGCGCGAAGCGACCAGCGACTTCGCCGAAGCGCAGTGGTTCGTCGAAGAAGCGCAGCAGCTGCACCGCGAGGGCACACCGCGCAGCGACATCGCGCTGCTCTACCGCAGCAACGCGCAGAGCCGCGTGATCGAGAGTGCGCTCTTCAACTCGGGCGTGCCGTACAAGGTCTACGGGGGCCTGCGCTTCTTCGAGCGCGCCGAGGTGAAACACGCGCTGAGTTACCTGCGCTTGATCGAGAACCCGAGCGACGACACGAGCTTCCTGCGCGTCGTGAACTTCCCGACGCGTGGCATCGGCGCGCGCACCGTCGAGCTGCTGCAGGACGCGGCCCGTGCCAGCGGCCGCAGCCTGTACCAGAGCGTCGGCGCGCTGGCCGGCAAGGGCGGAGGCAACCTGCAGGCCTTCGTCGCGATGATCGACACGATGCGCGAAGCCACGCGCGGCCTCACGCTGCGCGAGATCATCGAGCACATGCTGCACACCTCGGGCCTGGTCGAGTTCTACAAGACCGACAAGGAAGGTCAGGACCGGCTCGAGAACCTGGAAGAACTGGTCAACGCCGCCGAAGGCTTCGTGACGCAGGAGGGTTTCGGCAAGGACGCTGTGGCGTTGCCGGTCGACGAACACGCCGGCGCGATGAGCGCGGGCTCACCGACGGCGATCGCTTCGGTCGACCTGACGCCCGATGCCGAAACGGGCGAGATCATGTCGCCGCTGGCCGCGTTCCTGACCCACGCTTCGTTAGAGGCCGGCGACAACCAGGCACAGGCCGGGCAAGATGCGATCCAGCTGATGACGGTGCACTCCGCCAAGGGCCTGGAGTTCGACTGCGTGTTCATCACCGGGCTGGAAGAAGGCCTGTTCCCGCACGAGAATTCGGCGTCGGATGCCGATGGGCTGGAAGAAGAACGACGCCTGATGTATGTCGCGATCACCCGCGCCCGCAAGCGCCTGTACCTGAGCTTCGCGCAAACGCGCATGCTGCACGGCCAGACGCGCTACAACATCAAGAGCCGCTTCTTCGACGAGCTGCCGGAAGCGGCGCTGAAGTGGATCACGCCACGCAACCAGGGCTTCGGTTCGGGTTTTGCACGCGACTACCAGGCCGCGTGGGCGCGCGGTTCGGGTCTGAACTCGATCGTCGGCGCGGGCAACGTGAGCGGTTCATCGAACGCGGCGCCGCCGATGGTGCCGAAAGCGCCCAGCCACGGCCTGCGCTCGGGCCAGAGCGTGTTCCACAACAAGTTCGGCGAAGGCGTGATCGTCACGCTCGAAGGTTCGGGGGTCGATGCGCGTGCGCAGGTGAACTTCGGGCGCCACGGCATGAAGTGGCTGGCCTTGTCGGTGGCCAAGCTCACGCCGGTGTGAACTAGGAGTCTGGGCGGCAGAAGGGAAGACCCTGACTGCTGTTGAAGGATGAGGTACGTTTCGTGGCCATGGCCGCGAACTACCTTCCCTACGCACCGCA
>JBEBIB010000004.1:0-231949 GCA_040080605.1 Burkholderiaceae bacterium
CAGCATCACCGTGAAGCTGATCAACCCGATCGCGATGGAAGAAGGCCTGCGCTTCGCCATCCGTGAAGGCGGCCGCACCGTCGGCGCTGGCGTCGTCGCCAAGATCATCGCGTAAATGCGTGACGACCGGTGAAGGTGAAAACCTTCGCCGGCCTTTACACCACACCGCGGCCTGGAGGCTTTTCGAAGCCGGCCGCAACGCTCTTTAAGGAACCGTCATGCAAAAGCAAAAGATCCGCATCCGCCTCAAGGCATTCGACTACAAGCTGATCGACCAGTCGGCACTCGAGATCGTCGACACCGCCAAGCGCACCGGCGCAATCGTCAAGGGCCCGGTGCCCCTGCCGACACGCATGCAGCGTTTCGACATCCTGCGTTCGCCGCACGTCAACAAGACCTCGCGCGACCAGTTCGAGATCCGCACGCACCAGCGCCTGATGGACATCGTCGACCCGACCGACAAGACGGTTGACGCGCTGATGAAGCTGGACCTGCCGGCCGGCGTGGACGTCGAAATCAAGCTGCAGTGAACCCCGCCGCGAGGTCTGGCAGTTGCGGATTCATCCGCTGGTGCTAGAATCGCAGGCTTTTCCGCACTCAGGTGACGGAAACTTATCAACCCGACCAATCGATGTCGGGCTCGTGAACAAAGGCTCGCGCGCCGCAAGGCTTGTGGGCTGGAGAAAACTTTATGACGACAGTCAATCCAGGCCATCGCCTCGGTTTGCTGGGCCGCAAGGTGGGCATGATGCGCGTCTTCACGGATGATGGCGATGCCATTCCCGTGACCGTGCTGGACGTGTCCAACAACCGTGTCGCCCAGGTCAAGACCGAGCAGGTCGACGGCTACAGCGCCATCCAGGTGGCGTTCGGCGAGCGCAAGGCCTCGCGCGTTTCCAAGCCGGAAGCTGGGCACTTCGCCAAAGCAGGCGTCGAATCCGGCGAGATCCTCCAGGAATTCCGTGTGCCGGCCGATGTGGCCGCCGAATACAAGCCGGGCGCGCAAGTGCCGGTCGGTGTGTTCGCCGTGGGCCAGTTGGTGGACGTGCAAGGCACCTCCATCGGCAAGGGCTTCACCGGCACGATCAAGCGCCACAACTTCAAGTCGCAGCGCGCTTCGCACGGCAACAGCCGTTCGCACAACGTGCCGGGCTCGATCTCGATGGCGCAAGACCCGGGCCGTGTGTTCCCGGGCAAGAAGATGTCCGGTCAGCGCGGCAACGTGACCAAGACGACCCAGAACCTCGACATCGTGCGTATCGACGAAGCCCGCCAGCTGCTGCTGGTGCGCGGCGCGGTGCCGGGCTCGAAAAATGGCCATGTGGTCGTGAGCCCCGCGATCAAGGTCAAGGTTTCACGCGCCGGCGCAGCCGTCGCCGCAGCGCCTGCGAAGGGAGCCAAGTAATGCAACTCGAGCTCCTGAACGAACAAGGTCAGGCCACGTCGAAAGTCGACGCCCCTGACACGCTGTTCGGCCGTGATTACAACGAAGCGCTGGTGCACCAGATCGTCGTGGCCTTCCAGGCCAACGCACGCCAGGGCACCCGCGCCCAGCTCGACCGCACGATGGTCAAGCACTCCACGAAGAAGCCGTGGCGCCAGAAGGGCACCGGTCGCGCACGCGCCGGCATGACCTCGTCGCCGCTGTGGCGTGGGGGTGGTCGGATTTTCCCGAACAGCCCGGATGAAAACTTCACCCAGAAGGTCAACAAAAAGATGTACCGCGCCGGCATGGCCGCCATCTTCTCGCAGCTGGCCCGTGAAGGCCGCCTGTCGGTCGTCGACTCGCTGACCGTCGATTCGCCCAAGACCAAGGCGCTCGCCGCCAAGTTCAAGGCGATGGGTCTCGATTCGGTTCTGGTCATCACCGACCAGCTCGACGACAACCTGCTGCTGGCCTCGCGCAACCTGGTCAACGTGCTGATCGTCGAGCCGCGTCACGCCGACCCGCTGGCCCTTGTGCACTACAAGAAGGTGCTGGTGACCAAAGCCGCCGTCGAGCAACTCAAGGAGATGCTGGCATGAGCACCGCAACTCAAGTTACGAAGCCCAAGCACGCTGCCGACCGTCTGGCGCAAGTGCTGGTCGCGCCGATCGTGTCTGAAAAGGCCACGATGACCGCCGAGAAGCACAACCAGGTGCTGTTCAAGGTGTTGCGCGATGCGACGAAGCCCGAGATCAAGGCGGCCGTTGAACTGATGTTCAAGGTCGACGTGGTCGGTGTTTCGACCGTGATCCAGAAGGGCAAGGTCAAGCGTTTCGGCAAGTCGATCGGCCGCCGCGACCACGTCAAGAAGGCCTATGTGTCGCTGGCCAAGGGCCAGGAGCTCAACTTCTCCGGGGAGGGCGCGTAATGCCCGTCATCAAAGTCAAACCGACCTCGCCGGGCCGTCGTGGCGTCGTCAAGGTGGTGCACCCGCATCTGTACAAGGGCCGGCCCGAAGCTTCGTTGCTCGAGCCGCAAATGCAGAACGCGGGCCGCAACAACAACGGCCACATCACGATTCGCCATCGCGGCGGTGGGCACAAGCATCACTATCGCGTCGTCGACTTCGTGCGCAACAAAGACGCTATTCCCGCGAAGGTCGAGCGCATCGAGTACGACCCGAACCGCACGGCGCACATTGCGCTCGTGTGTTACGCCGACGGCGAACGCCGCTACGTGATCGCCCCGCGCGGTCTCGAAGTGGGCGCTACGATCCTGAGCGGCGCCGATGCGCCGATCAAGGCCGGCAACACGCTGCCGATCAAGAACATCCCGGTGGGTTCGATCATCCACGCGATCGAGATGCTGCCTGGCAAGGGCGCGCAGATCGCCCGCTCGGCCGGCACCTCGGCGACGCTGCTGGCACGTGAAGGCGTTTACGCCCAGGTGCGGCTGCGCTCGGGTGAAGTGCGCAAGATCCACATCGACTGCCGCGCCACGATCGGCGAGGTCTCCAACGAAGAACACCAGCTGCGCCAGTACGGCAAGGCCGGTGCGATCCGCTGGAAGGGCATCCGCCCGACGGTGCGTGGTGTCGCGATGAACCCGGTCGATCACCCGCACGGTGGTGGTGAAGGCCGTACCGGTGAAGGTCAGGCTCCTGTGTCGCCGTGGAACACGCTGACCAAGGGCTACCGCACTCGCAACAACAAGCGCACGCAGACGATGATCGTCGCGCGTCGCAAGAAGTAAGGGGAACGGCATGACTCGTTCACTCAAGAAGGGCCCGTTCATCGACCATCACCTGATGGCGAAGGTCGAAAAAGCGGTTGCCACCAAAGACAAGAAGCCGATCAAGACCTGGTCGCGCCGCTCGACGATCCTGCCCGATTTCATCGGCGTGACGATCGCGGTGCACAACGGCAAGCAGCACGTGCCGGTTTATATCTCTGACCAGATGGTCGGCCACAAGCTCGGTGAATTTGCGCTGACCCGCACGTTCAAGGGCCACCCGGCCGACAAGAAGGCCAACAAGAAGTAAGGATGATGACGATGGAAACCAAATCGATCGTCCGCGGTGTTCGTCTGTCAGCCGACAAGGGTCGGCTGGTGGCCGACATGGTTCGCGGCAAGAAGGTGGACCAGGCGCTCAACATCCTGAGCTTCACCCCCAAGAAAGCTGCCGGCATCATCAAGAAGTGCCTCGAGTCCGCGATCGCGAACGCCGAGCACAACGACGGCGCCGACATCGACGAGCTCAAGATCACGTCGATCTACGTAGAGCAGGGTGCGATCCTGAAGCGGTTCTCCGCGCGTGCCAAGGGCCGCGGCAACAGCATCAGCAAGCCCACTGCGCACATCTACATCACCGTCGGCAACTAAAGGCACGACCATGGGACAAAAGATTCACCCGACCGGCTTCCGGTTGCCTGTCACGCGCAACTGGGCGTCGCGTTGGTACGCGAACAACCAGAACTTCGCGACCATGCTGGCTGAAGACCTGAAGGTGCGCGAGTACCTGAAGGCCAAGCTGAAGAGTGCCGCCGTTTCGCGCATCCTGATCGAGCGCCCCGCCAAGAACGCGCGCATCACCATCTTCTCGGCACGCCCGGGTGTGGTGATCGGCAAGAAGGGCGAGGACATCGAGAACCTCAAGGCCGAACTGTCGCGCCGCCTGGGCGTGCCGGTCGCTGTCAACATCGAAGAAGTGCGCAAGCCTGAAGTCGATGCGCAGCTGATCGCCGACAGCATCACGCAGCAGCTCGAAAAGCGCATCATGTTCCGCCGCGCCATGAAGCGCGCCATGCAGAACGCGATGCGCCTGGGCGCCCAGGGCATCAAGCTGATGTCGTCGGGTCGCCTGAATGGCATCGAGATCGCCCGTTGCGAGTGGTACCGCGAAGGCCGCGTGCCGCTTCACACCCTGAAGGCCGACATCGACTATGGCTTCTCCGAAGCCAAGACGACCTACGGCATCATCGGCGTGAAGTGCTGGGTCTACCGTGGTGACCGCCTGGCCAACGGCGACGCGCCTGGCATCGTCACGCCCCCGGGTGCCGAAGACGACCGCCGTGGCCCGCGCCGCGGCCCGCCGCGGGGTCCGGGCGGTGCGCCGGCCGGCCGTGGTGGCCGCCCCGGTGGTGGTGGTTTCGACCGTGGTGCGCCGCCGGCACGCCAGGCCGCACCCACTGCCGATCGCCCTGCCGATGCTGCTGCAGCACCGGCTGGCGACGCGCCCAAAACGCCCGCCGTCAAGCGTGTTCGCAAGGCGCCCGCGCCTGCCACGCCTGAGGCCAAAGGAGAATAAGCATGCTGCAACCTGCACGCAGAAAATACCGCAAGGAACAGAAGGGTCGCAACACGGGCGTGGCAACACGCGGTGCGGCCGTTTCGTTCGGCGACTTCGGCCTGAAGGCCACCGAACGCGGCCGTCTCACGGCGCGCCAGATCGAAGCGGCTCGCCGCGCGATCTCGCGCCACGTGAAGCGTGGTGGCCGCATCTGGATCCGCATCTTCCCGGACAAGCCGATCTCGCAGAAGCCGGCCGAAGTCCGCATGGGCAACGGCAAGGGCAACCCGGAGTACTACGTGGCTGAAATCCAGCCCGGCAAGGTGCTCTATGAAATCAACGGCGTGGCTGAAGAGCTGGCTCGCGAAGCGTTCACACTGGCCGCAGCCAAGCTGCCGCTGAAGTGCACGTTCGTGATGCGCCAGGTCGGCGCCTGAGGAGCACCATCATGAAAGCATCTGAACTCCGCGCCAAGGACATCGCCGGCCTCCAGAAGGAAGTTGGCGATCTGCTCAAGGCCCACTTCGGCCTGCGCATGCAGAAGGCCACGCAACAACTGACCAACCACACCACCTTGGGCAATACGCGCCGCGACATCGCGCGTGCCAAGACGGTGTTGGCCCAGAAGAAGAAAGAGGCCGCGAAATGAGCGAGCAAAATACCGCGACTCAAGTCGAGCCGAAGGCCAAGAACACCCGCACGCTGGTGGGCAAGGTCGTCAGCGACAAGCGCAACAAGACCATCACGGTCCAGATCGAACGCCGCACCAAGCACGAGCTGTACGGCAAGATCGTCGCGCGCTCCAGCAAGTACCACGCGCATGATGAACATGGCGAGTACAAGATGGGCGACGTGGTCGAGATCGCCGAGACGCGTCCGATTTCGAAGACCAAGTCGTGGGTCGTGACCCGCCTGGTCCAGAAGGCGATCGTGGTCTAAAACCACGCGCCTCATACGACGGTCGGAACGCTGGAATACTGGCGTCCGGCCGTTTTTGTTTCCACAGACTCAGGAGAAGCACATGTTGAAAGTTGACGACAAGCTGCCCGCAGGCAGCCTTTCCGAATTCGTCGAAGTCGAAGGCAACGGCTGCTCGATCGGCCCGAACAGCTTCGACCTGGAAAAGGCCACGGCCGGCAAGAAGATCGCCGTGTTCGCGCTGCCCGGCGCCTACACGCCGACCTGCTCGGCCAAGCATGTGCCGGGTTATGTCGAGAACGCCGAAGCCTTCAAGGCCGCCGGTGTCGACGAGATCTGGTGCGTGTCGGTCAACGACGCTTTCGTGATGGGCGCCTGGGGCCGTGACCAGAAGACCGGCGGCAAGGTCCGGATGATGGCCGACGGCAGCGCCGACTTCGCCAAGGCGACCGGGCTGACGCTCGACCTGACAACCCGTGGCATGGGTCTGCGCTCGAACCGCTACTCGATGCTGGTCGTCGACGGTGTGGTCAAGTCGCTGAACGTCGAAGCACCGGGCAAGTTCGAGGTGAGCGACGCTGGCACCCTGCTGGCGCAAGCCAAACAAGTGCTGGCCTGAACACTGCAAGGGGCCGCTTTGAAGGCGGCTTCGACCTCGTTTCAGCAAGGACATTGACGCAGCGTCCAAAAATGCTGCATAATCCAAGACTTCGCTGAAATTCCACTTGTGCCGTTCGGCGCAACGAGAGTTTCGGACTCTGCCCAAAACTGCCTGCAGGCGCTGAGCAATCAGCCAACGCAGGTACGACGGGCCCAAGACTGGTTGCCTTCACTGGTGTGCCAAGTTGGGGACAGGACAACATGATTCAAATGCAATCGCGGCTTGATGTCGCGGACAACACTGGCGCGAAATCCGTCATGTGCATCAAGGTGCTCGGCGGCTCCAAGCGTCGTTACGCCGGCATCGGTGACGTGATCAAGGTCAGCATCAAGGAAGCTGCGCCGCGCGGTCGCGTCAAGAAGGGCGAGATCTACAGCGCCGTGGTGGTTCGCACCGCCAAGGGCGTGCGCCGTCAGGACGGCTCGCTCGTCAAGTTCGACGGCAACGCCGCCGTGCTGCTGAACGCAAAGCTCGAGCCGATTGGCACGCGCATCTTCGGGCCGGTGACGCGCGAGTTGCGCACCGAACGCTTCATGAAGATCGTGTCGCTGGCACCTGAAGTTCTCTAAGCCAAGGTAGATCAGGCATGAACAAGATTCGCAAAGGCGACCAAGTCATCGTGTTGACCGGCCGTGACAAGGGCAAGCGCGGTGCAGTGTTGCAGCGCGTGGACGAAGAGCGCATCCTCGTCGAGGGCGTGAACGTGGTGAAGAAGCACGTCAAGCCGAACCCGATGAAGGGCACGACGGGTGGCGTGGTCGACAAGACTCTGTCGATCCACCAATCGAACGTCGCCATCTTCAACGCCGCCACCGGCAAAGCTGACCGCGTCGGCATCAAGCTGCTGAGCGACGCCGAGCAGCAGTCGCGCAAGACCAAGGAAAAAGGCGTTCGCGTCTTCAAGTCCAGCGGCGCAGAAATCAAGGCCTAAGAGACCACCATGGCTAAAGAACAAGTTGCAAGCTCTGCCGCGCCGAAGGTCGCTCGTCTCCAGGCGATCTACCGCGACAAGATTTCGCCCGAACTGATCGAGAAGTTTGGCTACAAGTCGTCGATGCAGGTGCCGCGCATCACCAAGATCACGCTCAATATGGGTGTGAGCGAAGCGGTCTCCGACAAGAAGGTCATGGACCACGCCGTGAGCGACCTGACCAAGATCGCCGGCCAGAAGCCCGTGGTCACGAAGTCGAAGAAGGCGATCGCCGGCTTCAAGATCCGTGATGGCGTGCCGATCGGTTGCATGGTCACGCTGCGTGGCGTGCAGATGTATGAATTCCTCGACCGTTTCGTGACGATCGCATTGCCCCGCGTGCGCGACTTCCGCGGCATCTCGGGTCGTGCCTTCGATGGCCGTGGCAACTACAACATCGGTGTGAAAGAGCAGATCATCTTTCCCGAAGTGGACTACGACAAGATCGACGTGCTGCGCGGGCTGAACATCAGCATCACCACCAGCGCGAAGAACGACGAAGAAGCCAAGGCGCTTCTGACCGCGTTCAAGTTCCCGTTCAAGAACTGAAGGACCCGAGCCCGTGGCCAAGACATCCCTCATTCAGCGCGAACTCAAGCGCACGCAACTCGTTGCCAAATACGCGAAGAAGTACGCGGAGCTCAAGGGCACCGCGAACGACGCGAAGAAGTCCGACGAAGAACGCTACGCCGCGCGCCTGGAGCTGCAAAAGCTCCCGCGCAATGCCTACCCGACGCGCCAGCGCAACCGCTGCGCATTGACCGGCCGCCCGCGTGGCACCTTCCGCAAGTTCGGTCTCGGCCGCAACAAGATTCGCGAACTGGCGTTCAAGGGTGACATCCCTGGCGTCGTCAAGGCCAGCTGGTAAACCGGCTGCGGCCTGATCTGGAGATATTCCCATGAGCATGAGTGATCCTATCGCCGACATGCTGACCCGCATCCGCAACGCGCAGATGGTTCAGAAGGTCAGTGTGGTGATGCCGGCGTCGAAGCTGAAGACGGCGATCGCCAAAGTCCTGAAGGACGAAGGCTACATCGACAACTTCGCTATTCGTGGCGAGGCCGACAAGCCGCAGCTCGAAATCGCGCTGAAGTACTACGCCGGCAAGCCGGTCATCGAGCACATCGAGCGCGTCAGCCGCCCCGGCCTGCGTGTGTACAAGGGCCGCCACGACATCCCGAACGTGAAGAACGGTCTGGGTGTGGCGATCGTGACCACGCCCAAGGGCGTGATGACCGACCGCAAGGCTCGCCTGGCCGGTATCGGCGGCGAAGTTCTCTGCTACGTCGCCTAAGGAGATCGAACAATGTCTCGCGTAGGAAAAATGGCGCTGCCCGTCCCGAAGGGCGTGGACGTGGCGCTGAGCGCTGAACAGATCAGCGTCAAGGGTTCGCTCGGCACGCTGGTGCGTCCGGTGAATGCCCTGGTCACGATCAAGAACGAAGACGGCAAGCTGACCTTCGTGCCGGCCAACGACAGCGTCGAAGCCGACGCGATGTCGGGCACGATGCGCGCGCTGCTGGCCAACATGGTCAACGGCGTGAGCAAGGGCTTCGAGAAGAAGCTGTCGCTCGTCGGCGTCGGTTACCGCGCCGCGGCTGCCGGCAGCAAGCTGAACTTGCAGATCGGTTTCTCGCACCCGGTGGCCAAGGACATGCCCGAAGGCGTGACCGTGGCTTGCCCGACGCAGACCGAAATCATCATCAAGGGTTCCGACCGCCAGGTGGTGGGTCAGATCGCCGCTGAAGTTCGCGCGATCCGCCCGCCCGAGCCCTACAAGGGCAAGGGCATCCGGTACGTCGGCGAAAAAGTGGTCATCAAAGAGACCAAGAAGAAATAAGGGGCGAATGACATGTCACTGAACAGAAAAGATCAGCGCATTCGTCGCTCGCGCCAGACCCGTGCCCGCATTGCGGTGCAACGTGTGGCGCGCCTGACCGTGTTCCGCACCAACCTGCACATCTACGCCAGCGTCATCTCCGACGACGGCCAGACGGTGCTCGCCAGCGCCTCGACCGCCGAAGCTGAAGTCCGCAAGGAACTCGCCGGTGACTCGAAGGTGTCGGGCAAGGGCGGCAACGTCTCGGCAGCTTCGATCATCGGCAAGCGCATCGCTGAGAAGGCGAAAGCCGCCGGCATCGACAAGGTGGCGTTCGACCGCGCAGGTTTTGCGTACCACGGCCGCGTCAAGGCGCTGGCCGAAGCCGCGCGTGAAGCCGGCCTGCAGTTCTAAGGAATCACGATGGCAAAGTTCCAACCCCGCGTTCAGGACGAAGGTCGTGACGACGGTCTGAAAGAAAAGATGATCGCGGTGAACCGCGTCACCAAGGTGGTGAAGGGTGGCCGCACGCTGAGCTTCGCGGCACTCACCGTCGTCGGTGATGGCGATGGCCGCATCGGCATGGGCAAGGGCAAGGCCAAGGAAGTGCCGGTCGCGGTGACCAAGGCCATGGACTCGGCCCGCCGCAACATGCTCAAGGTTTCGCTGAAGAACGGCACGATCCACCACAAGGTGGTGGGTGAGCACGGCGCTTCGCACGTGCTGATGGCGCCGGCGCCCCCCGGCACCGGCATCATCGCCGGCGGCCCGATGCGCGCCGTGTTCGAAGTGATGGGCGTGACCGACATCGTCTGCAAGAGCCTGGGCTCGTCGAACCCGTACAACCTGGTTCGCGCCACGCTCGACGCGCTGAAGAACTCGACCACGCCGGCCGACGTGGCCGCCAAGCGCGGGCTGACGGTCGAACAACTGTTCAGCTGAGCTGGAGAAACATCATGGCTGACAAAGAAGCAAGCAAGAGCACCGTCAAGATCAAGCTGGTGCGCAGCATCAACGGCACCCGCGAGTCGCACCGTGCGACCGTGCGCGGCCTGGGCCTGCGCAAGCTGAACAGCGAATCGACCCTCGAAGACACGCCGTCGGTGCGCGGCATGATCAACAAGGTCTCGTACCTGGTCAAAGTGCTCTGAAGCACGGATCAAAGGACAAGAACATGGAACTCAACACCATCAAGCCGGCCACCGGCGCCAAGCACGCCAAGCGTCGCGTGGGCCGTGGCATCGGCTCCGGCCTGGGCAAGACCGCCGGCCGTGGCCACAAGGGCCAAAAGTCGCGTTCGGGCGGCTACCACAAGGTTGGTTTCGAAGGCGGCCAGATGCCGCTGCAGCGCCGCCTGCCGAAGCGCGGCTTCAAGTCGCACCTGCTGAAGTTCAACGCCGAAGTGACGCTGACCGACCTCGAGCGCCTGGGCGCGGCCGAAGTCGACATCCTGACGCTGAAGCAAGCCGGCATCGTCGGCGAGCTGGCCAAGGTCGTCAAGATCATCAAGACCGGTGAGCTGACCATCAAGGTCGCGCTCAAAGGCATCGGCGCGACAGCAGGCGCCAAGGCCCTGATCGAAGCCGCTGGCGGCTCGGTGGCCTAAAGGTCACTCGTCAAAAACGGAAACCCAAGCGCAGTGGCAACCAACGCGAATCAACTGGCCAAGAGCGGCAAGTTCGGCGACCTGCGTCGCCGGCTGGTCTTCTTGCTGCTCGCGCTCGTGGTGTACCGCCTGGGCGCGCACATTCCGGTGCCCGGCATCGACCCGAACCAGCTCGCGCAGCTGTTCAAGGGCCAGACCGGCGGCATCCTGAGCCTGTTCAACATGTTCTCGGGCGGTGCGCTGTCGCGCTTCACCGTGTTCGCGCTGGGCATCATGCCGTACATCTCGGCGTCGATCATCATGCAGTTGATGACCTACGTCGTGCCCACGCTCGAAGCCTTGAAGAAGGAAGGCGAGTCGGGCCGTCGCAAGATCACGCAGTACACGCGCTATGGCACGCTCGGCCTGGCGCTGTTTCAGTCGCTCGGCATCGCGCTGGCGCTCGAAGGGTCGCCCGGTCTCGTGATTTCACCCGGCTTCGGCTTCCGCATGACGGCGGTCGTGAGCTTGGTCGCCGGCACCATGTTCCTGATGTGGCTCGGCGAGCAGATCACCGAACGCGGCCTGGGCAACGGCATCTCGATCCTGATCTTCGGTGGCATCGCTGCCGGCCTGCCCGGCGCGCTGGGCCAGTTCGCGAGCTTGGTCAATCAAGGTTCGATGAGCATCGTTGCGGCACTGTTCATCACGCTGCTGGTCGGCGCGGTCACCTTCGCCGTCGTGTTTGTCGAGCGCGGCCAGCGCAAGATCCTCGTCAACTATGCCAAACGGCAAGTCGGCAACAAGGTCTACGGTGGCCAGTCTTCGCACCTGCCGCTGAAGCTGAACATGTCGGGCGTGATCCCGCCGATCTTCGCCTCAAGCATCATCCTGCTGCCGACCACCGCCGTGAGCTGGTTCGCCACCGGCGACAGCTTCCGCTGGCTGAAAGACATCGCCGCACTGCTGTCGCCCGGCCAGCCGATCTACGTGCTGCTCTACGCCGCCGCGATCATCTTCTTCTGCTTCTTCTACACCGCGCTGGTGTTCAACAGCCGCGAGACCGCAGACAACCTGAAGAAGAGCGGCGCCTTCATTCCGGGCATCCGCCCCGGTGACCAGACCGCTCGCCACATCGATCGCATTCTTTCCCGGCTCACGCTGGCTGGCGCGATCTACATCACCGCCGTGTGCCTGCTGCCGGAGTTCCTGGTGCTGAAGTACAACGTGCCGTTCTACTTCGGCGGCACCTCGCTCTTGATCATCGTCGTCGTGACGATGGACTTCTGGGCTCAGGTGCAGAGTTACGTGATGAGCCAGCAGTACGAATCATTGTTGAAAAAAGCTAATTTCAAGGCGACCTGAAGACATTCATGGCGAAAGACGATGTCATTCAGATGCAGGGCGAGATTCTCGAGAATCTGCCCAACGCCACGTTTCGTGTGAAGCTGGAGAACGGGCACGTGGTGCTCGGTCACATCTCCGGGAAGATGCGCATGCACTACATCCGCATCCTGCCGGGGGACAAGGTCACGGTCGAATTGACGCCCTACGATCTGAGCCGTGCTCGGATCGTGTTCCGGGCGAAGTAAACGAATTTGGAGGGCCCGTGGTCGGGCCCAGGAGAAGAGCATGAAAGTCGCAGCATCGGTCAAGAAAATGTGCCGCAATTGCAAGGTGATCCGTCGCAAGGGCGTCGTGCGCGTCATTTGCACCGACCCGCGTCACAAGCAGCGTCAAGGTTAAAAGAGAACGAACATGGCACGTATTGCTGGTATCAACATTCCGCCCCACAAGCACACCGAGATCGGTCTGACTTCGATCTACGGCGTGGGCCGCACCACGGCGCAGAAGATCTGCACCAACAGCGGCGTTCCGTTTGATCGCAAGGTGAAAGACCTGACCGACACCGACCTGGAAAAGATCCGGGAAGAAATCGGCCGGCTCACCATCGAGGGCGACCTGCGCCGCGAGATGTCGATCAACATCAAGCGCCTGATGGACCTGGGCTGCTACCGCGGCTTCCGTCACCGCCGCGGCCTGCCGGTTCGCGGCCAGCGCACCAAGACGAATGCACGCACCCGCAAGGGCCCGCGCAAGTCGGGCGCCCTGGTCAAGAAGTGATTCGCGCAAGCGAACTTCACTGCCCGGCATCCAGACAAGATTGAGAGAAGGTCAACATGGCTAAAGCACCTGTCAACACCGCCGCCCAACGCGTGCGCAAGAAAGTCCGCAAGAACGTTGCGGACGGCGTCGCACACGTTCACGCGTCGTTCAACAACACGATCATCACGATCACCGATCGCCAGGGTGGCGCGCTGTCGTGGGCGTCGAGCGGCGGCCAGGGTTTCAAGGGCTCGCGCAAGAGCACGCCTTTCGCGGCCCAGGTGGCTGCCGAAGTGGCCGGCCGCGCAGCGCAAGACCAGGGCATCAAGAACCTCGACGTGCGGATCAAGGGCCCCGGCCCGGGCCGCGAGTCGTCGGTTCGTGCACTCGCCTCGCTCGGCATCCGCATCAACTCGATTTCCGATGTGACGCCGGTGCCGCACAACGGTTGCCGCCCGCAAAAGCGCCGCCGTATCTGATCGATTCACGGTGACTCAACAGTCACCGTGATCTCGCGTCGGTGCCGCCTTAGGGCTGCGCCGACTTTTTCGTTGAAGCCGGCTGATCTCTCGCAGTGAACCGGACTTCTTGAAGCCCACCGTCTGAGCGCACAAAACAACACTCGCCAGACTCGCGCAAGCCACGCCGCACAACGGCAGCCTGCGTCAGATTGAACACAAGGAACACAACGTGGCACGTTATCTTGGCCCCAAGGGCAAACTTTCCCGCCGTGAAGGCACCGACCTTTTCCTGAAGAGCGCCCGCCGCCCGATCGGGGACAAGGTCAAGTTCGACAGCAAGCCCGGCCAGCACGGCCGCACCTCGGGTACCCGCACCTCCGACTTCGGTCTTCAGCTCCGCGAAAAGCAGAAGGTCAAGCGCATGTACGGCATCCTCGAGAAGCAGTTCCGCCGCTACTTCGCCGAAGCCGAGCGCCGCAAGGGCAACACCGGTGCGAACCTCCTGATGCTGCTGGAATCGCGCCTCGACAACGTCGTCTACCGCATGGGCTTCGGCTCCACGCGCGCCGAAGCGCGCCAGATGGTCTCGCACAAGTCGATCACCGTGAACGGTGCATCGGTCAACATCGCCTCGTACCTGGTCAAGGCCGGTGACGTGGTCGCGGTGCGCGAGAAGTCGAAGAAGCAGCTGCGCATCATCGACGCCGTGAAGTTGGCCGAAGGCCAGGGCATGCCGAACTGGGTGAGCGTCGACGCTGCCAAGCTCGAAGGCATCTTCAAGAAGGCGCCTGACCGCGACGAATTCGGCGCCGACATCAAGGAAGCGCTGATCGTCGAGTTGTACTCGCGATAAACGGACAGACGAGCGGGGTGACGGCGAACGCCTGCACCTCCCTCCGGTTTTATTGCTCCATATGCCGGCAGTGGAGCAAACATTTCTTCGCCCGGCGCTGTCCATCAGCCTTATCGGTGTAACGAGCCGAGGGTATTGAGACCAACAGGACTTCAATGCAAACCAATCTGCTGAAACCCAAAGCCATCCATGTCGAGCCGCTTGGCGGCAACCGTGCCAAGGCCACGCTCGAACCTTTCGAGCGCGGTTATGGCCACACCCTGGGCAACGCGCTGCGCCGCGTGTTGCTGTCGTCGATGGTCGGCTATGCGCCCACCGAAGTGACGATCGCCGGCGTGTTGCACGAGTACTCCGCCATCGACGGCGTGCAGGAAGACGTCGTCCACATCATGCTGAACCTGAAGGGCGTGGTGTTCCGCCTTCACAACCGCGATGAAGTGACGCTGGTGCTGCGCAAGGAAGGCGAAGGCCCGGTCACGGCCGGCGACATCCAGACCCCGCACGACGTGGAAATCATCAACCCCGAGCACGTGATCGCGCACCTGTCGCACGGCGGCAAGCTCGACATGCAGATCAAGGTCGAAAAGGGCCGTGGTTATGTGCCGGGCACGATGCGCCGCTTCGGCGACGAGCCGACCAAGTCGATCGGCCGCATCGTTCTCGACGCGTCTTTCTCGCCAGTCGCCCGCGTGAGCTACACGGTCGAGAGCGCCCGCGTCGAGCAGCGCACCGACCTCGACAAGCTGGTGATGGAAATCGTGACCAACGGCGCGATCACGCCCGAAGAAGCGATCCGCAACTCGGCCAAGATCCTGGTCGAGCAGCTCGCCGTGTTCGCCCAGCTCGATGTCAACGACATCCCGGCTTTCGACGCGCCGCAACAGCGCAACACGCAGTTCGACCCGATCCTGCTGCGCCCGGTCGACGAGCTCGAGCTGACGGTGCGTTCGGCCAACTGCCTGAAGGCCGAAAACATCTACTACATCGGCGACCTGATCCAGCGCACCGAGACCGAGCTGCTGAAGACCCCGAACCTGGGCCGCAAGTCGCTCAACGAAATCAAGGAAGTGCTGGCTTCGCGCGGGCTCACGCTCGGCGCGCGGCTGGAGAACTGGCCGCCCCAGGGCCTCGACAAACGTTGATCGTTTGATCAGCGCGCGTCACGTGCAAAGCACCGGTACCTGATACGGCCGGAGCTCAAATAAGTTAGTCAAAAGGAAACCGCACCATGCGTCACCGTCACGGACTCAGAAAACTCAACCGCACCAGCGAGCATCGCCAGGCGATGCTGCGCAACATGTGCAACTCGCTGCTGCAACACGAAGCGATCAAGACCACGGTCCCCAAGGCCAAGGAACTGCGCCGCGTTGTCGAGCCGCTGATCACGCTCGCCAAGGAAGCCACGCTGGCGAACCGGCGCCTCGCGTTCAACCGCCTGCGTGACCGCGACATCGTCACCAAGCTGTTCAACGAACTGGGCCCGCGCTACAAGGCGCGCCCGGGCGGCTACACGCGCATCCTGAAGATGGGCTTCCGCATCGGCGACAACGCGCCGATGGCGTTTGTCGAACTGGTCGATCGCCCCGAGCCCGTGGCTGTGGAAGCCAAGGTCGAAGAGTAAGCAGGTCGCAGACGCAGCACGCGTCTCGAACAAGATGAAGGCCGGCACACGCTGGCCTTTGTCGTTTCCAAGCGCCGCCTTCGCGCCAGCGTGAGTCGCACGCCTTTGGCACACTCCACCGCCATGCCCCAACCGCTGTTGCGCCTGTCGCACCTGGTCAAGAAATTCGGTGACACGACAGTCGTCGATGACCTCTCGCTCGAGATCCAGCCCGGCGAATGCCTCGGTGTGATCGGGCCGAACGGCGCCGGCAAGACGACCACGATCCGAATGTGCCTGGGCCTGACCGGCCCCGATGGCGGCAGCATCGAAGCCTTCGGCCTGCCGATCCCGCAATGCGTGCGCGAAGCGAAGAACCGCATCGGCGTCGTCACGCAGTTCGACAGCCTCGACCCCGATTTCACCTGCGCCGAAAACCTGCGTGTCTACGGCAGCTACTTCGGTTTGCCCAAGGCAACGATCGAAGAGCGCATCCCCAAACTGCTGGCGTTCGCGCACCTGCAGGCCAAGGCCACGGCCAAGCCGGGCGAACTCTCGGGCGGCATGAAACGCCGCCTGAGCCTGGGCCGCGCACTGATCAACGACCCCGATCTGTTGCTGCTCGACGAGCCCACCACGGGCCTCGACCCGCAAGCGCGCCACCTGATGTGGGAGCGCCTGCAAGACCTGCTCAAACAAGGCAAGGCGATCCTTCTCACCACGCACTTCATGGACGAAGCCGAGCGCTTGTGCGACCGCCTGATCGTGCTCGACCACGGCCGCAAGATCGCCGAAGGCACACCGCGCGGGCTGATCCGCGAACATCTTGAAACCGATGTGGTCGAGGTCTATGGCGAAGGCGCCGCTGCGCTGGCCGTGGCCCACGCCGCTTTGGCCCAGCGCGTCGAAGCGAGTGGCGAAACCGTGTTTTTCTACCTGCACGACGCCAAGCCGCTGCTCGCCGCGCTGGCCGAAAATCACAGTGTGCGTTACCTGCACCGCCCGGCCAACCTCGAAGACCTGTTCCTCAAGCTCACCGGCCGCCAGATTCGCGACGACGCCTGAAGCACCGAACCGCCACCATGCTCGTTTCATTCACCGCCGCCCCCAGCATCTCGCGCCGCTTCTGGCCGGTGTTCATGCGCAACCTGCTGGTGTGGCGCAAGCTCGCGGTGCCGAGCGTCATCGGCAACATCGCCGAACCATTGATCACGCTGGTGGCTTTCGGCTATGGCCTGGGTTCGATGATCGGGCAGATTGACGGCCGGCCCTACATCCAGTTCCTGGCCTCGGGCAGCATCGTCGTCAGCGCCGCACTGGCAGCGACCTTCGAGGCGCTGTACTCGGCCTACTCGCGCATGCAGATGCAGAAGACCTGGGACAGCATCATGAATGCGCCGATCGCGCTCGACGACATCGTCTTCGCCGAGATGCTGTGGGCCGCGTTCAAGTCGCTGTTCTCTGTCGCAGCGATCATGGTCGTGATCTGGGTGCTGGGCATCAGCCGCGAGCCGACGATGCTGCTGGCACTGCCCTTGCTCGGTCTCGTCGGCATCACCTTCGCATCGGTCGCGCTCGTCTTCAACGCGCTGGCCAAGGGCTACGACTTCTTCACCTACTACTTCACCCTTGTCATCACGCCGATGACCTTCCTGTCGGGCGTGTACTTTCCGATCTCGCAGATGCCGGGCTGGCTGCAGGCGGTCGCGAACGTGCTGCCGCTGACGGCGGCGGTCGACCTTGTGCGCCCCTTGATCCTCGGCACGCCCACCGGCGACGTGCTGCGCCCGGTGGGCGTGCTCGTGGCCTACGCGGTCGGCGGTTATTACCTCGCACTGGTGCTGACGCGCCGGCGCTTTTTCAAGTAGTCCTGGAACCTCGGCGCGCGCCCCAGGTCTCTCGCTCACACGAACATCGACGACGACAGCATGCGGACGAGAACTTTCACTGTCGGTTGGCTGCGGTTCATGGCGGCGCTGGTGTTCTTGTTCGTCGGCGCGCAGGCCGTACGCGCCGCCGACGAATTCCTCGACCCGAATGTCGCGTTCAAGCTCGCCGCGCGTGCGGTCGATGAACGCACCGTCGAAGTGACTTTCACGGTCGCGCCGGCCTACTACCTCTACCGCGAGCAGTTCAAGTTCATCGCCAACGGTGCCACGCTCGGCACGCCCGACATTCCGAAAGGCAAGGTCAAGTTCGACGAGACCTTCCAGAAGAACGTCGAGACCCACCGCGACGTCGTGCGCATCGCCGTGCCGGTGTCGCAGGCCGAGCCGAAGTTCCAGCTGCTGGTCACGAACCAGGGTTGCGCCGACCAGGGCCTGTGTTACCCGCCCCAGCAGCGTGGCCTGGTCGTGAGCCTGGCGGCTTATGGCGGTGACGGCACGGCGCGTTTGATGACGGCCACCGAGACCGCGGCGCTCGATCCCGGCGCGCCGCCAGCCGCGGCAACGAGCGCCGCTGCCGAGGCCGGTGCGTCGACCGAAGGGGGCCGCCTGGACGCGGCGCTGCGTGGTGGCCGCTTCTGGCCCGTGGTCGGCGTCTTCTTCCTCGCCGGCGTGCTGCTGTCGCTCACGCCCTGCGTGCTGCCGATGCTGCCGATCCTCTCGTCCATCATCGTCGGCCAGGGCGTGCAGGTGTCGCGCGGCCGCGGCTTTTCGCTCGCGCTCGGTTACTCGCTCGGCATGGCGATGGTCTATACCGCGCTCGGTGTGGCGGCCGGCTTGGCGGGCGAGGGGTTGGCCGCATCGTTGCAGAACCCTTGGGTATTGAGCTTGTTCGCGGCCGGGCTGGTGGCGCTGTCGCTGTCGATGTTCGGGGTCTACGAACTGCAGTTGCCGAGCGCCCTGACAGGCAGGCTCACGCAGGCCTCTCAGCGCCTGCCGGCCGGGCGTTTCGCCAGCGTGTTCGCGATGGGCGGTGTCTCGGCGCTCATCGTCAGCCCCTGTGTCGCCGCACCGCTGGCCGGTGCGCTCGTGTACCTGAGCCAGACGCGCGACGTGTGGCTCGGTGGCACGGCCTTGTTCTCGCTCGCCGCCGGCATGAGCATTCCGCTGCTGCTCGTGGGCGCCTCGGCAGGCGCGCTGCTGCCACGCGCAGGCGGCTGGATGACCGAGGTGAAGCGCCTGTTCGGCCTGCTGCTGCTCGGCGTGGCGCTGTGGACCGTGCAGTCGGTGCTGCCGGCCAGCCTGGTGCTGGCGCTGTGGGGCGCGCTGCTGATCTGCTCGGCCGTGATGCTGGTGTCGTACCACCAGCACCGGGGAGGGCACCGCGGCGAGCTGTCGAGGAGCCTGTGGCGCCGTTCGGTCGCGGCGGTGTTGGCCGCCTGTGGCTTGCTGCAACTGGCGGGCGCGGCCTCGGGGGGCACCGACCCGCTGCAGCCCCTGTCGCACCTGGCCGCGCGTGGTAGCGCGGCGGGCGCCCACGCCGGCCCCGTGTTCAACCCGGTGCGCGGCGTGGCCGAGCTCGACAACGCCTTGCGCACCAGCGGCCGCCCCGTGATGCTCGACTTCTACGCTGACTGGTGCGTCTCGTGCAAGGAGATGGAGCGATTCACCTTCGTCGACCCGGCCGTGCAGAAGAAGCTCGCCGGCGCCTTGCTGCTCAAGGCCGACGTGACCGCGAACAATGTGCAAGACCGCGAGCTCCTCAAGCGCTTCCAGCTCTTCGGCCCGCCCGGCACGATCTTCTTCGACGCGCAAGGGCGCGAGATCGCCGAAACGCGTGTGATCGGCTACCAGAACAGCGAGCGTTTCCTGCAGACCCTGGCCCGCGCCGGCCTCTGATGCTCGGCCGCGTGTCGCGTCTGTGCTATAGTCACAGGCTCAGTCGCGAGGTGGAGCAGTCTGGTAGCTCGTTGGGCTCATAACCCAAAGGTCGCAGGTTCAAATCCTGCCCTCGCAACCACAGATTCACGAACAAAAACAACAACTAACGAATTGGCAAGCGCCGTCCCTGTGGACGGCGTTTCGCTTTGTGCGCCGCTCACGCGAGCGTCGTGGTGTTGCGGTACCAGGCCACGCCGTCGGCGTCGACCTCGCGGCTCAGCTCCCCGCGGTGCAGCAGGAAGTTCAGGCATGCCAGGCTTTCGCCGGTGGCCATGCCCAGCAGCGGCACGTCGGCTTCGCCGATCGCGCGCGCGAACAGCGCACCGAACACGTCTACCGCGCGTTTGGGTTCCTGAAGCGAGCGGCGCAAGCGCTCGAGCGAACGCTCTTGCCCGTTCGCCAGCGCGTCGATGCGCGCGTGCAGCCCGCGAAAGCACTCGTTGTGCGCCGGCAGCACCAGCACGTCGTCGGGCACTTCGCGTTTGAGCTTCGCGAGCGAATCGAGCCAGCCGCGCATCGGGTCGGCGTCGGGCTCGGTCGGGTACACCGACACGTTCGACGAGATGCGCGGCAGCACCTGGTCTCCAGAGATCAAGACCTTCAGCGCCGGGCAGTACAGGCAGGCGTGCGCTGGCGAATGGCCGGTGCCGACGATCACGCGCCAGGTGTTCGTGCCGATCTGCAGCTCCTGCCCGTCGTCGAGCCGGCGAAAGCTGTCGGGCAAAGGGTGGATGTGCTTGCCGAAGTTGCCGAAGCGGGTGCGGTAGGTTTCGATCGCCGCTTCGCTCCAGCCGGCGCTGTGGAAGAACGCGATCGCGTCGGGCGGCGCTTCGCGCCCGGTGTCTGACACCATCGCGCGGCAGCTCAGGTATTCGAGCGGCGTCATCCACAAACGCACGCCGAACTTGCGCGTCAGCCAGCCGGCCATGCCGACGTGGTCGGGGTGCATGTGGGTGACGATCACGCGCGTGAGCGGGCGCGCGTCGGGCGCGTTGGCGAACTGCTCGCGCCACGCGGCCGCGCAGTCTTCGGTGCGCACGCCGGTGTCGACCAGCGCCCAGCCTTCGCCGTCGTCGAGCGCCCACAGGTTGATGTGGTTCAGCGCGTAGGGCAGCGGCATGCGGATCCAGCGCACGCCGGGCGCCACTTCCAGCGTGTGGCCGCGTTCCGGCGGGCCGGCGAACGGGTAGACCAGCAGCGCCTTGCCGCTCGGCGGTTCGCGGTCGACCCGCCCGTCGCTCGTGATGGTCGGCTCGGTCATCAGACGCGCTCGAAGATCACCGCGATGCCCTGGCCGCCGCCGATGCACATCGTCACCAGTGCGTAGCGGCCGTTGATCCGCTGCAGTTCGTAGAGCGCTTTCGTCGCGATGATCGCGCCGGTGGCGCCGACCGGGTGGCCGAGCGAGATGCCCGAGCCGTTCGGGTTGACCTTGGCCGGGTCGAGTTCGAGCGCGCGGGTGACGGCGCAGGCCTGCGCGGCGAAGGCTTCGTTCGACTCGATCACATCGAGGTCGGCCACCGTGAGGCCGGCGCGCTTGAGCGCGAGGCGCGATGCTGGGATCGGGCCCAGGCCCATCAGCTTCGGGTCGACGCCGGCCTGCGCGTAGCTCACCAGCCGCGCCATCGGCTTCAGGCCGCGCGCTTTCACCGCGTCGCCGGTGGCGAGCACCAGCGCGGCGGCGCCGTCGTTCACGCCCGACGCGTTGCCCGCGGTCACCGTGCCGTCGCCCTTGAAGGCCGGTTTCATCTTCGACAGCTGCTCAAGCGTGGCATCGGCGCGCACATGTTCGTCGGTGTCGAACACCACCGTGCCTTTGCGGGTGGCGATCTCGACCGGCACGATCTGCGACTTGAAGCGCCCTTCGGCGATCGCCTTCGCGGCACGGCGCTGGCTTTCGAGTGCGAGCGCGTCCTGCATCTCGCGCGTGATGCCGTCGCGCGCGGCCACGTTCTCGGCCGTGATGCCCATGTGGATCTTGTGGAACGGGTCGTGCAGGATGCCGAGCATGTAGTCGAGCGCCTGCACGTCGCCCATGCGCGCGCCCCAGCGTGCCGTGGGCATGAAGTAGGGGCTGCGGCTCATCGATTCGGCGCCCGCGCCGATCGCGAACTCGGCGTCGCCGAGCATCAGCGACTGCGCGGCCGAGATCACCGCCTGCAGCGCCGAGCCGCACAGGCGGTTGACGTTGAAGGCCGGTGTTTCCTGCGGGATGCCGGCCTCCATCGCGGCCACGCGAGACAGGTAGGCGTCGCGCACGTCGGTCGGGATCACGTTGCCCATCACGACGTGGCCGATATCGGCGGCAGCCACGCCGCTGCGGGCGATCGCCTCGCGCACCGCGGTGGTGGCGATCTGCGTGAGCGGCACGCCTTTCAATGCACCGCCGAAGGTGCCGATGGCGGTGCGGGTGGCAGAGAGGATGAAGATGTCGGGGGTGTTCATGGGGTGGCCTCGAAGATGACGAAGGCGGGCGCCGCCCGCCGTGCGGTTCAGGAAACCACCGAAGCGTAGTCCTTTTCGCCGACCGCCCATTCAGCGCAACTGCTGCGCGAACGCCTCGAGCTGATCGATGCAGGTGCCCCAGCCGTCGAAGAAGCCCATCTCCGCGTGGCGGTCGCTCGTGGCCTTGTCCGGGTGCATCACGGTCGCGACATAGCGTGTGCCTTCGCCCTCGTCGGCCATCGTGATGATGGCGGTGAACGGCAGCCACGGCGCGGCCGGGCGCCAGTCAGCGAGCAGCATCGACGTGAACACGATCTTCGCCTGCGGCACGATCTCGAGGAACGAGCCCGGGTTGTCACTGGTGCCGCCGTCGGGGCCTTGCATGAAGGTGTGGAAAGCGCCGGCGACGCGCAGGTCGAAGGCCCGCACCTCCGTCGTCCACGGTTTCGGGCACCACCATTCCTTCAGCAAGGCAGGATCTGTCCAGGCGCGCCACAGCGTGGCGCGGGGGGCGCGCACGAGGCGCGAGATGACAAGATCCTGCGGCTCAGCGCCGGCGTTGTTTGACGGGTTCACGGGAAAGTTCCTCCTGATGAAGTTTTTCGGCGAAGGCGGCCAAGCGGTCGGTGCGCGCTTCCCACACGGCGCGCTGCCCGGCCATCCATTGCTCTGCCGATGTGAGCGTCTTCGGTCGCAACTCGCAGGTGCGCACGCGGCCGACCTTGTTCGAGCGGATCACGCCGCTGCGTTCCAGCACACCCAGGTGTTTCATGAACGACGGCAACGCCATCTCGAACGGCGCGGCCAACGCCGACACCGAAGCCGGCCCGCCGCCCAGCGCGCCCACGATCGCGCGGCGCGTGGGGTCGGCCAGCGCGTAGAACACATCGGAGAGCTGCGATTGTTGGTTATCCATGTGGCTAAGTATATGGGCGTGATCCGGCGTCTGACAAGCGCCGGCTTCAAGAGGCGAACCCGGCGGGCTCAGAGCGCGCGAAACACCACGTCGGGGTAGCCCCGCGCCGACAGGTGCTGATGGACCTGCTCGCTGATGACCATCACGTCGGTGTCTTCGTCGGCCACGAACAGGTGCAGGCCGCCGAACCCACCGGCTTTCAGCACCAGATCGTCGATGATGGTCATGCCCGGCCCGAGGCTGCGGTGCTGCGAGCGGGCCATGTCGGCGCAGGCGACGCGCCCGACGATGTTCATCAACACGTAGTCGAGGCACTCGGTGCCGCTGACCCGGTTCTGGATCACCACCGGCACGGTCTCGATGTTGCTGGCACCGGCCTCCATCAACGCGCGATGGAAGTCGTGCGTGCCGATGAAGGCTGGTGACTCGTAGAACGTCGGCAGCCGCCCGCCAGCGTGTTCGTCGTCGAGCTTGACGACGACGGGGCTGTCGAAGCCGGCTTCGAGCGGTTCGCCCGACTTGAGGATGGCGCGGCGATGGGTCTTCAGCGTGATCACGGTGCCGTCGGCACGGTGGATCGCTGCCATCTGGTAGTACTTCATGGTCGCTGTCCTTGGCTGCTCAAGGCACGCCGGCGCAGGCGACGAAGTCGGCCGCGATGCGTGAAACGAAGATGCGGCGCGCCTTGATGTCGCCCCACAGCACGCTCGACGCCTGGTCGACGAAGCGCACCGTGTTGGCCCGTGGCGGCACCTTGCCGTTGTTGCTGTTGCCAGCGCAGTCGGTGCACGGCGGGTTGCGTTTGTAGTGCGAGTTCGCGTTCACGTTGATCTTGTCCAGGTACTTGTTGACGCACTGCTTGTACGGCACTTCGCCGACGCCGTAGTTGTTCAGCCCGCTGTGCGGGCCTTGGTGGATCTGCATGCCCGACTTGGCCATCAGGTCGAACAGCAGTTTGCGGTTCTGCGCCGGCGTGTTGGTCTGCCATTCCGGCAGGTCGGAGGCATAGGGCAACCACTTGCCGTTGTGCTGGTGGTCGACGTTGTACTCGGTGTCGCCCCACATGATCGACGCCCCGCCGGCCTTCAGCCAGTCGGCGACGGCGTGATCGATCAGCGTCAGGTGCGGGATCAGGTGGTGCGCCTGCGAAGGCCACTGCGTCTGGGTGATGGTGCTCACGGTCGCAGCATGCGGCTTGTTGCCGAGGTAACCCCCGAGCGCGTCGGAACTGCCGACGAGGTTGGCGGTCCAGTTGTCCTTCACGGGCTTGAAGTCGCACTTGCCGGCGTTGTCGTCGGCAGCGATGAAGGCGACCAGGACCGCCTCGCCGAGCTGTGTCATCGAACCACCCCCACTGCGAGCCGCTGCGGCTCAAGATGCGACTTTAAGCCGCGCGGGTGGCGAACCGAATCCCCTGAATCGTCGCCCCAAGAAGGGGCATTGAGATCGGCGGTAGGCAGGCGGTGACTCGGTCGGCGCGGTGAGCTCGCACGACGGGTGCGGTGGTCGGGTGACGATTCCGATGGCTGGAATGCAACGGTAGGCGCCGGTGGCCTGTAGCGGCCGTACTCACGCTACCTGGCATCAAACAGTCCTTCGGCTCGTCGGCAGGCGCTGGCTCAAATGACGGCTGTACGAGGTACGTGGTCGCACGAATCTTTCGAGGCGATTTGCGCCGCGCTGGCGATCGCTTTTCTGCGTATTGAACTCACGGTCCCGACCGCCAGGGTGACGGTCAGTGCCCTGATCCGCGCGTCCCGAGGCTGTTGCTCGGCAGAAGCCCCAAGAACAGTTCAGCTGCAGGCCGGCGCTGACGTGACACTAGCGCTGCCACCGCCACCGCAGCAACCGCTCATCAGCATGACCAAAAGCGCGACCCAGCGCCGCCATGTCAGCACACCAGTTCCCACCTTGGTCTCCAGAATTTGAGTGCGCTCGGAGGGCCGCACAGATTCGAGGTTAGCAGCAATCGGAGGCACGTCGGCAACTTGCACCCTGGCGGGGGCCATTCGAGCGTGCCCCCTGATGATAGACATCTGCAACCCGTGGTTGCGAGAGCACCGGTGAGTTGATCTGTATGCGTGTACTGAAGGTGGGTGGCGATGTCCGAAGCCCGTTTGATTCGTTGCGCCGAGAATCCGCGATGCGGGTAGTAGCAAACCAGTCACCCACCGGCACCCGCTTTTGGCTGGGTCCGTGAGTCGACGTCGCCACCCGCAAGTCGCCTGTCGTCGCGCGCAACGGTTCCCAATGAACACGCGTCTGTTGACGCTCATCAGTGCATGCGGCAGGGAGAGAATCACGGTCGGACCGCTCCTGGTCGGCTGGACAACCTGTCCCTGTCCAAAGCTGGTGCCGTCAAATTGCTCATGACCGACGCTAAATACACGACCCTGCCGCAGTGGCCCAACGCCTATCCGGCCAGCGGTGCCAGCGCCACCCTGAAACTCCTCAACCAGGATTTCGTCGTGACCGAACTGCCGCTGCAGCGGCCCTCCGGCGCGGGCGAACACCTCTGGCTGGACATCGAAAAAGACGGTGCCAACACCGCCTTCGTCGCCCAGCAGCTGGCCGAGGCCGCCAGCGTGCCGGAAAGGGACGTGGGCTACGCCGGCCTCAAGGACCGCTACGCCATCACCCGCCAGTGGTTCAGCATCTATCTGCCGAAGGGCCAGACGCCCGACCTGACCCTGCTTCAGCACCCGGAATTCAAGGTACTGAGCCAGAGCCGTCACGTGAAAAAGCTGCGCCCCGGTGATCTGCAGGGCAACCGATTCCGAATCGTGCTGCGTGACGTGACCGGCGACCGCGACGCCATCGAGGCCAATCTCGAGGCCGTGGCGTCACAGGGCGTGCCCAACTACTTCGGCGCGCAGCGTTTCGGCTTTGAGGGCGGAAACGTCGAGCAGGGTCGCGCCATGCTGGCGCGCGAAAACCACGCGCGCAACCCGAAGAAGAAGGGCCTCTACCTGTCGGCGGTGCGCTCCTTCGTCTTCAATGAAGTGCTGGCGCTGCGAATTCAGCAGGGACTCTGGGGCAAGACCCTGCCTGGTGACGTGATGAACGAGGTGGGCCTGCCCACCGGACCGCTCTGGGGACGGGGCCGCGTGATCACCACCGATCAAGCGCAGGCCCTGGAAAACGAAGTGGCCGAACGTCACGCCACCTTGTGCGACGGCATGGAACACGCGGGTCTGGATCAGGACCGCCGCGCCCTGGTGGCCAGGCCGGTGGGAATGTCATGGGAATGGCCGCAAGCCGATCAACTGGTGCTCACCTTCTCTTTGCCCGCCGGGAGTTACGCCACTTCCGTCTTGATCGAAATCCTTCGCGCCACGGAGCCTGACCGGCACTCGGAGAACGAGTCTGCGGCTGTCGAATAGATGTCGGTTCAGGGTCGAGAGCCTTGGTCCTTGGTCAGGCAACGCCGCACCAAGACCTGCCTCCTCTCACTCCCCCCGCACCAACCTCCGCCGCACCCGACGCACGCTGGTCAACACCAGCATCCCGATCACCGGCACGGCAATCATCGTGACCAGCGCTTCGTTCACACCCGCCGCCTTGGCGAGCGGCTTCAGCAGGTAGCTGGCCAGGCCGACGCCGTAGTAGGTCATCGCGATCACCGAGAGGCCTTCGACCGTTTCCTGCAGCCGTAGCTGCAGGCCCTGGCGCTTGTCCATCGACGCGAGCAGCGCCTGGTTCTGGCGCTCGCGTTCGACTTCGGCGCGTGTCTGCAGCAGTTGCGCGGCGCGCGCGATGCGTTCCGAGAGCTGCGCCTGCCGTGCCGACGCCGCGGCGCAACTCTCCATCGCCGGGCGGAAGCGGCGGTCGAGGAATTCCGACAAGGGTTGCAGCCCCGGCACGAGCTGCTCGCGCAGTTCGGCGAGCCGGCGGTCGACGATGCCGCGGTAGGCCTGCGTGGCCGAGAAGCGCGAACCGTGGTTCGCCATCGCGTGTTCGACGCGGGCCGCCAGGTCGGTCAGTTCGGCGAGCAGGGACTCGTCACCATCGCTGGCGGCGCGAAATCGGTCCATCAGCGAGGCGAGCTGCTCTTCTTCGGTGGCGAGTTCGCCCATGCGCTTCGACGCCACCGGCAGGCTCAGCAACGCCATCATGCGGTAGGTGTCGAGCTCGATCAGGCGCTGCGCGATGCGGCCGGCGCGGCGCCGGTTCAGCGCATGGTCGAACACCACGAAACGTGTCACGCCCTGGACCGAACGCAGGTCGGTCACGACGGTCGCCGCGCCGTCGGCCACGCGGTTGCCGACCAGCACCTCGCTGCCGAACACCGGCGCCACGCTGCGCACGTGCGGCGGCTCGCCCGGGCAGGGCAGCAGCGCGATCTGCGTGGCCGCGATCATCGGGCCGGGCAGGGCGGCGAGCCAGCCGGTGGGCAGCGCGCCCAGCCAGTGCGGGTCGAGACAGCCGGTGAGTTCGGTCGGCCCGGCATCGCTGATGAAGGTGAAGCTGTAGAACTCGGTGTGGCGTTCCCAACGCACCCGCACTTCCCCACAGCGCAGGCTGAGGTGCGTGGCCGTTGCCGCCGCGGCCGGCGCACCCGGCTGCAGCAGTGCCAGGTGGGCGAGGCAGGCGGCGTCTTCGGCCGGGCTGCCGCGCAGGGTGGCGACCGAGAGCACCGCGCCCGGCGTGGCGACCGATTCGAACGGCCGTGCGTGCAGTTCGTCGGCCAGGCGCTGGCGCTGGGCGAATTCGGTGGGCAGCTTCATCGGGCTTTCTCCTGGCGTGGTGCGGGGCGCGGTTTCGTGGGGGCGGCGCGACTGCGGCGCTGGGTGGCTGCAGCCTGCACGCCGGCGCGTTCGTTGATGAGGCGCTGGCCGTCCTGCGTGAGGAACTGCTTGAAGGCCGACGCCACCTGCGGCAAGCGGCGTGACGCGAGGTGCATCACGAACCATTCGCGCTCGAGCGGGTTGCCGGCCATCGGCAGCAGCCCGAGCAGCCCGGCGTCGAGTTCGAGCGCGCAGGTGTTGAGCGACAGGAAAGCGGCGCCGAAGCCGGCCACGCACATCTGCTTGATGGCCTCGTTGCTCGACAGCTCCGAGCCGATGCGCAGCGGCAACCCGGCTTCCTTGTAGAGCCGCTCGAGTGTCGTGCGGGTGCCCGAGCCGCGCTCGCGCACCAGCAGGTTCGCGTCGACCACCTCGGCCAGCGAGACGCTGCGGCGGGCCATCAGCGGGTGCTTGGGCGAGGCGAGAAACGCCATCGGGTGCTTGGCGAACGCGGCAGAGGTGGTCTTCAGTTCGGCCGGCGGGCGGCCCATGATCGCCAGGTCGGTCTCCTGCCCCGAGAGCATGCGCACGATCTCGTCGCGGTTGCCCACGCGCAGCTTGACCTTCACGTTCGGGTGCGCGCTCGCGAAGCTGACCAGCAGCGGCGGCAGCAGGTACTCGGCGGTCGTGACCGCGCCGACCCGCAGCGTGCCCGAGAACTCGCCCCGCTGCGCCGCCATCTCGTCGCCCACCTCGCGCCAGAGGTCGAGGATGCGTGCCGCGTACGAGCCCATCAGCTCGCCCGCTTCGGTGAGCCGCACGCCGCGCCCCTGGCGTTCGAGCAGCGGCGCGCCGGCGCTGTCTTCGAGCAGCTTGAGCTGGATCGAGACCGCCGGCTGCGTCAGGTTGAGCTCGCCCGCCGCGCGCGAGACGCTGCCCAGTCGCGCCACCGTGTGGAAGGCGGCCAGCTGCCGGAAGGTGGCGTTCTTAAGCATTAGCGCAGACCTATGTATTCGAGAAAACAATTAACTGGTGCAAATGATATCGGGTTCCTACATTTGATTCAGTCCGAACAAGCAAGGAGAGTGCACATGGGCCAGATGAACGAAGCGGCACAGATCACCGACAGCAAGAAGCGTTACAGCGCCGGTGTGCTCAAGTACAAGCAGATGGGCTACTGGCAGCCCGACTACGTGCCCAAGGAAACCGACCTGATCGCGATGTTCCGCATCACGCCGCAGGAAGGTGTGGACGAGGAAGAGGCGGCAGCGGCCGTGGCCGGCGAATCCTCCACCGCCACCTGGACGGTGGTCTGGACCGACCGCCTGACCGCCTGCGAGCTGTACCGCGCCAAGGCCTACCGCGTCGATGCGGTTCCCAACACCGGCCCCGGCACCAAGACCGACGCCCAGTTTTTCGCCTACATCGCCTACGACATCGACCTGTTCGAAGGCGGCTCGATCGCCAACCTCACGGCCTCGATCATCGGCAACGTGTTCGGCTTCAAGGCGGTGAAGGCGCTGCGTCTGGAGGACATGCGCATCCCGGTCGCGTACCTGAAGACTTTCCAGGGCCCGGCCACCGGCGTGGTCGTGGAGCGCGAGCGGCTCGACAAGTTCGGGCGCCCGCTCCTGGGCGCTACCACCAAGCCCAAGCTCGGCCTGTCGGGCCGCAACTACGGCCGCGTGGTCTACGAAGGCCTGAAGGGTGGTCTCGACTTCATGAAGGACGACGAGAACATCAACTCGCAGCCCTTCATGCACTGGCGCGACCGTTTCCTGTACTGCATGGAGGCGGTGAACAAGGCGAGTGCGGCCACCGGCGAAGTCAAGGGCCACTACCTGAACGTGACCGCGGGCACGATGGAAGAGATGTACGCGCGCGCCGAGTTTGCGAAGAGCCTGGGCAGCGTGATCATCATGATCGACCTGGTGATCGGCTACACCGCGATCCAGAGCATGGCGCTGTGGGCGCGCAAGAACGACATGATCCTGCACCTGCACCGCGCGGGCAACAGCACCTACTCGCGGCAGAAGAACCACGGCATGAACTTCCGCGTGATCTGCAAGTGGATGCGCATGGCGGGCGTGGACCACATCCACGCCGGCACCGTGGTCGGCAAGCTCGAAGGCGACCCGATGATGATCCGTGGCTTCTACGACACCTTGCTCGACACGCACACACCGATGCAACTGGAGAAGGGCCTGTTCTTCGAGCAGCCCTGGGCCTCGCTGAACAAGGTGATGCCGGTGGCGTCGGGTGGCATCCACGCCGGCCAGATGCACCAGCTGCTCACCTACCTGGGCGACGACGTGGTGCTGCAGTTCGGCGGCGGCACGATCGGCCACCCGCAAGGCATCCAGGCGGGTGCCACCGCGAACCGCGTTGCCCTGGAGGCGATGGTGCTGGCGCGCAACGAGGGCCGCGACATCTGGAACGAAGGGCCGCAGATCCTGAAAGACGCCGCCAAGTGGTGCTCGCCGCTGAAAGCCGCGCTCGACACCTGGGGCGACGTGAGCTTCAACTTCGAATCGACCGACACGGCCGACTTCGTGGCCACTGCAACGGCCTCTGCCTGAAGGAGAAAAGACCATGATGACCAACCACGGCAAGCGTGTGACCCAGGGGCAGTTCTCCTACCTGCCCGACCTGAGCGACGAGCAGATCACCCGGCAGATCGAATATGCGTTGAAGAACAACTACGCGGTCGGCATCGAATACACCGACGACCCACACCCGCGCAACACCTACTGGGAGATGTACGGCAACCCGATGTTCGACCTGAAGGACCCGGCCGGCATCCTGCTCGAGATCAATGCCTGCCGCAAGACCTTTCCGAGCCACTACGTGCGTGTCACGGCCTTCGATTCGACGCAGGGCGTGGAGTCGGTCCGCATGTCGTTCATGGTCAACCGGCCGGCGAACGAACCCGGCTTCCGGCTGGTGCGCAGCGAACAAGGCGGACGCAACATCGGCTACAGCGTCGAGAGTTATTCAGTGCAGTCGCACGGCGAAGGCGAGCGCTACTGAGTCGCAGCGCGCGGCATCGACATGAACGCCCCCGATTCGGCCGCCCTCGCCACGACGCCGAGCCAGATGCTCGAAGCCTCCGGCGTGCGCGCCGTGCTCGACAAGCTCGATGCCGAGCTGATCGGCCTGGCCCCGGTCAAGGGCCGCATCCGCGACATCGCCGCCCTGCTGCTCATCGACAAACTGCGCGCCGATCAAGGCCTGCAGTCGTCGCCGCCTTCGCTGCACATGTGCTTCACCGGCAACCCGGGCACCGGCAAGACGACGGTCGCGATGCGCATGGCCGAGGTGCTCAAGCAACTCGGCTACGTGCGCAAGGGCCACCTCGTGGCGGTGACGCGTGACGACCTGGTCGGCCAGTTCATCGGCCACACCGCGCCGAAGACGAAAGAGGTGGTGAAGAAGGCGATGGGCGGCGTGCTCTTCATCGACGAAGCCTACTACCTCTACAAGCCCGAGAACGAGCGTGACTACGGGCAGGAGTCGATCGAGATCCTGCTGCAGGTGATGGAGAACCACCGCGACGACCTGGTCGTGATCCTGGCCGGCTACAAGGACCGCATGGATACCTTCTTCGGAAGCAACCCGGGCATGGCTTCGCGCATCGCGCACCACATCGACTTCCCCGACTACAGCGAGGCCGAGCTGATGCAGATCGCGCAGCTGATGCTGGGTCAGCTCGACTACAGTTTCGACGCTTCGGCCGAACCCGCCTTCTCGCGCTATGTGAGCCTGCGCCGGCAGCAGCCACACTTCGCCAACGCACGCTCGATCCGCAATGCGCTCGACCGCATCCGCCTGCGCCACGCCACGCGCCTGTTCTCGGCCGACACGGTGCTCACGCGCGAGCAGCTCTGTACCCTGCAGGCCGAAGACATCCTGGCCAGCCGCGTGTTCGGCGCGGCCTCTTCGAAAGGAGACTGACATGGGCATCGAAGCCTTGATCTTCGACGTGGACGGCACCATGGCCGACACCGAAGAAGCGCACCGCGTCGCCTTCAACCTGGCCTTCGAGCGCTACCGCCTCGACTGGGTCTGGGAACCTTCGGAGTACCGCGAGCTGCTGAAGATCACGGGCGGCAAGGAGCGCATGGCGCACCACATCGACGGGCTCGATCTCGGCGCCGGCGATCGCCGCCGCCTGCACCTGCTGGTGCCCGACATCCACGCAGAGAAGACCCGCTTCTACAGTTCTTTCGTCAACGACGGTGCCGTGCCGCTGCGACCCGGCGTGCAGCGGCTGCTCGAGGAAGCGCTCGCGGCGGGATGCAAGCTGGCGATCGCGAGCACCACGACTGCCATCAACATCGACAAGCTGCTGCACGCCACGCTCGGAGCCAGAGGCCTCGACATGTTCACCGTGATCGCCTGTGGCGACCAGGTCTGGCTGAAAAAGCCCGCGCCCGACATCTACCAGCTCGCGCTGAAACACCTCGATCTCGACCCCGAGCGCGCGATCGCCTTCGAGGACTCGCCCAACGGCCTGCGGGCCGCGATCGCGGCCGGCCTGTGGACGGTGGTGACCCCCAACTTCTGGACCGAGGGCAACGACTTCTCGGCCGCCGACCTGGTGCTGCCGCACCTCGGCGACCCGGCGCATCCGCTGCCGGGCGAACCGGGCAACAAACTGGCCACCACGGCCTGGCTCGGTTTCGAAGAGCTCGTTCACCGGCGCGGCCAGGCCGGCCGCCCCGCGGGGCGCCGCGTGTGAACGGCACGATGCGCATCGCGCCCAGCCTGCTGTCGGCCGACTTCGCCCGGCTCGGCGAAGAAGTGACGGCCGTGATCGACGCAGGTGCCGACCTGATTCATTTCGACGTGATGGACAACCATTACGTGCCGAACCTGACGGTCGGCCCGCTGGTGTGCCAGGCCATCAAACCGTATTGCAAGACCGAGAACGGCCATGTGCCGATCGATGTGCACCTGATGGTCAAGCCGGTCGATTCGATGATCTCGATGTTCGCGCAGGCCGGGGCCGACATCATCACCTTCCACCCCGAGGCCAGCGAGCACATCGACCGCAGCCTGCAGCTGATCAAGTCCTTCGGCCTGAAGGCCGGGTTGGTACTCAACCCGGCCACGCCGCTGCATGTACTCGACCACGTGATGGACCGGCTCGACATCGTCTTGCTGATGTCGGTCAACCCGGGTTTCGGCGGGCAGAGTTTCATCGAGAGCACGCTGCCGAAGATCGAAGCGCTGCGCAAGCGCATCGAGGCGACCGGGCGCGACATCTGGCTCGAGGTCGATGGTGGCGTGAAGGCGGACAACGCCGAACGCATCGGCAGCGCCGGCGCCGACACGCTGGTGGCAGGCTCGGCGGTGTTCACCGGGGGGCGTTACCAGCAGGCGATTCACATGATTCGCACCGAGGCGCTGGCCGGCCGGCATGCGCGGGTCACGCTGCAATGACCGGCCTGGCCACCATCGAAGCGATCGCCTTCGATCTCGACGGCACCCTGGTCGACAGCGCCCCCGACATCGCGGCCGCACTCGACGCGGCGCTAGTGCGCGAAGGTCTGCAGCGCTTCGACCTGAACACCGTGCGCGGCTGGATCGGCGACGGCCCCGATGCGCTGATCGTGCGTGCGCTGGTCGCACAAGGCCAGGGACAACCGAGCGAGGCATTGCGGGCCCGGCTGCGCTGCGATTTCGATGCGCACACGCTGGCCGCACCACTCGCCTGCGGCGTGGTGTTCGACGGCATCGGCGAGCTGCTCGCCCACTTGTTCGAGCACTTCCCGATGGCCGTCGTCACCAACAAGCCGACCCACCTGGCGCGCGCCGTTCTCGACGCCGCCGGGCTGAGCCGCTTCGTCGCGACCGTGCATGGCGCCGACACGCTCGAGCTGCGCAAGCCCGCAGCCGGCTTGCTGCTCGCGGCCGCACAGCGCCTGGGCGTTCCGCGCGAGCGCCTGCTGATGGTCGGCGACAGCGCGCCCGACATGCTGGCCGCACACCACGCCGGCTGCCCGGCCGCACTGGTCGCCTGGGGCTATGGCAACGAAGGGGTGCCGGACCACCTTGCTCCCTGGCGCATAGCCGAACCGCAGCACCTGCTGCAAGGTTTGATGAACGGGCGCCAACCCGCCTTGGCCTTCTGAGCGCCGACGCCACCACTTCGAGGAGCCCACCATGCCCACCGGCGGTAAAGCCACCCTGACCCAGTTCCTGATCGAGGAACGGCGCCGCGCCCCGGGTGCCACCGGCGACCTGAACGCGTTGATCACCGATGTATCGCTCGCCTGCAAGGCGATCTCGCGCAAGGTGGCCTACGGCGCGCTCGGCGGTGTGCTGGGCAGTGCGGGCACCGAGAACGTGCAGGGCGAAGGCCAGAAGACGCTCGACGTGATGAGCAACAACATCTTCCTGCGCGCCAACGAATGGGGCGGCCACGTGGCGGGCATGGTGTCGGAAGAACTCGACGAGGTCTACACCTTGCCGAAACAGTACCCACGCGGCAAGTACCTGCTGATGTTCGACCCGCTCGACGGCTCGTCGAACATCGACGTGAACGTGGCGGTCGGCAGCATCTTCTCGATCGTGCGCAGCGACACGCCGGGCGAAGACGCCACCGCGGCCGAGTTCCTGAAACCCGGCACACAGCAGGTCTGCGCCGGCTACGCGATCTACGGCCCGTCGACGATGCTGGTGCTGACGCTGGGCAAGGGCACCCACGCGTTCACGCTCGAGCCGATGCTCGGCGAATGGGTGCTCAGCCACCCCAACCTGCGCATCCCGGAGAAGACCCGCGAGTTCGCGATCAACGCCTCGAACAGCCGCTTCTGGGAGCCGGCCGTGAAACGTTACGTCGACGAATGCCTGGCCGGGGCACCCGGCCCGCGCGGGGCCGATTTCAACATGCGCTGGATCGCCTCGCTCGTGGCCGAGACGCACCGCATCCTGATGCGCGGCGGTGTGTTCATGTACCCCCGTGACACCAAGGATCCGGCCAAGCCCGGCCGCCTGCGCCTGCTCTACGAAGCGAACCCGATCTCGTTCCTGATCGAGCAGGCCGGTGGGCGCGCCAGCAACGGCCGCACCCGTCTGCTCGACGTGACGCCAGAATCGCTGCACCAGCGCATCGGCTTCGTGTTCGGCTCGGCCGAAGAAGTGGCGCGCATCGAGGCCTACCACGCCGAAGAACCGCCCGACACCTACAGCTCGCCGCTGTTCGGCAAGCGTGGCCTGTTCGCGCTGGCCGACTGATTTTTTTCTTCTGGAGCCGACGATGTCTGCCAAGCACCCCATCATCTCGATCACCGGCTCGTCGGGCGCTGGCACCACCTCGGTCACACGCACCTTCGAGAACATCTTTCGGCGCGAAAGCGTCAAGGCGGCGATCGTCGAAGGCGACAGCTTTCACCGCTACGACCGCAAGGCGATGAAGGTCGCGATGGCCGAGGCCGAAGCCAAGGGCAACCTGCACTTCAGCCATTTCGGCGACGAAGCCAACCTGTTCGCCGAGCTCGAATCGCTGTTTCGTGACTACGCCGAGAGTGGCACGGGCCAGAGCCGCAAGTACCTGCACAACGCCGAAGAAGCCGCACCCTACACCCAGGAGCCAGGCACCTTCACCGCGTGGGAGCCGCTGCCCCAGAGCGAACTGCTGTTCTACGAAGGTTTGCACGGCGGCGTGTTCACGGAAAAGTTCGACGTCGCGAAGTTCGCCGACCTGCTGATCGGCGTGGTCCCGGTCATCAACCTCGAATGGATCCAGAAGATCCACCGCGACAAGAGCACGCGCGGTTATTCGACCGAGGCGGTGACCGACGTGATCCTGCGCCGCATGCACGAGTACGTGCACTACATCTGCCCGCAGTTCACGCGCACCCACATCAACTTCCAGCGGGTGCCGGTGGTCGACACCTCCGACCCGTTCATCGCCCGAACCATTCCCACCGCCGACGAGAGCCTGGTGGTGATCCGCTTTGCAAACCCGAAGGGCATCGACATGCCCTACCTGCTGAGCATGCTGCACGACTCGTTCATGTCGCGCGCCAACACGCTGGTGGTGCCGGGTGGGAAGATGGAGCTCGCGATGCAGCTGATCTTCACGCCGATGATCCTGCGCCTCGTCGAGCGCCGCAAGAAGCTGCTGGCCCACTGACGGCTGACGTGCCGATCTCGCGCTGGCCCGTGCGGCGCCGGCCACAGCGTTCCCTATAGACTCGCGGCATCAATCGGTGCGCACGGGGCGCGCCGCCAGCGCGCCCAGGGGTTGGCGTTTTGTATTGCACCCTGATCGGAGGTGCTGCCCATGGTTCAACTCGGATGCATCGCCGACGACTTCACCGGCGCCACCGACCTCGCCAACAACCTGGTGCGTGCCGGCATGCGCGTGGTGCAGACCATCGGCGTGCCGGCCGCGCCGCTGGCCGATGCGGCCGATGCGGTGGTGGTGGCGCTCAAGTCGCGCACCATCGCGCCGGCCGAGGCGGTGGCGCAGTCGCTCGCGGCCTGCCGCTGGTTGCGGGCGCAGGGCGCGACCCAGACCTACTTCAAGGTCTGCTCGACTTTCGATTCGACCGCGCAAGGCAACATCGGCCCGGTCAGCGAAGCGCTGATGGACGAACTGGACGCGCCGTTCTGCGTCGTCACGCCGGCCTTCCCGGAAAACGGGCGCACGGTGTTCAAGGGGCACCTGTTCGTCGGTGACCTTTTGCTGTCGGACAGCCCGATGCGGCTGCATCCGCTGACGCCGATGACGGACGCCAATCTCGTGCGGGTATTGCAGGCGCAGTTGAGCGTGGCGCGCGGGCGCAAGGTCGGGCTGATCGAGCGCAGCACGGTGGCTGCCGGAGCGGCCGCGATTCGTGAGCGCATCGAAACACTCAAGGCACGAGGCACGACGCTCGCGATCGCCGACGCGGTCGACAACACCGACCTGTGGCATCTGGCCGAGGCGCTGAAGGGCGAGCTGTTGATGACGGCAGGTTCGGGGCTGGCGATCGGCTTGCCGGCGCAGTTCGGCATCCAGCCCGCCGCCGAAGCGGCGCGCCTGCCGGCAGCGGGTGGTGCGCGGGCCATCGTGTCCGGCAGCTGTTCGGCGGCCACGCAAGCGCAAGTGGCGGCATTCCGGCAGGCGGGAGGCGAAGCTTTCGAGGTCGCGCCCTTGCGCATCGCCTCGGGTGCCGACGTGGCGGCCGAAGCGCTCGCGTGGGCCTTGCCACGGCTGCCGCGTGACCCGGTGCTGGTTTATGCCACAGCAGCACCCGAAGCGGTGCGCGAAGTGCAGCAGCGGCTCGGTGTGGAGCAGGCCGGCGCGATGGTCGAAGACACGCTAGCGCGCGTCGCGCGCGAGCTCGTCGAACACGGCGTGGCGCAACTCGTCGTGGCCGGTGGCGAAACTTCGGGCGCGTGCGCGCAGGCGCTGGGCATCACGCAGATGCGCATCGGCCCGCAGATCGACCCGGGCGTGCCCTGGTGCCACGCGGCGTCGCCCGCGGCCGCATCGGGTTTGCATCTTGCGCTGAAGTCGGGCAACTTCGGCGGCACCGACTTCTTCACCCGCGCGTTCGCCACGCTGCGCACCTGAACATGCTCGACGACACCACGGTGGCCGCGCTGATGGCAGGCGTTCATCACGAACCTTTCGCGGTGCTGGGCCTGCACCCGCACGAGGGCGCGTGGGTGATCCGCGCCCTGTTGCCCGGTGCGCACGAAGTGCTGGTGCTCGAAAAACCCGGCCAGCGGCGCGTGGCCACGCTGCACCGCGTTGGCAACTCCGACGTGTTCGAGGCCTTCCTCACGCCGCACCCCGAGCGGCTGAGCTACCAGTTCGAGATCGACTGGGGCAGCCACCGCCAGGTGCTCGAAGACCCGTATCGTTTCGGCCCGCTGCTCGGTGCGATGGACCTGTGGCTGCTGGGCGAGGGCACGCACCACCGGCCTTACGAACAGCTCGGCGCGCACGCGCTGGTGATCGACGCCGTGCCCGGCACACGCTTCGCCGTGTGGGCACCGAACGCGCAGCGGGTGTCGGTCGTCGGCGCCTTCAACAACTGGGACGGCCGGCGCCACGCGATGCGGCTGCGGCCCGAATGCGGCGTGTGGGAGATCTTCGTGCCGCACGTCGGCCCGGGTGACCTTTACAAGCTCGAAGTTAAAGGCGCCGACGGCAGCGTGCAGCTCAAAGCCGACCCGCTCGCTTTCCGCGGCGAGCTGCGGCCGCAGACGGCCTCAGTGGTGCAGGGCTTGCCGAATGTCGTCAAACCGAACGAACAGCGTCAGGCCGCGAATGCGCTCGGTGCGCCGATCAGCGTTTACGAAGTGCACCTGGGGTCGTGGCGGCGTGTGCCCGAAGAAGGCGACCGCTGGTTGACCTACCGCGAGCTCGCTGAACAACTGGTGCCTTATGCACGCGAGCTGGGCTTCACGCACATCGAGCTGCTGCCGGTCAACGAGCACCCGTTCGACGGCTCCTGGGGGTACCAGCCGACGGGCCTGTACGCACCGACCGCGCGTTTCGGCACACCCGAAGACTTTCGCCATTTCGTGGCCACGGCGCACGAGGCCGGCATCGGCGTGATCGTCGACTGGGTGCCCGGCCACTTCCCGACTGACGCCCACGGTCTGGCGCAGTTCGACGGCACGCCGCTCTACGAACACGCCGACCCGCGTGAAGGTTTTCACCAGGACTGGCAGACGCTGATCTACAACTTCGGCCGCACGGAGGTGCGCAACTACCTGGTCGGCAACGCGCTCTACTGGATCGAACGTTTTGGTGTTGACGCGCTGCGTGTCGATGCCGTGGCCTCGATGCTCTACCGCGACTACAGCCGCAAGGCCGGCGAGTGGGTGCCCAACCACCTGGGCGGCCGCGAGAACCTGGAGGCGATACACTTCCTGCGGCGCATGAACCAGATCATCGGCACGCAGCGGCCCGAAGCGGTCACGGTGGCCGAGGAGTCGACGGCGTTCCCTTCCGTCTCACGCCCGCCGAGCGACGACCTGCAAAGTGGCGGCCTCGGCTTTCACTACAAGTGGAACATGGGGTGGATGAACGACACGCTTTCGTACATGAGCGAAGACCCGGTGCACCGCCGCTACCACCACCACAAGATGACCTTCGGGCTGGTCTACGCCTTCACCGAGAACTTCGTGCTGCCGCTCTCGCACGACGAGGTGGTGCACGGCAAGGGCTCGCTGCTCGGGCGCATGCCGGGCGACGAATGGCAGCGCTTCGCGAACCTGCGCGCCTACTTCGGCTTCATGTGGGCGCACCCGGGCAAGAAGCTGCTGTTCATGGGCGGCGAGTTCGCGCAGCGCAGCGAGTGGAACGCCGAAACCAGCCTGCCGTGGCACCTGCTCGACCAGCCGCTGCACAGTGGCACGCAGCGGCTGGTGCGCGACCTGAACATCGTCTACCGCCAGCACGCCGCATTGCACCAGCTCGACTTCACGCCCGAAGGTTTTGCGTGGATCGCGCACGACGATGCGACCAACTCCGTCATCTCGTTCACGCGCCACGCGCCGGGCGGCAGCTTCGTGGTGGCGGTGTGCAACTTCACGCCGGTGGTGCGGCACGCTTACCGCATCGGCGTGCCGGCGGAAGGCACGTACCACGAGCTGATCAACACCGACGCCGCGGTCTACGGTGGCAGTGGCGTGCACAACGCGCCGCTGCGTGCCGAGGCGGTGGCAGCGCATGGCCGCGAGCAGTCGATCGCCCTCACCGTGCCGCCGCTGGCCACGGTGTTTCTGGTGTGCGAGCGCTAGCGGCAGCAACAACAGCATTCAGTTCGAGGACCGCCCGTGAGCATCGTCAGCCACCCCACCACCCCCTTCACCGGCCAGCAACCGGGAACCTCGGGCCTGCGCAAGAAGGTCGGCGTGTTTCAGCAGCCGGGGTATCTGGAGAATTTCGTCCAGGCCTTGTTCGACAGCCTGGAAGGCACGGCCGGGCAGACGCTGGTGCTCGGCGGCGACGGCCGTTTTCACAACCGCGCCGCGGTGCAGACGATCCTGCGCATGGCGGCCGCGCAAGGCTTCGGGCGGGTGCTGCTGGGGCAGGGCGGCATTCTGTCGACGCCCGCGGTCAGCTGCGTGATCCGCAAGCACGCCGCGTATGGCGGCATCGTGCTGTCGGCGAGCCACAACCCGGGCGGGCCGGACGGTGACTTCGGCATCAAGTACAACGTCGGCAACGGCGGGCCGGCGCCTGAGAAGGTGACCGAGGCGATCTTCGCGGGCACGAAGACGCTCACGCGGTTTCGCGCGAGCGACGCGGCCGACATCGATATCGACACACGCGGCACGCAGCGCATCGAACAGATGACGGTCGAGGTCATCGACCCGGTCGCCGACTACGCGGCGCTGATGCAGACCTGCTTCGACTTCCCTGCGATCCGGGCACTTTTCTCGGGCGGCTTCCGCATGCGCTTCGATGCGATGAGCGCGGTCGGCGGGCCGTATGCCAAGGCGATCATCGAAGGCCTGCTCGGTGCGCCGGCCGGCACGGTCGTGAACGCCGAGCCGCTCGAAGACTTCGGCGGCCTGCACCCCGACCCGAACCCGGTCAACGCCGAGGACTTGATCAATCACATGGCGGCGGCCGACGCGCCCGATTTCGGCGCCGCGTCGGATGGTGATGCCGACCGCAACATGATCGTCGGCCGCAATTTCCCGGTCGCGCCGAGTGACAGCCTGGCGTTGCTGGCCGCGCATGCGGACGTGGCGCCGCGTTATCGCGGCGGCTTGAAAGGCATCGCCCGCTCGATGCCGACATCGACCGCGGCGGACCGTGTCGCCAAAGCGCTCGGCATCGCGAGTTACGAGACTCCCACCGGCTGGAAGTTCTTCGGCAACCTGCTCGACGCTGGCAAGGTCACGCTCTGCGGCGAAGAAAGTTACGGCACCGGTTCCGACCACGTGCGCGAGAAAGACGGCGTGTGGGCGGTGCTGTATTGGCTCAACATCCTGGCCGCCACCGGCCAGTCGGTCGAAACGCTGGTGCGCGCGCACTGGGCGAAGTTCGGCCGCAACTACTACTCGCGCCACGATTACGAAGCGATCGACACCGCATCGGCCAACACCTTGATGGCTGAGTTGCGCGCGCAACTTCCGGCGCTGGCCGGCCAGTCGTTCGATGGCCAGCGTGTGACCATTGCCGACGACTTTGCCTACACCGACCCGATCGATGGTTCGGTCGCCACGAAGCAGGGCGTGCGCGTCATCTTCGAGAGTGGCTCGCGCATCGTCTTCCGGCTCTCGGGCACCGGCACCGAAGGCGCGACCCTGCGCGTCTACCTCGAACGCTACGAGGCCGACGTGGCTGCGCAGAGCGTGCCGACGCAGGCCGCGCTCGCGCCGCTGATCACGCTGGCGCAGCAGCTCGCGCGCATTCGCGAACACACCGGCCGAGATGAGCCGAGCGTCGTGACATGAGGGTCTTGCAGGTCTGCTCCGAGATATTTCCGCTGCTGAAGACCGGGGGTCTGGCGGATGTGTGCGGCGCCCTGCCGGGCGCGCTGCTCAAGCGCGGCTGTGACGTGCGCGTGCTGGTGCCGGCGTTCCCGGCGATCCTGCGCGGTGTGCCCGATGCGAAGCCGGTCGCCGGCGCCGCCCACCTGCCTGACGGCGCGCGCCTGCTGCGTGGCACGCTGCCCGGCACTGGCGTGCCGCTCTACCTGATCGACGCACCCGCGCTCTATGCCCGCGAAGGCAACCCGTATGCCGACGAAGCCGGGTTGGCCTACGCCGACAACCACCGCCGCTTCGCGCTGCTCGGCCGCGTCGGCGCACGCCTGGCCGAGGGCCTGGACCCGTCGTGGTCGGCGCAAGTCGTGCATGGCCACGACTGGCACGCCGGTCTCGCGCCGGCCTACCTGCGTGCCGCCCAACTGCACAGCGGGCGCCGCATGGCCGGCTCGGTGCACACGGTGCACAACCTCGCTTTCCAGGGCACCTTCGGGCTCGAGGTGCTGGGCGAATTGGGCCTTCCGGCCGACTTCTATCAAACCCACGGGCTCGAATTCCACGGCCAGGTCTCGTTCATGAAAGCCGGCCTGCACTACGCCGACCACATCACGACCGTGAGCCCGACCTACGCGCGCGAGATCCAAGGCGCCGAGCAGGGCTGCGGGCTCGACGGCGTGTTGCGCGCTCGTTCGGGCGAGCTGAGCGGCATCCTGAACGCGGTCGACCCGGCGGTCTGGAACCCGGCCGTCGACGAGCTGATCCCGGCGCGTTACGACGGCCGCAAGCTCAGCGGCAAGAACCTGTGCCGCCTGGCCGTGCAGAACAGCTTTGGCCTCGGCCCGCAGACCGACCGGCCGCTGTTCGGCGTGGTGAGTCGGCTGACCGAGCAGAAGGGCTTCAACCTGATCCTCGCCGGCCTGCCGCAGTTGCTCGAACGTGGCGGGCAGCTCGTGGTGCTGGGCACCGGCGAGCCGGCGCTGGTCTCGGCGCTGCTGCAGGCGGCGAAGACCCACCCCGGCGCGGTCGCGGTCAAGGTGGGTTACGACGAAGAACTCGCGCACAGCGTGGTCGCCGGGGTCGACGTGATGATGGTGCCGTCGCGCTTCGAGCCCTGCGGCCTGACGCAGTTGTACGGGTTGAAGTACGGCTCCTTGCCGCTGGTGCGCAAGGTCGGCGGGTTGGCCGACACGGTGGTCGACAGCTCGCTCGAGAACCTCGACGACGCCACGGCCACCGGCTTCGTGTTCGAGCGCTTCGATGTCGACGACTACGTGGCCGCCTTGCGTCGCGCGTTCGCGCTGTTCAAGCGCAAGGGCGAGTGGCAGGAAGTGCAGCGCCGCGCGATGGCGCAGGCCTTCGACTGGGACGCGGCGGCGGCGCAGTACGTGGCGCAGTACGAGCGCGTGGCGGCCTGATCGACCGGAAGGCGTCGCCGGGGGATTGAACGCCGCTGAAGCGGCACCATGTTCCGGGCTCAGCTAACCGGTGCCTTCCCATGCCGCTCTGGATTGTTTCGATCCTGCTTCACGCTTATGTCGGTGTGCGCATCGTGCCGGCCCTGCCTGGCGGGCTCTGGCCGGCCTGGGCGTTTGCCGCGGTGCTGGTGGTGTCGGCGGCGGCCATGCCGATGAGCCTGCTGGCGCGCCGGCTGCGCACCCAGCCTTGGTCGGATCGGCTCGCCTGGGCCGGGGCGCTGGCGATGGGCTTGTTCTCCTCGCTCTTCGTGCTGACGCTGCTGCGCGATCTGGTCTTGCTCGTCGCGTGGATCGCCGAGTCGTTCGTGCCGGGCGCGGCCCTGCCCGAACTGGCGCTGCTCTCGGCCGCCGCGGTCGTGCTGCTCGGCGCGGCGGTCACGGTCGTCGGCTTCTTCAACGCGCGCCGCACCGCTGCGGTCGTGGCCGTCGATATCCCGATCACCGACCTGCCGGCCGCGCTGCACGGCTTCACGATCGCGCAGATCAGCGACATCCACGTTGGCCCGACGATCAAGCGCGCCTACATGCACCGCATCGTCGAAGCGGTCAACCGGCTCGGCGCCGACATGGTCGCTGTCACTGGCGACCTGGTCGACGGCAGCGTGCACGAGCTCGGCGCGCACGTGGCGCCGCTGTCGGCATTGTCGTCGCGCCATGGCACCTTCTTCGTCACCGGTAACCACGAGTACTACTCCGGCGCCCACGCCTGGGTGGTCGAGCTGCGCCGCCTCGGCGTCCAGGTGCTGATGAACGAACACGTGGTGTTGCGGCACGATGAAGCGCACCTGCTCGTCGCCGGGGTCACTGATTACGGCGCGCACCACTTCGACGAGGCCCACCGAAGCGACCCGCAGCGTTCGCTGCACGGCGCACCGGTCGACGCAGCGCTGGTGAAGGTGCTGCTCGCCCACCAGCCGCGCAGCGCCACGGCGGCGTCGGCCGCGGGCTTCGACCTGCAGCTCAGCGGTCACACCCACGGCGGGCAGTTCCTGCCGTGGAACCTGTTCGTGCGCTTCCAGCAACCGTTCACGGCCGGCTTGAACCGTTTGCAGCAACTCTGGGTCTACACCAGCCGCGGCACCGGCTACTGGGGGCCGCCGAAACGGTTCGGGGCGCCGTCCGAGATCACCCACCTTCGGCTCGTGGCGGCGCCCGGGTAAACGCCTCTGGGGCCTCTCTGGACCGGAGCTGCACCCACCTTACAATCCCGAGGCTTTGCCGCAGGCGTCGTGCCCGGCTCCAACAAGGAATTCCAAGTGTTCATTTCCGAAGCTTTTGCGCAAGCCGCACCCGCCGCCGCAGATTCGCCGTTCGGCAGCCTGGGCTCCATGCTCCCGCTGGTGCTGATGTTCGTCGTGTTGTATTTCGTGATGATCCGCCCGCAGATGAAGCGCCAGAAGGAGGCCAAGGCGATGATCGACGCGCTGGCCAAGGGCGATGAAGTCGTCACCTCGGGCGGCATGATCGGCAAGATCACGAAGATCGGCGAGAGCTTCCTGAGTGTCGAGATCGCCACCGGCGTCGAGATCCAGGTGCAGCGCGGCGCGGTCGTGCAAGTGCTGCCCAAGGGCACCGTCAAGTAATTCGTTGAACGCGCGGGCGGCTCGTGGCGTCACACCGGCGCGGCGAGGCGCTCGCTGCTTTTGGCGCGGGCCCGGCCACGGCGTCAACAGGCCCTAGAGGAAAGACCCGATGAATCGCTACCCTGCCTGGAAATACGCGCTCCTCGTGATCGCCTTGCTCGTCGGCCTGATCTACACGCTGCCCAACGTGTTCGGCCAGGCGCCCGCGGTGCAGGTGAGCAGCGGCAAGGCCACGCTCAAGATCGATGCCACGCTTGCGCCGCGCGTCGAAGAGATCCTCACACGCTCCGGGCTGAAGCCCGACTTCGTGCAGTTCGAGGGCAATTCGGTCAAGGCGCGCTTCGGTGACCTCGACGCGCAGCGCAAGGCAAAAGAAGCGATCAGCGCCGCGCTGAACCCCGACCCCGCCGACCCGCGCTACGTGGTCGCGCTGAACCTGCTGTCGCGCTCGCCGCACTGGCTCACGTCGTTGCACGCGCTGCCGATGTTCCTGGGGCTGGACCTGCGCGGCGGTGTCTACTTCCTGATGCAGGTCGACATGAAGTCTGCGCTGACCAAGAAGGCCGAGGCGCTGACCGGCGACGTCCGCACCCTGCTGCGCGACAAGAACCTGCGCCACGCAGGCATCACGCGTGATGGCAACAACGTCGACGTGCGCTTCCGCGACCGCGAAACGCTCGCCGCCGCGCGCAGTCTGCTCACGGACCAGCTGCCCGACCTGCAGTGGGTCGACAGCGCCGAAGGTACCGAGTTCAGGCTGAGCGGCAGCCTCAAGCCCGAGGCCGCGCGCAAGGTGCAGGAAACCGCGATCACGCAGAACATCACCACGCTGCACAACCGCGTCAACGAACTCGGCGTGGCCGAACCGGTGATCCAGCAGCAAGGCGCCGACCGCGTGGTCGTGCAGTTGCCCGGCGTGCAGGACACGGCCAAGGCCAAGGACATCATCGGCCGCACCGCCACGCTCGAATTGCGCATGGTCGACGACAGCGCCGAGGCGCTAGCCGCCGCCGGTGGCAGCGGGCCGGTGCCTTTCGGCACCGAACGATTCATCGAACGCGGCGGCTCGCCGCTGATCGTCAAGCGCCAGGTCGTGTTGACCGGCGACAACCTGACCGACGCCCAGCCCGGCTTCGACGGCCAGACCCAGGAGCCCAACGTCAACCTGACCGTCGACGCCAAGGGCGCGCGCATCATGCGCGACATCTCGCGCGAGAACATCGGCAAGCGCATGGCGATCCTGTTGTTCGAAAAGGGCAAGGGCGAAGTGATCACCGCGCCGGTGATCCGCGGCGAACTCGGCTCGCGCTTCCAGATCACCGGCCGCATGACGCCGGGCGAGGCGAGCGACCAGGCGCTGCTGCTGCGCGCCGGCTCGCTGGCCGCGCCGATGGACATCATCGAAGAGAAGACGATCGGCCCGAGTCTGGGCGCCGAGAACATCGTGAAGGGTTTCGACAGCGTGATGTACGGCTTCGCCGCGATCGCGCTGTTCATGATCGTCTACTACCGGTTGTTCGGCGTGATCTCCACGCTCGCGCTCGGCTTCAACCTGTTGCTGCTGCTGGCGGTGCTGTCGATGCTGCAGGCCACGCTGTCGCTGCCGGGCATCGCCGCGATCGCGCTGACGCTCGGCATGGCGATCGACGCCAACGTGCTGATCAACGAGCGGGTGCGTGAAGAGCTGCGCGCCGGGGCGTCGCCGCAGGTCGCGATCCACACCGGCTACGAGCGCGCCTTCGCGACGATTCTCGACTCGAACGTGACCACGCTGATTGCCGGCCTGGCGCTGCTGGCGTTCGGCTCGGGGCCGATCCGCGGCTTCGCGGTGGTGCACTGCCTGGGCATCCTGACTTCGATGTTCTCGGCCGTCGTGTTCTCGCGCGGCCTCGTCAACCTCTGGTACGGCCGGCAGAAAAAGCTCAAGGGCGTGTCGATCGGCCAGGTCTGGAAACCGCAGGGCGACGACGTCCCCGCGAAGACCTGACCGCACGCGCAGCAACGAGACAAGACCATGGAATTTTTCAGAATCAGGCGCGACATCCCGTTCATGCGGCATGCGCTGGTGTTCAACGTCATCTCGGCGTTGACCTTCGTGGCCGCGGTGTTCTTCCTGGCCACGCGCGGCCTCCATTTCTCGATCGAGTTCACCGGCGGCATCGTCATGGAGGCGGCCTACGAGCAGACCGCCGACGTCGAGAAGATCCGCAGCACGGTCGAGAAGCTGAACTTCGGCGAAGTACAGGTGCAGAACTTCGGCAGCTCGCGCGACGTGATCATCCGGTTGCCCGTGGCCGCCGGCATGAAACAGACCGAGGTCGTGGCCAAGGTCTTCGACAGCCTGTGCCAGGCCGAGAGCGGCAGCGTGAGCACTCGCGAGCTCACCAGCGACAAGGGCGAGGTGTCGAGCCGGCCGGTGTGTTCGGCCGGCACGGCCGAGCCCGTGAAGCTGCAGCGCACCGAGTTCGTCGGGCCGCAGGTCGGGCGCGAACTCGCGATCGACGGCGCCAAGGCGCTGGCCTTCGTGGTGATCGGCATCATGATCTACCTCGCGATCCGCTTCGAGTGGAAGTTCGCGGTCGCGGCGATCATCGCCAACCTGCACGACGTAATCATCATCCTCGGCTTCTTCGCGTTCTTCCAGTGGGAGTTCAACCTCACGGTGCTCGCGGCGGTGCTGGCGGTGCTGGGTTATTCGGTCAACGAGTCGGTCGTGATCTTCGACCGGATCCGCGAGGCCTTCCGGCGTTTCCGCAAGATGAACACGCACGAGGTGATCGACCACGCGATCACCAGCACGATGAGCCGCACGATCATCACCCACGGCAGCACGCAGATGATGGTGCTGTCGATGCTGATCTTTGGCGGGCCGACGCTGCACAACTTCGCGATCGCGCTGACCATCGGCATCTGCTTCGGCATCTACTCGTCGGTGTTCGTCGCGGCGGCCATCGCGATGTGGCTCGGCGTCAAGCGTGAAGACCTGATCAAGGCGGCGCCGGTGAAGGAAACCGACCCCGACGATCCGAATTCCGGGGCGGTGGTGTAGAGTCCATTTTTATTGACACAGGACGCGAGCAGTCACTCCCCATGCCGACCCCCGCCAACCCGACGGCATTGGCCCAACAGGCAAGGCGGTCCTACGCTGACGGATTGCTCTCCGGCATGCCGGCGGTGGTGCAGGCGGTCGACCAGGGCACGCGCATCCTGGTGAGCCAGGTGGTCGACCCCAAGCTCGCGATGAAACGCCGCGAACTGGTGCCCGACCTGCAGAAGGCCGCGCCCTTCTGGCTGCAGGGCATGACGACGATGCTGCGGGCTTCGCTGCAGTCGGGTCTGCTGTCGGCGTCGCGCCCCGGTGACCTGCCCGGCCCGGGCGGCCGCGCCGCCGCCAAGCTCAGCCTGGTCGACGACGACACGATCGAAGACGAGATCCTCACCTCGCGCCTGGCGCTGGCGATGATGGACCGGGCCTCGTGGGAATTCACCGACCTTTGCTCGCGCATGAACGTGCTCGAGTCCCGCGAAGAACTCGACGCGCACGACATCCTGCGGCCGCAGTCGCTCGCGCGCATCGTCACCACCTCGTGGCGCGCCGCTGGCATGAGCCTCGACATGTGGCGCATGCTGCAGCCGATCCTGCACGAGGAGTTCGCGCACTTCGCCGAAGAAGGCTTCCACGAGACCAACCGCTTTCTGATTGAGCGCCAGGTGCTGCCCGAGGTCGACCTGCGTCCGTTCATCCGGCGCACCCGCGCGACGCACCGCAACTTCCAATCGACGACCCACGCCCCGGCCGGCTTCACCCAGTCGAGCGTGAACGCTTCCGGCGGCGACGGCCGCGGCGAGGTCGGCGAAGAGACCCGCATGATGACGCGCGCGGGCGCTCTGCAGCAGCGCGCGACCGGGCACGCCGAGGCGGTGCTCGACCGCCTGAACCGACTCGTCGGCCGGCACCTGCCCGAGTTCGTGGTCACGGCGCACGCGCCGGCACCGGCTTCGCCCGGGCTGAGGGCGGCGATCTCCGACGCGCAGCAAGGCATTGCCAACCGCTTGTCGGGCGGTGGCAGTGGCGCGGCGCGTACGGTGCCCGACGCGGTCAGCACGCCGGCGCTGCTCGAAGAGCTGAACAACCGCAAGCAGGCCCTGAAGCAGGCCGCGGCCACGCCGGTGGAGCGCGCGACGATCGAGATCGTGGCCTTGCTGTTCCAGAGCATCCTGACCGAAGAGCGCATCCCGTCGGCGGTGCGGGTCTGGTTCGCGCGGCTGCAGATGCCGGTGCTGCGCGTGGCGGTCAGCGAGCCGGACTTCTTCGCCACCGTCGACCACCCGGCGCGCCGGCTTATCGACCGCATGGGTTCGTGCGTGATGGGTTTCGACGCCACCGCTCGAGCGGTCGGCGACGCGCTCGAAAAAGAGATCAAGCGGGTCGTGCAGGTCGTCGAGGCCTACCCCGACACCGGCCGGCGGGTCTTCCAGACCGTGCTGGTCGAGTTCGAGAAATTCCTCGAGCACTACTTCAAGAACGAGAACGAAGCGTCGCGCAAGGGCGTGTCGCTGGCGCACCAGGTCGAGCAGCGCGAAACGCTGGCGATCCAGTACACGATCGAGCTGCGCAAGATGCTCAACGAGGTGCCGGTGCAGGAAGGCGTGCGCGAGTTCCTGTTCCACGTGTGGGCCGACGTGCTGGCGATGGCCGCTGTCAAGAGTGGCAACCAGAGCGACGCCACCAAGGACATGAAACGCGCCGCCGCCGACCTGATCTGGTCGGCCAGCGCCAAGGTCTCGCGTGAAGAACGCGCCGAAGTCATCCGGCGCCTGCCGCCGCTGCTCAAGACCTTGCGCGACGGCATGCTGCACGCCGGCGTGCCGGCCGACAAGCAGGACGAACACATCCAGCGCCTGAACAATTCACTGGCGGCAGCGTTCACCGCCAAGACCGCCGCGATCCCGCACGAGCGGCTCGAAGAGCTGATGGGCCGGCTCGAAACGCTGGAAGAACTGCTGCCCGATTCGGCCGATCTGGAGATCGACGAGTCGATGGTGCACGACCTGTCGGGCTACGAAAGCTCCGAACTCGAAGTCGTCGCCGAAGGCGGCTCGATGCCCACGCCAGCGATGGTCGCATGGGCGCGCGAGTTGCAGGTCGGCAGCTGGTACATGCTCGACTACCGCAACCGCAACGAAGCGGTGCAGCTCGCCTGGCAGGGCATGCGCCGCCAGCTCACGCTGTTTGTCTCGCCGCAAGGGCGGGGTGTGCTGTTCCAGCAGAACCGGTTGGCGGCTTTCCTGCAGGCCGGCCTGCTGGTGCCGGCACAGGACGAATCGCTCACGGTGCGTGCCACACGCAGCGCCATGGAAAAGCTCGATGTGGACCCGAGCCGCATCCTGAACTGATCCGCCCGGTGCGCTGCACCGGGCGCGCGTTCAGTGGATCAGCCGGTCTTCTTCGTCGACGAACAGCTCGTCGAGGATCAGCGCGTCGGGTTCTTCGCCTAGGCTCCAGAACACCATCAGTACGATGATCTTCAGGTCTTCCAGGTCGAGCGGGCCGCCGGGAATGGCGCTGGCGCGGTCGATGACCATTTCGCGCATCGGCGGTGGCAACACACCGGCCGATTCGAGAAAGCTGATGAAGCCGATCGACGCTTCGCCGAGGTGCTCTTGTTCGGCCGGCGAGTACACGCGCATGCTGGCCTCGCCCTGCTCGCCGACGTAAGACTGCGCAGCAGCGGCCACACCGTCGAGCCACGACAGCGCTTCCTGGATCTCGTCCGATTCAAAACCGACCGATGACAGCTTGCGGGTCAGCTGATCGTGGTCCGGACAGGCATCGGGCCGCCAGTAGTTTTCGTACAGGTAGACGAGCACATCGAACATGGATTCACTATACCGCAGGCCCTGGCGCGCGGGCTCAGGTGGGGCCGATGCGCTGGAACAGCTGACCCGGCAGGCGCGCAATCTGACCGTTCAGCTCAAGCTCCAGCAGTCGTACGCTCAGTGCGGCGGCCGACCAGTCGGTGCGTGCCACCAGGGCGTCGAGCGTCACCGGGTCGAAACCGAGGGCGGCCAACACGACGTCGCCTTCCAGCGCGAGTTCGGCCTGGGCAGATTTGCTCGACGCAGCCGAACCGGGCAAGTTCAACTCTTCGAGAACATCTTGGGCGCTTTCGACCAACTTCGCGCCCTGTTTGATCAGCGCGTGGCAGCCGCGCGATTGCGGCGAGTGGATCGACCCGGGAATCGCGAACACGTCACGCCCCGATTCCGAAGCCAGGCGCGCGGTGATCAGCGAACCCGACTTCAGCGCCGCTTCGACCACCAGCGTGCCGCGTGCCAGCCCGGCGATGATGCGGTTGCGGGTCGGAAAGTTCTCGGGCAGCGGCGGCGTCCCAAGCGAGTATTCACTCATGATCAAACCGTTTTCGGCAATGCGGCGTGCCAAAGCGAGGTGGCGTTTCGGGTAGACCCGGTCGAGCCCGGTGCCGACGATGGCCACGGTACTCGCCTGGCCTTCGAGTCCGCCCTCGTGGGCTGCCGCGTCGATCCCCAACGCCAGCCCGGACACGATGGTGAAACCCGCCTGGCTCAGGTGCGTGCTGAAGGCCCGGGCGTTGTCGGTCCCCTGGCGGGTGGGGTTGCGGCTGCCCACGACCGCGATCGCTTCGCCCCCCAACAGTTCGACGCGCCCCTGCGCATACAGCATCAGCGGCGGGTCGGCGGCGTTCAACAGGGCGGATGGGAAACGCGGGTGGTCTAGCGTGATGACGCTGCGTGGCATCGCAGCCTCCGCTGCGAGCCAGTCAAGGGTGATTCGCGTCTGCCGGTCCAGCGCTTCAGAAGATTCGGCGAGCGCGGTCGCCGCGACCGAGCCAACGACTTCGCGCCGCGCCGATGTCGATGCGGCCAGCACCGCCTGCGGCGAACCAAAGGCCGCGAGAAGCCGGCGGGCCGATTCTCGGCCGACACCGGGTGTTTCGAGCAGCCTGATCCAGGCGCCGAGCTCTTCGGGGTCGATCACGCAGCGCCCGCCGCGCAGTCGTTCAGGGCTGGGTGAAGCGGTCGCCCGGTTTGACGGGGTCTTGCACCGACAGGATCAAGGCGTAAGACATGCGCTTGAACACGCGGAACACGAACAGCACGCCGTGGCGTTCGTCGGGTAGCTTGATCGTCGGGCGGCTCGCGTCGGTCTTGTCGATCATGGTCGCGCCGTCACGCCACAGCGCCAGCACGTGGCCACGCTCCATGCCTTCGTTCGAGCCGCGGTTGAGCGCGACGATCTGGTTCTGGCCGGCGGTCAGCGCGTCGCCGTACAGCGAGACGATCTGGCCGTTCATCGGGCCCTGCGGTGCGTGTGGGGCGTAGTTGGTGAGTTCGCGCGGCGGCACCACCGCGAGGCGGTCGCCCACGCCTGCTTCCTGGCGGATGCTGGTGATCGTGAACGTGGCGGGCACGATCTCGCCCTTGCCGGCAGCGTTGGTGCGGTTTTCGCCCAGGCGGGTGTATTCGGCCGTGCCGACGTAGTTGGCCTCGTAGCCCAGCAGCTCGCGTGTAGTCGGGTCGAGCAGCGGCCGCGGCTCGCGGAAGATGCGGAACTCGCGTTCATTGGCCAGCTCGCCGCGAACGTAGGCGAGTTCGCCCCGCGACAGCATCACACGCCCTTCCTGGGACGCGACGATGCGGGGTGCGGCTTCGAGTTCGTTGCTCTCGAAGATCACGGCTTCGTTCAGGAACGGCTCGATCAGGTGGAACGGGATCGAAGGGATGCCACCGTTCCCGAGCTCGGTGGAACGGATGCGCGGCGACAGCCGGCCGCTCTGGTCGGGGCCGACCGGTGTGCCCAGGCGAAGCCTGGCGCGGCCGTTCGACTTGTCGAGGTACAGCACCTGGCCAGGGTAGATCAGGTGCGGGTTGCGGATCTGCTCCAGGTTCATGCCCCAGAGCTCGGGCCAGCGCCACGGGCTCTTCAGGAACATCTTGGAGATGTCCCAGAGCGTGTCACGTTGCTTCACGGTGTAGGAATCGGGAGCGTTGGCGGCCAGTTCCGAGAGCGGCACGCCGTTCTGCGCGACCCGCTGCGCGGTGCCGCGCTGCTGCGAGGTGATGGGGAAGTCGGCAGCGTGTACCGCACCGAAGCCGAGCGACGCGCCGAGCAGAGCGCTCAGGGAAGCGGCGAATGCGCTCCGGCGAACGTGGAAGACGGAGCGTTTGCTTCGGGTCATGTATAAATCTCTCAGGGTACGCCCGCTGGAGGGCCTGCGCCGTGGGGTTACTGAGCCGTTTGCGGACTAGGGGTCGCGGTTCGGCGAAAATCCTCAATCAGTTTCACAGATTCTGCCTCTAAACCCTTGATATCGCAACGAAAGTGACCGCCGCCAGCGCCGTGTGTGAGACCTGTCACGGCCGGCGCCGTTGTGCTGGTCCCACAGGCTCGCGCCCGCCCGCGCAGCCAACGTCCCCGAATTGATCGCCATGGCCAAACTCCAGATCCTGCGTTACCCCGACCCCCGCCTTCACACCGTCGCCAAGCCGGTGGCGGCCGTCGACGGCCGAATTCGCCAGCTTGTCGATGACATGCTGGAAAGCATGTACGACGCCGACGGCGTCGGCCTGGCCGCAACCCAGGTCGACGTGCACGAGCGGGTGATCGTGATGGACACCTCTGACGAGCGCGACGACCCGCGCGTGCTGATCAACCCCGAGCTGGTCGACTGGAGCGTCGAGATGACGCTGGCCGACGAAGGCTGCCTGTCGGTGCCCGCGGTCTTCGACAAGGTGCCGCGCCATGCGAAGGTCACCGTGCGCGCTCTCGACCGGGCCGGCGAGATGCAGCAGTTCGAAGCCGAGGGCCTGCTGGCCATCTGTGTGCAGCACGAGATGGATCACCTGATGGGCAAGGTGTTTGTCGAGTACCTGAGCCAGCTCAAGCGAGACCGCATCAAGACCAAGATGCTGAAGAAGGCGCGGGACGAAGAGCGTGATTGAGCCGCGCCGCTGTCCGGACTCCGGCCGATGAAGGTCGCTTTCGCCGGCACGCCGGAATTTGCGCAAGTTGCGCTGGCGCAACTGCTGGCCGCGGGTTTTCGGGTTCCGCTCGTGCTGAGCCAGCCCGACCGGCCGGCGGGTCGCGGGCTGAAGCTGAGCCCGTCGCCGGTGAAAGCACTGGCGCTCGAACACGGCATCGCGGTGGCGCAGCCACGCAGCCTGCGCCTGGACGGCAAGTTCCCGGCCGACGCCGAGCAGGCGCGCGCCGCACTGCAGGCAGCCGCCCCCGACGTGCTGATCGTCGCCGCCTACGGCCTGATCCTGCCGGCCTGGGTGCTCGCTTTGCCACGCCTGGGCTGCATCAACATCCACGGCTCGCTGCTGCCACGCTGGCGCGGCGCGGCGCCGATCCACCGCGCGATCGAGGCCGGCGACACGCAGACCGGCATCACCATCATGCAGATGGATGCCGGGCTCGACACCGGCGACATGTTGCTGGTGCAGTCGCTGCCCATCGCGGCGGCAGATTCCACCGCCACGCTGCACGACCGGCTCGCGGCGCTGGGGGGCCGGCTGATTGTCGAAGCCCTCGAACTCGCCGCTTGTGGCGGGTTGCACCGCACGCCGCAGCCTGAGCAGGGCGTTAGCTACGCGCACAAGGTGGACAAGGCCGAGGCGGCGATCGACTGGCGCGAACCCGCGGAAGTAATCGAACGCCGCCTGCGCGCCTTCGACCCGTTCCCAGGCGCCAGCGCCATGCTGGGCGAGACCACACTCAAGTGCTGGCGCGGCCGGCTCGTTGCCGGCAGCGGTGTGCCGGGCAGCGTGCTGGCCGTCGGCGCCGAGGGCATCAACGTGGCTTGCGGGCAGGGCGCGGTGCAACTCACCGAACTGCAGCGGCCCGGCGGGAAGCGGCTTGCAGCACAGGCCCTGCTGCAAGGCATGCCCATCGCGGTGGGGGCGGCCTTCGAGCTTCCCGCACGTTGAACTCCACCCGGGCGACCGCATCTATGGGTCTCCGCGGTTCACGAAAGGCCCATTGATGTTCAACCTGATGAAGACCGCCATCCTGATGGCGGCGATCACCGCCTTGTTCATGGCCATCGGCTCGGTGCTCGGCGGCCGGCAGGGGATGATGATCGCGCTGATCGTCGCACTCGGCATGAACTTCTTCAGCTACTGGTTTTCCGACAAGCTGGTGCTGAAGATGTACAACGCGCAGGAAGTCGACGACAGCTCGGCCCCCCAGTTCTACGCCATGGTGCGCGAGCTGGCACAACGTGCGCAGCTGCCGATGCCCAAGGTCTACGTGATCGACGACGACGCCCCCAATGCCTTCGCCACCGGCCGCAACCCCGAGCACGCGGCCGTGGCCGCCACCACCGGCATCATGCGGGTGCTGACCCAGGCGGAGCTGCGCGGCGTGATGGCGCACGAGCTGGCCCATGTGCGCCACCGCGACATCCTCATCAGCACCGTCAGCGCGACGATGGCCGGCGCGATCTCGATGCTCGCCAACTTCGCGATGTTCTTCGGCGGGCGCGACAGTGAAGGCCGCTCGCGCAACCCGCTGGTGGGCATGCTGGTGATGATCCTGGCGCCGATCGCGGCCAGCCTGATCCAGATGGCGATCAGCCGCGCCCGCGAGTTCGAGGCCGACCGCGGCGGCGCCGAGATCTCGGGCGATCCGCGCGCCCTGGCCAGCGCACTGCAGAAGATCCAGCAATACGCGCGCGGCATTCCGCTGGCTGCGGCCGAGCGCCACCCGGAAACGGCGCAGATGATGATCATCAACCCGCTGTCGGGTGGCGGGCTGCGCGGTTTGTTCTCGACGCACCCGTCGACCGAGGAACGGGTCGAAAAACTGCTGGCGATGGCCTCGGGCGCGGTTCGCTGAAGGGCGGCGCTCCCGCGGCCTCAAGTCGCGGCGGGGCGTGCCGATATAAGCAGGACAACTCCACCGGTCCTGCCATGCGCCGCTTCGCCCTCACCGCCACCCTGTTCGCTGCCGCCCTGCTGGCCGGCTGTGACGTGGTCGTCGGTGCGCTGGGCATCGAGTCACCCGAAAAGCTGGCTGCGGTACGGGAAGCCGACGGCAAGGCCATCGGCGGCGCCTGCCGCCACGCCGGCCGTGCCATCGAAGACTGCTACGCGCTGAACCGCAAGGCCGACAAGGCCTCGGTCTTCGCCGGCTGGCGCGACATGAACGACTACATGCGCGAGAACAAGATCGAGCCGGTGCCGCCGCAGGTCGCGACCCAGCTCGCGAATGCGGGTGGCAAACCGGCTCCGAGCGAATCCGAGCCGGCGAAACCCGCCGCAGCGAGCGAGAAACCCGCGGCCAAGGCCGCCGAAGGTGGCAAGCCCGCCAAGCGCGAGAGCGCCAAGGCGCACGACTCCTGAGACGCACCACGGGCCGGCTACGTCAGCCCGTCGCACGCTGCTGCAGTTCGTCGCTTGCGGCGTGACACGGTGTTGTCGGGCGCGCACATTGGTGACTTCTTCAATCCCGAGGGGACACCGAATGACCCTGCCTTCCTTCGCGCGCGCCGGCCGCGCGCACCTCGCTTTCGTCGCCGCTGCCCTGCTGGCTGCGGGCTTTCCAGCCCGCGCCGCCGACGCGGGCTCGCCGTTTCAATCCATCGGCCTGACGGGTGTGCAAGGCTCGGGCAAGCTGCAGACCGAAGCGCGCAGCGTGGGCAGCTTCCAGGCCATCGAAGTGCATGCCTCGATGAACGTGCTGCTGCGGCAAGGACCGCGCGAAGCGCTGGAGCTTCGGGCTGACGACAACCTGCTGGCACTGGTCGAGACCCGTGTCACCAGCCGCTCCGGCGTGCAGACGCTGGAGATCCGCATGCGTGACCACACCAGCTACTCGTCGCGCAACCCGATCACGCTGGCGGTCGATCTGGTGACGCTGTCGAGCCTGTCCGTTCGTGGCTCGGGCAATGTCTCTGGAGAGGGGTTGAAAGCGCCGGCGCTGAAGATCGCGGTCGCCGGCTCGGGCAACGTCAAGCTGCAGAAGCTGAGCCTGGACGAAGTCAGCCTGAAGATATCGGGCAGTGGCAACGCCGAACTGGGGGGCAAGGCCGGAAGGCTCGGCCTGTCGATCTCGGGCAGCGGCGACATCAACACGCGCGAACTCGAAGCCGACGAGGTCAGCGTGAACATCGCCGGCAGCGGCGACGCCAAGGTCAACGCGCGCAAAACCCTGAACGTGTCGATCGCCGGCAGCGGCGATGTCGAATACACCGGTGACGCGGTGCTGAAGACTTCCATCGCCGGCAGTGGCCAGGTGAAGAAGCGCTGAAACGCAGCGGGGCGCGGGGTCAAGCCGGCGTGCTCCGCGGGAAAACGCGGAGGCGGCGACAATCATTGGCCATGAATTCGATCCGCGCGACTTTCCGCCACCCGCAGTTCCGCCAGGGCGCGACCGAGATGTCGGGCGTGTCGCTCGGCATCGCCGCCTGGGGCCTGGTCACCGGCGTGGCGATGGTCAAGAGCGGCCTGTCGGTGCCGATGGCGCTGATGATGAGCCTGATGGTCTTCGGCGGCAGCGTCCAGCTCGCCGCCATCCCGCTGATGATGGTCGGCACGCCGGTCTGGGTGATCTGGGCCACGGCCCTGTGCGTGAACCTGCGCTTCGTGATCTTCAGTGCGCAGTGGCGGCCGTTCTTCAAACGTTTCCCGCGCTGGCAGCGGCTGAGCCTCGGCTACTTCTGCGCCGACCTGAACTACGTGCTGTTCATGAAGCGCTTCAAGGAACCGCGCGACGACGAAGGCCAGATCGAGTACTTTCTCGGCGGTTCGCTGATGAATTGGTCGGCGTGGCAGATCCCGTCGATCATCGGCATCGTGCTCGCCGATGTGATTCCCACGCACTGGGGCCTTGGGTTCGCCGGTGTGCTCGCGTTGCTCGGGCTGACCTACTCGCTGCTGTCGGACAAGGCCACCGCCTTCGCCGCCGTGGTCGCCGCTGGCGCCGCCGTGGCGGCGTTCGCGCTGCCGTTCCGGCTCTACATCGTGGTCGCGATCGCAGCCGCCGTGTGCGTGGGCTTGTTGATCGACGGCGGCGGTGATACCGGCCAGCGTGTGCTGGCGCGCCTGCGCCGGCGCGGCAGCGAGCCGCTGAAGGGCAATGCACTCCGTGAAGAGGCGGCCGCGTGAGCGCGCCGCTGAGCGGCCTGGGGGCCTTCATCACGATCGCCGGCCTGACCGGTATCACGGTGCTGACGCGCGCGTTCTTTCTGTTCTCCGACCGCGAACTGGTCTTGCCCGACTGGGTTCGCCGCGGTCTGCGTTACGCGCCGCTGGCGGCACTCGCCGCCGTGGTCGTTCCCGAAGTCGTGATGACACAAGGCCAGCTCATCAGCACCTGGCAGGACGCGCGGCTCTACGCCGTGCTCGCCTCGACGCTCTACTACTTCTGGCGCGGTGGCATTCTGGGCACGATCATCAGCGGCATGCTGGTGCTGGTACCGCTGAAGTTGATACTCGGCTGGTAACCCGCTCGTTACAGCGGGCGCGGTTTCTGCCCCGAAGGGCCTGGCAGGGTGCCTAGAATCGGCGCCTTGTCAGCTCACCGCCGCGCCCCGCCATGAACGTGCTCCGATTCGAAGACCTCGTCGCTCAAGGGCGTGTTGCCGGCCAGCGGGTTTTCATCCGCGCCGACCTGAACGTGCCGCTCGACGCCGCCGGCCACATCACCGAAGATACCCGCGTACGCGCCTCGATCCCGTGCATCGAGCTGGCGCTGAAGGCGGGTGCGGCGGTGATGGTCACCTCGCACCTGGGCCGGCCGACCGAAGGCGATTTCAAGGCCGAAGACTCGCTCGCGCCGGTGGCCAGGCGCCTCGGTGAGCTGCTGGGGCGCGAGGTGCCGCTGCTCGCGAACTGGGTCGACGGCGTGACGGTCGCGCCCGGCCAGGTCGTGCTGCTCGAGAACTGCCGCATCAACAAGGGCGAGAAAAAAAACGACGAAACGCTGTCGCGCAAGATGGCAGCCTTGTGCGACATCTTCGTGCACGACGCGTTCGGCACCGCCCACCGCGCCGAAGCCTCGACCTACGGCATCGCGCAGTACGCGAAGATTGCCTGCGCTGGCCCGCTGCTCGCGGCCGAGATCGACGCCACGACCAAGGCACTCGCCAACCCGAAACGGCCGCTCGTGGCGATCGTCGCGGGCAGCAAGGTCTCGACCAAGCTGAGCATCCTGCAAAGCCTGGCCTCCAAGGTCGATCAGTTGATCGTCGGCGGCGGCATCGCCAACACCTTCATGCTCGCGGCCGGTTTGCCGATCGGCAAGAGCCTGGCCGAAGCGAGCCTCGTCGGCGAGGCCAAGGCGGTGATCGAAGCGATGAAGGCGCGCGGCGCTGCGGTGCCGATCCCGACCGACGTGGTCACGGCCAAGGAGTTCAAAGCCGATGCCGTGGCCACCGTGAAAGCGGCGGCAGATGTGGAACCCGATGACCTGATCCTCGACATCGGCCCGCAGACCTCGAAGCGTCTGGCCGAGCAGCTGATGACGGCTGGCACGATCGTCTGGAACGGCCCCGTCGGCGTGTTCGAGTTCGACGCGTTCGCGGGCGGCACCGAGGCCATCGCGCGGGCGATCGCCGCGTCGCCGGCGTTCAGCATCGCCGGTGGTGGCGACACGCTCGCCGCGATCGCCAAGTACGGCATCGAAAAAGACATGGGCTACATCTCGACCGGCGGCGGCGCGTTCCTCGAAGTGCTCGAAGGCAAGACCCTGCCCGCCTTCGAGATCCTTCAGCGCCGCGCCGATTCGGCTGCATAAGAGTCATTCCTTCGCCCGGGGCATTTGGGCCCGGCGCGCTTCGATAATCCGCACTCAAAAATACAGATGGAGACCGCCATGCCCCGCGCCACCAAGATCGTTGCCACCCTCGGCCCTGCCTCGAGTTCGCCCGAGGTGCTGGAGCGCATGATCCGCGCCGGCGTCGATGTGGTGCGCATGAACTTCTCGCACGGCAAGGCGCAAGACCACATCGACCGCGCCACGCTCGTGCGCGACGTGGCGCGCCGCGCCGGCCGCGAAGTGGCCATCATGGCCGACCTGCAAGGGCCGAAGATCCGCGTCGGCAAGTTCGAGGGCGACAAGACGCTGCTCGAGCCGGGGCAGAAGTTCATCCTCGACGGCGCGACGACCGAGCTCGGCACCAGCGAACGGGTGGGCCTCGACTACAAGGAACTGCCGCGCGACGTGAGAGCGGGTGACGTGCTGCTGCTCAACGACGGCCTGCTCAAGCTCGTGGTCGATGCGGTGCGTGGCGAAGAAGTGCACACGACGGTGGTGGTTGGTGGCGTGTTATCGAACAACAAGGGCATCAACAAGGCCGGCGGCGGCTTGACAGCACCGGCGCTCACGTCGAAAGACATGGAAGACATCAAGACGGCGATGAGCTTCCAGTGCGAGTACCTCGCGGTGAGTTTCCCGAAGACCGCGACCGACATGGAAATGGCGCGCCAGCTCGCCAACGTGGCCGGCGAACCGTGGCGCCACAAGCCGCTGCTGATCGCGAAGATCGAGCGCAGCGAGGCAATTCCGGTGCTGGATCAAATCCTGAAAGCCTCCGACGGCATCATGGTCGCGCGTGGCGATCTCGCCATCGAGGTCGGCAACGCGGCGGTGCCGGCGCTGCAGAAACGCATGATCAAGATGGCACGCGAGATGGACCGCGTGGTCATCACCGCGACGCAGATGATGGAGTCGATGATCGTCAACCCGGTGCCCACGCGCGCCGAGGTCAGCGATGTGGCGAACGCGGTGCTCGACGGCACCGACGCGGTCATGCTCAGCGCCGAGACTGCGGCCGGCAAATACCCGGTCGAGACCATCGAGATGATGGCGAGCATCTGCGTCGAAGCCGAGAACGCCGAAGAGGTCGCGCTCGACGCCACGTTCACGAACAAGCAGTTCGCGCGCATCGATCAGTCGATTGCAATGGGCGCGCTTTTCACCGCGTATCACCTGGGCTGCAAGGCGATCCTTGCGCTCACCGAGTCGGGCTCGACCGCGCTCTGGATGAGCCGGCACCTGATCCACGTGCCGATCTACGGCCTGACGTCCCAACTGCGCAGCCAACGCTGCATGGCGCTGTACCGCAACGTCACGCCGATGCTGATGCCCAACTTCGCCGACCGCGACGAAGCGCTCGCCAAGGCGGAAGCGCTGCTCGTTGAACGCGGTGTGCTCAAGACCGGCGACACCTACGCCATCACCTGCGGCGAGCCGATGGGCCACCCGGGCGGCACCAACATGCTCAAGGTGTGCCGGGTCGGTTGAGATGACGGGGCCCGCGTTCGGCATCGACGACATCCGCGCCGCCGCAGTGCGCCTGCGCGGCGAGGTGATCGAGACGCCGTGTCTGCCGTCGCGCACGCTGTCGGCACTGACGGGCTGCGAAGTTTTCCTGAAGTTCGAGAACCTTCAGTTCACCGCCTCGTTCAAGGAACGTGGTGCGCTCAACAAGATGGCGCAACTCACGGCCGCCGAGCGCGCCAAGGGCGTGCTTGCGGTCTCGGCCGGCAACCACGCGCAGGGTGTGGCCTACCACGCGCAGCGGATGGGCCTGCCGGCAACCATCGTGATGCCGCGTTTCGCGCCGGCGGTGAAAGTCGAGCGCACCCGCGGCTTCGGTGCGACCGTGGTGCTCGAAGGCGATACGTTCGACGACGCGCGTGCGCACGGCCTGGCGCTGGCGCAGGAGCGTGGCCTGACGCTGGTGCACCCTTACGACGACCTCGACGTGATCGCCGGGCAGGGCACGATCGGCCTGGAGATGCTGGCGCAGCAACCCGACATCGACACGCTGGTCGTGGCGATCGGCGGTGGCGGTCTGATCTCGGGCGTGGCGATCGCCGCGCGTGCGCTGCGGCCCGGCATTCACATCATCGGCGTGCAGACCGAGCGATTCCCGGCGGCCTGGAACGCGGTGCACGGCGAGCAGCGCGAGAGCGCGCAGGCGACGATCGCCGACGGCATCGCCGTCAAGTCGCCCGGTGCGCTGACGCTGCCGCTGATCAAGGCGAACGTCGACGACGTGCTGCTCGTCAGCGAAGACGACATCGAACAGGCGATCCTGATGCTGCTCGAGATCGAGAAGACGGTGGTCGAAGGCGCGGGCGGTGTCGGCCTGGCCGCGCTGATAAAACACACCGAGCAGTTCAAGGGCCGCAAGGTCGGGCTGATCCTGTGCGGTGGCAACATCGAGCCTTTGATGCTGGCCGAGATCATCGAGCGGGGCATGGTCAAGTCGGGCCGGCTTGCGCGCTTGCGCTTCGACGTGCGCGACGTGCCGGGGGCGCTGGCCAACGTGGCCACGCTGCTCGGCAAGCTCGGTGCGAACATCGACGAAGTGCAGCACCAGCGCGCGTTCACGTCGCTCTCGGTCGAGCGGGCGCAGATCGAGGTGGTGGTGCAGACGCGCGGCGTGGCGCACATCGAGCAGATCCTGTCCGCGATGCGTTCCGAAGGCTACGAGGCCCAGCGCATCGGGTGATTCTTCACGCCGGGCGGCAGGGGTCGCTCGCTACAATTCCGCCAGTTACGGCGTGGTTTCATGCCGCCCACCATCCCGATTCAGGAGTTCGCCATGCCCCTCGTCTCAATGCGCCAGCTGCTGGACCACGCCGCCGAGAACACCTACGGCATTCCCGCGTTCAACGTCAACAACCTGGAGCAGGTTCAGGCGGTGATGACGGCGGCCGCCGAAGTGGGCGCACCGGTGATCCTGCAGGCCAGCGCCGGCGCGCGGAAATACGCCGGCGAGGCTTTCATCAAGCATCTGATCCAGGCGGCGGTCGAAACCTGGCCGCAGGTGCCACTGGTGATGCACCAGGACCACGGCCAGAGCCCCGAGGTGTGCCAGGGCGCGATCGGCCTGGGCTTCAGCTCGGTGATGATGGACGGCTCGCTGCAGGCCGACGGCAAGACGATCGCCAGCTACGACTACAACGTCGAAGTCACCCGCAAGGTCGTCGACATGGCGCACCTGCTGGGCGTGACGGTCGAAGGCGAGCTCGGCTGCCTGGGGTCGCTGGAAACGATGAAGGGTGACAAGGAGGACGGCCACGGTACCGATTCGACAATGACGATGGAGCAACTTCTGACCGACCCCGAGCAGGCTGCCGACTTCGTCAAGCGCACCCAGCTCGACGCACTGGCGATCGCGATCGGTACCAGTCACGGCGCCTACAAGTTCACCCGCAAGCCCACGGGCGACATCCTGGCCATCGGCCGGATCAAGGAAATCAACCGCCGCATCCCCAACACGCACTTGGTGATGCACGGTTCGTCGAGCGTGCCGCAGGAATTGCTGGCCGAGATCCGCGAGTTCGGCGGCAAGATGAAAGAGACCTACGGCGTGCCGGTCGAAGAGATCCAGGAAGCCATCAAGTACGGCGTGCGCAAGATCAACATCGACACCGACGTGCGCCTGGCGATGACCGGCGCCGTGCGCCGCTACATGGCCGAGAACCCCGACAAGTTCGACCCGCGCGACTTCCTGAAGCCGGCGCGCGAAGCGGCCAAGAATGTCTGCAAGCAGCGTTACCTGCAGTTCGGTTGCGAAGGCCAGGCGGGCAAGATCAAGGCGCAGACGCTGGTGCAGGTGGCTGCGCGGTATGCCAAGGGCGAGCTTGCGCAAACCGTCGTCTGAGCTTCCATGTTTTCATCGCAAAACCCGGCCAAGGCCGGGTTTTGCTTTTTTGCCGATTACTACAATCGAGCGACCCCCCTTTGACCGCACGGGCAGCGCACCGCGACCCGTTGAAAGGACGCCATGACGGCTGCGCTGCTGACCTCTTCCATCACTTCCTTGCCCTTGCTCGCACGCGGCAAGGTACGCGACAACTACGCCGTGGGCACCGACCGCCTGCTGATGGTGGCGACCGACCGGCTCAGTGCGTTCGACGTGGTGATGGAGCAGCCGATTCCCGGCAAGGGCAAGCTGCTCACCCAGATGGCCTTGTTCTGGTTCGCGCATCTCGAACACATCGTGCCGAACCATCTGACGGGCGACGACCCGGAAAGCGTGGTGGTACCGAACGAGCGCGAACAGGTGCGAGGTCGTTCGATGCTCGTCAAGCGGCTGCGGCCGCTGCCGGTGGAGGCGGTGGTTCGGGGATATCTGGCCGGAAGCGGCTGGAAGGAGTACCAGCAGAACCAGCAAGTCTGCGGTGTGGCGCTGCCGGCCGGGCTGAAGAACGGGAGCAAGTTGACCGAGCCGATCTTCACTCCGGCCACAAAGGCCGAAATGGGCGACCACGACGAGAACATCGGCTTCGAGCGCATGTGCGACATCGTCGGCGTGGCGCTGGCCGAGAAGGTTCGTGAAGTGTCGATCAGGCTGTATTCGGAAGCGGCTGCGATGGCGCTGCCTCGAGGCATCATCATTGCCGACACCAAGTTCGAGTTCGGCCTGGACGACAGCGGCGCGTTGACGCTGATGGATGAAGTGCTGACGCCGGACTCGTCGCGCTTCTGGCCAGTGGAAGGTTATGCCGCCGGCAGCAACCCCCCGAGTTACGACAAGCAGTTCCTGCGCGACTGGCTGGAAGGCGTGAAGATCGACGGGCAGCCGTGGAACAAGCGGGCACCGGCACCGGCCTTGCCCGCAGAGGTCATCGAGCACACGGCGAACACGTACAACGAGGCGCTTCGGCGTTTGACCACATGAAGCCATCCCGCTTGCAACTGCGCCTCGAGGACGGCATCAGGAATGCTCGCAGCATGTTCGAAGCTGACTGCCTGCGGGCTGAACGAGCCGGGTATCTGGCGCGGATCGGTCAATTCGAAGAAGTTAGAGCCGAACTTGCGGCGCTTCATGAACGTTACGATCCGCGGCCCAATGTGGAGATGAGTGCTTGGTTGAATCTTGTTGAGGGGCTGGTGATTTACTTTTCTGCTGTTGGTTTGCCCGCGAATGACAAGGTGAAGCGTTGTTTGGCATTAAGCACTGCGGCCGGACTCATGCCACTTCAAGCTATCGGCTCTGCGTGGTTAGCGCAATTTGACTATGTTCGCGTAGATATAGATTCAATGGTGCACAATGCTCGAAGATCACTAATGGTGGCTACACCAGAACATCATTCGGCGCGCTCCAGAGCTAGTTTGGTGGTTGCCCAAGCCCTTCATTTGGCGGGCCGGCCTGATCTCGCACTCGCATGGTATAGAAAAGCTCGGGACCATGCCGTTTCTGATGGTGATGATGCAACTACAAGTGCGCTTATGCACAACATGGGCTGGTTGCGAATGATGACGCTTCGCCAAAACACTCTGTCCGGGCGGACTTTCGCGGGAGGTGAGCACGCGTTGATGAGCTCTGAATCCACAAGTCACTTTGATGTTTTGACTGGAGACAATAGCTGGAATTCACTGAAGCCCATACTGCGTGCACAAGTACTGTCTTTGCAGGGTAATTACTCTAAAGCACTAGAACTTTATGAAGAAAGCCTTGGTGATATTGAATCTGAAGGGACGATGAGACTTCAAGCAAATTTATTAGCAGACAAGGCTTGGTGCGCAACCTTAGCAGGAAAAATCGCCCTAGCTAAGGAGTGCGTGGGTTTGGCTTTGGATCAGATTAAACCTGATATGCACACAGATGATCTGGCTGCTGCTCATAGTCGCTTAGCTCAGGTTTTTGCAGCATTGAACGATGTTGAAGGTAAGAAGTATCAATTGCAAAAGGCGGACGAAGCTTGGCAGAGGCATGAGCTATTGCAAGCAAGAATTATAGAGAAGTTTAAAGATATTCTTGATAAAGTAAATTATCCAAGCATTTAAAATAGCGCCATACTCAACCTACGTCGATAAGAATCCACAATCGGATCGGCAGATGCCGAAGCCCCTTTCCCCGCGATTTCAAGCGTTACCTTTGGTATTTCTGATTCGGGTTTTGATACCCCAGTCTTCTTCATCAATTCGAGTATGGCGACGTACGTCTTTCTCGCCAGTTCGCTGTTCCAGGTTTTGTCGCGCATCACGATCTCTATCAACTCGTCCATGGCTTGGGTAAAGGCCTGGGCGGCGAAATGGATCTGTGCGAGTTCGAATCGTGCTCCGAAGTCTCGCTTGTTGGTTTCGAGGAGCTTCCGGAGCTCCGCGGGTGATCGGGCGTGCGGCGCCGTTTCGCACGCAGAGAGCCAGTGCCCGCACGCGTCCAGGCGTGCGTCCGTCAGAACCCTCGTTGCCACCGGCTCGTAAGCCCGGCGCGCTTCTGCGACGCGGCCTGCACCCAGCAACGCGCGCAGGTAGTCGCTTCGGGCCGCGTCGTTGGCGGGGTTGATCGCCAGTGCTTCCCGCAACTTCTCGATCGCACTTTCCACGTCACCTTCTGCCATCAGCGCTTCGGCCTCGGTCACGTCGCCTTCTGCCGCGACTTCCACCGCACTGGGAACATGTTTGTCGAGAAAGCTGCGGATTTCCGACTCCGGCAGTGCGCCAACGAAGCCGTCAACTGGCTGTCCCCCCTTGAACAGCACACAAAAGGGAATGCTGCGCACGCCGAACATCTGCGAAAGCTGGCCGGCGATCTCGGGCTGGTCGTCGGAGTTGAGCTTGGCCAGCTTGAAGCGGCCGGCATAGGCCGTCTCCAGCTTCTCGAGCAGCGGGCCGAGCGCCTTGCAAGGCCCGCACCAGGGCGCCCAGATGTCGAGCAGCACCGGCTGCTGGGTCGACGCCGTGATCAGGTCGGATTCAAAGTTCTGCAGGGAGATGTCGAGCATGTTCGCGGGTTCCGTGTAGGGCGGGGGTTGGGGCCGAAGCTGGCGCCGCGCCGCCTACAATTCAAGGCTGTTCAGCACCTTGGAGCGAGCCTTGAGCAGCGCCCCTGTGGTGGTCGGTGTGTTGATGGGCTCCAGCAGTGACTGGGACACCCTGCGCGTCGCCACCGAGATTCTCGCCGAGTTCGGCATCGGATTCGAAGCGCGCGTCGTCTCGGCGCACCGCATGCCCGACGACATGTTCGCCTATGCGCAGTCTGCCGCGGCGCGTGGCCTCAAGGCCATCATCGCGGGCGCCGGCGGCGCCGCGCACCTGCCCGGCATGCTGGCGGCGAAGACCACCGTGCCCGTGCTCGGCGTTCCGGTCGCGAGCAAGCACCTGAGCGGCATCGATTCGCTGCACTCGATCGTGCAGATGCCCAAGGGCATTCCGGTGGCCACCTTCGCCATCGGCGTGGCCGGCGCGGCCAACGCGGCGCTCTTCGCCGTGGCGATGCTGGCAACCGACAATCCCGCCTTGCGCGCGCAGCTCGATGCCTACCGCGATCGGCAGACGGCCGCCGCGCGCCTGATGACGGCCGATCTCAAGTGACCCGCGCATCTCCGAGGGTCGTCGCCGAGGCGCCGGCGTTCATTGCCCCGGGCGCCACGCTCGGTGTGATGGGCGGGGGTCAGCTGGCGCGCATGTTCGTGCATGCCGCGCAGCAAATGGGCTACTCCACCGCCGTGCTCGATGCCGACCCGGCGAGCCCGGCTGGACTCGTCGCTCACCACCACATCCGTGCCGACTACCTCGACCCCGCCGGGCTGGCCGAACTGGCCCAGCTCAGCTCGGCCATCACGACCGAGTTCGAAAACGTCCCGGCGTCCTCGCTCGCCGCGCTCGTCGCCACGCGGCCGGTCGCGCCGAGCGCGTCAGCGGTCGCGGTGTGCCAGGACCGTGTGGGCGAAAAGGCCCATTTCGAACGCAGCGGCGTGGCCTGCGCGCCGCACGCGGTGATCGCCGATGCGCAGCAGCTCGCGGCGGTTCCCGCGGCGTTGCTGCCGGGCATCCTCAAGACCGCGCGGCTCGGGTACGACGGCAAGGGCCAGGCTCGCGTGACTGATCGGGACCAGCTGGGCGCGGCGTGGCATGCGCTCGGCGGCGTGACCTGCGTGCTCGAGAAGATGTTGCCGCTCGCGTTCGAGCTCAGCGTGATCGTGGTGCGTGGCGCGTCCGGCGACATCGTGCACTTCCCGGTGCAGCAGAACCTGCACCGCGACGGCATTCTGGCGGTCACCACGGTGCCGGCTGCCGCCATCGCGCCGGCGCTTCAGCAGCGTGCTGTCGCTGCGGCCCGCAGCGTGGCCGCCACGCTCGACTACGTCGGTGTGCTCTGCGTCGAGTTCTTCGTGCTGGCCGATGGCGCGCTCGTCGTCAACGAGATGGCGCCGCGCCCGCACAACTCGGGCCACTACAGCCTCGACGCCTGCGACGTGTCGCAGTTCGACCTTCAGGTGCGTGCGATGACGTGTGCCCCACTCGTCGCACCACGCCAGCACTCCCCTTGCGTGATGCTCAACCTGCTGGGCGATCTCTGGTTTCACCAGGTCGGGCGCGAACAAGCCCCTGATTGGGCCGGCGTGCTCGCGCTGCCCGGCGTGCACCTCCATCTCTACGGCAAAGCCAGGGCGCGGCCTGGCCGCAAGATGGGGCACCTGACGGTGACCGCGGCCACCGCGGGCGAGGCCGACGCCGTGGCGCGGCAGGCCGCGGCTTCGCTCGGCATCGAGGCCTGGTGAGCCGTGTTGCTTGACGGACAGGTCGCTGCCGATGTCGAGCGCGCCGCTGCGCTGCTCGCCGACGGCGAACTGGTGGCGTTCCCGACCGAGACGGTCTATGGCCTCGGCGCGCGCGCCGACGACGACCGGGCCGTCTCGAAGATCTTCAGTGCCAAGGGCCGGCCGGCGAACCACCCGCTGATCGTGCACGTGGCCGAGCCTGCCGATGCGGCCCGGTTCGCTTCGAACATGCCGCCGGTCGCGCAACGCCTGATCGACGCCTTCTGGCCCGGGCCCCTGACCGTGATCGTGCCGCGCGCCGAAGGCATCGCTGCTGCCGCCGCCGGTGGCCAGAACAGCATCGGCCTGCGCTGCCCGGCCCACCCGGTCGCGCAGGCCTTGCTCCTCGCGGCGCGTGAGCGGGGTGTGGCCGGCGTGGCCGGGCCGAGCGCGAACCGTTTCGGCCGGGTCAGCCCGACCCAGGCGGCGCACGTCCTGGCCGAGTTCGACGACAGCATCGCCGTGCTCGATGGCGGGGCTTGCAGCGTCGGGATCGAGTCGAGCATCGTCGATTGTTCGCGTGATCGTGCGGTGCTCTTGCGCCCCGGTGTATTGACCCGTGCGCGCATCGAAGCGGCCGCCGGCGAGCCGCTGCTCGAGCCTGACGCGGAAGCGCCGCGCGCGCCCGGCACGCTTGCGGCCCACTACGCCCCCACGGCCAAACTGCGCCTGATGTCGACCCCGATGCTGGCCACGGCTTTGCAAATGCTTGCACAGGAGTCGCTCAGCCTGGCGGTATATTCGCGCAGCCTTGCGTTGAACGTGGCGCCGCATGTGCGGCACCGGCGCATGCCGGCGCAGCCCGAGCAGGCGGCGCACGAACTGTTCACGGTGCTGCGCGAATTCGATGCCGAAGGCGTGCAGTTGCTCTGGGTCGAGATGCCGCCGCCGGGCCCCGAATGGGACGGCGTGCGCGACCGGCTGCAGCGGGCGGCAGCCGCCTGACCGAACCTTCTCGTCCCAAACCTTGTCCACCCACCCCCAGTTGATTTCCCGGAGCATTGAATGACGTCGAACGTATGTGGATGGGGCCGCTCGCTGCTCCGCGTGGGTGTGCTGGGTGCGGCGCTGCTGGCCGCCTGCGGCGGGGGCGAGCAGGTCGAGACTTTCCGCGCCAGCCGGTTGATCGCGTTTGGCGACGAGACCAGCGTGATCAACGCCGACGGCAGCAAGTACAGCGTCAACGCCGTGCAGACGGCCGACAACACGAAGCTCGACTGCAGCAGCAATGCGCTCTGGATCCAGACGGTCGGCTCGGTCTACGGCCTGGTGTTCCCGGAGTGCAACCTGTTGCCGGTGGCCAACCCGGTGAGCCGCATCTACGCCACCGCCGGCGCGCGCGCCGCCGACATCGGTGCGCAGATCGACCTGAAGCTGGCCGCCGACCCGTTCACCGAGAAAGACATGGTGACGATGCTGGTCGGGGCGAACGACATCCTGGCGCAGTACGCGCAGTACCCGGGTGTGCCGGAAGCACAATTGCGGATCAATGTCGAAGCGGCCGGCGCCGAACTCGCCGCGCAGGTCAACCGCATCGCCAACCTCGGCGCCAAGGTGTTGCTCTCGACCGCGCCCGATATGGGCTTCACGCCGTTCGCCGTGGCTGAAAACGCCGCAAACCCAGGCCGTTCCGACCTGCTGGCGCGCCTCACCGAGCGTTTCAACGCGAAGCTGCGCGCCAACATCATGAACGACGGCCGCAAGATCGGGCTGGTCAAGCTCGACGAATACGTCGTCGGCGTGGTCAAGCAACGCCTGGCCGGCGGCGGGATCTTCGTCAACACCACCTTGCCGGCCTGCCTGCCGAGCGCGCCCTTGCCGACCTGCACGTCGCTGACCCTGGGCACCAACGCCGGCGCCGTGCCGCCGCCGACCACGCCGACCGCGGCCGATGGCATCACCTGGCTCTGGTCCGACGCCACCCACCTGAGCGCCGGCGGCCAGATCAGCCTCGGCTCGCTGGCCGCGACGCGTGCGCTGAACAACCCTTTCTGAGCGTCGCCCGGGCGCAGGACTGACGCGGCCTCAGCCGCGCTTGCGCCCCATCGACAGCTTCATCCCGAGGATCGCCGCGGCGATCCCGAAAGTCACCACATTGGCGATGACGACCGGCCAGGCTTCGATGAAGATGCCGTACACCAGCCACAGCGCGATGCCGAGCGTGAACACGCTGTACATCGCCAGCGAGATGCCGCTCACGTCGCGGGTGCGGAACGTGAGCCAGGCCTGCGGCACGAACGACGCGGTGGTGAGCGTGGCGGCCATGTAGCCGAGGGCGTCGATGAAGGTCATGGGCTGAATCAGTTGGCAGGTTCGCGCAGAAGTGCGGGGGGTGCGTCGTTCGCGGCCCACTGCACCAGCGCATCGAGCGCCGGCCGAGCGCCGCCGGCGTTGGCATGGTTGATGATGGCGACGACAACGTAGCGCCGCCCCGTGTTCGAAAGCACATACCCGGCCACGCCGTTCACGTCGCGCAGCGAGCCGGTTTTCAGGTGGGCGCGGCCGAGCGTGGCACGCGAGCGCCGGAGCGTGCCGTCGAGGCCGCTCACCGGCAGCGAGCTCACCAGCTCCGGCATCACCGGGCTCGCCCACGCGGCCTGCAACAGCCGCGCCAGCAACTGCGCACTGGCACGCGATTCGCGCGACAGGCCCGAGCCGTTGTCGATCACCAGGCCCGCGCCGGCGTTGCCGAAGCGCTCGCCAGCCCACTGTTTCAGCAGCTCGCGCGCGAGCTCGGGCGAGCCACTGCCACGTTGCACGAGGGCGAGCGTGAGGAAGAGCTGCTGCGCCATCACGTTGTTGCTGAACTTGTTGATGTCACGCACCACTTCAGCCAGCGTGGGCGACGCAAGCTCGAAGTTCGGTCGCGTGGCCGGCGCAGTGCCGTCGCGCACCGTGCCGATCAGCTTGCCGCCCATGTCGTTCCACAGCCCGAGCAGCGCACGTTCGTTGTAGCTCTTCGGGTCGGCGTAGGCGAGGGCCCAGGTTTTCTCGCCGCAGGCCACCGGCAACGAGCCGGTGAACCGGGCACGGGTCGGGTCGGAAAAATCGGGCCGCAGCGCGCCACGCCAGTCGTCGCACGGGCCGGACGTGAGCGGCACCGCGCTGTCGACGCGCATGCCGGCGAGCGGCAGGTCGACACCGATGCTGGCCACGCCGCGCGGCACATCGGGCGTGATCGTGAAGGTCAGCGCCTTGTAGTTCAGCAGCAGCGCATCGGGCCGCACGTTGTACGGGCGCAGCGGCTCGCCATCGAAATCGGCCGGGTTCTGATCGGGCAGGTTGAAGCCGCTGCGGTCGAGCACGATATCGCCACGAATCTCGCGCACGCCGGCCTGCTGCACCCGCCGCAGCAGCAACCACACCCGTTCCAGCACGAACTTCGGGTCGCCGCTGCCCTTGATCACGAGGTTGCCGTCGAGCACGCCGTCTTTCACCGTGCCCTGCAGCCACACCGGCGTGTTCCAGCTCCAGGCCGGACCGAGCAGTTCGAGCGCCGCGAAGGTCGTCAGCAGCTTCATCAGCGAGGCCGGGTTGACGGGCTGGTCAGGCTGCCAGGCCAGACGCGCCTGGGTGTTGCCCACTTCCTGCACCACCGCCACCAGCGACTCGCGTGGCAACCTGGCGCGCTCCAGCGCGGCCGCCACATCGTTCGGCAAGGGGGCGGCCGTGGCCGGCAACAAGGCCCCGGCGAGCGCTGCGGCGAGCCCACCGCGAATCCACTTTTTCGACATGCTTCGATGATCTCACGGCCTCTGGGCCGCTCATCGACAGCACTGCCTTAGACTTGGGTGGCAGAGGCTCCTTCACGCCCTGTTTCGAGCTTCCCGTTTCCCTTCCCGATGCCGCCCCGGGCGCGCACCTTCCCTGCATGACCGCGCTCCTCGCTTTCGACACCGCCACCGAACACATGAGCATCGCGCTTGGCGTCGGCGGCCGCGTCTTCACGCACGAGGGCGCCGGCGGCGCACTGGCCTCGGCACGCTTGATCCCGGCCGTGATGGCGCTGCTCTCCGAAGCCGGTGTGCACTTGCACGAACTCGACGCGATTGCCTTCGGCCGCGGCCCCGGAGCGTTCACCGGCCTGCGCACCGCGTGTTCGGTGGCCCAGGGCCTGGCCTTCGGCGCGAACAAGCCGGTCCTGCCGATCGACAGCCTGCTCGCGGTCGCCGAAGACGCCCGCGGCAGCGATGCCGAGTGCCGTGTCTGGGTCGCGATGGACGCGCGGATGGACGAGATCTATGCCGCGCAGTACGCCTTTCACGCCGAGGGGTGGCAGGCGCTCGACGCACCGCGCCTCACCACGCCCGCCGCGCTGAACGAACGCTGGCAGGCTGAGCCGCCGCAGCGTGTGGCGGGCAACGCGCTGCACGCTTTTGCCGGTCGGCTGCAGACCGGCGGCGCAGGGCTGTTTCCCGATGCGCTGCCACGCGCCACGGCCATGCTGCCGCTGGCGCAGGCGCTGTGGCTACAAGGCGGTGCGGTGGACGCGGCGCTTGCACTGCCGCTCTACCTGCGAGACAAGGTGGCCCAGACCACGCTCGAGCGTGACGCCGCCCGTGCTGCCAAGGACGAAGCTGCCGGAGCGTTGCGATGAGCGCCCAGTGGGCGGGTGAGCGCCCCGGCGCGAGCCACGAGCGCGTGCTGGCGCCGATGAGCAACGCGCACCTCGATGCCGTGATGGCCATCGAAGCCGCCGCGTATGCGTTCCCGTGGACGCGTGGCAACTTCATCGACTCGCTGGCGGCGGGCTATCCGGCGCGCGTGCTGCTCGGCGCGCAGCGGCAACTGCTCGGTTATTTCATCGCGATGCCGGGTGTCGATGAAATGCACCTGCTCAACATCACCGTCGCGCCTGCGGAACAGGGGCGCGGCCATGCCCGTTGCATGATCGATGCGCTGATCGCGTTGTGCCGCGAGCATGCGGCGCGCGAACTGTGGCTTGAAGTGCGCGAGAGCAACGAGCGCGCCCGGGCCATGTATCTGCGCCTCGGATTCACCGCGGTCGGCATGCGCAAGGGCTACTACCCCGCACCCTTCGGCCGTCGTGAAGACGCGGTCGTGATGAGCCTGAAGATCGGTGCCACGATGCAAGGGGCGAACGATGCGCTGGAGTGAACGCCAGGTCGCGATGCTGCGCGAGATGGGCGTGCGCGTCTGGGTGCCGCAGGGCGAAGCGGAGAGCGCACTGCCCGCGGCCGAGGCCGTCGTCGCCGAGGTGCCGCGCGAGTCGGTGCCTGCGCCCATTCCCGCCGTACCGCGCCCTGTGGTCATGACCGCGCACATTGCGGCGCCGGGGGCCACGCTGCCTGCCGGCATCGCGACGATGGACTGGCCCGAACTGCGCGCCACGGTCGCGGCCTGCACCGCCTGCACGCTGTGCGAGAGCCGCACCCAGACCGTGTTCGGTGTCGGCCACAGCCGAGCGCACTGGATGATCGTCGGCGAAGCGCCGGGCGAGCAGGAAGACCGTCAGGGTGAGCCCTTCGTCGGCAAGTCGGGCCAGCTGCTCGACAACATGCTGCGCGCGATCGTCTTGACGCGCGGAGAAGCCGAGCCGGCACGGCAGGTCTACATCGCCAACACGCTGAAGTGCCGCCCGCCCGGAAACCGCAACCCCGCGCCGGCCGAGCTCGCGGCCTGCGAGGGCTTCCTGATCCGCCAGGTGCAGCTCGTTCAACCGAAGATCATTCTCGCGATGGGCCGCTTCGCGGTGCAGAGCCTGTTGCGCAGCACCGAGCCCATCGGCCGGCTGCGCGGGCGGGTGCACCACTACCAGGGCGTGCCGCTGATCGTGACCTACCACCCGGCCTACCTGCTGCGCAACATGGAAGACAAGGCCAAGGCCTGGGACGACCTGTGCCTCGCGCTTGAGACCGTGCGCGCTGCCGTGCCGGCCTGAACGCCGCAGCGCCGGGCTTGTCCTCTTGCCGGGCGCGGGCCGGCGCCTATCATCCGCAACCAAGGCCGGTGGCACCCGCCATCGGTTCGGAGCATTCCGATGGCTGCCAATCCGACCCTGCCCGACCACGATGCGCGCCTGTGGGACGCATTGCCCGGCATGGTGCTGCTGCTGGCCGTCGATGGCGCGGCGCTCAGGGTCAACGACGCGTTCTGCGCGTTTGCGTCACGGCCGCGGGAAGGCCTGCTCGGCCACGGCTGGAGCGCCAACCTGCTCGCCGCATCGCGCATCGCGCTGCTCGACCGCCTCGGCCGCCATGACGATTTCATGCTCGGACTCGAGTTCACCGGCCTCGGCGGCGCGCTCACCAGCGTGGCCTGCCTTGCGCGACGGCAGGCGGGCGACGAGCAGTTCACCTGCATCCTGCACAACGTGCGCGAAGGCCTGCAGGCGTCGCCTTCCGCGCAGGGCCAGGCGAGCCTGTTCCGGTTGTTGGCCGACAACGTGCCGGTCTTGATCGCCTACTACAACGCCACCGACTTCCGTTGTCAGTTCGCCAACAAGCGTTACGCCGAGACCTTCGGTCGCGATGAAGACTCGATCCTCGGTTCGACCTTCGAAGAAGTCATCGGTGTCGAGGCCGCGCGCGAGATCCAGCCGCAGGTCGAGCGCATGCTGCAGCAGCTCGTGCCGGTGGTCTACGAGCGCACGCTGCCCGGGCGTGACAACAGCACGCGCTGGATCGAAGTGCACCTGTTGCCGCACCTCGACCCGGCCAGCGACGGCAGCACGCCGCTCGGCGCTTTCGTGCTGATCAGCGACATCAGCAAGTTCCGCCGCGCCGAGCAGGCGGTGCGCGAATCCGAAGAGCGGTTGGCCAAGTTCATGCAGGCCAGCGCAGAAGGTATCGTGTTCCACAAGGACGGTTTCATCACCGACGCCAACCCGCCGGTGCTCGAACTGCTGGGGTACACGCTCGAAGAGATGATGGGCCGAAAGACCATCGAGTTCATCGCCCCCGACCACATCGCCAAGGTGGCCGCGGTGATCGCCTCGGGCCAGGAAACGGCCTACGAAAGCATGGTCATCGCCAAGGGCGGGGAGCGCATTCCGGTCGAGTTCATCGTGCGCACGATGATGCGCAACGGCGAGCGCATGCGCATGACGATCGTGCGCGACATCCGCGACCGCCACGCCGCGCAGGCGCGCATCCACCACCTGGCGCACCATGACGCACTCACCGGGTTGCCGAACCGCACCTCGTTCATGGAGCACCTGGAGCGTTCGATGCTTGGCGCGCAGCGCAACGACTCGCACCTGGCGCTGCTGTTCATCGACCTCGACCACTTCAAGCGGGTCAACGATTCGCTCGGCCACCTGGTGGGCGACTCGCTGCTGCGCAGCGTGGCCGCGCGCATCACCGCCAGCCTGCGTGGCACCGACATCGTGGCGCGCTTCGGTGGCGACGAGTTCATGGTGCTGCTGGCCGGCCTGTCGGGCGGCGCGCAACACGCGAGCGACGCGCAGGAGGTGGCGCACAAGCTGCTCGCCTCCATCGGCGCGGCGGTGCAGGCCGAAGGCCGGCCGATCTCGGTCACGCCCTCGGTCGGCATCGCGCTCTACCCGGGCGATGGCGACACGCCGGAAGAACTGGTAAAAAATGCCGACTCGGCGATGTACTTGGCCAAGGCCCGCGGCCGCGCCAACTTCCAGTTCTTCGAACCCGGCATCGCGGCGTCGGCTTATGCCGAGCTGGTGCTCGAAGGCGAGCTTGCGCAGGCGCTCGAACGGGGCGAGTTCGCGCTGTATTACCAGCCGCAGGTGCGGGCCCGCGACGGTGTGCTGGTGGGCGCCGAAGCGCTGATCCGCTGGAACCATCCGGAGCGCGGGCTGTTGCTCGCCGATGCGTTCATTCCGGTGGCCGAAAAACGCCAGCTGATGATCGGCATCGGCCAGTGGGTGTTGCACGAAGCCACCCGCTGCGCGCTGCGCTGGCGCGACATGGGGCTGGTGGTGGCGCCGGTGGCCGTGAACCTGTCGAACGTGCAGTTCCAGGCCTCGGGCTTTCTGGACTCCATCGAATACGAGCTGCCGGGCGGCGCCTTCGACAGCGGCCTGCTCGAACTCGAGCTCACCGAACGCATGCTGATGGACGATCTGCCGCAGGTGAAACACCGGCTGGACCGGCTCAAGGCCATGGGCCTGCGCATTTCGGTCGACGACTTCGGCACCGGTTATTCGTCGCTCGGCCACCTGAAGGACCTGCCGATCGACAAGGTCAAGATCGACCGCTCCTTCGTGCACGACCTGCCGGCCAACCGCGACTCGGCCGCGATCACACGCGCCATCATCCAGATGGGGCGCAGCCTGGGCCTGACGGTGATCGCCGAAGGCGTCGAGACCGAAGCGCAGCGCGACTTTCTGGCCACGCTCGGCTGCGACGAACTGCAAGGCATGCTGATCAGCCCGCCCTTGCCGCAGGCCGCGTTCGAGGCCTGGGTGCTGCAGCGCCAGCGGCTCGACGTGGCGCCGTGAATCGCGTTACTTTTTCTTGACCGGCCGGGTCCAGCCCGCGAGCGACACCTGCTTGGCCCGCGCCACCGCGAGCTGGCCGGGCGGCACGTCTTTCGAGATCGTGGAGCCGCCGCCGATCGTGGCACCCGCGCCGATCGTCACCGGGGCGACGAGCACGCAGTTGCTTCCCACGTGCACGTCGGCGCCGATCACGGTGCGGTGTTTGTTCGCCCCGTCGTAGTTGGCGGTGATGCTGCCCGCACCGTAGTTCACACGCTCGCCGACCGTCGTGTCGCCCAGGTAGGCCAGGTGGTTGGCCTTCGCGCCACGCGCGAGCGTGGAATTCTTGACCTCGACGAAGTTGCCGATGTGCACTTCGGCGCCGAGCGTCGCGCCCGGCCGCAGCCGCGCGAACGGTCCGACCAGCGCGCCGGCGCCGACCACCACACCGAGCGCTTCGCCGTCGATGTGCGTGAACGGGTGGATCACCGCGCCGGCGTGGACCACGGCGTTGCGCAGCATGCAGTTCGCGCCGATGCGCACGCCTTCGCCGAGCTCCACGCGGCCTTCGAAGACGCAGTTCACGTCGATGTCGACGTCTTGCCCGCAGACCAGCTCGCCGCGGACGTCGAAACGTGCCGGGTCGGCCAGGCGCACGCCGGCTTCCATCAAGGCTTCGGCACGGGCGCGTTGGTAGCGCCGCTCCAGGTCGGCGAGCTGCACCGGGCTGTTCACGCCCAGCACTTCGGTGTCGCTGGCCGGCTGCGCCGTCATCACGTGCACGCCTTCGGCGACCGCCATCGCGACCACGTCGGTCAGGTAAAACTCGCCCTGGCTGTTGTCGTTCTTGAGTGCCGCGAGCCAGCGTTTCAGAGCCTCCGTCGGCGCGGCCATCACGCCGGTGTAGATCTCGCGGATGGCACGTTCGGCGGGGGTCGCGTCCTTGTGTTCGACGATGCCGCGCACACGGCCGCCCTCGGTCGCGTCGCGGCCGGCCGGGTCACCGCGCACGATGCGGCCGTAGCCGGTCGGGTCGGGCAGCTCGATCGTCAGCAAGGCCAGGTGCCGGCCGGCACAGGCTTCGACCAAGGCGCGTGCGGTCGCCGCTTCGATCAGCGGCACGTCGCCGTTCAGGATCAGCGTGGTGCCGCCGTCCAGCAGTGCGGGCACGGCCTGCTGCACCGCGTGGCCGGTGCCGAGCTGGGGCATCTGGCGCACGAATTGCAGGTTGGGTGCGCTGACCGCGGCTTCGACCTGCTCGGCGCCGTGCCCGGTGATGACCACGCTGCGTTCTGCCCCCAGGCCGGCAGCGGTTTGCAGAACATGCTGCAATAGGCTGCGCCCTGCCAGTTTGTGCAGCACCTTGGGAAGCGTCGATTTCATGCGGGTGCCTTTGCCCGCGGCCATGATGACGATATTGAGTGCCATGTTGTCCTTGTCCCCTGCCGTCGACCCGAAGCCCGCTACAGGCGGCCCCCGTTTCAGAACGCGCATTATCGCGGCGCTGTGCGGCGTGGTCCTGCTCGTTTCAGGCTGCAGCGCCTTGCGCATCGGCTACAGCCAGGCTGCCGACCTGGCCTACTGGTGGCTCGACGGTTATGCCGATTTCGACGGCGAGCAGACCCGGCGCATCCGCGAAGCGCTGGCGCAGTGGTTCGCGTGGCACCGCAAGACCCAGTTGCCCGACTACGCCCAGCTGCTCGCCCGCGCACAGGTCGAGGTGCGCACCGAGACCACGCCGGTGCGTGTCTGCGAATGGCAGGGCGAGCTGCTCAAGCGCGCCCACGTGGCCTGGGAGCAGGCCCTGCCGGCCGCCGCCGACTGGGCCTTGTCGGTCACGCCGCAGCAGATTCAGCACCTCGAGCGCCGATACGCCAAGGCCAACGACGAGTTCCGCGACGACTACCTGCAGGAAGACGCGCGCGAACGCAACGAAGCCACGATCAAGCGCACGGTCGACCGTGCCGAATCCCTGTACGGCCGGCTCGACGACCCGCAGCGTGCGCGCGTCGCCGCGGCGATGGCCCGTTCGCCGTTCGACCCCGAGTTGTGGCTGGCCGAGCGCAAGCTGCGCCAGCAGGACGCGCTGCAGCTGCTCCGCAAGTTGACTGCCGAAGGCGCCAGTCGGGCCCAGGCCGAAGGCGCGCTTCGCGTCTATGCCGAGCACATCGAACGCTCGCCGCGCGAGGCCTACCGGCGTTATTCCGAGCGCCTGACAGAGTTCAACTGCGCTTTCGGGGCCAGCCTGCACAACAGCAGCAGCCCGGCGCAGCGCCGCACCGCGGCGGGCAAGCTGAGCGGCTGGGAAGGCGACCTGCGAGCGCTGGTGGCGCAGACCTTCAAATGACCGCGCTGAACTGCAGAGCAACGCCCGTCACTGCGGCTTCGCCACCTCGACGCTGACGCGGCGCGGGTTCGGCCCGCCGGCCGGGAAGTCTTTCAGCGCGGCCGAGAACATCGCAGGCAGCAGCGGGTCGATGGCGGGCGACGCGCCGTTGTTGCTGGCGCGGGCCTCGTACAACAACTGGCCGGTCGCCCGGTCGCGGATCAATACCGCCACCTCACGGTCGTAGCCGGGCCAGCCGCCGTAACCACCATAACCCCAGCCGCCGAAACCCACGCCGAACCCGGTCGCCCAGCGCCCGCGGCCATAGCCGCGGCGGTAGCCGAGCGAATAACCGACGCTCACGTTGTTCCAGAACGGGTCGGCGTAGGGCCAGCGGTCGGACGTGCCCACCCGGGCGCCGACCTGCACCGTGACCTGCGCGTCACCGGCCGCCGCGGCCGGCGTGAAGCCCGCCGCTTCGAGCGCGCCACGGGCGGCGTTTTCAATCAGCTGCTGGGCGCCGGCGCGCTCCTGCTGCGAGGGCAGGCGTTCGAAGGCGTAAGTCGCCGGCTTGCGCTCGGCGGGCCACGCGCCGTAGGTCGACACCTCGCTGTTGACGGCACCGATGCCGGCGCAGCCGCTCAGAACGAGTGACGTAGTGGCAAGGGCAAGTAGCTTCAGCATGGTGTTTCTCCCGCAGTGAGGCCGGTTCGGGGAAGCTGGCTCAAGGGAATGATCGCGCTGGCCCCGGTGCCGCAATCATCCATCTCGTCGAAGGCCCGGTCGCCGGCAGGGTCGGCCACGCCGGTGGTTTGGAGCGTGGTGAAGGGGTGGAGGTTCCGGTCCATCAGGTGCGAGGGCACGACGTGGCTCATCGACTTGAAGATGTTGTCGATGCGGCCCGGGTGCAGACGCTCCCATTCGCCCAGCATCTTGCGCGTCTGCACGCGCTGCAGGTTTTCCTGGCTGCCGCAGAGTGTGCACGGGATGATCGGGAAGGCCTTGTGCGCGGCCCAGCGCACGAGATCGCCCTCGGCCACGTAGGCGAGCGGTCGGATCACGATGTTCTTGCCGTCGTCGCTGACCAGCTTGGCCGGCATGCCTTTCAAACGCGCGCCGAAGAACATGTTCATGAAGAGCGTCTGCACCATGTCGTCGCGGTGGTGGCCGAGCGCGATCTTGGTCGCGCCCAACTCACCGGCAACTCTGTAAAGAATGCCGCGCCGCAGCCGCGAGCACAGGCTGCACATCGTCTTGCCTTCTTCGATCACGCGCTTGACGATGCTGTAGGTGTCCTGGTTTTCGATGTGAAACGGCACGCCCTGGCGCGCCAGGTATTCGGGCAGCACATGCTCCGGAAAACCGGGCTGTTTCTGGTCGAGGTTGACTGCGACGATCTCGAAATGGATCGGCGCGCGCTCGCGCAGCGAGATCAGCAGGTCGAGCAGCGCGTAGCTGTCTTTCCCGCCCGAGACGCAGACCATGACCTTGTCGCCTTCTTCGATCATGTTGAAGTCGACGATCGCCTGGCCGACCTGGCGGTGCAGGCGCTTGGAGAGCTTGGTCAGTTCGACCGACAGTCTTTCCTTCGTTGGCGACTCCATCACGGCGCTCATGTTTTCTCCTTCATGCCGAAGACCTCGCAGCCGACCGATTCACAGTCGGGGTAGACGTCGGGCTTTTCGGTCGAGACGCGCGCTGCGCGCACTTTCGGGTGCGCCAGCATCAGCACCAGCACGTCGTCGCAGAGCGTTTCCTGCAGGTGGATGTGGCCCTTCGAAACACGGTCGGCGATGCTGCGGCGGATGAAATCGTAGTCGACCACTTCATCGAGCTCGTCGGCCTTCGGCGTCGAGAGCGCGAGCGGAATGTAGAGGTCGACGTTGATCAGCACGCGCTGTTCGCCGGTCTTCTCGAACGCGTGCACGCCGATGTTGATGAACACTTCATAAGTGCTCAGAAACAAGCGCCGGCAATCCATCAGGCTGGGGTGGCTGAGCAGGCTGTGCATGGGTCGGGTCTCAGGAGTTCTGGGCAAGGTAGAGCACGTCGCGCGGTTGCGCAGCGAGGTGCTGGCCGCCATCGACCAGCAGCGTGGTGCCGGTGATCGCGGGCGATTCGATCAGGAAGCGCACGGCGCGTGCGATGTCTTCCGGGGTGGAGGAACGTTGCAGGGGTGTCATCTTGTGCGCTGCTTCGAACTCGCTCTGATTCATCGGCCCCGACACCAGCGTGACCCCCGGCGCCACGCCGCACACCCGCACTTGCGGCGCGAGTGCCTGCGCCAGCATCACGGTCGCGGCTTGCAATGCGGCTTTGGAGAGCGTGTACGAGAAGTAGTCGGGGTTCGGGTTCCAGAGTTTCTGGTCGATGAGGTTGACGACGCAGCCCACCTCCGCACAACCGTTCAGGTGCGTGTGCAGCGCCTGCGCCAGCAACACGGCAGGCGCGGTGTTGGCGCGCCAGTGTTTGTCCATCGCCGCGACCGAAAACGTCGCCGGGTTGTCGTACTCGAAGGTCGAGGCGTTGTTGACCACCGCGTCGATGCGCTTGAAGTGCGCGGCGACAGCCGGCACCAGCGCGCGGCAGGCCGCCTCATCGCTCAGGTCAGCCTGGAACGCGAACGCTGCAGCGCCCAGCGATTGCAATTCGGCGACCGTGGCGAGCGCTTCTTCCTTCGACGCGCGGTAGTGCACCGCCACGTCGAACCCATGCGCTGCCAGGTCGAGCGCGATGGCGCGGCCGAGGCGTTTGGCACCACCGGTGACAAGTGCGACAGGCCGCGGGACGGCGGGGCGGGACGACATGGTTTCTACAATGAGGCGATGCAGCAGGCATCAAGTGTATCGACGCGCCTCACCGGCCTCGTCCGCAAGGCCATCGATCGGGACGGGGGCTGGCTGCCGTTCGACCGCTTCATGGCGCTGGCCTTGTATGCGCCGGGGCTGGGCTACTACTCGGGCAATCGGCGAGTTTTCGGCACTCTGCCCGCGTCGGGCAGCGACTTCGTAACCGCCCCGGAACTCTCGCAGCTGTTCGGACAGGCCTTGGCGCGCCAGGTCGCTCAGGCGTTCGATGCGAGCGGCAGCGACGAAGTCTGGGAGTTCGGCGCCGGGTCGGGCGCACTGGCCGCGCAACTGCTGGGCGCGCTCGGCGACAAGGTTCGCCGCTACACCATTGTCGATTTGTCGGGCAGCCTGCGCGAACGCCAGCAAACGCGGCTCGCCGAGTTCGCGCACAAGCTGCACTGGGCCGACGTGCTGCCCGACACGATGCAAGGCGTGATCGTCGGCAACGAGGTGCTCGACGCGATGCCGGTGCAACTGCTGCACTTCGACGGCGCGCGCTGGTTCGAGCGCGGCGTGGTCGCGGCCGGAGACGCTTTCGCATGGCGCGACCGACCGACCGACCTGCGCCCACCCTTCGACGGCCCGTTCACGGCCGGCACCGTCACCGAAATCCACCCCCAGGCCGAAGCCTTCATCACCACGCTGGCCGAACGCCTGACGCGCGGCGCGGCGTTTTTCATCGACTACGGGTTCCCCGAGGCCGAGTACTACCACCCGCAGCGCAGCGGCGGCACGCTGATGTGCCACCGCGCGCACCGTGCCGACACCGACCCGCTGGTCGAGGTGGGCGACAAGGACATCACCGCCCACGTCAACTTCAGCGGCATCGCGCTCGCAGCGCAGGACGCCGGGCTCGACGTGCTCGGCTACACCACGCAGGCGCACTTCCTGATGAACTGCGGCGTGCTCGATCTGCTGCAGGGCGCCGACATCAAGACCATCGCCAACACGCAGAAGCTGCTCACCGAGCACGAGATGGGTGAACTCTTCAAGGTGATCGGCTTCGCGAAGGGCTGCGATGCGTCGCTGACCGATGCGCCGATCGGCTTCGCGCGCGGCGACCGGACGCACACGCTGTGATCCGCTGGCTGCTGGTTGTTTTCATCGCCTTGCTGATCTTCAGCGGCCTGCGTCCGTGGCTCGAGAAGATCGGCCTGGGCAAACTTCCCGGCGACTTCCGCTTCCGCCTGTTCGGCCGCGAGTGGTTCATTCCGCTGACCAGCAGCGTCGTGCTGAGCCTGCTCGCGATGCTGGTGGCCAAGTTCCTGTGAGCGCTTCGGAAGCGCGGCTTCACCGGCGCCGCTACGATTGACGATCCGACTTCTTTCCCGGGAACCCTTTCGATGAGCACCATCACGAGCGAAGCAGCCCGCTTCGGCAGCGGCCAGGCGGTCAAACGTGTCGAAGACGCGAGCTTGCTTGCAGGTCTGGGCCAGTTCACCGACAACGTGCCGGTGGCCGGCACCACCAGCCACATCGCCTTCCTGCGTTCGCCCTACGCCCACGCCCGGCTGAAGTCGATCGACATCTCCGCTGCCCTGGCGATGCCCGGCGTGCTGGCGGTCTACACCGGCGAACAGCTGGCGCTGAACGGCGTGAAGCCGATGCCCAAGCCGGCCGGCTTCAAGCGCGCCGACGGCACCCCCGCCACCAGCGCGCCGCGCCGCGCCTTGGCGCACCAGACGGTGCGCTTCGTCGGCGAAGCGGTCGTTGCCGTCGTGGCGCAAACGCGCGAAGCGGCGCGTGATGCGGCCGAAGCGGTGATGGTCGACTACGACGAACTGCCGGCCGTTGTCGACGCGGTGCGCGCCACCGCGCCCGGCGCGCCGGTGCTGTGCGACGACGCGCCCGACAACATCGCCGCCGAAATGCGCCACGGCGACGCCAAGGCCACCGCGCTCGCCTTCGAGCAGGCCGCGCACACCGTTTCGCTCGACTTGCGCAACCAGCGCCTGGCCCCCAGCCCGATGGAGCCGCGCAGCATCGTCGCCGCGTTCGACACCGGCACCCAGCGACTCACCGTGCGCATCAGCAGCCAGATGCCGACCGGCGTGCGCACGGGGCTGTGCGACACGATCCCCGGCCTGAATGCCGACAACGTGCGTGTCGTCGTCGGCGACGTGGGCGGCGGCTTCGGCATGAAGACCGGCATCCACCCGGAAGACATCGTTGTCGCCTACGCAGCGCGCGAACTGCAGATCGCGGTGCGCTGGCAGGCCGACCGCGTCGAGGACTTTCTCTCGGCGGTGCACGGCCGCGACGTGGTCAGCCGCGCCGAACTCGCGCTCGACGCGAACGGCCGGGTGCTCGCGCTGCGCGTGCGCTCGCTCGCCAACGTCGGTGCGTATGCGACCGGCACCGGTGTCGCGATCCAGGTGCTGATCGGGCCCTGGGTCACGACCAGCATCTACGACATCCAGACCGTCGACCTGCACTACACCGCGGTGATGACGAACACCGCGACCACCGGCGCCTACCGCGGCGCCGGCCGGCCCGAGGCGATCTACATCACCGAGCGCCTGTTCGACGCGGCCGCGCGCAAGCTGAAGATGGACCCGGCCGAGCTGCGCCGCATCAACATGGTCCGCCCCGAGCAGATGCCCTACAAGAATCCGATGGCGCAGGTCTACGACAGCGGCCGCTTCGAGCAGGTGCTCGACCAGGGGCTGGCGCTGGCCGACTGGCACGGCTTCGACGCACGTCGCGCCACGACCGAAGCGCGGGGCAAGCTGCGCGGCCGTGGCATCGCGACGTTTCTGGAATGGACCGGCGGCAACGCGCTCGAAGAGCGGGCCAGCGTCAACATCACCGGCGACGGTTTCATCGAAATCGGCTCGGCCACGCAGGCGATGGGGCAGGGCATCGCCACCAGCTACATCCAGCTCGTGGTCGACACCTTCGGCGTGTCGCCGCAGCAGGTGCGCATATTGCAAGGCGACACCGACCGCGCCAACGGTTTCGGCAGCGCCGGCTCGCGTTCGCTGTTCACCGGCGGCTCGGCGGTGCGCATCGCTTCCGAAAAAACGATCGACCACAGCAAGCAGCTGGCGAGCGAAGCGCTCGAAGTGGCGCCGGTCGACGTGGAATACAGCGCCGGCCGCTTCACGGTGGTCGGCACCGATGTCGGCATCGGCCTGTTCGAGCTGGCGGCCAAGCAGTCCGAACAGCGCATCTTCATCGACGCCACCGCCGTGGTCGGCGGCCCGACCTGGCCGAACGGCTGCCATGTGTGCGAGGTCGAGATCGACCCCGACACCGGCCATGTCGACGTGGTGAGCTACGCCTCGGTGAACGACATCGGCCGGGTCGTGAGCCCGACCATCGCGTCGGGCCAGATCGAAGGCGGTGTCGTGCAGGGCCTGGGCCAGGCGCTGACCGAGCGTGTGGTCTACGACCGCGACAGCGGCCAGATGCTGACCGCCAGCTTCCAGGACTACGCGATGCCGCGCGCCGACCTGTGCAGCCGGTTTTTCGAGACGCGCTTCGACACCACGATCCCGTGTTTGACGAATCAGCTCGGCGTGAAGGGCGTGGGTGAGTTGGGCACCATCGGCGCGACACCAGCCGTCGTCAACGCGGTGATCGACGCGCTCGACCATGCCGGCGTCGGCCGCGCCGCCGAGCGTTTGCAAATGCCGCTGACGGCGCCGAAAGTGTGGGCTGCGCTGGCGGGCGAGTTCGATCCGTCGCCGCTCGCCTGAGGTGGCTGTCAACAACCTTCCGGAGACAAGATCATGAAGTTCAACCTGCCCGCACTCACCCTCGTCGCCTCGGCCATTTGTTGTGGCAGCGTGTTCGCCGCATCACAAGCGCCGGTGGCCGCGGAAAACGGCATGGTCGTCACCGCCCAGCACCTGGCGACCCGCGTCGGTGTCGACGTGCTGAAAGACGGCGGCAACGCGGTCGATGCCGCAGTCGCGGTCGGTTATGCATTGGCGGTCGTCTACCCGGCGGCCGGCAACCTCGGCGGCGGCGGGTTCATGACGATCCAGCTCGCCGACGGCCGAAAGACCTTTCTCGACTTCCGCGAAAAGGCGCCGCTCGCCGCCACCGCCAACATGTACCTCGACAAGGACGGCAACGTGATCAAGGGCTTGAGCACGAACGGCCACCTGGCGGTCGGCGTGCCGGGCACCGTGTCGGGCATGGAGCTCGCTCTCGCGAAGTACGGCACGATGAAACGCGCGGCCTTGATCGCACCGTCGATCAAGTACGCCCAAGACGGCTTCGTGCTCGACCAGGGTGACGTGGACATGCTCGTCACCGCGACCGAAGACTTCAAGAAGGACGCAGCCACCGGCGCGGTCTTCCTGAACAACGGCGCCGCGTTCGCGCCCGGCCAGAAACTGGTGCAGAAAGACCTGGCGGCCACGCTGAAGCTGATCAGCGACAAGGGCGAGGAAGGTTTCTACAAAGGCCCGGTCGGCGCCGCCATCGTCGCGAGCAGCCAGGCCGGCAAGGGCATCATCACGCAAGCCGACCTCGACCAGTACAAGACGCGCGAGATGGCGCCGGTCGAGTGCAACTACCGCGGCTACGGCGTGGTCTCGGCACCGCCGCCGAGTTCGGGCGGCGTGGTGATCTGCGAGATGTTGAACATCCTCGAAGGTTATCCGCTGAAGGAGCTGGGCTTCCGCTCGGCGCAGTCGGTGCACTACCAGATCGAGGCGATGCGGCATTCGTATGTCGACCGCAACAGCTACCTCGGTGACCCCGATTTCGTGAAGAACCCGCTCGAGCGGCTGCTGTCGAAAGATTACGCGGCGAAGATCCGCGCCGTGATCGACCCGGCCAAGGCGGGTGTATCGAAAGACATCAAACCCGGCGTCGCGCCGCACGAAGGCAGCAACACCACGCACTACTCCATCGTCGACAAGTGGGGCAACGCGGTCTCGGTGACCTACACGCTCAACGACTGGTTCGGCGCCAAGGTCACGGCGGCGAAAACCGGCGTGATCCTGAACAACGAGATGGACGACTTCACCGCCAAGATCGGCGTGCCCAACCTGTACGGCCTGGTGCAGGGCGAGGCCAATGCCATCGCCCCGGGCAAGCGCCCGCTCAGCTCGATGAGCCCGACCATCGTCACGAAAGACGGCAAGCCGGTGATGGTGGTCGGCACGCCGGGTGGCAGCCGCATCATCACGGCGGTGTTGCACACGATCATCAACGTGATCGACTACGGCATGAACGCGCAGGAAGCGGTCGACGCGCCCAAGTTCCACCAGCAGTGGCTGCCCGAGACGACCAACGTCGACAACTTCGCGCTCAGCCCCGACACGCGCAAGATCCTCGAAGGCTGGGGCCAGAAGTTCGGCAACCCGCAGCCGGTGAATCATCTGGCGGTGATCCTGGTCGGCGCACCGTCGCTCGGCGGCAAGCCGGTCGGCAAGAACCGCTACTACGGCGCGAACGATCCGCGCCGCAACTCGGGGCTGGCGCTGGGTTACTGACGCTCACGGTGCCGCCGGCGCGTCGCTCACCTGCCGCATCGCCGAGGCGCCGAGCGCCAGCAACACCAGCACCACGAGCGCGCCACCGGCGGCCATGAACAGCGTGGGCAGGCTCACGCTGCGCAAGACCCAGCCGGTGGCCGCCGACGAGATCGGCGCCAGGCCCATGTAGATGAACATGAACACGCTCATCGCGCGGCCGAGCATGGCCGGCGCCACGCGGCGCTGGATCCAGGTGAACACCGTCACCTGCATGTAGCCGCCGAGCACGCCGATGGCGCCGAGCAAGGCCAGGCCTTGCCACAACGCGCTGATGTGGCCGAGCGGCATGAAGAGCAGCCCCACGAGCGCGTCGACCATCAGAATCGTCAAGCCGAGGTTCATGGCCCGCCAATGCGGCCGCGCGCCCGAGGCCAGCATGCCGGCCAGCGTGCCGGCGCCATAGGCCGAGAGCAGGCCGCCGAACGCGGCCGCGCCCAGATCGGGCCGCTCGCTCGCCAGCACCGGCAGCGCGATCTGCACCGGCCCGGTGACAAGCAGGGCGACGGCCGAAAAATACAGCAGGAAGCTTCGCAACGCGCGGTCGCGCCAGAACGTGCGCAGCCCTTCGGCCACCGCCGCCAGCACCGGTGGGTGCGCACGCGCGGCTGCCGGCGCGGTGCGCACCTGCGCCAGCGTCAGCGCCGAGAGCACTAAGCTGAGCGCGTCCAGGCCGAAGGCCAACCCCAGCCCGTGCGCTTCGTGCAGCTTGCCGATGCCGCTGGTCTGGCCGTCACCGAACAACGCGATCACCAGCCCCGCCAGCAGCGGCCCGATGAAAAAACTCAGCTGGCGCAAACCCATCATCAGGCCGTTCGCCGCCGGCAGCTGCTGTGGTGCCACCACCTGCGGCAGCATCGATGTGGCGGCCGGAATGCTGAACGCGGTCGACAGGCCGATGCCAAGCGCGAGCGTATACACCAGCGGCAGCGTGAGTCGGTCGAACAGCACCAGCAGCGCCAGCGCGCCGAGCAGGGCGGTGTTGACGTGCTTGCTGAGCATCAACACCCGCTTCGGCGAATGGCGGTCGACGACTGCGCCGCCGAGCAGGATGAACAGCGCGCGCGGAACGCCGAGCAGCGCGAGCACGGTGCCGAGCACCAGCGTGTCGCCGGTCATGCGCAGCACCAGCCAGGGCAGTGCGACGAGGGTGAACTGGTCGCCCAGCAGCGAGACCAGCGAGCCGCCCATCAGCCACGCCATGTTGCGGTCGCGCAGCAAGCTGTGGCGCGGTGCGGAAGAGGCGGCGGGCGCCGTGGTGGAAGAAGCCGAAGAAGCCATGATCGTGTGCTCCTGTGCGTGACGATGGGCCGCACTCTCGGGCCTCACGCAAGGTCAGGGTCAAGCCCCCCGCGCCGCGCGCACTGCCCTCAGGTAGGCCAGGCTCCGGGGCGCGAGCTGGGCACCGGCGCGCAGGACCGGGTCGGCGCCCATCGCCTCGGCCAGCTTGTGCAGCAGCAGCGGGTCGCCACCCATGCTGCGGCTCATCAACGCGTCGGCGCGCACGCAGGCCGCCTGGGCGGCGGGGTCGTCGGGGCGCGTGTGCCGGGCCATCAAGTGCTGCAGCTCGGCGTCCACCTCGCGCCACTCGCTCAATGGCACCCAGCGAAAGCGGCCCATGTCGGCCAGCGTGAAGTGGGCCTGCCAGCGGGCCATGCGCAACTCGGTGGCCTGTTCCACATAACGCACCACGCTCAGGTCGGGGCCCGTGTTCTGCTGGCGGGCGACCGGCTCGGCCTTGTACATCGTGCCCCAGCGCTCGATGAGGGAGAAGTCGCCGTCCAGCCAGTGGTGGATCAGGCCCATCCAGCGGTGCGCGAGCGGCTGCATCGCGAGGTCGGTGGCGGCAACGCCGCGCGCCATCATCTGCCGCACCTCGGCATCGAGCGTGGGCCATTCGGCCTCGACGCGCGACCAGTTGCCGAGGATGCGCTTGATCTCGTCGGCGCTGAAGTAGCGCGCGTAGGTGGCCATCATTTCGAGCGACGCGAGCCAGTCGGCCATCTCGGGCTGGGTGCCGGCGGAGAAGCGATCCATCATCAGCGCCAGGCGAGCGCGCAGCTCGGTGGCCTGCGTGATCTCGTGATCGAGCGCGCGGATCTGCCGCGCCACGATCGACGGCAACGCGCTGCCGTCGCCGGCCAGCATGCCGCCGATTTCCTTCAGCGGCAGCCCCAGGTGGCGCAGCGCCTGGATGCCGTGCAGGCGCGCCACGTCGTCGCGGCTGTACAGCCGGTAGCCGGCCTCGGAGCGGGCCGAAGGCTGGAGCAGCCCGATCTGATCGAAGTGGTGCAGGGTGCGCACCGTGAGGCCGCTGCGTTTGGCCAGCTCACCCACCTTCAGCAACATGAACCGTCTTTCATCGTGCGCCGACACGCGCGCGGCGGGGTCGAGCTTAGGCCCTGACGCAACGTGAGGGTCAAGTGCGGCCGAACGGCAGGCGGGCGTTGAAATGCCGTGCGTCGCACCCACGTGCAAGATCTCAACCAACGCCAGCGCCGCGCCCCACCTTGCCCCTGCTCCTTCTGACGATCACGACCTTGCTGGTGCTCGGCTGGCTGCTGCGCGAACCGCTGTTTGCCGAGTGGCGCCGGCAGCGGGTGCGGCGCCAGCCGTTCCCGCCCGAATGGCGACAGATCCTGCGCCAGCGCTGGCCCTACTTCCACGCGATGCCGGCCGACCTGCAACTGCAGTTGAAGAAACACGTGCAGGTCTTTCTCGCCGAGAAAGCGTTCATCGGCTGCAATGGTCTCGTCGTCACCGACGAGATGCGCGTCACGATCGCCGCGCAGGCCTGCCTGCTCCTGCTGAACCGGCGCGGTGCGAGCTTCGCCAACCTGCGCCAGATCCTCATCTACCCCGGCGCCTTCGTCGTCGACAAACTGCACGCCGACGGCAGCGGCGTGTTGCAGGAGCAGCGCCGCGCACTGGCCGGCGAGTCGTGGTCGCAGGGGCAGGTGATCCTGTCGTGGGAAGACACGCTCGAAGGGGCGCAGGTGCCCGACGACGGCCACAACGTCGTGATCCACGAGTTCGCGCACCAGCTCGACCAGCAGAACGGCCCCGCCAACGGCGCACCGTGGTTGCGCGGCAGAGGCCGGCGAGCACGCTGGGCGCGGGTGATGAGCGCCGAGTTCGCCGCGCTGCAGCAGCGCGCCGCGCGCGGCCAGCCCTCGCTGCTGAGTGACTACGGCGCCACCGACCCGGCCGAGTTCTTCGCGGTGGCCTCCGAGGTGTTCTTCGAGCAACCGCAGCGCCTGGCCACCGAGCATGCGGCGCTGTTTCGAGAGCTCAGTGGCTTGTACCGGGTGAATCCGCTGAGCTGGTGAGGCCTCAGCGTCAAGGCCGCACGGCCGGCGTCTCGATCGGCATGCCGGCGGCACGCTGCATCAGGTAAAGCTCCAGTTCGACCAGTTCCGGCGCGCCGAAGGCGAACGGCTCGGCGCGCACGCCGCTCATGCAGCCGCGCAGGCGCCGCTGCAGCGAACCCAGGCCTTGCCACTCGAGCCGGTAGATCGGGTAACCGGTGGGGTGGGCCTGCGGGATCACCGCGCTGCCCAGGCGCTGGCCGGCGAGCTTGTCGTGGCAGCTCGTGCACGACAGGTCGAGCTGGCCGATGCGCTGGTTGAACAGCGCGGCCCCACGCTCTCGGAACGGCTGCACGCGCGGGTCGGTGTCGGGGGCGATCGGCATGCCGCGCGATTGCATCGCGACGAAGGCTTCGATGCCGAGCAGCTCGTGGCTCTCGGCCACGAGCGGTGGCGCCTGCTGGTGTTTCACGCGGCAGACGTTGATGCGCTGGCGCAGGTCGAGCGGGCGCTGCAGCGCGCTGTCGAAGCGCGGGTAACTGGCGGCGACGCCGCGCATGCTGGTGGCGGCGTTCGCGTGGCAAGCGGCGCAGGCCCGTTCACTCGCGCCCGCCTTGCGATGCCACAGCGCTTCGCCGTCCGACACCCACAGCATCGCCGGGTTCGAGCTGTCGTCCTGCTGCATCGCTTTCGTCTGCGGGCTCATGAACTCGAAACCCGAGCGGCGCGTGTCCTGGTCGGCCGCGAAGGTGTTGCCGACAAGCGCCAGCGCAATGGCCCAGCGCGCGGCGAGCCGGCCGGCCTTCATGTCACGCTGATCGAGCGGCTTTCGGTCTGCAGAAAACCGTTGTCGCCTTCCCACGTGAAACGCAGCGTGCCGCTGGCCACCGCGAGCGTGTAGAACGACACGAAAGGGTTGGCCGACGAGGCCGGGAACAGCTCGGCGCTGAACACCAGCTCGTCGTCGTAGTGGCAGCTCAGGCGGCGAATGATGTCGCGCGGCACGATGCGGCCGTCGTCGCCGGGGCGGTAGCCGGTTTCCATCGGGTGCGCGATCAGCGTGCGGATCTCGATGGCTTCGCCGCGCTTCGCGCTGGCGGGCAGGGTGACGATCGCGCGTGCCATCGCGGTCAGCTCTCCACACAGGCCGCGAGCGTGACGATCACGTCGGCGGTGTGCGACCAGTACGAGCCGTCGCTCAGCTGCGCGATGGCGACGAGCTTCTGGCTCGTGGCCAGGCGGATGCGCGTGGCCACGAACGCCCGCCCGCTGCGCGGCCCGAGCGTGAAGCGGGCCACGTCGCGCTGCGGGTTGCGTTCGTTGAAGACGGCGATGCGCTTCACGTGCTCGGTGGCCGTCATCGGGCTGTCGACCGACACGCTCAGCGGCACGGTGTTGCCGTTCTCCACCAGCTCGGCCACGTCGAGCTTGACCTTGCCGACGCGCACAGTCGCATCGCCGACGTACTGCTTGATCGCCAGCGCGAGCGCCATGTCGTAGCCACTCTCGGCCGCAGTGACCGCACGTGCCCAGCCGAACACGCCGAGCCCGGCGCCGGCGTGGATGATCTGGCGACGGGTCCTGTTCATCGCGCGGCCCGCAGCGTGAGAAGAAAGCTGACCACGTCTTCGACCTGTTGTGCCGCCAGCAGCGGTTTGCCTTGCCAAGCCGGGCCGACGCGCGCGAGGCCGTCGGTGCGGTGGTAGGCCGGCATGATCGACTGCGGGTTGACGCGCCGCCCGTCGACGAGCCGCAAGCGCAGCTGGCCTTCGCTCAAGCGGCTGCCCACGCCGGCCAGGTCGGGCGCGAGGTTGCCCTGGAACGGCTCTTCGTCGAACGGCCCGGTGTGGCACAGCAGGCACAGGCCGAGCTGTTTGTTCGTGACGATGGCGCGGCCGCGCGCCGCATCACCCGGCGTGGCCGTCAGCGCGAGCGGGATCGCATCGCCGACCACTTGGTATGCAGCCAGCGGCGCGGGCGCCTGGGCTTGCACCGAAGCGCACAACGCCGTCATGCTCATCAGCAGCAGGCCCGCCGCGTCGCGACCGGTCATGCCTTCTTCAGGCTGTGGTTCTTCAGCGGCAACTCGCGGATGCGTTTGCCGGTGGCCGCGAAGATCGCGTTCAGCACCGCCGGGGCGGCCACCGCGATCGTCGGCTCGCCCACGCCGCCCCAGAAGCCGCCCGAAGGCATCACGATGGTTTCGACCTTCGGGCAGGTGTCCATCTGCATCACCGGGTAGGTGCTGAAATTGTCCTGCTCGATGCGGCCGTCTTTCACCGTGCAGCCGCCGTACAGCGCGGCCGACAGGCCGTAGACGAACGAGCCTTCGACCTGCGCTTCGATCTGCTGCGGGTTGACGGCGTGGCCCGGGTCGGTGGCGGCGACGATGCGGTGAATCTTCAGCACACCCTCGTTGTTGACCGACACCTCGGCGCAGGCCGCCACATAACTGCCGAAACCCATGATCTGCGCCAGGCCGCGGAACACGCCCTTCGGCGCCGGCTTGTCCCAGCCGGCACGCTCGGCCACCGCGTTCAGCACGGCCAGGTGCTTCGGCGAATTGACCAGTAACGCGCGCCGGAACGCGAGCGGGTCCTTGCCCGTGGCGTGCGCGACTTCGTCGATGAAACTCTCGAGGTAGACGGCGTTCTGGTTCAGGTTCACGCCGCGCCAGAAGCCCGGCGGCACGTGCGGGTTGCGCATCGCGTGGTCGACCAGCAGGTTCGGCACCGCGTAGCCGATCGAGCCTTCGGGGCTGTTCGAGAGCAGGCCCTGGAACACGACCGGGTCCTTGCCGTTCTGCAGGTTCTGCGGGAACAGGCCGGCCAGGATCGACTGGCCCGAGATGCGCATGTGCAGCGCCGTCAGGTTGCCCTGCGCGTCGAGCCCGGCGGTGAGCTTGCACTGCGTGATGGGGTGGTACTTGCCGTGCGTCATGTCTTCTTCGCGCGACCAGATCATCTTGACGGGAATGCCGGGCATCTGCTTGGCGATGGCCACCGCCTGGTGCACCCAGTCGTGCGTGCCGCGCCGGCCGAAACCGCCGCCGAGGTTGAGCTTGTAGACCTCGCACTTCGCGGGCGGCAGGCCGGCCGCTTCGGCGGTGGCGGCGAGGGCCGCTTCGCCGTTCTGCGTCGGGCACCATACTTCGCAACGCTCGGGTGTCCAGAGCGCCGTGGCGTTCATCGTCTCCATCGTCGCGTGGTTCTGGAACGGGTAGGAGTAGACGGCTTCGATCTTGCGCGCCGCGCTGCCGAGTGCCTTGGGCGTGTCGCCGATGCTGTTGCCGACGATGCCGTCGGGCGCGTTCAGGCCTTCCTTCAGCACCGCCGCAATGCTCGCGCTCGAGACCTTCGCGTTCGCACCTTCTTCCCACACGATCGGCAGCGCGTCGAGCGCGCTCTTGGCGTGCCACCAGGTGTCGGCCACCACGGCGACGGTGCTGTCGTTGACGCGCAGCACCTTCTTCACGCCGGGCCTCATTGCGATCGCCGCGGCGTCGAAGCTTTTCAGCTTGCCGCCGAAGACCGGGCAGTCCTTGACCGCGGCGTTCAACAAACCCGGCATCTTCAGGTCCATGCCGAAGACCTGCGAGCCGTCGAGTTTGGCGAGGGTGTCCAGGCGCTTGACGGGTTTGCCGATCAGCTTCCAGGCCTTCGGGTCCTTCAGCGTCACCTGCGCCGGTGGTGTGAGCTTCGCGGCGGCGCCGGCCACCTTGCCGAAGCTGGTGCTGCGGCCACTCGGCGTGTGCGTGATCACGCTGTTGGCGGCGCTGCATTCGGCGGCGTTGACCTTCCATTCGTCGGCCGCCGCCTGGATCAACACCGTGCGCGCCATCGCGCCGCCCTTGCGCACGTTGTCGTGCGACTCGCGGATGCCGCGGCTGCCGCCGGTCGAGAAGTTGCCCCACACGCGGTTGCGCGCCAGGTTCTGCCCCGGTGTCGGGTACTCGGTGCGCACCTTGCTCCAGTCGCATTCGAGTTCTTCGGCGACGAGTTGCGCCAACCCGGTGAGCGTGCCCTGGCCCATCTCGGAGCGGGCGATGCGGATCACGACCGAGTCGTCGGGGTTGATCACGACCCAGGCGTTGACTTCGGGCAGCGTGGCGACGGTGCTTTGTGCGCTGACGCGGTCGTGCACATGAAAGCCGATCACGAGGCCGCCGGCGGCGACTGCCGACGAGCCGATGAAATGGCGGCGGTTCAGGCCGGTGGCAGGGGCGGTGGATGTGTTGTTCATCGAAGGCTCCCGTGTCAAGCGCCGGTTGCGGCTTGTTTGATGGCCGCACGAACCCGGTTGTAGGTGCCACAGCGGCAGATGTTGGTCATCGCGTTGTCGATGTCGGCGTCTGTCGGCTTCGGGTTGCTCTTGAGCAGCGCGGCGGCCGCCATGATCATGCCGGCCTGGCAGAAACCGCATTGCGGCACGTCGAGCGCGGCCCAGCTCTTTTGCACCGGGTGCGAGGCGTTGGGCGAGAGGCCTTCGATCGTCACGATCTTCTCGGTGGCCGAGACGGTGGAGACCGGCCGCACGCAGGAGCGGGTGGCCACGCCGTCGATGTGCACGGTGCAGGCGCCGCATTGCGCGATGCCACAGCCGTACTTGGTGCCTGTCAGGCCGAGCTGCTCGCGCAGTACCCAGAGCAGAGGTGTCTCGGGTTCGGCCTGGAAGTCGAGGTTTTTTCCATTGACGTTCAGCGTGGTCATCGGCGGGTCTCCTTTTCGGCTCGGCGCATGATATTCGGCAGCGCCTGCAAAGTGCACGCGCTGCCGATTACCCTCTGAGCAGCGCGGTTGTCGTTGCGCACAATGGGCCGGCGACATCAAGGAGCGATCGATGGCAGGAGGAGCAGGGCGCACGGTGCGCATCGGCGGGGCTTCAGGCTTCTGGGGCGACACGGCGCTGGCGGTGCCGCAGCTGCTGGGCTCGGGCGAGGTCGACTACCTGGTGTTCGACTACCTCGCCGAAGTGACGATGTCGATCCTGGCCGCGCAGCGCGCGAAGGATGCGAAGGCCGGTTACGCGGTCGACTTCGTGCAGATCATGATGCGCGAGGCGCTGCCTACTTTGCGGGCGCGCGGCATCCGGGTCGTGGCGAATGCCGGCGGCGTGAACCCGCTCGCGTGCCGCGACGCGCTGCTGGCGCTGGCCGCCGAGCTCGGGCTCACGCTGAAGGTGGGTGTGGTCGTCGGTGACGATCTCGGTGCGATGGCGGCAGAATTTCGTGCCACCGGCGTGATCGAGATGTTCAGCGGCGCCGCCTTTCCGCAACGCGTGGCGAGTGTCAACGCCTACCTCGGCGCGCTGCCGATCGCGGCGGCGCTCGACGCCGGTTGCGACGTGGTCATCACCGGCCGCTGTGTCGATTCGGCCGTGACGCTCGGCGTGCTGATGCACGAATTCGGCTGGGCCAACAACGACTACGACAAGCTCTCGCAAGGCACGCTCGCCGGCCACCTGATCGAGTGCGGCGCGCAGTGCACCGGCGGCCTGTTCACCGACTGGCAAGACGTGCCCGACTGGGAGAACATCGGCTTCCCGATCGTCGAAGCGAGCGCCGACGGCAGCTTCGTCATCACCAAGGCACCAGGCACCGGCGGGCTCGTCACGCCTGCCACGGTGGCCGAACAACTGCTGTACGAAATCGGCGACCCGCGCGCTTACCTCGTGCCCGATGTGAGCTGCGATTTCACTCGCGTGAAGATGGTGCAGCTCGGCGAACACCGCGTCGGCGTGAGCGGCGCCACCGGCCGCGCGCCGACCGCGAGCTACAAGGTGAGCGCGACCTTCGCCGACGGCTACCGCAACACCGGTTTCCTCACGATTGCCGGTGAGCAGGCGGCGGCCAAGGCACGCCGCACCGGGCAGGCGCTGCTCGCGCGCATGAGCGGCATGCTCGAGGCGCGCTGCCTGCCGCCGTTCAGCGAGACGCGCATTGAAGTGCTCGGTGGCGAAGATATGTACGGCGCACACGCGAACGCATCGGCGCGCGAAGTGGTGCTGAAGATGAGCGCGAAATGCGCATCGAAAGACAGCCTCGAACTGTTCGCACGCGAGTTCGCGCCGGCGGCCACATCGATGGCGCCGGGCACGCTCGGCCTCGTCGGTGGACGACCGAGCCCGACGCCGGTGGTGCGGCTGTTTTCCTTTCTGTGGCCGAAGGCAGCGGTGGTGGTCGAAGTCGACGTGGCGGGCGAGCGTGTGCCGGTGGCGATCCCGGCCGATGGAGGTTTCGATGTGTCTGCGGTTCCGCCGGCCTTGCGCCACATCAGCGGAGCCAGCCCTTCAGATGCGAAGCGTGTGCCGCTGATCCGCCTGGCCCACGGCCGCTCCGGCGACAAGGGCGACAAGGCCAACATCGGCGTCATCGCGCGCCGCGCTGAAGACTTGCCGCTGCTGTCGGCGTGGTTGACGCCCGAGCGTGTGGCCGAGCACTTCGCGCACCGCGCGCCCACCCTGGTCGAACGTTTCGACCTGCCCGGCCTGAACGCCATCAACTTCGTGCTGCACGACGTGCTCGGCGGCGGCGGCATGGCCTCGCTGCACACCGACAACCTGGCCAAGGCCTACGCGCAGGTGCTGCTGACGATGGAAGTACCTGCGCCTGCGGGCTTCAAGGGCTGAGCAGTTTCGGCCCGCGTTTTTCGTACCAGTGCGTGATGCGCCGGCCGTCCCAGTGCAGGGCGATGTGCGCGCCCTGCTTGGCGTGGTGCAGGGCCTTCGGGCGAAAGAGGCCGACACACTCGCCGCCCTTGTCGCGCACGCTCGGGAAATGCACACCCCAGCTGCCGGCTTCCCGCAGTTGCTGGCCGAGCGCTTGTGGCGCGTCGTAACGGTCGGGGTCGAACAGCTCGTCGGCGTGTTTGCGAATGCTGCGCAGGTCGTGCAGCGAAGCATCGACGCTGGCGGTGATCACGCGCATGTCGGCATCGATCGCCGGCTCGGCGGTGCGCGCGAGAAACACCGCGCGGTGGTGGCTGACTTCGGCGACCGCCGTCTCCAGCGTCTGTGCCGCGTAGTACACCCCGTAGCTGCCGTTCGAGAAGCGCGAGCCTTCGGGGTTCAGGTGCGTGAAGGCCGCCATGATCGGCGTGCTGCCCGGTCCGCTGACACGTTCTTCCGGTGGCACCAACTGCAGCTGGCCGACCTGATCGCGGATGCGCGGGTTGGTCAGCGCCTCGATCGCGAACACCACCTCGAGATCGGCCGGGTCGGCGATCGCGTCGTACAAACCGACGGTCGGGTAGCGCGACGGGATCAGGCGAAAGCTGGTGCGCCAGACCGTGTGGGTGACGGGGATGCGCGACAGCGCGAGGCTCAAGCCTTGCCCCCGCGCTGCGCGTCGAGGTAGTGGCGCACGACGTAGAGGTCGGCCACCTGGCCGCCGAGCATGCGGTCGAGGGCGGATGCTCCACCGAACACCGGCGCATGGTTCGGCTTGCGCACCCATTCGTCGGCGCGCTCGGCCACCGGCAGCAGGATCTGCAAGGCGGCGTAGATGCCGAACAGGTAGGACAAGCGCTCCATCACGTGCCGGTCGAGCGGGCCGACCTTGCCACTCTTCCACTGGTAAAGCGTGGTGCGGCCGACGCCGAGCAGCACGGCCTGCTCCTGCGCGCCGAGCCTCCAGGCGTCGGCCAGGCGCCAGAAGCTGCGCAGCGCGGCTTGCGCGGCCGTTGCGGAAGCGAGGTCAACGGGTGGGGCGACGGGCTTGAGAATCGCGTTCATGCCCGAAGGGTAGTTCAATCACGGACGAATTTCAACATTTCGTCCGCCATCGAACTTTGCGGGCAAGGTCTTTGCCGCGCAGGAAACTACCCGCGAGCGTGCGTGACCCCGCCATCGACCACGAGCGTCGAGCCCATCACGTAGTCACCCGCGCGCGAAGCGAGGTAGATCGCCGCACCGGCCATGTCGTCGTCGCGGCCGATGCGCCCGGCCGGGATGTGCTTGGCCGTTTCTTCGGCGTGGTCGCGCGCCACGCGGTTCATGTCGGAAGCGAACGCGCCCGGCGCGATGGCGGTGACCACGATGTTGTCTTGCGCCAGCCGCAGCGCCATGCGGCGGGTCAGCTGGATCAGCCCGGCCTTGCTGGCAGCGTAGGAATAGGTTTCCTGCTGGTTCACCGAAATGCCGTCGATCGAGGCGATGTTGATCACCTTGGCCGGCTGCTTCTTCGCGGCGGCACGCAGCGGTGCGATCAGCGCCTGCGTCAGGAAGAACGGCGCCTTCAGGTTCAGGTCGACGACCTTGTCCCAGCCTTTTTCGGGGAAGGTGTCGAAGGTCTCGCCCCAGGCCGCGCCGGCGTTGTTCACGAGGATGTCGAGCGAGCTTTCGCGCGCCGTGAAGGCCGTAACCAGCGCGTTGATGCCTTCCACCGTCGACACATCGGCCGGCAGCGAGATGCAGGTTCCGTGCGCCGACAGCTCTTTCGCCGTGGCGTCGCAATCGGCCGCCTTGCGCGACGAGATGTAGACCTTGGCGCCTTGCGCCAGAAAGCCCGCCGCGATCATGCGGCCGATGCCGCGCGAGCCGCCGGTGACGAGGGCGGTGCGGCCCTTCAGGGTGAACAGATCGGTCATGGTGTTGGCCTCTTGCAGTGTTTTGGATGAGCGCCGGAGCGGCGAACGAAGATTGTGTTCGCCGCTGGGTCAGCGCGCTGTCACCCGCGTTGCAGCGTGGCGCGCAACGCCTCGGTCAGCAGCGCCAGCGCGTCTTGCAAGTGCGCCCGGCTTTCCACCGACTGGCCACCACGCACCGAGGCCGCGCGCAACTGGCCCTGCAATTCCACGGCCTGCATTCGGGCCAGGCTGATGGCATCGGCCGGCAGGGCCGCCGACGGGCGCGTGAGCAAACCTTGCAGGCGCTTGAGGTGCTCGCGCTGCAGGCTGCGGCGCGGGGCGTCGATGTCCTTGCCGCTCTTCAGCTCGCTCCACACGGCCGATTGCAGGGTGGCGTAGACCTCGTTCAGCGAAATGCTGCTCTTGCGCTGGCCTTCCGGCAGGTAGTTCGGCAGCTCGAGCAGGCGGCGTGCTGTGCCGGCGTCGAGCAGGCGGTCGAGCGCCTGGGTCTGCAGCGCCAGCATCGCGGCCGCCACAGACAGCGGGCCGGCGCGGTTGAACTCGATGTAATCGGGCGTGAGCGACGCCAGGAACTCCGGGCGGAAGCGAAAGCTCGCGGCGCTGAACAACTCGTCGGTCAGGAAGCGCAGCGCCTGGCGTTGGCGCGCCGGCTCCACCGGGCGAAACGTGGCCGTGCCGCTGCCGGGCTGCGCGCGCTCGGTGTGCATGCCGCCCACGTACTTGGCTGCGATGGCCGGCAGCGCGTTCACCTGGCGGAAGCCCGCCAGCACGCTGCGCCGCGCCCGCTCGGGGTCATCGCCGAGTTGCGGGCGGCGTTGCTGCACACGTTCCCACAGTTCCTTCGACAAGGCCAGGCGGCGTTGGGCGTAGGCCAGCGGGTCGTCGCCCAGGTCGAAGGTGTTGACGAGCGGATCGAGTGCTTCGCCGCCCACGTCGCCGTCGTCGGCGAAGACCAGCGAGCGGTCGGTGAGGCTGCGCTCGGCGATGGCGCGCAGGGCCGCCGTTTCACCGCTGGCGTCGAGCGGCTTGTAGCCGTATTCGATGGCCCAGTAGTCGTAGGAACCCAGCGTGCTCATGTTGGCCTCGCCTCGGGGCTCACCCGCCAGGGCCAGGTTGAAGGCGTTGTAGTCCATCACCGAGCCGGAGATGCCGCGCGTGCTGGCGAAGGCCTTGTCGCGCAGTTGCGCGCGCGTGACGGTGGTGCTGGCCTTGAAGTTGTGGCGCAGGCCGAGCGTGTGGCCGACTTCGTGGGTGATGGTGTCCTTGATGTAGGCCTGCACGAAGGCTTCGGTCTCGGGGCTGTCGGGTTCGAGTTCGCCACGCGCTTCGAGCAGGTCGAGCGCGAAGCTCATCTGCTGGGCGCCGTCGGTCGCGTAGGTGCAGGTCTCTTCCGCGCTGCCGTGGTCGTGGCCGAACGCTGCCGCGATGTCGTCACGCGCCTGGCGGCGCGAGCCGCGCCCGAAGACGTCGCTCATGCCGATGTCGGCATCGAGGATCTCGCCGGTGCGCGGGTCGGAATGGCTTGGGCCGATCGCGAAGCCCACGTCGGCGCCGACGAACCAGCGAATCGACGCGTGGCTCGCGTCCATGTTATCGAACGTGGCGTCGTCGGGCTGCTGGCGCGCGACGATCGCGTCCTTGAAACCGATGCGCTCGAAGGCCTTGTTCCATTCCAGAATGCCACTCTGCACGCTCGCGCGGTAGCGCTGCGGAATGTTGCGATCCATCCAGTAGGTGATGGGCTTGACCGGCTCCGACAGCGCCGCCTGCGGGTCCTTCTTCTCCAGGCGCCAGCGTTTCAGGTTGTGCACGCGCGGGTTGGCGCGCAAGTCGTTCGACAGGTCGGTGTAGCTGTCGGTGAAATACCCGACGCGCGGGTCGGCGGCGCGCACGGCCATCGGCTGCTCGGGCAGTTCGCGCAGGTTGTAGACGAAGCCGATGAAGAAGCTGCGCGCGTCGGGGGTGGTCGCCGGCGGTGGCGGAGTCTGCGGTGCTGGCGCTCCGGGCGGCAGCAGCGGCGGCGCGGGAATGCGCGCCACGGCGAAATGCACTTTCGTGGACAGCGTGCTCAGCCCGGCCTCGGCGCGTGTCGCCTCGAAGAAGGAGTTGGTGCGGTCGGCGGCGAAGGGCAGGCGGAAGGCTTGCTCCAGACGGGTGCTGTAGCCCAGCACGTCACCGAGCAGGAAGCTGGCGTCGACCAGCACGGCCTTGCGCTCGGGGTGCTCGGCGCTGGCCACCGGGGCCGAGGCGATCAGGCTTTCGCTGAAGCCTTCGCCGACAGCGCGGTTCGCGGCCGCGTCGCCCGGGCTGCGAAAACCCACTTGCCTGGCCACCATCTGCATCTGGTTGCCGATGCGGCGGAACTCGACCAGCCAGCGCGCGCCCATCTGGCTGCCGTAGAGGCCGCGTTCACCGACCGACTGCGCGACGTTGACGCTGAACAGGAAGGGCTTGCCGATCCGCTCGGGCGCGATCTCGAGCCAGACTTTCTCTTTCTCGCGCCACAGCGGCACGAAGCCGTCTTCGCGCGTAGCGCTCTTGCTCACGTCGGCGAACGGGCGCGGCGCGGCAGCGTCGGGCCGCACCGCAGCGGTGGGTGCGGAAGCGGCGCCCGCGGGCGGCCCGGCGGCCGGGCGCGTGGCGGCCGGCGCCGGCGCGGCCGCGGGCGGGTTGGCGACTGGCGCGCCGGCCGGCGTGGCGCAGCCGGCCAGGGTCAGGGCCACAGCGGCGGCCAGCGCAGTCCATCGGGCCAGGGGCGCAAATGCGAGGGGTGGGCGATTCATGGTCGTTGTGAGCGGGAAGCTGAAGCAGCGAAGTGCGCCATTTTGCTTTGCCGGCGCGGTCTCCGGGCCGGCGGGGAATTGGCGACAGCGCATCGCGCCCTGCAGCACGCCGGTCTCAGCGGCGCACCGCACGCCAGGCCGACAAGGTGGCCAGCGCCGACAGCAGCGCGCAGCCGACGATGACCGATGCGTAGCTGCCACTCGAATCGAACACCCGCCCTGCGACCCACGGCCCGGCTGCGTTGCCGAGCGCCGCGCCCGTGTAGAGCGCGCCGATGATCGACGAGACCGCGCGGGCGCCGAACAGGTCCATGCACAAGGCCGGCATCAGCGAGACGATGCCGCCGTAGCTCAGGCCCATCCAGAACGCGAACAGCGCCAGCGCCGGGTAGTGCGAGGCCGACAGCCAGAGCAGCATCGACAGGCCGAGCGAGGCCTGCACGCCGACCAGCGTGAGCGGCCGGCCGACCCGGTCGGCGACCGAGCCGATCACGAAGCGGCCGATCAGGCTGCCGATGCCGATCAGGCCGACGAGCCCGACCGCCTGCGCGTCGGCCACGCCGAGGTCGCGCGCCGAAGCGGAGAGGTGCGCGAACGGAATGAACATCGCCGGGGCGCCGAGCACGCACATCGCGTACAGCCACAGGAACGAGCGGCTGCGCAACGCTTCACCGAAGGGCGTGCCGGCCACCGTGCCGTCGGCTCGGCGCGTGGCGGCCGGCGCCGGCCGCAACATCAAGGTCGAGCCCAGGCCGATGACCAATACGCCGACCGCCAGCGCCAGCATCGCGCCGCGCCACTGCCATTGCGTGATGGCCGCGGCCGCCAGCAGCGGCACGCCGAAGGTGCCGGCACCGATGCCCGCGCTCGCGATGCCGGCGGCCAGCCCGCGGCGGCGCGTGAACCAGGGCTGCACGCAGCCGATCGCTGGCGTGTAGACCAGCGCGATGCCCACACCCAGGGCCACGCCGTAGACCAGCGTCAGCTCCAGCATCGAGCGCGCCAGGCTGCCGAGCACGAGTGCGGCGCAGATGCACAACATGCCGGCGCTCGTGACACGGCGCGGCCCGAAGCGGTCGGCCAGCATGCCGCCGAACGCACCGAGCACGAAGTAGAGCAGGCCCGACAGGCCGAACACGAGTGAGACCTCGGCGCGGCTGGCGTTGAACTCGGTCGCGAACGAGCCGAAGAAGGCCGCGAAGGAATAGGCCACGCCGAAGATCACGGCCAGCGCGACGAAGCAGGCCCACACGACGACCCAGCCGTAGCGCGGCTCGGCGTCTGCCTGCGGCGCCGCGCTCAATGGAGCTTCCTTCGGGGGCCAGAATTCATCGGCTCATGCTATCGCGCGATGCGCCGTTGAATCAGGCTGCAAACCCACCCGCCTGGCGCCGCCTCAGCGCGGCGCCGAAAGAAGCATGCTCAGGGAACGGTGGCCCTCAGCACGACGTGCGTGTCGAGCGATGTCAGCCACAACTGGCCGGTGGCAGCCAAGGCAAGCCCGGCCGGAGCGGTGATGCGCGGCGGCGTGGCGTTGGGCAGCATGCGGTAGTCGCCCAGCACGCCCAGGGCGGTGCTCACGTCGCCGGCGGGCGTGATCTTGCGCACTGCGGCGTTGCCCATGTCGGCCACGTACACGTTGCCGTTAGCGTCCACGGCGAGCTGCTGTGGCGAGCTGAAGCGTGCCGCTGCGCCCACACCGTCCAACGCGCCCGCGCTGCCGTTGTTGTTGTCGGAGCTGCCCGCTAGCGTGGTGACCTGGCCACCCGAGATCTTGCGGATGCTGTTGGTGCCTTCATCGGCCACGTAAACCGCGCCAGCGGCGTCCACGGCCACGTTCACCACGCCGCCGAACGTGGCGGTGCCCACCGGCCCGTCCAGCACGGCGTAGCCGCCACCCGCCTGGCCACGCGCAAGCGTGCTGACCGCGCCGCTCGGCGTCACCACCCGGATGGCCGCGTTGTTGGTGTCGGCCACATAAAGATTGCCGGCCGCGTCGATGGCCAGGCCGTGCGCGCCGTCGAAGCGCGCGCTGGTGCCGGAGCCGTCGGCATAACCCGCCACCACCGCGTCACCGGCCAGCGTGCTGAGAACGCCCGCGGGCGTGGACTTGCGGATCGCCCCCACGCCATCGCTGAAGTAGACGTTGCCGCCGGCATCCACGGCAATGCCGTTGCCGCCGCCCACACGCGCCGTGCCCGGCGGCCCGTCGGCGATGTTGCAGTCGCCCGCCACCCCGGCCAGCGTGGACACCACACCGGCCGGCGTGACCTTGCGGATCAGGCAGGGCTCGCGCACGTAGGCGTTGCCGGCACTGTCGAGTGCCAGCGCCACGGGGCTGTTGAAGCGCGCCGTGCTGCCGCTGCCGTCCACATAAGCGCGGCTGCCGATGTTGCCGGCCAGCACGCTGGCCGACACCACCACCGGGTTCACGGTCAACACTGCCGTGTTGCTCACGACGCCACCGGCCGCGTTGAACACGATCACGCTGTAGACCGCACCGCTGTCGCCCTGCGTCAACGCGGGTGTCACCAGCTGCGCGGCGGTGCCGCCGGCGGCCGTAACGCCGTTGCGTAGCCACAGGTAGCGCAGGCCCTGGCCACTCGCCGTGACCGAGAACGTGGCGGTGCCGCCGGCCGTCTGCGTCACCGGCTGGGGCTGCGCGGTGATCGCGGGCATGCCCAGCAGGGTGAGCGCGGCCGCGTTGCTGGCCACCGTGCCGAGCGCGTTGCCCACCGCCACGCTGTAGCTGCCGGCATCACCGCCGGTGAGCGCCGCGATCGTGAGCACCGCCGAGGTCTGCCCGGCGATCGGTTGGCCGTCTTTCGACCACTGGTAGCTGAGCGGCCCGCTGCCGGTGGCGGCCACCGCGAAGGTGGCGCTGCCACCCGGCGCTTGCACCTGCGGTGCCGGCTGCGTGGTGATGGCGACTGCCGTTGGCTGTGCGTTGGCGTTCACGGTCAGCGTCACGTTGAAGCTGGTGACGGTGTTCACGGCGTTGCCCACACGCACGGCGTAGGTGGCGGCGTCACCCACTGCAGCCGCCGGCAGGCTGTAGAAGGCCGCGGTGGCGCCCGCGATGGCCTGCCCGTCCTTCAGCCACTGGTAGCTGAAGGGCGCGGTGCCTGAGACGCCCACGGCAAAAGTGGCCGTGTTGCCGGCGTTGACCAGCACCGATACGGGTTGCGTGACGATGCTCGGCGGCACTGCCGCCGCCGCGCCCGGAGTCACTGTCAGCGTGGCCGGGTTGCTGGTGGCGCTGCCGGCCGTGTTGCTCACCGTCACCGTGTAGTTGCCTGCCTGGCCGGCGCCCACAGCGGGCAGACGCAGCAGCGGCGCGTTGGCGCCGGCGATGGTCGCGCCGTTGAACTGCCACTGGTAGCTCAGCGCCTCGGTGCCACGCGCCACCACGGCCAGGGCCGCGTCGCTGCCGCTGGCCACGCTCAGGCTCGCGGGCTGGCTGGTCAGCGTGGGCGCGACATCGACATCGCTGACCGATACCGTGACCGGCGCGCTTTCCGTCGTGCCGACGGCGTTGCGGGCAACGACGCGAAACTGGGCGCCGTTGTCGGCCGGGCTCAGCACCGTGGTGGTGAAGGTGCCGCTGTCACCCCCGCTGCCGGTGCTGACGTCGACCCAGGTGCCGGTGGCGTTGGCGCCACGCGTCTGCCATTGCAGCGTGGCTGCGGGGGTGCCGGTGGCCACGGCGCTGAAGCTGGCGGTCTGGCCGGTGTGCACCAGCACCGAACGCGGCGCCTGGACGAGTGCCGGCGCCGCCGTGCCCTGCGGTACGACCAGCCGCGTGCTGGGCCCGACTGCGCAAGGCGGCGCCGCACCCTCGGGCGGCGTGTAGCAGGCCCGAACGCGCAGCAACGCCCCGTGGTCCGCCGCCTGGGCGCGGAAGCCGTGGCGCACGCTCCAGTAGCGCCAGGCGTCGCTGCTGCCCAGCGGCAGCGATTCGGCTTCGTTCTGGTACGACACGGCCACCATGCGCCATGAGCGCCCCTCGTCATCGCTGCGCTGCCACTCCACGACGGCACGGTCCGCCGCCGTCGGCACGGCCGGCGTCGCCCCTGTCGGCCGGGCGCCACCACCGTTGAGCAAGGCATCGACCGTGGCGAGCGTTCCATCCACCAGTTCCAGCGTCGCCGGCATCCGCAGCACGGCGATGCCCGGGTAGGTCGGCCGTGGCGCCCAGCGCACGTAGGTGCTTTGCGGGGTCGTCGCCACGCCAAGCGTCGTGACGCCATCCAGGCCCGTGCAGGTGACGTTGAGCCAGAACACCTGGACGCCGCTGGCTCCCTCGCTCACAGTGCGTCGCAACGTCCCCCCGGTCAGTGGCACAGTGACCGGCGCATTGGGCCGCCACCACCAATCGGTGTTGCTGTCCATGACCGCCCGAGCCGTGCCGGGTGCGCAATTCGACGGCAGCTGACCGTCGTTCAAGGTCACGCGGTAGGTCACATCGACCGACCCGACGGCTGCACCGCAGTCCTGCCCCCCGCAAGACAGCACGGACGAGACGATGCTCAGCGGCGCAGCCACCGCCATCGCAAGCGGATACGGAACCGCCACGGGAATCACGAACGAGAACTCGTACATCTCGGTCGTTAACATGCCGTTCTCGACCTGGCTGTCCCAGAGCACGGCCCAGGTGCCATCGAGCTCTGCCTTCGCCAGCTTGAACACCTGGTTCGCCTGGGGTGGCGTGGCGGGCATCGGGATGCGCACCACCACCGGCTTGTCGAAGCGGGTGCCGTGCGGCGTCAGCGCATACAGGCTGCCGACCGGCGTCATCGACGCCGGCAGCACGGGTGCACCGGTGCTGTCCCTGGCGATCCGCACGGTGGTCGGCGCCTGAAGGGCGCCGGGCGGTGCGACCACCTGCGCGCCATCGGCCTCGCTGACCGTGCCGCCCGCCGCACCGAGGGTCGGCGCCGCCTGCGGCTCCAGGCCCTCCGTCACGGCAGCGCCGTCACCGCCTCCGCCGCAAGCCGCCACCAGCAGCAGGCATGAAGCCATGAGCGCACGTGCCCACAACGCCTTCGAACCGCCTGCTCGAGAATGGCGGCCGCTGCCACCGTACCCTGCACTTCCATTCATCGTCAGTTCCCTGATCAGACCCTTCGGGCCGCCCAGTGCGGGTTGTAGGTGCGCCCGCGTTATGCGCGCGTTATGAGCTTGACGTGGCGTTGCAGCGGCCCCACCGAGCGTGCCCCGGCGCGAGCGGCGTGCTCGATTCGTGGCGTGCGGGTGCGGCCGCGGCAGGCCGCAAACCCACCCACAATCCGCCAACGCTCTACAGCACACCAAGGAACACTCCCATGTCGAACAAGGTGCTCGTCTCGGGTGGCAGCGGCTACATCGCCGGCTTCCTGATCCGCCAACTGGTGGCCGAGGGCTGGACGGTGCACACCACCGTGCGCAGCCTGGCGAAAGAAGACGCGGTGCGGCAACTGCTCGCCGTGGATAACAGCAAGCTCAAGTTCTTCGCCGCCGACCTCAACGCCGACGCCGGCTGGGCCGAAGCCATGGCCGGTTGCAGCCATGTGGCGCACCTGGCTTCGCCCTTGCCCAGCGGGGTTCCGAAGCATGCCGACGAGCTGATCGTGCCCGCACGCGACGGTGCCCTGCGGGCGCTGCGCGCCGCCAGAGTGGCCGGCGTCAGGCGCTTCGTGATGACCTCGTCGGTGGCCGCCATCGCCTATGGCCGCGGCCGCGGGGTTCACCACTTCACCGAAGCCGACTGGACGCTGCTCGACAAGCCGGGCATCACGGCCTACGTGCAGTCCAAGACCATCGCCGAGCGCGCCGCCCGCGACTGGGTGGCGAAGGAAGGCGGCGGCATCGAGTTCTGCAGCATCAACCCGTCGGTCGTGCTGGGGCCGGTGTGGAGCCGCGACTATTCGGCCTCGGTCGTCATCGTGAAGAAGATGCTCGACGGCAGCATGCGAGCCTGCCCCGACATCGGTTTCGGCGTGGTCGACGTGCGCGACGTGGCCGACCTGCATGTGCGTGCGCTGAAAGCGCCGAACATGGCTGGCGAACGTTTCATCGCGTCGGGCCGCTTCATGAAGCTGCGCGAGATCGCCGACGTGCTGCGCGCTGAGCTCGGCGCGCGGGCGCACAAGGTGCCCACCCGCAACGTGCCCGACTGGCTGGTGCGTGTGGCGGCGCGCTTCAACCCGCTGGCGCGTGCCGTGGTGAGCGAGCTCGGCTCGGTGCGCAACCAGGACGCGTCGCACGCGAAGGCCGTGCTCGGCTGGGCGACAAGGCCTGTCGAGCAGAGCATCGCCGACACGGCGCGTTGCCTGATCGAGCTGGGGATCGTCAAGCCTTGATCAAGCCCAGACCCGCGGCCACCGCCGCGGCGCGTGCTGCGTGAATCGCCTCGCCCAGCGCCGGGCCTTTCAGGCCACGCGCTGCAGCGTCTGATGCGACCGACGCCGAGTCGACCGACAGCGCCAGCCGCAGCACCTGCGCCAGCCGCTCGCGCTGCGGGTAGGCCGATTCTTCGAGGCCACCACGACCGCGCGCGTCGCACTCGCAGGCGAGCAGCGTGTCGGCGAACCGCTCGGGGCGCCGAAACGCATCGCAGCGTTCCAGCAGACGAACCAATGCGGCGGCGCCGAACTCGGCGCTGCGGTGGATGTTGCCGTGTTCACGTGCCACCACCTCGGCGAGTTCTCGGCAGGCGACCGGCACCTTCAGTCGCTCGCACAGCGCGCGCACCAGCGCCACGCTGCGCTGCTCGTGGCCGAGGTGGCGCGGCAGCACGTCGGCCGGCGTCGTGCCCTTGCCCAGGTCGTGGCCGAGGCAGGCGAAGCGCACCGCGAGGTTCGTGTTCAGGCGCGCCGACATGTCGAGCACCATCATCAGGTGCACGCCGGTGTCGACCTCGGGGTGGTAGTCGGCGCGCTGGGCCACGCCCCACAGGCGTTCGACTTCGGGCAGCAACCGGGCGAGGGCGCCGCAGGTGCGCAGCACCTCGAACAAACGCGAAGGCCGCACTTCCATCAGGCCGCGCGACAACTCCTGCCACACACGTTCGGGCACCAGCGCATCGACCTCGCCGGCATCGACCATCTGCCGCATCAGCACCAGCGTCTCGGGCGCGACCGCGAAGTCGTCGAAACGCGCCGCGAAGCGCGCCACGCGCAGGATGCGCACCGGGTCTTCGGCGAAGGCCGGCGACACGTGGCGCAGCACTTTCGCTTCGAGGTCGCGCTGGCCGCCGTGCGGGTCGATCAGCGCGCCGTCTTCGTCCTGCGCGATCGCGTTGATCGTCAGGTCGCGGCGCAGCAGGTCGTCTTCGAGCGTGACGCTGGTGTCGGCGTGCACCTCGAAGCCGCGGTAGCCCGGCGCGGTCTTGCGTTCGGTGCGTGCGAGCGCGTGTTCTTCGTGCGTCTGCGGGTGCAGGAACACCGGGAAGTCCTGCCCGACGGCTACATAACCCGCATCGAGCATCGCCTGCGGCGTGGCGCCGACCACGACCCAGTCGTGGTCGAGGCCGGGCCGCCCAAGCAGCGCATCGCGTACCGCACCGCCGACCAGATAACGTTTCATGCCGGGCAGTTTAGGGCCGGCGGATACGCTCGGTCAGGCCTGCGTGCGGTAGGGTTCTTCGAAGTCGAGAAAGTCGCGCTCGGCCAGCGCGTCGGTGATCCACGCCTGCACGCCGGGCAGGGCCGTCACGCGCTGCATGTACGCCGAGATCGCGGCCGGCACGGGCACCTTGTAGGTGTTCAGCCGCATCACCACCGGCGCGAAGAAAGCGTCGGCGATGCCGAAGGCGCCGAACAGCATCGGCCCGCCGCTTGCCTCCAGCAAGGCCGACCACATGCCGACAAGCCGCGCCAGGTCGTCGCGCACGCCGGCCTGCTCGGCCAGCACACGCGCGCCGACCTCGGGCAAGGCCGCTTCGATGTTCATCGGGAAGTGGCTGCGCAGCGCACCGAAGCCGGAGTGCATCTCGGCGCAGACGCTGCGCGCGCGGGCGCGGCTTTTCACGTCCTGCGGCCAGAGTTGCTTGTCGGGGAAACGCTCGGCCACGTACTCGGCGATGGCCAGCGTGTCCCACACCGCCAGGTCGTCGTCGACCAGCACCGGCACACGCCCGGCCGGGCTGATGCGCGCGAGTTCGGTCTTGAACTTCGACTCGGGGGAGAACGCGTCGAAGCGAAGCTTGATCTCTTCGAACGGGATGCCGGCCTGCTTCAGCAGCACCCACGGCCGCATCGACCATGACGAGTAGTTCTTGTTGCCGATGTAGAGCTGCATGGCCGCCTCGTTCGATGCAAGAGCGGCATGCTAACCGGCAGACTGCGCGTCAGGCTTGACGAATGCGCATGCGATTGATGCGCGCGGCGGCCGCGCTACGGCAAGTCCTTGTTCTCGATCGCGTTGGCGCCGGCCGGCGCCACGCCGCGGCCGAGCCGGCCTTTCAGCGAAGGTGTCTGGCCGGTCATCACCGCCGCGTAGTAGCTGCCGTTGCTGAGCACCTTCTTCACGTAGTCGCGCGTTTCGGGGAACGGGATGTTCTCGGCCCAGACCGCCGTTTCCAGCAGCGGCCCGTCGCGCCAGCGGCGCGGCCGGCTCGGGCCGGCGTTATAGGCCGCGGCGGCCAGCGCCTGCGAGCCGCCGAAGTCGTCGAGCACGAGTTTCAGGTACGAGGTGCCGAGCTTGATGTTGGTGTCGCGGTCGGTGATCAGGTCGGGTGTGTAGGGCAGGCCGATCTTCTTCGCGGTCCAGCGCGCGGTCGCGGGCATCAGCTGCATCAGGCCCGACGCGCCCACACCCGAGCGGGCGTCCATGATGAAGCGCGATTCCTGGCGAATCAGTCCGTAGACGTAGGCCACGTCGACGCCGATGTCGCGCGCGTGCGTTGTCACTTCCTTCAGGTACGGCGTCGGGAAACGCTGCGTCATGTCGATCTCGCCACGGGTGCGGTCGCTGGTGTTGATGCAGGACTTGTAGACCTCGCGGTCGCAGGCGAGCTGCGCGGCAGCGAGCAGCTCGCGGTCGTTCATGCCGCGCAGCGTGAAGTTCCATTCACGTTCGCCTTCGCTGCGCAGGCCCAGGCCGATGAGTTGCAGGCCGCGCACCAGGCCGGGTTTCTGCAGTGTGGCCGCACGTTCTTCGGCCGTCAGTGGCTCGGGCCGGGCCGGCATGAACACCGCTTGTCCGAGGTGTTCGGCCGCCATCGCGGCGTAGAAGTTCACCTGGTTCGAGATGCTGCCGAGCAACTCGCGCCCGCCGCTGCGCATCGATTCGGTGTCTTGCGAATCGCCGGCGAGGGCGAGCATCGCGCGGGCCTTCCAGTAGACCCAGGCCGTGTCGCGCTGCTCGGCCGAGCCCATCGCGTTGATGGCCTGCATGACCTGCTGCCAGCGCGCCCGGCCGTTGTCGGCGCGCAAGGCAGCGCGCACCTTCCAGGCCAGCGTGTCGTCGGGCCAGTCGAGCTCGCGGCCGGCCTTGGCGGCGCTCAGCGCTGCACGCTGGTAGTGGTCGGCGGCTTCGGGCTGGAGCTTCATCGCCGACTGTTTTGCGACCGAGGCCCAGGCCCACGCGGCCAGGTCGTTGGGCAAGGCGCGGTCCCAGCGTTCGCTGAGCTGGCCAGAAGCGGCTTCGGGGTCGTTGCTGGCCATGCGCATCAGCGCCATCAGCGTCAGCTCGGCGTTGGTGCGCGACACGGTCGAGGCGCTGCGGGCCAGGTAACGCGCCGGGTTCTCGGCGAGGTCGGTGATCGCGACGCCGGCGGGCACGCTGATCATCACCGCGGCCTGGCGCGCGGCGCGCGGGCGGCCGGCATCGATCGCGAAGCGGGCCTTGCGCCACACGTCGGCGGTGGTGAACTGCTTGGCGTCGAACAGCGTGGCGGCCAGCAGCGCACAGCCGTCGTCGGCGTCGCGTTGCGCAAGCCAGGTGGCAAGCGCTGCGTCGCGCACGTTCTTGCCGCCAAGGTGGTCGACGAGCAGCGCGTAACACGTGACCTCGCGGTCGTCGTTCATGCGAAAGCGCGGGAACTCGGCCGCGAAGTTGGCCCAGTCGCGGCGCTTGCCCAGCTCGAGCAGCCAGTCGTTGCGGAAGCGGTCTTCGACGTAGGTGCCGGGCCAGCGCGCGCTGAACTCGTTGACTTCGGCCTGCTGCACTTCGCCGATGCGGTTCGTCAGTTCCCAGTAGTCGGGCCACATCGCGAGCGGGTGGTTGGCCGCCAGCGCCACGGCGCGGGTCACGGTCAGGCGCGCGCGGTCCTTCTTGCGCAGCGCTTCGCGGGCGTCGGTGATGTTGGCGTCGTTGTTCTGCGCGCAGGCGGCCGGCGCCAAGCCGAGCAGGCTCGCACCGATCAGCAGGGCGACCAGGGCCTGCCGGGGTCGCCCATATACTGGGTCGAGAGAGGGTTTGAATGTCATCTTCAGCATCGATCGAAGCGGCCCTTGAAGCCCGAAAGGCGTTGCGCCAGACCTTGCTGGCGCGGCGCGACGAATTTGTCGGCAGCCCTCAGGGCGCCGCTGCCGATGGAGCCCTGGCGAAAGGCCTGAGTTCCATCTTGATCGACCTCGAGCCTGAGCTGCTGGGCATTTACTGGCCGATACGGTCCGAATTTAACGCACCGGCGCTCCTCGCTGCCGACACCCTTCTTGCAACATTCCCGCTGGCGCTGCCGTTCGCGCGCAAGAAGCCGGTCGAGATGCACTACCGACGCTGGGAGGGGGCGGTGCCCACGTTGCGCGACGAATGCGGCATTTTCACCGGCAGCGGTGCCGAAGTGGTGCCCGACGTGGTGCTGGTGCCTTGCCTCGGCTTCACGCGCGGGGGCTTCAGGCTCGGTTACGGCGGCGGCTACTTCGACCGCTGGCTGGCAAAACATCCGGATGTGACGTCGGTCGGTGTGGCGTGGTCGATCGGCGAGCTGGACGTTTCGTCGTTCGAACCCAAAGCCCATGACCAGGCACTGACACTGATCGTCACCGAACAGGGCGCCGTCTAACGCCGTTCACGTCAAGCCGGTGTCCCCGATCGCCTTGCGCGTCACCGCGGCCTGGTCGAGCACCCAGTCGCAGAACTGCTTCACCTCGGGCCGTGCGCGGCTCACGGGGGCGCTGACCAGCCAGTACATGTAGGGGCTGTCGATGCGCCCGGCCGGGCCGAAGGGTTCGACCAGCTCGCCGCGTTGCAGTGCTTCGAACACCAGCGCCACGCGGGCCAGCGCCACGCCGTGGCCGGCGAGCGCGGCCTGCACCTGCTGGTAGGTGAAGTTCAGGTACAGCCAGCGTTTGGGTTGCAGCGCGGGCTGGCCGTTGAGCGTGAGCCAGCGCCGCCAGCTCAGGTATTCGGTGCTCGACTTGGTGTCGTCTTCTTCGGCCAGCGTGTGCTGCACCAGGTCGGCAGCGTTCGACAACGGCGGCGCTTCGCCGCGCCGGATCTGCTCGGCCAGCGAGCGGCTCACGACCGGGGTGAGCACCTCGCCGAACAGCCGCATCGCGCCGGCCGGCGCCTGGGCCGGGCTGCAATAACGCAGCGCCAGGTCGAGCTCGGGGTCGTCGAGGTCGGCGATCTGGTCGGCGGCCGAGACGCGGATGTCGATGTCGGGGTGCAGGCGCTGGAACGCCTCGATGCGTGGCAGCAGCCACAGCGAGCCAAACGACGCGAAGGTCGTGACACTGACCCGCTTGCGGCTGCGCACCTGGCGGATCTGGCGCACGCTGGCGTCGATCTTCTGCAGGCCGGCTTCGACCGAACGCAGCAGCATCTGGCCGCTTTGTGTCATCTCCACGTGGCGTGTGCCGCGCACGAACAGGGCCGAGCCGAGCTCGTCTTCCAACCCCTTGATCTGGCGGCTGATGGCCGACTGCGTGACGAAGAGCTCGTCGGCCGCTTCGCTGAAGCTCAGGCGCCGAGCGACCGCTTCGAAAGCGCGCAGGTTGTTCAGCGAGAGCGGGCGGCTGGAACGGGTACTCATATCAAAAGCGCATCAATGGGCGACCGGGGTTTCATTGGATTTTCCCTGCAGGAGCGACGATGATTGTTTCACCAAACGCAGGAGATTGATGATGAATACGCACTCCGAACTGAGCCCCGGTCGCGCCGCAGCCAACACCACGCTGGCACTGGCCACCGGCCAGGCTATCCACCTCGGCCGCCTCGGCGGCGAGCTGACCGTGCTCGAAGGCCGTGTCTGGCTGACGCGCGACAGCGACCTCGGCGACCACCGTGTCGAAGCCGGCGAGCGGCTGCGCTTGGGCGTGGGCGAAAACGCCGTGATCGAGTCCTGGGACGCCGGCCATGCCGTCAGCGTGCAATGGAAGCCGCGCCGTCAGGGCTTCTTCGGCGCCGTCCTCGCCGAACCCTTGCGCGCCTTGGCCTGGGCCTTGGGGGCTTTGGCCGGTGGCTTCAGCGCCCTGGCGCGCAGCGCCGCGGCAAGCGCCAGCCGGGCCCAGGGATGCATCAGCGGCGGCGACTCCATGGCTTCTTCGGGCGCGCTGAAGTAGCCCATCGTCACCGACTTGCCGGCGCCGTCGTAGACGAAGGGCTGGCAGCCCGCGGCCTCGAAGGCGGCGCGTGTCGACGCGTCGGCCTTCAGGTACAGGCGCTCGTAGGCGATCAGGCCGATGAACAGGTCGTCGACGTAGAAGCCGTGGCCGCCGAACATGCGGCGCGAGCGTGCAGTACCCACCGAACCGAGCAGTTCCAGGCAGTGGGCGACGAATTCGTTCGGGGCGGCGGCCATGCGGCAGTCTTGCACAATGCGGCAGACGCGCCAGCCAACCCGGAGTCCGCATGCAGCCAACCGTTCCCGAGCCCGACCGCGCTGCCCTTCGCAGCAAGCTGGTCGCCGCGCGGCTCGCGCTGCCGGACCGCCTGGAGCGCGCTGTGGCGCTGCAAAGCGTGTTGCGGACCTGGCTCGTCAGCCGCCGTGAAACGTCGATCGGCGCGTACTGGCCGATCAAGGGCGAGTTCGACCCGTTGCCGGCGCTGTACCGCTGGTCGGAAGGCGCGCCCGAGGGCGTGGTGCGGCACATCGGCCTGCCGGTGGCCGACCGCGAATCGGGCCAGCTGCGCTTTCATGTCTGGTACCCGGGCTGCCCGATGGAGCTCGACGCGTACGACATCCCGAAACCGAAAGACACCGAAGAGTTCGCGCCGGCCCTGCTGGTCGTGCCCTGCCTGGGCTTCGGCCCGGGCGGTGTGCGGCTGGGGTATGGCGGCGGGTTCTTCGACCGCACGCTGGCCTCGATCTCGCCCCGGCCGGTGACGGTGGGCGTGAGCTACACGCATGGCTTCCTGCCGTTCCTGCGTTCCGGGCCTCTCGACTGGCCGCTCGACGCGATGCTGACCGAAGACGGCGTGATGTGGCGCCGCGAAGAGGCTTGAAGCCTCTCGTTCAGCGGCCGAGCCGCTTGCAGATTTCCAGCGTCACGGCCGACTGGTTCATCGTGTAGAAGTGGATTCCAGGCGCGCCGCCCTTGATCAGGCGTTCGCACAGCTCGGTCACCACGTCGATGCCGAAGGCGCGGATCGACGCGGCATCGTCCATGAACCCTTCCATCTTCAATGCCACCCAGCGCGGGATCTCGATGCCGTCGCGCGCCGCGAACTGCGCGATCTTCGCGAAGTTGTGGAACGGCATGATGCCGGGCACGACCGGCGCGTGGGCACCGAGCTTCTGCGTGGCTTCGACGAAGTGGAAGTACGCGTCGGGGTTGAAGAAGAACTGCGTGATCGCCGAGTTGGCACCCGCCTTCACCTTGTCGGCGTAGTGCGCCAGGTCGCGCGCCGCATAGCGCTGCTCGGGGTGGTATTCGGGGTAGGCCGCGACTTCGATGTGCCAGTCGGCGCCCTGGGTTTCGCGGATGAACTTCACCAGTTCGGCGGCGTAGTGGAACTCGCCCGCCGACGCCGTGCCGCTCGGCATGTCGCCGCGCAGGGCCACGAGCCGGTGGATCTTGCGCGAGCGGTACTCGGCCAGGATCTCCTTGATCCCCTCACGCGTCGAGCCGACGCACGACAAGTGCGGCGCGGCTTCAAAACCGGCCGCCGCGATCGCGTGCACCGTGTTCAGCGTCTTCTCGCGCGTGGAGCCGCCGGCGCCATAGGTCACGCTGAAGAACTCGGGCTTGACCGCGCCGAGCTGCTGCACCACGTCGACGAGTTTCTGGTCGCCGACCGGTGTGTTGGGCGGAAAGAACTCGAAGCTGATCGGAAAGTCGGGGTGGGCGCTCATGCCTTGTCTTTCTGTGTATGCGCGTCCGGCTCGGCCAGGACGAAAAATTCCCGGTTGCCGTCGCCGCCATCGATGCTGCTCGCGAAGTAAGCGAGCACCGTGAGGCCAAGGCCGGCACAGGTCTCGCGAATGCGCTGCTCGACGCGCGGGTAGGCCGCTTCGTCCTTCACGAGGCCGCCCTTGCCGATGTCGACCGGCTGCAGTTCGAACTGCGGTTTCACGAGCAGCAGCGCGCGACCGGCGGGCGCGAGGTAACGCGCGATCGTCGGCAGCACATGGGTCAGGGAAATGAAGGACACGTCGGCGACGACGATGTCGAAGGAATGTTCTTCGGTCTCGAGCTCGAACGCCGAGCCGCTCACGTCGCGCGCGTTCAGCCCTTCGAAGAGCTGCACGCGTGCGTCGGCGGCGAGCGCCGGGCTGAGTTGCGCGCGGCCCACGTCGATGCCGACCACACGCTCGGCGCCGCGCTGCAGCAGCGCGTCGGTGAAACCGCCGGTGCTTTGGCCGACGTCGAGACAGTTGCTGCCCTTCACGTCCAGCTTGCAATGCAGCAGCGCCGCATCCAGCTTCAGCCCGCCGCGCGACACGAAACGCAGCTCGGCGTCATCGGTCACTTCGATGCGGCAGTCTTCGGGCAGGTCTTCGCCGGCCTTGCGTGGCACGGCCCAGCCTTTGGGGCCGTGCCAGCGCACGCCACCGGCGTCGATCAGCCGCTGCGCGGCCGATCGGGTCGGTGCCAGGCCGCGCTGCAGCAGCAGTTGGTCAGCGCGCATCCGCGAATCAGTAGCGGTAGGTGTCGGGCTTGTACGGGCCGGCTTTGCTGACACCGATGTACGCCGCTTGCTCGTCGCTCAACTCGGTCAGCATCGCGCCGACCTTCTTCAGATGCAGGCGTGCGACCTTCTCGTCGAGGTGCTTGGGGAGCACATAGACCTGGCCCACTTCGTAGTCGGCCGACTTGGTGAACAGCTCGACCTGCGCGATGGTCTGGTTCGCGAACGAACTCGACATCACGAAGCTCGGGTGGCCGGTGGCGCAGCCCAGGTTCACGAGGCGGCCCTTGGCCAGCATGATGATCTTCTTGCCGTCGGGGAAGACCACGTGGTCGACCTGTGGCTTGATCTCGTCCCACGTGCACTTCTCGAGCGAGGCGATGTCGATCTCGTTGTCGAAGTGGCCGATGTTGCAGACGATGGCCTGGTCTTTCATCGCGGCCATGTGCGAATACGTGATCACGCTCTTGTTGCCGGTGGCCGAGACGAAGATGTCGGCCTTGTCCGCGGCGTATTCCATCGTCACGACCTTGAAGCCTTCCATCGCGGCCTGCAGCGCGTTGATCGGGTCGACTTCGGTCACCCAGACCTGCGCGCTCAAGGCACGCAGCGCCTGCGCCGAGCCCTTGCCCACGTCACCGTAACCGGCGACCACGGCCACCTTGCCGGCGATCATCACGTCGGTCGCGCGCTTGATCGAGTCGACCAGCGATTCGCGGCAGCCGTACAGGTTGTCGAACTTGCTCTTCGTCACCGAATCGTTGACGTTGATGGCGCGGAACAGCAGCGTGCCCTTGGCGCTCATCTCCTTCAGGCGGTGCACGCCGGTCGTGGTTTCTTCGGTCACGCCGATGATCTCTGCACTCTTGCGCGTGTACCAGGTCGGGTCGACGGCCAGCTTGGCCTTGATGCTGGCGTACAGGCAGGTCTCTTCTTCGCTGGTCGGGTTGTTCAGCACCGACGGGTCTTTTTCGGCCTTCTGGCCGAGGTGCATCAGCAGCGTGGCGTCGCCGCCGTCGTCGAGGATCATGTTCGGGCCTTCGCCTTCGGTGCCCTTGGCGCCGAACTCGAAGATGCGGTGCGTGAAGTCCCAGTACTCGGTCAGCGTTTCGCCCTTGTGCGCGAAGATCGGCGTGCCCACCGCGACCAGCGCGGCAGCAGCGTGGTCTTGCGTCGAGTAGATGTTGCACGACGCCCAGCGCACCTGCGCGCCGAGCGCTTGCAGCGTCTCGATCAGCACGGCGGTCTGGATCGTCATGTGGATGCTGCCGGTGATGCGCGCGCCCTTGAGCGGCTGTGCTTTCGCGGATTCCTCGCGAATGAACATCAGGCCCGGCATTTCGGTTTCGGCGATCGTGATTTCCTTGCGGCCCCAGGCGGCGAGGCTCAGGTCGGCAATGGCGTAGTCGGCGGTGGGTTTGAGAACGGCGTTCATGTCTTCGGCTCCAGAGAATTGAGGAACCCGCACGCAAGACCTGGTGTGAAGCTGGCAGCCCACCCACGAGGAAACATCGTGCGGGTGAGCGCGGTTGCAATTGCATTTCCGAGCCTGGGGCCACCGCAGCAGACGGGTGGACCTTGCAACGCTCCTCGGAAAGTGCCCGAATTGTAGACGCCCGGCGCCGGCCTTGCAAAACCTGGCTGTGCAAAACTCGTCGAATGGCTGTCAATTCACCGAGACCGTGGGCCGACGCACCGACAGGCGACCTGCGTGGCGTGCAGGGCGTATTGACCGACATCGACGACACCTTGACGACCGAAGGCGCGATCACCGTCGATGCGCTTGACGCGCTGGCGCGCTTGCGCGACACCGGGATTCGCGTGATCGCGATCACCGGCCGGCCGATGGGCTGGAGCGAGCCTTTCGCGCGCGACTGGCCGATCGACGCGATCGTGGCCGAGAACGGCGCAGTGGCACTGTTTCGTCATGGCGACGGATTGACGGTGGAATACGCGCAGGATCAGACGACCCGTGTGGCGAACGCGCGCCGCCTGCAGGACGTCGCGGCACGCGTGCTGCACGAAGTGCCGGGCAGCCGCCTCGCACAAGACAGCGCCGGTCGCGTCACCGACATCGCCATCGACCACAGCGAGTTCGCGCACCTGTCGCCGGCTCAGATCGAACACGTCGTGGCCGTGATGCGGGCCGAAGGCATGAACGCGACCGTGAGCTCGATCCACATCAACGGCTGGTTCGGCGAACACAACAAGCTCAGCGGCGCGCGCTGGATCGTGCGGCGTTTGCTGGCGCGCGACCTCGAAGCCGAACGCGGGCACTGGGTCTACGTCGGCGATTCGACCAACGACCAGCTGATGTTCGGCCACTTCGCGCTCAGCGTCGGCGTGGCCAACCTGATGGCGTTTGCGAAACAGCTGACGGTGTGGCCGGCTTACCTCACGCAAAGCGCTCGCGGCGCCGGCTTTGCCGAGGTCGCGCAGCGCCTGCTCGCGGCGCGCGGTGTCAGCTGACCGGCTGCACCAGCGGGCTCATCGAAGTCATCATCGCCGGGCCGAAGATCGTCGCGAAAGCCACGTCCTTCGCGTCGCGCCCGGTGGCGATGCGGATCAGTTCGTCCAGCGGCGACATGCGCGTGGCGTCGAACAAGACCCAGCGCCCGCCGAGCCAGGCCTCGAACACGGCGTGGAAGTCGGGCGGCGGCTCGTCGAAGCGGGCGTAGCCCACCACCAGCCGCGCCGGAATGTTCAGCGCGCGGCAGAAGGTGATGCCCAGGTGGGCGAAGTCGCGGCACACGCCGGCGCGCTGCACGAACACGTCGCGGGCGGTCGTGGTGGCGATCGAGGTGCCGACCTTGTATTCGATGTTGTCGTGGATCCAGTCGCAGATACCGCGCACCCGCGCGTGGCCGGGCGGCAGGCCGCTGAACATGCGTTGTGCCACCTGGCTCAGGTGGTCCGACTCGCAATAGCGTGTCGGCATCAGGTTGTGCAGCACCTCGTCGGGCAGCGCGGCGATCGCGACTTCGGGCGCCGACAGGTCGACCGGTTCGATCGTGCGCAGCACGCGCGCGGTGTAGCGCAACTGCAGCGGGCCCGCCTCGGCGTGCAGCCGGGCGAAGCGGTGGTTCACGTTCGGGTCGGCGTAGATATGCACCGGCAGCGGCGGCGTGAACACCAGCGATTCGTTCAGGACCTGCTGGTCCATGCCATGCAGCGCGTGGATCTGGAACAGGAAGTCGCTCGGGCCGTTGACTTGGTAGTTCAGCTGGCAATCGACGTCGAAGGCGCGGCCGGCGGGCGCAGGCGCAGTGGCTGCGGTCGCGGTCGCGGTGGGGGCGAGGAGGGTGGCGGTGTCGGACATGCTGTCGCTCGGGGTTGGAGTGGGATGTTGAAGGCCATGCCATTTCACCCGCCGCCGCCAGCTGCTTCCATCGGCGCGCGGCGCAGGCGCAGGTAGGACAAGAACGCATCGGCGGGCACCACGCCGGGGCGTGTGCAAGACTGCGCCCCGCTGCAGCATGCCGTTGCGGCCTGCTCAACGCCACGATGTCCAACCCCCCGCCCCGTGAACTGCCGACCCTCGCCATCGCCGCCGCGCTGGCGCTGGCGGCCGCCGTGTCGCTCGGCCTGGCGCGTTTTTCCTATGCCCTGTTGCTGCCGCCGATGCGCGCCGACCTCGGCTGGAGTTACCTCACCGCCGGCGCGATGAACACCGTCAACGCCGCCGGCTACCTGGCCGGTGCGCTGCTGATGCCGGCGGCCTTGCGCCGCTTCGGCGCGCGCCGCGCGTTGCTTGCCGGCGGCGTGGCCTCGGGGCTGCTGCTGTGTGCGCACGGTCTCGTGCTGAGCGATGCGGCGCTGTACGTCTTGCGTGCCCTCACCGGCTTGACCAGCGCCGCCATGTTCGTCTGCGGCGGCTTGCTCGCGGCGCGGCTCGGCGGGCAGGCCCCAGGTGCGGCGCGACGCGGGCCATCGGCCGGTCTGGTGCTCGGCGTGTACTACGGCGGCACCGGCGTGGGCATCGTGATCGCGGCGCTGCTCGTGCCGCCGCTCAGCGCGCTGAGCGTGGTGCACGCGTGGCAATGGGCCTGGGTCGTGCTCGGGGTGGCGGCGCTGGTCGCGACCGCGATCACCGCAGCGGCCACCCGCACGCTCGACCAGGCCGGCGCTGCACGTGCCGCCCACGCGCCGTTCCGCTGGCGGCTTCTGGCCTGCGGCCTGGTCTCGTACTTCCTGTTCGGCCTGGGCTACATCGGCTACATGACCTTCGTGGTGACCCTGCTGCGCGAGCAGCACCTGAGCAGCGCGCTGATCACGGTGTTCTACGGCCTGCTCGGGCTGGCGGTGATCGGCTCGTCGTGGTTGTGGGCCGGGCTGTTGCAGCGTCACCGCGGCGGGGGCGCGATGCGATTGCTGAACGCGTTGCTCGCGGTCGCCACGCTGCTGCCGGTGCTGAGCGCGCACCCGGTCGCGGTGTTCGCCTCGGGGCTGTTGTTCGGCGGCGTGTTCCTCTCGGTCGTGGCCTCGACCACCGCGCTGGTGCGCCACAACCTGCCGAGCGCGGCATGGCCCGCCGGCATCAGCGCCTTCACGATCGTGTTCGCGGCCGGGCAGATCGTCGGGCCGACGCTGGTCGGCTGGGTCGCCGACGGTGCCGGGGGTTTGCGCGGCGGCCTCGCGTGTTCTGCCGCGGTGCTTGCGCTCGGCGCCTTGATCGCGTGGGGGCAGAAGCCGCTGGCGGCTCCGGCTGCCTGACTCAGCGCTCGGCGCCGAGGAACACGCGCATGCGCTCCAGCTCGTCGCGCAGACCCGCGCGAAACGCCGCATCGCGCGGCGCGCGGTCGGCCGTGTAGCCGAAGCTGCTGACGAGCGCGCCGTCTTTCACCGCGAGGTTGCCCCAGCCGATCACCTGGTCGCGCCACAACATCGGCAGCGCGTAATAGCCGAGCTTGCGCTTGGGTGCCGGCGTGTAGGCCTCGAAACGGTAGGCCCAGCCCCAGAAGAGTTCGAAGCGGCGCCGGTCCCAGACCACCGGGTCGAAGGGTGCGAGCAGGCGCAGCGTATCGTCGGGCGTGCCGCGCGGCAGGCGCTCGTCGGCGGGCCAGTACCAGTCGGTCCCGTCGACGCGCTCGTGCGCCAGCCGTTGTTTGGCGCGCAGCCCGGCGGCCTTCAGCTCGCCGTGCCATTGCGGTGCGGCAAAACGCAAGCGCGCGATCAGGCCGGTCAGGCTCGCGGCCGGCAGCGGCGCGTACTTCTGCACCACGATGTCGACCAGCGCATCGAGGCGGGCGCGCCGCGCTTCGGCGTCGAGCCCGCCGGTGTCGTGGTCGTGCGCGGCGTACAGGCGAATGCCGCCGTCGCGCCGCGCCACGCGCAAGAGGCCGCGGTAGTGCATGCCGTCGAGCAGGTGCGTGGTCGCGTTCGACGAACCGCCCCAGGCGTTGATGGCGCGGCCGTGCGCGAAGTGCAGGTCGACCTCGCGCGGGTGCACCGCGCCGCGCTCGCGCACGAACGTGAGCAGGTCCTGCGCCTGGCGTTTCATCAAAGCGCTCCACGGCGGCGTGCCCGAGCGTGGGTGCATCAGCACCTGCAGCGACGCCGGCAGGAAACCGTAGTTGACGAAGAAGTCTTCTTCGACGCCGAGGCTCGCGTACCGCCGCTCAAGGTCGCCGGCGCGGTAGCCCTTGACGCGGTGGCGCAGCGTCAGGTCCTGCGCGCGGGCCGGGGCGCGGATCGGGTCGGCCTGCACGAAGCCGAGCTTGTGCACCGCGCGCTTCAAGGTGGTCGGTGTGAACAGGCTGCGTGCCACCGCGAAGCGGCGCAGTTGCTCGAGCGTGATCGGCATGGGGTGGTTCAGCGGATGACGGCCAGCGCCTGGCGCGCGATGGCGACGAAGGGGTCGAGCGTGGCCAGTTCGGCCGCACTCACCGGCCGCAGCACCGAGTTCGGCGCGGTGACGGCCTGCGCCGGGTCGGGTTTGAAGGCCGTCATCGCGGCCCGCAGGCGCGCCAGCTCGTCGACCGGCAGGCCGGGCCGGGCGACGTAGATCGGGCCGGGAATGTCGCGGATCGTCGCCAGCACCCGTTCGTTGCGCGGGGTGCTGGCCGGCAACACCAGCAGCTGCGTGGTGCCGGCGACGACCATCGCCACCTCGCCGCGGTCGAGCGCGAACATCGCGCTGTTGATCGACGGCAGCGGCTGCACTTTCACGTCGCCGGCCAGTCCCTGGTCCTGCAGCCACTTGATACCCACCGTCGCGGTGAGCGAGAGCGCGTCCAGCATGCCGGCGCTCTGGCCTTTCAGGTCGGCTGCGGTCCGGACCGGGCCGTTGCCTTTCACGAGCACCTGCACGTGGAGCGAGTCCACCGTGCCCGCGACCGGCTCGTAGCGCCAGTCGACCATCGCCAGCCGCGCCACGTGCGCCGGCAGCAGCACCATGTCGTATTCGTTGCGGGCGGCGGCTTCGACGAGTGATCGAAAGTCCTTGGCCGTCAGCATTTCGACCGGCCGGTCGAGGCTGCGCTCGAGGTGCTCGCGCACCGCACGGAACGCGTTCAGCAAGACCGTGGGCGACATGTACGGCACCAGACCGACCCGCAGCGGCGCCCCGGCCGCGCGCAGTGGCGAGAGTGCGGTGCTGCCGACGACGGCGATCGCGGCGAGGCTGCGGCGGCGGGTGAGCGTGAGTGAACTCATCGGCAGGGGGTTCGTTCGTCAGAGCGGGAGCCGTGGCGTGGCCTCGAGCATGCGGTCGATCTGCGACAGCACGTGAGGCACGTCGATCGGCTTGGTCAGGTAGACGTCGAAGCCGGCCTGCCGCGCCCGCCGGATGTCGTCCTGCATCGCGTTGGCGCTCAGCGCCACCAGCGGCAACGTGCGCGTGGCGGCCGAGGCTTTCAGGCGCCGGCACAGCTCGATGCCGTCGATGCCCGGCAGGTCGATGTCGATGATGGCCAGGTCGAAGGGCTGCGCCTGCGCCATCGCCAGGCCCGCCAGCCCGTCGGCGGCGACGGCCAGGCTGTAGTGCGGCCTCAAGGTCAGCACCTGGCGCAGCAGGTCGACGTTCGACGGGTTGTCTTCGACATACAGCAGGCGCCGCGGCACGGCATCGGGCGCGGCCACGTCGGCCGGCGCAGCGGGCGCGGCCGTGCCCGGCACCGGCGCTTCGGTGGCCGGCAATTCGATCCGAAACACCGAGCCGGAACCGGTGACCGACTCGACCTGGAGCCGCCCGCCCATCAGCTCGACCAGGCGCTTCGTGACCACGAGGCCGATGCCGGTGCCTTCGATCGCATCGCCGGTGCGTTCGAAACGGGTGAAGGGCTGGTAGAGCTGCTGCAACTCCGCCGGCGTGAAGCCGCGCCCGGTGTCGCTCACGGCGATCGTGCGCCGGCCGCCGAGCGCCGGGCCCACGACGACGGCCAGGCCACCGCCGGGGCGGTTGTACTTGACGCCGTTGCTCAGCAGGTTGGCCAGCACCTGCTTCAGGCGCCGGCGGTCGGCCAGCACCCAGGCGCCGCCGGCCACACCCTCGGGCGGCGCCAGCGTGACGCCGCGCGCGAGGGCCATCGTCTGCACCAGCGGCAGTGTTTCGCCGATCAGGGCGCCTAGCTCGACCGGCTCGGACGAGGTGCTGAGCGCGCCCGCTTCGATGCGCGACAGGTCGAGTACGTCGTTGATCAGCTCGAGCAGGTGCCAGCCGGCCGATTCGATCTGGCTCACCTTGTCCAGATCGGCCTGCGCCAAGGCGCTGCCGTTGCGTGGCAGGGCGAGCAGCTGCGCGAACCCGAGGATCGCGTTGAGCGGCGTGCGCAGCTCGTGGCTCATGCGCGAAAGGAACTCGCTCTTGGCCAGGCTGGCGCTTTCCGCGGTTTCCTTGGCGAGCTGCAACTCGGCGGTGCGCTTCTGCACCCGTTGTTCCAGCGCTTCGTTGAGACCGCGCAGTTCCTGCTCGGCGAGCACGTGGCGGTTGATGTCGGTCAGCGTGGCCAGCACCGCGTGCGGCTCGGTCGAGCCGTTGCGCAGCAGCGGGGTGGTGTTGACGCTGACCCACACGGTCGAGCCGTCGGCGCGCCGGATCTGCGCCAGCACGTCACGCTGCGGCTGGCCGCTGGCCAGGGTGCGCGTCGACGGCAGCTCGTCGATGTCCATCACGCGGCCGTCGGGCCAGAGCATGTCGGCGCCGTGCTGGCGGGTCTCGGCGTGGGTGAACGCGGCCCGGGTCGTGCCCCAGATGCGCAACAGCGCTTCGTTGGAATCGAGCACGCGCCGGTCGCGGCTGACGATCACCAGGCCTTCCGACAAGGTGTCGAGCACGCCACGCAGGAACTGGGCGTTGTCGCGCAGCTCGGTGAGCTGGCTCTGCACCGCTTCGGCCATGCGGTTGAACGCGACCGACACCTCGTCGAGCTCGCGAACCCGCCCGCTGAGCGGCAGGCGGGTCGAAAAGTCGCCATCGGCGACCCGCCGGCTCGCCTGCGACAGGCGCTTGAAGCCGGCGCTGAGCCAGGTCGTGCCCAGCGCCAACAGCAGCATGCCGGCCAGCAGCACGAGCGTGCCGATGAACACGCTGCCCCGCAGCAGGCGCGCGCGGGCTTCGGAGATGGCCTCGGTCGGAATGCCGAAACGCAGTTCGCCCAGGCGCTGCCCGGCCAGCGTGACGGGCACGGTGCTCAGGCGCGCACCGGCGCGGTCCTTGTCGCCGGCGCCGGCCACGCGCATGCCGCGCGCGTCGAAGACTTCCACGAAGGTGAGGTGCTGGCCGCGGGTGTTTTCCTGCACCACGTCGTTGACGGTGGCGTAGTCGCGCGCGGCCAGCAGCGGGCCGATGGCTGCCACCAGCAGCGGGCCGAAAGCGCGCTGTTCGGCCTCGAAGCGTTCTTCGGTGGCCTGGCCCATGAGCTGGTGGGCGTTCCAGAGCAGCAGGCCCAGCATCGCCACGAAGACGATGAAGCTGCCGATGAAGTACTGGCCACGCAGGGTTCTGAACACGTGAGGCGGGTCCGGTCTGGAGTTCCGGCCGATTGTCGGCGAAGCGCGGGCCGGCCTGTGCACGCCGGCCTACGTGTCATAACGCGCTCATAACGCTGCCCTGACTACAACCCTCTTCACGCGGGCCGTTATGCTTTGCGCACGCACCGATTCCCCCCTGATGACCGACACTTGCCAGGCCCTCGAACTGCAACTCGCCAGCGCGCCTGGCGTGCAGGGGGCTGGTCTCGGCAGGGTGGCGCTCGCGCCGCGCGACGCGGCCCTGCTGGCCTGGCTCGCGCTCGAAGGGCCGACACCGCGCACCCGCCTGGCGCAACTGCTGTGGCCCGACAGCGAATCCGAAGCGGCGCGCAACACACTTCGCCAGCGCCTGTTCCAGCTGCGGCGCCAGTTCGGCGAGGCGCTCGTCGTCGGCAGCAGCACGCTCGCGCTGGCCGAGGGCGTGCGCCACGACCTGCTCGACGCCGACGACGTGCTGGCCGGTGTGCCGCACGATGTGGGTGGCGAGTTCGCCGCCTGGCTGGCGCAGCAGCGCGAGCGCCGCCGCAGCCGCATGCGTTCGTCGCTGGTCGAGCTGTGCGACATGGCCGAACAGGCGCACGACTACGCCGACGCGCTCACCCATGCGCGCGAGCTGCTGGCGCTCGAGCCACTTTCCGAAGACGCGCACCGCCGCGTGATGCGCCTGCACTACCTGGCCGGCGACCGCGCGGCCGGCCTGCTGGCATTCGACCGCTGCGAGCAGGTGCTCAAGGACGAGGTCGGCGCGCGGCCGTCGCCGCTGACGCTGGCGCTGCTCGACACCTTGCAGGCCAACGGCAGCGACGCCGGCGCGCCTGAGCAGCGTCTGCCGGCCGCCGTGTTGCGGCCGCCGCGCATGGTCGGCCGCGCTGAGGACCTGCGGGCTGCGCTCGCCGGCTGGGCCGCGCAACAGGTGGTGTGGGTGGTCGGCGAAGCCGGCATGGGCAAGTCGCGCCTGCTGCAGGAACTGGTGGGCGTGCGGCCCGGCAGCGTCAGCGTCTCGGCGCGGCCGGGCGATGCGGTCGTGCCCTATGCCTCGCTGGCACGGCTGCTGCGGGCGGTGGTCGAGCGCGCGCCGCGGGCCCTGGTCGCCGCGCCGGTGGCCGACGTGGCGCGGCTGCTGCCCGAGATCGCGCCCGGCGGCGCTGGCGTGGTGGCGGCCAGCTCGCCTGCGGTGCAGCGGGTCGCGCTGCAGCGTGGCGTGGTGGCGCTGCTGCGCGCGGCGCAGGCCGAAGGGGTGGAAGCGCTGGCGCTCGACGACCTGCACTTCGCCGACGATGCCAGCCTGGAGATGCTGGTCGTGCTGCTGCACGTCGACGCGCTGCCCGGCCTGGCCTGGGCCTTCGCGCAGCGGCCCGCCGAAGGCTCGGAGCAGGTCCTGCAGGTGCAGGACACCTTGCTCGAAGAGCAGCGCCTGCAGCCCCTGCGCCTGGCGCCGCTCGGCGTGCCGCAGCTGCTCGAGCTGGTGAGCTCGCTCGGGCTGGATGGTGTCGATGCACCCGCGCTGGCCGCGCAACTGCACCGCCACACCGGCGGCAACCCGCTGTTCGCACTCGAGACACTGCGCCAGGCCTGGGTCGACGGGCGGCTGGGTGCGGTCGCGTTGCCGCGGCCCGGCAGCGTGGCTCGCTTGATCGAGCGGCGCCTGTCGCGCCTGTCGACCGCTGCGGTGCGGCTGGCGCGGTGCGGCGCCGTGGCCGGGCAGGACTTTTCCATCGAACTCGCGACCGACGTGCTCGGGGTGCCCGTGCTCGACCTCGCCGACGCCTGGACCGAGCTCGAACAGGCCCAGGTGCTGCGTGACGGCGCCTTCGCGCACGACCTGATCTTCGAGGCCGTGCTGGCCTCGGTGCCACGGCCGATCGCGCAGCATCTGCATGGCCAGATCGCGGCCTTTCTCGAACGCCGGGTGAGCGAGCCGGCGCGGCTGGCGTGGCACTGGGCCGAAGCCCAGCAGTGGGTGCCGGCCGCCGCTGCGTTCATGCGTGCGGCTCAACGCGCCCAGCACGGCGCGCGGGTGCTCGACGCGGCCGCGCTGCTGGCCGAGGCCGCCCGCTGCCACGCCATGGTCGGCGCCGAAGACGGGCGCTTCGAAGCGCTGCTGGAGCGCGCCGACATCCTGTCGAACTTCGAGCTCGGCGATCTGGCCAGCGCAGCGCTGGCCGACCTCGACGCCGCCGCGCGGACCGAACTGCAGCGACTGAAGGCACTGCAGGTGCGGCTGCTGCTCAGCGAGCGCAACTACGACGAAGAGCCGGTGCTGGCACTCGCGCCCGACGCGATCCGCGCAGCCCGCGCACTCGGCCAGCCGAAGCTCGAACTCTCGTTCGCGATGAGCCTGTCCTACGCCCTGTGCGGCCGGCGCCGCGCCGCCGAGGCCGTGGCGATGCTGAGCCCGTTTGCGGCGCCGCTGGCGGCCCTCGACAACCTGGAGCTGAGCTTCGAGTTCGAGATGGCGCTGGGTTTCGCGCTCGACTATGCCGATCGCCTGCGCGATGCCGTGGCGGCGTGGGACCGTGCGCTGGCGCTGCCGCGCATCGGCGAGCGTGCCGACCTGATGTGGCAGGCCATGGGCGGCAAGGCGGCCACGCTTTCCAAGATGGGGCAGGTCGTGCTCTCGGCGCAGGTCGGCGAGCAGGCCATGCGCACCGCCCGCAGCAGCGGCGAGATGCCCGAGGTGCGCCTGATGAAGACCCAGTCGACCCTGGCGCACCGCCTGCGCGACATCGGCCGTTACCGCGAGGCGCTGAGCTGGCTCGAAGAAGCCCGCACGGTGTTCGACGCAGCGCACGAAACGCCCTCGGAGATCGCGCACATCGAACACCGCATGGTGACGATCTACCATCACCTCGGGCAGCCCGAACGCGCGTCGGCCCTGCTCAGGACCGAACATGCCGGGCTGCAATCGGGCCTGGCGATGATGCGCCTCGTGCACCGCGCCGACACGCGGCGCCAGCTCGGCGGCGACGGCCTGCCGCTGATGCGCGAGGCGCTGGCCATCATTCCCGACCCGAACGACATCTACTACCGTATCGCCAGCCTGTTCATGACCTGGCTCGTGCCGCCCGACGAAGGCGAAGCGCTGGGCGCGAGCCTGGCGGTGTGGGCCGCGGCGCGCGAACGTTTCGGCGTGGCGCTGTCGGGCCACGTGCGCGCAGCCGCGTGCGGGCTGGCGCTGGGCGCGCCGGCACGGGCCCAGCCGCACGTGGAAGCGGCGCTGGCGCTGGCGCGCGAGCACCAGCCCGACACCTTCTACCTGCCCGAGCTGTGGCTCGTGGCCGCGAAGGTGTTCCAGGCGCTCGGCCGCATGGCCGATGCCCGGCGCGCGGCCGAGACAGGGCGCGACTGGGTGATGGCGGTGCATGACCGGCACGTGCCCGAGGCGTTTCGCCACAGCTTCCTGCAGCGCAACGCCACCAACCACGAACTGCTGGCGCTCGTGGCGCGCCTAACGGCTTCATAACGGCCTGCGCAGAACACTGTCCCCAACGACCACGGCATGGTGCCGCGGCGTTCCAACAGGGGACCGTCATGCACACCACTCCGAAACCGACTCCCGCTCCGCAACGAGCGTCCGATGAGCCCAGGCTGGCGTCGCGCCAGCGCATTGCTTCCCTGATGGCCAGCATCGTCGCGGCCGCCGCGCTTGCCGCCTGCGGCGGTGGCGGGTCGGATGCCCCGGTCGCCGGGACGCCACCCGCGCCGGCCCCTGCACCGGCTCCCGCACCAGCTCCCGCACCGGCCCCAGCGCCCGCACCGGCGCCCGCACCGGCGCCAGCGCCTGCGCCTGCCCCGGCCGGTACCGCGCTCACGGGCAGCTTGCGCGGTCTGGTCGGCGCGCAACTCGTGCTGCAGAACAACGCCGGTGACGACCTGTCGGTCACCGTGGCCCGCAGCGCCGGCAACACCGACCACTACGACGAAACTGCGTTCAGCTTCGCGACCCTGCTCGCGAATGCCGCACCCTACGCGGTCACGGTGAAGACACCGCCGACCGGCCAGACCTGCTCGGTCTACAAGGGCGCGACCGGCACGATGCCCGTGGCAGCGCAGGCCTTGCGCGTCGGCTGCGAGGTCACCTACGACCTGGTGAGCCGCAGCAGCAACGACACCGCGCGTGGCACGTACTTCGACAGCCGGGATCCAGTCATCGGCGGCAGCGCGGTGGCGATCGGCGCCACGACCCAGGGTTACGGCGAAGGCCGCTTCATCGCGTTCGTCTCGAGTGCCGCCGGCATCGGCGGCTCCACCGGGGCGCACCGCCAGGTCTTCTGGCGCGATCAACTGACCGGCGAGACCAAGCTCGTGAGCGCCACGGCGGCGGGTGTCGAGGGTAACGGCGACAGCTGGGCACCGGCGATCTCGGTCGATGGCCTGGCGGTGGCTTTCGAGTCGTATGCCAGCAACCTGGTGGCCGGCGACACCAACGGCGTGCGCGATGTGTTCGGCTGGTCGGCGCTGGACGCGACGAACACCGTCGAGCGCCTGAGCGTCGGCCCGGGCGGTGTCCAGGCCAACGCGGCGAGCTACGCGCCGACCGTGTCGGGCGACGGCCGGGTGGTTGCGTTCCTGAGTGGCGCGAGCAACCTCACGCCGGGCGTGTCGGGCATCAACGGGACTAACGTGATCCGCCGCGACGTGGTGGCTGGCACCAACAAGCTGGTGAGCGTGAATGCCGCCGGCGTGGCTCAGGACGCCGGCAATCCGGTGCTGTCGGAAGACGGCAACCGGCTCGCGTTCAGCACCTTCTGGCCGCTGCTCGCCAGCGACACCAACAATCTGTGGGACATCTACGTCTACGACCACACGGCCAGCAGCCTGCAGCGCGTGAGCCTCACCAGCACCGGCGGCGAGCGCAACCAGGGCACCGAGAGCGCCAGCCGCAGCGTGGCCCCGGCGATCTCGGGCAACGGCCGCTATGTCGCCTACGCCACCACGGCCACCAACGTGGTGCCTGGCGATACCAACGGCATGCAGGACGTGTTCGTGACCGACACGCAGACTGGCGCCGTCACACGGGCCAGCGTCAGCAGCAGCGGTGCGCAGGGCAATGCCGACAGCCCGGTGGGCCAGGGCGAGCGGATGGCGTTGTCTTACGACGGCACCTGGGTCGCGTTCTCCACCGCGTCGAACACGCTGGGCGTGGGCGCCGGCACCACGGGCATCAGCAACGTGGTGATGCACAACCGCGTCACCGGCGAGACCCGGGCCGTCACCAACCAGACCACGGGGTCGGTCGGTCCGGCGGCCATGTCGCGCAGCGGGGCTTACGTCGTCTTCGGAGCGGCGACGCAGCTTGACGGGCGCTTCGCTTCGAGCGGGCTGTTCTCGCGTTTCACCGGTGTGACGCGCGCTTGGTGGTGGGTCGATTGACCCGGGATCGCACATGAAAAAGGGCGGCCCGCGGGTCGCCCTTTTCTTTGGTTTCGCCGACGAAGTGTCAGAGCCCGGCGGCTGCGCGCAGGGTGGCCACCTTGTCGGTCTTCTCCCAGCTGAACTCCGGCTCTTCACGCCCGAAGTGCCCGTAGGCCGCGGTCTTCTCGTAGATCGGCCGCAGCAGGTCGAGCATCTGGATGATGCCCTTCGGGCGCAGGTCGAAGTGCTCGGCGACGAGTGCAGACAGCTTGTCGTCGGGCATCACGCCGGTGCCTTCGGTGTAGACCGTGATGTTCATCGGCTTGGCCACGCCGATCGCGTAGGCCACCTGGATCTGGCACTGCCGCGCCAGGCCGGCAGCGACGATGTTCTTCGCCACATAACGTGCAGCGTACGCGGCCGAGCGGTCGACCTTGGACGGGTCCTTGCCCGAGAACGCGCCACCGCCGTGCGGGCAGGCGCCGCCGTAGGTGTCGACGATGATCTTGCGCCCGGTCAGGCCGCAATCGCCTTGCGGGCCGCCGATCACGAAACGCCCGGTCGGGTTGACGAGGTAGCGCGTGTTCTTCAGCCACTCTTTCGGCAGCACCGGCTTGATCAGCTCTTCGATGATGGCTTCGTTGAACGACGCCTTCATCTTCGTGGCGGTTTCGCTCTGGTCGGGGCTGTGCTGGGTGGAGAGCACGACCGTGTCGATGCTGTGCGGCTTGCCGTCGACATAACGCATCGTCACCTGGCTCTTCGCGTCGGGGCGCAGGAAGGGCAGGCGGCCGTCCTTGCGCAGCTGCGCCTGGCGCTCGACGAGGCGGTGCGCGTAATAGATGGGCGCGGGCATCAGCTCGGGCGTTTCGTCGCAGGCGTAGCCGAACATCAGGCCCTGGTCGCCAGCGCCGATGTTCAGGTGGTCGTCGCTCGCGTGGTCGACACCTTGTGCGATGTCGTTGCTCTGCTTGTCGTAGCAGACCATCACCGCGCAGCCCTTGTAGTCGATGCCGTATTCGGTGTTGTCGTAGCCGATGCGCTTGATCGTGTCGCGCGCGACCTGGATGTAGTCGACGTGCGCGTTCGTCGTGATCTCGCCGGCCAGCACCACGAGGCCGGTGTTGGTCAGCGTCTCGGCGGCCACGCGCGAACGCGGGTCCTGCTTGAAGATCGCGTCGAGAATGGCGTCGGAGATCTGGTCGGCGACCTTGTCGGGGTGGCCTTCGGAAACGGACTCGGATGTGAAAAGGAAATCGTTCGACACTCTTAAACTCCAGTAGGTTGCGCGCGGTTGCGGATATCTGCGTTGCCGGCCTGAAACTCTGGAGGAGCGGCGAACGCTTTAGCGGAATTTGTTGAGCCGCACCCTCCGGTGCCACCCGGCGCAGCCGCTGTTCGCAGCGTTTGCGCATCGCCCGCAAGTAGTTCAGTTAACTCGGCGACCCGTCGATTATAGAAAAATGTTGAGGCTGTTTCGCTGGCTCGCCCGCTGTCCCCTGTGGTTTTTGCACGCCTTAGGGGGGGCGCTCGGCTGGATCACCTACTGGTCATCGCCGACCTACCGGCGCCGCTTTCAGCAAAACGTGGCGCAGGCCGGCGTCTCGGCGCGGGAAGCGCGCCCCGCCATCGCCGAGGCAGGGCGGCTCGTGATGGAAACGCCGTTTCTCTGGCTGCGGCCGGCCGACGAACCGATCCGCCCGGCGCTGAACTGGGAAGGCGAAGCGCTGCTCGTCGAGTCGCTGAAACAGCGCAAGGGCATCGTGCTGCTGACACCGCACATGGGCAGCTTCGAGGTCACGGCGCAGGCCTGCGCGCAGAGTTTCGCGGCCGAGCACGGGCCGATCACGGTGTTGTACCGGCCGGCGCGCAAGCCCTGGCTGCGCGCGATCATGGACGGCTCGCGCGCCCGCCCCGGCGTGGCCACCGCGCCGGCCACGCTGGCCGGCGTGCGCCAGATGATCCGTGCGCTGCGGCGCGGTGAAGCGGTCGGCCTGCTGCCCGACCAGGTGCCGCCCGACGGCATGGGTGTGTGGGTGCCGTTCTTCGGCAAACCGGCCTACACGATGACACTCGCCGCGCGGCTCGTGCAGCAGACCGGTGCGGTGCCGCTGCTGATCTGGGGCGAGCGGCTGCGCCATGGCGCGGGCTACACGGTGCGTGTCTCAGCGCTCGGCGAGGCCTTGCCGACCGGCGAAAACACTCAGGCAGAATCGGCCGCCGTCATCAACCGCGCGATGGAGCGTTTGATCCGGCAGCGCCCGCAGCAGTACCTGTGGGGCTACCACCGCTACAAACAGCCACGCGCCAACGCTTCGGTCGACTGAGCGCTCGCGGCGAATCACGGGGTCGAAGTTGGGTGCACGAATTCTTCTGGGCACGTTGTGGCTGTTTCACTGGCTGCCGCTCTCGCTGCAGGCACTGCTCGGTCGCGCGCTCGGGCGGCTGCTGCACGCTGTTGCCGGCTCGCGTCGGCGCATCGCGCTGCGCAACGTCGAGTTGTGTTTCCCCGAGAAGTCGCTGGCCGAACGCACGCAGCTCGTGCGTGAGCACTTCGAGTGGCTCGGCCGCAGCATTCTCGAGCGTGGCCTGCTCTGGTACGCACCGGCCGAACGGCTCAAGCGGCTGATTCAGATCGAAGGCGACGTGGGCCTGGCCGAACGCAGTGAGCGCCCGGTGATGTGGCTGGTGCCGCACTTCATGGCGCTCGACGTGGCGGGTGTGTCGGTGCTGCTGTTCCAGACCCGCAAGGTCGTCTCGATGTACCAGGAGCAGAGCAACCCGCAGGTCGACGCCGCGATCCGGCGTGGCCGGCTGCGGCTGGGCAACGCCGAGATCTTTCCGCGCGCCGATTCGGCCAAGCCGCTGCTGCGTGCCATTCGCCGCGGCGACGCCTTCTTCAATCTGCCTGACATGGACTTCGGCGAGCGTGACGCCGCCTACGTGCCGTTCTTCAACGTGCCGGCCGCGACTTTGCTCGCACCGTCGCGGCTGGCGCGCGCCTTGAACATGGTCGTGCAACCCGTTGTGGCCGAGGCTTTGCCGGGCGGGCAGGGTTACCGCGTGCGCTTCCTGCCGCCGTGGGAACATTTCCCGAGCGCCGATGCGCTGGCCGACACGGCTGCGATGAACCGCTGGATCGAATCGGAAATCCGTGCCAGCCCGGCGCAGTACCTGTGGGTGCACAAGCGCTTCAAGACCCGGCCCGCCGGCGAGCCGTCCTTGTATTGAGATGTTGGCCACCGTGCGGCGTTGTGCTGCGCTGCGATAATTCGCCGATGAAGTTGCCCTTCACCAAGATGCAGGGCGCCGGCAACGACTTCGTCGTGCTCGACGCCACGCGCGCGCCCATCGAACTGAGCGATGCGCAGATGCGCGCGCTCGGCGACCGGCGCTTCGGTGTCGGCGCCGACCAGATCCTGATGATCGAGCCCAGCCGCACGCCGGGCATCGACTTCGGCTACCGCATCTTCAACGGCGGCAGCGGCGACGAAGTTGAACACTGCGGCAACGGCGCGCGCTGTTTCGTGCGCTACGTGCGCGACAAGGGTTTGTCGGACAAGCGCACGCTGCGTGTCACGACGATGAACAACGTGCTTGAACTGCACCTGCAGGACGACGGCCGTGTGACCGTCGACATGAACGCGCCGATCTTCGACCTGGCGCGTGTGCCTTTCGACGCAGCGGGCCTGAATGCGCGCCGGCTCGGCGATTTCTCGCTCTGGCCGCTCGATGTGAATGGGCAGACGGCCGAAGTGGCGGTGCTCTCCATGGGCAACCCGCACGCGGTGCAGATCGTGGCCGATGTCGATACCGCACCGGTCGCCACGTTCGGCCCGTTGGTCGAAACGCACGTGCGTTTCCCGCGCCACGTGAACGCCGGTTTCATGCAGATCGTCAACCGCGGCCAGATCCGCCTGCGCGTGCACGAACGTGGCGCCGGTGAAACGCTCGCCTGCGGCACCGGCGCCTGCGCGGCGGTCGTGGCCGGCATCCGGCTCGGCCTGCTCGACGCGCGGGTCGACGTGCAAGCACGTGGTGGCAACCTGACCATCGAGTGGCAAGGCGGTGAGAGCCACGTGTTGATGACCGGCCCGGCCACATCCGTCTTCGAAGGAGAAATTGAACTGTGAGCAAGCACCCATGAGCAGCACCACCGGCATCCAGGGCATCACCGAGGCCGACATCGCCAACTACCTGGTGCAGACGCCCGGCTTCTTCGAGCGCCACGCCGAGCTGCTGGGCTCGGTGCAGCTCACCAGCCCGCACGGCCAGCGCGCCGTCTCGCTGCAGGAGCGGCAGATGGAAATGCTGCGCGACAAGATCAAGGGCCTGGAGCACAAGATCATCGAGATGATCCGCCACGGGCAAGACAACGTGACGATCGCCGACAAGCTGCACCGCTGGACGCGCGCGTTGATGGTCACCGCCAACCCCGCCGAGCTGCCCGAGGTGCTGGTGCGCGAGCTGCTGCACAACTTCCTGATCCCGCAGGGCGGGGTTCGGGTCTGGGGCTGCGCCGAGGCCTTTGCCGACATGCCGTTCGCGCACGTGGTGAGTGACGACGTGAAGAGTTTTGCCGGCAGCCTGACCGTGCCCTACTGCGGCGTGAACGCCGGCTTCGAAGCGGCGCAGTGGCTCGAAGAGCCCAAGGCCGCGATGTCGATGGCGCTGATTCCGCTGCGCGAAACCGGCGTCACCGCCGCGTTCGGCATGTTGGTGCTGGCCTCGCCGGACGCCACGCGCTACACGGCCGACATGGGCACCGAGTTCCTCGGGCGCATCGGCGAGCTGGCCAGCGCAGCACTTTCGCGGCTGCTGCCGCCGCGCGGCTGATCGCCATGCAAGAAGCGCCGGATCTCGACGACGACATCCGGCGCCATCTGCAGCACCTGCGCGTCGAGCGCCGCCTGGCCGAACGCACGCTGGCCATGTATGGCGACGCGTTCAAGTGGCTGCAATCGTTCGCGGCGGCGATGCCAGTGGCCTTGCGCGACGTGCAGACGCACCACGTGCGGCGCTGGGCCGCGCAGTTGCATGCGCGTGGCCTGGCGCCGCGCAGCATCGCGATCGCCTTGTCGGCCTGGCGCGGCTTGTACCGCTGGCTCGGACGTGATTCGCTCGTGGCTTTGAACCCGGTCGAAGGCGTGCGCGCGCCGAAAGGCGCGAAGCCGCTGCCCAAGGCCTTGTCGGTCGACCACGCGATGGCGCTCGCCGAAGCACCGGCCGACAACGAAGTGGGCAACGCGGTGCTGGCCGCGCGCGACCAGTGCATCGTCGAGCTGTTGTACGGCTGCGGCTTGCGTGTCGGTGAACTGACCGGGCTCGACCTGCAGGCTGGTGGTGACACCGCGGGCTGGGTCGACGCCAGCGACGCCACCGCGCACGTGCTCGGCAAGGGCAGCAAGCGCCGCAGCGTGCCGGTCGGATCGATGGCGCTGAAGGCGCTGCGCGACTGGGTCGCAGTGCGCGCCCAGATGGCCCGCGCCGACGAGCCGGCCCTGTTCGTCAGCAACCGCGGCACGCGCCTCACCGCGAGCCAGGTGCGTTCGCGCCTGAAGACGCGCGCATTGAAAGCCGGCCTGCCGACCCACGTGCACCCGCACATGCTGCGCCACTCGTTCGCCACGCACCTGCTGCAGTCCAGCGGCGACTTGCGCGCGGTGCAGGAACTGCTGGGCCACGCCAACATCACGACCACGCAGGTCTACACGAAGCTCGACTTCGGGCACCTCTCGAAGGTCTACGACGCGGCACATCCGCGCGCGAAACGCAAATCCTGAACCCCGCATGAAAACCATCACCCTGCGCGCCGGCAAGGAACGCTCGCTGCAACGCCGCCACCCCTGGGTCTTCGAAGGCAGCATCGCCAGCGGCAAGGCCGACCCGGGCGAGACGGTGCGGGTGCAGGCGGCCGACGGCCGATTCGTCGCCTGGGCCTCGTACAGCCCGAACTCGATGATCCGGCTGCGGGCCTGGAGCTTCACCGAGACCGAGCGCATCGACGCTGCCTTCTTCGAACGCCGCATCAACCGCGCCGTGGCCTTGCGTGCGCGGCTCGCCGTGGCGAGCGATGGTGTGCGCCTGATCCACGGCGAGGCCGACGGCCTGCCGGGTTTGATCGTCGACCGTTATGCCGACACGCTGAGCGCACAGTTCCTGTCGGTCGGCGTCGAGCGCTGGAAGGCGACGATCGCCGACCTGCTCTTGAAGGCGACCGGCCTCACGCGCCTCTACGAACGCAGCGACTCCAACGTGCGCGCGCTCGAAGGGCTGGAGAACCAGACCGGCTGGCTGCGTGGCGAAGGCGCCACCGAAGTGACGATCGCCGAGCACGGCTGGCGGCTGAAGGTCGACGTGGCCGAGGGCCACAAGACCGGCTTCTATCTCGACCAGCGCGACAACCGCAAACTCTTCGCCGACACGGTGCGGCATTTCAATCTGAAGCGTGTGCTGAACTGCTACTGCTACACCGGCGGCTTCAGCGTGGCGGCGTTCGCCGGTGGCGCGCAAGAGGTGACGAGCGTCGATTCGTCGGCCCCGGCGCTGGCGCACGCGAACGCGCACGTGGCCATGAACTTCGGCGCCGAAGGCTTCGATGAAGCCCGCCACACCACGCTCGACGCCGACGTCAACAAGACCCTGCGCACGATGCTCGACCAAGGCCGCCGTTTCGACGCGATCGTGCTCGACCCGCCCAAGTTCGCGCCGACCGCGGCGCACGCCGAACGCGCCGCTCGCGCCTACAAGGACATCAACCGCCTCGCCTTCATGCTGCTGGAACCCGGCGGCGTGCTTTTCACGTTCTCGTGCTCGGGTGGCATCAGCGCCGACCTGTTCCACAAGATCGTGGCCGGGGCCGGGCTCGACGCCGGCATCGACGGCCTGTTCTACGCGCGCCTGGCCGCGGCGCCCGACCACCCGATGACGGTGACCTTCCCCGAAGGCGAGTACCTGAAAGGCCTCGTCGTCATCAAGCAATAATCGGCAGCCGTATCGACGGGTCGAACTTGGCCCGGTGTACGCTGAAGAAGGTCTTCACGTTGCGCACGTTGGCGTCTTGCGTGAACAGGCGCTGCACCAGCGCGTGATAAGCGGCCATGTCTTCCACCTGCAGCAGCAGCATCAGGTCGGGGCCCGACGACACGCGGTGGCATTGCTGCACGCCGGGCTCGGCCACGGCGCGCGCCTCGAAGGCCGCGATGTGCTCGGCGCCCTGCTTGTCGAGGCTGACTTCGGCGAATGCGCTCAGGCCGGCGCCGAGCTTCTGCGCCGAGAGGATCGCCACGCGGCGCTCGATCACGCCGCTGTCGACAAGCCGTTTCACGCGCCGCAGGCAAGTGGCCGGCGAAGTGTGGATCGCGGCCGCCAGATCCTGGTTCGACAAGGCGGCGTCGCGCTGCAACTGGTCGAGGATGCGCAGATCGGTACCGTCGAGGTAGATTGATAATTCCATGATCATGATATTTTCGGCCGAATATTTCACTTCGATCAAGTGGTGAACGATTATTTCTTGAAAGCGCCAAGTTTGCACACTAAGTTCTTGGCCTGATCTTTAGGATTCGCTTCCTGTTCAGAACCCCAAGGAACCTCCCATGTGTGGAATCGTCGGCGCCGTCAGCAACCGCAACATCGTTCCGATCCTGATCGAAGGCCTGAAGCGCCTGGAATACCGCGGTTATGACTCCTGCGGCGTGGCGGTGCACCAGGGCGGCGAACTTCGCCGCGCGCGCAGCACCTCGCGCGTGGCCGAGCTCGACGCCGAAGTGGCGCGCGACGACGTTCACGGCGGCACCGGCATCGCCCACACCCGCTGGGCCACGCACGGTGCGCCGGTGGTTCACAACGCCCACCCGCACTTCAGCCGCGGGCCCGGCGTGTCGGACGCGCAGGTGGCGGTGAGCGGTGGCAGCACCCAGGTCGGGCGCATCGCGCTCGTGCACAACGGCATCATCGAAAACCACGACGATCTGCGCGCCGAACTGATCGGCCGCGGCTACGTGTTCAACAGCCAGACCGACACCGAGGTCATCGCCCACCTCGTCGACCACCTCTACGATGGCGACCTGTTCGACGCGGTGCAGCGCGCCACGCTGCGCCTGCGCGGCGCCTACGCGATAGCAGTGTTCTGCCGCGACGAGCCACAGCGGGTGATCGGTGCGCGCGAAGGCTCGCCGCTGATCCTGGGCGTGGGCGAGGGCGAGAACTTCCTCGCGTCAGACGCGATGGCGCTGGCCGGCGTGACCGACCAGATCGTCTACCTGGAAGAAGGGGACGTGGTCGACATCCAGCTCGGCAAACACTGGGTCACGCACCGCAACGCCGACGGCAGCTACAAGGCCGTGCAACGCGAAGTGCGCACCGTGCACGCGCACAGCGGCGCGGCCGAGCTCGGCCCTTACCGCCACTACATGCAGAAGGAAATCTTCGAGCAGCCGAAAGCGATCGCCGACACGCTCGACGCCGTGCCCGGCATCACGCCCGAACTGTTCGGCGACGGCGCGTTCAGCGTGTTCAAGGAAGTCGATTCGGTGTTGATCCTGGCCTGCGGCACCAGCTACTACAGCGGCTCGGTGGCGAAGTACTGGCTCGAGAGCATCGCGAAGATCCCGACCAATGTGGAAGTGGCGAGCGAATACCGCTACCGCGACAGCGTGCCGAACCCGCGCACGCTGGTCGTCACGATCACGCAAAGCGGCGAAACCGCCGACACGCTCGCCGCGGTGAAACATGCCCGCTCGCTCGGCATGCCGCACACGCTGACGGTGTGCAACGTGGCCACCAGCGCGATGGTGCGCGAGTGCAAGCTCTCGTACATCACGCGCGCCGGCGTCGAGATCGGCGTGGCCTCGACCAAGGCCTTCAGCACCCAGCTGGTCGGGCTGTTCCTGCTGACGCTCTCGCTCGCCCAGGTGCGTGGCCACCTGACCGACGCGCAGGAGGCCGAGCACCTGAAAGCGTTGCGCCACCTGCCGGTGGCGGTGCAGGCGGTGCTGGCGCTCGAGCCGCAGGTGATCGCCTGGGCCGAAGAATTCGCGCGCAAGGAAAACGCGCTCTTCCTCGGCCGCGGCCTGCACTACCCGATCGCGCTCGAAGGCGCACTGAAGCTGAAGGAGATCAGCTACATCCACGCCGAGGCCTACCCGGCCGGTGAACTCAAGCACGGGCCGCTCGCGCTCGTGACGGCCGAGATGCCGGTCGTCACCGTGGCGCCGAACGATGCGCTGCTGGAAAAGCTGAAGAGCAACCTGCAGGAAGTGCGTGCGCGTGGTGGCGAGCTGTTCGTGTTTGCCGATGCCGACACCCGCATCGAGTCGGGCACCGGGCTGCACGTGATCCGCATGCCGGAGCACTACGGCGCGCTCTCACCGATCCTGCACGTGGTGCCGCTGCAGTTGCTGGCGTATCACACGGCGTGTGCGCGGGGGACGGATGTGGACAAGCCGCGGAACTTGGCGAAGAGCGTGACGGTCGAGTGATCGGCGCGGACCTCGCTGGCGCGCGCGCCGAGCATGGGGCCTTGAGGCACAGGCCGCCGATCATCAGTGTCGATGCCCGTGGTGTGCGTCCGGCACGTGCGCATGCCCATGTTGCACCGGCGCGTGCTGGTGCGGGTGGCTGTGTTCGCCGGCCGGCATGGGCTCGTGCACATGGTCGTGATGCCCGTCTTCGTGGTGGTGGGCGTGCTCGTGCGCCAGTGCGTCGTGCGTGTGCTCATGGCGGTGCGACTCTGCCAGGTGCAACACCACGCCGGCCAGCATCAGCCCGCTGCCCAGCGCCATGAGGCCGCTGGCCGAGCGGTCGCCCAGCGCCACCGCGAACGCAGCGCCGATGAAAGGCGCAAAAGCGAACACCGAGCCCGTGCGCGCGGCGCCGAAGGCGCGTTGCGCCAGCAGGTAGAAGCGCAGGCTCAGGCCGTAGCCTGTAGCCCCGATGGCGAACAGCGCCAGCGCGGCGCTGGCCGTCGGCAGCGGTTCGACGAAGGCCAGTGCCAGTCCGGTCGTCGCCATCACGCCCAGCAGGGCCTTGCTCATCACCACCTGTCCGGGGTCGCGCTCGGCCAGGGCGCGGGACAAGCTGTTGTCCACGCCCCAGGCCGCGGTGGCCAGCAGCACGGCCAGCAGGCCCCACAGTTGCGCACCGCCCGAGCGGCCCTGGTCGAGCACCAGCACCATGCCACCGGCCAGCAGCAGGGCCATCGCGGCCCAGACCCGACCGTCCATGGTCTCGCGGTAGAGGCGCCAGGCCAGCACGGCGGTGAACAAGGCTTCCAGCGTCAACATCAGCGAGGCGCTGGTGCCGCTGGTGTGCTGCAGCCCCCAGGCCAAAGCGACCGGGCCGACGACGGCGCCGAAAGCCGCCATCGCCAGCAGCCGCGGCAGGTCGGTGCGTTGCAAGCGTGCTTCGCGGTCGATGCGTTGGCGTGACAGCAAGCCGACCGCCGCGGCCCCGGCGTAGAGCAGCGCGGCCGTGCTGAAGGCCCCGAGCCCGGCACCGAACTGCTGCACCAGGGGCGTGCTGACGCCGAACAAGGCCGCGGCCAGCAGCGCGAGCAGGCCGCCGCGGAGGGCGGGCAGCGTCATCTACTTGACGGTGAAACGGACCGTGATCGCCTTCGCGCTGGGCGTCACCAGCGCCGCGACCACCTTGGCGCCGGGGGCCAGCTTGAGGCCCTTGGCTTCGAGCTTGTCTCCCGCCGCCACCAGCTCGGCTTCCGACTTCTCCGCGCCGTTCAGCACCGTGAGCTTGCCCTTCAGGCCGGTGGGTGCCATCGGCTTGCCGTGGTCTTCGACATAGATCACGGCGTTGCCCGCTTCGGCGACCAGCTCGAACGACAGGTCACTGGCGGTCGCCACCACGCCGCCGTGTTTGGCCTGGCCGCCGCCATGGGCGAACGCGGCGTTGAAAGACAAGGCCGACAGCCCCAGCACGGCCATGGCCAACAGTTTTTTCTTCATCATGTCTTCAATCTCCTTCGAGGGTGCGGCGCACTGGAACAGGCGGCGCCGCCGGGCCTGATTTCAACTCAATAGGCTTCCTGTGTGCCGGCGCCAACCAGCGGTGCGCCGGGCTCCGGGTCGGTCAGCCGCCGTGTCGCCTTCTCGCCATAGAGCCAGAACAGCATCGGCGTGAGCAGCGTGTCGAGCAGCGTCGAGCTCACGAGCCCGCCGAAGATCACCACCGCCACCGGGTGCAGGATTTCCTTGCCCGGCGCATCGGCCGCGAGCAGCAGCGGCGTCAGCGCGAAGGCCGCCACCAATGCCGTCATCAGTACCGGCGTCAAGCGCTCCAGCGAGCCGCGCACGATCATGGCCTGGCCGAAGCGCTCGCCCTCGAACTGGCACAGGTTGATGTAGTGGCTGATCTTCAGGATGCCGTTGCGCGTGGCGATGCCGGCCAGCGTGATGAAGCCCACCATCGAGGCGACCGACAGGCTCACGCCCGCGATCCACATGGCCACCACCGAGCCGATCAGCGCCAGCGGGATGTTGGCCATGATGATGGCGGCCAGCACCGCCGACTGGTAGCGCGAGTACAGCACCAGGAACATCATCGCCAGCGACACCACCGACAGCCCGGCGATCAGGCGCGTGGCCTGCTCCTGGGCCTGGAACTGGCCCTCCAGGCTGACGAAGTTGCCGCTCGGCAAGGGCGTCTTGTCGATGATGTTGCGGATGTCGGCAATGACGCGCCCCATGTCGCCGCCGTCGGTGTTGGCGTAGACGATGATGCGGCGGCGGCCGTTCTCGCGCCCGATCTGGTTGGGCCCGTCGGTCTCTTCCACCGAGGCGATGCTCGACACCGGCACGCGCCCGGCCGGTGTGTCGATCAGCGTGCGCGCCAGGTCCTGCGGGCTGCGCTGGTGGTCGGGCAGGCGCAGCACCAGTTCGTAGCGGCGTGGGCCGTCGACGATGTCGGCGCCGTGCGCGCCGTCGGTCAGCGCCTGCAGCACGCGGATGGCCTCGCCCGGCGCCAACCCCATCTGCGCCGCCTTGCGATGGTCCAGGCGCACGGTGATCTGCGGGATCAGCACCTGTTTCTCGACCGTGAGGTCGACCAGACCCGGCACGGCCGCGAGCTGGCCGCGCATCTGCTCGGCCAGGCCGCGCAGCGTGTCGGTGTCGTCGCCGAAGATCTTGACGGCGATCTGCGCGCGCACGCCCGACAGCAGGTGGTCCAGGCGGTGGCTGATGGGCTGGCCGATGGTCGTCTGCGCCGGCAGCGTCGAGAGCCGCTCGCGGATGTCGGCCATGATCGTCTCGCGGTCGCGCGCTTCTCCGTCGCCCCTGCGTTTCAGGTCCACGTCGATCTCGGCGGCGTGCACGCCTTCGGCATGTTCGTCGAGTTCGGCGCGCCCGGTGCGGCGGCCCACCTGCGTGACCTCGGGCACCTGGCGGATCAAAGTTTCGGCGACGGCGCCGACACGGTTCGCCTCGGCCAGCGAGGTGCCGGGCTGCATCACCAGGCCCAGCACCAGCGAACCTTCGTTGAAGGCGGGCAGGAAGGCGCGCGGGAAGAAGGGCACCGTCGCCGCGGCACCGGCCACCGCCAGCACCGCCAGCGCGATCAGCAGCTTCGCGCGGCCGAAGGACCAGGCCAGCAGCTTCGTGTCCTGGCGCTTGAGCCACGCAACCAGCGGGCTGTCGCCATGCTCCAGGCGCTTCAGCGTCGGCAGCATGTAGTAGCACATGACCGGCGTGACCGTCATCGAGACCAGCATCGAGGCCAGGATCGACACGATGTAGGCGATGCCCAGCGGCGTGAACAGCCGCCCCTCGATGCCGGGCAGCGCGAACAGCGGCACGAAGACCAGCACCACGATCACGGTGGCGTAGACGATGCCCGACCGCACCTCGACGCTGGCACGCCGAACGACTTCGAGCACCGGCAGCGGGTTGCCGGCCGCCTTGTTCTGCTTCAGCCGCCGCAGGATGTTCTCGACATCCACCACAGCGTCGTCGACCAGCTCGCCGATGGCGATGGCCAGGCCGCCGAGCGTCATCACGTTGATCGATTGGCCGAGCCACTGGAACACCAGCGCCGTGACCGCCAGCGACAGCGGAATGGCGACCAGCGAGATCACCGTCGTGCGCGCCGACAGCAGAAAAGCGAACAGCACGATCGCGACCATGATGGCGCCGTCGCGCAGCGCTTCGGCCACGTTGCCGATCGACGCCTTGATGAAGTCGGCCTGGCGGAACAGCACACGCGGCTCGGCCAATCCCTTGGGCAGGCCCTGTTTCAGTTCGGCGAGCGCCGACTCGATCTGCGCCGAGAGCTTGACCGTGTCGGCGTCGGGCTGCTTCTGCACGCTGATCACCACCGCCGGCAGGCCGTTGTAGCCGGCATCACCGCGCTTCAGGCGGGCGGCGAACGAGACTGTCGCCACCTGTTCGAGCAGGATCGCGCGGCCTTCCTTCCAGGCCACGGCGATGCCGGCGAGGTCTTCGGCGCGGTGGCTGCGGCCCAGGTGCCGGATCAGGTATTCGCGGCTGTTCAGGTCGATGAAGCCACCACCCGCGTTGCCGGCGTAACCCTTCAAGGCCTGTTCCACCTGGGTCAGCGAAACGCCGAACTGCGCCAGTCGTGCGGTGTCGGGCGCCACGCGCAAGGTCCGCACTTCGCCACCGATGGGAATGACCTGCGACACGCCGGGGATCGACAAGAGCCGCGGGCGCAGGACGAAGTCGGCGTACTCGCGGGCCTGCATGGGTGTGGCGCCCGGCGTTTTGCCATCGCCGGGCACCAGCGGCAGCGCCACCAGCATCACCTCGCCCATGATCGACGAGACCGGCCCCATCACCGGCGTGATGTCGCCCGGCATCTGCGCGCGCACCAGCGCCAGACGCTCGGCCACGAGCTGGCGGTTGCGGTAGATGTCGGTGCCCCAGTCGAACTCGGCATAGACCAGCGACAGGCCCACGCCCGAGGTCGAGCGCACGCGGGTCACGCCCGGCATGCCGTTGAGCGCCGTCTCCAGCGGAAAGGTGACGAGCTGCTCGACCTCTTCCGGCGCCATGCCGCCGGCTTCGGTGAGCACGGTGATCAGCGGCTTGTTGAGGTCGGGGAACACGTCGACCGGCGTGCGCCAGGCCGTCATGGCGCCGCAGGCCATCAACAGTGCCGCCACCGCCAGCACGAACAGGCGGTTGTGCAGGCTGGTGCGAACGATCCAGTTGAACATGAGGGTCGCTCCGGTTCAGCGGATCTGGGCGACCAGCGGCGCGCCCTGAACCACGACGCGGTTGTCCGCGCTCAGCCCTTGCGTCACCAGCACCGTGCTCGCGTCGAGCGAACGGTATTGCACCGGCTGCGGAATGAAACGCTCGGCGCCCGACTTGATCCAGACGATGGGCTCGTTGGATGGGTTGCGCACCACCGCCTGCGCCGGCAGCACCACGCCCTTGATCCGCTCTTTCGATTGCGCGACCACGGTGACGGGCTGGCCGATGGCGAGCGGCAAGGCCACGCCCGGTTTCGACGGGCTGACTGCGAACATGATCGGCAGCACGCCGTCGCGCAGCGAGCGCGACGCGCCCAGCAGACGCAAGCTCGCCCCCGGCACACCCTGCAGCGACGCGCCGGCCACGTTGGCGGCCACGCCGGCGTCGGCGGTCGTCGCCTCGACCAGCAAACGCGCCGGGTCCACCACCTCGAACAGCACGTCGCGAGACTCGACAACCTGGCCCACGACCAGGTCGGCACGCGCGATCACGCCGCTGACCGGGGCCGTCAAGGCTTCTCGCGCCAGCAGGCTGGCACCTATGCGGCGCTCACGCTCGGCCAGGCTCGTGGCTTCGGTGCGGGCGGCCTCGATCTCCTTGCGCGGCACCGTGCCTTCGAGGCTGTCGAGGCGTTGCACGCGCTGATCGGCCAGTTGCCGCTGCGCGCGCAGTTCGGCCAGCTGGGCCTGTTGCGCGCCCAAGGCGTAAGGCTCGGCGTGGTGGCGCACGTAAGCCAGCACCTCACCCCGCTTCACGGACTGGCCTGCCACCGGCAACCCCTTCGGCCCCGGCTCTATGCGCCCGCCGTGCGCGGCCTGCACACGGCCGCTGGCGTTCGGGTCCATCACCACACGACCCGGCATCTCGACCGTGGCCGCGGCTTCGGACTCGGGCGCCAGCACCGTGCGGATGGCCATGCGACGCTGCGCGGCCTTGGGTATGTTGACGCTGCCATCGGGCAGGCGGGCCAGGCCGGAGGCGTTGACTGCCGCGCCGGGCGCGTCGAGGTGCTCGCCGTTGGGGCCATGGGCGCCGGGAGCGGCATGGGCCATGGACATGAGGAGCGTCCATGCGAGGAGTGCCGCCAGAACGAGCAGGGCAAGCGCACCGCCGAACCACCAGGACTTGTGCTTCATCACAGGCCTCCCTTCAGCGGGCCTGCGTCGCGGCGGCGCTGACGCCACCAGGCGATGCCGCCGATCAGGCCCAGCGCCACGATGCCGGCGCCGATCCAGGCGGCGCGCTCGAGTTCGTGGTCGTGGGCATGCCCGTGGTCGCCTGTGCCACCGGCAGCCGCGCCACCGGCCTGGTTCACCAGTGTGCCGTCGAGCAGGTCACTGTCCTGGCCGGCCACCAGGGTGAACACGAGGCCGTGCTCTCCGGATGCGGCCAGTGCCTTGAGCATGGCTGCCTCGGTGACGGCATAGTCGCCTTGCTCGGCGCGGAACGTGGCCACAGCCTTGAGGGTGCCGCTCTCGACTTCGAGCTTCGCGCCCAGCACGGGCTCGTTGGTTTCGTAGCGGTCGACCACGATGGCCAATTCGCTGGCGCGCAGTTCGGCGACCAGCTCGAAGCTTTCCGACTTGGCCTCGACGCGTGGCAGGGCCGAGGCAGCGCGCACCGCGGTCGGCCCGTCCAGGTGCTCGCCGTTGGGGCCATGCGCCCCGGGGGCGGCAAGGGTCGGCGGGCTCGTGCACAGCAGCAGTGCCATCAGGGCAGCGGCCGGCAGGTGCCGCGCGCAGCGGCGGGTGAAGAGCGTGTTCATGGGAAGAGTCCGAGGGCTTGTTGGAGGCGGGCGTGGGCGAGGCCCAGCGCGGCGGTCTGGCGGGCGACGGCGCTGTCAGCCTGTGCCGCGGCGGCGAGCGCGCGAAGCAGGCCGGGCAGCGGCGTTTCACCGGCGCGGAAGGACTTGTCGATCAGGCTGGCGCGCTCACGCAGCAGGCGGGCGCGGGCGGCCTCGGCGTCGAGCTGCGCCTCGGCCGTACGCTGCGCGTCACGTGCGGCGGCCGCGTCGCTGTCCAGGCGCTCGCGCAGCCGCAGTTCGTGCGTCTCGGCCACGTCGAGCTCGGTAAGTGCTGCCGCTTCCAGCGGCCGGTTGCGGTCGTCGGTGCCGAAGGGCAGGCGCAGCCCGACGACCAGGCTGCGCTGCGAGGCTTCGGCCCGGCCGGGCATGTCCTGACGCAGGCCCACGCTCAGCTCGGGCGCATCGCGGCGTGAGACGCGCATCAGCGCCACGCGCTTGCGCGCCAGCGCGGTGGACTGGCTGGCGAGTTGCAGCTCGGGGTGCGGCGCGGCAGTGGCAGGTGCAACTTCAATCGCTGTTGTTGCCGTGAGATCGGGCACTGCGGTCAGCCCGGTCAGCAGCGTCCAGCGCGCCCGCGCGGCCTGCAGGCGCTGGCGCACGTCGGACTGCAGCGCCGAGGCTGCCAGCCCATCGGCCTGGGCGGCCAGCGCATCGGCCCGCGCCAGGTCGCCGGCACGCACGCGACGTTCGACGTCGTCGCCAAGTTGCCGGAGCGATCGCACCAGGGTGTCGGCCTGGGCCGCTTCGGCCTGCAACGCGGCGATCTGCCACGCCGCTTCGCGCAGTTCACCGGCCAGGCGCAGAAGGGCTAGCTGTTCGGCCGCCTGTGCCTGTGCCGCTGCAGCGTCTGCAGCGCCCGCGCGAGCCGCCTGCTGACCCGGCAACCACAAGGGCAGGGCGACGCCGACTTCGGTTTCGCGCCTTCCAGCGTTGCTGTGCAGGCGGTCGTCGCGGTGGCTCAGACCCAGTGACGGTGGCGCGGCCCAGAGGCTGCCCGCAGCGATACGTTCCGCTTCGGCACGGCGGCGCTGGCCGTCGCTCTCGCGGGCCGCGACGGCACGCTGCCAGGCGGCGTCCAGGGCCGCGCGAAACGAGACGGTGCCGGCCACCGCAGGCTGGGCCGAAACGGGTGCGCCAGCCAGGCAGGCTGCGACGACGCAGCCGCACAGCCAGAGAAAAGGTTTCACGATGATCCTGACGATTCAACAGCCGGTGGTCGGCTGGATACGCGTTCAGGTCACGCCAAAGGGCGGACGAGAGATCGCGTGGAGAGGCCGGGCGCCCACGGATGGGCGCCCGCCGCGAAGGCGGGTCAGGCGCGGGAGCGAGGTGGCCTGAGCAGGCCGTCCAGGGTGGGGGTGGGCACGAGCGTCTCGTGCAGGCCGCCGGGAGCGGCCGAACCCAGGGCCGGGAACGTGTGCGACGATGGCGCGGCCATCGCCAGCGAGGCGCTCAGGTGGTCGCTGGCCAGGTGCTGAGCAGACTCGATCGAGTCGTCGAGGTGATAGGACCCATCGTCGTGGTGATGGTGGCCTTCTTCCTGCCAGTGCAACGCTGCATGCTCGAGATCCGCCAGCGCGTTCACCGTCGGGCCGACGCGCGCGAGCGCCACCGATTGCCAGAGCATGGCAAACAGCAGGACGAGGAGAACAGCGAAGCGACCCATGGTGGCGCGAGTGTAGCGAAGCGACTTGAACGTGCGGCCCGCCAGGGCTTCGAGCCCGAACCCGGGCACCCGCTTCCCGGATCGTTTTGTAAGCTGGCTCGACCGGCCGCGACTACGCCATCAAGCGTTGCTGAAGGCCCGGTGCGGCCGACCAGCGCGTTGATTCCCGCAACCTCTTCACCCCAGGAGCAACGTCGATGACAAAGCTGGTTCTTTCCGCCGTGGCAGCGGCCTCCGCCATGTTGACCATGAGCGCATTCGCGCAATCACCGGCCGCCGCGCCGGTCGACCCGAGCGCCTTCCTGAACCAGTTCGAGGCCACCTTCGGCAAGTTCGAGGGCTTCCGGCGCTCGGGCGCCAAGGGTGTTTGCGCCGTCGGCGAGTTCGTGGGCACGGCGGACGCGCGCGCACTGTCCACCACATCGGCTTTCAGCGGCAAGCCGGTGCCGGTGGTGGTGCGCTTTTCGGTGGGCGGCGCCAACCCGAAGGCGCCCGACAACGCGAAGTCGCAGCGCAACCTGGCCCTGCAGTTCAACCTGCCCGACGGCGAGCTGTGGCAGATGGGCAATATCTCGGCGCCGGTGTTCGGTGCTTCGTCGCCCCAGCAATTCTTCGGTCGCCTGGAATCGCTGCAGCCCGACCCGGCCACGAAGATGCCCGACGCGGCCAAGGTCAAGGCTTTCACTGACGCCAACCCCGAAGTGCTGTTGCAGGGCAAGTACTACGCGTCGCAGCCCGTACCCGCCAGCTTCGGCGCAGTCAACTACTGGGGCGTGCACGCCTTCGGCTTCGTCAACGCCGGCGGCACCAGACAGTTCGGCAAGTGGATCTTCGAACCCGTGGGCGGCGTGCAGGGCCTGACCGACGACGAAGCCAAGGCCAAGGGCCCGAGCTTCCTGTTCGACGAGCTGCGCCAGCGCGTGAAGGACGGCAAGGTCGCGTTCAACTTCAACTTGGAGCTGGCCCAGGCCGGCGACAAGATCGACAGCGCCACCGTGCCGCTGCCGGAAGGCCGCAACAAGGTGAACCTGGGCCTGCTGAAGATCACCTCCGTGGCCGAAGACGCTGGCGGCGCCTGCCTGACGATCACCTTCAACCCGATGGTGCTGCCCAAGGGCGTGGAGGCGTCGGCCGACCCGATGATCGCGGCCCGGTCGGCACCTTACGGCGTGGGGCTGGGGCGCCGCCTGACGGAAGGTGCGAAGCAGCAGTAGCCGGCATCAAGCCGCTGCATCGGCCAGCAAACGCTGCGCCTCTGCCACGATCGCCTCGGCCGTGATCCCGAAGTGGCGGTAAAGCGTTTCGGCCGGGCCGGATGCGCCGAAGCCGGTCATGCCGACGAAGCCACCGCGGTCGCCCAACCAGCGGTCCCAGCCGAAGCGCAGCGCCGCCTCGCAGCCCACGCGCACCGACCCAACCGGGCCGAGCACGCTCGTGCGGTAGGCCGTGTCCTGCGCGCCGAACAGTTCCCAGCTCGGCATCGAGACCACCGCGGTCGGCGTGCCGGCGCGTTGCAGCGCGTCGCGTGCGGCGAGCGCGAGCACGACCTCGGAGCCGGTGGCCAGCAGCGTGACCCGGCGCGCGCCGCCTTCGGCCTCGGCCAACACGTAAGCACCGCGCCGCGACAGGTTGGCGGCGGTGGGATCGCGCCGCACGTGCGGCAGCGCCTGGCGCGCGAACACCAGCGTCGACGGGCCGCTGCGGTGTTCGAGCGCGATCTCCCAGCACTCGGCCGCTTCCACCGCGTCGGCCGGGCGCAGCACCAGCATGTTGGGCATCGCGCGCAGCGCGGCGAGGATCTCCACCGGCTGGTGGGTCGGGCCGTTGCGGCCGATGCCGATCGAGTCGTGGCTGAACACGAACTTAACCGGCAGCCCCATCAATGCCGCCATGCGCATCGCCGGGCGCTCGTAGTCGGAGAACGCGAGGTAGGTCACGGCCAGCGGCACCACGCCGCCGTGTGCCGCCATGCCGTTGACCATGCCGCCCATCACGTGTTCGCGCACGCCGCAATGCACGTAGGCGCCGCTGCGGTCTTCGGCGGTGAAGGCGGTGAGGCGGCGCTTGTGGTTGGTCGGAGCTTCGAGGTCGGCGCAGGCCACCATCCGCTCGGGTATCAGCTCGACGAGCGCATCGTTGATCTCGGCCGAGATGAAGATGCCGCTCGCCAGCGTCTCGCGTTGCGCGGCACCGCACTTGTAGTCGGTCAGCACGTTGCGCCAGCCTTCGGGCAATTCGCCGGCGATGATGCGTTCGAACTCGGCGCGTGTGGCCGAAGGCAGCGCGGCGACGCGCCCGGCCCAGTCGCCACGCTCGCTGCGGTGGCGCCTGCCGGCTTCGCGCCAGGTGGCGAGCAGATCGGTCGGCACTTCGAAGGGTGCATGCGGCCAGCCGAGCAGGGCGCGTGCTGCGGTCGCGTCTTCGGCCAGCAGCTTGCCGCTGTGGCCGCCACGCTGGCCCTGCAGCCGCGCGATGCCGCGTGCGATCACGGTGCGGCAGGCGAGCAGCGAAGGCCGTGGGTCGGCCTTGGCGGCGGCGAGCGCGTCCGACACCGCTTCGAGATCGTGACCGTCGACAGCCACCACGTGCCAGCCGGCGACGCGGAAGCGCTCGGCCACGTCTTCGCTGATCGACAGGTCGGTCGTGCCGTCATCGGTGATGCGGTTGTCGTCCCACAGCAGCGTGAGCTTGCTCAAGGCGAGATGCCCGGCGAGCGAGATCATTTCCTGGCCTATGCCTTCCTGCAAGCAGCCGTCGCCGACGAAGGCGTAGGTGCGGTGGTCGACGACGGCGGACCCGAAGCGCGCGTTGAGGAACGCTTCCGCCACCGCCATGCCGAAGGCGTTGGCGATTCCCTGGCCGAGCGGGCCGGTGGTGACCTCGATGCCTGACGCGGCGTCGATCTCCGGGTGGCCCTCGCAGCGTGAGCCGAAGTCGCGGAACGTGCGGACATGCTCGATGCCGAAATGTTCGTAGCCGCTCAGGTGCAGCAGCGCGTAGAGCAGCATCGAGCCGTGGCCGTTGGACAGCACCACGCGGTCACGGTCGGGCCAGGTCGGGTCCGCCGCATCGAACTTCAGGTGGCGTGTGTAGAGCGCGGTGGCGATCTCGGCCATGCCGAGCGGCACGCCCTGGTGGCCTTCGCCGGCCCGCACGATGGCGTCGATGGAGAGAAAGCGGATCGCGTTGGCGAGCGGGGACAGGGTCGGTTCGGGCATGGCAGCAGCTCTTGCAGGAGTTCAGGCCAGCCAGCTTTTGATACGCGCGCCGAGCGTCTCGCGGCTGATGCCGTAGCGGTCGTGCAGCGTCGGCAATGCGCCGGCATCGAGGAAGGCGTCGGGCAGGCCGGCGAGCTGGAAGCCGGCGGGTTGCACGCGGTGGCGCAGCAGCGCACTCGCGACCGCCTCGCCGAGCCCGCCGATCACCGAGTGGTTCTCGGCGACGACGACAAGCCGGTGTTTGTAGCGCACCGCTTCGACGATGGCGGCTTCGTCGAGCGGCTTGATCGTGGGGCAGTGCAAGACCGCGACGCCGACCTTGTCGGCCGCCAGGTCGGCAGCCACTTCGAGCGCGCGCATCGTCATGATTCCGCTGGAAATCACCAGCACGTCGGCGCCTTCGCGCAGCGTCTTGGCCTTGCCCAGCTCGAAGCTGTAACCTTCGATCTCGTCGAGCACCATCGGCACGCCGCCGCGCAGCAGCCGCATGTAGACCGGGCCCTTGTGCGCCGCGATCTGCGGCACGGCCTGCTCGATGTCGAGCGCGTCGCAGGGGTCGACGATCGTCAGCCCCGGAATGCCGCGCATCATCGCCAGGTCTTCGGTGGCCTGGTGGCTCGGGCCGTAGCCCGTCGTCAGGCCGGGCAGGGCGCAGCAGATCTTGACGTTTAGGTTCTCTTCGGCGATCACCTGGTGAATGAAGTCGTAGGCGCGCCGTGTGCCGAACACCGCGTAGGTGGTGGCGAAGGGCACCAGCCCTTCCTTGGCCATGCCGCCGGCCGCGCCCATCAGCAGCTGCTCTGCCATGCCCATCTGGAAGAAGCGCTCGGGGTAGGCCTGCGCGAACAGGTGCAGGTCGGTGTACTTGGCCAGGTCGGCCGTCAGGCCCACGACCTCGGGGCGCGTGGCGGCGTACTCGACCAGCGCCTTGCCGAACGGCGCCGCCTTCACACGCTGCCCTTCGGACGCGATCGAGGCGATCATCGCCGAGGTGGTGAGCTTCGGCTTCTTTTCTGCGACGGTACTGTTCATGCCAGCGCTCCTTCGGTCTTCGGGCTCGGTTGGGTCGCGTCGACGATGCCGATGGCCTCTTGCCATTCGGGCGGGTCGACGCGGATGAAGTGGTTCTTCTCGCGCTGCTCGAGGAAGGGCACACCCTTGCCCATCAGCGTGTCGAACAGGATCACGCGCGGCTTGGGCTCGGCCAGTGCGCGCGCGGCGTCGAACGCGGCCAATACGGCGGGCAGGTCGTTGCCGTCGACACGCTGCACGTGCCAGCCGAATGCGGCCCATTTGTCGGCCAGCGGCTCGAAGCCCAGCACCTTGCCCGACGGGCCGTCGGCCTGCTGGTTGTTCACGTCGACCAGGCAGATCAGGTTGTCGAGCCGGTGGTGCGGCGCGGCCATCGCGGCTTCCCAGGTCGAGCCTTCGTCGAGCTCACCGTCGGACATCGAGTTGTAGACGAAGGCCGGGTTGCCCTTGAGCTTGAGCGCGAGCGCGATGCCCACGCCGATGATCAAGCCCTGGCCGAGCGAGCCGCCCGACATCTCCATGCCCGGCGTGTAGGTCGCCATGCCCGACATCGGCAGGCGGCTGTCGTCGCTGCCGTAGGTTTCGAGCTCGCTCTCCGGGATGATGCCGGCCTCGATCAGCGCCGCGTAGTGCGCGATCGCATAGTGGCCGTGCGACAGCAGGAAGCGGTCGCGGCCTTCCCATTCGGGTTCGGCGGGGCGCAGGTTCATCGCATGGCAGTACGCCACCGCCAGCACGTCGGCCCAGCCGAGTGCCTGGCCGATGTAACCCTGGCCCTGCACCTCGCCCATGCGCAGCGCGTAGCGGCGGATGCGCCAGGCGGCCTGGGCCAGCGCCGGCAGCGTGGCCGCAGTGGTGGAAGTCATCGAGTGGTCCTTTCAGCGTGAGACAGATTCAAGCGGCGCGTCATTTCAGGATGCTCGCGGGCACGTAGGAAACGAGGGCGAGCACGCCAAAGGCGACCAGATAGAACGGCCCCAGCTCGCGCACCGTCTCGCCCACCTTCACCTTGGCGAGCGCGCTCGTGATGAACAGCGTGGTGCCGACCGGTGGTGTGTACAGGCCGATCGCCAGGTTCACGACCATCATGATTCCGAGCTGCGTCATGTCCATGCCGATGCTGTTGGCCAGCGGCACGAACACCGGCGTGAGCAGCAGCACGGCGGCGGGCAGGTCGATGAACATGCCGAGGAACAGCATCAGCAGGTTCATCATCAGGATCACGAGCCACTTGGCGTGCACGTTGGCCTGCACCCAGGCTGCGATGCCCTGCGGCATCTGGTCGAAGGTGAGCAGCCAGCCGATCGCGGCCGACGCCATGATGACGAGCAGCACCACGCCGGTGGCCAGGCCCGCCTGCACCACGGCGTCGTTGAGCCGGCGCCAGCCGAGGTCACGGTAGATCAACACCGACACCACGCCGGCATACAAGGTCGAGAGCACGGCCACTTCGGTCGGCGTGGCGATGCCGAAGCGCAGGAAGATGATGATCAAGACCGGCAGCAGGATGGCAGGCGCCGCGTAGGCCATGTGGCGCCGAAAGGCCGCGCCGTCGAACGGCGAGGTGTCGCGCGGGAAGTTGCGGCGGCGCCCGACCCACCAGCACGCGAACATGAAGCCGGCACACATCACCAGGCCCGGCAACACACCGGCGACGAACAGCGAGGCGATCGACGCGTTCGAGCTGAGTGCGAACAGGATCATCGGGATCGACGGCGGGATCAGGATGTCGATCGTGGCCGCGGCCGCCAGCGTGGCCGCGGAGAACGCGGCCGGGTAACCGAGGCGCTTGTGCCACGGGATCATCAGCGAGCCGATCGCCGAGGCGTCGGCCACCGCCGAGCCCGAGACCCCGCCGAACAGCGTGGACGAGAGCACGCCCACCTGCGCCGGGCCGCCGTGGAAACGCCCGATCAGCGCCGAGAGCACGCCGACCAGCGCTTCGCCCAGCTTGCCGCCCATCATCAGCGAGCCGGTCAGCATGAAGAAGGGAATGGCGATCAGCGGGAAGCTCTGCACCTGCGCCACCATCTGCTGCACCAGCAGGTCGAGCGGCACCTTGTCGGAAGCCGCGGCGGCGGCCATCGCCGCCACCAGCAGCGCGTGCGCGATCGGCATCGCGATGACCGCGGCGGCCATGAAAACAACGAGGATCAATGCACTCATGACGTCTCCTTGGTGTGCCGCGCCATCACCAGTGCGCCACCGGCACCTTGAGGTCGCCTTCGACCGCAACAGGCGGTTCGGCCTGCCAGCTGCGCCAGGCCGACTGCAGCGCGAGCACGGCCAGCAGCACCATGCCGACCATCACGCAGCCGTAGGTGATGGAGCCGGGCAACTGCAGGATCGGGCTCTTCTCGTCGTGCACGATCTCGAGCATGCGCAGCGTCGCCACCGCCAGCGTTGCGTACAGGCCGGCCACGACGAGCCAGCTCACCACCGCGACGACACGCTGCACACGCGGCGGCAATGAATCCATCAGGAAGGTGGTCGCGATGTGCGCGCCGTGCTGCGCGGCGAGCACCACGCCCGACATCACGAGCCAGGGGAACAGCAGCTCCGGCACCTCGTTGGCCCATTGCAGGCTCGAGCCGGTGATGTAGCGCAGGCCGGTGTTGACGCACAGGATCACGAAGATCACCGCCGTCGTCAGCCACAGCACGGTCTTGCACACGAGGGCGATGGCGTGGTCGACCACGCCGGGTTGTTCGGCTTGCATGGGTTGTCTCCGGTTCGGGCGTGAGGCGGTGGCGCCACAGGCGCACCGCCTCCGTCCGCTTCACTTGGCGCGCGCGGCGGCGATCACCTTCTTGACGTAGGGGCCGATCGGGCCGGCCATCCACTTGTCGTCGACCGACGCGGTGCCCTTCTCGAACGCGGCCTTGTCGACGGTGTCGACGCGCACGCCCTTGGCCTTCAGGTCGGCCACGAGTTTTTCGTCGGACTCCTGCGACAGCTTGCGCTGCATCGCGGTCGCCTCGGCGGCGGCTTCCTGCACGGCCTTCTTGTCGGCGTCGGAGAGCTTGTCCCAGCTGCGCTTGCTCATCAGGAAGGGTGTCATCTCGTACTTGTGGCCGGTCAGCGAGATGAACTTCTGCACTTCGTAGAGCTTGCTGGCGTGGATGTTCATCAGCGGGTTCTCCTGCCCGTCGACCACACCCTGCTGCAGCGCCACGTACAGCTCGGCGAACTTGATCTGCTGCGCCTCGGCGCCGAGCGCCTGCATGATGTCGACCGTGACCGCGTCGGGCGGGGTGCGCATCTTCAGGCCCTTCAGGTCTTCGGGCTTGAGCAGCGGCTTCTTGCTGTTGCTCATGTGGCGCACGCCGTTGTCCCAGTAGCCCAACACGACCATGCCCTTCTCGGCAGTGCGTTCGGCGAGCTCCTTGCCGAGCGGGCCGTCGAGCACCTTCCAGGCCTGCGGCAGGTTGGCGAACAGGAAGGGCATGCCGAAGGCGGCGTATTCCGGCACCGCGTTGGCGACGGCGCCCTGCGAGTTGGCCGACATGTCGAGCGCGCCGGTGCGCAGTGCCGTCAGCATTGCGGCGTCGTCGCCGAGCTGGGCCGAAGGCGCCACCTGCACCTCGATGCGCCCGTTGGTCTTGGTCTTGAGCACCTCGGCGAACTTCACGGCCGCTTCGTGGCGCGGGTTGCCCGGCGCGGCGCCGTGGCCGAGTGTGAGCTTCACGGTCTGTGCGTGCGCAGTCAGCGAAAGAAGCGTGCCGGCTGCGATGGCGAGGGCGCTGCGAATGAATGTGTTGCGTTGCATTTTTGTCTGTCTCCGGGTTTGGTTTTTTGCGATGCGGGTCAGTGAATCAACATGCCGCCGTTGACGTCGAGCGTCACGCCGGTCAGGTACTTGGCCAGGTCGCTGGCGAGGAAGACGACGCAGCCGGCCACGTCGTTCGGCTCGCCGATTCGGTTCAGCGGAATGCCTTCGAGGATGCCCTTCATGCGGTCTTCCGGAATCAGGCCCTTGTTGATATCGGTCGCGATCAAACCCGGCGTCACGCAGTTGACGCGGATGTTGTCGATGCCGTATTCACGCGCCATCGCACGGGCCAGGCCCAACACGCCGGCTTTCGCGGCCGAGTAGTGCGGGCCGCCGAGGATGCCGCCGCCGCGCTGCGCGCTGACCGACGAGATGCAGACGATCGCGCCCGACTTCTGCGCTTGCATCGTCGGCAGCACCGCCTGCGACGCGTACAGCGTGCCGCGCAGGCTCACGTCGAGCACCGCGTCGTAGTCGGCGCCGGTGATGTCCAGCGTCTTGCGCGGCTGCGTGATGCCGGCGTTGTTGACGAGCACGTCGATGCGGCCGAGCGTCTTGCGGATCTGCGCCACGGCGGCGTCGCACGAGGCCTTGTCGGTCACGTCGGCCACCAGGCCGAGGTGGCCTTCGCCCAGGCGGGCGGCGGCCTGGGCCGGCTCGGCGCGGGCCAGGTCCAGGATCACGACGCGGGCGCCGTGGGCGGCCATCTGTTTGGCGGTGGCGAAGCCGAGGCCGTTGAGCCCGGCGCCGCCGGTGATCACCGCGACCTTGTCCTTGAGCAGCATGTGAGGGTCTCCAGAGTTTGTTGAACGAGTGGCGGCATCTTCGGAAAATGCTTGGCTGACGACAAGCGAAGAGTTTTCAGCCTAAGATGACAAAACGTCATCCAACGACCGGGTTGCCCCCATGTCCGCCTTGCCACCCACCGCCAGCCTGCAGGCCTTCGAGGCCGTGGCGCGGCGCCGCAGCTTCGCGCTCGCCGCGACCGAACTGCATGTCACCGCGTCGGCCATCAGCCACCAGGTGGCGCGGCTCGAAGCCCAGCTCGGCGTGCGCCTGCTCGAGCGCAGCGCGCACGGCGTGCGGCTGAGTGCGGCGGGCGAGCAGTATTTGTCGCGCGTCTCGGGCGCATTGACGGCGATCGGTGCCGCCACCGACGACGTGAAGCAGGGTGTGGCCAACAGCCTGTACGTGCACGCCTCGCCGAGCATCGCCACGCTCTGGCTGATGCCACGCCTGCCGGCTTTCGCGCAGGCCAACCCCGAGATTTCGCTGAACCTGTCGGCGGCGCACGTGCACAGCGATTTCGCGCTCGGGCCGGCCGATCTCGACATCCGCTACGGCGTGCCCCGCTGGCCCGACCTGGTGGTGGAGCCGCTGTTCGAAGAACGCATCCTGCCGCTGGCGAGCCCAGCTTTCATTCGCGCGCACCGGCTCAAGCGGGTCGAGCAGTTGCTGGAGGTGCCGCTGATCCAGAGCAACGTCAACGTGGTGCAGTGGATCGACTGGTTCGGCGCGTTCTCCGACAAGCGCCCGCCCGAGCGTTTCAGCCTGCGTTTCGACCGCGCGCAGATGGCGATGGACGCGGCGATCCTCGGGTTGGGCGTGGCGCTCGAAAGCGCGACCATCGCCGGCCGGCATTTGAGCGAAGGCACGCTGCGGCCGATCTTCGGCTTCGAGAAATCGGTGCGCGTGAAAGCGCACTTCGCGGTCTACCCCGCGCGCCACGGCAAGCGCCCGCCGGTCGAGGCGTTCCTGGCGTGGATCCACGCGGAAGCGGCCCGGACGCTTCAGGCGCCCGGCCGCTGAAGCCGGCCGCCGGGGCGTGTCGTGCGGGTCATGATGAAGCAGACCGCCACGTGAGCATCACGGAAAACGGTGCGGCGATCTTGACGCCGACGTTCCGCGCGCTCGCAGCGTGGGCCGCACTGATCAAGAGCAGCACGATGAAACGGTCGCGCTTCTTGAACTGGAGGGTCGGGATCGCCGCCTGACTTTTCGGGGTTCCTGATCGAACGCTGTGGTCGCGGCCGGAGAGCCCGCACGCCGGCGTGCGGCGAGTCTGTGCGGTGTCATACCCAAGGCCGGCGTTGGCCACACCGCGGGCCGCGAAACGCGAATGTCGGCGCTGCAAGCCAGTCGGTGGAGTAAGGTGGATCGGTTCCGTGATACCGGTCAGGGTCGTCAAACACCCGCTCGCCCGGCATCTGTGGCCGCAGCGTTCGCATACCCGGTGTTAATGCAGCCTTCAGGCGCGCGGGCTAGGCTCGGACGGCGGTCCGGCTCCGCTTGCCGCGTCGCAGCCTTTAACGACCCTCAGACTTCACATGCCCTTCACCGACCTCGCCGACGACCCCGAAGACCCGCTGCACAGCCCCGAAGAGCGCGCCGCCGCAGGCTCGCGCAGCACCTGGGTGAGTGTGGCCGTCAACCTGGTGCTCACGATCACGCAGGTCAGCGTCGGCATCCTCGCCAAGTCGCAGGGCCTGGTGGCCGATGGCATTCACTCGCTGTCCGACCTGGTGGCCGACTTCGTGGTGCTGTTCGCCAGCCACCACGCCAAAAAAGACGCGGACGAAGGCCACCCTTACGGCCACCAGCGGTTCGAGACGGCCGCGTCGCTGGTACTCGGCGGGCTGCTGCTGGCCGTCGGCATCGGCATGCTGTGGTCGGCGTTTCGCAAGCTCGAGGAACCCGAGCTGGTGCAGCAGGTCCACGTCGTCGCCCTGTGGGTGGCAGGCGGCGCGCTCGTCGCCAAGGAACTGCTGTTCCGCTACATGTTGTCGGTGGCCAAACGGGTGAAGTCGAGCATGCTGGTCGCCAATGCCTGGCACGCACGTTCCGACGCCGCCTCGTCGCTGGTGGTGGGCATCGGCATCATCGGCAACCTGGCCGGCTACCCGATCCTCGACCCGATCGCCGCGCTGATCGTCGGTTTCATGGTCGCCAAGATGGGTTGGGGTTTCGGCTGGGACGCGATGCACGACCTGATGGACCGGGCGGTCGACGAAACGGAAGTCGTGGCGATCCGGCAGACGCTGGTCGACACGCCCGGCGTCGAGTGCGTGCACGACGTGCGCACGCGCAAGATGGGCGACATGATCGTCGTCGACGCGCACATCGAAGTCGATGCGACCATCAGCGTCGAGGCCGGGCACGACATCGCGGTGCTTGCGCGGCAGCGTGTGCTGCAGCGGCACCGTGTCCTGAACCTGATGACCCACGTGGACCCCTGGCGCAGGCCCGATCTGGATCATGCCGTGCCGGCCACGCCCGTCAGCGAATGAACGACCTCGCTCAGGCGCCTGAAGCACCCGGGTCGGCGCAGGGGCTGAGTGCCGCCGAGGCCCGGCAGCGCCTGGCCCGCGACGGCGCGAACGAATTGCCGGTGTCGAAGCCGCGCAGTTTTTTCAGGCTGGCACGCGAGGTCGCCTCCGAGCCGATGTTCCTGTTGCTGGTGGCGTGCGGCGCCATCTACATGGTGCTGGGCGATCGGCAAGAGGCGCTGATGCTGCTCGGCTTCGTCTTCGTCGTCATGGGCATCAGCTTCGTGCAGCAGCGGCGCAGCGAGCGCTCGCTGGAGGCGCTTCGCGACCTGTCGAGCCCGCACGCGCTCGTGCTGCGCGACGGCAGCTCCGTGCGCATCGCCGCCCGCGAGCTGGTGCTCGGCGACCTTGTGCTGCTGGCCGAGGGCGACCGCGTGCCCGCCGACATGCGCCTCGTCGAAGCTTCGAACTTCGCGGTCGACGAGTCGCTGCTGACCGGGGAATCCGCACCGGTCGTCAAGGAGGCGTTCGACCCGGGGCGCAGCGGCGCCGCGTTGCCCGCGGCGCCCGAAGGCACCGAGCCTTCACAGGCCTACTCCGGCACGCTCGTCACGCGCGGCACGGCGCGCGGCTGTGTCGTGGCCACCGGTGAACGCAGCGCGCTGGGCCGCATCGGCCAGTCGCTCGCCGGGATCGTTGTCGAGACCACGCCGATCCAGCAAGAGACACGCCGGGTCGTCAAACGTGTCGCCCTCGTCGGCCTGGCGCTGGCCGCAGCGCTGGCGGTCGCGTACTGGGTGCTGCTCGGCGACTGGCTGCATGGCCTGCTGGCGGGGTTGACGCTGGCGATGGCCATCCTGCCGGAAGAACTGCCGGTGGTGCTGACCTTGTTTCTCGGCCTGGGCGCATGGCGCCTGGCGCGCGAGAAGGTGCTCGCGCGCAGCATCCCGGCCGTGGAGCTGCTGGGTGCGACCACCGTGTTGTGTGTCGACAAGACCGGAACGCTGACCGCCAACCGCATGACGGTGCGGCGCCTGTGGTCGCCACAGGCGACCCACGACACCACAGAGGGGACGCAAGTCCGTTGCAGGAAGAGCTGCACGGCGTTCTGGAGCACGCGGTGCTGGCGAGTCACCGCCGCGCATTCGACCCCATGGAGACGGCGATCGGCGAGGCCGGCCAGCGCCTGCTGGCGGGCACCGAGCACCTGCACGGCGACTGGACCCTGGTGGAAGACTACGCGCTGTCGCCCGAGATGCTGGCGATGTCGCGCGTGTGGCAGTCGCCCGACAAGGCCGAGCGCCTGATCGCAGCCAAGGGAGCGCCCGAGGCCATCGTCGACCTCTGCCACCTGGACGCGGCGCAGGGCGCGCGCATCGCCCTGCAGGTCCAGGCCATGGCGGGCGATGGCCTGCGGGTGCTGGGTGTGGCCCGGGCCACCTTCGCCGCAGGCGAACTGCCCGGGCAGCAGCACGACTTCAATTTCGAGTTCCTCGGCCTGATCGCGCTCGAAGACCCGGTGCGGCCCGACGTGCCGCAGGCCATTGCCGAGTGCCAGGCCGCCGGCATCCGTGTCGTGATGATGACGGGCGACCACCCGGCCACGGCGGTCTCGGTGGCGCGGCAGGCCGGCGTGAGTGTCGAAGCCCCGGTCATCACCGGAACCGAACTGGCAGCCATGAGCGATGCGGCACTCGGCGCGCGGCTCGGCACCACGCACATCTTCTGCCGCGTCCAGCCCGATCAGAAGCTGCGCCTGGTGCGAGCCTTCAAGGCCCGGGGCGACGTGGTGGCGATGACCGGCGACGGCGTCAACGACGCCCCGGCCCTGAAGGCCGCCGACATCGGCGTGGCCATGGGAGCGCGCGGCACCGAGGTGGCGCGCGAGGCCGCCGCGCTGGTCCTGCTGAACGACGACTTCTCGTCGCTCGTGACGGCAGTGCGCTACGGCCGCCGCGTCTTCGCCAACCTGCGCAAGGCGATCGTGTTCGTGGTCGCCGTGCACCTGCCGATCATCGGCCTGTCGATCGTGCCGGTGCTGTTCGGCTGGCCGATGCTGCTGATGCCGGTCCACATCCTGTTCCTGCAACTCATCATCGACCCGGCCTGCTCGGTCGTCTTCGAGGCGGAGCCGCTGGAGCCCGACGCCATGAAGGCGCCGCCCCGTCGGCCCGACCAGCGGCTGTTCGACAAGGTCGTGATGGCCCGCGGCCTCTGGCAAGGCGCCGGGCTGCTGCTGCTCCTGCTGGCGGTGTACGCGGGTGCCCGTGCCCTGCTGCCGCAGGATGCCCAGCGCGATGACACCGCGCGGGCGCTGACCTTCGTTGTGCTCGTGCTCTCCAACCTGGGCCTGATTCACACCAACCGCTCCTGGGGCCGCACGGCCTGGCTGGGGAAGCCTGAATCCAACCAGCAGTTCGGCTGGATCGCGGCGGGCACGGTGGTCGTGCTGGGTGCGGTGCTGGGCGTTCCTGCGGTGAGTCGCCTGTTCGCGTTCGCTGCGCCACCGCCCGTCATGCTGCTGGCCGCGCTGGGGGCGGCCGTGCTCGGCATGCTCTGGTTCGAGGGTGTGAAGCGGGTGCAGGGGCGACGCACCTGACGGGCCACGATGGGTGCCGCTGGTATCGGTCTTGTTTGACGCGTGTCAAACCCTTCGGCGCCGCGGTCTCTATAAGCAGGTGTGGGAACGATCCACTGCAGACAAGCCGAATTCATGAACCAAGAACATCGCGCCAGCCCGGTCCACCGTGTCTCGTAGCCCCGGCCACGGCGGGACACGCGCATGACCGCCTTGCAGCTTCTGGCGATCATCAGCGCGGCCCTTCTGTTGCAGGTGGTGGGTGGCGTCGGGGTCCTCGTCTGGCGCAGGCGCGCGGCCGCTGTCGATGCGGTGCCCTCCGACAGGCCGGAAAGCCCGGTGATCGGCGCGGGTGCGTGGCCCGGCTGGCGCGACTTCCGGGTGCAGCGCCGCGGCTTCGAGGACGCGGCCCGAAGCCAGTGCTCGTTCTACCTGCAGCCCGTCGACGGTGCGCCGCTCCCGGCCTTCAGGCCCGGCCAATACCTCACGTTTTCTGTGCCGGTGGGCGCAGCCGGCACCGGGCGCAAGCTCACACGCTGCTACTCGCTGTCGGACCGGCCCGATCCGGCGGTCTACCGGATCACCGTCAAACGCGTGCCGCCGCCCCGGGAGCACCCGGAACTGCCGCCAGGGGCCTCGTCGAACCACCTCCACGACGAGGTGCGCGAAGGTGATGTGCTGCGTGTGAAGGCGCCCTCGGGTCGGTTCTTCATCGATCCCGCAGCGGGCGTGCCGGCCGTGTTCATTGCCGGCGGCATCGGCATCACGCCCATGATGAGCATGCTGCGCTGGTGCACGGCCGAGCAGCCTGAACGGCCGGTGCACCTCTACTACGGGGTGCGAAACAGTGCCGACCACGCCTTCAAGGCCGTGCTCGAGGAACTGGCCGCTTCGCACCCGGCGTTCAGGCTCCACGTGGTCTACAGCGACCCCGCGCCGGAAGACGTGCAGGGGCGCGACCACCAGCATTCGGGGCGCATCGATCTGGCGCTGCTGCGTCGCAACCTGCCGCACGGGCGGCACCAGTTCTACGTGTGCGGGCCGCCGCCGATGATGCAAAGCCTGGTACCTGCACTGCGCGAGTGGGGCGTGCAGGAGTCGGACATCCACTTCGAGGCTTTCGGCCCGGCCTCGGTGCAGACCAGCGGGCCGGCGACGAACGAACCACCGGCGTCTGCGGCCACAACGGTCGCCGTTCGCTTCCGCCGTTCGGGCCGCAGTCTCGTGTGGGATGGTCAGGACGCCAACCTGCTCGACTTCGCCGAGCGCCACGGCGTGGCGGTGGATTCGGGCTGCCGATCGGGCAGTTGTGGTGCGTGCGAGACGAAGCTCGTCTCGGGGTCGGTCGGCTACGCCGAGACGCCCGACCACGCCATCGCTGCGGGCCACTGCCTGCTCTGCGTGGGCCGGCCGCTGGCGCCGCTGGAGCTCGAAGCATGAGTTCGTTGAAGGCCCGTCTGTTCAGCCGCGAGGTGCTGCCGTTCTACCTCGGACTGTTGGCCCTGGCGGCGGCCACCCTGCTCTGCGACGCCGCGCTCCACCTGCTCGATGCCGTGTGGGTCGGTCGCTGGCTCGGCATCCCCGGGACCTTGCTGATCCTGGGCTCGCTGGGCTATTCGCTGCGCAAGCGAAAGTTGATTCGCGCGGGCCAGCCGGCCAAGCTGTTGCGCCTGCACGAGTACATGGCCTGGGCCGGATCGCTGCTCGTGCTGGTGCACGCCGGTATCCACTTCAATGCGATCCTGGGCTGGCTGGCGGTGTGGGCCATGCTGATCAACGTGGCCAGCGGGCTCACCGGCAAGTACCTGCTCGACCGCGCGCGGCGCCGCCTCGAGGCGGCACGGCAGGCGATGCGCGCGCAAGGCCTGTCGGCCGAACAACTCGCCGAGCGCACCTACTGGGACAGCCTCACCTTCGACACCGTCAAGCAGTGGCGCTCGGTGCACTTCCCGATCACGCTCGCTTTTGCGGTGCTCGCGCTGGCCCACATCGTCGCCGTCGTGCTGTTCTGGGGCTGGAAGTGAAAGGCCGCTGGCTCTGGATCGTGATCGCCGCCAACCTGGTGGTGCTGGTGGCGCTGGCTTTTGTCTACCCGCACCTGATGGTCGGCCCGGGCCCTTTGGTGGCCGGGCATGCGGAACTGGCCACAGACTGTTTCGCGTGCCACGCACCGCTGCGAGGCGCGAGTGCAGAGCGCTGCATCGCCTGCCACGCCGTCACGGACATCGGCCTGCGCACGACCAAGGGACTTCGTATCGAGCCGGTCGCCGGCGGCCGGGCCACCCCGTTGAAGACCTCGTTCCATCAGGAGCTCATCGAAACCGACTGCGTGGCCTGTCACAGCGACCATGCCGGCCCCAAGCTCACGCAGCGCAGCCGCAAGCCGTTCTCGCACACGCTGCTGCGCGTGGCGACACGAGACCGCTGCGAGACCTGCCACACCGCACCGGGCAACGACACCCACCGAAACCTGCGCATGGGATGCGCGCAGTGCCACAAGGCCGACGCCTGGAAGCCGGCAAGCTTCGACCATGCGGCCCTGCCCCCGGCCGAGCTGAACCGCTGCGAGACCTGTCACAAGCCACCCACCGACACCCTGCACCGCCAGTTGAAAGGCGGCTGCGTGCAGTGCCACAGCCCGAAGGCGTGGAAGCCGGCCACCTTCGAGCACGACAAACACTTCCTGCTCGACAAGGACCACAACGCCCCCTGCGCGACCTGCCACGTCGGCGACGACTTCGGCAAGTACACCTGTTATGGCTGCCATGAACACACGCCTGCCAACGTGCGCAGAAAACACGTCGAAGAAGGCATTCAGAACTTCGAGAACTGCGTGGAATGCCACCGCAGCGCGGACGGCGAACCCGAAGGCAAGGGCTCACGGGAAGGTGGGGGCGAGCGGGGACGTGAAAAAAAGCGTGATTGAAGTTCGCCAGCGCACGGATGGAACTGCGCGAACAGAGGATGTTGATGGTTGGGTCACGCCTTGGTGACCGATGACATGGAGATCACTTGAAATGAACAAGCACACTGGATTCCTTCTCTTCGCGGCCGCGGCGGCGTTCATGACGATCGGCGCGGCGGGCTGCAGCAAAGCGCCGGACGTGGTCGCTGCGAGCCCTGCGGCCTCGGCGGCCAACGTCTCCGACGTCGATGTGTCGGAGCACGTGAAGACGGCGCTGCAGCAGAACGACTCGCTCAAGGCGTTCGACATTGCCGTCGTGACCCTCAAGGGCGACGTGCGGCTGACCGGGGTGCTCGACAACCAGGCGCAGATCGACACGGCCATCGGGATCGCACGGGCAGCCGACGGTGCCCACACCATCCACGACGAACTCAGCATCAGGAAGTAGGCCGGCAGCGCTCGCGCTGTGCACTGACGGCACGTGTACGATCGATCCATGTGAACTGCGGGGCCCCCGAGGCGACGGTGCAGCATGGGTTTCGAAGACCGCGACTGGTACAAGAAGGAACAGAAGGCCAAGGCCCGGCGTGCGCGGGCGGCTGACCGGCCACCGCGCTTCACGCCGCTGCGGATCGCGCTCGGCCTGGTCGCGGCGGCGACGCTCGCCTTCGCCTCGCTGGGCTGGATCGTTCATACGCGCAACGAAGCGGCGGCCGAAGTCAAGCTGCGCAGCCAGCCGAACGTGCTGCTGGAAACGCAGACCGAAGCGAAGAAGCTGCAGACCGAAGCCGAAGGCCGCGACGCCGCGCGCAAGGCACAAACCCAGCAGCAGGATGCACAGCGCGCGCAGACCATCACCGCGCAGCAGCAGGCCGAAGAAGAAGCACGGCGCCTCGAAGCCGAGGCCGTCGACCGCAAGGCCAAGGCCTGGGAAAAGTTCTACCGCAAGCCCGCCGTCTGCAACGACGCGAACACGATGGACTGCGCCAACGCCTACATCCGCGCCAAGCGCACCTTCGAAGAGAAGTACGCGCGCGGCGAACTCTGAGCGCCGTTCAGGCGCGCGGCTGCAGCTGGCCGCGAACGTAGCGGTTCACGATCGTCTCGTCGCCAGGCCAGTGCTCGGGCGCCACCGCGGTGAGCTGGGCCTGAATGCACAACCAGCGGCCGTTCTCGCGCACGTAGGTGTCGGTGTAGGTCGTCATGCCCGTCACGTCTTGGCCACCGATGCACCGCACGTACTTGTTGGTCGAGCGCACCAGCGCCACGTCGCTGAACAGTGCGATGTGCTCGTCGCGCACGTCCCAGTAGACGATGACCGCGGGGTCGAAGCCGGTGGCCCAGTCGTGCAGGTAGGCGGTGCGCTGTTCCCTCGCGCCGCCGGCCGTGATGCAGACGAAGCGCGGGTGCATGATCGCGTCGTGCGAAGGCACGTCGTTGTTCACGAAGTTTTGGATGAAGCGCGCGTTGAGGGCGCGCAGGTCGTGCAGGTCGCGGTCTTCGGGGGTCATCGCTTGGGGCTCCGTCGGTGGGTTCGGCGAGGCGAACAGCGGCGCCTTGTCATGTTCAACGCATTCGGTCGCGCGACCCGGACACGCGCGAACGCACAGCGGATTCCGCGGTAGTCTTGCGCCCATGAACTGGCCCACGCAACTGCCACTGATCGCCATCCTCCGCGGCATCCGCCCCGAACACGCGCTCGCCCACACCGAAGCCTTGATCGAGGCCGGCTTCGACGCGATCGAGATCCCGCTCAACTCGCCCGACTGGCCGACCAGCATCCGCGCCGTCGCGGCACGCTTCGGCGCGCGGGCCCTGATCGGCGGCGGCACGGTGTTGCGGCCCGAGCAGGCCGATGCGCTGGCCGAGGCGGGTGGCAAGCTGGTGGTCACGCCGAACACCCGGCCTTCATTGATCGCCCACGCGGTGAAGCGTGGCCTGTTCGTGGCCGCCGGTTTTGCGACCGCGAGCGAAGCCTTCGACTCGCTCGACGCCGGCGCGCAGGCGCTCAAGCTGTTCCCGGCCACCACGTACGGGCCGGCCCACGTGAAGGCGTTGCGCGCGGTGCTGCCGCCGGTGCCGCTGTTCGCGGTCGGTGGCATCACACCAATGAACCTGGCCGACTACCTGCGCGCCGGCTGCATCGGTGCCGGCCTCGGCAGCGATCTCTACAAGCCGGACCAGGACGTGTCGCGAACCGTGCAGATGGCGCGCGCTTTTGTCGCCGCCTACCGCGACGCCACCGCATGATCGCCGTCGACTGGGGCACGAGCAGCTTTCGCGCGTACCGGCTCGATGCGGCCGGTGCGGTGCTCGAACAGCGCAGTGCCGCAGCGGGCCTGCTCGCCTGCCAGGGCCGCTTCGAGCCGATGCTGGCGCAGCAGCTCGCCGGCTGGGACGACGAGCTGATCCTGATGGCCGGCATGATCGGCAGCCGCAACGGCTGGCGCGAAGTGCCGTACGTGGCCTGCCCGGCTGGCCTGGACGAGATCGCTGCCGGCATGCTGCTCGTGGCCGCCGAGAGCCATCGAGGTCGTCGCATCTTCATCGCCCCTGGTCTCAGCCAGCGCGCGGAAGCCACCGCGCCCGAAGTGATGCGCGGCGAAGAAACCCAGCTGATCGGCCTGTTCGATGAACGGGCCGGCGACGGCCCGCACACCGTGTGCCTGCCCGGCACGCACAGCAAGTGGGCCACGGTCGGCGCTGGCCGCATCACCGGCTTCCACACCGCGATGACCGGCGAGCTGTACGCGGTGTTGAAGCAGCACAGCCTGCTCGGCGCGCTGATGGACCACGAGGCCGACGACGACACGCCAGCCTTCGAGCTCGGCCTGCGCACCAGTCGCGACGCGGGTGGTCTGCTCAGCCACCTGTTCAGTGTGCGCACGCGGGGCCTGTTCGGTGAGCTGTCGGCGGCGCAACTGCCGTCGTACCTGTCGGGCCTGTTGATCGGGCACGAGATGAACGGCCTGCTGGCCGGCGCGCGGCACGTGCACCTGATCGGCAGCGAATCGCTGGTGCGGCGCTACCGGCAGGCGCTGGCGGGGCGCGGTGTCGAGACGAAGTCGCATGGCGAAGCGCTCGCCGCGCGTGGTTTGTACCGGCTCGCGCGTGCGGCCGGGCTTGTCGAAGGACACTGAGTATGGACCTGCAACTCTCGGGCAAACGCACCCTCGTCACCGGCGGCAGCCGCGGCATCGGCAAGGCCATTGCGCGGGTGTTGGCGCAGGAGGGCGCGGCGGTGGCGCTGCTCGCGCGCGATGCCAGCACGCTCGCGGCTGCGGCGGCCGAGCTGTCGGCAGAGACCGGGCGCCCGGTGGTGGGGGTGAGCGCGGACACAGGCAACGACGACTCGGTGCGCAGCGCTGTGACCGAGGCCGTGAGGCTGCTCGGCGGCAGCATCGACATCCTCGTCAACGCCGCTGCCGAACCGGCCGGCTTCGCCGCGCCGCCGCAACTGGCCGACATCACCGGCGAGTATTTCCACGCCGAGATGAACGTCAAGGTGATGGGCTACCTGCGCTGTGCGCGCGAGGTGGCCGCCGGCATGCGGGCGAAGGGCTGGGGCCGCATCGTCAACGTCAGCGGCCTGGCCGCGCGCCAGACCGGCAGCGCGGTCGGCAGCATGCGCAACATCGCGGTCGCGGCGTTGACCAAGAACCTGGCCGACGAACTGGGCGCCTCCGGCATCAACGTGACCGTGGTGCACCCCGGCCTCACGCGCACCGAGCGCACCGCGCCGCTGGTGGCCGCGCGTGCGGCGGCGCAGGGCGTGAGCGAGCGCGACGTGGAACAGATCATGGCCTCGGGCAACTCGATCCACCACATCGTCGATGCGCGCGAAGTGGCCGACGTGGTCGCTTTCCTGTGCTCGCCGAAATCACGCGCGATCAACGGCGACGCGATCGCGGTCGGCGGCGGCGCGCCGCGCAGCATCCACTACTGAGGACTTCGAGGCCCGTCCTGCGCCAGCCAGTGCAACACGGTGGCGTAGAAGCGCCGCGGCGACACCGGCTTGCTGACGTGGTCGTTCATGCCGGCGGCCAGGCAGCGTTCGCGGTCTTCGTCGAAGGCGTTGGCCGTCATCGCGAGGATCGGCAGCGCCGCCCGCCCGGCCAGCCGGCGGATCGCGCGCGTGGCCTCCAGGCCGTCCATGCGCGGCATCTGCATGTCCATCAGGACCAGCGCGTACACGCTGTCGCGCACGCGCTCGAACGCCTGCAGGCCGTCGTCGACCACGTCGACCACCAGGCCGGCGCGCTGCAGCAGCTCGCACGTGACTTCCTGGTTCACGAGATCGTCGTCGGCCAGCAGCACGCGTGTGCCGCCGAAGCGCCCGGCCAGTGTTTGTTGCAGCTGCACCAGCGGCGAACTCGGCAGCGTGTCGTCGACGGGCAGCACCGACCAGTTGGTCGTGCCGGGTGCGCCGGGCGACGGTGTGGCACCCGGCAGCTCGAGCAGCGCCGTCATCCAGAACGTGCTGCCCGCACCGGGCTCGCTGACCACGCCCACGTCGCCGCCCATGCGCCGCGCCAGCCGGCGCGCGATCGCCAGGCCCAGGCCGGTGCCACCGAAACGGCGTGAGGTGGAGTCATCGGCCTGCGAGAACGACTGGAACAAGCGCGCCTGCTGCTCGGCGCTGAGGCCGATGCCCTGGTCTTTCACTTCGATGCGCAGGAGCAGCCGCTCGGTGTCGGCGGCGTCGCGGCCTGCCCCATCGGCGCGGCGCGCGTGCACCGTCACGTCGCCGGCGTCGGAGAACTTGACCGCGTTGCCGATGAAGTTGAGCAGGATCTGCTCCAGCCGCAGCGGGTCACCCACCAGCCGCGCGGGCAGCCCGGCTTCGATGCTGCTGCTCAGGCTGAGCGACTTGGCGGTGGCGCGCTCGCGCAGCATCGACATCGTGTGCTCGATCAGCTCGGCCAGGCTGAACTCGTGCGACTCCAGCGTCAGCTGCCCGGCCTCGATCTTCGACAGGTCGAGGATGTCGTTGATCAGCCCGAGCAGGTGCCGCGCCGCGGCGCTCACCTTATCGAGCCGGGCCAGCGCGGCGGGTTCGGTGGCGTCGGCCTGCAGCAGGTGGGTCAGGCCGATCACCGCGTTCAGCGGTGTGCGGATCTCGTGGCTCATGTTGGCCAGGAAGGTGCTCTTGGCGCGGTTCGCCGCCTCGGCCTGGTCGCGCGCCTGCGTGAGCGCGAGGTTGGTCTGGGCGAGCTCCTGCGTGCGTTCCTGCACCAGCGCTTCGAGGTGGTCGCGGTGCAAAGCCAGTTCACGCTCGGCGAGCTTGCGCGGGCCGATGTCGGTGACCAGTGCGAGTGCGCCGACGTACTGCCCGGTGCTGTCGGTCAGTGCGTTGCTGCTGATGTGCGTCCAGAGGTCGCTGCCGTCCTTGCGCACGAAGCGGAAGTCGTGCTGGTCGGACTTGCCTTCGCGCCGGTCGGCCAGGCGCCGGGTCGCTTCGGCGCGGCCCGCGTCGTCCATGAACGAGAGCAGCCCTGCGCCCATCATTTCCGCGGGTTCGTAGCCGAGCATCTGGGCCATCCGCGGGTTCACGAAGCTGGTGTTGTCGTCGGCGTCGATCTGCCAGATGCCTTCCTGCGAGGTCTCGACGATCTGGCGGTAACGCTCTTCGCTCGCGCGCAGCGCCGCGGCGGCGGCGTGGCGTTCGGTGATGTCGTTGATGGTCAGGAAAGCGATCGTGCGGCCACCCGGGTCGTGGATCTGCGAGCCGCCGTAGACGAAGACGCGGTCCCAGTCGATGTCGGTGCGGCGGATGCGCAGTTCGAGCGCGTGCACCGGCTCGCCGCGCAGCAGGCGCTGGATCGGCCACGCCGCGAAGTCGAGCACCTGTCCGTCGAGCGTCGACAGTGTGAAGCGGCGCAGGAACTCCGGCCGCGAGATGCTCGGGTCGACGCCATAGAGGCGCAACGCCGCGGGGTTCCACTCGAGCAGGCCGCCGTCGCTGCTGTGCACGATCAGGCCTTCGGACAGGTTGTCGACGACCGTCTGCAGCCGCTCGCGGCTTTGTTCCAGCTCGCTGCGGACGCGGTAGGCTTCGGTCACGTCGCTGAACACCAGCACAACGCCTTCGATCTCGCCGCCGCCGTTGCGGATCGGCGCGGCGCTGTCGGAGATCTGGTACTCGTGCCCGTCGCGCGCCAGCAGCGCGGTGTGGTTCGCCAGACCCACCACCTGGCCGTGCTCGAGCACCTTCTGCACCGGGTCGGTGGCGGGCTCGCGTGTCAGTGCGTGGACGATGCGGAACACCTGCGCGAGCGGCCGGCCGGCAGCGTCGGCCAGGGCCCAGCCGGTCAGGCGCTCGGCGGTGCTGTTCATCCGCACGACCCGGCCTTCGCGGTCGGTGGCGATCACGGCGTCGCCGATCGAGTTCAGCGTGATCGACAGGCTCTGCTCGTTCGCGCGCAGCTCGCGCTGCGCCGCGTCGCGCGCGTCGAGCATGGCCTGGATGTCGTGGCCGAGCGCGTGCAGTTCGGGCGGCGCCGAATCGAGGTCGGGGGCTTGCAACTCCCCCGCCAGCAGTTGTGGTGCACGCGTGGCGCGCTGCGTCAGCGCTGCGATGGCCTCGATCGGCCGCGCCGTGCGGCGTGCCGTCCACAAGGCCAGTGCCACGCCGAGCGTGAGCGCGAACAGCGCCGCGACGCTGCTGACCCAGGCGCGTTGGCGTACCGGGGCCAGCACCTCGTCGGTCGGAGTGCCGACCACCACATGCCACGGCGTGCCGGCGACCGGCACCACGCCGTAGATGTGCTCTACCCCTTGGGCGTTGGTCGCGGCGCCGCTCATCGGTTGGCCGGAGCCGAGCAGCGATTGCCACGGCGCCGCGGCGAGCTTGCTGCCGATCAGCTTGGCCGGCTCGACGCTGCTGGCCAGCACCACACCGTCTGCGCCGACGAGTTGCGCGCTGGCGCCGGACGGCAAGGTGTCGCTGTCGGCGACCAGGCGCAGGCCCGCCAGGTCGATCGACAAGGCCACCACCCCGGGCACCACGCCGGCTGCATCGGCGGGCAAGGGGTGGGCGACGAAGAGGATCCAGCGCCCGGTGAAGGCGCCCCGTATCACGCCGCCTACGGTGAACTGGCCCGAAGCGAGTGTGGCGTCGAGGTAGAGCGAAGGGTCGACCTTCTGCGGTGCGGTGGGTGGCGGCCGCACGGCGCTGCAGGCCCGGCTGATGTCGCGGCGCACCGTGATCAGGTTGGTGTACTCCGGAAACAGGCCGCCGAAACTGCCGAAGACCGGGTCGCAGCGTTGTTCGTCGAGCAGGTTCTCGCTCGGGCGCTGCGCGGCCCAGGCCAGCAGGGCGCGGGCGCGCTGCAGGCGCTGCGCGGTCTGTTCGGCCACGGCGCGTGCCGAGTGCAGCGCTTCGCCGGCGGCCTGCGCGGACTCGAGCCGCGCGTGGTTGACGATGTTGAAGACCACCAGCGCGATCAGGGGCAACGCCGCCACCAGCACGAGCAGCGCCAGACGGTAACGCAAGGGCAGGGCGGCTTTCATCCGTTCGGCGGTGTGCACGTGGCCAGGGTCAGCGACAAGTATGCATGCGTGCCGCAGCGAGCGACCGGCCGCGCGCGGCCACAACACCAGTCCCGCACACGCGGCGCTCCGACAGCGTTTGCCTGGCCGATCCGAAAACATGCAAATATGGCAAAAATAGTACTCATGCCAAGCAAGGCCGCGCCGAAAAAGTGAATGCAACCCGCACGACCACCGCATGAACTACTTCACTCCCCGCTACGACCTGGCGCTCGTGCTCGCGTCGATCCTGATCGCCACGCTGTCGGCCTACGTGATGCTCGACCTGGCCAAGCGGGTGCGGGCGGGTGACCGTGGTCTGGCGCGCGGCTTGTGGGTCGGCGGTTCGATCGTGATGGGCACCGGCATCTGGTCGATGCACTTCGTCGGCATGCTCGCCTACTCGCTGCCGATCGCACTCGGCTACACGCACTTCCTGACCTTCCTGTCGTGGGTCGCCGGTGTGGCGGCCTGCGCCGTGGCGCTGTGGGTGGCCAGCGGCGGCGCGCTCACGCCAGGCCGCCTGGCGGGTGGGGCGTTGACGATGGGGCTGGGCATCTGCGCCATGCACTACACCGGCATGGCCGCACTCGACATGGCGCCGGGCATCGTGTGGAACATTTGGATCGTCGCCGCCTCGGCGTTGATCGCGGTGGCCGCATCGGCCGCCGCGTTGCTCATCTTCTTCTGGCTGCGCGGTGTCAGCGACAAGCGCGGCACCACCTGTCAAGTGGCCGCGGCCGTCGTGATGGGCCTGGCCGTCACCGGCATGCACTACACCGGCATGGCGGCGGCGAGTTTCCCCGAAGGCTCGGTCTGCCTCAGCGCCAATGCGCTCGGCGGCAGCACGCTCGGCACGCTCGTGGTGCTGACCTCGCTCACGCTGCTCGCGCTGACGCTCGTCACCTCGACCTTCGATGCGCGCATGCACGACAGGACGATGCAGATGACCCGCTCGCTAGAACGTTCGAATGCCGAGTTGCAGCGCCGCGCCGAGTTGCTGGCCCAGGCCGAAGAGATTGCGCTGATCGGCTCGAAAGAGACCAACCTCGTCACCGGCGAGACCACGTTGTCGGTGGGGCTGTGCCACCTGTTCGGCGAAGCGCCGATCGCGGGCTCGGTGGCGCGGGGCTGGCTCGCCGCCCGTGTGCCGGCCGAAGAACGACAACTGGTGCAGTCGATCCGCGAATCGGTGCGCGTCGACGAAGCGTTCGAGTTCCAGCATCGCATCGTGCGGCGTGACGGCGCGATTCGCACCGTCTTGCACCGCGGCCGGGTCGAGCTCGGCGACGACGGTACGCCGCTGCGCCTGCACGCCACGCTGCAAGACATCACCTCGCGGCGCGACGCCGAGCAGGCGATTCACGACCTTGCGCACGTCGACGTGGCCACGGGCATGCCCAACCGCAACGCGTTGCTGCATCGCTTGCTCGAAGCCACGCTTGCCGCCCGCCGCGAAGACCGGAACATCAGCCTGATGGTGATCGAGATCGACCAGTTCGGGCTAGCGCACGAAAGCCTCGGCTACGCTGCCGGCGACCACCTGCTCAAAGCGGTGGCGCAGCGCCTGTGCGACGTGGCGCCGGGTGCCGACACGATCGCGCACCTCGGTGCCGGTGAATTCGCGTTGCTGATGTGCGGCCCGGGTGACGCCGGCGAAGCTGCAGCGCAAGGCCTGGCGCGTGCACTCGTCGACGGTGTGGGCGGCCCCTTCCACATCGGGTCGACCGAAATTTTCGCCACCTGCGCCGTGGGCGTGGCGCTGTGCCCCACCGACGCCGACACGGCCGACGAACTGCTCGACCGCGCTGGCTCTTCGGCGCAACAGGCACGCCAGCTCGGCAGCAACCGCATCTGCTTCTACACGGCCGAAGCCAACGCCCGCGCCAACACGCGGCTGACCAACGAAGCCGGCCTGCGGCGCGCGCTCGACCGCAACGAGCTCTACCTCTGCTACCAGCCGCAGGTCGACCTGAGCACCGGCCGCATGGTCGGGCTGGAAGCGCTCGCACGTTGGAAAGACGCCACCCGCGGCGAGATCTCGCCGGTCGAATTCATTCCGCTCGCGGAGAAGACGGGCCTGATCATTCCGATCGGCGAATGGGTGCTGCGCACCGCGTGCGAAGACAGCATGCGCTGGCAGGCCGAGGGCCTGCCAGCGGTGCGCGTCGGCGTGAACCTGTCGATGAAACAACTCCAGCAACCCGACATCGCCGAACGCATCCGCGCCATTCTGCAAGAGACCGGGCTCGACCCGCACCACCTCGGCGTCGAGATCACCGAGAGCATGCTGATCGACCAGATCGACCATGTTGCGCAGACGCTGTCGCAGCTCAAGTCGATCGGCATCGAGATCGCGCTCGACGACTTCGGCACCGGCTACTCGAACCTGGGCTACCTCAGCAAGCTGCCGATCGACGTGCTCAAGATCGACCGCTCGTTCGTGCCCGACGTGACCGCGCCGACGCAGGACGTTTCCATCACCCGCGCGCTCATCAACATGGCCCACGGCCTCAACATGAAGGTGCTCGCCGAAGGGGTTGAAAACGAGAGCCAGCTCGCGCTGCTGGTGGCCAGCCGGTGCGACCAAATCCAGGGTTATTACTTCAGCCGCCCGGTGCGCGCCGAGGCCATCGCCACAATGCTGCGCGACGACAAGCGCCTGCCCGACCACCTGCTCGAACGCAAGGCCCGCGCGCGCACGCTGCTGCTGGTCGACGACGAAGAAAACATCATCGCGTCGCTGCGCCGGCTGCTGCGCCGCGACGGCTACAACATCATCACGGCCAACAGCGGCGCGCAAGGCCTGCAGCAGCTTGCCGAGAACAAGGTCGACGTGATCATCTCCGACCAGCGCATGCCCGGCATGACCGGCGTGGAGTTTCTGCGCCGCGCCAAGGAGCTCTACCCCGAGACAGTGCGCTTGTCGCTCTCGGGTTACACCGAGCTGCAGTCGATCACCGACGCGATCAACGAAGGTTCGGTCTACAAGTTCCTCACCAAACCCTGGGACGACGAGCGCCTGCGCAGCCACGTGAACGAAGCGTTTCGGCAGAAGGAAATGGCCGACGAAAACCGCGAGCTCGGGGTGCGCCTGCAAACCGCCAACGGCGAGCTGGCCGCCGTGAACCTGCGCATGCAAAAGCTGATGGGCACGCAGCAGGAGCAGATCCGCCGCGACGAAGCGCGCCTGCTCAGCGCGAACGAATTGCTCGAAGGCATTCCGGCGCCCGTGATCGGTTTCGACATGGAAGGCATGGTGGCCTACCTCAACCCCGATGCGCAGGCGCTGTTCCCGCCGGCCGACTCGCCGCTCGGCCGTGACGCGGCCGAGGCGCTTTCGCCCGAGCTCGCGCAGGTCTGGCGGGTGAGCGATGGCGCGCACGTCGGCGTCACTTTCGGCGGGCGCAGCTTCCAGGCCGTTTGCCGCGCGCTCGGCACCCGCGCCAACCAGCGCGGCAAGCTGATGGTGCTCACGCCGCAAACCCTGCCCATCACCACGGTGCACTGAACCATGCAACCCACTCTTTCACCGCCCGCCACGAACGCCCCAAGCCCTGGCGAAGCGCTGCAGATTTCCGCCGTGCGTGACTTGCCTGCATTGCCCGCGGCGGTGCTCGAACTGCTCGACATGCTGGGCCGCGACGATGTCGAGACCGGCGCCCTTGTCGCCAAGATCTCGCTCGACCAGGCGCTCACCGCCAAGACACTGCGCCTGGCCAACTCGTCGTTCTACGGAGTGCCGCGGCACGTCGCTTCCGTGAGCGAAGCCACCGCCGTGCTCGGGCTGCGCACGGTGCGCAGCGTGGTCACGGCGGCCGCGCTCACCGGCAGCTTCAAGCCGCCCGTTTGTGCAGGCTTCGACTTCATGGCGTTCTGGCGCCACGCCGTCAGCACGGCCGTGAGCGCCCGGCTCGTCGCCGCAGAACTCGGCGGCGACACCGAAGCGGCGTTCACCGCCGGGCTGCTGCACGACATCGGCCAGCTGGTCTTGGCGAGCAGCTTCCCGGAGCGCTTCGCGCAGGTGCTCGCGCACCGCGCGGCGGCGGGCGTCGAGCTGCGCGACGCCGAACAGGCGCTGCTCGGAACCAACCACGCCAGCGTCGGCACGATGGTCGCCGAACACTGGCGCTTCCCGGAGCAGATCGTCGACGCGATCGGCCTGCACCACACGCCGCCGGCCGGTGGCAGCAGCGGCGAACTCGCCCGCATCGTGCACGTTGCCGATGCGCTCGTGCGGTCGCTGGAGCAGGGCGACGGCGGCGAGGCGGTGCCCTCCGCCTGCGCTGCCATCTGGGCCGGGATGGGCTTGCCCGCCGAAGCCTGGGCGCAGATCCTGACCGAGACCCGCGCGCAGACGCAGACCATCTGCGCCACGCTGCTGAACTGAGGACACGCCGATGGAAATGACCACCACCACCGAGCAGACCCTGGCCATGACGCAGGAGCAGGTGCACGAGTTGCTGCGCGCGCACGACGCGTTGAAAGAGGCCAACGGCAAACTTTCTGAAGCGCAAGACAAGCTCGTGCAGTCTGAAAAACTCGCCTCCATCGGCCAGCTCGCGGCCGGTGTGGCGCACGAGATCAACAACCCGATCGGCTACATCTTCTCGAACTTCGGCACGCTCGAAAAATACCTGGCCGACCTGTTCGAGATGCTCGCCGGCTACGAAGCCGCCGAGGCCGACCTGGCCGGTACGCCGGTGGCCGCGACGCTGAGAGAAATGCGCGAGCGCATCGAGCTCGACTTTCTGAAAGAAGACATCCCGACGCTGATGGCCGAATCGAAAGAGGGCATCACGCGGGTGCGCAAGATCGTGCAGGACCTGAAGGATTTTTCGCGCGTCGACGCCCACCAGGAGTGGGTCTGGGCGAACCTGCACCAGGGCATCGACTCGACCCTGAACATCGTCAACAACGAGGTCAAATACAAGGCCGAAGTGGTGAAGGAATACGGCACGCTGCCCGACGTCTATTGCCTGCCTTCCGAGCTGAACCAGGTCTTCATGAACCTGCTGGTGAACGCTGCCCATGCGATCACCGCCGAGCGCGGACAGATCACGATCCGCAGCGGCAGCGGCACCGATGCGGGCGGCGAGAGCGCGTGGATCGAGGTGGCCGACAACGGTGCCGGCATTCCGAAAGAAAACCTCACGCGCATCTTCGACCCGTTCTTCACCACCAAGCCGGTCGGCAAGGGCACGGGCCTGGGCCTGTCGCTCGCCTACGGCATCGTGCGCAAGCACCAGGGCCAGCTCGACGTGCACAGCGTGGTCGGGCAGGGCACCACGTTTCGCATCACCGTGCCGGTTCAGGGCCCGGTGCGCACATGAACACCGAGGCTGCCTTGGCGCCAGTCGCCACACCGGCGTTGAATGGCATGAGCGACACCGCGCCGGTCTGGACCGTGCTGTGCGTTGACGACGAGCCCAACATCCTGTCGGCGATCCGGCGCGCCTTTCGTGGCACCGGCTACCGCGTGCTCGTGGCCGAAGGCGGGCCGCAGGCGCTCGAGCTGCTCGCCACCGAGCCGGTGCATCTGGTCATCTCCGACATGCGCATGCCGGTGATGGACGGTGCGCAACTGCTGGAGCAGGTGCGCCTGAAGTGGCCGCAGATCACCCGCATGCTGCTCACCGGGTATGCTGATGTGAGCTCCACGGTCGCGGCGATCAACCGCGGCGAAATCTTTCGCTACATCACCAAACCCTGGAACGAAGAAGACCTGCTGCGCGCCGCGCACGAAGCGCTCGAACGCCAGGCGCTGCTGCACGAGAAGGCCCGGCTCGAGCGCGAGGTGGCGCGCCACAACGAAACACTGACGCGGCTGAATGCCAGCCTGGAGCGTCAGGTCGCCGAGCGCACCGTGCAGCTCTCGGCCGCGAACGCGCGGCTGGGCAAGAACTACATGGGCTCGATCAAGCTGTTCTCGAACCTGATCGAGCTGCGCGGCGGGCCGATGGCCGGGCATTCGCGGCGTGTGGCCGACATGGCGCGGCGCATCGCGGTGCAGATGCAGCGACCCGCGGCCGAGGTGCAGGACGTGTTCGTCTCGGGCCTGCTGCACGACATCGGCCACGTCGGCCTGAGCGACGGCCTGCTCGGCACGACCGTGTCGGGCATGACCGCCGAAGACAAGGCCTTCTACGTCCGGCATTGCGTGCTCGGCGAGCAGGCCTTGCTGGCCCTCGAAGACATGCAGGCAGTGGTCTCGAACGTGCGCTCGCACCACGAACGCCACGACGGGCGCGGCTTTCCCGAGGGCCTGAGCGGTGACGCGATTCCGCTCGGCGCGCGCATCCTGGCGGTGGCCGACACCTTCGACGATCTTCAATCGGGGCATCTGACCCTGGCGAAGCTGACGGCCGCAGAAGCGCGCCTGTTCGTCGAGCGCGGCCGCGGCACGCAGTTCGAGGCGTCGGTGGTCGATGCGTTCGCCGAAGTGACCCGCGCACCCGCGGTGCCGACGCCCTTCGTCGAACTCTCACCGCAAGACCTGAAACCGGGCATGGCGCTGGCGCGCGACCTGTGTTCGAGCGACGGCATGGTGCTGTTGACCGCAGGCCATGTGCTGAGCGCCGACCTGATCCGGCGCGTCATCGCCCACACGGAACGCCACAACCTCACGACGCTGATCGCGGTGCGAACGGGGTTCGCGGCCGAGCCGGCATGATCCGGCCGACCGGCTTGCGCCAGCGCCGGTTCGCACGATTTCACAGCGCCATTTTGAATATTTCTGCAGAATCTCTCTGATGAACCCCAGCCTTGCTTCAAGCGCTCAAGCCGACTTCTCCACGATGGAGGTCGCGCGCCTGCTGGGGATGTCGGTGCGGTCGGTGCAGATGATGGTCGACCGCGGTGAGCTCGAAGCCTGGAAAACGCCGGGCGGGCACCGACGCATCGCAGGCGCTTCGGTGGAGCACTGGCGCAGGGTGCGTGGCCAGCCCGGCGCTGGCGCAGCGGTGCCGGAGAACAAGGCACGCCTGCAACCTGCGGCAGCGAAGCGTCGCAACGGGTCGGCGCCGCCGGTCCGCGCGCTGCTCATCGACGATTCGATCCACTTCCAGCGGCTGGTCGCGCTGCTGATGCAGCAGCATTTCCCGGCCGTCGAGCTGCACCTGGCCGACGACGGCATTGCCGGCCTTGCCTTGTACGGCGAGCTGCAGCCGCAGATCCTCATGGTGGACATCCTGTTGCCCGGCATCGACGGCGCCACGCTGATTACCAGCCTGCGCTCGCACCCGCAGTTCGCGCAGAGCCACCTCTTCGTCGTGACTTCGCTCGACGAGCGGCAGCGCGCGCCCTATGCGTTTGCGCTCGAACAGGTGCCGGTCATCCACAAGCCCCGGCTGGTGGCCGAGCTGCCGGCGTTGTTGAGGCAGTGGTTGCCCGCCACGCGGGCGCCGCGCAGCGCCCGCGATGGCGCACTCTGAGGCACGGGTCGTGGTCTCGGTGAAACCGGTTCAGCCCACCGCAGGGTTCGGCAAGGCGGCCGCCATCGTGGAGCATTTCGACGGCGACGCCGCGCTGTACGACGCGTTCGCCGCCTCGTGCGCTGGCCAGTTCGCGACCGACGCTGCCGCCGGGCAGTCCGCCTGCGAGACCGGCGATCTGCAAGCACTGGGTGCACTGGCGCACAACCTGAAGTCGGCGCTGCTGATGCTCGGCCACACCGAGCTGAGTGACCTGGCCGCCCGCGTCGACATGCTGGCGGCGGCGTGTGACCTGGCCTCGGCCCGTGTACCGTGGCGTGCGTTGCTGGCCGGGCTCGTGCGTCTGCAGTCGCCCTGACGAACCGCGCGGCGCGCTATGTACGGTGCCGCACAGAAAAAGCCGATCGCATGTGTGGCAATGCCGGCAGAAACAGGGTCACACTCCGACGATGGGGATGCCGTTCCGTACTGGATCAGCCGAGGTCCCTGGCACGGTTGCGCCCGGAAGACGTAATTCGGTGGAACTGCTCATCGGCGCGATGGTCGCCGCGGTGGGCGTTGCGGTGCTGGTCGGGTGGGCGCTCGACATCTCGGTGCTCAAACGCGTGTTCCCGGGCGGTCTGGTTATGCGGGCGAACACCGCTGCCGCGCTGCTGATGTGCGGTCTGGCACTCACCATGGTTTCCGCCGAGCCGACGCGAACCGGCCGGCGCCTCGTTGCCGCAACCGCCGCCGCCGTGGCGCTGATCGGCGGCCTGACCCTGATCCAGCATCTCTTTTCGCTCGACTTCGGCATCGACGAACTGTTGTTCCGCGACCGCGGCGGTGTGGTGCAGCTCGCGCGGCCGGGCCGCATGTCGGCCGTGACGGCGTACTGTTTCGTGTCGATGGCCGCTGTGCTGGCCTTGTTGGCGGCGCGGGCCCGCCCTGATTTGCTGCTGCCTTTGGCGGCAGCGCTCAGCACCTCGGTGGCCGCCATCAGCGTGCTCGCCCTGGCGGGCAAAGTCTCTGTCGATCTGCTGGGCCAGCGCTGGGGCAGCAACACCACGATGGCCTTTCACACGGCCATCGCCTTTCTTTTCCTGAGCGCCGCGACGCTGCTGCACGCGCGCCGGCTGCAAGGGTCGGCATGGGCGCTGGGCCGTGCCGGAACCGCGGGCTTCGTGGTCGGGGCGGTCTTGATGCTCGGCTCGGCGGAACTGGCGGCCGGTTTTGCGCGCGACATGCAGACAACGGCTTCGCGTGTCGAGAACACGCAGCAGACATTGCAGCAACTGCAGGAGATTCGCACCGACTTGCGAGCGCTCGAGAGCGCGCAACGCGCTCACCTTCTGCTGGCAGACGAGGCACTGCTCGACGCGCGCGAGGCCGGCAAGGCGCTGGTACTCGACCACATCGCGAAGCTCAGCGAGCGGACGCAGGCCAACGGGCTCGGCGTTGCGCCGCTCGACGTGCTGCGGCAAGATGTTCAGCGCCGCTTCGATCACGGAGACCACCTGATCGCCGTTCGCCGCACGCAGGGCTTCGAGGCTGCGCGCGCGCTGTTGGCCACCGGCGAAGACGTTGCGCTGACCGCGCGAATCACCGCCGCGATCGCGCCGATGCTGCGGCTTCAGCGAGACCGCCTGGCCGCAGACCAGGCGCATTTGCAGGCCGCGACCGCGACCACCTTCCGGCTGCTGCCGATCGGTTCGTTCTTCGGCCTCGCGGCGCTGCTCGCCGGGCTCTACTTCCTCGAACACGGCGTCAGCGAACGCCGGCGCGCCGAGCAGGCGCTGGCCCGCAGCCAGACCGAGTTGCGCGTGGTGTTCGACAGCATGGCCGAAGGGATCCGGGTCATCGATTCGAGCCACAACATCGTGCAGGTGAACCCGGCCGGCGCCACCGTGCACGGCCTGATCGAGCCGGTTCCGAACCTCGACGACATCGTCGCGCAGGTCGACGCGCTGACGCTCACCGGCGACCTGATGGGCGAGGACGAATGGCCCGGGCCGCGGGCCTTGCATGGTGACTTCGTGCGCAACTTCGAAATGACGTTTCGGCGCCGCGACACCGGTCGCGTTATCGTCGTGGAGCTCACCACCGCGCCGCTGCCTGCAGAGCCCGGGCAGCCGGCCCTGGTGGTCATCACCACCCACGACATCACCGAACGCAAGCACGCCGAAGTGGCCATCCGCGAGAGCCAGGACCGGCTTGAAAAAGTCATCGAGAACCTGACCGAAGGGCTTCTCATCCATGGCCTGAGCGGTGAACTGGTGCACTGGAATCGTGCTGCCCTGGCCATGTACGAGTTGCCGGGGGACTTGGCGGAAGGCATGGCCAGAGAAGAGTTTCAGCGCACTTTCGAGTTGTCCACGCTGGCGGGGCTTGTCTTGCCACTGGAGCGCTGGCCGATGTCGCGCCTGATGCAGGGTGACGTGTTGCAGGGCCTGGAGCTGCGCATTCGCCGGACCGACCGCGACTGGGAGCGCGTGTTCTGTTACGGCGGTGCGCTGGTGCGCGATGCCGCCGGCAAGCCGCTCGTGTTTCTCACCGTGACCGACGTCACCGCACGCAAGACCGCCGAGTTGCAACTGCAGGTGCTCAATACCGAACTCGAACAGCGGGTGGCGTTGCGCACCAGCGAGCTGCAGGCCAAGGCGCGTGAGCTCGAGTCTTTCTGTTTTTCGGTCTCCCACGACCTGAAAGCGCCGCTGCGCGGGATCGACGGCTACAGCCGCCTGCTGGCCGACGAATACGGCGACCGGCTCGACGCTGATGGCCACACGTTCATCGGCAACGTGCGTCGGGCCGCGGCCCAGATGAACACGCTGATCGAAGACCTGCTGGCCTATTCGCAGCAGGAGCGGCGTGCTTTCTCTGTCGTGTCGATTCGCCTGCGCCCGTTCGTGGAAGAACAATTGACACGGCGCGCGCTCGACCTGGCCGGCGTTCGCCTCAGCGTGGATGTGGAGGACGTGCGTGTGCTTGCCGACCGTGAAGGCCTGGCCATGGCGCTGCGCAACCTGATCGACAACGCCATCAAGTTCTCCGCGCGCTCCAAGCCGCCCGTGATCGGGATTCACAGCGCCAGCTCGGCCGGCCGCTGCGTGCTCTCGGTGCAGGACAACGGCACCGGCTTCGAGATGCGCCACTACGCCAGGATCTTCGAAATCTTCCAGCGCCTGCACCGCGCGGAAGACTACCCCGGCACCGGCGTCGGCCTGGCGCTGGTGCGCAAGGCGATGGAGCGCATGGGTGGGCGCGTCTGGGCCGAGAGCACCCCAGGCCAGGGCGCGGTGTTTCACCTCGATCTCGAACGGGCCGGCGAGACCGGCGCCCCCGACACGGTCTCATGACGGAGCCCCCCATGCACGACAACCGCCCGATCCTGCTCGTCGAAGACAACCCGATGGACCTGGATCTGACGCTGCGCGCCTTCGCACGGCGCAAGCTCACCAACCAGATCGACGTGGCCCGCGACGGCCAGGAGGCGCTCGATTGCATCGCGGCCTGGGGCGCCGGCGCGTCGCCGCCTGTGGTGATCCTGCTCGACGTGAACCTGCCCAAGGTCGGTGGGCTCGAAGTGCTGCGGCGCTTGCGCGCCCACCCCGAGTTCGGAACGATCCCGGTCGTGATGCTGACCACCTCGTCGCACGACGAAGACATCAAGGCGGCCTATGCGCTGGGCGCCAACTCCTACATCGTCAAACCGGTCGATTTCGACAAGTTTCTGGCCGTGGCGGAACACATCGACGTGTACTGGACGGTGGTCAACCAGCCGCCACGCAAGACGCCATGAACGTTCTGTACGTCGAGGACTACGCGCTCGGCGCTGCGCTGGTGCGCGACACCTTCAGGCGGCGTGCACCCGACATTCACCTGGACATCATCTCCACGGTGGCGCAGGCGGTGGCGTGCCTCGAACGCTTCGAGCAGGACGAGACCTCCCCGCGCGACGCCGGCGCCACCCACACCGCGCGCTACGACATCGTGTTGACCGATCTGAGCCTGCCCGACGGGCACGGGCTGGAGATCCTCTCCCACGTGCGCAGCCGCGATCTGGCGCTGGCGGTGGTGATCCTCACCGGCTCGGGCCATGAAGACAGCGTGATCAGCGCCCTGCGCGCCGGCGCCAACGACTATGTGATCAAGCGCGACAACTACCTGGCCGTGCTGCCCGGCACGCTTCGTTCGGCGCTGGAGCGCTTTCGCTCCGAGACGGCGCGCGCCTCGAACCCGCTGAAGGTGCTGTACGCCGACGCCGATTCGGCCGACATCGAGCGCGTGCGCGTCGACCTGTACCGCCGTGCACCGCACATCCGGATCGAGACGGTGGACTCGGCCGAGCAGGTGCTGTTGCGCCTGCGATCGGCGTCGGCCATCGTTCCCGATGTTCTGTTGCTCGACTACCGGCTGCCCGGCATGCCGGTGATCGAATTGCTGAAAGAGGTGGGCGGTCTTGCCGGCATCGACCTGCCGGTCGTGCTGGTGACCGGCGATGGCGACGAGCGCATCGCACAACTCGCAATGCGGCTCGGTGTGGCCGACTACCTGAGCAAGGCGGACGGCTACCTGCAGCGCCTGCCGTTCGCGCTCGAGAGCGTGCATCTGAAAGCCGCCAGCGTGCGTGAACGTGCCGCCTTGCGCAAGAGCGAAAGCGAGTTCCGCACCCTGGTCAACAACCTGCCCGACGTGGTGTCGCGCTTCGATCTCGGCGGCCGCTATCTCTACGTCAGCCCCGCCATCGAGGCGGTCACCGGTCAGCCACCGGCGCACTACCTCGGCAAGACCCATTCCGAACTGGGAGTGCCGGCGCCGCTGGTGCAGCAGTTCAGTGCCGCGTTTCGGCGCATGCTCGACAGCGGCGTGCGCCAGCAGATCGAGTTCGAGGCCGAAGCGCAGGGCGGACAGCGCTGGTTCGAGTCGATGCTGACACCGGAACACTCCGCCGACGGCAAGGTCGCCTCGCTGCTGACGATCGCGCGTGACATCACCGAGCGCAAGCGAAGCGAAGCGGCGGTGCGCGAATCGGAGCTGTTGACACGCAGCACGGTCGATGCGCTGTCGGCGCAGCTCGCGATCCTGGACGAGCGCGGCACGATCATCGCCGTCAATCGCGCCTGGCGCAACTTCGCCGCGGCCAACGCGGCGAATGCGGAACGTGTTCTGGAAGGCGCCAACTACCTCGAGGTGTGCGACGCGGCGATGGGTTCGCCCGAAGCCGGCGCCACGGCGGCCGGCCTGCGCGCGGTGATGAACGGAGAGCTGCCCGAGTTTTTGCTCGAATACCCTTGCCACTCGCCCCATGAGCGGCGCTGGTTCAACGCGCGCGCCACGCGCTTTGCCGGAGAGGGACCGACCCGCGTCGTGGTGGCCCACGAGAACGTCACCCAGCGCAAGCAGGCCGAGGCCGCGTTGCGCGAAAGCGAAGAGTTGTTCCGGGCCTTCTTCGAGAACGCGATCGACGCGATCCTGGTCACCGTGGCCGATGGCTACATCATTGCCGCCAACCCGTCGGCGTGCCGGATGTTTCAGCGCACTGAGGCCGAGCTCGTCGCCGGCGGGCGCAGCGTGGTCGTTGACCCGAACGATCCGCGGCTCGCGCCGGCACTGCAGGAGCGTGGAACCACCGGCAAGTGGCGCGGCGAACTCGGGTTCACACGCGGCGATGGCAGCGTTTTCGAAGCCGAACTGACCAGCGCGGTGTTTGTCGACCGCAGCGGGCTGAACAAGACCTGCACGATCATTCGAGACATCACCGAGCGTAAACAGGCCGAGGCGCGTGTTTCGCAGTACCGCGAACATCTGGAAGAACAGGTGACGAGCCGCACCACCGAGCTGGCGCGTGCCAACCAGGCGCTGACCGTGGCACGCGACGCGGCAGACTTCGCGAACCTGGCGAAGACGAGCTTTCTGGCGAACATGAGCCACGAGATCCGCACGCCGATGAGCTCGATCATCGGCCTGGCCAGGCTGCTGCGGCCGGAGCTGAGCGGCGACAAACCGCTCGACTATCTTGGCAAGCTCCAGCAGGCCGCCGATCACTTGCTGCGCATCATCAACGACGTGCTCGACCTGTCGAAGATCGAGGCCGGACAGTTCGACCTCGAAGACGCCGACTTCGCGCTGCGCCGGACGATCACGCACGCCATCGACATGCTGCAGGAGCGTGCCGATGAAAAGGGGCTGGTCCTGGCGCTGGACGTCGACCCGCTGTTGCCCGCGTGGCTGCGCGGAGATGCGCTCCGCCTGGAGCAGATCGTGATCAACTTCCTGGGCAATGCGATCAAGTTCACGGTCCAGGGCACGATCCACGTCCGTGCCAGCCAGGCGCATGCCAGCGAAGGTGAAGTCGTTCTGCGCATCGAGGTGCAGGATGCAGGCATCGGCATGACGTCAGAGCAACAGGCACGGTTGTTCCAGTCTTTTTCGCAGGCCGACGCGTCCATCTCGCGCCAGTACGGTGGCACCGGGCTGGGCCTGGTGATCGCGCGCCGGCTGGCGGCGCTGATGCACGGCGAGGTCGGTGTCGTGAGCCGGCCATCGGTCGGCAGTACGTTCTGGATGACCGCCCGGTTGCAGGTGGGCCGGGCCGGTGAGCACGACCACATGCAGGGTTCAGCCTCGCACGGGTTGCTTCAAGGCGTGCCCGCGGGAACGCGGGTTCTGCTGGCGGAAGACGATCCGGTCAATCAACTCGTGACGTCAGAACTTTTGAAACAACTGGGCTGCGATGTCGAGGTGGTCGACAACGGAATCGCCGCCGTCGAACGGGTGGCTTCCGGCGACTATGCGCTCGTGTTGATGGACATGCAGATGCCGCTGATGGACGGCCTCACCGCCACCCGGCAGATCCGCCGGTTGCCGGGCCGGCAGGCCTTGCCCGTCGTGGCGATGACCGCCAATGCGTTCGACGACGACCGAAGGGCCTGCCTGGAAGCCGGCATGAACGCACACGTCGCCAAACCGATCGAGCCCGACCTGTTCCGCGCGACCTTGATGCGTTGCCTGGCGGAGCGCGACAAGGAAGCGCACGGACCTCAATCGAACGCGTAACGCACGCCGACCGAAAAGCTGCGTGGTGCGCCCGGCGCGAAGAAGGTCGAGCCGCGCAGCGGGTACTCGCCGTCGGCGTTCGCCGGGAACGGGCGGGCGCTGAAGTTGCCGTTGGCATCGAAGCCCGTGCTGCCGAGCTGGGCGGCGGTGGCGTAGCGGCGGTCGAACAGGTTGTTGACGCGGGCGAAGAAGCGCAGGCCCTTCGCGGGTGTGTAGCTGCCGCCCAGGTTGAAGACCGCGTAACCCGCCGAGCGGCCGGGGCCGAAGCTCGTGACGCCGTCGGGCGCGTGCGCGTTGTTCTCGTTGCCACGCGCATAAGCGCCCGACACGGCCACCGCGTCGAGGTCGAAGGCCCACTGCGCATTCAGGTCGAGGTTCACGCCGGCTTTGAAAGTCTGGCGCGGGATCAGCGGGATGCGATCGCCCGGCGTGATCGTGATCGTGCCTTCCAGCCCCGGGCCGGCGCTGTTGCTGCTGTTGCCGGCGCCGTTGACGACTTCGGGGCTGCGGTAGGTAGCGGCGATGAGCGTGTACGAAAAGTCGAACGCGACCGGCCCGCTGCGGGCGTTCAAACCGAGCTCGATGCCTTGCCGGCGTGTCTTGCCGAAGTTCTTGAAGTAGCCGAAGCCGGCCGCGTCGTCGGCCACGAACAGCAGGTCGTCGGCGTTGTCGGCGCGGAACACACCGGCGCGCCAGCTCGTGCCACCGGCCAGGTCGCCACGCAGCCCGGCCTCGATGCTGCGCGTGACCACCTGGCGCAGCGGCGGATCACCGGCCATCGCATTCGGCAGCTTGCAGGGCTGATCGGGGTTGGCGCAGCCGAGTTCGATGGCGGTGGGCGCGCGGCTGCCTTCGTTGTAGCCGGCATAGAGCTGCAGGCTGCGGCTCGGGTTCCAGGTCAGGCCGATCGCGGGGTTCAGGCGCGAGAACACGTGGTCGCCATCGAGCGAAGCCGGATCGGGCGCGGTGCGCAAGCGGTCGCGGTTGTTCACGGTCACGCGGTTGTAGCGCGCCGAGACATTCAGATGCAGTTCGGGTGTGAACGACAGCGTGTCGGCCGCGTAGACGCTCCAGGTGCGGGTGCGTGCGCGCAGGTTCACGGCGGTGTCGAACGGCTCGCCGTCGACCACACCGCCGCTCACGCCGTCGGCAAAAGCGCCCACGCCGGTCACGCTGCGGTCGGGGTTCAGGTAACCGAGCTCGGTGTTCTGCGTGAAGCGCACGCGGCTCGCGTCGAAGGCCGTGCCGGCGACGATCTGGTGTTTGAGGCTGCCGATCTGGGTGTGGAAGTTCAGCTGCGCGCCCAGGCCGTGGTTGTGTTGCGCCGTCTCGCTGCGGTTGAGCAGGCCGTTGCATTTTTCGCCCGGCTCGTCGTTCTGCAGCGCCTGGGCGATGCAGCGCAGGTACGGGAACGGCGTGTTCGCCGGCGTGATGGAGGCCGGGTAGCTGATGCCGGCCGCGGTGAGCGCGGCCTGGTCGTCGGCCGAGAGTGTATAGAGCTGCTGGTCGAGCGAACCTTCGTTGATGTCGCCGTTGAGCGTGCGCGTGCGCAGCTGGCGCCAGTAGGCGTTGCCCGAGAACGACAAGGCTTCGTTCAGATCGTGCACTGCGCTGAAGTTCAGCAGCGTCGACTTGTTGCGGGTCTGGTCGGGCTTGGTGTAGACGCTCGCCCGGTCGCGCGCCAGCATCGATTCTTCCTGCAGGCCGTTGCCGTAGAGCTCGGTGTCGGCCAATGCCAGCGTCAGCGCGGCGCGGGTCGGGCCGGAGGCCCAGGCGAGTTTGCCGAAGAGCTGGTGCACGTCGGAAGGCGAGGTGGCGCGCCAGCCGCGTTCGGTGAACACGTTGGCCGTGCCGAACCACGACAGGCCGAGGGTGTTGCTGCCGCCGACTTCGAACTCGCCCTGCACGCGGCCGTGGCTGCCGGCTGAAATCTGCAGCGCCGTGCCAGGGTGGCTGCGGCCGTCCTTGGTCTGCAATGCCAGTGCGCCGCCGAGCGTGTTCAGCCCGAACAGCGGGTTCGAGCCCGGCATCAGCGTGATGCCGGCCAACGCCGACCTGGGGATCAGGTCCCAGCTCACCACGTCGCCGAAAGGCTGGTTCAGGCGCACGCCGTCGAGGTAGACCGACAGGCCTTGCGCGGTGCCGAGCAAGGGCGACGCCGAGTAGCCGCGAAAGTTCACGTCGGGCTGGAACGGGTTGCCCTGCACTTCGTTGATGTGCACGCTGCCCAGCTTGCGGTTCATGAAGTCGGCGATGCCGAGCGCGCCGCTGCGCGACAGCTCGGCCCCGGTGGCGGTCTGCACCGGCGCGGCGATCTGGTCGCGCGGCAGGTCCAGGCCGGGTAGCGGCGCCACGCCCACCACCTCGACCGGGGGCAGTTGCGCGAGCACGGTTTGGGCTGCGGCGGGCAGCGTGAGCAGGCCGGCGCCCGCAGCCCAGGCCAGCTGCGTCAGCGCGAACCGCGCGGTCATCGGATCACCACGCCCCAGGGCAGCTTGCCGACGGTGATGTCGCTGAGCTTGGTGTTGCTCTCGGTGTCGATCACCGAGACCACGCCGGCGCGGCCGCAGGCCACGTAGAGTTTCTTGCCGTCGGGCGTGAGCGCCATGTTCCAGGGCCGCTGGCCGACGCCGATGGTCGCTGTGATGGTGTTGCTCGCCACGTCGATGACCGAGACGCTCGCGTCGCCGCCGTTCGAGACGAACACGCGTTTGCCGTCGGGGTGCACCGTGATGCCGTTGCTGCGCAGGCCGGCCTTGATCTTCGCGAGCACGACGAACTTCGTCGCGTCGATCACGTAGACCTCGTTCGAGTTCTCGGCTGCGACATAGGCCGCCTTGCCGTCGGGCGAGAAGCCGATGCCACGCGGGCGTGCGCCGACCGCGATGTGCGCCACCTCCTTGCGGGTGGCCATGCTGATCACGTTGACGGCCTCGCCTTCTTCGGCGCTGACGAACACGTGTTTGCCGTCGGGCGAGAACACGGCGTGCTCGGGGTTCTTGCCACGCACCTTGACGACGAAACTCTTCTTGTTGGTTCGCGTGTCGATGAAGGCCACGTCGTTGGTTTCTTCCACCGCCGCGGCCACCCAGCGGCCGTCGGGCGAGATGCCCACACCTTCGGGCGACTCGCCGAGCGCGATGTTCGCGCCGGCCTTGCGCGCCACCAGGTCGACCATCACGAGCTGGTTGTTCGGCTGGTCGCTCACGTAGGCGGTCTTGCCGTCATTGCTGATCACCGTGCCGCGCGGCTTCTTGCCGACCGCGATCTCGCCGACCACCTGGTCGGTGGCGGTGTCGATGATGCTGATGGTGGCCGAGCCTTCGTTGGGCACGTAGGCGAACGGTGCGGCCAGGGCGGCGAGCGGCAGCGCCAGCGCGGCGACGAGCAGTAGACGTTGAGACGACATGGAGGCCTTCGACGAATAGTCAGGGGAGGATGCGCGAGAACACGCCGTCGCGGTCGAGCAGCGCATGCTTGAGGGAGATCGCCACGTGGCCGACGATCAGCGCCGCGAACACGAAGGCCGTGGCCACGTGCATGGCGTTGAAGAAGTTGTAGACCTGCGGCAGGTCGGACCCCCAGGGCTTGAGCACGGTGCCGAAGAACTTGACACCGTGCTTGCTGAAGTTGGAGGCCACGTAGCCTGTCAGCGGCATCAGCAGCATGCAGGCGTAGAGCGCACGGTGGCCGAGCGTGGCGGCGCGCTGCTGGTTGGCCGACATCACCGCCGGCCAGGCCGGCGGCGTGTGCCGCTGCCGCCAGACCAGCCGCAGCACGATCAGCACGCCCAGCACGATGCCGCAAGACTTGTGCAGGTTGATCGTGGCGGCGCGCGCCGGCGTGCCACGCGGGGCGATGTCGTCGAGCATGAAGCCGAAGCCGATCTGGGCCAGCAGCGCCAAGCCGATCAGCCAGTGCAGGGTGATGGCTACGCGGTCGTAGCGGGGGTTGTCCATGCGCGTATGTTTTGCGTTAGAAGCTGTACGTCGCCGACACACCCGCCGTCCAGGTGCGGCCGGGCGCGGGCTCGAAGAAGCGGCCGTTGCCCTCGTTGACGATCACCGAGCCGATGGTCTGGCGGTTGAACAGGTTGTCGACACGCGCGAAACCGTTCAATTCCCAGGTGCCCAGGCCTATGCCGTAGCCGACGTTGGCGCTGACGGTGAAATAACCCGCAGCGGCGTCGCTGTTGGCGTCGTTCACGTAGACCTTGCTCAGGTAACGCCCTTCGACACCCCCCCGCAGGCCCTGCGCCGGCGCCCAGTTCAGGCCTGCGAACAGCGAGCGTGCGGCGATGCCGGGGATCTTGTTGCCGGCCGGCACCGCGCCGAAACCTTCGCTGTAGCGCGCATTGAGCCAGGTCATGGCGGCTTGCGCACGCAGGTCGCCGCCCAGGCTGGCCGAGCCGCCGAGCTCCAGGCCGCTGCGGTGGGTCGCGCCGGCGTTCTGGAACGTGGCCCGCCCGCCGGTGTTGGTCTGCGTGACGATTTCGCCCGACGTGCGGGTGTCGAAGACCGCGGCGGTGAACTCGCCCAGGCCGGCCACGCGGGCTTTCACGCCAGCCTCCACGCTGTTGCTGCGCGCCGCCTGCAACGCGAAGTTCAGGCCGGTGGCACCGCCCGGCCGGTAGGCCAGCTCGTTCAGCGTGGGCGTTTCGAAACCGCGCCCGGCCGTGGCATAGAGGTGCCACTCGGGGCTGAGCGCGAACATCACGCCGACGACCGGCAGCGTGGCCGTGAACGCGGTGCTGCCGCTGTCGTCGGGGTTGGTGCCGACAATGTAATGGTCGGTCGACGCGAACTTGACCTTGCTGTGGCGCAGGCCGGCGTTCAGGCTGAAGGCCGGCGTGAGCTGCAATGCCGCCTGCAGGTACTGGTCGAAGTTCGAGACGTCGTTGTTCTCGTCGCGGCGCCGCGCACCTTCCACGCCGAGCGTGGTGCCGATGAAATTCTGGTAGCCGACGCGGTGCTCGGCGAGCTTGTCGTAGGCCAGGCCGGCGACGAGCGAGGCCGGCGCCTCGCCGAGCACGCCCTTGGACGTCCAGCGCAGGTCGGTGCCGCTGTAGTTGCGGTCGAGCGAGATCACGCCGCCGGGGTGCAGCGGGTTGTTCTGCGGGCCGGTCGGTATCGCCTGGAACTGCTCGGTCTCGCGCTTGCCGCTGTACACGAGCGCGCGCAGCGAGTGGTTGGCGTTGAGCCGGCGCTCGTAGACCAACCCACCCTGCAATTGATCGACGGTCTTGCGGGTGTTGAAGTTGTTGGCTACCGGGTCGACGCTGCGCGGGTCGGCCTCGAACTGCGCGCGGGTGAGGCCGAGCGGGTCTTCGGCCTTGGGCAGCGACAGGCTGTTGGCCAGCAGCGTGAACTTGCTGTCGTTGTCGGGCGTGAGGGTGAGCTTCACGTTGCCGATCGTGCGTTCGGTGGCGCTGTGGTCGCGGTAACCGTCGGTCGTGAAACGGCTGGTGCTGGCCACGTAACCGAAGCTGCCGGTTGCGCCGCTGAATTTGGCACTCAAGCGTAACGCACCATCGCTGCCACCCGACACGCCGAAGCCGAGCGTCGGTGGCCCGGTGCCTTCTTCGCTGAAGACCTGGATCACGCCACCCGACGAGTTACCGTAGAGCGCCGAGAACGGCCCGCGCAGCACCTCGATGCGGTCGGCCGAACCGAGGTCGACATTGGTGATCTGGCCTTGCCCGTCGGGCAGCGTGGCCGGGATGCCGTCGACGTACAAGCGCACGCCGCGGATGCCGAAGCTGGCGCGCGCGCCGAAACCGCGCACCGAGATCTGCACGTCCTGCGCGTAGTTCTGCCGGTCGCGTGCCAGCAGGCCGGGCACCGAGCCCAGGCTTTCGGAGATGTTGACTTGCGCGCGGCCGTTGCGGATGCTGTCGCCGCCGATCAGGTCGATCGACGCCGGCACGTCGAAGGGCGGCGTGTCGATGCGCGTGGCGGTGACGACGACCGGGGCGAGCTGGGTGCTGCTTTGTGCCAGCGCGCAGACCGGCATCAAGGCCAGCGACAGGGCGGACAGGGAGAATGTTTTGGGCTTCATGATGTCGAGTCGTTCTGCAGGCCGCGTCGGGGCAGGCCGTGGATCGACCGCACGGCGCACGTTAGCCGTGTCTTCGGGGTGCAGTAAGTTGGGAGCATCCCTGAGCCGGAGCGTCGCCAGGGTGCCTGCAAAGTGTTCCACACCGGCACACCACGCGCGGGGCCTGCTGGCCGTTCAGGCGTTCTCGCGCTGGGCGCGGCGCAACTTTCGGTAGATGGTGTTGCGGCTGACGCCCAGGCGCTTGGAGGCTTCGGAGATGTTGCCTTGCGTGGCCGCCAGGGTGCTGCGTACCAGCTCGAGCTCGGTCTCTTCGAGCGTGGCCTCACGGCCGGTTCGCGCCGGCCCGCCCGGGGCCCGCGCTGCGGCCGGCGCGATCGCGAGCACAACGGCCGGGGTGACGCCGCGCCCGGTGTCGTCGATGAAGTCGTCGGAGAGGTGGGCCTCGGTGATCAGCGCTTCGCCGCCGGCCATGACCGCGGCCGTGCGCAGCACGTTGGCGAGCTGGCGGATGTTGCCCGGCCAAGCGCAGCGCCGGAACAGGCCCATCACGGCCGGGCTGATCTCCGGCGCGCCGTTCGGGCACTCGGCCTGCAGGATGCGCCGCGTCAGCGCCGGCAGGTCGGTGCGCTCCCGCAGCGGCGGCAAACGCAGCGCCAGGCCGTTCAGCCGGTAGTAGAGGTCTTCGCGGAACTGCTGCTGCCGGATCATCTCGCGCAGGTTGTGGTGGGTCGCGGCGATCAGTGCGATGTCGATCGGGATCGACCGCTGGCCGCCCAGTGGCGTGACGCTGCGCTCCTGCAGCACCCGCAGCAGGCGGGCCTGCACCGCCAGCGGCATGTCGCCGATCTCGTCGAGGAACAGCGTGCCGCCGTTGGCCTGCACGATGCGGCCCTGCGAGCCCTTGCGGCGCGCGCCGGTGAAAGCACCGTCTTCGCAGCCGAAGAGTTCGGCCTCGATCTGGGTCTCGTCGATCGACGCGCAGTTCACCACCACGAAGGCCTGCTTGGCGCGGCTGGAATCCTGGTGAACGGCGCGCGCCAGCAGCTCCTTGCCGGTGCCGGTTTCGCCGAGGATCAGGAGTGCGATGTCGCGGTCGATGATGCGCCGCACCTTCTGCAGCACCACGTCGACCTGCGGGTCACCGCTCTGCAGGAAATTCAACCCGGCCCGCAACCCGGCGGCGTCTGCTGTCGCGGCCGGGTCGGCCGTCGCAGCGCCGAGGTTCGTGCCGCCTTCCGCCTGGCGGGGTGGAGCGTTCGCGCCTTCGAGGGGTGCACCGGCGGCCGGACGCGCCGCCCAGTGGGCCCGCGCATGCACATGGAAGCGCGCGCCGCTGGGCACGCTCAGCTGCATCGGCAGCTGCAGCGGCGATCGGAAGTGATCGGAAAGCGCGGCCACACTGGTGCCGAACAGGCTGGTCAGCGTGTGCGCGCGCAGCGACACCGTGCTCATGTTCAGCTGGTCGAGCGCGCTGCGGTTGGCGCCGAGAATCTTGCCGCCGTCGCCGATCACGAGAATGCCTTCGAGCAAGGTGCCGATGAACTCGACCCGGCTGTGGAAGTGAACGCGCAGCCGGTTGCTGTTGTCGTCGCACAGCCAGTGGTTCTCGATCATGCGCGCCGACATGCGCACCAGGCCCATGGTGTGCTGGTGGAAGGAACGCTGGTCGCCCGACACGTCGAGCACACCGAGCATGTCGCCGCGCGGGTCGAAGATCGGCGCGGCCGAGCAGGTGAGGAAATGGTTGGCGTGCATGAAGTGCTCGCCGCCGTGAACGAGCGTGGGCATGGCTTCGAACAGTGCGGTGCCGATCGCGTTCGTGCCCTTCGAGTGTTCGGCCCAGTTCACGCCGGGCGCGAGCGCCACCTTGCTGGCGCGGCCGAGAAAGTCGTCGTCCCCGACCGAGTGCAGGATGGTGCCCTGCGCGTCGGTCAGCACGATCATGCTTTCGGTGCCGGCGATCTGCTCGAACAGCATCTCCATCACCGGCGCGGCGTGTGCGAACAGGCGCTGGTTGCGTTCGCGGGCGACGGTGAGGTCGCTGCGCATCATCGGCTCGTATTCGGGGCGCTCGATCCGCGTGAGGCCGAAGGCGCTGCAGCGCTGGTGCGACTGCTCGATCAGGTCGGCATGGCGCGGTTGCGAAGGCACCGGCACGGCTTCGCCGCGTGCGGCGCCCTGCAGGTGGCGCGTGGTGTTTCGGGTGCTCTGAACCATGATCGGCGGGCGCACGCAGGCGCGCTGAGTTCGGGTGTGGCAAGCGTCTCGGAACACCGTACGCGACCCCGCAGCAGGCTGCAAGTGTCACGAAGCGGAACAACCTTGTCCTGACGCAGTCATCGTGGCAAAGGCCCCCGCCTTTGTCCATCGGTAGCTGCCCGGTGCAGCGCGCGCCGCCGCGCAGCCCGGGCCCGTGCGTCAGGCGAACTCGGCGAGCAGCATCGACGGGTGTTCTTCGCTGCTGTCTCGCGTTCCGGCCAGCGCCAGCATCGCGCTCGCGTCCAGCCCCGGGTGATCGGCGCAGGCGCGCTGCGCGATCTCGCGCGCCAGCGCCTGCAGTTGCACGGTCGACGCGCGGATGCGCGCGCGGAACTGCGTGTCGTCGAGCGTGTCGTTCAGGCTGCGGTTGAGCTCGGCGAACCACGGCAGCGCAGCCTGGTCGAGCATCACGGCCGGGTTGCGCTTTTCGCTGCGCTCGGACCAGGCGCGCAGGAATTCCTGCACCGCCACGTTGAGCTTCTGGCACTGCGCCAGCTCGTCTTTCAGATTCGAGAGCGCGCCCAGGTCGGTGAGCCGGTTCTGGAAGAAGAACTGCGAGAGCACGCCCCAGTAGAAGCTGTAGTCCCAGATCACCTTGACCGGCAGCACTTCGGGGTCGCCGAACAGCGGGTACTGGTCGGTGTAGAGCGCCAGCGTGCTTTCGTAGAACGAGTGGAACAACTGGTCGTAGACGTGGGCGTGGGCGCCGAGTTTCTGGCCGTTGCGGTCGAGCGCGATCAGTTCGGTGATGTAGGTGTTGCCGATCGCGATGAAGTCGCTGCCGGGCGAATAGAACGGGTCGAGGAACAAGCCCGCCTCGCCGGTCAGCGCCCAGCGATTCGCCGAGAACACCTGTTTGCAGCCGTAGGAAAAGCGCTTGAAGAACGCGAAGTCCTGGAGCAGGTCGCGCTTGCCGTCGAGCTCGTCGAACAGGCGCGGCTGGTATTTCTCGAACCAGGTCATGGCCTTCTCGAACGTGTCCATCGTGTCGAGCGGGTGGATGCGCGGGTCGGCGACGATGCCGACCGAATGCGAGCCCGAGGCGAGCGGGATCAGCCAGACCCAGTAACCCGCGCCGACCAGGTGGTTGGTCGAGAGCCAGCGTGCCTGCGGCTCGCAGCGCTCGCGCCATGCGGTGTTGCCGGTCCAGTCGTCGATCGTGATGCGGTCCTTGATGCGGAACCAGATCGCGTGTGCCGCGTGGGCGTTGGTCTCGGCCAGGCCGAGCTTGCGCTTGAGCAGGCCGGCGCGGCCGCAGGCGTCGACCACCCAGCGCGCTTCGAGCGTGTGCTCGGCACCGCCGTATTCGCAGACGACGCGGTGCTCTGCGGCGGTTTCGCTCAGCTCGATCTGGCGCACGATGGCGTTGTCGATGAACCTCACGCCCAGGCGTTGCGCTTCTTCGGCGAGGAAGTTCTCGAAGATGCCGCGGTCGAGCTGGTAACTCGGCACCGACAGGAAACGGCTCGCGCCGATCTCGGTGACCTGGTCGATGTCGCGCCGGCCTTCGGAGAAGAAGAAGCGGAAGCCGAACTTGCGCAACTGGTTCGCGTCGAGGTGGGCCTTCAGCCCGAGCACCTTGTCGAAGTAGTGCGCGCCGATCTCGACCGACGATTCGCCGACCTTGTGCGCCGCGATCGGCACCGGGTGCGAGCGGCGCTCGAGCACCAGCACGTCGATGTCGTTGAAGCGCTTCTTCAGCTGCAGCGCGAGCGTCAGGCCGGCGAGGCCGCCGCCCATGATCAGCACGTCGTGGCGTGCGGGGGTCGTGTTCATCGTGTCGGAAAGGGGAGAAGTCAGCGCGGCGCCCATGATGACAGACCCGGAAAAGCCTCAGCCGGTGTGCGGCACCCGCCCCGTCAACGGGTACTGCGGGTCGTTGTAGCCCGGCGTCGAGGCGTGGCCGGCCGTCACCAGGCCGCTGACGAAGGCCTCGTCGGCGGCGCTGAACGGCGTGTGCAGCGCGTCGAGGTAGTCCTGCCACTGCGCCAGCGTCTTCGGCCCGCCGATCACGCCGTTCACGAGCGTGTTGTTCCAGACCCAGCCGAGCGCCAGCTGCGTCGGTGTGAGGCCGTGCGCGCGGGCGTGCTCGGCCATCTTCTCGGCGAGTGCCAGCGACTCGGGGCGGAACTCGGTCTGCATGATGCGCGTGTCGTTGCGCGCCGCGCGCGAGCCTTCGGGCGGCGCGACGCCGGTTTTGTACTTGCCGCTCAATACGCCGCGCGCGAGCGGGCTGTAGACCACTGCGCCCAGACCGAAGTGCGCGCAGCAGGGCAGCAGCTCGGTCTCGATCTGGCGCGACATCGCGTTGTAGGGCGGCTGGCACACGACGGGCTGCGGAATGCCCATCGCGCGGCACATCTCGGCCACGCGCGCCACGCGCCAGGCGCGGAAGTTCGACAGGCCGAAGTGGTGGACCTTGCCACGCTCGATCAGTTGCGCCATGGCAGTGAGCGTTTCTTCGAGCGGCGTGGTGGCGTCTTCGCGGTGCAGGTAGAGCACGTCCACATAGTCGGTGCCCAGCCGCTTCAGGCTCGCGTCGACCGCGCTCATCATGTGCTTGCGCGAGAGGCCACGTTCGTTCGGCCCCGGGCCCATCGGGTTGGCGAGCTTGGTGGCGAGCACCCAGCGCTCGCGGTCGGCGGCGATCAGCCGGCCGGTGATGTGCTCCGACTCGCCGGCCGCGTAGGCGTTGGCGGTGTCGATCGCGTTGATGCCGGCGTCGCGCGAGGCGTCGACGATGCTCGCGGCCTGGATGGCATCGGTCTGGTCGCCGAACATCATCGTGCCGAGCCAGAGCTTCGACACCTTCAGGCCGCTGGCGCCGAGCGGGTGGTAGGTCGTGGTGGTGGTCGTCATGTGAGTTCCCGTGTCGTTCAGTCGGCCGTGACCTTGGCGTCGCGGATCACCTTGCCCCACTTGGCCGTTTCGGCGGTGATGAAGCTGTCGAACTCTTCCGGCGTGCCGCCGACCGGGATCGTGCCCATCGCTTCGAGCCGTGCTTTCACGTCGTCGAGCCGCACGATGCGCGCCACTTCGTCGGCCATGCGCTTGACGATGTCTTTCGGCGTGCCGGCCGGCGCCAGCATGCCGGCCCAGGTGCTGCCGGTGAAGCCTGCGATGCCTTGTTCGATGAAGGTCGGCAGCTCGGGCGCTGCGGCCAGGCGCCGGTCGCTGGCCACGCCGATCAGTCGCACCTTGCCGGTCTTGCCGGGGTTGAGCAGGCCGGACGCGGCGTCGAAGAAGAGTTGCACCTGGCCGCCCATCAGGTCGGTCAGCGCGGGTGCGGCGCCGCGGTAGGGAATGTGGACCATGAAACTGCCGGTCACGGCCTTGAAAAACTCGGTCGTCAGGTGCGCGGCCGACCCGTTGCCGCTGGACGCGAAACTCACCTTGCCGGGGTTGCGCTTCGCCCAGGCCACGAGCTCGGCGGCGGTCTTGAACGGCGCGTCGTTGTTGACGGCCGCCACCAGCGGTGAGATGCCGATCAGCGACACCGCCGCCAGGTCCTTCCTCGGGTCGTAGGGCAGCTTCGGGTAGAGCGAGGTGTTGGCCGAATAGGCCGCGATCACCACGCCGAAGGTCGTGCCGTCGGGTGGTGCCTTGGCGATCAGGTCGACGCCGATGATGCTGTTGGCGCCGGGTTTGTTGTCGATGGTGACCGGCTGGCCGAGCCGCTCCGCCAGCTTCTGCGAAATCAGCCGCGCCGTCACGTCGGTGAAACCGCCGGGTGTGTACGGCACGATCATGCGGATCGGTTTGGTCGGCCAGGCGGCTTGCGAGAACACGGCCGGTGCCGCCAGCGTGGCCGCACCGCCGGCCAGCAGCGTGGCGTTGAAACGGCGGCGCGTGAAGTGTTGGGACATGGGTATTTCTCGCGGTTGAGAGGGTTCAGGCGGCCGTGTACTTGTCGCGCAGCTCGCGCTTGAGCACCTTGCCGATGGCGCTGCGCGGCAGCTCGTCGATGTATTGCAGGGCCGCCAGCCGCTGGGTCTTGCCGACACGCTGGTTGAGCCACTGCATCAGCGCCTCGGCCGGCTCGGTGGCGCGGTCACGCCGCACGACGAACGCGACCGGCGTTTCACCCCACTGCACCGAAGGCACGCCGACCACGGCCACGTCGGCCACCGCAGGGTGCTCGCGCAGCACCGCCTCCAGGTCGCTCGGGTAGATGTTGAAGCCGCCGCTGATGACCATGTCTTTCTTGCGGTCCATCAGCGTCAGGAAGCCGTCTTCGTCGAAGCGGCCGATATCGCCGGTGCGTATGAAACGTTTGCCGTCGGGCGCGAACCACTCGGCTTCGCGCGTCTTCTCGGGCTGGCCGTGGTAGCCCGTCATCATGCCGCCCGAATGGCCGACGATTTCGCCGGTCTGGCCCGCTCTCGTCGCCTGTTCCGTCAACTCGACCCCGCGTTCATCGATCAGCCGGATGTCGTGGCCGAGCGCCGGCTGGCCCACGGTGTGCAGTTTGGTCGGGTGCTCGTGCGCCGAGAGGATGCAGGTGCCACCACCTTCGGTCATGCCGTAGTACTCGACCAGCCCGCCGGGCCAGCGCTTGAGCACATCGGCTTTCAGCGCCGCCCCGAAGGGCGCGCTGGTGCAGAACTTGAAGCGCGTGGCCGACAGGTCGTGGGCGTCGAAACCGGGCAAGGCCATCAGGCGCTGGTACTGCACCGGCACCAACATCGTGTGGCTCATGCGGTGGCGCTCGGCCAGGGCCAGGTAGCCGGCGGCGTCGAACTTGGCCATCAGGATCACGCAGCCGCCGAAGGCCAGCGTAGGGAAGAACACCACCAGCGTGGTGTTCGAGTAGAGCGGCGTGGCGAGCAAGGTCACGGTCTCGGGGCCGTAGCCGAAATTCGCGCCGCGCATCACGTGCGTCCAGCGCATGCCATGTGATTGCACGATGCCCTTGGGCTGGCCGGTGGTGCCCGAGGAATAGATGATGTTGAACGGCCACTCAGGCTGCGCCTCGACCGGCGCGGGCTTCGAGCCTTCGGGCATCAGCCAGCGTTCGAAGGGCGTGCCGGGCGCGCTGACGTCGAGCGCGATGCAGTGCAGCGCGGTGCCGGCTTCGCCGAGCGCTTCGAGTGCGGCCGCGTCGACGAACAGGCGCCGCGCCTGCGCATCGCCGAGCATCGACGCGAAGCTTTCGGGCGTGACCGACGGTGCCAGCGGCGCCACCGCCACGCCGGCCCGCAACGCGCCGAGGAACACCACCGCGTAGAGCGGCGTGGCGTGGGCGCAGACGGCAATCGCGTCACCGGCTTTCAGGCCGTCGCGCTGCAGCGACGCGGCCACGCGGTCCATCAGCGCGTCGAGCGTGGCGTAGTCGATGTGGGTCTCGCCTTGCATCAGCGCCAGCCGCGTCGGCTGCGTTTGGGCGTGGCTGCGAATCAGCGCGCTGAGGGTCTGGAAAGGCGGGGCTGCAGGCGAAATCTCGGCGATGCTCATTCGCGAAAGTATGCCCCGACGCGAGGGCATCGCAAGCCATGTGGCCGGGCCTTCGTCTGTGGGGGCCAAACCGCAAAAGCAAGGGTAAAGCCCCTTTGATTTCTCTGCGGGCTCGTTATCTTCTGCCCCGGAGTCGCAGTGATCCAAGCGGTCACAAAGGCGACAGGCGCCAACATCAGGGAGTCGAAGATCGCATCAGCCGCTTCCACCGAAGGATTGCTCCGCGTCGATGGCGTGACCGTTCGTTTCGGCGGCATCACGGCGCTCGACAGGGTGTCGTTCTCCGTGGCCGCGGGCCACATCGTCGGCCTGATCGGGCCGAACGGCGCGGGCAAGACCACGCTCTTCAATTGCCTCTCGCGGCTCTACTCGTTCAACGAAGGGTCGATCCTGTTCGAAGGCCGCTCGGTGGTCGAGCATCCGCCGCACGGCATCGCCGCCCTGGGCATCGGCCGCACCTTCCAGAACCTGGCTCTGTTCCGCACGATGACCGTGCGCCAGAACATCATGCTCGGCGGCCATTGCCGCACCAGCAGCGGCTTCTTCGCCAACGCGCTGCGCCTGCCGCAGGTCAAGCGCGAAGAGCTGGCGCTGCAGGAGCACGCCGACGAGTTGATCGACTTGCTCGACATGCAGAGTGTGGCCGAGACCCGCGTGATGGACCTGTCGTTCGGCACGCAAAAGCGCGTGGAGCTGGCGCGTGCGCTGGCGAGCCGGCCCAAGCTGCTGCTGCTCGACGAACCGGCCGGCGGCCTGAACCACGAAGAGGTCGGCGTGTTGATGGAGCAGCTGCGTGAGGTGCGCGACCGGCTCAAGCTGACGATGCTGCTGGTGGAGCACCACATGAACATGGTGATGCGCATCTCCGACAAGGTGGTGGCGCTCGACTTCGGCCGCGTGATCGCCGACGGCACGCCGGCCGAAGTGCAGGCCAACGACAACGTGATTCGCGCATATCTCGGGGTGGAAAGCTGATGGCCCGGATTCTCGAAGTGCGCGGCCTGCACGCGCAGTACGGCCCGACGCGGGTCTTGCACGGCATCGACTTTTCCGTCGAGGAAGGGGGCATCACGACCATCCTCGGTGCCAACGGCGCGGGCAAGACGACGACGCTGCGCGCGGTCTGCGGCATGGTGAAGACGCAGGGCGAGATCGTGCTCGCCGGCAACCGCATCGAAGGCAAGGCGACCGAGAGCATCGTGCGCGCCGGCGTGGCTCACGTGCCTGACGGGCGCGGCACCTTCGTCAACCTGAGCGTCGAAGAGAACCTTCGGCTCGGTGCCTACACACGCAGCGACAAGGCCGAAGTAGCGGCCGACTTCGAGCGCATGTTCGGCTACTTCCCGCGCTTGAAAGAGCGCTTCCGCCAGCAGGCCGGGCTGCTCTCGGGCGGCGAGCAGCAGATGCTCGCAGTGTCGCGTGCGCTGATGCTGCGGCCGCGCCTGCTGCTGCTCGACGAACCCTCGTTCGGTCTGGCGCCGCTGATCGTGCAGGAGCTGTTCGAGATCTTCCGCACCATCAACCAGCAAGACCGCGTGAGCATGTTGCTGGTCGAACAGAACGCGTCGCTTGCGCTCAAGCTCGCCGACACCGCCTACCTGCTCGAGACCGGGCGCGTGGTGATCTCGGGCACGGCCGAATCGATCCGCAACGACGAAGCGATTCGCCGTTCCTACCTGGGCTATTGAGCATGAACGTCCTGCTGCATCAGGTGCTCTCGGGCCTCGCCACCGGCGGAATCTACGCCAGCGTGGCGCTGGCGCTGGTGATGATCTACCAGGCCACCCACCTCGTGAACTTCGCGCAGGGTGAACTGGCGATGTTCTCGACCTACATCTCGTGGAGCCTGATCCAGGCCGGTATGCCCTACTGGGCCGCGTTCTTCATCACCGTGGCGCTGGCCTTCGCGCTCGGTGTGCTGATCGAACGGGTGATCGTGCAGCCGGTCGAGAACGCGCCGATCCTGTCGGTCGTGATCGTCTTCATCGGCCTGCTCGTCATCATGAACAGCCTGGCGGGCTGGATCTTCTCGTACACGATCAAGCCCTTCCCGAGCCCGTTCCCCGCGGCACCGCTGTTCGGCAACTCTTATGTGTCTTCGCACGAGCTCGGCTCGATCGGCATCACGCTGGTGGTGCTGCTGCTGGTGTTCGCCTTCTTCCGCTTCACACCGCTCGGCCTGGCGATGCGTGCTGCGGCGCAAAACCCGGTGTCGAGCCGGCTCGTCGGCGTGCGGGTGGGCTGGATGCTCGCGCTCGGTTGGGGCCTGGCCGCGGCGATCGGCTCGATCGCCGGGATGATGGTGGCGCCCACCGTGTTCCTGGAGCCGAACATGATGGCCGGCATCCTGCTCTATGCCTTCGCCGCGGCGCTGCTCGGCGGCATCGACAGCCCGGGCGGGGCGGTGCTCGGCGGCTTCATCGTCGGTGTGCTCGAGAACGTGGTCGGCTCCTTCCTCGGCACCGAACTCAAGCTCACGGTCGCGCTGGTGCTGATCGTCGGGGTGCTGGTGATCCGGCCTTCGGGCCTGTTCGGCAAAGTGCACGTCACCCGGGTCTGAGCAGCATGACCACCCCGTCTTCCACCCCCAAGGCGCGCCCGGCGCTGAGCCGCAACCAGACGCTCGGCCTCGCGCTGCTGCTGGTCGGCGCCTGCGTGCTGCCCTTTCTCGTCAGCAACTACCGCGTCTTCCAGTTCACGCTCGTGCTGGTCTACGCGATCGCGCTGCTCGGCCTGAACATGCTGACCGGCTACAACGGCCAGATCTCGCTCGGCCACGGCGCGTTCTACGCGATCGGCGCCTACGTGGCCGCGATCCTGATGGACAAGTTCGGCGTGCCTTACTGGGCCACGCTGCCGGCCGCCGGCGCGGTGTGCCTGGTGGCTGGGTTCCTGTTCGGCCTGCCGGCGCTGCGCCTCGAAGGTTTGTATTTGTCGCTGGCGACTTTTGCGCTCGGCGTGGCGATGCCGCAGATCCTCAAGTTCAAGGGCTTCGAGCATTGGACCGGCGGCGTGCAGGGCATCGTGATCGTCAAGCCCGACCCGCCCGCGTGGCTGCCGATCTCGCAGGACCAGTGGCTGTACTTCGTGGCGCTGGTGACGCTGCTGATCCTGTTCCTGATCGGCTGGAACCTGCTGCGCGGGCGCATCGGCCGGGCGATGGTGGCCATTCGCGACCAGCCGATCGCCGCGCAGGCGATGGGCGTGAACACCGCGATGATCAAGTCGCTGACCTTCGGTGTCTCGGCCATGTACACCGGCATCGCCGGCGCGCTGGGCGCGATCGCGATCCAGTTCGTGGCGCCCGACACCTTCACGATCTTCCTGTCGATCACGCTGGTGGTCGGTGTGGTGATCGGTGGCCTCGCGTCGATCTCGGGGGCGATCTGGGGCGCGCTGTTCATCCAGTTCATTCCGAACGTGGCCGACCAGATCTCGAAGGCCGCGCCGTGGGCGATCTACGGCGTCTTCCTGATCGTGTTCATGTACGTCATGCCCAGCGGCGTGGCAGGGTTCATCCGGATCGCCAGCGGTCGTCTGCGCCAGTGGCGGCAGCGTTGAGAGGGTTGTGTCTTCGTCCGGTTCACGGCGAGTCCGCCGTCCCGAGTGTGTGTTGATGACATTGAAGGAGCCATCATGAAATTCAGTCTCAAGCGTCGTGTTTCGCTGCTGGCCATCGCGGCCACGCTCGCCGTCGTCACCGCGCCCGCGTCGGCGCAGAAGAAGTACGGGCCGGGCGCCTCCGACACCGAGATCAAGCTCGGCCAGACCATGCCCTACAGCGGCCCGGCCTCGGCCTACGGCACGATCGGCAAGCTGCACCAGGCCTACTTCAAGATGATCAACGAGGCTGGGGGCATCAACGGCCGCAAGATCAACCTGATCAGCCTGGACGACGGCTACAGCCCGCCCAAGACCGTGGAGCAGGTGCGCAAGCTGGTCGAGCAGGACGAGGTGCTGGCGCTGTTCCAGACCCTGGGCACGCCGGGCAATTCGGCGATCCACAAGTACGTGAACGGCAAGAAGGTGCCGCACCTGCTGCTGGCCACGGGTGCGACCAAGTGGGCCGACCCGAAGAACTTTCCGTGGACGCTGGGCTTCAACCTGAGCTACCAGGCCGAAGGCGCGATCTACGCCAAGTACCTGATGAAGAACAAGCCGAACGCGAAGATCGCGATCCTGTACCAGAACGACGACTACGGCAAAGACGTGCTCAAGGGCGTGAAGGACGGCCTGGGCGCGGCCGGCGCGAAGATGATCGTCGCCGAAGCGACCTACGAAGTGAGCGACCCGACGGTCGACTCGCAGATCGTGACGCTGCAGGGCTCGGGCGCCGACACCTTCATCAACATCACCACGCCCAAGTTCGGCGCGCAGGCGATCCGCAAGGCCTTCGATTCGGGCTGGAAGCCTCTGCACATCGTCAACAACGTGAGCGCGTCGGTGGGCTCGGTGCTCGTGCCGGCGGGCCTGGACAAGTCGGTCGGCCTGCTGACGCTGCAGTACTACAAGGACCCGAACGACCCGCAGTGGAAAGACGACCCGGCCATGCTCGAATGGCGCGCCTTCATGGGCCGCTACTACCGCGAAGGTGACCCGAAGGACGCGACCAACCTGTACGCCTACCTCACGGCGCAGACCATGGTGCAGATCCTGAAGCAGTGCGGCAACGACCTGACGCGCGAGAACGTGATGAAGCAGGCGGCCAACATCAAGAATCTGAAGCTGCCCTTGCTGCTGACCGGCATGGCGCTGAACACCACGCCGACCGACTTCTTCCTCGTCAAGCAGGGCCAGCTCGCCAAGTTCACCGGCACGCAATGGCAGGGCTTCGGCGACTTGCTCGGCACCAGCGAGTGACACAGCGCTGAGCCGGCCGGCCCCCGGCCCCGTCTCGATTCGATAATGCACAGCATCGAATCGGGCGGGGCTTTTTCATGAACAACACTTTTGTGCGCGCCATCGCGGCGGTGGCCCTGGGCTGGGCCGGCGCGGCGCTGGCGCAGAACCAACAGGTGGTGGCGATCTGCGCCACCGACCAGGGCTGGTGCGAGCTGGCCGCGAAAGAGTTCCAGGCCCAGACCGGCATCAAGGTATTGCAGGTTCACAAGGCCACCGGCGAAGCACTGGCGCAGCTGCGTGCCGAGGCGGCCAACCCGAAGACCGACCTGTGGTGGGGCGGCACCGGCGACCCGTTCCTGCAGGCCGCCGAAGTCGGCCTGCTCGATGCGTACCGGCCGGCGTACCTGGACGACCTGCATGGCTGGGCGGTGCGCCAGTACGCGATGAGCGGGAACTACGTCGGCGGTTTCTACACCAGCGCGATCGGCTTCGGCTGGAACGAAGACGTGCTGAAGAAGAAAGGGCTGCCGGCGCCGAAGTGCTGGGCCGACCTGCTCGATGCGCGCTACAAGGGCGAGATCGAAACCTCGCACCCGGGCTCGAGCGGTACCGGCTACACCATCCTCGCCGGCCTGGTGCAACTGATGGGCGAAGACGCGGCCTTCACCTACCTGCAGAAGCTGCACCGCAACGTCACGCAGTACACGCGCAGCGGGCAGGCGCAGGCCAAGAGCGTGGCTAAGGGCGAGGTGGGCATCGGCGTGAGCTTCATCTTCGGCTTCGAGAACGAGCGCCAGCAGGGTTTCAAGATGGTCAAGAGCGGTGCTCCCTGCGAAGGCACGAGCTACGAAGTGGGTGGCATCGCGCTGGTCAAGGGCGCGCGCAACCGCGAGGCGGCGAAGAAGTACTACGACTGGCTGATGAGCCCGGCTGGCCAGAGCATCGGCGCGCGTTCGAACTCGCTGCAGGTGCCGGCCAACAAGACCTTCAAGCCCGACCTGCGCATCCCGACCATCGACGCGGTGCGGCTGATCAAGTACGACTTCCAGAAGTACGGCAAGGCGGCCGAGCGGCGGCGCCTGATCGAGCGCTGGGAGAAAGAGGTGAACTCGCTGCCGCGCTGAGGCGGCGGGGTCGTCAGCCGGTGCGCGGCCGCACCATGCGGTCGAGCAAGCGTTCGGCCTCGGTGCTGAGGTCGGTGCAGCGGCCGGTGTGCACCGCCGAGGTCTGGATGCTCGTGCTGCGCGGCGCCACGAGCCAGTGAAAACGTTCGCGCGTGGACAGCCGCCCCAGCGCGCCGGCCGCGTCGCCCCCTGCGCAGACCAGCGGCAGCGCGGCGAGCGCGGCGCGGATGCCGGGCAGGTCGATGTTCGGGTCGATGGCGAGCAGCCTTGCTTCGTCAAGCTCGATGTGGGTGCGCAGAAAGTTCTGCGCCGCGCACGACACGATCACGCCGGCATTGACGAACTCGCCGCGCTCGACCCGCGGCACCACGCGCACCACCGCGTAGTCATATGTGCAGGCTGCGGGCACGAACGGCCTCCTCGAAAAAGGCACGCGGGGCTTCGAGGCGCCGCGTGAGGTAACGAACGTAGGCTTCGCGGTGCTCGGCCTTGCTGGCGAACGAGGGTTCGTCTTCGAGCCAACTGTCGGGGATCTGCGCGACCGTTGATTCGATCAGGTCGGTCGTCAGCTGCTGCGACATCGACGCGTCGGCCTCCGCCAGCCGGCCCGCGAAGCGCAGCAGCACGTGGTCCTTGATCAGCGCGAACGGGCTGGTGGCGCGCGCCATGAAGTCGCGCCAGTCGTGGTGGAAGTACAGTGCCGCGCCGTGATCGATCAGCCAGAGCTTGCCGTGCCACACCAGCATGTTGGTGTTGCGCGCCGTTCGGTCGAGGTTGCTCGTGAAGGCGTCGAACCAGACAATGCGCGAGGCCAGCTCGGCGTCGGGCTGAAAGGCCACCGGGTCGAAGGTGGTCGAACCTGGCAGGTAGTCGAGCGCCAGGTTCAGGCCGGTGCTGCTTTCGATCATGCCGTCGATCAGCCCGGCGCTGACGCGGATCAGGTCCTGGATCTCGGGGTCGGGCTCGGTGCGCGCGAGTTCCGAGTCGAGCCGCGCGAACACGATCTCGGGCACCGGCAGGCCGAGCGCGCGGGCGAACTCGCCGGCCACCAGCTCGGCGATCAGCGCCCGCGGGCCCTGACCGGCGCCGCGGAACTTGAGCACGTACAGGCCGTCGTCGTCGGCCTCCACGATGGCCGGCAGCGAGCCGCCCTCGCGCAGCGGCGTGACATAGCGCGTGACATCGATGGTTCTCAGGGGCATGGGGCATTTTGCGGCAAGTGCGCCGGCACCTCGATAATCATGGGTTGACCGGGAAGATCGGAGTCGCATCACTTGAATCGGCTCCCAGCGCCCCCACCCTTGACCCGCCGGAGAACGTTCCGGCTCGACCACTTGACACCACAAGATCATGGAAAAACAGACGCTTTCATTCCAGGCCGAGGTCAAGCAGATCCTGCACCTCGTGACCCATTCGCTGTATTCGAACAAGGAAATCTTCCTGCGCGAATTGGTGTCGAACGCATCCGACGCCTGCGACAAACTCCGCTTCGAGGCGCTCAACGACGCAGCGCTGTTCGAAGACGCACCGAACCTCGAAGTGCGGGTGAGCTTCGACGCCGAAGCGAAGACGATCACGATCACCGACAACGGCATCGGCCTGTCGGCCGACGAAGCGGTGGCCAACCTGGGCACCATCGCCAAGAGCGGCACACGCGAGTTCATGGCCGCGCTCGACGGCGACAAGAAGAAGGACGCGCAGCTCATCGGCCAGTTCGGCGTGGGCTTCTACAGCGGCTTCATCGTGGCCGACCGCATCAGCGTCGAATCCCGCCGCGCCGGCTTGGCCGCAGAGCAAGGTGTGCGCTGGAGCTCGGAAGGCAGCGGCGATTTCGAGATCGAGACCATCACGCGCGCGCAGCGTGGCACGAGCGTCACGCTGCACCTGCGCGAAGGTGAAGAAGAATTCCTGAGCGGCTGGAAGCTGAAGTCGGTGATCGGCAAGTATTCCGACCACATCTCGCTGCCGATCCTGATGCAGAAGGAAGAGTGGGACGCTGAAGCGCAGAAGCAGGTGATGCGCGAAGAGTGGGCGCCGGTGAACAAGGCGTCGGCACTGTGGGCGCGTGCCAAGAGCGAGATCACCGCCGACGAATACACCGAGTTCTACAAGCAGATCAGCTACGACACCGAAGCGCCGCTGGCCTACACGCACAACCGCGTCGAAGGCCGCAGCGAGTACACGCAGCTGCTCTACATCCCGGCGAAGGCGCCGTTCGATCTGTGGAACCGCGACAAGCGCGGCGGCGTGAAGCTCTACGTGAAGCGTGTCTTCATCATGGACGACGCCGAAGCGCTGATGCCGGTGTACCTTCGCTTCGTGAAGGGCGTGATCGACAGCGCCGACCTGCCGCTGAACGTGTCGCGCGAACTGCTGCAGGAAAGCCGCGACGTGAAGGCGATCCGAGAAGGTTCGACCAAGCGGGTGTTGTCGATGCTCGAAGGCCTGGCCAACAACGAAGACGCTGCCGAGAGGGCGCGCTACGCGGCCTTCTGGAACGACTTCGGCGTGGTGCTGAAAGAAGGTGTCGGCGAAGACCACGCCAACCACGAGCGGCTGACCAAGCTGTTGCGGTTTGCCTCGACGCAGGCCGACGAAGGGGTGTCGCTCGCCGACTACGTGGCGCGCATGAAAGAAGGCCAGGAGGTCATCTACTACATCACCGCCGACAGCATGGCAGCGGCGAAAAACAGCCCGCAGATCGAGATCTTCCGCAAGAAGGGCATCGAAGTGCTGCTGCTGATCGACCGGGTCGACGAGTGGCTGCTCAGCCACCTGCACGAGTTCGAAGGCAAGGCGCTGCAAAGCGTGGCCAAGGGTGCGGTCGACCTCGGCGCCCTGCAGGACGAAGCCGAGAAGAAGCAGGCCGAAGAAACCGCGACCACCTTCAAGCCCGTGCTCGACAAGCTGAAGGAAGCCCTGAAAGACCGCGCCAAGGACGTGCGCGTTACAACCCGCCTGGTCGATTCACCGGCCTGCCTGGTCGTGGAAGAAGGCGACATGAGCGGGCACCTGGCGCGGCTGCTGAAGCAGGCCGGGCAGAGCGCGCCGAAGTCGCTGCCCACGCTCGAAGTCAACGCCGAGCACGCGCTCGTGAAGCGACTCGACGGCAACGCGCACTTCGACGACCTGGCCCACATCCTGTTCGATCAGGCGCTGCTGGCCGAAGGCGGGCAGCTCGAAGACCCCGCCGCCTACGTGAAGCGGGTCAACGCTCTGCTGGTGGGCTGAAGCGGGTCACGCGCCGCCGAGCGGCGCGAATGTCACATGCCGCCCACCGGCGGCTGGGTCATCGCTTCGATCTGCTCGCGCAGACGTGTGGTCTGCTCGGCCCAGTAGGCGGGGCTCGCAAACCACGGGAACGCGACCGGGAAGGCCGGGTCGTTCCAGCGCCGCGCGATCCATGCGCTGTGGTGAATGATGCGCAAGGTGCGCAGCGGCTCGACCAGGCGCAGCTCACGCCAGTCGAAGTCCATGAAACTTTCGTAGCCGTCGAGCACGGCGGCGAGCTGGCGGGTCATCGCGCCGCGGTCGCCCGAGAGCAGCATCCAAAGGTCTTGCGTGGCCGGGCCGGTGACGGCGTCGTCGAGGTCGACGAAGTGCGGGCCGTCGGCCGCCCAGAGCACGTTGCCGAGGTGGCAGTCGCCGTGCAGCCGCAGCACCCGCGGCGAGCCGTTGCTCTCGAACGCCGCCTGCACGGCGGCCAGCGCCGCATCGACGGTCGAGCGCCAGGCGGGTAAAGCGTCGGGCGGGATGATGTCGTGCGCGAGCAGCCAGTCGCGGTTGTCGATGCCGAAGGTCTGCGGGGTCAAGGCTTGCCGGAACTCGAACGGCTTGAGCGCACCGACGGCGTGCATGCGGCCGATAAAGCGGCCGATCCACTCCAGCGTGCCCGCGTCTTCCAACTCGGGCGCGCGGCCGGCCAGGCGCTGCGTGACACTGAAGCGGTAGCTGCCGAGTTCGGTGCCGAACTGCGCCAGCGTCGGGCCTTTCAAGGTGATGTCGGTCAAGCGGCTCGGCACGCTGTCGAGCTCGAGCGGCCAGGCTGCGGCGACAGGGATCTCGTTCGCGGCCAGCTCGGCAGCGAACGAATGTTCTTCAAGAATCTGCGCGTCGCTCCAGCGCCCCGGCCGATAGAACTTGGCAACGACGACACGGCCGTCTTCTAGGAACACCTGGAAGACACGGTTCTCATAGGAGTTGAGCTGGATCAGCCGGCCGTCGCCACGCAGGCCGACGGCGTCGAGTGCATCGAGAACGGTGTCGGGGTGCAAGTCCGCGTAGGGTGCGTCGAGCGACGCGCGTGCGGGTTCGGGGGAAGTCATGGCGCGCATCGTACGCGCCGTGCCTTCGCGAACGGATCAGTGGCGGCTGGTGGCGCTGAAACGCAGCACGTCGACGACCGTGCCGCCGATGGCGTCGTCGTCGCTCGCGCGTGGGGCTGTCGCGACCACGCCGCCGCGAAGCGGACCCAGGCTCGCATGCTGCCGCTCGGGGTGCGGTGGGCTCGGCAGTTCGGGCGCCGAAAGTGGCGAGAACTCGCTGCTGCCCATCGAGTCACGCTGGCTGTCGGGGGCGAAGAACGAATCCTGAAACAGCGTCGAGTCTTGCCAGAGTGATGAGCGCTCAGCGCGCCGCGTGGCCACGGTGTTGGCCAGCGTATCGCGGGCCTGGTGCAGATTGACGGCCGCGGGCGACACCGGTTGCGGCGCTCTGGAGGGCGCACCGACGCTCGGCACCAGCAATTGCAGTTCGGCGACCGAGGGCAGGTTGTCGACAGAGCAGTGCAGGTAGCGCACGCGGCAGGCGCCGAGCACCGACTGCTTGATCTGCATCAGGCGCCGGGAGGTGGCGCGGTCGGTGTCGAGGTCGATGGCGGCCAGCACACGGCCGTTCGCACTGCAGATCGCAAAAGCCACGTGGCTGGTGCCCAGCAGGTCGAACCAGTAACGCACTTCGTTCGGGTCGTTGGGCTGGCAAAAGCGCACGAGCGGCAACTTGGACAGCACGATGTGGTGGGGCAAGGCTTCGCGCAGCAGCCGATAGGCGCGACGCTCTTCGGTGGAAAAAACCGGGCGGGCGGTCAAGGCCCATTCGGTCGGCAGCGCCGGCCGCGACTTGGGCTGCCGGGACCTGAAGAGCCAGGCGACCAGCCCCAGTCCGAGCACCATCAGAGCGGCCAACGCGGCGAGCCACGAGGAGGTTTGCATGTTGAACAACGCGGTTCGTGAAGCCGTGGGCGGTGTCTGAAAGACGAGCCCGAACACAAACTGTAGCGGATGTCAGTGCCGGAAAGCGGCGTTTGCCATCCCCAACATGGGTGCCGGAACCACAACTGCGTGACCGCCGTGTGTCGTTGTTGTCACTCTTCGGCGATATGGGCGGCTTTGCCCATGGACGTCTTCACTTCCGAGATCGCACCGAGAAACTCGCCGACCTGGCGTGCGCTGCGTTTGAGGTGATAGTCGAATTCGGCAGCCTGCTGCTCCACCATTTCACCGACGTGCGACGCGAAGCTGTCGGGCGGCAGCTTCAACCACGCCTCGGATTCCGAGCCGTCGCGCTCAACCGTCGCGCCGGCGCGGCGAGCGATCTTCAGCATCGCCACGTTCTCGCTCAGCGCGTGGATGAAGAGCATTTCCACGCCGCGGTTGCGCGCATGCAGCATGGCGTGCTCGAACAGGCGGCGACCGAATCCGCGGGCGCGTGCTTGTGGCAGCACTGACACGCCGAACTCCGACATCGCCGGTCGCCCGGCAACGGCCGCAACCCCGGCGTGGGCCAGATGTGCCATGGCGATCAGTTCGAGCCGGCGGTTGAAGATGCCGAACACTTCGTCTTGCTCGAAGTCGAGCATGTCGATGTACTTCGACATCTGGGCGTCGGTGGCCGGGTAACCGAATCGCAGATAGCGGTCACTTACATCCAGCGCCATCAAGTGGGCCGTGATGCGCTCGCGGTGCCGCGGGCCGAGCGAACGGATGGGCACCCAGGACCAGCTGACAGGCGGGCGCCCGTCGGGTGCGCCGGTGGCCGGGGTAGGTGACGGAGCGTGGGTGGTTCGCATGGCGGTGTCGACTGGAATGCCCATGAAGGAGGCCTTTCGTCTAGGGTTAACCCCAGTCTACGTGAATCGGTTAGGTGCGCATGCCAAGAGGGGCGTATGCAAATCAAGTGGGAGTGGCCAGGCTTTGATATACTTGAAGGCTTTTCCGAAGTACGCCCCCGGGAAAGCGCTGCAGTCGGCACCGAGCCGTCCGCAACGCACCGAGCGAGAGTCTGCCATTCCAAAGAAGCAGAGCCGAGCCTGGTGATCCAACCCAGCGATGAGCTGTGGGGCTGACAAACCAACTCAGACCGACTCCCATGAAAACCTTCAGTGCCAAGCCGGCCGAAGTGACGCATGACTGGTTTGTGATTGACGCGACCGATAAGGTTCTCGGAAGGGTGGCCAGTGAAGTCGCCCTCCGCTTGCGCGGCAAACACAAAGCCATCTACACGCCTCACGTCGACACCGGTGACTTCATCGTCATCGTCAACGCCGAGAAGATTCGCGTCACCGGCAACAAAGCCAACGACAAGGTGTACTACCGCCACTCGGGTCACCCGGGCGGCATTCATGCCACCAAGTTCAAGGACATGCAGGCCAAGCACCCGACCCGCGCCATCGAGAAAGCCGTCAAAGGCATGCTCCCGAAGGGCCCGCTGGGTTATGCGATGGTCAAGAAGCTCAAGGTGTATGCCGGTGCCACGCATCCGCACACTGCGCAGCAACCCAAAGTTCTTGAAGTCTAAGGAGCGGCCATGATCGGAATTTGGAACTACGGAACCGGCCGCCGCAAATCGTCGGTGGCACGCGTTTTCATCAAGAAGGGCACCGGCCAGATCATCGTCAACGGCAAGACCGTCGACGAGTATTTCGGCCGTCAGACGTCCATCATGGTGGTTCGCCAGCCGCTGGTGCTGACCGCCAACGACGCCGCGTTCGACGTCAAGGTCAATGTGCGAGGTGGTGGTGAATCGGGACAGGCCGGCGCGGTGCGCCACGGCATCACCCGCGCACTGATCGACTACGACGAAACCCTCAAGCCGCCGCTCAAGCACGCCGGTTTCGTGACGCGTGATGCGCGCGAAGTCGAACGCAAGAAGGTCGGTTTGCACGGCGCGCGCCGTCGCAAGCAGTTCAGCAAGCGCTGATCTTTCGCGCGTTTCGCTGCAAGAAGGCCGCCTCCGGGCGGCCTTTCCGTTTGTAGCGTTTGCGCGGTCAGGGCGCTTCTACAATCCGCGCTCCTTGTGAACCTGAAGGGGCCGGACCGAATGCGCTGGAAGCTGCTGCGGCGCCGTTTGTCGATCAGTGCGCCGCGCATGATCGTGCGCAGCCACCTGCCGTGGCCCTTGCGCTGGGCGCTGGTGGCGCTGATGTGCGGCTTTTCGGCCGCGCTCGCGCTCTGGGCGTTCGAGTTCGGCAAGGACATCGCCGGACTCGACAGCGGCGCAAAGGAAGAGCTGCACAAGCTCCGCATTGAAGTGGCCCAGTTGCGCGGCGAGCGTGAAGGGGCGGTGTCGATCGCGAACACGGCGCAGAGCCTGCTGACGACCGAAAAGACAGTGCAGGACCGGCTCGCGCAGCAACTCAAGGCCGTCGAATCGGAAAACCTCGCGCTGCGCGGTGACCTCGGATTCTTCGAGCGCCTGTTGCCGGCCGGCGCGGGCGAAGACCTGATCATTCGTGGTCTGCAGGTCGAGCCGCAGGCCGAAGGACGAGTACGCTTTCAGATGCTCGTGATGCAGCCGGGCAGGGCACGCCCCGAATTCAGTGGGCGCTACGAGATCACGCTGGCCGGCACGCTCGACGGCAAACCGTGGTCTCTGTCACAGCCCGGCGGTCCGCAAGCGCTACAGCTGAAACAGTACGTGAGGATCGAAGGCGCAATCGAGCACGCGCCGCTGGCCATGGTAAAAAGTGCCACGGTCAAGGTGATGGACCTGCGTGGTGGCGTGAAGGCCACGCTGATGGTGAAACTGTAGAAGCGCCCGCGAACATCCGTGGCGCCTGCCTCGTTGGAGAGTCCCCATGTTCGGAAAGAAAAAACAACCTGCGATCCGCACGCTGATCGGTGAAGGCACCGTCATCCTCGGTGAACTCCGTTTCACCGACGGCCTGCGCATCGACGGCGAAGTGCGTGGCGACGTGATCGCCACGAGCGAAGAAAACAGCATCCTCGTCATCAGCGAAAACGCCTGTGTCACGGGCAAGGTGCAGGCCGGCCACGTGATCATCAGCGGCACTGTGACCGGCCCGGTTTTCTCGAGCGTGCTGCTCGAACTGCAGCCGAAAGCGCGCGTCTGGGGTGATGTTCGCTACGAAGCCCTTGAAATGCACCAGGGCGCCACCATTGATGGTGAACTGAGGCCGCTGAAGGCCGACGAAAAGCCGGCGATCAAACTCGCCGCCTCAAATGCCGGATAATCTGCCTTATCGGCAGCCTGCCGAAGGAGTCAGACTATGAGTGCAGTCGCCGAAAACATTCAAGCCCGCGAAATCCCGTCCGACGAGCCGCCGGTGCCATTGGTCTTCACCGACAGCGCCGCCAACAAGGTCAAGGAACTGGTCGACGAAGAAGGCAACCCCGAGCTGAAGCTGCGTGTGTTCGTGCAAGGCGGTGGCTGCTCCGGGTTCCAGTACGGCTTCACGTTCGACGAAATCGTCAACGAAGACGACACGCAGATGAGCAAGAACGGCGTCACGCTGCTGATCGATGCGATGAGCCTGCAATACCTGGCCGGCGCCGAGATCGACTACAAGGACGACCTGCAAGGCGCCCAGTTCGTGATCAAGAATCCGAACGCAACGACCACCTGCGGTTGCGGATCGAGCTTCTCCGCCTGAGCGTCACGCGCTTACCGCAAGAGCCGCCTCCGGGCGGCTTTTTGCTGGGTGAGACTCTCACCGGGCGGGGTACAACGCGCCCAACACCCTCGCCCCGCGGGCTCCGGTGACGCCTGGCAGGCTGGCCGGCTCCCGCGCGCAGAAAGCCCGTGCGAGCCAGGCGAAAGCGCAGGCCTCGACCTGCATGGCCGGCAGGCCGCGCTTGTCGCTGGGCAACACGGCCACGCCGGGAAGTCGCGCTGCGAGGCGACGCATCAGGTGCCTGTTGAAAGCGCCTCCGCCGCACACCAGCAGCTCGCGCGCGCCGGTTGCGTAACGCCGAAAGTCGTTCGCACAACATGCGGCGGTGAGCTCGGCCAGCGTGGCCTGCACGTCCACGGCTGGCGCCGATGAGGCCGAGCCTTGCAGCCGAGCTGTCAACCAGTCCGGATGAAAACGATCGCGCCCGGTGCTCTTCGGCGCCGGCAGCGCGAAGTACGGGTCGGCGAGCATGTCCTGCAACAACGGCTCGATCATCCGGCCCGAAGCTCCCCAGTCGCCGCCGTCGTCGAAGGCCTGCCCGGTGTGGGCCCGGCACCAGTGGTCCATCAGCGCGTTGCCCGGGCCGCAGTCGAAGCCTGTGGTCGAACCGTCGGCCTGCAGAGCGGTGAGGTTGCTGATCCCGCCGATGTTGAGCACGCCGGCCGCTTCGTTGGGCCGGCCGAACACCGCGCGGTGAAACGCCGGCACGAGCGGCGCGCCTTGCCCACCCGCGGCCACGTCGCGGCTGCGCAGGTCGGCCACGACGTCGATCCCGCTCAGTTCGGCCAGCAATGCCGGATTGTTCAACTGCAGCGTGTAGCCGGTGCCGTCGAACTCCAGGGGGCGGTGGCGAACCGTCTGCCCGTGCGCGCCGATGGCGAGGACCTGCTCGCGCGGCACGCCGGCGGCCTGGAGCAGCGCTTCGACAACCTCGGTGTAGACGCGGGCGAGTGCGTTGCCGGCCAGCGCCGCGCGGTGCAGTTCGTTGGCGCCAGCGGTGTTGAGCGCGAGCAAGTCGGCGGTGAGTTCGGGCGGGAACGGGCGGTGACGGTGGCACAGCACCTGCAGCCCGGGGCCTTCGAAGTCGACCAGAACGCCATCGGCGCCGTCGAGCGAGGTGCCCGACATCAGGCCGATGTAAAGCGCTGTCATCGGGGCAAGTGCTGGCGCGGGCTCGGCAGCCCGCGCGGACGCTGTTACTCGACCGAAGCGCCGGAGCGCCCGACGCTGTCGGCCAGGTCGAGCTGGTCCTTTACGCTAACGGCCAGCTGCGCGAACTCGGCCTTGCCGGCCGCGGTGAGCACCACGGCTTCGGACGCCTTGGCCATGATCATCGGGTCTTGCTGCTGGCCGCCGACCTTCACTTCGAAGTGCAGGTGCGGGCCAGTCGCCCAGCCGGTGGCGCCGACCGCGCCGATGCGCGCGCCCTGTTCCACGTGCTGGCCCTGGCGCACGTCGATGCGGCTCAGGTGGGCGTAGAGCGTGGAGCGCTGGTTGCTGTGGCGGATCTCGACCACGTTGCCGTAGCCGTTCTGGCGCCCGGCGAACTCGACCACGCCGTCGCCGACGCTGCGGATCGGCGTGCCGGTGGGCGCGCCGTAGTCCACGCCCTTGTGCTGCTTCCAGACGTTCTGGATCGGGTGCATGCGCATCGCAAAACCCGAGGTCACTCGCGAGAATTCCATCGGGCTCGACAGGAACGCGCGGCGTTTGCTCTGGCCGTCGAGGCCGTAATACGCGCCCTTGCCCTGGCCGTCCTTGAACCACACGGCCGAATACGAGCGGCCGTTGTTGACGAACTCTGCAGCCAGCACCTTGCCGGTCGACGTGCCCCAGGTGATCGGCTCGCCGTCGGCGGTCAGCGTTTCGTAGACGACCGAGAAGGTGTCGCCCTTGCGCAACTCGCGGTGAAAGTCGATGTCGGTCGAAAACACCTCGGCCATCTGCGTGGCCACGGCGTCCGGGATGCCGGCTTCGTCGGTCGACGCGAACAGCGACGAACGGATCGTGCCGCTGCCCATGCGCACCTGCGGCACCAGCGCCGCGCTCTCGACCGTGGCGAGCAGCTTACCGGCGAAGCGAATCACCCGCAGACGCTGGAACTGCGTGCCGGCGGCATCGGCGCCCGACGCAGCGTAACGCGCGACCAGCTCGGTCATCTCGCCGGCCTCATTGGTCTGCACACGAACCATCTTGCCGGCACGGCCTTCGAGAAGCTTGCGGGCGGTCGGGTCGTTGCGCAGGAAGGCGGCCGCCGTGGCATCGCTCACGTTCAGCCGCTTCAGCAGGCTGTCGGCGGTGTCGCTGGAACGGGTCAGGTCGGTTCTGTAAAGCGCCAGCGTGTGTTCGGCCAATGCGTCGAGTTGTGACTGCATGCTGTCGGGGGTGACGATTTCCGTCACCAGACGCTTCGGCAGGTCCGACGCATCCGGCACCATCGGCGCGATGCCGAAGGCCGCGGCGCCGAAGCCGGCCAGCGCGACCATCACCGCGGCCGTCAGGCTGCGCGGGTGCGTGCGGACAAAACTGGCCGTGTGGGCGCTGGCCGAGGCCAGGGCGCGATCGATGGAGACGCTTGATTTCAATTCGATTCCGGAGCGTTTCCGCTCTGTCTGCGAGCGCGGGCAACATGGGCCTGCGCTTCGGTGTGTGTCCCTGAGGCCCGGGACGTAGCCACTAGAATCGTGGCGCCCCGTTGGCCTCGCTCTCGTCGCTCGCCGTTGCAGTGCGGGAGTCGGTTCGGAGCAGCCGCGCAGTATACCGACCCGGCTCCGAGCCCATCTCCTGAAAAGCCCCGAATGTCCTTGCCTTCCACTCCAGTTCCGGCACTGCCAAAACACCCTGTGACCGACCGTGTCTTGAACGCATTGGCGATCTCGAAACGCGGCTGTGACGAGCTGTTACCTGAACCCGACTGGATCGCCAAGCTTGCACGCTCAGAAGCAACCGGCGTGCCACTGAGAATCAAGCTCGGCATGGACCCGACCGCGCCCGACCTGCACCTCGGCCACACCGTCGTGATGAACAAGATGCGGCAGTTGCAGGACCTCGGCCACACCGTGATCTTTCTGGTCGGCGACTTCACGTCGATGATCGGCGACCCGTCGGGCCGCAACACCACCCGCCCGCCGCTCACTCGCGAGCAGATCGAGACCAACGCCAAGACCTACTACCAGCAGGCCAGCCTCGTGCTCGACCCGGCCAGGACCGAGGTTCGCTACAACTCCGAATGGAGCGACCCGCTGGGCGCGCGCGGGATGATCCAGCTCGCCGCCAAGTACACGGTCGCCCGCATGATGGAGCGCAACGACTTCAGCGATCGTTTCAAGAATGGCACGCCGATCTCGGTCCACGAATTTCTTTACCCGCTGATGCAGGGATACGACTCGGTCGCGCTCAAGAGCGACATCGAACTCGGCGGCACCGACCAGAAGTTCAACCTGCTCGTGGGCCGCGCCCTGCAAAGCGAATACGGCCAGGAGCCGCAGTGCATCCTGACGATGCCGCTGCTCGAAGGGCTGGACGGCGTCGAGAAGATGTCGAAGAGCAAGGGCAACTACATCGGCATTTCCGAAGCGCCGAACGACATGTTCGCCAAGCTGCTGTCGATCAGCGACACGCTGATGTGGCGCTACTTCACCCTGCTGAGCTTCATGCCCGAGACCGACATCGCCAGGCTGAAAGCCGAGATCGAGGGCGGGCGCAACCCGAAAGACGCGAAGGTGCTGCTCGCCAAGGAAATCACCACGCGCTTCCACAACGCGGCGGCGGCCGAGGCGGCCGAGGCCGACTTCAACCACCGCGCCCGCGGCGGCGTGCCCAACCAGATCGACGCGGTGTCGCTCAGCGGCGCGCCGCTCGGCATCGGCGCCTTGCTGAAGCAGGCGAACCTCGCGCCGTCGAGCAGCGAAGCGCTGCGCCTGGTCGACGGCAACGGCGTGCGCATCGATGGCGTGTTGATCAGCGACCGCGGCCTGAAGCTCGGCGCCGGCACCTACGTCGTCCAGGTCGGCAAGCGCAAGTTCGCGCGCGTGACGCTCTCATAGCCGCGGTGCAGGTCAAGACGCTGCTGAAGCTGTCCATCGCGGCAGCGGTCGCCACCATCGTGATGAAAACGATGGCGTGGTGGATCACCGACTCGGTGGGTTTGCTGTCTGACGCGATGGAGTCCTTCGTCAACCTCGCTTCGGCCCTCTTCGGCCTGGCGATGGTCATCATCGCGCAGCGCCCGGCCGACGACGACCACCCGTTCGGCCACAGCAAAGCCGAGTACTTCTCTAGCGGCTTCGAGGGTTTGCTCATTGTCGGCGCGGCCGCCGGGATCATCTGGGCCGCGGCGCACCGCCTCATCAACCCGCAGCCCTTGCAGGCGCTCGGCTGGGGGCTGGCGCTGGCGGTGGCCAGCTCGGCGCTCAACGGCCTGCTGGCCTGGCGGATGATGGCGGCCTCGCGCGAGCACCGATCGATCGTGCTCGAAGCCGATGCGCGCCACCTCTACACCGACGTGTGGACCTCGGCCGGCGTCGTTGTCGGGCTGGTGGCGGTGCACCTCACCGGCTGGCTCTGGCTCGACGCGCTGCTCGCCATCGGTGTGGCGCTGAACATCCTGCGCGAAGGCGCGCACCTCGCCTGGCGCTCGGTCGAAGGGCTGATGGACAGCGCACTCGAACCCGAGGTGCGGGCGCAGATCGATCGCACGCTCGCGGAATTCGCACACCAGGCGATCCGTTTCGACCACCTCGTCACGCGCCGTGCCGGCCAGCGCCGCTTTCTCGACGTGCACATGCACATGCCTTCGGACTGGACGCTCGGTCGTGCTGCCGCGCTGCGTACCAACGTCGAGCAGGCCCTGATGAACGAGGTGCCTGGCCTGCGGGCGTCGATCCAGCTGCTGCCTTCGAACGTGGAAGCGCGTTTCGACCAGGCACGCGACGACGAACGCGCGAAGTCCACGCCATGATCGCGCTGGTTCAACGTGTAGTGCGCGCTTCCGTGGCCGTCAGCGGCAGCACCATCGGAGCCATCGAACAAGGGCTGCTCGTGTTCGTCTGCGCCGAACCGACCGACGACGAAGCACTTGCCGACAAGCTCGTCACCAAGCTGCTGAAGCTGCGCATCTTTGCCGACGAAGCCGGCAAGATGAACCGCAGCGTCGTCGACGTAAAGGGTGGCTTGCTGATCGTCAGCCAGTTCACGCTCGCGGCCGACGTGTCGGGTGGCAACCGGCCGAGTTTCACGGCGGCTGCCGCGCCCGAACTCGGACGGCGTCTTTACGAACGGGTGCTGGCCACGGCGCGCCAACTGCACGCACCGGTGGCCAGCGGAGAGTTCGGTGCCGACATGCAGGTGAGCCTCGTCAACGACGGGCCGGTGACCATCCCGATCACCCTGCAGTCACCGTGGTCCATGCATTGACTGCCCCTATTTGAAGACAGCACGGACCACGTTCAAGCTTCAGTCGGCGTACTGGCCGGCGGCCTTGATGACCGGGCCCCACTTGTTGATCTCGGCTTCGACGAACTTCTTGTGTTCGGCGCCGCCCAGGCGTGCGTCGGTCATCACCACGGCACCGAGCGCTTCTTCACGCTTGATGAACTCCGGGTCTTTCAGCGCGATGCGCAGCGCGGCGTTGATCTTGTCGGTCACGGCCTTGGGCGTGCCCTTGGGCGCGTACATGCCGTGCCAGATCGACACGTTGAAACCCTTCAGGCCCGACTCGTCGAGCGTGGGCAGGTTCTTCAAGGCCGGTGTCGTCAGCCGCTTGGCCGAGGTCACTGCAAAGGCCTTGACCTTGCCACCTTCGATCTGGCTGGAAGTGTTGGTGGTCTGGTCGCACATCAGGTCGACCTGGCCGCCGAGCAGGTCGGTCATGGCCGGGCCGGTGCCCTTGTAGGGCACGGTCGTCATGTCGATCTTCAGCGTGCTCTGGAAAAGCAGGCCGCACAGGTGCGAAGCGGCGCCCAGGCCGGCATTGGCCAGGTTGATCTTGCCCTTGTTGGCATCCATCCACTTGACCAGTTCGGCGTAGTTGTTGGCCGGCAGCGTGGGCTTGCCGATCAGCGTCATCGGCACTTCGTTGACCATGCCGAGGTACTCGAAGTCGCCCAGCGTGTCGTAGGCCATCTTGCGGTACAGCGACGGCGAGGTGCTCATGCCGATGTGGTGCAGCAGCAGCGTGTAGCCGTCGTTCGAGGCCTTGGCGACTTTGCCGGCGCCAAGCGTGCCACCGGCGCCGCCCACGTTCTCGATGATGATCGCCTGGCCGCCCAGCGGCTTGCGCAGCGCTTCGGCCAGATCACGCGCCACCTTGTCGGTAGGGCCGCCGGCCGCGAACGGCACGACGATCGTGACCGGCTTTTCCGGGTATTCGGCGAAAGCAGACGTGGCCACGAAGGCGGCCGCGGTGGCGAGGAGAATTCGTTTCATGGTGGGGGCTTTCGTAGCTGCGGTGAATATCACGGCACGATTGTCTGCGCTCACCTGCCGCGTGGCATGGCGGAAACTACGTAATCCCTCGTGCCGTCATGTGTAGCGGCGCGCGTCCTCGATCACCTTGCCGTCGTTGGGCAGGCTGCCCGCGGCGCACAGCGCGATCTCGCTGCGCAGCTTGGTCACCTCGCGCACGGTCTCGGTCAGGCGCGCCGCCAGGCCTTCGGGCGTGCCCTCGACTTCGACACTGAGCAGCATGCGGTCGTTCGCCATCTCGCCGCTGACCACCAGCCGCGCCTTGCGCACCTCGGGGTGGCGGCGTGCGATCTCGGCCACCTGGGCCGGGTGCACGAACATGCCACGCACCTTGGCGGTCTGGTCGGCGCGGCCCATCCATCCCTTGATGCGGGTGTTGGTGCGCCCGCTCGGGCAATGGCCCGGCATCACGGCCGAGAGGTCGCCGGTGCCGAAGCGGATCAGCGGGTAGGCCGGGTTCAAGGTTGTCACGACCACTTCGCCGACTTCACCCTCGGGCACCGGGTCGCCGGTGCCGGGACGCACGATCTCGACGATCACGCCTTCGTCGAGCACCAGGCCTTCGCGCGCTGGAGTTTCGTAGGCCACCATGCCCAGATCGGCCGTGCCGTAACTCTGGTAAGCGGTGACGCCGCGTTCGGCAAACCAGTCGCGCAGGCTCGGCGTGAACGCCTCGCCGCCGACGGAGGCCTTCTTCAACCAAGGCAGGGCCACGCCGCTCTCGGCGGCCTTTTCAAGAATGATCTTCAGGAAACTCGGCGTGCCGATGTAGCCGGCCGGCTTCAAGGCGGCCATTGCCTGCAGTTGTTGTTCGGTCTGCCCGGTGCCGGCCGGGAACACCGTGCAGCCGAGCGCGAAAGCGCCACTTTCCATCATCGCGCCGGCCGGCGTGAAGTGGTAGCTGAAGGTGTTGTGCACCAGGTCGCCGGCGCGGAAACCTGCGGCGAACAACGCGCGTGCCATTCGCCAGTAATCGGCGCCGGATCCTTCGGGTTCGTAGATCGGGCCAGGCGAAGCGAACACCCGCAGTGCCCGCTGCGTGGCGGGCCGAGCGCCCCAGCCAATGGCGGAAAAGCCGCCGAACACGTCGGGTGCGGCCGCGTCGGCCTGGCGTTCGAGCAGCTCGTGCTTGCGGATCACCGGCAGGCGCGCGAGCGCGGCGCGGCTCGTCACCTGGGCGGCATTCACGCCGGCCAGGCTCAGCGTGAAGGCCGCGGCGTGCGCCTGCGCGTGGGCGATCTGTGCCGAGAGCGCAGCCATCAACGCTTGCTCGCGCTGTTCGGGGCTGCGGGTTTCGAGGGCGTCGTAGTGAGACGGGTCTGAATTCAAGTGCGGCTCTCAGTCTTCATCGCTGCGGCCGGCGCGGCGTTTGGCGTCGTCGACCAGCTTGCGCTGGCCGGGCGGTGTGTCCACGGGGTAACGGTCGAAGCCCGAGCCGCCTGCCTTTTTCAGGTCGGCCACGAGCGCGCCGGCTTCGTCGTGGAAGTGGATGAAGGCGCTGCCCTTCAGGTAGAAGATGCCCGGCTTCATCTCGCGCACGCTTTTGATCTCACGCAGCTGGCGCAGCAGCGGCAACAGGGGTTTCAGCGCGGCTTCATCGGCATGGGCCATGGTGTGTCTCCGGGTGAGCCGTCAGGCGAGCCAGCGCTTGCGCCGCTTGTAGCTCTTCACGTCCTTGAAGCTCTTGCGGTCGCCGCCGCCCATGCCGAGGTAGAACTCCTTCACGTCCTCGTTCTCGCGCAGCGACTTCGCCTCGCCGTCCATCACGATGCGGCCGTTCTCCAGGATGTAGCCGTAATCGGAATAACGCAGCGCCATGTTGGTGTTCTGCTCGGCCAGCAGGAAGGTCACGCCTTCGCGCGTGTTCAGGTCCTTCACGATCTCGAACACTTCTTCGACGATCTGGGGCGCCAGGCCCATCGAGGGTTCGTCGAGCAGCACCATCTTCGGGTTGGCCATCAGCGCGCGGCCGATCGCACACATCTGCTGCTCGCCGCCCGAGGTGTAGGCGGCCTGCGACGTGCGGCGTGTCTTCAGGCGCGGGAAATAGGTGTAGACCTTCTCCAGCGTGGCGGCCACCGCCGCCTTGCCGTCCTTGCGCGTGTAGGCGCCGGTCAGCAGGTTCTCTTCGATGGTCAGGTGCGCAAAACAGTGCCGGCCTTCCATCACCTGGATCACGCCGCGGTTCACCATCTCGCTCGTGCTGAGCGCCTCGATGCGCTCGCCGCGCAGTTCGATCGAGCCTTTCGTGACGGCACCGCGTTCGCCTTCGAGCAGGTTGCTCACCGCGCGCAGGGTGGTCGTCTTGCCCGCACCGTTTCCACCCATCAGCGCGACGATGCGGCCTTCGGGCACCTGCAAGGACACACCTTTCAGCACGAGGATCACGTGGTTGTAGATCACCTCGATGCCGTTGACGTTGAGAAGGATGTTCGTGTCGGTGCTCATGTTGTCTTTCACTCTTCGAAGCACCGCACGCGGCGCTTCGAAGAGGGCTCCGCGGGGAGCCCTCGGTGGTTCAGTTCAAACGATCAGCTCTGGCAGTCGGCCGGGGTGCGCCGCGTCAGCTTTTTCTCCGTCGCGTACTTGTCGGCTGCGGCGGTGACCATCGGCTTGATGATCTGCTCGTCGGCCTGCAGCCAGTCGGAGGTGAAGCTCCACTTCGCGCCGTCCCAGGTGTGCACACGCGCCCAGGTCGAGCCCATGTGGTCTTGGCACGAGGTCGACAGCGGGCGCATCACGCCGCTGAAGCCCAAGGCGTCGAGCTTCTTCTGGTCGAGCGCCAGGTTCTCCAGGCCCCAGCGAACCTGCTCGCCGGTCATGACCTTGCCCTTGCCGTAACGCTCCTGCGCACGGCGCACGGCTTCGATGCCGAGCATCTGGATGATCAGGCCGCGTGTGTACAACACGGTGCCCACTTCTTCCTTCGCGCCGGTGCCTTGGCCCTTGTCGTGCACGAGCTTCAGGATGTCCTGGATCACCTTCGGGCTCTGGCCCGAGGTGTTCAGGTTCAGCGCGTTGTAGCCCTTGGCGCCGTCGCCCACGTCCTTCACATCGGGTTCGGCACCCGACCACCACACGCCGTACATCTTGTCGCGCGGGTAGCCGGTGGCCTGGGCTTCCTTCAGCGCGGTCGAGTTCATCACGCCCCAGCCCCACAGCAGCACGTAGTCGGGCTTGCTCTGGCGCACCTGCAGCCAGGCCGACTTCTGCTCGACCCCCGGCGCCGTGACCGGAATCTTCTGCAGCTCGAAGCCGTGCATCTTCGAGCGCTCTTCCAGCAGCGGCATCGGCTCCTTGCCGAACGGCGAGTCGTGGTACACGAGCGCGATCTTCTTGCCCTTCAGCTTGTCGAGGCCGCCTTCCTTCTTGCCGATGTGCTGGATCAGCATGTCGGCGGCAGTCCAGTAGCTGCCCATCAGCGGGAAGTTCCACTTGAAGACGTTGCCGTCCTGCGAGGCGGAGAGGCCGTAGCCCAGCGTGATCAGCGGGATCTTGTCGGCCGCGACCTTGTCGGTCAGCGCGAAGGTGATGCCTGTGGCTTGCGGGTCGATCAGCGTCACGCCCGGCCGGCCCTTCAGGCGCTCGTAGCACTCCACGCCCTTGTCGGTCGCGTAGCCGGTCTCGCATTCCTCGAACGTGATCTTCACGCCGTTGATGCCGCCGTCGCGCGCGTTGATCATCTTGATGTAGTCCTGCTTGCCGTTGGCCCAGGGCGTGCCGTTCGGCGCGTAGGGCCCGGTGCGGTAGGCGAGCAGCGGGAAGAACTGTTCCTTCGCTTGCGCGAAGGCCGCCGGGGCGGTGGCGAGGGCGCCCAGACCCACCGCCATGACGGTGGCGGCCAGCGCGAGTGACTTGAATTTCATGTCTGTCTCCAGTGGAGGGTTGCGGGTGGAAAGGCGGTTCGCTCTGTGGCGACTTCTAGTTCAATGGGGAAATGGCCAGAGGCGGAGTTTTTCCTTCGCCGTGGACCAGAGCCGCGCGATGCCGTGCGGCTCGACGATGAGGAAGAACACGATCAGCGCGCCGAAGATCATGAAGGTGAGGTGCGAGGCCAGCGCGGTGTCGATCGGTATGCCGAACCAGTACGGCAGCCCGTCGAGCACGATCGGCAGCACGACGATGAAGGCCGCGCCGAAGAAGCTGCCCATGATCGAACCCAGCCCGCCGATGATGACCATGAACAGCAGCTGGAACGACCGGTCGATGTTGAAGGCCGCCGGTTCCCACGAGCCCAGGTGCACGAAGCCCCACAGGCCGCCGGCCACGCCGACGATGAAGCTGCTGACGGCAAACGCGGTGAGCTTGGCGTAGACCGGGCGGATGCCGATCACCGCGGCAGCCACGTCCATGTCGCGGATCGCCATCCATTCGCGGCCGATCGCACCGCGCACCAGGTTTTTCGCCAGCAGTGCGAAGATGACGAGGAAGGCCAGGCACAACAAATACTTCTGCACCGGCGACTCGATCGGGATGCCGAACACGTTCAGGCCCGCCACGCTCACCGAGCCCGACGAAGAATCGTTCGTGAACCACTTGATGCGCAGGAAGGCCCAGTCGGTGAAGAACTGCGCCGCGAGCGTGGCGACCGCCAGATACAAGCCCTTGATGCGCAGCGACGGAATGCCGAACAGCACGCCCACCGCGGTGCTGCACACGCCGCCGAGCAGCAGCGAGAACACCAGCGGCATGCCCGGAATGCGGGCCTGGAAGTTGTAGGCCGCATACGCACCGATCGCCATGAAGGCGCCGGTGCCGAGCGAGATCTGGCCGCAGTAACCGACGAGGATGTTCAGGCCGAGTGCGGCCAGCGACAGGATCAGGAAGGGCACGAAGATCGCGCGCAGCAGGTACTCCGACGACAGCAGCGGAATCGCGACGAAGGCCACCGCGAGCAGCAGCGCGATCGCGATCCGGTCTTGCAGGATCGGAAAGATCTGCTGGTCGCTGCGGTAGCTGGACTTGAACTGACCGTTTTCCCTGTAAAGCATGGTCAGACCCGGTCAATGATTTTTTCGCCGAACAAGCCTTGCGGCCGGAACAGCAAGAAGACCAGCGCAAGAACATAAGCGAACCAGATCTCGATGCCGCCCCCGAACATCGGCCCGATGTAGATCTCGGAGAGCTTCTCGCCCACGCCGATGATCAACCCGCCGATGATCGCGCCCGGCACCGAAGTGAGGCCGCCGAGGATCACGACCGGCAGGGCTTTCAATGCAACGAGCGAGAGCGAGAACTGCACGCCGAGCTTGCTGCCCCAGATCACGCCGGCCACCAGCGCCACGAAGCCGGCCACCGACCACACGATGATCCAGATGCGCCCGAGCGGAATGCCGATCGACTGCGCGGCCTGGTGGTCGTCGGCCACCGCGCGCAACGCCCGGCCGGTGGCGGTCTTCTGGAAGAACAGCGCCAGCAGCGCGACCAGCACGGCGGCGATGGCCGCCGCGTACAGGTCTTCCTTGTTGATCAACACGCCGCCCTGGAACAGGCTCTCGAGCACGAAGATCGGGTCTTTCGGCATGCCGATATCGATCTTGTAGATGTCCGAGCCGAAGAGCGTCTGGCCGAAGCCTTCGAGGAAGTAGGTGATGCCCAGCGTCGCCATCAACAGCGTGATGTGTTCCTGGTTCACGAGCTTGCGCAGCACCAGCCGCTCGATCAGCCAGGCCACCACGATCATCACCAGCACCGCGCCGGCGAAAGCCAGTACGTTGGCGAGGATCTTGTTCTCGAAGCCGAACCACTTCGGAAACCACTCGTAGAAACGCGCCATCGCGAGCGCCGCAAAAAGCACCATCGCGCCCTGCGCGAAGTTGAAGACGCCGCTGGCCTTGTAGATCAGCACGAAGCCGAGCGCGATCAGCGAATACAACATCCCGACCATCAGGCCGCCGAACAGGGTTTCGAGGAAGAAGCCCATCAGTGAGAAGTCCCGAGATACGCGCTGATCACGTCGGGGTTCTGGCGCACGTCAGCCGGCGTGCCGTCGCCGATCTTCTTGCCGTAGTCGAGCACGACCACGCGGTCGGAGATGTCCATCACCACGCCCATGTCGTGTTCGATCAGCACGATGGTCGTGCCGAACTCGTCGTTCACGTCGAGGATGAAGCGGCTCATGTCCTGCTTCTCTTCCACGTTCATGCCGGCCATCGGCTCGTCGAGCAGCAGCACCTGCGGGTCCATCGCGAGCGCTCGGCCGAGGTCGACACGTTTTTGCAAACCGTAGGGCATCTTGCCGACCGCGGTCTTGCGGTAGGGCTGGATCTCGAGGAAGTCGATGATGCGTTCGACATGCTGGCGCTGCTCGGTCTCTTCGCGCTCGGCCGCGCCCCAGCGGATCGCCTGCTGGAACAGGTTGCTTTTCATCTTCAGGTTGCGCCCGGTCATGATGTTGTCGAGCACGCTCATGCCCTTGAACAAGGCCAGGTTCTGGAAGGTGCGCGCCACGCCCATCTCGGCCACCTGGCGCGAGTTCATGTGCGAGAAGGTCTGGCCGCGAAAGCTGATCGAACCTTCCTGCGGTGCGTACACGCCGTTGATGCAGTTCAGCATCGAGCTCTTGCCGGCGCCGTTCGGCCCGATGATCGCGCGCACCTCGTGCTCGCGCACGTCGAAGCTGATGTCGGTCAGCGCCTTCACACCGCCGAAGCGCAGGCTGATGTTCTTCACGTCGAGAATCACCTCGCCGATTTTTCGGGTGGCCATGTTCAGGCGGCTTTCTTCACGGCGGCAAACGTCTTCGTGTCGGCGATCTTCAGCGTGGCCGAGACCATGCCCGAGCGGCCGTCCTCGAACTTCACCTGCGTCTCGATGAACTGCTCGGTCTTGCCGCCGTAGAGCGCGTCGACCAGCACCTGGTAGCGCTCGGCCACGAAGCCGCGCCGCACCTTGCGCGTGCGGGTCAGCTCACCGTCGTCGGCGTCGAGTTCCTTGTGCAGGATCAGGAAACGGCTGATCTGCGAGCCGGCGAGCATGCTGTCGAGCGCGAGGTCGGCGTTGACCTTCTCCACACATTCGCGGATCAGCTCGTAGACCTCGGGCTTCTGCGCCAGGTCGGTGTAGCCGGCATACGGCAGGTTGCGCTTCTCGGCCCAGTTGCCCACGGCTTCGAAGTCGATGTTGATGAACGCGCAGACCGAAGAACGCTGGTCGCCGATCGCCACCGCCTCCTTGATGTGCGAGAAGAACTTGAGCTTGTTCTCGACGTACTTGGGCGCGAACATTGCGCCGTCGTTGGCGCCGCCCATGATGCGCCCCACGTCTTTCGCGCGGTCGATGATCTTCAGGTGGCCGCTCGCGTCGAGAAACCCCGCATCACCCGTGTGGTACCAGCCCTCGGCCGTCAGCACCTCGGCCGTGGCCGCCGGATTCTTGTAGTACTCGCGCAGCAGGCCCGGCGACTTGACGAGGATCTCGCCCGACTCGCTCACCTTGATCTCCACGCCCTCGATCGGCACGCCCACCGTGTCGGCGCGCGCTTCGTGGTCGGGTTGCAGGCACACGAACACGGCGGTCTCGGTCGAGCCGTAGAGCTGCTTCAGGTTGATGCCGATCGAACGGTAGAAGGTGAACAGGTCGGGGCCGATCGCTTCACCCGCCGTGTAGGCCACGCGCACACGCGAGAAGCCCAGCGTGTTGCGCAGCGGGCCGAAGATGAAGAGCTTGCCGAGCGCGTAGCGCAGCCGGTCGAGGCTCGAGACCGCCTTGCCGTCCATCAGCTGCGGCCCGACGCGCCGCGCCAGCGCCATGAAGTGCTGGAACAGCCACTTCTTGATGGCGCCCGCGTCTTCCATGCGGATCATCACCGTCGTCAGCATGCCTTCGAAGATGCGTGGCGGCGCGAAGTAGTAGGTCGGCCCGATCTCGTTCAGGTCGATGCCGACCGTGCTCGCCGACTCGGGGCAGTTCACCACGTAGCCGCACACCAGCCACTGCGCGTAGGAGAAGATGTTCTGGCCGACCCAGGCCGGCGGCAGGTAGGCCAGCACTTCTTCGGCGTTGGTGAGCTTGTCGAACTTCGCGCCGGCCTGCGCGCGGTCGATCAGCGTGTTGTGCGTGTGCACCACGCCTTTCGGGTTGCCGGTGGTGCCCGAGGTGAAGAACATCGCGGCCACATCGAAGCCTTCGGTCTTCTGCACTTCGGTGTCGAAGAAGGCGGGCTGCATGGCGTTGTGGGCGCTGCCGGCTTCGATCAGCGCGTCGAGCGAGGCGAGGCCCGGCTCGTTGTAGTTGCGCAGGCCGCGCGGGTCGTCGAACCAGATGCGCGCGATCTGCGGGCAGGGCTCGCGCAGCTCGAGCAGCTTGTCGACCTGCTCCTGGTCTTCGACGATCGCGAATGTGACTTCGGCGTTGTTGATCGGGAACACGAACTCGGTGCTCGCCGCGTCCTGGTACAGCGGCACCGGAATCGCGCCGAGCGACTGCGCCGCCAGCATCGCCGCGTACAGGCGCGGGCGGTTCTCGCCGACGATCACGATGTGCTGGCCACGCGCCAGGCCCGCTTGCGCCAGGCCACAGGCCAGCTCGCGCACGAGGGTGGCCAGCGCGCCCCAGCTCAGCGTCTGCCAGATGCCGAAACTCTTTTCGCGCAATGCCGCGGCCTCGGGGCGCTTGGCCGCGTGTTCGAGCATCAGCCGGGGGAAGGTCGTTTGCACTGCGTCTCCGTGAGCCAGCGCGGAAGCATCCGCAGCGTGGTGTGAGTGCGAATGTAGAAACAAGTTTGACGCCAAGTTGTCGTTCTGACGACAATCCTAGGGACACCCCTCTCCGGTCTTTCCCTCGATGATTCCGGTCGCTCGCCACCCGCCGCCACTCAACCAGCCGATCTATCAGCGCGCTCGGGCACCGAATGCGGCCGAGCTCGACGACATCCCCTGGCTGCACGCGCTCGACGCGGCCGAGCGCAAGGTGGCGGTGGCCAATCTGAAGGTCGTGCGCATCGCCACCGGCGAGCTGCTGTGCCGCGTCGGCCGGCCGGTCACCTATTGGTTCGGCGTGATCGAGGGCTTTCTGAAGATGAACAACGACAGCGATCTCGGCGTGCCCATCATCTTCACCGGCCTGCCGCCGGGAGGCTGGTTCGGCGAGGGCACGGTGATCAAGCGCGAGGTCTATCGTTACAACATCACGGCAGTGCGCAAGAGCGTGGTCGCCGGGCTGAGCGTCGATACCTTTCACTGGCTGCTCGACCGCAGCATTCCCTTCAACCGCTTCATCACGCAGCAGCTGAACGAGCGCCTCGGCCAGTTCATTGCGGCGCGCGAGATCGACCGCATGAGCGATGCCGACGCGCGCGTGGCACGCAGCCTCGCGGCCCTGTTCCACCCGGTGCTCTACCCCGGCGTCGGTGGTCTGCTGCGCATCACGCAGCAGGAGCTGGGTTACCTGGTCGGGCTGTCACGCCAGCGCGTCAACGAAGCGCTCAACGCGTTGCAGGAACACGGCCTGATCGGCATCGAGTACGGTGGCGTGCGGGTGCTCGACCTGGAAGGGCTGCGCCGCCACGTGCAGCGCGGCTAGGAGTCTGGGCGGCAGACGGTTTGTAGCCGACTTCAAGCACCCAGCCGAGGCGCCGCAGGCCGTCAGATGCTGTTGCGACGAGCCGCAGTGGTTG
>JBEBIB010000005.1:0-224014 GCA_040080605.1 Burkholderiaceae bacterium
CAGCAGTGCGGCGATCTCGGCCTCGCTGATAGCTTGCGTCGCGGCCTGCTTCGGTTTGGACTCGACCCTGGGCTCAGGCGGCGCAGCGCCTGGCAGCGGTCAGAGCGGGGCCGGCCGCGCTTGCTCAGCGCGAGCGGCCCCGACTGCCGTTTACTTTTACTTCTTGGCGTAGTCTTCGAGCGGCTTGTCGGTCGGGTTGGCCCAGGCCGCCTTGGTCAGCTCAGACGCCGGCAGGCCGACCTTGGTGTTGGTCGGCGGGATCGGCTGCAGGAACCACTTGTCGTAGAGCTTGGCCACGTCACCGCTCTTGGCCATGGCCTTGATGCTGTCGTCGACCGCTTTCTTGAAAGCCGGGTCGTCCTTGCGCATCATGATGCCGATGGGTTCGACGCTGAGCACCTCGCCGACGATCTTGTAGTCGGCCGGGGCCTTCGACTTCGAGATCAGGCCGGCCAGGATCTGGCCGTCCATCACGAATGCATCGGCACGGCCGCCTTCGAGCAGCAGGAAGCTGTCGCTGTGGTCCTTGCCCATCAGTTCCTTGAAGTCTGCGCCCGCGGCGCGCTCGTGCTTGCGCAGCAGTTGCACCGAGGTCGTGCCGGTGGTGGTGGCGACGGTCTTGCCGTTGAGCTGGGCGATGTTGGTGATGCCGGAGTTGGCCTTCACGGCGATGCGCACTTCTTCCACGTACAGCGTGGGGGCGAAGGCCACGTCTTTCTGGCGCGTGGCGTTGTTGGTGGTGGAGCCGCACTCGATGTCGACGGTGCCGTTCTGGACCAGCGGAATACGGTTCTGCGAGGTCACGGGCTGGTACTTGATGTCGAGCTTGGCCAGGCCGAGCTGCTTCTGCACGTCGGCCAGCACCTTTTGGCACACGTCGTAGTGGAAGCCGGTGTACTTGCCGTCGCCCAGCGTGTAGGCCAGGGCGCCCGACGATTCGCGCACGCCCATCGTGACACTGCCGCTGTCCTTGATCTTCTTCAGGGTGTCGGTGGCTTGTGCGTGCGCGGCACCGGCGGCGACCATCGCAGCGGCCAGCGCCACGGCATGGATCAACAGGGACTTTTTCATACGAACTCCTACGGGGTTAAAAACGAAACAACGGATTCTTGGGTGTGCGGGCCGACGTGGAAACGCGTATTTGCCCGCGACACTAGGGTTTGCCGCAGTCCCAATGAGAAGGCTTCGCAACCTTCATGCCACCAGCCGGATCGGCTGGGTCAGTTTTTCCGGCACGAGCAGCGCGTTCATCTCGGCACGGCTCATGATGCCCAAGGCTTCGGCCACTTCGGCAATAGTGCCACCGGTCGCGAGCGCAGTCTTGGCGATGAGCGCGGCCTTCTCATAGCCGATGATCGGGTTCAGCGCCGTGACGAGCGTGACCGACTCGGCCACGCGTTTGGCCAGCAGGGCATGGTTGGCTTCGATGCCTTCAACGCAGTTCACCTGCAGCGTGCGGCACGCGTTCGTCAGGTGGCGCAGACTCTTGTGCAGCGCGTAACCCATGATCGGCTCGAAGGCGTTGAGCTGCAGCTGGCCGGCTTCGGAGGCCATCGTGATCGTCACGTCGTTGCCGATCACCTCGAACGCCACCTGGTTCATCACTTCCGGAATCACCGGGTTGACCTTGCCCGGCATGATCGACGAACCGGCCTGGCGGGCCGGCAGCTTGATGTCGCCGAAGCCGGCCTGCGGCCCGCTGGAAAGCAGCCGCAGGTCGTTGCAGACCTTGCTGAGCTTGCAGGCCACGCGCTTGAGCACGCCCGATAGTTGCACGAAGGATCCGGTGTCCTGCGTCGCTTCGACGAGGTTCGCCGCGCGCACCACCGGCACGCCGCTGACGCTGGCCAGCAGCGGCACCACCATCTCGGCATAACCGGCCGGTGCGTTGATGCCGGTGCCGATCGCGGTGGCGCCGAGGTTCACTTCGGTGATCAGGGCGCGCGCTTCGCGCAGCCGCAGTTCGTCTTCGCCGATCATGATGGCGAAGGCCAGGAACTCCTGGCCGAGTGTCATCGGCACGGCGTCCTGCAGCTGGGTGCGGCCGATCTTCAATACGCTCTTGAACTCCAGCGCCTTGGCCTCGAAGGCACCGCGCAGGTCGGCCATCGCCAGCAGCAGCGCCTCGATGCCGAACCAGGCTGCCACGCGCAAGGCGGTCGGGTACACGTCGTTCGTGCTTTGCGACGCGTTCACGTGGTCGTTCGGGTGCAGCGCGGCGTAGTGGCCCTTGGGGTGGCCCATGTGTTCGAGCGCGAGGTTGGCGATGACCTCGTTGGCGTTCATGTTGGTCGAGGTGCCCGCCCCGCCCTGGATCACGTCGACCACGAACTGGTCGTGCAGCGCGCCGGCAATCACGTCGTCGCAGGCCCGGATGATCGCCTCGGCCCGCGTGGCGTCGAGCGCGCCGAGTTGTTGGTTGGCCTGGGCTGCGGCTTTCTTGACGAAGGCCAGGGCGCGCACCAGTTCGGGCATTTGTGCGACGGTCTGGCCCGAGATCGGGAAGTTGGCCACCGCGCGGGCGCTGTGAACGCCCCAATAGGCGGCAGCGGGGATGTCCATGTCACCGAGGAAGTCGTGTTCCCGGCGGGTGTCTGAGGGGGTCATCGAAGGGGTCTCGCAGGTTGAACAGGCCAGGGTGTCTGACCGCGCCGCGAACTGTAGGGGCGCCTCTGAATCGGCGCCAATGCTGAATCTCCGGGACCCTATGCATTCGGCGCATACCGACTCAGGGCTAACCCGGAGCCTTGCCCGAGGCCAGCAAAAAGTCCCACAACGCCTGGGCACCGGGTTTGCTGTGGCGCGCCATCTCGGGCCGCTCGCGATAGATGCGGATATCCATCGTCAGCTCGTGCGCGCCCGCTATCCCAGCCCGCACCAGGCGTTTGCTCTTGAGTTCCTTCTTCACCGAACTGGCCGGCAGAAAGGCCAGCCCGTGGCCTTCGATCGCCATCGCCTTCAGGCCTTCGGCCATGTCGGTCTCGTAGATCGGCTCCAGGTTCAGCGGCTCGGTCGACAGCTTGGTGATCTGCTCGACCAGCCGGCCCAGGTAGGCGCCTTCGGCATAACTCAGAAAAGGCACGCCGCGCCCGGCCGGCCCGGGCAGGCGAAACAGCGGCTGCCCGGCGGCGTCGGCCTTCGCGAACGCGATCAGCGTTTCGTGGCCGAGGCTCAGCATCTCGTAGCGATCGGGGTTGAGCTGCAGCGGTTGCGACGGGTGGTGGTAGGCCATCAGCAGGTCGCAGCTGCCTTCGGTCAGGTGCATCACGGCGTCGTGCACGTTGAGCGCGATCAGGCGGCTCTTCATCGCGCCGAAACGCTTGCGCAGGTCCATCACCCAATGCGGGAAGAACGTGAACGCTAGCGAGTGCGGCACCGCGAACTCGATCATGTCGTGCCCGGCCGCCTTGTGGCCGCGCATCATGTTGCGCGTGGTCTGCAGCGAGCCGAGGATCTCGAGCGCCTGCGAGTGCAGGGTTTCGCCGGCAGGGGTCAGGCGGGTCGGGTAGGACGAGCGGTCGACGAGGTCGATGCCGGCCCAGGCTTCGAGCGACTGGATGCGGCGCGAGAACGCCGGTTGGGTCACGTGCCGCAACTGGGCCGAGCGCGAGAAGCTGCGCGTCTCGGCCAGGCTCACGAAGTCTTCAAGCCATTTGGTTTCCACGCGGGTCAGTGTAGCGACCCGCGCCGCGCCGCTTACAGCCTGGCCGAGCGGATCGGCGTGCTGCCGAAATGGCGTGCGAGTTCGTTGGCCGCGCGCACGCGCACCGTGCGGTCGGCCGCATCGGCCTCGGTGCGCACGGGCATGTCGATCGTCAGGGCACTGCGGGCGCGGCGGTCGACTGCCGACACGCGGAACGTGACCTGGCCTTCGACGCCGCGGCAGGCCAGCGCGCCACTCACCGGCGTCAGCACCACGAAGCGGTCGGCATTCAGTTCCACACCGCGGGCCCGCAGTGCGTTTTCGATGTCGGCGGCGGCACGGGCGCGCAGCGGGCCCATCGCGGCCGCGGCGTCATCGGCCGAGGGGTGGGCACCGACGCAGGCGTCGAAGCCGAAACTCTGGTTCTCGACCCACACCAGGTTGGCGGTGTCGGGCGCGGCACTGGCGCCCATGCTCGCGGCGGTGAGCGTTGCCATGGCAGCCCAGCGGCTGAATCGGGTGGTGACTTTCATTTCGTTCGCCCCTTGTGTATCGATCGGTGACGAGACTCTAGGGAAGACCCGGTTCGGCAAACCGCGTCGGGCCGAACCGGTGTTGCCGACTTCACGGCCGGATTTCACGCACCTCGCCACCAGCGTCGAATCAGGCTTCGGCGAGCGCTTCGCTGTCGTCGGCGGAACTCTGCTGCAGCCGCCACATGTCGGCATAGCGCCCGTCGAGTTCCAGCAGCTCGGCGTGCGAGCCACGCTCCAGGATGCGCCCCTGCTCCATTACCAGGATCTGGTGCGCGTCGACGACGGTGGACAAGCGGTGCGCGATCACCAGCGCCGTCTTGTTGCGCGCCGCGCTGCGCAGCTCTTCCTGGATGGCACGCTCGTTGGCCGAGTCGAGCGCCGAGGTGGCTTCGTCGAAGATCAATACCGGCGGGTTCTTCAGCAAGGTGCGGGCGATGGCCACGCGCTGTTTTTCACCGCCCGACAACTTCAGCCCGCGCTCGCCGACCATCGTGTCGTAGCCCTTCGGCGTGGAGCTGATGAAAGCGTGGATGTGCGCCGCCTTCGCAGCGCCTTCCACTTCGCCGCGGTTCGCGCCCGGCCGGCCGTAGGCGATGTTGTATTCGACCGTGTCGTTGAACAGCACCGTGTCCTGCGGCACGATGCCGATGGCCTGGCGCAGGCTCTGCTGCGTGATCTCGCGGATGTCTTGCCCGTCGATGGCGATGCGCCCGGCGTTCACGTCGTAGAAGCGGAACATCAGCCGCGCCAGCGTGCTCTTGCCCGAGCCCGACGGCCCGACCACCGCGACCGTCTTGCCGGCCGGGATCTCGAAGCTGATGTCGTGCAGGATGGTGCGGTCGGCGTCGTAGCCGAAGCGCACGTGCTCGAAGCGCACCACGCCGCCGGCGTGCTGCAGCGGCTTCGCATCGGGTGCGTCGGCGATCTCTCGGTTCTGGCCGAGCAGCGCGAACATCTTTTCCATGTCGATCATCGACTGCTTGATCTCGCGGTAGATCACGCCGAGGAAGTTGAGCGGCACGTAGAGCTGGATCATCAATGCGTTGACGAGCACCAGGTCGCCCAGCGTCATCGTGCCGGCCACCACGCCCTCGGTCGCGCGCCACACCAGCAGCGTGACGGCGGTGGCGATGATCAGGCTCTGGCCGAGGTTCAGCGCCGACAGCGAAGTCTGCGACTTGATCGACACCTTTTCCAGCCGCTGCAGGTTTTCGTCGTAGCGGCCTTGCTCGAACTTCTCGTTCGAGAAGTACTTGACGGTCTCGTAGTTGATCAGCGCGTCGACGGCACGCGTGTTGGCCTTCGAGTCCTGCTCGTTCATGGCCCGGCGGAAATGCGTGCGCCACTCGGTCACCGTGACGGTGAACGTGATGTAGAGCACCAAGGTGCCGAAGGTAATGGCCGCGAACCAGCCGTCGAACTTGGCCGACAGCAGGCTGATCACGAGCGTGATCTCGACCAGCGTGGGCAGGATGTTGTAGATCGTGTAGTTCAGCAGCGACTGGATCGAGCGCGAGCCGCGTTCCAGGTCGCGCGAGACGCCGCCGGTCTGGCGCTCGAGGTGAAAGCGCAGGCTCAGCGCCAGCAGGTGTTCGAAGGCTTCGAGCGACACGCGCCGCGCGATCCGCGCCGCCACCGGGTAGAACAAATACTCGCGCAACTCGGTGAACAGCGTGATCGACAGGCGCAGCGCGCCATACGCGAACAGCAGCGCCACCGGCACCACCAGCGCGGTGCGCGGGTCACCGGGTTTCAGGTCGAGCGCATCGACGAGCTGCTTGAGCACCAGCGGCACGCCGACGTTGGCGAGCTTGGCCGCGACCAGGAACGACAAGGCCACCAGCACCCGCCAGCGCCACTGCCACACGTAGGGCAGCAGTTTCCGGAGTGTCGACCAGTCGGAGCGGGGGGCGCTTGCCGTGGCATCGGGCGAAGGGGGAGCGGCAAGAGTGGCTGGGCGCATCGGGAAAGAATGAAAGAATCGGGCGGTCGACAAAAGCAGGTGAAGCATATGCCCGAAGTAACAAGCGCGCCCACGCCAGGCACCGCCGGCGATTCGCTCTCGCCGCTGCAACTGCCCGGCGACCGCCAGCTTGTGATGCGCGTCATGCCGATGCCGGCCGACACCAACGGCAACGGCGACATCTTCGGCGGCTGGATCATGGCGCAGGTCGACATTGCCGGTGGCGTATTGCCCTCGCGCATCGCCAAGGGCCGCATCGTCACCGTGGCGGTGAACCAGTTCATCTTCAAGCAGCCGGTCTCGATCGGCGACCTGCTGAGCTTCTACGCCAAGGTCGAACGCATCGGGAAAACCTCGGTCACGGTCAACGTCGAGGTCTACGCCGAGCGTGACCCGGCGAATCTGCACGTGGTGAAAGTGACCGAAGCGAACCTGACCTACGTGGCGATCGACCGCGAAGGCAAGCCGCGGCTGATTCCGAAAAGCTGAATCAGGCCCGGGCGCGGCGTGTCGGCTCGGTGGCCGGCAGCATCGGCACGATCTCGGTCGCAATCATCGAGGCCAGCTGTTCGGCCCACAGCGCGTAGATGGCCGGGCCGGGGTGGAAACCGTCTTCGGCCATCAACACGCTGCTGTCGGAAGCTTGCGAATTCTCGAACGGCAGCGGCAGCCACCAGCGGTTCGGCCAACGTTGCACCCAGGTGCTGAGCGCGCGGTTGTAGCGCTGCGCGTCGGCCCCCAGCACCCAGCGCAGCGGGTTGGGCAGCAGCGGAAAGGAATGGATCGGTGCGATGCCGCTGTGCACGATGTGCTTCACCCCGGCGCGCTTGGTGGCGGCGCGGTCGAGCTTGTCGAGTCGCGCCAGCCAGAGTTTGAGCGGCACCTGGGCCACCACGTCGTTGAGGCCAAGCGCGGTCACCATCACGTCGGCCGGGTGCAGCGACAGCTTGCGCACCGCCGAGAGCGACACCTGGGTGGCGTCGCCGGTGCGCGCGATCAATTGCCAGGCGACCGAACCGCCGAGGCGCTGCGACAAGGCTTCGCTCAGGCGCCCGGCCAGCGCCTGCGTCTGGTTGCGGGCGCCGACGCCGGCAGCCGAGGAGTCACCGACGATCAACACCCGCAAACAGACCTTGCCGGTGCCAGCGACGCCTTCACGAGGGCCTTCGGCTTCTGGCAGCCGCAGCGCAGTGCGCCGCACCTCGCGGCCCTGCCACATCAGCAGCGGTGCAAGTGCGATCTTGGCGGCAGCGAGGAGCCAGGAGTTCAAGGCAAGGCGTGCTCAATCGACGAAGAAGTCGGGGATGAAGTCGGTCGTGCCCGGCGTGACGCTGTAACGCTCGAGGTCGGTCACGCCGTGCGAACGGAGCAACTCGTCGTCGATGAAGAAGTTGCCGGTCGTGATCTTCGCATCGCTGGTGAGGATCAAATAGGCGGCGTCGGAAAGAATTTCGGGATTGCGGCACTTGGCGAGATCTATTCCCGGAATCATCTGTAAGGCCGCGGTGGCGATGGCGGTTCGCGGCCACAGGCTGTTGACGCCGATGCCGTGCGGCCTGAATTCCCCAGCGTGCCCGAGCGTGCACTCGCTCATGCCGTACTTGGCCATCGTGTAGGCCACGTGCGGCGCGAACCAGTGCTCGCGCATCGACAGCGGCGGCGACATGTTCAATACATGCGGGTTGCGCCCGGCCTGCGCCGACTTGATCAGCTCGGCCAGGCAGCTCTGCGTGCACAGGTAGGTGCCACGCACGTTCACACCGAACATCAGGTCGAAGCGTTTCATCGGCGTCGCCGGTGTCGGTGTCAGGCTGATCGCGCTGGCGTTGTTCACGAGGATGTCGATGCCGCCGAAACGGGCCACCGCCTGTTCGATGGCGGCGAGCACGCTCTGTTCTTCGCGGATGTCGGTCTGCACTGCCAGCGCGTGACCACCCGCCGCTTCGATCTCGGCGGCGGCCGAGTGGATCGTGCCCGGCAGCTTCGGGTTGGCTTCGCTGGTCTTCGCCGCGATCACGATGTTGGCGCCATCGCGCGCCGCGCGCTTTGCAATGGCCAGACCGATGCCACGCGAGGCGCCGGTGATGAAGAGGGTCTTGCCTGCGAGGTTCATGTTCTTTTCTCCATTCGAATCAGATGTTGGGCTACGAACCCGGCGAGCGCCTCGCCGCAGACGCGGTACACCGGCTCGCCGGGGTGAAAGCCGTCGCTCGCCATGGTATCGGCACTGAGCACGAGCGGGATGTGCAGGCACGACACGTCGCTGCGGGTCAACGCCCAGGCGGTGAGCGCTTCGTTGTGGCGGCGCGCGTCGTCGCCCATCACGTGCCGCAGCGGCTGCGGCAGCAGCGGGAACTGGTCGATCGGCGGCAGCGGTGCGAACACCACGTGCGCCGCCAGGCGCTCGGCCAGCAGCCAGTCGGCCAGCGCGGCGCGGTGCGCGACCGCACGCTGCGACGGGAGCTGGTCGATCACGTCGTTGACACCGGTGATCACGACGGCGACGTGTGCCGCGGCGGGGCGCTCGGTTTGCAACAGCGCGTGCAGCTGCTGCGTGGTCATGCCCGAGCGGGCGCACAGCGTCCACAGCAGAGGTCGCCCGATCAGCGGATGCAGGGTCCGCGTGAAGTACCCGGCCACGCTCTGGTCCTGGTGCGCCACGCCGACACCGGCCGCCGACGAATCACCGGCGATCAACACCCGCAGCGCCGGGCCGCGCCCGCCGAGCCGGCCTGCACGGGGGCCGGCGGCTTCGGGCAGCACCGGGGCACGCCGGCGCGTGGCCATCGCCTGCGCAATGAGCAGCGGCGAAAGCACGAGCTTCAGCGCGAGGGACATGCGCCGCGGACCTGCGCGTGCTTGGAAGCGATCAGAACTTCGAGAAGTCGGGCTTGCGCTTCTGGAAGAACGCACTGAAGGCTTCCTGCGCTTCGGGGCTGCGCAGGCGCTTGGCGAAGAGTTCGCCTTCGACCGCGATCGTCTCGAGCGCGCTCTGCGCACGCGCACGGCGCATCAGCGTCTTGCTGTCACGCACGGCGCCCGGCGGCAAGGCGTTGAAGCGCTCGGCGATGCGGCGCGCGTGGTTCACCACTTCGCCGGCCGGCAGCACCGCGTTGGCGATGCCGCACTCGACCGCGTCGGCGCCGGTGAACGGGTCGCCGAGCAGCAGCTTCTCGGCCGCACGCACGTTGCCCATCAACTGCGGCACGATCAGGCTCGACGCGAACTCCGGCACCAGGCCCAGGCTCACGAAAGGCATCGCGAGGCGCGCTTCGTCGGAAACGTAGACGAAGTCGCAATGCAGCAGCATGGTCGTGCCGATGCCGATGGCCGCGCCGGTCACGGCGGCGATCACGGGCTTGTCGCAGCCCATCAGCGCGCGCATGAACACGAAGGCCGGCGACTCGGTGGTACCGGGCGGGCGCTGCATGAAGTCTTCGATGTCGTTGCCCGAGGTGAAGATGCCGGGCTGGCCGGTGATCAGCACCGCGCGCACCGCCGCATCGGCCTTCGCGGTATTCAAGGCGTCGGCCATCTGCTGGTACATCGCGCCGGTGATCGCGTTCTTCTTTTCCGGGCGCGCGATCTCGATCGTGGCCACGCCGTTCAGTGTGGCGGTCTTGATGCTCATGCTGCTGTCTCCTGCTCGAAGTGAAGTGTGTTCGTGATCAGGCCACTTCGGCCCAGTGGTTCGCCAGATGCATCAGGTGCGCGCGGGTGTAGTCGGCCTTGTCGAGCGTGCCATAGGCGAAGTGCGGCATCAGCGCGCCGGTGTGGCGCTCGAAGTTCTGCAGTGCGCCGACGAGGTGCTCGATGGCCGGCGCCAGAGGCTGGCCTTGTGCGATCTCGGGCGCGCCCGGGATCGGCTCGGCAAGGTTGTGCGACATCTGGCCGCGCGCGTTGAAGAGAGAAAACGCATACGAGCCGACCGTCGCGCGGAACCATGCCGGCTTCGGCTCGGGAAACCCGGCGATCGAAAACTCGATGCTCTGCGCAACGTGGTGCAGCACATGCGACATGTCCCACGCGCCGGTCATGCGCGCCGCCTGCGTCTTCAGCTGCTCCAGCGTTTTCAGCGCCGCGTCGATCGAGGCGAAACGCTCCGAGTTCAGCGGTGCCGGCTTCACCACGCTCACGAGCACCGGCGCCGCGAGCGCACCCACGCCCACGACGAGGCCGACACGCCGCAGCATGCTGCGGCGCTCGGCGCTCATCGGCGCGGGTGAATCAGACACGCTCGAAGATGCCCGCGGCGCCCTGGCCCGTGCCCACGCACATCGTCACCATGCCGTATTTCAGGCTGTGGCGGCGCAGCGCATGGATCACGGTTGCGGCGCGGATCGCACCGGTCGCGCCCAGCGGATGGCCGAGCGCGATCGCGCCGCCCATCGGGTTGACCTTGGCCGGGTCGAGGCCGACGCTGTTAATGACGGCGAGCGACTGCGCCGCGAACGCTTCGTTCAACTCGATCCAGCCGATGTCGTCGAGCTTCAGGTTGGCGTAGCGCAGCGCCGCCGGGATCGCCTCGATCGGGCCGATGCCCATGATCTCGGGCGGCACGCCGCGCGCGGCGAAGCTGACGAACTTCGCCAGCGGCGTCAGGCCGAACTGCTTCACGGCCTTTTCGCTGGCGAGGATCAGCGCACCGGCGCCGTCGCTGGTCTGCGAGCTGTTGCCGGCCGTGACGCTGCCCTTGGCGGCGAACACCGGGCGCAGCTTGGCCAGGCCTTCGAGCGAGGTGTCGGGGCGCGGGCCTTCGTCGAGGCTGACGGTGCGGGTCTTCACACCCTGCTCTCCCGACTCCAAGTTCGGGAAGCGCGACACGACTTCGATCGGCGTCATCTCGTCGGAGAACTCGCCGGCCGCCTGTGCCTTCATCGCCCGCAGGTGCGATTCGAGCGCGAACGCGTCCTGCGCTTCGCGGCTGACCTTCCACTGCGCCGCCACCCTCTCGGCCGTGATGCCCATGCCGTAGGCGATGCCGATGTTCTCGTCGCGCTCGAAGATGGCCGGGTTGAACGAGGGCTTGTTGCCACCCATCGGCACCAGGCTCATCGACTCGGCGCCGCCAGCGATCAGCACATCGGCCTCGCCGACGCGGATGCGGTCGGCCGCCATCTGGATCGCGGTGATGCCGGAAGCGCAGAAGCGGTTCACGGTCACGCCGCCGATCGGGTTCGAGAAGGCCAGCGCCACCGCCACACGCGCCATGTTCATGCCCTGCTCGCCCTCGGGGAACGAGCAGCCGATGATGGCGTCTTCGATCGCTTTCGGGTCGAGCGTCGGCACCTGCAGCATCGCGCTCTTGATCGCAGCGACCAGCAGGTCGTCGGGCCGGGTGTTCCTGAAATAACCACGGCCCGAACGGCCGATCGGCGTGCGGGTGGCGGCGACGATGTACGCCTCTTGAACTTGCTTGCTCATGTTCTTGTCCTTGGTGTTCAGTTGCGCACCGGCTTGCCGGTCTGCAGCATGCCCATGATCCGTTCCTGTGTCTTCGGGTGGTCGAGCAGCGCGCAGAAGTGCTTGCGCTCCAGCGCCATCAGGTATTCCTCGCTGACCATCGAACCGGCATCGACATCACCACCACACACCACATCGGCGATCAACGCCGAGATGTGGAAGTCGTGCGCGCTGATGAACCCACCGTCGCGCATGTTGGCGAGCTGCGCCTTGATGGTGGCGATGGCGTTGCGGCCGGCCACCGGGAACAGCGTGCGCGCCGGGGCGCGGTAGCCGCTCTCGAACATCGCCTTCGCCTGCTGCGAGGCCACGTACAACATCTCGTCCTTGTTCGGCACGATCACGTCGCTCCAGAGCAGGTAGCCGAGCTTGCGCGACTCGATCGCGCTCGTGCCCACCTTGGCCATCGCGGCGTTGGTGAAACCGTCGGACAGGAACTTGAAGATGTCGGCGTTGGCGTTGCCGGCCGAAGCCATCTCGGCCGCGCGGCGTGCGATGTAGGTCAGGCCGCCACCGCCCGGAATCAGGCCGACGCCGACTTCGACGAGACCGATGTAGCTTTCCATCGCCGCCACACGCTTCGCCGTGTACACCGCGATCTCGCAGCCGCCGCCGAGCGCGAGACCCCGCACCGCCGCCACGACCGGCACCGACGCGTAGCGCATGCGCAGCATCATGTCCTGCAGCTTCTTCACCTCGGGCAGGATGCCCTTGCCGCCGCTCTTCATGAAGATCGGCATCATCGATTCGAGGTTGGCGCCGGCCGAGAACACGTCGTCGGGCGACCAGATCACCAAGCCCTTGTAGCCGGCTTCGGCGATCTCGATCGCCTTCAACAGGCCTTGCGTGACGTGCTCGCTGATCAGGTGCAGCTTGGCGGTGATGCTGACGATCAACACCTCGCCGTCGAGCGTCCACACCCGCACTTCTTCGTTCTTGAACACTTCGGTGCCCGACTTCAGCGGCGCCTGCGCGCCCGAGCCCAGCACCGATTCGCGGAAGTGCTGGCGCTGGTAGACCGGCAGCGTGCTCGGTGCGACCCAACGCGCATGCGCGGCGCTCCACGACCCTTCGGCGTGGTGCACGCCGCCGTTCGCAGGCACCGGGCCTTCGAAGACCCAGGCGGGCAACGGCGCCTTGCTCAGCGCCACGCCGCTGTCGATGTCTTCCTTGACCCAGTTCGCCACTTGCGTCCAGCCAGCCGCCTGCCACAGCTCGAACGGGCCCTGGCTCACGCCGAAGCCCCAGCGCATCGCGAAGTCGACGTCGCGCGCGCTTTCGGCGATGTCCGCCAGGTGCACGGCGGCGTAGTGGAAGCTGTCGCGCAGGATCGCCCACAGGAACTGCGCCTGCGGGTTCTTCGATTCACGCAGCAGCTTCAGGCGCTCGGCCGGTGCCTTCTTCAGCATGCGCGCGACGATCTCGTCGGCTTTGCCGCCACCGGCCACGTACGTACCGCTCGCGGGGTCCAAGCGCTGGATGTCCTTGCCCACCTTCTTGTAGAAACCCGCGCCGGTCTTCTGGCCGAGCGCGCCCTGTTCGATCAACTTGGCCAGCACAGGCGGCGTGGCGTAGCTCGGGAAGAACGGGTCGGAGGCCAGGTTGTCCTGCAGCGTCTTGATCACGTGCGACATCGTGTCGAGACCCACCACGTCGGCGGTGCGGAAGGTGCCGCTGCTGGCGCGGCCGAGCTTCTTGCCGGTGAGGTCGTCGACCACGTCGTAGCTGAGGCCGAAGGTTTCGGCCTCTTTCATCGTCGCCAGCATGCCGGCGATGCCGACGCGGTTGGCGATGAAGTTGGGCGTGTCCATCGCGCGCACCACGTTCTTGCCGAGCGCGGTGGTGACGAAAGCTTCGAGCTGGTCGAGGATCTCGGGTTTCGTGGTCGGGGTGTTGATCAGCTCCACCAGCGCCATGTAGCGCGGCGGGTTGAAGAAGTGGATGCCGCAGAAACGCGGCTTGATCTCTTCGGGCAACACTTCCGACAGCTTGGTGATCGACAGGCCCGAGGTGTTGCTGGCGACGATCGCGTGCGGCGCCACCGCCGGTGCGATGCGCTTGTACAGGTCGAGCTTCCAGTCCATGCGCTCGGCGATGGCCTCGATGATCAGGTCGCAGTCCTTGAGCAGGTCGAGGTGCTCTTCGTAGTTGGCCTGCTGGATCAGGGCTGCGTCTTCGGCAACGCCGAGCGGCGCGGGCTTCAGTTTCTTCAGGCCTTCGACCGCCTTGATGACGATGCCGTTCTTAGGGCCCTCTTTCGCCGGAAGGTCGAACAGGATCACGGGGATCTTGCAGTTGACGAGGTGGGCGGCGATCTGCGCGCCCATCACGCCGGCGCCGAGCACGGCGACCTTGCGCACGGGGAATCGATTCATTGCGGTCTTCCTTGGTTTGAATTCAGCGGGTTCGCGGCGTCACTCGACGCGCACCCAGGTTTGCGTGCGGCCGAGCATCGGCGCGCCGATGTAGCCACGCACCGCGAGCGTCTTGCCACCCTCGCCCGGCGTCAGGCGCACCTTGTAGGTCTTGCCGTTGTTCGGGTCGAGGATCTCGCCACCGTCCCAGCGGCCCTTGTCGGAGTCGCTCTGTTTCACGCCCTTGATCAGCGTCATGCCGACGACAGGCTTGTCCTTGCGATCGTCGGTGCACAGGTCGCATACCGCATCGGGCTTCGCGCTCGGGTCGAGCAGTTTTTCGAGCTTGCCGGTGAACACGCCGCCGGTTTCGGTGATGCGGATCAGCGACTTCTCTTTCTTGGTCTCGTCGTCGATCGTCTTCCACAACCCGGCCGGCGTGGCCTGGGCGTGTGCGATGGCGGCGAACAGGCCGAGGCCGAGTGCAAGGACGAGATGTCTTGTCTGGCGAATCATTGTTTGTCTCCTTGGGTTTTTCGGCCCGCGATCAGAACAAGGCTTCCTCCATTTCCATCAAGGAAGCCGAGCCGGCGCGCGCGGTGCGGATGAGTGTCGCCGTTTCCGGCAGCAGCTTGGCAAAGTAGAAACGCGCGGTGATCATCTTGGCCTTGTAGAACGGGTCTCCGCCGTCGACCTTCTCGAGCGCCACCTTGGCCATACGGGCCCAGAAGTAGCCGAACACGAGGTGGCCGCAAACGCGAAGATAGTCGACCGCCGCCGCGCCCACCTCGTCGGGGTTCTTGAAGGCCTTCATGCCGATCTCGGTCGTCAGCTTGGTGACCTTCTCGCCCAGTTCGGCGAGCGGGTTGATGAACTCCTGCATCGCCTCGTTCGTGCCCTCTTCCTCGACGAACTCGGCCACCAGCTTGCCGAACTTCTTCAGCTTGGCGCCGTTGTCGCCGAGCACCTTGCGGCCCAGCAGGTCGAGCGACTGGATCGTGTTGGTGCCTTCGTAGATCATGTTGATGCGCGCGTCGCGCACGAACTGCTCCATGCCCCACTCGCGGATGAAACCGTGGCCGCCGAAGACCTGCATGCAGTGCGAGGTGGCGATCCAGGCGTTGTCGGTCAGGAAGGCCTTCACGATAGGGGTGACGAGTGCCACCATGTCGGCGCACTCGGCGCGCACTTCGTCGTCGTCGGTCGCGAGTTCCTTGTCGAGCTGCAGCGTCGTCCACATCGCCAGCGCGCGGCCACCTTCGGCGTAGGCGCGTGCGGTCAGCAGCATCTTGCGCACGTCGGGGTGCACGATGATCGGGTCGGCGGGCTTGTCGGGTGCTTTCACGCCCGACAGCGAGCGCATCTGAATGCGATCTTTGGCGTAGACCACGGCGTTCTGGTATGCCACTTCGGTGAGGCCCAGCGACTGCATGCCGACCCCCAGGCGTGCCGCGTTCATCATCACGAACATCGCAGCCAGGCCCTTGTTCGGCTGGCCGACCAGCGTGCCGACCGCGCCGTCGAGGTTCAGCTGTGCCGTGGCGTTGCCGTGGATGCCCATCTTGTGCTCCAGGCCGCCGCAGAAGATCGGGTTGCGTTCACCGATCGAGCCATCGGCCTTCAGCTTGAACTTGGGCACGACGAAGAGCGAGATGCCCTTCGAGCCGGCCGGTGCGTCAGGCAGGCGCGCGAGCACGAGGTGGATGATGTTCTCGGCCATATCGTGTTCGCCGGCCGAGATGAAGATCTTGTTGCCGGTGATCTTGTAGGTGCCGTCGGGCTGCGGCTCGGCCTTGCTGCGCAGCATGCCTAGGTCGGTGCCGCAATGCGATTCGGTCAGGCACATCGTGCCGGTCCACTGGCCGCTGGTGAGCTTGGGCAGGTACAGCGCCTTCTGCTCGTCGGAGCCGTGCGCATGCAGCGCTTCGTACGCGCCGTGCGACAGGCCCGGGTACATGGTCCAGGCCTGGTTGGCCGAGTTCATCATCTCGTACATGCACTGGTTGACCATGTGCGGCAGGCCCTGGCCGCCGAAGGCCGGGTCGCAGCTCAGCGCCGGCCAGCCGCCTTCGACAAACTGCGCATAGGCTTCCTTGAAACCCTTCGGCGGCTTCACTTCGTGGGTGGTCTTGTCGAGCACGCAGCCTTCTTCGTCGCCGCTCTGGTTGATCGGCGCGATCACGGTGCTGGCGAACTTGCCACCCTCTTCGATCACCGCGTTGATCGTCTCGACATCGATGTCAGCGTGGGCCGGCAGCTGCTTGAGTTCTTCGACGGCGTTGAGCACCTCGTGCATCACGAACTGCATGTCGCGCAGGGGCGGGGTGTATTGGGTCATGTGAACTCCGGAGAAGGAAAAATCAGGGTTGCTTGGCAGCGCGTTTGGCGCGCGCGCGGGGCACAGGCGCCGACGCAGCGAGGTAACGCGAAAGAACGTTCTCGAAGCCGGCGCGCGCTCGCGCATCGGCCCCCGGGCGGCGCAGGAAACGAGCGTCGTGGTGCAGCGCCAGGATCAGGGCGTGTACTTCGAAAAGCAGTTGTTGTGCGTCGGTGTCGGCGCGCAGGTGGCCTTCTTCGATGGCCATGTCGATCGCCTTGACCAGCGCCAGGTGCCAGGTCTGCACCATGCCGACCAGCGCGTCGCGCACCGGGCCCGGCCGGTCATCGAACTCGACCGCGCCGCTGATGTAGATGCAGCCGGCGTCGATCTCGACCGACACGCGCTTGAACCAGCGGTCGAACAGCGCCCGAAAGCGCGGCAGCCCGCGCGGTGCGGCCATCGCGGGCTCGAAAATCTCTTCTGAAAACTGGGCGTGGTACTCGCGCACCACCGAGATCTGCAGCTCTTCGCGCGAGCCGAAGTGCGCGAACACGCCCGACTTGCTCATCTGCGTGACTTCGGCGAGCGCCCCGATCGACAAACCTTCCAGGCCCATGTGCGAGGCCAGTGCGAGCGCGGCGTCGAGGATCGCGGCACGCGTCTGGCGGCCTTTCAACAGCGGGCGCTGCGGGCTCGTGACGTCGCGGGCGGGTTCGCTGGTGGTCGGTAAGGGGTCGGTCACGGCAGGGGGCGCCCGGGGTTGGCGTTCAAAACGAACGATCGTGCTATTTTGCAGAAGATCGATGGGCTGCGACGGGTTGCCTCTGGCGATTTGCGGTCTTTTTCTAGGTATCGGCGCCTAGAAGCACCGGGTGAGGCATTTCCCGACAGGCGGTCGGGCGGCCGCTGCCACAGGCGACCGGCCGCTACCATCAACTTCCCCGGTGACGAGAGGTGGGTCGATGAAGATCGCGGTGGTGGGCATGGGCGCGGTGGGTGGTTTGCTGGCAGCGCGGCTGGCGACAGCCGGGTTCGACGTGTCGGCGCTGGCGCGCGGCGACACCTTGGCCGAGCTGCGCGAAAGCGGGCTGCGCCTGCTGGCGGCCGGGCAGGAAACGCGCGTGCCAATCGGTGCCAGCGCCGACGCCAACGAGCTCGGCCCGCAAGACCTGGTGATCGTTGCACTGAAAGGCCCGGCGCTCGCCGCCGCGGCCCACGGCCTGCAACCGCTGCTCGGCCCGCAGACCGTGGTGATGCCGGCGATGAACGGCGTGCCGTGGTGGTTTCTGCAGGCGGGCGCCTCAGGCGCCGCGCCACAACGCCTGGCCAGCATCGACCCCGACGGTCGCATCGAAGCATCGATCCCGCTCGCCCGCGTGCTCGGCTGCGTCGTGCACTTCACCTGCTCCAGCCCGCAGGCCGGCGTGGTGCAGCACGGTTTCGGCAACCGGCTGATCGTGGGCGAGCCGGCGGGTGGTTCATCGGCACGCACGAACGCGGTCTGCGCCGCACTCGCGAAGGCTGGCTTCCAGGCCGAAGCCAGCACCGACATCCGCCATGACATCTGGTTCAAGCTGTGGGGCAACATGACGATGAACCCGGTCTCGGCCTTGACCGGCGCGACCACCGACCACATCCTGGACGACCCGCTGGTGCACGGCTTCATCCTGCGGGCGATGGAAGAAGCGGCGGCGATCGGCGCGCGCATCGGCTGCCCGATCACGCAGTCGGGCGAAGAGCGCATGGCGGTCACGCGCCAGCTCGGCGGCTTCAAGACCTCGATGCTGCAAGACACGCAGGCCGGCCGCGCGCTCGAACTCGACGCGCTCGTGAGCGCGGTGCATGAGATCGGCACACGCTTCGAGGTGCCGATGCCCAACATCGGCGCCCTGCTCGGCCTGACCCGGCTGATGGCGCGCGAACGCGGCCTCTACCCACGCTGAGCTTCACGACGCGCCGATGACGGCGCCTGCAGCATCCGAACGACGGGTGCATGATGGGGGTCTTGAGAAAACACCCCTTCATGCATTACGCTCGAAGCCTCATGGAAGTTCTGCAACTCGACATCTCCGGTCGCCCGCAGGCGTGGATCTCCGCCAAGGAAGCCGCCGTCATCTATGCCAGCGACGGCGTCGCCTGGACTTTGGGCGACACCTTCTTCGTGCTGCGCGGCGGCATGCAGCGCCGCACCGGCCTGCAGTCGCGCATCGAAGTCCACCCGATCATCGCGGTGAAGGGTTCGGTGCCGAGCCGGGCCTGGCGCCAGACGCCTGCGCTGTCGAACCCCAAGCTCTTCGCCCGCGACCGCGGCATCTGCGCCTACTGCGGCGACCGTTGCCACTTCGACGAGCTGACCCGCGAGCACATCATCCCCACCTCGCGCGGCGGCCTCGACACCTGGATGAACTGCATCACCGCCTGCCGCCCGTGCAATGGCCACAAGGGCAACCGCATGCCGGAAGAAGCGAACATGTCGCTGATGTACCTGCCCTACGTGCCGAACCTGCACGAAGACATGATCCTGCGCGGCCGGCGAATACTCGCCGACCAGATGGAGTTCCTGCTCGCCAGCGTGCCGCGGCACAGCCGGCTGCACGGCTAGCGCCCGCCTCTACTTCATCACCCGCCCGAGAAAGCCCGCGATCACGCGTGTCAGCTCGTCGGTCTGGCGCTCGAAGAAGTGCTCGGCACCCTGGATCACCACCTGCTCCGAACCGGGCACCTTGAGGATCTGCGAGCGCCGTTCTTCGCCGCCATAGCGTGTGACCTGCCAGTCGAGCGTGCCATACACATCGAGCACCGGGACCTTGATGCGGAACATGTCTTCGAGACCGTTGATGATGCTGACGAAGACCCAGGCGTCGACCGCCGGGTCGGGCGTGGTGATCAGGTACTGGTTGGCCATCGTCGCCCCCAGGCTGTGGGAGACGATCGCCACTTTCTTGAAACCCTTCGCGCGCAGCCACTGCACGGCCAGCGCGAAACGTTCGGTCGAATCGGGAAACATCGGCAGGTAGTCGCCGATCTTGGCGGTGCCGGGCAACACCGGCATCTGGATCGACAAGGTCGAATAGCCGGCGTCGGCCAGGGTCGTGCGCAACACACCGTACAACTCGAAGTCGGGGGCCCAGCCACGCCCGTGGGCGATGATCACCGCGCCCAGCGGCTTGGCGGCCGGCGTATACAGGCCCATAAATCGATGCCCATTCTTCTGCTCGATCTGCACCGCTTCGCCCGCCACGAGACCAGCCAGTGTTTCCTTGGCCCAGCGCGCCTCGCGCTCGTAGTCCTGCGCCACCGCCAGGCCGCAGCTGAACGCCAACGCCACGGCGCACAGCAGTCTCGGAGTCTTCAGGAACATCGAATCTCGATTCACAAAAAAGGAAGCCCGCCGCAGCGGGCTCCCTCGTCTCACGGCACGAACCTCAGGCGAGGCGGAACGGCAGCTTGCGCAGGCGCTGCCCGGTGGCCGCGAACACCGCGTTGCCGACCGACGGGCTGATCAGCGCGGTCAGCGGCTCGCCGATGCCGCCCGGCTTTTCGGTGCTGGCGATCATGTGCACGTCGATCACGGGCGACTCGTTCATGCGCACCACCGGGTAATCGTGGAAGTTGCTCTGCTCGACCACGCCGTCCTTCAGCGTGATCTCGCCGAACAAGGCCGCCGACAGGCCGAAGATCGTGCTGCCCTCGATCTGCTGCGCCACCACGTTGGGGTTGACCATGCTGCCCACATCGGCGGCGATCGTGACGCGGTGGACCTTGATGTCCTTGCCCGAAACCGACACTTCCGAGACCATCGCGAGGTAGGTGCCGTAACCTTCCATCACCGCCACGCCGCGTGAGCGGCCAGCGGGTGGCGCCTTGCCCCAGCCCGACTTCTCGGCCGCGGTCGCCAGCACCTTCAGGTAGCGTGGCTCCTTGGTCAGCAGCGCCTGGCGGTAGGCGACCGGGTCCTTGCCCGCAGCGACCGCCAGCTCGTCGATGAACGACTCGTTGGCGAACACGTTGAGCGCGTGCGACACCGAGCGCCAGTAGCCCACGCGCAAGCCGGTGTCGTGGATCACGGCCTGGCCGAGCTGGTTCGGCACGTCGTAAGGCACCACGGCGGCTTCGAGCATGAACGGGTCGATCCCGTCTTTCACGAAGGCCGCGAACAGCCGCTGCGTGACCGAAGGCGACGTCAGGTGCACCTTGATCGCGGTCGGCATGCCGTTCGCGCCGAGGCCGGCCGTGAGCGTGTGGCGGCTGATCGGGCGATAGAAGTCGTGCTTCATGTCGTCTTCGCGCGACCACAGCAGCTTGACCGGTGCGCCCACCGCCTTCGAGATCTCGATGGCCTGGGCGATGAAGTCGAAGTCGATGCGGCGCCCGAAGCCGCCACCGAGGAAGGTGGTGCGCATCGTGATCTGCTCGGGCTTCAGGCCGGTGATGGCTTGTGCGGTGCCGACGGCCGCCTGCTGGAATTGCGTCGGGCCGTACAGAAGGCACGAGTCCTTGCGCACGTCGGCGGTGAAGTTCATCGGCTCCAGCGGCGCGTGCGACAGGAACGGCAACTCGTAGGTCGCTTCGACCTTCTTCGCCGCGGCGCCGTAGCCGGCCTCGAAGTTGCCGAGCTTGCGGAACTCGGCGCCCGGCTTGGCGCTGGCGGTCTTCAAGGCCGCCGCCACTCCGGCCGAGTTCAGCGATTTGCCGGCCCCTTCGTTCCAGACGATCTTGACGGTCTCAAGCGCCTTCTTCGCGTGCCAGTAGGTGTCGGCCACCACGGCCACGCCGTCACCGACCTGCACCACGTGCGTCACGCCGGGCATGCCCTTGGCCTGCGCACCGTCGAAGCTCACCGGCTTGCCGCCGATCACCGGGCACTGTGCGAGCGCGGCGTACAGCATGCCGGGCAGCTTCACGTCGATGCCGAATTCGGCGCTGCCGTCGACCTTGGCCGGCGTGTCACGGCGAGTGGTCCACTTGCCGACGACCTTGAAGTCTTTCGCGTCCTTGAGCTTGGGCGCTTTCGGCGGCGTGAGCTTGGAAGCCGCCTCTGCCACGTCGCCATAGGTGAGCTTCTGCCCGCCCGGGCCGGTGATCACGGCATTGGCCACGCTGCAGGCCGAAGGGTCGACCTTCCAGCGCTCGGCCGCTGCCTGCACGAGCACGATGCGCGCCTGCGCACCGGCCACGCGCAGCCCGTCGTAGGCCTCGCGCACGGAGGTGGAGCCGCCGGTCAGCTGGCCACCGAGCATGGTGTTGGTGTAGGGCTCACCGGCCGGGGCCATCTCGATGCGCACCTTGGTGATGTCGACCTCGAGTTCTTCGGCCACCAGCATCGGCATCGACGTAAACACGCCCTGGCCCATTTCGGCGCGGGCACAGATGATGGTGACCGCGTTGTCGGTGCCGACCTTGACCCAGGCGTTGGGCATCGCGCCCGGCGCCGTGGCGCTCGGCGGCAGGCCCATCGGGCCCTTGTCGCCCATGGTGGCGCAGCCCACGATCAGGCCGCTGGAGAAGATGCCGCCGCCGATGGCCGCGCCGGTCTTGACGAACTGGCGCCGGGATGAGTTGTGCAGGGTGGTCATGGCTCAGGCTCCTTTCGTGCCGGCGGCCGTCTGGATGGCGGCGCGGATACGCGGATAGGTGCCACAGCGGCAGATGTTGCCCGACATGGCACTGTCGATGTCGGCGTCGGTGGGCTTCGGCTTGGCCGTGAGCAAGGCCACCGCGCTCATGATCTGGCCCGACTGGCAGTAGCCGCACTGCGGCACGTCGAGCGCGACCCACGCGGCCTGCACCTTCTTGCCAAGTTCGGTCGAGGCCATCGCTTCGATGGTCGTGACGTTCTTGCCTGCGGCGGCCGACAGCGGTGTCTGGCACGAACGCACCGGCGTGCCATCGAGGTGCACGGTGCAGGCGCCGCACAGCGCCATGCCACAACCGAACTTCGTGCCGGTCAGGCCGATCTCGTCACGGATCACCCACAGCAGCGGCGTGTCGGCTTCGGCCTTCACGTCCACGGTTTTGCCATTCACATTGAAGCGAATCGTCATCGCGGTCTCCTGGTTTGTCGTCGTTGTCGCGTGGCGCTGCTCGCGCAGGCACAAGGTGCCCGGCTGCCAGCCAGCGTGATGATGCTATTCCGAAACTGCCCGAGCCGTACGCTGCGGAATTCCCTGCTGTTCCGTTTCAGAACGACAGGCCGCTCGCGGGCTCAGCCCGTCGCAGTCACTCCGGGCGCACCCGGCGCGTGCCTTTGCATTCAGGGTGCCTGACGCAGCCCCAGAAGTACTGCCCCGCATTCACGCCGCGCTTGGCCAGGCGCTTTTTCATGTCGGCCCCGCAGACCGGGCACGGCAGGCTCAGCGCGGCCGGGGTGTCAGCGGGCGCAGCGCGTGCGGCCGGGGGTGCGACGGCGGGTGCCGCCTTCACCAACGGCGCCGCCGAGGGCTCGGCAACCGCCGCAGCCGCTGCGACCGGCGGGTGCTCGGCCCGTGCGGCGTGGGACCGCCCCAGCACCAGCATGGCCTGGAGCGCCGGGCCATCGACCGCCCGGATGTTGAAGCCGCCCGCGGCCGCCGCGGCGTCGCGGCTGAACCGGCCCGAGGTCAAAATGAAACCGCCCACCGCGCCGCGGGTTTTCATCGCGGCCTGCACGGCCTGCACGGTATCGATGCCGACCTTCTCGGCCCGCCAGGTCTTGCAGTGCACGAGGTAGGTCTGGCGCTCCTTTCGCATCAGCAGGTCGATGCTGGCGTCCGACCCCGCGGCGCCCGGTTCGTTCATGTGATAACCCTGCAGTTCGAAGGCGCGGCCGATCAGGGCTTCGAAGTCACGCCAGCGCATCGCATCGAGATCGATCCCCGCCGCATTGCGTTCAGGCGCCGGGCCCGAGCCGCGGCGCAGGCGCAAACCGACGGCGGCCACCACAATGAACAGCGCCGGCACCAGGTACTGGAGCATCGGCGTGGCCTCGGGCGCGGCGGTCAGCCGCAGCAGCACGTGAGATACGAGCGCCGCCCCGACCCAGGCCCACCAGGGCACGGCCGCAACACGTTCCTTGAGCGTGGGCTCGGAACGGTGGTTCGGTTTGGCGCTCATCGTGAACAGTATCGGCGAGCGATGGGGTACCTGAACCTTGAACTCCGCCGCACCTGCGCAATCCGCCACGACTCTGCACAGCCGGGACCGGGCCGGCCTGCGGCGGCGGGCGCTTCGTGTCCAATGTGTCCTTCTACACCGTGCCTCTGGAGTGCCGTGATGAAGTTCAGGAAGATCGCGCTCGGGCTGCTGGCCGCTCTTGGGGTGGTCGGCGCTGCAAGCTGGTTCAGCCTCGACAAGGAGACGCGTGGGCTGCTCGCCACCTTCCCGACCAACCGCGACCTGCTGTTCTGGAGCCAGCCACAGCGCGACGCCGCGTTCCGTGCGCTCGACCGCCTGCCGGTGCTGGCGAAGTCGCGCGTCGTGCCGGCCGCAGACCAGCCCACGCCACTGCCGCCCGGGCCGGCGCTGAAGCTGCCGCTGGACGTCGACGCCTACACGGCCGGCCAGCGCAGCGCGGCGCTGCTGGTCGTGCACGACGGCAAGCTGCGCCTGGAACGGTACGGCTTAGGCTTCGACGGCAGCGGGCGCTGGACCAGCTTCTCCGTTGCCAAGTCGTTCACCTCAACCTTGGTGGGCGCGGCGCTGCGCGACGGCCACATCAAGAGCATGGACGACAAGGTCAGCGACTACATCCCGCAGATGAAAGGCTCGGCCTACGACGACGTCAGCATTCGCCAGCTGCTGACGATGACCTCGGGCGTGAAATGGAACGAGGACTACGCCGACCCGAACTCCGACGTGGCGCGTTTCAACAACCACAAGTCGGAAGAAGGCGTGGACACGACCGTGAGCTACCTGCGCCGCCTGCCACGCGAAGCGCCGGCCGGCACAGGCTGGCTCTACAGCACGGGCGAGACCAACCTCGTCGGCATCCTGGTCGGTCAGGCCACGAAGAAGAACCTGGCGGACTACCTGGCCGAGAAGGTCTGGGGGCCGGTCGGCATGGAGCAGCAGGCGACCTGGCTGCTGAGCCGCAGCGGCAAGGAGATCGGCGGCTGCTGCATCCAGGCCGCGTCACGCGACTACGCCCGTTTCGGGCTCTTCATCCTGAACGACGCGCGCGTCAATGGCCAGAGCATCGTGCCGGAAGGCTGGCTGAGCGAGGCCACGACCGAGCGCACCGGCATCGGCCAGCCCGGCCGCGGCTACGGCTACCAGTGGTGGACCTACACCGACGGCAGCTTCGCGGCGCGCGGCATCTTCGGCCAGGGCATCTTCATCGACCCGAAGCGCCGGATCGTGATCGTCTCCAACGCCGACTGGGGCGCTGGCGCGCGCGACCCCGTCGCCGGCCCGGCACGCGAAGCGTTCTACAAGGCGGTGCAGAAAGCGGTCGACGACGAGGCGGCCGGGCGCTGACGGATCACCCGCGAGCCGCAGCCTTCACTCGAATTCCGGCTCGTCCCACCACGGAAAGAAGTCCGGCATGTCGGTCGACACCTTGTTGGCGTAGACGGCCGGCCGCTTCTCGAGGAAGGAACCGACCCCTTCGCGCGCATCGGCCGACTGCCCGCGCGACTGGATCGCCCGGCTGTCGATGCGGTGGGCCTTCATCGGGTGGTCTTGCCCCGCCATGCGCCACAGCATCTGGCGCGTCAGCGCGATCGACACCGGCGCGGTGTTGTCGGCGATCTCGCGGGCCAGCGCGCGGGCTGCGGGCAGCAGTTCGTCGGGTGCGTGCAGGCTGCGCACGAGGCCGCGGTCTTTCGCTTCCTGCGCGTTGAACAGGCGGCCGGTGAAACACCACTCCAGCGCGGTCTGCATGCCGACCAGGCGGCTCAGGAACCAGGTCGACGCCGCTTCGGGCGTGATGCCACGCCGCGCGAACACGAAGCCGAAGCGCGCGTCGGTCGAGGCCATGCGAATGTCCATCGGCAGCTGCATCGTCATCCCGATGCCCACGGCCGCACCGTTGATCGCGCCGATCACGGGCTTGAGGCTGTTGAAGATGCGCAGCGTGGCGATGCCGCCACCGTCGCGGTAGACCTCGCCCACCTTGAATTTGTCGCGCGCCGACTCGCCGCGGGCGGCGTAGTCGAAGGTCTTGCCGCCGCCAGACAGATCGGCCCCGGCACAGAAGGCCCGCCCGGCGCCGGTGACGATGACCACCCGCACAGCGTCGTCGGCGTCGGTGCGGTCGAAAGCGGCCACCAGGTCATCGCGCATCTGCGCGGTGAACGCGTTCATCTTCTCGGGGCGGTTCAGCGTGACGTTGGCGATGCCGTCTTCCACGCTGTAGAGCAGGGTCTCGAAGGCGGGTTGGCTCATGACGGGCCTTTGGGTATGACACGTTCTGGTAGGCCGTGTTGGACTTGAACCAACGACCAAAGGATTATGAGTCCTCTGCTCTAACCAGCTGAGCTAACGGCCCGAAGCGGCCGATTGTAGGCAGCGCGCTTTGGCGCCGCGCCGGTTCATTTGCTGCTGAGCGCGTTGCTCACCAGCCGCGACGTGATGTCGACGATCTGGATCATGCGGTCGTAGGCCATGCGCGTCGGCCCGATCACGCCCAGCGTGCCCACGACCTGCCCGTTCACTTCGTACGGCGCCGACACGACCGAAAGCTCCTCGAACGGCACGACCAGGCTTTCACCGCCGATGTAGATGCGCACGCCCTCGGCGCGGCTGCTCACGTCGAGCAAACGCATCAGCTGCGTCTTCTGCTCGAACATGTCGAAGAGCTTGCGCAGGCTGCCCATGTCGCTGGAGAAGTCCTGCACCGTCAGCAGGTTGCGCTCGCCGGAGATCACCACCTGCTCCTGGCTGTCGGCGTGCGCTTCACTGCCGGCCTGCACCGCCGCCTGCATCAGCGTGGCGATCTCGCCGCGCAGCGCATCGACTTCAGTTTTCAGTCGCTCGCGCACGTCTTCGATCGTCAGGCCCGCGTAGTGCGCGGTCAGGTAGTTGCTGGCTTCGATCAGCTGGCTCTGGGTGTAGTCCTGCGCGGTGAAGATCACGCGGTTCTGCACGTCGCCGTCGGGCGCGACCAGGATCACCAGCACCCGCCGTTCGCTCAGGCGCATGAACTCGATGTGGTGGAACACGCTCGCCTTGCGCGGCGCCGTGATCACGCCGACGAAGCTCGACAGGTTGGACAACAGCTGCGCCGCGTTGGCGATCACGCGCTGCGGCTGGTCGTGCGGCAGTTGCGGTTCGATCTGCGGCACGCTGGACAGATTCAGCGGCTGCGCCGTCAGCATCGTGTCGACGAACAGGCGGTAGCCGCGCGCGGTGGGAATGCGCCCGGCGCTGGTGTGCGGGCTGGCGATCAGGCCCAGCTCTTCCAGGTCGGCCATCACGTTGCGGATGGTCGCGGGCGAGAGGTCGATGCCGCTGGCGCGCGAGAGTGTGCGCGAGCCCACCGGCTGGCCGTCGGCGATGTAGCGCTCGACCAGGGCTTTCAGCAGTGTTTTCGCGCGCTCGTCCAACATGGTTTTCATTGTAGTTTGCGGGTGATTCTGGGGCGCGCTTCGCGGGGTCGCTGTGGTGTAATCCCGCGCATGGTCAGTCGCTTTCGTCATGCCGCCCTCGTGGGAAAGTATCAGTCCCAGGGCATGCGCGGGGTGCTGGAAGAGATCGCACAGTTCCTGATCCGCCAGGGCCTGGAAGTCTCGATGGAGACTCAGACGGCGCTGAACACCGGCACCACCGACCACGGCGCGATGACGCCCGACCAGCTCGGCCGCGAGTGCGATCTGGCGGTGGTGGTGGGTGGCGACGGCACCATGCTCGGCATCGCGCGCCAGCTCGCGCGCCACGGCACGCCGCTGGTGGGCATCAACACCGGGCGGCTCGGTTTCATCACCGACGTGCCCGCCGGCCAGTTCGCCGAATCGCTCGCGCCGATGATCGCCGGCGACTATGAAGAAGAGCGCCGCACCATGCTCGAAGGCGGCGTGCGCCGCGACGGCGAGCTGATCTTCGAAGGCTACGCGATGAACGACGTGGTGGTCAGCCGCGGTGGCGCGGCCAGCATGGTCGAGCTGAAAGTGGACATCGGCAGCGAGTTCGTCGCCAACATCCGCGCCGACGGCTTGATCGTCGGCTCGCCGACCGGGTCGACCGCCTACGCGCTCTCGGCCGGCGGCCCCATCCTGCACCCCTCCATCGCGGCCTGGGTGCTGGTGCCGATCGCACCGCACGACTTGTCGAACCGGCCGATCGTGCTGCCCGACACTGGCGAGATCAGCATCGGCATCGTCGCCGGGCGCGACGCGAGCGTGAGCTTCGACATGCAGTCGCTCGCCAGCCTGCTGCACGGCGACCGCATCAGCGTGCGGCGTTCGGCGCACCAGGTGCGCTTCTTGCACCCACGCGGCTGGAGTTACTACGCCACGCTGCGGCGCAAGCTGCACTGGAATTCCGGGGTCAACTAGCCATGCTGCGGCGATTGTCATTGCGCGACTTCGTGATCGTCAGCGCGCTCGATGTCGAGTTCGATGCCGGTTTTTCGGTGTTGACCGGCGAGACCGGTGCGGGCAAGTCGATCCTGGTCGATGCACTGCAACTCGCACTCGGCAGCCGGGGCGATGCCGGCGTCGTGCGCGAAGGCGCAGCACGCGCCGAGATCGTGGCCGAGTTCGATGCGCCTTCGAGTTTGTCGGCGTGGCTCGACGAAGGCGGGTTCGAGGCCAACGACAGCTTGTTGCTGCGCCGCGCGATCGACGCGCAGGGCAAGAGCCGTGCGTGGATCAACGGCAGCGCCGCCACCATCGCGCAGCTGCGAGAAGCGGCTGATCACCTCGTCGACATCCACGGCCAGCATGCGTGGCAGAGCCTGACGCGCGGGCCAGCGGTGCGTGGCCTGCTGGACGCGTTTGCCGGGGTCGATGCGGCGCCGCTCGCAGCGGCCTGGTCGGCGTGGAAAACCGCCGCCGAAGCGCTCGCCGCGGCTGGCACGCAGCAGGCCAGCCTGGAGCGCGAACGCGAGCGCCTGGCCTGGCAGATCGGTGAAGTCGACAAGCTCGCGCCGGGCACTGACGAATGGGCCGAGCTCGAAGCCGAGCACACGAAGCTGGCGAACGTGCAGTCGCTGATCGACGCGGCGCGGCTGGCGCTCGACGCAGTGTCCGAGGCCGACGACAACGCCGACGCTCTCACCGGCCGTGCCTTGCACGCGCTGCAGGACGTGGCCTCGTTTGACGCGCAGCTCGCGTCCACGATCGAAGTGCTGGAAGGCGCGCAGGCGCAGTTGCAGGACGCGGCACACACGCTGAGCAGCTACCTGCACCACACCGATGTCGAGCCACAGCGTTTGCAGGCGCTCGACGAGCGGCTCTCGGCGTGGGTGAGCCTGGCGCGGCGCTACCGCCGCCCGCCGGCAGAGTTGCCTGCCTTGCTCGCGCAATGGAAAGACGAGTTGCGTGCGCTCGACGCTGCCGCCGATCTGGACGGCCTGCAACGCGGCCTCGCCAAGTCGCTCGCCGCGTTCGACGCCGAGGCGAAGCGTGTGTCGGCCGCGCGCCGCACTGCGGTGCCCAAACTTGCCAACGCGGTCACGCAGGCGATGCAGCAGCTGGGCATGGCCGGCGGCCGCTTCGAGGTGGCTCTGACCAAACAGGACGCACCGCAATCCTTCGGTCTCGAGTCCGCAGAATTCCTCGTCGCCGGCCACGCCGGCAGCACGCCGCGGCCGCTGGCCAAGGTGGCCTCGGGCGGCGAGCTGTCGCGCATCGCCCTGGCCATCGCGGTGACGACGAGCCAGCTCGAAGGCAGCGACGCGGCCGCCGGCACGCTGATCTTCGACGAGATCGATGCCGGTGTCGGCGGCGCCGTGGCCGAGACCGTGGGCCGCCTGATGAAACAGCTCGGCCGCGACCGCCAAGTGCTGGCGGTCACTCACCTGCCGCAGGTCGCGGCCTGTGCCGACCACCACTTCGTCGTCAGCAAGCAGGTGCGCGGTGGGCAGACGCTGAGCGAGGTGCACTGCGTGAGCGGCGAGGTGCGCGTGGCCGAAGTGGCGCGCATGCTGGGCGGAGAACGTTTGTCGAACACGCGCCTCGCGCATGCGCAAGAAATGCTTTCGGTGGCGGCCGAGCCCGTACCCGCGCCGCGAGCCAAGAAAAAATCATGACGAAGCCCGCCAAAAAAACTGCCAGCACGGCGCCTGCGGAACCGAGTGCTGCAAACGCCATCAGCGAGGTGGTGCTGGTCACCGGCATCTCGGGCTCCGGCAAGTCGGTCGCGCTGCACGCGCTCGAAGACGCCGGTTTCTTCTGCGTCGACAACCTGCCGCCCGAATTGTTGCGCGAGTTCCTGCGGTTGGAGCAGGAAAGGCTCGACCGTCGCGTGGCCATTGCCGTCGACGTGCGCAGCGCCGACTCGCTGCCCTACCTGCTCGACCTGCTGCAGCAGCTCGGCAAGGAAGGCGTGTCGATCCGCGTCGTGTTCCTCGACGCCAGCACCGATGCGCTGGTGCGGCGCTTTTCCGAAACCCGGCGCCCGCACCCGCTGTCGGACGACACGGCACGCAGCACGCAGGCGCGGCGCAAGAGCGACCAGGCGATCGACGGCCGGCGTGCGCTCGTCGACGCGATCGAACTCGAACGCGAACTGCTCGCCGACCTGCGCGAAGTGGCCACCGTGATCGACACCAGCCAGTTGCGCCCGGCCCAGCTGCGTGTGTGGATGCGCGACATGGTTCGGGCCGCCGGCAACCGCCTGACGCTCGTGTTCGAGAGCTTCGCCTTCAAGCACGGCGTGCCGCTCGACGCCGACTACGTGTTCGATGTGCGCGTGTTGCCCAACCCGCATTACGTGCGCGAGCTGCGGCCGCTGAACGGGCGCGACACTCCGGTCGCTGACTACCTGCGTGCGCAGCCCGAGGTGGCCGAGATGCTGGGCCAGATCGAAGCCTTTCTGTCGCGCTGGCTGCCGGCTTTCGAAGGCGACCAGCGCAGTTACCTCACGGTCGCGATCGGCTGCACCGGCGGCCAGCACCGCTCGGTGTACTTCGTGGAAACGCTGGCGCTGCGCTTTCGCGAACTCGCCGCCACGCTCGTTCGCCACCGCGAGCTCGACGCACGCGACTGAGGGTGTTTCGTTCATGGCTTCGAACACCCCGGCCACCGCGCTGACGCTGTTCCCTCTGCAGGCCGTGTTGTTTCCCGGTGGCCTGCTGAGCCTGAAGGTCTTCGAGCCCCGCTATGTAGACCTGGTCACCACCTCCCTGCGCGAACAGCGGGCGTTCGGCGTGGTCGCCTTGAAGGGCGGGCGCGAAGCGCGCCGCGCGGAAGACGGCCAGCACTTCGAAACCACCGGCACGGTGGCCGAACTGATCGACATCGACAGCGAACGCTCCGGCATCCTGCAGGTGCGTTGCCGCGGGCTGCAGCGCTTTGTCGTCGAACAGAGTCGTGCGCAGGCCGACGGCCTGTGGCAGGCACAAATACGCCTGCTGCCCAACGACACACTGCTCGCGCCGCCGCCGGCGTTGCTCGAAGCCGTGCGCGGCCTGGCCAGCGCGATTGCGTCGCTGAAGGGCCGCGGCTCCGAGCCCTTTCTGGCGCCCCACCGTTTCGACGACGCGGGTTGGGTCGCAAACCGCTGGTGCGAGATCCTGCCGATCTCGACGGTTGCCAAGCAGAAGCTGATGGAGTTGCCCGACCCGCTGGTGCGGCTGCAACTGGTCGACGACTTTCTGCGCAGCCGCGGTGTGGTGAAGTGAGGCTCAGCTCTGCAAGAGCTTGCGCAAGGGTGCGGGGAGTCCAGCGGCGAGTGCGGCCTCCTGCGTGAACCAGCGGCCGCTCGGCCAGGTGCTCACGATCTGCGCCACGCGCGTTGCGCCGGTGCGCTCGGGCAAGGTCCAGCGCAGCGGGTGCAGCGTCCAGTCCAGGTGCGTCAAGGTGTGCTTGAAGCTCGGCAATTCCTGCGCCTCACCGGGCCAGGCCTTGCTGGCCAAGTCGAACGCAGCCCTCGAATCGAATTCGGGCAGGCTCCACATTTCGGCCCACACCCCGGTCGGCGGGCGCTGCACCAGCCAGACCTGGTCGCGCCAGTGCAGCCACAACCAGACGTGCTCGCGTGTGCCGCGCTTGAGCTTGCGGGTCTTGACCGGAAAGCGTTGCTGGGTCTGCGTGCGCTCAGCCACGCACAGGCTTTGCGCCGGGCACAGCAGGCACGACGGCGAACGCTGCAAGCACAGCGTGGCACCCAGGTCCATCAGCCCCTGCGTGTATCGTTCGATGCCTTCTTCGGGCAACAGGCGCGTGGCCTGCTCCCACAGTGCACGCTCCTGCGCCGCTTCGGCCAGATCACCTTCGAAACCGAGCACACGGGTCAGCACCCGCTTGACGTTGCCGTCAAGAATGGCGACCCGTTCGCCGAAGCAGAACGCCGCGATTGCCGCGGCCGTCGAGCGGCCGATGCCGGGCAAGGTGGTGAGCACGGCACTGCTGCGCGGGAACTCGCCGCCGTGCTCGCTCACCACGGCCTGCGCGCAGCGGTGCAGGTTGCGCGCGCGGCTGTAGTAACCCAGGCCGCTCCAGAGCGCTAGCACGTCGTCGAGCGGTGCTGCGGCGAGCGCGCGCACGTCGGCGAAGCGCTGCAGGAATCGGTCGAAGTAATAGAGCACGGTGCCGACCTGGGTCTGCTGCAACATGATCTCGGAGAGCCACACGCGGTAAGGATCGCGGGTGTTCTGCCACGGCAGCGTGTTGCGGCCGTGCAGCCGCTGCCACTCGATCACGCGTGTGCTGAACGCAGGCTCGTCTGTCGGGCGCGCAGCGCCAGCACCGGCCCGCGCCAACTCAGGCCTGGGCGCGCAGCGGTTGCGCCGCGACTTCGGGCATCGGCCCGATGCAGGCCTGCTCGCGCAGTGCTTCGAGCAGGTGGCGCGTGCGGCCGAGCAGGCTTTGCAGCCGCTCGTCCTGCGCTTCGATTTCGCCCAGGCGCGTTTCGAGTTCGCTGGCCGCCGTCTGCACCCGTTCGAGCGATTCGCGCCGGCGCCGGAAATTGCGGCGCCGCTCGCGCAGCTGCGAATCGACTTGGGCGGACGTCGACTTGTTCCAGATCTCGAGGTCCCCGCTCGCGTTTTCGAACACGACCCGCAGCTTGGACACCAGCATGCGCCGGAACTGCTCCATGAACTTGGGCTGCGACAGGCGCAGCGCCTGCGTCAGGCCCAGGTACTGCACGTAGTTGGTTTCGATCAGGTTCAGCTCGTCGATGTAGCGCTCCATCTCGGGCGCCTTGGTCAGCGCCAGGCTGAAACCGAACTCGGCGTTGAGCCGGGCGAAAGAGGCACCGAGCATGTCGCGCACTTCGACGTTGAGCTGCTGCGCACCGGTCAGCAGCGCGCGCAGCTTGGTGCACAGCACGATGAAGGCCTTCTTGGCACCGAGGTTGAGCAGCGACTTGTTCATCACCGCCTGCATCTCGCTCACTTCTTCGCGCAGCCGGTCGGACGACAGGCCGACGAGCGCGTCTTTCAGCATGCGGCTGTGCACGACCCGCAGCGCCTGCAGGCGCACCGTGCACTGTTCGAACTCTGCCGTTTCGGCGTCGACCCGTTCGATCATCAGGCGCAGCTTCGAGCTGCTCTTGCCACGCAGGCCGCGCAATTCGAGCATCTGCTCGGCGAGCTGGCGGCGGGTGTCGCCGAGGCGCCGCGACACATGGGTTTCGATCTGCTGCGCGCCTTCGAGCACCACGTCTTCGAGCACCTGGCGGCGCTGCGGCAGCAACTGCGTGCCGAGCGCGGATTCGAGTTCGGGCAGGTGGCTGTCGCGCAGCGCGTCGTGGTCGCCCATCACACGCGCGGCCAGCGCCTGGCGCGCCGAGAGCGGGAACACCCGCTCGGGCGGGATGTCGAGCGTGCGCGCGGTCTCGCGGCGCACGCCGGCGATCTGCGCCTGCACCGCCGCGGCTGTCGCCAGCGGGTCGACCAAGGCGTCGATCTTGTTCAGCACCACGAAGCGCGTCGGCGCATGGCTGCCGAGGTGGTCGCGCCAGATCGCCATGTCGGACTTGGTGACGCCGGTGTCGGCCCCGAGGATGAACACCGTGGCGTGCGCCGAAGGCAGCAGGCTCAGCGTGAGTTCGGGCTCGGCACCGATGGCGTTCAGCCCTGGCGTGTCGAGCACTACCAGGCCTTGCTTGAGCAAGGGGTGCGGGTAGTTGATGACAGCGTGGCGCCAGGCCGGCACCTCGACGCGGCCGGCTTCGTCGAGCGGCGGGTTGTCTTCGGGGTGCGCGTCATCCCAGAAGCCGAGGGCACGGGCATCGTCTTTCGAGACGAAGCTGGTGCGCGTGACTTCGAGCAGCGACTGCGCCAATTGCTCCGGGTCACGCACCTGCAGCGGCACGATCTTCCAGGCGCGGCGCTGCGGGCGCAGTTCGGTGAGCGAGAGGCCGTCGAGGCGGGTCTCGATCGGCAACAGCATCAGCGAAGAAGGCTCTTCGGCGTCCCAGGCCAGCTCGACCGGGCACATCGTGGTGCGGCCTGGCGTGGCCGGCAGGATGCGCCGGCCGGTGTCGGCAAAGAAGATCGCGTTGATCAATTCCGACTTGCCGCGCGAGAACTCGGCGACGAAGGCGACCACCAGTTTTTCGTTGCCGAGGCGCTCGCGCAGCGAACTCACCTGGATGCCGGCCGACTCGTCGATCAGCTCGTGTTCGCCGAGGAAACGTGCCACGTCGTCGAGCCGCTGCGCGAGCGCCGAACGCCAGCCGCTCAGGGCATCGAGACTGGTGGCGAACGAGGGCGAAGGTGTCATGAAGGGCGGCTAAGGCGCGTTGGCAAAACGATCAGCGAATCATCGTAGCGCAAGCATTTGCGCGCCGAACGAATGAAACATCTGCTCACCAACACAGCGCGGGAAACTGCCAAGCAGTTCCCGAATCGTTCACCGCCGTTGGCAGCCGGCGCAGAAGAATGTGGCGCGCTGGCCCTGCACGATGCGCCGGACCGTGGCGCCGCAGCGCAGGCACGGTTCGCCAGCGCGGCCGTAAACACGTGCCTGCAACTGGAACTCGCCGGCCATGCCGTGGGCATCGCGAAAGTCGCGCAGCGTGGAGCCGCCGAGTGCCAGCGCGCGGGCGAGCGTTTCGCGCACGGCGTCGGCGAGCTTGTCGCAACGCGCACGGCTGATACGGTCACTGCGGGTGCGCGGGTCGATGCCGGCTTCGAACAGCGCTTCGCAGGCGTAGATGTTGCCCGCGCCAACGACGATGGCGCCGCCGAGCAAGGCTTGCTTGATCGCCACCCGGCGGCCGCGCAGCGCGGCGTGCAGGTGCGCCCCGGTGAAGGCGGCATCGAACGGCTCCAGGCCCAGCCCCGCGAGCAGCTTGCCGGCCATGCCGCTGTCCTGCGCCGCCGACCAGACGACCGCACCGAAACGCCGCGGGTCGGTGAGGCGCAAGGTGCCTTGCGCAGTGACGAGATCGAAGTGATCGTGCGGGCCGGGCGCCTGCGGCGCGGCGTCGAAGGCCAGCGAACCCGACATGCCCAGGTGCATCAACAAGCCGCCGCGGTCGAGCGCCAGCCACAAATATTTACCCCGCCGCGTGACCTCACCGACCGCTTGCGCCACCAGCGATTCGGGCGCGCAGCCGAGCGGCCAGCGCAGTGGTTTGCCCAGGCGCACCGCGTGAATCTGCGCACCGTGAATACGCCGCGCAAAACTCTGGCGCGTGACTTCGACTTCGGGCAATTCAGGCATGAAGGGAATTATCGTGGCCGGTGGAGGTCGCATCGCGGCGCCCTAGAATCTTCTTCGCCTCTCCAGGAGTCAGTCGATGCCCCTTTTCAGTTCCCGATTCCGGGCCGCCCGCTCGCTGGTGGCCGTAGCGGCATCGGTCGTGATGGCACAAGGTGTTGTCGCTCAGGAAGCCGGCAGCAAGCCGGTGGTGGTCGCGAAAGTCGACAACTCCAACATCGATGCGCCGCTCTTCTATCAGCTGCTGATCGGCGAAATGCAGCTGCGCGAAGGCGAAGCCGGCGCCGCATTCCAGGTGATCCTCGACGCCGCGCGCCGCACCAAAGACGAACAACTCTTCCGCCGCGCGACCGACATCGCCTTGCAGGCGCGCGCCGGTGACCAGGCGCTCGTGTCGGCCAAAGCCTGGCGCCAGACCCTGCCCGACTCGCTCGACGCCTTGCGCTACCAGGTCCAGCTGCTGGTCGCGCTCAACCGTCCGCTGGAAACGCAAGAGCCGTTGCAAGCGCTGCTGAAGCAGACACCGGCCGCCGAACGCTCCAGCCTGATCACCGCGCTGCCGCGCTTTTTTGCGCGCAGCACCGACAAGCCCCAGGTCGCTACGCTGACCGAACAGGTCCTGGGCCCCTACATCGACGCACCCGACACACGCGTGGCCTCGCTCGTCACCAGCGGGCGCAGCTGGCTGGCGGCGCAAGACAGCGCCAAGGCGCTGGCTTTTGCACAGCGTGCCCATGTGCTCGACCCGTCCTCGGAAGGCCCGGCGGTGCTCGCGCTCGAACTGCCCGCCGGCGACGCTGGCGCGGTGGCGATCGTGCAGGGCCATCTCGCTGCGAAGCCCGACAGCAACGGCGTGCGCCTGCTCTATGTGCGTGCGCTGCTCGCCGTGCCCCGTTACGCCGACGCCACCGCGCAGCTCGAAACCCTGACCCGCACCGCGCCGCAGCTCGCTCAGGCCTGGCTGACGCTGGGTGCGCTGCACCTGCAACTGCGTGAGCCGGCGCCTGCCATCGTCGCGCTGAAGAAGTATGTGGAGCTCGTGGAGGCCGGCGGCGCGGTGCCGAAGCCGGCTGCCGACACGGCCGAAGACGACGACGTGCCGGCCTCCGCCGAAGACGCGCTCACCCGCGCCTGGCTGCTGCTGGCCCAGGCCGCGGACCTGCAAGGTGACTTCCGCGGTGCCGAAGCCTGGTTGGCGAAGATCGACGACCCGCAACGCGCGCTTGAAGTGCAGGCGCGGCGCGCTTCGCTGTTGGCGCGCCAGGGCAAGCTGGCGCAGGGGCGTGAATTGATCCGCCGCGTGCCCGAAAAATCCCCGGCCGACGCGCGCGCCAAGCTGCTCGCCGAAGCGCAGGTGCTGCGTGATGTCAAGCAATGGGGCGAAGCCAATACGCTGCTCGCCAAGGCAAACGTGCAATTCGCCGACGACGTCGACCTGATCTACGAACAGTCGATGATGCTCGAGAAGCTCAACAAGCTCGACGACATGGAGCGCCTGCTGCGCCGCGTGATCGCGCTCAAGCCCGACCACCAGCACGCCTACAACGCGCTCGGTTATTCGCTGGCCGAACGCAACGTGCGCCTGCCCGAAGCGCGCACGCTGATCAAGAAGGCGCTCGACCTGAGCCCCGGCGAGCCCTCGATCACCGACAGCCTGGGCTGGGTCGAATACCGCCTGGGCAACCGCGAAGAAGCCGTGCGTTTGCTGCGCGACGCCTACCGCGGGCAGCCCGATGCAGAAATCGCCGCGCACCTCGGCGAAGTGCTGTGGGTCAGCGGCCAGAAGGAAGAAGCCCGCAAGATCTGGCGCGAAGGCCGCGGCAAGGACGCCGCCAACGAAGTGCTGCGCGAAACCCTGGCGCGGCTGCGGGTCGACTTGTGAGTCTGGCCGGCCGGTTGGCATCGCTCGTGGCAGCGGTGCTGATGGGCGCCTGCGCCGTCACGCCGAAAGCGGTCGACGGCCTCGGTGGCGACACCCTCAGCGGCCGGCTGGCGGTGCGTGTCGAAGCTGCCCAAGGTGCGCCCGCCCGCTCTGTCAGCGCGGCGTTCGAACTGCGCGGCGACGCGGGCAACGGCCGCCTCGACCTCAGCACCCCACTCGGCAGCGTGCTCGCGCAAGCTCGCTGGTCGCCGGGCAGCGTGGTACTCGCCACGCCCCAGGGTGACACCCGGTACGAAGATCTGGATGCCCTGACCAGCGCCGTGCTGGGCGAAAGCCTGCCTGTTGCCGCATTGTTCGACTGGCTGCGCGGCCGGCCGTGGCCGGGTGCCGCGAGTAGGCCGAACGTGGCCCCGGCCGAACCTGGCTTCACCCAGCTCGGCTGGGTCGTCAGCCTGGCGCGTTTCGACGAAGCGCAGGTGGCGGCCCGGCGCGAGCGCGCGCCGGTCGTCACCGTGCGCGCCCAGCTCGACCGGCCCTGAGCAATGACGCTGCGCGCCCTCTTCGACGTGGCGGCGCCGGCCAAGCTGAACTTCTTCCTGCACGTGACCGGCCGGCGCGCCGACGGTTACCACCTGCTGCAGTCGCTGTTCGTATTGATCGACTGGTGCGACACGCTGCACTTCGAGCGCCGCGACGACGGCCGGATCGCGCGCCACGACCTCGGCGCCCGGCTGCCCGACGACGACCTGTGCCTGCGCGCCGCGCGGGCGCTGCAGGCCGAGAGCGGCACCCCGCTCGGCGCCGACATCTCGATCGACAAGCAACTGCCCTGGGGCGCCGGCATGGGCGGCGGCAGTTCCGACGCCGCCTCGACCCTGCTCGCGCTGAACCGGCTCTGGGGGCTGAACTGGCCGCGGGCGCGCCTGATGGCGCTGGGCCTGAAACTCGGCGCAGACGTGCCGTTCTTCATCGGCGGAAACAACGCTTTCGTCGAAGGCATCGGCGAGCGGCTGACGCCCGTGCCGGTGCCGCCGGAGTGGCTGGCCGTCGTGAAGCCCGCAGCGGCCATCGAAACCCGTGCCATCTTCGGTAGCCCGCTGCTGGTTCGCGACACTGAAGCTGTTATACTTGAAGGCTTGTCTTCGGGTGGGTTTGCCGGCATCAGCGCGTTCGGGTTCGGGCGCAACGATCTGCAGGCAGCGGCCGAAGCAGCGTGCACCGAGGTGGCCCAGGCCGCCGAGATCTTGCAGCGCTGTTTCGGCAACAGCCGCATGACAGGCTCCGGAAGCGCGGTGTTCGCGCGGGTTGTTTCCGGAGAGTCGGCAAATACAGGTGCAGCCGAGCGACCCATCGCTCTGATGCCGGCAGATCTGCCGGCGGGGTGGGTTGGCAAAATGTGCCGCAGTCTGGAGCAGCACCCGCTGGTCGGGTGGGCCGACGACTGAAGAGGTTTCGGTGTGCAGCCGCAAGGCTGCAGGCCCGTGTAGGGGAGTCGCCAAGTTGGTTAAGGCATCGGATTTTGATTCCGACATGCGAAGGTTCGAATCCTTCTTCCCCTGCCAGATTTTTTGTTTCCCGGTGCGGTAACCCTTGCACGCCGGGCTTCGCCCAGTCGGAGAGAACGTGCTTTTCAACACCGTGCTGTTCACCGGCAACGCGAACCCTGCCCTGGCGCAGGAGATCGCCACGCACCTGGGCGTCGAGCTGGGCAAGGCCAAGGTCGGCCGCTTCTCCGACGGCGAAGTCGACATCGAGATCCATCAGAACGTTCGCGCCCGCGACATCTTCGTGGTGCAGCCCACCTGCGCGCCCACGAACGAGAACCTGATGGAGCTGTGCATCATGGTCGACGCGCTCAAGCGCGCTTCGGCCCGGCGCGTCACCGCAGTCATCCCGTACTTCGGTTATGCCCGCCAAGACCGCCGCCCGCGCTCAACGCGCGTGCCGATCAGCGCGAAAGTGGTCGCCAACATGCTTGAGGCCGTCGGGGTCGAACGGCTGCTCACGATGGACCTGCACGCCGACCAGATCCAGGGCTTCTTCAACATCCCGGTCGACAACATCTACGCCTCGCCGGTGCTGCTGTCCGACCTGCAGTCCAAACGCTACGACGACCTCGTGGTCGTTTCGCCCGACGTGGGCGGCGTGGTGCGCGCCCGGGCGCTGGCCAAGCAGCTCAACTGCGACCTGGCCATCATCGACAAGCGCCGCCCGAAGGCCAACGTCTCCGAAGTGATGCACGTGATCGGCGAGATCGACGGCCGCAACTGCGTGATCATGGACGACATGATCGACACCGCCGGCACGCTCGTCAAAGCGGCCGAGGTGCTGAAGGAACGCGGCGCGAAGAAGGTCTACGCCTACTGCACGCACGCGGTGTTTTCTGGCCCCGCCATCGAGCGCATCAAGAATTCAGCGCTCGACGAGGTCGTGATCACCAACACCATCCCGCTCAGCGAAGAAGGCAAGAAGTGCACGAAAGTGCGCCAGCAGTCGGTGGCCTTCCTGTTTGCCGAAACCATCCGCCGGATCTCCGACGGGGAATCGGTCACCTCCTTGTTTGCCGAGCAGAACAGCAATTTTTGACGGACAACGGGCCCCGCGTCGCGGTGCCCTGAACGGTTGCGGGGCTTCGCCCCGTTTTATCGAAGGACCTGGTCGCGGGCCTTCACCACTTTGGAGTTATTCATGAAATTCACAGCTTTCGAGCGCACGTTGCAGGGGACCGGAGCGAGCCGCCGCCTGCGCAATGCGCAAAAGGTCCCGGGCATCGTTTATGGCGCGGGCACCCCGGCCATGATCGAACTCGATCACAACGCTCTTTTCTTCGCGCTGAAGAAAGAAGCCTTCCACTCGTCCATTCTCGAAATGGAACTGGCGGGCAAGAGCGAACAGGTGCTGCTGCGTGACTACCAGATGCACCCGTTCCGCCCGATCGTGCTGCATATCGACTTCCAGCGTGTCGACGCCACGACCAAGATCGTGAAGAAGGTGCCCCTGCACTTCATCAACGAAGAAAACTCGCCTGCGGTCAAGACCGACGCCTGCGTCGTGAACCACGTGGTGACCGAGCTGCGCATCTCGTGCCTGGCTTCGCAACTGCCGGAATTCCTGACTGTCGATCTGGGCAGCCTCGCCAAGGGCCAGACCCTGCACGTCAACGACATCAAGCTCGCCGACGGCATCAAGGTCATGACCCAGGGCAAGCCGAACCCGGTGATCGTGTCGGTCTCGGCACAAGCTGCCGAAGAAGAAGTGGTCGCCCCGGTGGTCGTTGCCGCTCCGGCAGAAAAGACCAAGGCCAAGAAGACCGAGAAGCAGAACAAGAAGTAAGCCCTCTTGGGTGCACCCGCAAGGGTGAAACAAAGCCCCACCTCGGTGGGGCTTTTTTGTGCGCGCCTCGACTCGATAATTCCTTCCATGATTCGACTCCTTGTCGGCCTGGGAAACCCCGGCCCTGAATACGAAGCCACCCGGCACAACGCCGGGTTCTGGTTCATCGACGACGTGGCGCGCCAGCTCGGCGCCCGGCTGGTGCCGGAGCGCAGCTACTTCGGCCTGGTGGCCCGCGTGAACCGGCCCGAGGGGCCGATCTGGCTGCTCGAGCCGATGACTTTCATGAACCTGTCGGGCAAGTCGGTCGCCGCACTGGCACGCTTCTTCAAGATCGCGCCGAACGAGATCCTGGTGGCGCACGACGAACTCGACGTGCAGCCCGGCAACGCCAAGATGAAGATCGGCGGCGGCCACGGCGGGCACAACGGCCTGAAGGACATCAATGCCCAGCTCGGCAGCGCCGACTACTGGCGCCTGCGCCTGGGCATCGGCCACCCGGGCGTCAAGGCCGAGGTGGTGGACTACGTGTTGCGCAAACCGCCGGCCGAGCAGCGTGAAGCGATCGAAAAGAGCATCGCCCAGTCGCTCGGTGCACTCGACCTGATGCTCGCCGGCGACATGGACAAGGCCTTGATGAAGGTCCACGCCCAGCCGCCACGCCCCAAACCACCGAAGCCCCCGAAGCCTGCGCCCGAAGCGGACGCGGAGCTGCCCGTTGACGACGCCACCACCAAGCCGAAGGAACCGACATGAAACTCGCTGCCGTTGCGCTGATGTTCTGTTTTGCCGCGAGCCCTGCGCTTGCCCAGGAGATTTACCGCTGCGGCAGCGCGTACTCGCAAACGCCCTGCCCGCAAGGCCGGCTCGTCGAAGCAGATGATTCGCGCAGCGAGGCGCAGCGCGCCGAAGCCTCACGCGTGGCGACCAGAGAGCGCCAGCTCGCCACCGAGATGCGGCGCGACCGACTGGCGGAAGAAGCCGCGTTCAAACCCGCGCTGGCGGGGAGCCTCAGTGCACCCAAGGTGGCCTCCGCCGCGACCCCGAGCCCACCGAAGAAAAAGCGTGGGTCAGCCAAGCCCGCCGCGCCTAAGGAGCTTGTCATCTCGGCCGCGGGAACCAGGAAAAAGCGCTTCCGCTCGTAAAACGTCGCAGCTCAGGCACCACCCACGGCGCCGGCATTCGCGCTTTGCTGCAAGCGCCGGTACTTGGCCCACAAGGATTCCTTGCTTTCCACGTGCGCCGGGTTGATCGGGATGCAGTCGACCGGGCAGACCTGAACACACTGCGGCTCGTCGAAGTGGCCCACACATTCGGTGCACTTCGCGTGGTCGATCTCGTAGATCTCCGCGCCCATCGAGATCGCCTGGTTCGGGCACTCGGGCTCGCAGACATCGCAGTTGATGCATTCGTCGGTGATCAGCAGTGCCATGGGTCTTCAAACTTCGGTAGAGCGGACCCGCTGACTCAGCCGGTCGAGCACCGAGGGTGACACGAACTTCGAAACATCACCGCCCAAGGTGGCAATTTCGCGCACGAAGGTGCCCGAGACGAACTGGTAGCGGTCACCGGGCGTCAGGAACATGGTTTCCACGTCGGGCATCAGCTGGCGGTTCATGCCGGCCATCTGGAACTCGTATTCGAAGTCGCTGACCGCGCGCAGGCCACGCACCACCACCTTGCCACCGTTGCCGACGACGAAGTCGCGCAGCAGGCCGCGAAAGGCCATCACCTCGACATTCGGGTACTTGGCGGCGAGCTCGGTCGCGATGTCGAGCCGCTCGGCGATCGTGAACATCGTGCGCTTGTGGTGACCGGCCGCCACCGCGACGATCAGGCGCTCGAACAGCCGGCTGGCGCGACGCATCAGGTCTTCGTGACCGAGCGTCATCGGGTCGAACGTACCGGGGTAGACAGCGGTGAGTTTGGTCACAGAGGTCAAGGCGCGCTCCAGACGGTTGAATTTGGCCGCAGTGTAAGCCGGCGCGCAGTGCTCATCCGGCTTCGGCGCGCTGCAGCAGGTGGAAATGCACCGCCCCGGCGCGCGCCTGGCGGTGCAGTTTCAAGCCGAGCGCGGCCAGCGGCTCGGGCTGCAGCGGCTGCCCGGCCTCGACGTAGACAAAACCGTCGGGCACGACGACGCGGCACGCCAGGGCCAGCGCCGGCTCGGCCAGTTGGGCATCGAACGGCGGGTCGATGAACACCAGCTCGAAGCTCGCCGGCGCGCACCGCGCCATCCAGGTCATCGCGTCGGTGGCCTCGATGCGCAGTTGCTCGGCCTTCAGCCGCAGCTTCGATTCGTTCAGGTTCGCCGCGAGGCGCCGGTCACGCTCCAGCAGCACGACCTGGTCGGCCCCACGCGAGGCCGCTTCGAAGCCGAGTGCGCCCGAGCCAGCAAAGGCGTCGAGGCAGCGCCAGCCGCTCAGGTCCTGGCCGAGCCAGTTGAACAGGGTTTCGCGCACGCGGTCGGGTGTCGGCCGCAGGCCGGGCGCGTCGGCCACTGGCAGTTTGCTTCGTTTCCACTGCCCGCCGATCAGACGGACTTCGCTCCGCCGCCCGGGCACCGTCATGACCGAACCGGAATGCCGTCTCGCGCCAACAGCGCCTTCGCCTGCCCGACGCTGAACTCGCCGTAGTGGAAGATGCTCGCGGCCAGCACCGCGTCGGCGCCGCCGATGCGGATGCCGTCGGACAGGTGCTCCAGCGCGCCGACGCCGCCCGACGCGATCACCGGCACGCTGACCGCATCACTCACCGCGCGGGTGAGCTTCAGGTCGAAGCCGATCTTGGTGCCGTCGCGGTCCATGCTGGTGAGCAGGATCTCGCCAGCGCCCTGCCTGGTCATCTCGCGCGCCCATTCGACGGCGTCGAGCCCGGTGTTCTTGCGCCCGCCATGGGTGTAGACGTCCCAGCCCGAGTGGTCGGCCCGGGCCTTGGCATCGATGGCGACGACGATGCACTGCGCACCGTATTTCTGCGAGGCCTCGTGAATCACCTGCGGGTTCGCCACCGCCGCCGAGTTGAAGCTGACCTTGTCGGCCCCGGCGTTGAGCAGCCGGCGCACGTCGGCCACGGTGCGCACACCGCCGCCGACCGTGAGCGGAATGAACACCTGCGAGGCCACCGCTTCGATGATGTGCAGGATCAGGTCGCGGTTGTCGCTGGTGGCGGTGATGTCGAGGAAGGTCAGTTCGTCGGCGCCCTGGTCGTTGTAGCGCGCCGCGATCTCGACCGGGTCACCGGCGTCGCGCAGCTCGACGAAGTTGACGCCCTTGACGACGCGACCGCCGGTCACGTCGAGGCAGGGGATGATTCTCTTCGCCAGCATCAGGCCGCGCCGATCTCGTCGGCGCGCGTTTGCGCTGCAGCGAAATCGAGATCGCCGCTGTAGATTGCCCGCCCGCAGATCACGCCGGTGATGCCCTGGTCTTCGACGGCGCACAGCCGCTCGATGTCGGCGATGTTCGACAAGCCACCCGAGGCGATCACCGGAATCGTCAGCGCCTGCGCCAGCTTCACCGTCGCTTCGATGTTGATGCCGCTGAGCATGCCGTCGCGACCGATGTCGGTGTAGATCACGCCTTCGACGCCGTAGTCCTGGAACTTCTTCGCCAGGTCGACCACCTCGTGGCCGGTGAGCTTGCTCCAGCCGTCGGTCGCCACCTTGCCGTCTTTGGCGTCGAGGCCGACGATGATGTGGCCGCCGAACGCGGTGCAGGCATCGCGCAGGAAACCCGGGTTCTTGACCGCCGCCGTGCCGATGATGATGAAGCTCAAGCCGTCGTCGAGGTAACGCTCGATCGTGTCGAGGTCACGGATGCCACCGCCCAGCTGCACCGGGATCTCGTCGCCCACCTCGGCCAGGATCGCCTTGATTGCGCCTTCGTTGACCGGCTTGCCGGCGAAGGCGCCGTTCAGGTCGACCAAGTGCAGGCGGCGCGCGCCGGCGTCGACCCAACGACGCGCCATGCGGGCCGGGTCTTCGCCGAAGGTGGTCGACAGCTTCATGTCGCCTTGTTGAAGACGCACACAGTGACCGTCTTTCAGGTCGATCGCAGGGATGAGCAGCATGGCCGAAGGGCTGGTGGTGAAGTGGGGAAAAGACGCCGGAGAAATCGCGAAGGGATCAGGCGGAAAGGCCGGTCACGGATTCCAGTGAAGGAAGTTGCGATACAGCGCCAGGCCGTGCTCGGCGCTTTTCTCGGGGTGGAACTGGGTGGCGAAAATGTTATCGCGCGCCAGCGCCGAGGTAAAGCGGCTTCCGTACTCGGTCTCGCCGGCACTGTGGCGCGGGTCCGACGGGCGGGCGTAGTAGCTGTGCACGAAGTAGAAGTAGGCGCCGTCGGGCACACCCGCCCAGACCGGGTGCGGCCGGGCCTGATAGACCTGGTTCCAGCCCATCTGCGGCACCTTGTAGCGGCTGCCGTCGGGCTGCAAGCGGCCTTCCAGCTCGAAGCGGATCACTTCACCTCCGATGAGCCCCAGTCCGTCGGTCGGCCCTTCGTCGCTGCGCGACAAGAGCATCTGCATGCCGACACACACGCCCATCAGCGGCTTCTGGGCGGCGGCGTGCAACACGGCGTCCTGCAAACCCGACTCGCGCAGCTCGCGCATGCAGTCGGGCATCGCGCCCTGGCCGGGTAGCACGACCCGTTCGGCGGCGAACACCTCTTCGGGGTTCGAGGTGACGATCACGTCGAAGCCCGAACCTTGAGCGACATGCATCACCGCCTGCGACACCGAGCGCAGGTTGCCCATGCCGTAGTCGACGACGGCGACCGTCTTGCTCATGTCAAAGCGAGCCCTTGGTCGACGGGATCACGCTCGCCGCCCGCGGGTCGATCTCGAGCGCCATGCGTAACGCGCGCGCAAAGGCCTTGAAGATCGTCTCGCACTGGTGGTGCGCGTTGTCGCCCTGCAGGTTGTCGATGTGCAGCGTCACGCCGGCGTGGTTCGAAAAGCCCTGGAAGAACTCGTAGACCAGCTGCGAGTCGAGCGCGCCGATCATGCCGCTCTTGAAGTCGACGCGCATGTGCAGGCCCGGCCGGCCCGAGAAATCGATGACGACGCGCGACAACGCTTCGTCGAGCGGCACATAGGCGTGGCCGTAGCGGCGCAGGCCCTTCTTGTCGCCGACCGCTTTTGCCATCGCCTGGCCGAAGGTGATGCCCACGTCTTCCACGGTGTGGTGGCCGTCGATGTGCAGGTCGCCCTGGGCTTCGATGTCGAGGTCGATCAGGCCGTGGCGCGCGATCTGGTCGAGCATGTGGTCGAAGAAGCCGATGCCGGTCGCGAACTTGGCGGCGCCGGTGCCGTCGAGGTTCAGCGTGACGCGGATCTGCGTTTCGTTGGTGTTCCGAACTACCTCGGCTTTGCGTTCCGCCATCGTCATCACAGGCTCGCTTTCAGCGCGTCGATCATCAAGGTGTTTTCTTCCGGCGTGCCGACCGTCAGCCGCACGCAGTTGGCCAGCAGCGGGTGCAGGCCGGCGATGTTTTTCACAAGCACACCGCGTGCCTTCATGCCTTCGAAGCAGCGCTTCGAGTCGGGCACGCGCACGAGGATCATGTTGGCTTCGCTGGGGAAAGCTTTCACGCCGGGAATGGCCTGCAGCGCGGCCTGCAGGCGCGCACGCTCGCTGCGCAGCACGGCCGCCTGCTTCGCGAACTCGTCGGCATGCTCCAGAGCGAACAGCGTCGCTTCCGCGTTCAGCGCGCTGATGTTGTAGGGCGGGCGCACCTTGTCGATCTCGTCGATCAGGGCCTCGGCGCCGACCATGTAGCCCAAGCGCACGCCGGCCAGGCCGAACTTGCTGAGCGTGCGCATCACGAGCACGTGTTCGAACTGCGCCACGCGGTCCATCCAGGTGCTGCTTGAAAACGGCTGATAAGCCTCGTCGAACACCACGAGACCGCCCTGCTCACCCACCGCCGCCACGATCTCCTCGATCACACCCGCATCGAACAGGTTCGCGGTCGGGTTGTTCGGGTGGGCGATGTAGGTGATGGCCGGGCGGTGCTGGGCGATCGCTGCGAGCATCGCATCACCGTCGAGTGCGAAGTCGGCGGTGGTCGGCACGCCGACGAACTTCAGGCCCTGCAGCTTCGCCGACATCTCGTACATCACGAAGCCGGGCAGAGGCGCGAGGATGGTCGCGCCCGGAACGTCGCAGGCCAGCGCCAGCAGCGAGATCAGCTCGTCGGAGCCGTTGCCCAGCATCAGCTTGCAGCCGGCCGGCAATTTCACGTACTTCGACAACGCGGTGATCACCTCGGCCACGCAGACCACCGGATAGCGGTTGATCGCGACGCGACCCAAGCGTTCGCCGAGCTCCTTCTGCAAGGCCTCGCTCAGGCGGAACGGGTTCTCCATCGCATCGAGCTTGACGAGGCCGGTGCTGTCCTGGATCGCATAGGCGTGCATCGACTGGATGTCCTGGCGCACCAGCTTCTTCAGCCGTTCCTGCAGCGTGATCATCAAGGTTTCTCCATCCGCATCTCGGCCGCACGCGCGTGCGCCTGCAGCCCTTCGCCATAGGCCAGCTCGGCCGCGATCGGCCCGAGCTTCTGCGCGCCGGCTGCACTCACTTCGATCAGGCTGCTGCGCTTCTGGAAGTCGTAGACGCCGAGCGGCGAAGAAAAGCGCGCCGTGCCCGCCGTCGGCAACACGTGGTTCGGCCCGGCGCAGTAGTCGCCCAGGCTTTCGCTCGTGAACGCACCGAGGAAGATCGCGCCGGCGTGGCGCAGCAGCGGCTCCCACCGGTGAGGGTCGCGCGAGCTGACCTCGAGGTGCTCGGGCGCGATGCGGTTGCTGATCTCACAGGCCTCTTCCATGCTGCGCGTGTGGATCAAGGCGCCGCGCCCTTCGAGCGAAGCGCGGATCACCGCAGCACGCGGCATGCCCGGCAGCAGGCGGTCGATCGCTTCTTTCACCGAAGCGATGTAGGCCGCGTCGGGGCACAGCAGAATGCTCTGCGCCATCTCGTCGTGCTCGGCCTGGCTGAACAGGTCCATCGCGACCCAGTCGGGCGGTGTCGTGCCGTCGGCCAGCACGAGGATTTCGCTCGGCCCGGCGATCATGTCGATGCCGACCTTGCCGAACACACGCCGCTTCGCACTCGCCACGTAGGCGTTGCCGGGGCCAGTGATCTTGTCGACCGCCGGCACCGTGGCCGTACCGTAGGCCAACGCCGCCACCGCCTGCGCGCCGCCGATCGTGAACACCCTGTCGACACCGGCGATCGCCGCCGCGGCAAGCACCAGCGGGTTCGTTTGCCCGCCCGGTGTGGGCACGACCATGATGATCTCGCCGACACCGGCCACCTTGGCCGGCAGCGCGTTCATCAATACGCTCGACGGATAAGCCGCCTTGCCACCTGGCACGTAGATGCCCACGCGGTCGAGCGGCGTGACCTTCTGGCCCAGCAGCGTGCCGTCTTCGTCACGGTAATTCCACGAGCGGCCGCAGGCATCGAGCTGGCGCTCGTGGTAGCTGCGCACACGCTGGGCAGCCGCTTCGAGCGCGTTGCGCTGCGCCGACGTGATGGCGGCCAACGCTTCGCGCAATTCGCCGCCCGCGAGCTCCAGCGACGACAAACGGTCGGTGGACAAGCCGTCGAAGCGTTCGGTGAATTCCTGCACCGCCACGTCACCGCGTTTCCTCACGTCGGCAATGATGGCGGCGACGACCTCTTCGATCTTGTCGTCGGTCTCGGCCGACCAGTGCAACACGCGCTGGAACTCGGCCTCGAAGTCGGCCGAGCTGGTGACGAGCTGGCGAACGTTCACGCTCATTCCCGTGCTCCTACTGCGACCTCGAACGCATCGATGATGCTGCGGATCGCTTCGCGTTTGAGCTTCAGCGCGGCCTGGTTGACGATCAGGCGCGACGAGATCTGCATGATCTCTTCCACCTCGACCAGGTGGTTCGCCCGCAGCGTATTGCCACTCGACACCAGGTCGACGATCGCATCCGCCAGCCCGGTCAGCGGCGCCAGTTCCATCGAGCCGTAGAGCTTGATCAGGTCGACGTGCACGCCCTTGTTGGCGAAGTGGTCGCGCGCGATCTGCGTGAACTTGGTCGCCACGCGGATGCGAGAACCTTGCTTCACGGCATCGGCGTAGTCGAAGTCGGCCCGCACCGCCACACTCATGCGGCACTTGGCGATCTGCAGGTCGAGCGGCTGGTACAGCCCCGTGCCGCCGTGTTCGAGCAGCGTGTCCTTGCCGACCACGCCGATGTCGGCGCCGCCGTACTGCACGTAGGTCGGCACGTCGGAAGCGCGCACCAGCACCAGCCGCACATCGGGCCGGCTCGTGCCGACGATCAGCTTGCGGGTCTTCTCCGGGTCTTCCGACACCTCGATGCCGGCCGCGCTCAAGAGCGGCACGATCTCGTCGAAGATGCGGCCCTTCGGCAAAGCGAAGGTGATCATTTCGAACGCTCGATGTCGGCACCGATGCCGCGCAACTTGGTTTCCATGCGGTCGTAGCCACGGTCGAGGTGGTAGATGCGGTCGACCACGGTCTGCCCGTCGGCCACCAGCCCGGCGATCACGAGACTGGCAGACGCGCGCAGGTCGGTCGCCATCACGGTCGCTCCCGAGAGTTTCTCGACGCCGTGCACCACCGCCGTGTGCCCGTCGATCTCGATCCTCGCGCCCAGGCGCACCAGTTCGTTGACGTGCATGAAGCGGTTCTCGAAGATCGTCTCGGTCACGACCGCCGTGCCTTCGGCGATGCAGTTGAGCGCCATGAACTGCGCCTGCATGTCGGTCGGAAACGCCGGGTACTCGCTGGTGCGAAAGCTCACCGCGCGCGCACGCTGGTTGTTCTTCACGCGGATCCAGCCGGCCGCCACATCGGCTTCGATCGTGATGCCGGCTTCGCGCAGCTTGTCGATCACGGTCTCGAGATGGCTCGCGTTCGCGCGCCGCAGCAGCACGTCGCCACCGGCCGCCGCCACGGCGCACAGGAAGGTGCCGGTCTCGATGCGGTCGGGCACGATGCGGTGCGCCACGCCGTGCAGGCGCTCCGCCCCTTCGATGCGGATGCGGCTCGTGCCATGACCTTCGATCTTCGCGCCCATGCCGATCAGCATCTCCGCCAGGTCGCCGATCTCGGGCTCCTGCGCGGCGTTTTCGAGGATGGTCTCGCCATCGGCGAGCGTGGCCGCCATCAGCAGGTTTTCGGTGCCGGTCACCGTCACCATGTCGGTCGTGATGCGCGCGCCCTTGAGCCGCGCGGCCTTGGCCAGGATGTATCCGTGCTCCACGGTGATCTGCGCGCCCATCGCCTGCAGGCCCTTGATGTGCTGGTCGACCGGCCGCGAGCCGATCGCGCAGCCGCCGGGCAGCGAGACGGTGGCTTCACCGAAGCGTGCCAGCAGCGGCCCGAGCGCCAGGATCGACGCGCGCATCGTCTTCACGAGTTCGTAGGGCGCCTCGGGCGACGTGACGCGGCTCGCGTCGAGCGCCACGGTTTCCGGCTCGGCTTCGCTGCGCTCGGCGGCCACGCCCATGTTGCGCAGCAGCTTGAGCATCGTGTTCACGTCCTGCAGGCGCGGCACGTTCGTCAGCGTCACCGGCTCGGCGGTCAGCAGCGCAGCGCATAGCTCGGGCAGGGCCGCGTTCTTGGCGCCGGAGATCGTGACCTCGCCTTCGAGCCGGCGGCCACCACGAATCAGGAGTTTGTCCATAGGGATGCGGTATTTCTACAGGCGCCCCAGGTTCTCGCAACGGCTTTCAGCACTCGGTGGGCCGCAGGGCCGACACGAAGCCGACAGCCGCAGCAAGGCCTGCGGCTGGTTTCAGTGGTGGTGGTGCGCGGCTGCCGAGCCGGGCTCGGCAGCGGTTTGGGCCCACTCGGCGGGGGTCAGCGTCTTCATCGACAGGGCGTGGATTTCCTCGCGCATTCTATCGCCCAGCGCTGCGTAGACCCGCTGGTGGCGCTTCACGCGGCTCGTGCCTTCGAACTCGGCCGAGACGATGGTGGCGAAGAAGTGCCGGCCGTCACCTTCCACCTCGAGGTGGTCGCAGGCAAGCCCTTGCGCGATGAAACGCTGGACTTCGGCGGGGGTGGGCTCAGACATGGTGACGCGATTTTAGCGGCAAGCGCCCGGCCCGCCGGATACGATGGCCATGTGTCCACAGAAGCGGGGCTGGCCGTGCGCAGCATCTTTCATCTGGCGTTCAATGTGCGCGACCTCGACGAGGCGCGCCGCTTCTACGGCTACACCCTGGGCTGCAAAGAGGGCCGCAGCGCGCCGACCTGGGTCGACTACGACTTCTTCGGGCACCAGATTTCGCTGCATCTGGGCGAGCCGTTCGCCACCTCGCGCACCGGGGTCGTCGGCGAGCACATGGTGCCGATGCCGCACTTCGGGGTGATTCTGGAGTTGGGAGACTGGCAAGCGTTGGCGTCGCGCTTGAGGTCGCGCGAAGTTCAGTTTGTCATCGAGCCGACGCTGCGTTTCGAGGGTCAGCCGGGGGAGCAGTGGACGATGTTCTTTGTCGACCCGTTCGGGAACCCGATGGAGGTAAAGGGGTTCGGGTCGCTCGAGAAGGTCTACAACGCCTGAGGCGGGCGTACGAAGGCGATCAGGGTGCGCATCCCAACTCTCGCGCGACTCTCTCGATGTAGAGCAAAGGCCTCATGGTGTCACCGCCGCCTCTGGCTCAGCAGAGCGCTTCTCTCGTGAAAACGTACATTGGGCTCGTGATGTGGAAGTCTTCAGTATGGGGCGTTCGAAAGGGCAGAAGAGTCAATTCATAGCGGTGGCGATCTATGAACGCTCTGTATGCGTGCGGATGCGTCGGCTCCGCGAGCGCAGCGAATTCATCTCGAAATGGATCGTACAACTCTGCAAAAATTACCCGCGGCGGGCAGTGCTTCAAGCTGTGCTGCGCGCCCCGCATTGCACGGCCTTCCGATCCCTCGATGTCCAGCTTCCAGACATCCAACGCGCCAAACTGCGAAACGAGTTGGTCAATGGTGGTCAGATCAACTTTGATCGAGCGGGGTTGCTCACCGAAGACCGACGGAAAGATCGCCAGCATCGACGCATCCAGGCTAGAACCTTGATTGTGAGAGGTCGACAGAATCAACGTCCCAGACCCGGCCTGCGCATCGATAGCGGCATTGACGGCGAAGAAACCAGAGGTGCGGAGGTTCTGAAGCCTCGAAAAAATGGATGGAACCGGCTCAACAGCCACAACTTCAGTGGCCCCCGCGGTGAACATTTGCCAAGCGGTGAAGCCGATGTGCGCGCCCCCGTCCAAAACGCGATCACCGACCTGCACAAAGCGCCTGATAAGCAACTCGTCAATGTCACACTGCGGCTGCCGGACATCGAGTAGCAGCTTGGCCGCGTACACACGCTCGTGCCGAAAGTCCAGGTCCAAGGAAAAGGTAAAGCCGTCTCGAGTAATCGAGGTGCGCCCGCTTTGACGGACCAAGGGTTCCAGATCAGAGTAGTAGAGACTCATGGATAGTTTGCCGCTCACGAAAGGCGGTCCGCTGGTGGAAAGGGAGAGGTTGCGGATCTGACTCCGTCGGCGCAAAACTCGCTATTGAGTGTTCAGTGCGTGAGCGACCGGCTTTGACCGTGACAGCCTGGGCTACAAGCCCTGTTCAATGCCGAATCTTGTAACCAATCCGCAGCAGGTGCAGACAAACCCCGCACACCACCAGCGTCGCCACCCCCACCACCGCCAACCCGGTCCAAGGCGACACATCGCTCACCCCGAAGAACCCGTGCCGGAACCCGTCGATCATGTAGAAGAACGGGTTCAGGTGGCTCACGCCTTTCCAGAACGGCGGCAAGGAGCCGACCGAATAGAACACGCCCGAAAGGAAGGTCATCGGCATGATGATGAAGTTCTGGAACGCCGCGATCTGGTCGAACTTTTCGGCCCACAGGCCGGCCACCAGGCCGAGCGCGCCCATCATCGTGGCGCCGAGCACGGCGAAGACGATGATCCACAGCGGGTTGGCCACCGAAAGCGGCGCGAACCAGATGGTCACGAGCATCACGCCCGCACCCACCACCACGCCACGCACGATCGACGCGCCGACGTAGGCGACGAACCAGGCCCAGTGCGAGAGCGGTGCGACCAGCAGGAACACGAGGTTGCCGGTGATCTTGCTCTGGATCAGCGACGAGCTGCTGTTGGCGAACGCGTTCTGCAACACGCTCATCATCACGAGGCCCGGGATCAAAAAGCTGGTGTAGCCGACCGCGCCGTACACCTTCACGTGGTCTTCGAGCACGTGGCCGAAGATCAGCAGGTAGAGGATGGCGGTGAGCACCGGTGCGGCCACGGTCTGGAACGCCACCTTCCAGAAGCGCAGCACTTCCTTGTAGAGCAGCGTGCGGGCGCCGGACAACACGTTGACGGCGCTCATGCCGCCACCCCCACCGGCGCGGCCACACGCGGCGGGCCGTTCATGATTTCGAGGAACACGTCTTCCAGGTCGGCGCGGCCGATCTCCAGGTCTTCGGGCTGGCAGCCGGCGTTGCGCAACACACCGAGAATGGTCTCGACCTCGTGCGCGTCGTGCGCGGTGATCTGCACGATGCGGCCGGTCACACGCGACTGCGCGGCGAGCTGCGGCGGCAGGGCCGAGTCCATCTTGAAGCGCAGCATCGTGCTGGCCGTGCCGGCCAGCAGCGCCGAGGTGCGGTCGAGCGCCACCACCCTGCCCTGTTTCAGCATCGCCAGCCGCCCGCACAAGGCCTCGGCTTCTTCGAGGTAGTGCGTGGTCAAGAGCACCGTGTGGCCTTCCTTGTTCAGCCGCGCGACGAACTGCCACAGCGTCTGGCGCAGTTCCACGTCGACGCCGGCGGTCGGCTCGTCGAGCACGATCACCGGCGGGCGGTGCACCAATGCCTGCGCCACCAGCACGCGGCGCTTCATGCCGCCGCTCAGTTGCCGCATGTTGGCGTCGGCCTTGTCGGCCAGGCCCAGGTTGGCGAGCAGCTCGTCGATCCACGCGTCGTTCTTGTAGACGCCGAAGTAGCCGCTCTGGATGCGCAGCGATTCGCGCACGCTGAAGAACGGGTCGAACACCAGCTCCTGCGGCACGATGCCCAGGCTGCGGCGCGCTTGTGCGTAGTCGGTCACCACGTCGTGGCCGAGCACGCTCACGCGGCCGCTGCTGGCGCGGGCCAGGCCGGCGAGGATGCTGATCAGGGTGGTCTTGCCGGCGCCGTTCGGCCCCAAGAGGCCGAAGAACTCGCCGGGTTCGATGTCGAAGCTCACATCGTCGAGGGCCCGGGTCGCTCCTCGGGCGCCGCTGTACGTCTTGGTGACGTTCTGGAATGAAATGGCTGGCATGTGGGGCGAGATTGTAGGCAGCGCGCTTCTTTCGCGCTGGCGCGCTGCGGGCCGATGCCGATGCGACGCGCGCGCGGTTGATGCTAGATTGCCCCTCCGAGACACCGCCCGAGACAAGCGCCCGCCCACCCGATGGTCACCACGCCGAAGAAACCGCGCCGCACCGCCGAGCGCATTCTGGAAGTGACGCTGGAGCTGTTCAACCGCTTCGGCGAACCGAACGTGTCGACCACGCTGATCTCGGCCGAGCTCGGCATCAGCCCCGGCAACCTGTACTACCACTACCCGGCGAAAGACGAGCTGATCAACAGCCTGTTCGACCGCTACGAACGCTCGCTAACAGAGCTGCTGCGCGCCGCTGACGGTGTCGAAAACGTCGAAGACGCGTGGCTGTTCTTCCACATGCTGTTCGAGCTGATCTGGCAGTACCGCTTTTTGTACCGCGACCTGAACGACCTGCTGTCGAAGAACCGGCGCCTGGAAACGCATTTCCAGTTCGTGCTGAAGAACAAGGGCAAGGCCGTGCAGTCGGTGCTCGACGGCCTGTCGCGCGGCAACGCGATGAAGATCGAGCTGCGCGACGTGGAGCCCGTGGCCACAGCGATGGTGGTCGTATTGACCTACTGGCTGAGTTATGAATACGTGCGCGACCCGCGCCGTGCGCTCGAACCCGAAAGCGCCAGCGCCGCGTTGATGCGCGGCGCCTTCCACGTGCTCAGCCTGCTGCTGCCTTACCTGCAAGCCGACGGTCGCGAGCACCTGCACGCACTCGTCGGCAACTACCACAAAGGAGATTGACCCATGGCCAAATGGACCGCCTTCCCGCACGACGCCGCCGACTACAGCTATGACACGGCCGCACTCGAGAAGAACTGGGCGCGCCTGCACGCCGGTGACGCCGAGCCGCTGCCCACCGACGCCAAGGTGCTGGCCGCGTGGGCCTTGTTCCACGCCGGTGAATTCCAGAAAGCGGCCGAGGCCGGGCTGAAGGCCGGCGGCGCCGGCATCACGGTCGCGAACAAGGCGCAGGCCATCTACGCCAACTACCTGGAAAAGAGCGAGAAGACCAAGCTCGAACTCTTCATGGAAGTGGCCGAGCGCGCAGAAGCGCAAGTCGCTGCCGAGCCGAAGAACGCCAACGCCCACTACTTCATGGCCTACGCGCTCGGCCGCTACAGCCAGGGCATCAGCATCACGATGGCGCTGGCGCAGGGGCTGGGCGGCAAGGTCAAGGGCTCGCTCGAGACCGCGATCAAGCTGGCGCCGAAACACGCCGACGCGCACATCGCGCTCGGTGCCTTCCACGCCGAGGTGATCGACAAGGTCGGCTCGCTGCTCGGTCGCACGCAGGGCGCGAGCAAGGACGCGGGGCTCACGATGTTCAAGACCGCGCTGAAGCTGAACCCCACGTCGGCAATCGCGATGGTCGAATACGCCAACGGGCTGGTGATGCTCGAAGGCGACAAGAAGATGAAAGAGGCCGAGAAGCTCTACGCCGACGCGGCCGCCTGCGACCCGAAGGACGCGATGGAACGGCTCGACGTCGAGATGGCGAAAGCCGAACTCGAAGACTGAGTGGCGCCGCTCACTTCACGCGCGGCCCGGCCACCAGCGGCGCCGCGAGTGCCATCAGCACCGCGAACAGCGCCACCGCCCACAGCGCCGTGCCCAGCGACGTCGCGCTGGCCAGCGCACCGATCATCGGCGGGCCGACCATGAAGCCCATGTAGCCGATCGACGACACGGCCGCCACGCCAGCCGCGGCGCTGACCCCCGGCACCTGCGCGGCAGCGGAGTACAAGACCGGCACCACGTTGGCGAGGCCCAGGCCGACGAGCATGAAACCGAGCAGCGCTGCCCACGGCGCGCCCACGCTGAGCGCGAGCGCCATGCCAGACGCGGCCAACACGCCCGAGCCGCGCAGCAGCATCAAGGTCACGAAGCGCTCGCGCACCCGGTCGCCCACCAGCCGGCCGGCGGCCATCGCGGCGCTGAAGGCAGCGAAGCCGAGCGCACCGGTCGCCTCGCTGGTGCGCAATTCCTGGCGCACGAAGAGCGCGCTCCAGTCGTACATCGCGCCCTCGGCGACCATGCACAAGGCGGTGAGCAGGCCGACCCACAACAGCGCGCCGCGCGGCCAGGCGATCGGCGCTTGCGCTTCGTCGCCTGGTGCGTGCCGCCCGCTCGCGCGCGCGCCGGCCCACAGCAGCGCCGGCACGATCGCGAGGGAAATCGCCGTCAGCTGCAGCGACGCCGGCACGGCGAGCCGGTGCAGGCCCGAGCACACCAGCGCGCCGGCCATGCCACCCAGGCTGAACATCGCGTGCAACCCGCTCATCACCTTGCGTTCGCCTTGCGCCTCCAGCGTGTTGCCTTCGGCGTTGATGGCCACGTCGAAGAGCGCGCCGCTGGCACCGAACAGCAGCATCAGGACCAGCAGCACGGCGTAGGCCTGCGACTGCAGCACCGCCAGCAGCGAGGCCAGCATCAGCAGCCCGGCTGCCTGGATGCAGTGGCGCGCGCCGAAGCGCGCGACGAGCCGGCCGGCCGAGAACAGGCACAGCACGGCGCCGGCGGCCGCCGCCAGCAGCGCGATCGACAGCGCCCGTTCGTTCAGGCCGTAGTGGCTTTTCACCGAAGGCACCTGCGCGCCCCACGCGCCCATTGCCAGGCCGAGCACGAGGAACTGGGCGCGGATAGCGAGGTGCCACGCGCGCCGCGCGGCGGCGGGGTCAGCGTTCGAAGCGACGGAATCGAGGGGGCTGGCAGGCATGCCCCGGATTGTGCGGCGCAGGCTCGCCGGTGGTCAGGGCTTGCCGATGTGCTTGGCCAAAAACGCTTCGAGCCGCTGGTAGAAGTCGATCTGGTTCTTGCGCGTGTAGAAGCCGTGGCCCTCGCCCGAAACCTCGACCCACTCGTGCGGCTTCTTCGCTTTCACCAGCGCCTTGCGCATCGCCGTGCCTTGCTCCAGCGGCGTGGTGCCGTCCACGCTGCCGTGCACCAGCAGCACCGGCGCGTTGATGAGTTCCGCCAGGCGCGACGGCGAGATCGCCGCCTGCGCCTGCTCGTCGGCACCGAAGTACTCGGCGAGCACCTTCTGCGCCTGCGCCTGGCCGAGCCTGGCCTGGTACCACAGCGGCAGATCGTACAAGCCGGCCTGACCGACGGCACACTTGAACAGGCCCGGCGCCCGCGTCAGCACCATCATCGACGCGTAGGCGCCGAAGCTCGCGCCGTACGCACACACGCGAGAGGCGTCGGCCACGCCCGACTCGATGGCCCACTTCACACCGTCGATCAGGTCGTCCTGGACTTCGTCGCCCCAATGGCGGAACCCGGCAACATGAAAGGCCAGGCCGCGCCCGGCCGAGCCGCGGAAGTTGACCTGCAGCACCGCATAACCGCGGCTCGCGAGAAACTGGGCGTCTTCGTCGAAATACCAGGTGTCGGCCACGCCGTGGGGGCCGCCGTGCGGCAACAGCACGAGCGGCAAGTTCCTGGCCTCGCGCCCCGCGGGCAGCGTCAGGTAACCGTGCAGCGCCAAGCCGTCACGCGCCGTGAAGCTGATGGGGCGGCGCTCGCCCATGCGGTTCGGGTCGATGCCGGTCTTCTGGGCGTACAGCAGATGCGCCCTCGCCGTGCGCTGATCCCACAGGTAAAACGCACCGGGGTCGCGGTCGCTGATGACGCTGAACAACAAGCGCTGGCCATCCGCGGACCAGCTCAGGAAGTTGACGAAGGCACCCGGGAACTGCGCTGCGAGCGCACGGTGCAACTGCGCTTCGGGGCGGTCAGGCTCGAAATAATGCACGCGGGGGATGCCCACGTTGCTCGCCGCGGCGAAGGGTTGCGGCGCGGCGCCAGGGCCGGAGAGCACGATGTCGATCGACCCCGACTCGTGCTGCACCAGCGTGGCCCGGTCGTCGCCCTCCATCGACTGCCGCACCAAGGAGTCGGGCCCACCTTCGCGGGTGAAGGTGGCGTAGACCGCGCGGTTGTCGGGCGTGAAGGCAAAGGGGCCCAATCGCCCGGCGTGGGCGGCCAGTGGCACGTTCGCCCACGGGCCGTCGGCCGCACGGCGGAACAGCACCCAGCGGTTGTCGGTGTCACTGCCAAAGGCGTAACGCGGCTTGCCGTCGCTTTGCAAGAGAAAACTCAAGCCCGGCAGCGGCAGAGTGGCAACCGTCTCGCGTGCGCCGGTCACCGAGTCCACATCGAAGAGCACCGTGGCCCACTTGTCACCCAGGCGCCGGCTGTCGCGCAGGTAGAAGTGGCCGTTCGGCACGCTGGGCAAAGAATGCACATCACCGTCACCGGTGTCGCCGGCGCTGCTCATGCTGCGCGTATCGCCGCGGCCGCTGCCGTACAGGTAACGCTGACGCTTGCCGTCGATGTCGCTCGCGTAGATGTTGCCGATAGGCAGGGGCGCGTCGTAGCGTCCGACCTCGAGGCCGTTCGACATGACCAACCGCTTGTCGTCGACCCAGTGGTGCTCGATCATCACCTGGCGCACCGGCGTGCGCAGCACGGCGGCCACCTTGAGCTCAGGCACCTCGTAGATCACCAGCGTCGGCACGACGCGGTCGCCGTCTTGCCGCTCGACGATCACGGCCATGCGCTGGCCGTCGGGCGACAGCATCGGGCGGCTGAACACGCCGTCGCCCGCGAAGGCGGCCACCGGCACGGGCGTTTCGGCGGCACCGGCCGCCGAGAGCCCCAGCCCCGACACGAGCAGCGCCGCGGCAAGGCGCTCACGCATGGCGTGTCGCGCGGTCACTTGCCGATGTGCTTGGCCAGGAAGGCCTCGAGCTTCTCGTAGAAGGCCTGGCGGTTTTTCTCGGCGTAGAAGCCGTGACCTTCGCCCGAGACATAGAACCACTCGGGCGGGCGGCCCGCCTTGACGAGCGCCGCGCGCATGGCGTCTGCCTGGGCCGGCGGCGTCACCTCGTCGGCGCCGCCGTGGACCAGCAGCACCGGGGCGGTGAGTTTGTCGGCCAGGCGTGTGGGCGAGTAGGCGTTCAGTTCCGCCATGTCCTGACCGAGCGCCTTGAGGTAGTACTGATACGCCTTGCCGCCCCGCTTGGCATCGGGTTCGTCGTAGATCATCGGCAGGTCGTAGACGCCGGCGTAGCCGACCGCGCACTTCACCAGTTCGGGCGCGCGGATCGCCGTCATCATCGCGGCGTAAGCCCCGAAGCTGGCGCCGAAGCTGCAGATGCGCTTCTCGTCGACCGTGCCCTGCGCCGCGATCCAGCGCACACCGTCGACCAGGTCGTCCATCATCAGCCCACCCCATTGCCGGTAGCCCGCGGTCTCGAATGCAGGACCCCGCCCGCCCGAACCGCGGAAATTCACTTGCAGGACCGCGTAGCCGCGGCTGGCGAGAAATTGCGCGTCGGTATCAAAGAACCATTCGTCGGCAATGCCGTGCGGGCCGCCGTGCGGCAGCAGCACCAGCGGCAGCTTGCCATCGCCACGATTCGGCGGCAGCGTGAGGTAGCCGTGCAACTGCATGCCGTCGCGCGCCTTGAAACTGACGGGCCGCTGCTCGGCCATGCGTTCCGGCTTGATCCAGGGTCTGTTTTCGTACAACAGCGCGGCCTTGCCGCTGGGCGCGTCGAACACATACACCGCGCCCGGGTCGCGGTCGCCCTTGACGGTGAACAGCGTGCGGGTGCCGTCGAGCGAAACGCTGGCGAATTCAACGTACTGACCCGGGAACTGGGCGCTGAGTGTCTTGTGCAACGCGGCATCGCTACGGGCTGGATCGACGATGTAGCTCAGTTTGGGCACGCCGACCGAGGTGCCGGCAGCGAACGGCCCTTGATATCGCGGGCCCCATTCGAACTGGTCGATATCGCCGGTCGCATGCGCGACGAGCGTGCGGCGGTCGCTGCCGTCGAGCCCCTCGCTGACCAACACACGCGGGCCGCCTCGCACCGACAGGGTGCTCAGCAGTTTCGTGTTCTCCAGGCTGATCGAGATCGGGCGCAGGTCGCCTTTGTCGGCATTCGTGAAAGGCAGCCACTCCCGCTTGTCCTCGTCGAGCTTGAACACCGCGAATTCGGCATCGTCGTCGTAGCCGTAGGCGAAGCGCGGCTTGCCGTCGGCCTGAACCACAAAACGAAAGCCCGGCTGGTTGATCTCTGTGACTGTCCGGCGCCCCCCGGTCACGGTATCGATGTCGTAGAGGCGGCTGGTGCGCGCTGTTGCACCCCGGGCCCAGGGGTTCTCGCCCACCAGGACGTGCCCCTCACCGGAACGCGGCACTTGGGTCAGCCAACCGTACCCTTCGTCGTTGGTCAGCGTTCCGAACGAGCCCGAAGTGCGGCTGTTCATGCGGCGGTATCCATACAGGTAGGCACTGCCGCGGCCGTCGAGGTTCGCCGCCAGGAGCTCGCCGGTCAGCCAGGGCTGGCCCACGCTGCCAAACTCGCGCGCCAGCGACGTCACGAAGCGCGTGTCGGAAACCCAGGTGTGGCGCCACGGGATGTCGCCGACCAGTCCAGCGCGCACGGCACTCACGACCTTCATGCCGGCCAGTTCGTAGACCACGGTCGAGTATTCGTCGCGTGGTTCTTTCGGGGCGCGCTGCGTGACGACGAGGTACTTGCCGTTGGGCGACATCGCCGGTGCGCTGAAGTTGCCGATACGCGCGAAGTCGGCAATCGCAATCGGCGGCTCCGCAGCCGACGCGGTGGCGGGCAACAACCCCGCGAAGACCAGTGCAGTGAGCCAAGGTGACCGGCCACGAAAGAACGAACTGCTCATCGACAAACTCCATCATGAAGGATTCGGCGCACCGATTCTGGCGCCTTGCAGGTGCTTCGCGCTCAGGCTGCTTCGGCCCACGGCAGCATCATCGTGACCAACAGCAGCTTTTCGAACTCGGGCTCGAAGCGGTCGATGATCTGCTGCGGGTGCGGGCACAGCTTCTTGTCGGTGATCAGGCCGAACTGCACGCCGCCGCCGTACGACAGGATGCTCACGCCCACGCCGATGTCACCCGAGGCCGGCACCCAGAACATGGTCTGGCGCAGCGTCGAGCCGCACAGCTTGAGCGGCACCGCCGGGCCGGGCACGTTGGTCATCACGGCCGTGGCCTTCTTCGCGAACAGGCCGAGCAGGCCGTCCTGCACCGGCTTGATCAGCAAACCCGCGACCGAGAGCACCGCGAACGCCAGCAGCGGCTGGTAGCTGTCTTTCAGCTGGTTCATGCGCGTGCGCACCGCGTACACGCGCTCGATGGGGTTCTCGATGCCGATCGGCAGCGTCAGCGGCGCCAGCCCGAAACGGTTGCCGAGCTGCCAGGCCTTCTCGATCGGCCGCAGGTTCACCGGCACCATTGCGCGGATCTCCTTGCCCTTCGGGTCGTCGCCCATCTCGCTGAGGTAAGCGCCGATGGCACCGGCCACGCAGGCCAGCAGCACGTCGTTGATCGAGCAGTTGAGCGCCTTGCCGATCACCTTCACCTGCGCCAGCGGCAGCGGCTCGCCCCAGGCCACGATCTTCTGGCCCATCGGCTTGCCCTTGAGCAGCGTGGGCGAGTCGTCGGGCATCATGGCCATCGCGGCCACGTCGCCCATCACCTTGGCGCCGGTGCGGGCCATGTCGAGTGAGCCCATCAAGCCCTGCTGCGGGTTCGAGAGCATCTCCATCGACTTGGCCACGCCGCCGCCGTACATGCCGATCGCCTTGGCGGCCAGGTCGGTCAGCGGCTTGACCACGGCGTCGGCGAGCCAGTCGCCTTCGCTCTCGGGGGCTTCGCGCTTCTTGCGCTTGGGCGGGTCCATGCCGCCATCGGTGATCGAGAGCATCACCGAGATCAGCGCGATGCCGTCGCCGATGCAGTGGTGCACGCGCGCCACCAGCGCGCTGCCGCCTTCGTAGTCGTCGATCAGGTGAAACTGCCACAGCGGGTGGTCGGGGTCGAGCGCGGTGTTGGCGAGCTCGCCCACCTGCGCCTGCAGCGCCTCGCGCTCGCTCTGGCCGCGCTCGCGCTTGAGCTTCTTCTCGTGCAGAACGTGGCGCTGGATGTCGAAGGCATCGTCGTGGACCCAGGTCGCGCCCATCGGGTCTTGCACCACCTTCTGGCGGAAGCGGTCGTACTTGAGCAGCTTGTCTTGGACTCGCTGGCACAGCGCCGCGTGGGTGATGCCGGGTTGCAGCAGCCAGACGCCGACGATCATCATCAGGTTCACGTCGTTGTCCATGCGCAGCCACGCGGTGTCCACGCGCGACATGCGCTGCGAAGTTTCAGGCATCGGGTTTCTCCTTGCGGGTCTGTTCTGTGTGTGCCCAAGATGCTGGGTAACATCGACGCCGTCAATGCACATTTTCACCCACGGCATGCATGCCGATCAGGAGATTCACCCCATGGCCGATCTGAAGAAACAATTCGAGCAAGCGGTGGCCGACTCGAAGAACCTGCCGGAAAAACCCGACAACATGACGCTCTTGAAGATCTACGCGCTGTACAAGCAGGCGAGCAGCGGCGACGTCGACGGCAAGCGCCCCGGCTTCACCGACATGGTGGGCCGCGCCAAGTGGGACGCGTGGAGCCTGGCCAAAGGCAAGAGCAGCGAAGAAGCGATGCAGGAATACATCGACCTGATCGAATCGCTGAAGTGAAATGAAGCCCCTCGGCTGACGGGTACGCCAGCCGATCCCCCGCGGGGATGCGGGCCGGCTTGGGGCGGCCCGGCGCTCGGCCCGCCGCCCGCGGCCGCACTATTTCTTCGGCGACTTGCCTGCCGCCTTCTTGGCCGGCGCCGTCTTGGCGTTGGCCTTGGCGGCTGCGCCACTCTTGGCCAGCAAGGCGTCGAGGTTCTTCTCGATCTCGCCTTCGATGGTCTTGCTGAAAGCCCCGAGCAGGAAGCCGAGCTTGGCGTCGAGCTGGAAGTGGTCGGCCGCGACGACGAGTTCGCCCTTCACGCCGGAGCGTGTGAACTCGACCGTGTCGCTGGTCTCGCCTTCGAGGATGGTGCATTCCATGTCGAAGTTCTTCTCGACCTCTTCGGCCCATTGCAGCGCGACCTTGCGCGCCTTGGCCAGGCCGAGCGTGTGGTCGCGGTGGATGTTGATGTCGGCCATGTGTGTTGCTCCTCAGGGCAGTGCAATGCGCCGCTCGGCGGGCGGCAACGCGGCGATACGTTTCACTTGTTCATAGAAGGCGTTGAAGTCGCGCCCCTCGCGTTCGAACAGGCGCTCGAAATTCGGCACCAGCTGGTTGTAGGCGGCGAGCACGCCGAACGACGCATTGTTGGCGCGCGCGAACCAGCCGTCATACCCTGAATACCCGCCCCAGCGTTCGGCTTTCATCACCTCGTAGTCGGCGCGCAGCTGCGCCATCAGCGCGGCCTTGCCGGCGCGCTTCGTGGCATCGCCGTCGGCGCCCGCGTAGAGCGCCTCGAAACGCTGGCGGTAGCCCATCGTCAGGTTGCGGAAGTCCTGGCGCCGCGCATCGTAGAGCCGGTAGTCGTCGCGCGCCTTGTCGCTGCCGTGCTGGGCCAGCCAGCGGGCGCCGCCGAGGCGCTCGACGGCCGTGGCGAACGACTCGTTGAAGAGTGTGTCGCCCTTCGCATAGACCACTTGATGCGCCAGCTCGTGAAAGATCAGGCGCGCGAGTTCGCCTTCGGGGTAGTGGATGAAGGTGTTGAGCAGCGGGTCGGCGAACCAGTCGCCGGGCAAGGAGCCCAGCGTGGAATACGCGGGCACGCCGTAGACGCTGGCTTCGAGCCCTTGCTCGCGCAGGCCGCTGGCAAAGGCATCGGCCTCGGCACGGTCGAAGTAACCGCGGTAGCCCACGCAGCCGACCACCGGGAAACACCAGGTCGTGAGCTTCAGGCTCAGCTCGGGCGCGGCCACCACGTTCCAGACCGCCGCGCCGCGCTTCAGGTCGGCATAACGCCGGTAGCTCGCGTTGTCGGGCTCCTTCAATTCGGCGACCGCGAAATCGCGGATGCGCTGGCTCAAGGCCAGCCGCTCTTTCAACGCGGGGGGCGTGGCCTCGTCGTTCAACCACTCGGGCACGGGTTTGGCCGCACGCAGCAGCGACAGGTGGCCGCCGACCGACTGCGCGTAGTAGCCGATCGTGCTGCAGCCCGACGTGAAACACACGCTCGCCGCGGCCAGCACCACCACCCCCACCAGCCCCAGGCTCGCCATCAGCAGCCCGCGGCTCACGGCGCCGGTGCGCTGGCGTGGCCCACTTCGACCAGGCAGTCGTAGAAGCTCGGCGCACGCCCGATGTCGGTGAGCTGCTGGTGCGTCAGCTCGTTGACGTTCGTGCCGTCGGCCCCGAGCTTGCGCCACCACACGCCCAGGCCGTTGACCACGCCGCGGCGCGCGCGCGGGCTGACCACGGCCTTGCACAAATAACTGCCGCGGTCGTTGAAGACCCGCACCATCTGGCCGCTCGTGAGGCCGCGTGCGCTCGCATCGCCGGCCTCGATCTCGACGATTGGCTCGCCTTCGATGTCGCGCAGGCTCTTGACGTTGACGAAGCTGGAGTTGAGGAAGTTGCGCGCCGGCGGCGAGATCATCGCGAGCGGGTAGCGCTGCGCGAGCTCGGGCGCGCTCGCCATCGATTCGTAGTTCGGCACGTGGTCGGGCACGCCGTAGGCGGCCGAGTCGATCAGGCACTTGCCACTCGCACTCGGGAACGCGCCGTTCGCGAAGGGCGCATCGGGCAAGGGCAGCTTGAACCAGCCCTGCGCACGCAGCGCGTCGAAGTCCACCTGCTCGTTGAACGCGGTGCGCGCGAGCGTTTCGTCGCTGTCGGCGAAACACGGGTCGGTGAAGCCCATGCGTGCCGCGAGTTCGCGAAAGATCTGCGTGTTGGCCTTGGCTTCACCCAGCGGAGCCACCGCCGGCTCGTTGAACATCACGTACGTGTGGCCATAGCTCGTGTGCACGTCGAGATGTTCGAGCTGCGTGGTGGCCGGCAGCACGTAGTCGGCGTGGTCGGCGGTGTCGGTCATGAAGTGTTCGAGCACGACCGTGAACAGCTCGTCGCGGGCGAAGCCGCGCGCGACCTTGCCGGAGTCAGGCGCCACCGCGACCGGGTTGCTGTTGTAGACAAGCAGCGCCTCGATCTTCGGTCCGAACGCGGGCGAGGCTTCGCGCAGCAGGTCGTCGCCGATCGTGCTCATGTTGATGGTGCGCGGGCGCCGGCCGGCCAGCAGGTCGGGCCGCTGCAACACCGCATCGTTGCGCACGCCCTTGAACCAGCCAGAGCTCGAGAGCAGCACACCACCGGCGCGGTGCCGCCACGCCCCGACCAGGCACGGCAGGATCGCGATCAGCCGGGCCGCGTTGCCACCGCCGCGCACCCGCTGCATGCCGTAGTTGAGGCGGATCGCGGCCGGCTTCGTTGTGCCGTAGGCACGCGCCAGTTCGCGCACCTCGTCGGCCGTGATCCCACAGACTTGCGCCACGCGCTCGGGCGGCCACTGCAGCGCACGTTCGCGCAGCGCCGGCCAGCCTTCGGTGTGCTGCGCGATGTAGTCGTGGTCGAGCCAGTCGTTCTGGATCAACTCGTGCATCAGGCCGAGTGCCAACGCGCCGTCGGTGCCGGGCAGTAGCGCGATGTGCTGGTGGCACTTGTCGGCGGTTTCGGTCTTGCGCGGGTCGATGCAGATGAGCTTCGCGCCATTGCGCTTGGCGGCCTGCGCGAAGGTCCAGAAGTGCAGGTTCGAGGCGATCGAGTTGCTGCCCCAGATGACGATCAGCTGGCTCTCGGCATAGAACTCCAGGTGCATGCCGACCTTGCCGCCGTAGGTGGCGGCGAGCGCTTCGCCGCCGGCGCTGGAGCAGATCGTGCGGTCGAGCAACGACGCGCCGAGCTGGTTGAAAAAGCGCGCCGCCATGCTCTCGCTTTGCACCAGCCCCATCGTGCCGGCGTAGCTGTAGGGCACGATGGCCTGCGGATCGCGGGCGGCGATGGCCGCGAGGCGCCGCGAGATGTCGGAAAGCGCTTCTTCCCAGCTCACACGCTCGAAGCGCCCGAGCCCCTTCGGGCCGACACGCCGCATCGGAAACAACACACGCTCGGGGTGGTAGGTACGCTCGGGGTAACGCGAGACCTTGGTGCACAAGGCACCGTGCGTGGGGGGGTGATCGGGGTCGCCCTGCACCTTGATCGCGCGGCCGTCCAGCACCGTCACGCGCATCGCGCAGGTGTCGGGGCAATCGTGAGGGCAGGCGCCACGGGTGATGACTGTGCTCATGGGTGAACTATTGCACAGCCGCCGCGCCCGCATCCCATGCGCGGCCTGCGTTTGCCGCCTTCGGGTGAACCCTGGCCCTTATCCTGCTCACGGGTCGGAAATGTGGTCCACGAGACCACGCGCCACAGCGCCCATCGGGGGTGCATCCACGCACCCGAATCGACCTGCAAACTCGTTGGAAATCACCATGAATCGTCGCGACATCATCAGGCGCTTCGCCGCTTCGAGCGCCGTGCTGGCCCTGCCCGCACTGGCCCAGAACAACCGCATCGTACTCGGCCAGTCGGCCGCGTTCAGCGGGCCGGCCGCACAGCTTGGCATCCAGATGAACATGGGGGCGCGCATCGCCTTCAACGCGATCAACGCCGCCGGCGGCGTGAATGGCGCGAGCATCGAGCTGCGCACGCTCGACGACGGCTACGAGCCCGACCGCTGCAAGGCCAACACCGAGAAGTTCATCAAGGACGACGTGTTCGGCCTGTTCGGCTACGTGGGCACGCCCACCTGCCTGGCGGCTCTGTCTTTGGTGGTCGATTCGAAGACACCGTTCTTCGGCCCGTTCACCGGCGCCGAGGCGCTGCGCGAGCCGTTCAACAAGTCGGTGTTTCACCTGCGCGCTTCGTACTACGACGAGACCGGCCTGATCGTCAAACAGCTGACCTCGCTGGGGCTGAAGAAGATCGCGGTCTTCTACCAGAACGACGCTTACGGCAAGGCCGGCCTCGAAGGCGTGAAACGCGCACTGAAGGCGCTGAACCTGGAGCCGGTGGCGCTCGGCACGGTCGAGCGCAATACGGTCAACGTGGCGCAGGCGGTGAAAGACATCGCGGCCGCCACGCCCGACGCAGTGGTGCAGATCAGTGCCTACAAGTCCTGCGCCGCGTTCATCCGCGAAGCGCGCAAGGCCGGCTACGGCGGCACCTTCTTCAACGTGTCCTTCGTCGGCACCCAGGCCTTGGCCGACGAACTCGGCAAGGAAGGTCGCGGCATCATGGTCAGCCAGGTGATGCCGTTCCCGTTTTCCACCACCACCGCGATCTCGCGCGAATACCTCGATGCGGTGCGCAAGGCCGGCGGCGACGCGACACCGAACTACTCGAGCATGGAAGGTTATCTGGCCGCCAAGGTGATCGCCGAAGGCCTGAAACGCGCCGGGCGCAACCCGTCGCGCGACGGGTTGATCAATGGTCTGGAGGGGATCCAGAACGCGAACTTCGGTGGCTTCAGCGTGAACTTCGGGCCGAAGGAACACGTGGCCTCGCGCTATGTCGACCTGTCGATGCTGACCGAAGACGGCAAGGTGCGGCGCTGACGCGCCGCGCGCGGATCAAGGGGCTTTCGCCGCCTTCCACTTCTCGACGGCGGCGAGCGTGCGCCTGACGTGTTCTTCGGGGTTCGAGCTCGAATAGACGTAGAGCACCTTGCCCTGCGGGCCGATCACGTAGGAGATGCGGTCGGCCATCTCCAGGCCGCGCATCATCAACGCGTCATAGCGTTTCGTGATGCGCCCGCCCTCGTCGGCCAGCACCGCGAATTTGTCGCGGCAGGCTTCGGTCGAGAACTTCTGGAGCGTCTTGAGATCGTCGTTCGACATGCCGACCACGGTGGCACCGAGCGCATTGAACTTCGGCGTGGCTTCTGCGAAGTCGTGCGCTTCCGCGGTGCAGCCGGAGGTGAAGGCCTTCGGGTAGAAGTACAGCACCACCGGGCCCTTCTTCAGCGACTCGGCGAGCGAGAAGCTGAAGGGTTTGCCGGCCAGCGCGCCGGGCACCGTGAACTCCGGCGCAGCGTCGCCGACCGCGAGCGCGGCCGGAGCGTTCGCGCCGAACAGTGCCAGCGCGAGTGCGGCAGCGGCCGGCTGCAGGGTCATCGTGTTTACGAACGAACGCGGGCGGTCTTGGCTTCGGTGCTGCGGCGTGCGACCTTGGTGCCGTCTTCGCCGACCGAGCTGCCGACCACGAAGGCATGCGGTTGGCTCCATTCGCTGGAGGCCTTGCCGAAGACGAGGTCGGTGGTGCGAACGCGGCCTTCGGTGAGTTGCACATAGCCCTGGGGCAGATTGGGGTGGCTGGTGGTCAAGGTCATTGTCGATTTCGAATGGGTGGGGCCGTGATTGTCTCCTACATCGGCGCACCGGCTTTCGCGCTGCGCGCAACACCCCGCTTCACTTCTTCTTCGCGAGGCAATTGAGCGGCAGGAACTTGTCGGGCACAGTGGTGCGGTCGGTGCCCCGGGCCGTCATCTTCTCGACCGCTTCGGCGTGGCCGCAGACCCAGGCCAGCGGCACCACGGGCGCGTCTTCGACCACCGCCGCGCGCAGCGTCAGCACCTTGCCCTGCAGGGCGGTGTTGGCGCGGTTGCCGAAGGTCACGTGGATGGCGCCGGCCTCGACGCCGACCGAACTGACGAAGTTGCCGACGATCTTGTCGGCCACCGGCAGGCCGGCGGCGGCGTTGTCGGCCGGGAGCTGGTGCGTCAGGGTCCACATCGCCACGATGGGCGGCTTGGCGATGTCGGTGATCTTCATCGCTTCGACGATCTGCTCGCGCACCAGCTTGCCCTGGATGCTGGGCACGGCGATCGTCGCCAGGATCGCCACGACGGCGAGAACCACGATGATCTCGATCAAGGTAAAGCCGGCCCTGGGGTTCTTCATCCGGTGCATTCTGCGGCATGAATACTGTAAGCCCGCAGGCACCACGCGGCCGGCGGCCCGCGGGTAAACTGAAATCAACCCAGCACGCCCCCCACGAAGGAAGCTCGCCATGCGATTGATCGAATCCATCCTCGCCGACGCCGCGGCCATCGCCGCCGTGCGACGTGACATCCACGCCCACCCGGAGCTGTGCTTCGAAGAGAAGCGCACTTCCGACGTGATCGCCAAGCAGCTCACCGACTGGGGCATTCCGATCCACCGCGGGCTGGGCACGACCGGGGTCGTGGCGATCCTGAAGAACGGCACGAGCGACCGCGCCGTGGGCCTGCGCGCCGACATCGACGCGCTGCCGATGACCGAGAAGAACACCTTCGCGCACGCCAGCAAGCACCCCGGCAAGATGCACTCCTGCGGCCACGACGGCCACACCGCGATGCTGCTGGCCGCCGCCAAGCACCTCAGCAAACACCGCAACTACGACGGCACCGTCTACCTCGTTTTCCAGCCGGCCGAAGAAGGTGGCGGCGGCGCGCGCGAGATGATCAAGGACGGCCTGTTCGAGAAGTTCCCGATGGAAGCGATGTTCGGCGCGCACAACTGGCCTGGCATGGCCGTCGGCCAGTTCGCGCTGAAGAGCGGGCCGTGTTTTGCGAGCAGCAACGAGTTCAGGATCGTGATCCGCGGCAAGGGTTCGCACGCCGCGATGCCGCACCTGGGCGTCGACCCGGTGCCGGTGGCCTGCCAGCTGGTGCAGGCCTTTCAGACGATCATCAGCCGCAACAAGCGCCCGATCGACGCCGGCGTGATCTCGGTGACGATGATCCACACCGGCGAGGCCACCAACGTGGTGCCCGACAGCTGCGAGATCCAGGGCACGGTGCGGACCTTCACGCTCGAGGTGCTCGACCTGATCGAGCGCCGCATGAAAGAGATCAGCGAGCACACCTGCGCGGCCTTCGACACCACCTGCGAGTTCGAGTTCGCGCGCAACTACCCGCCCACCATCAACCACCCGGCCGAAACCGAATTCGCACGCGGCGTGATGGCGCAGCTGGTCGGCGCAGAGAACGTGCAGGAATTCGAGCCGACCATGGGCGCCGAAGACTTCAGCTACTTCCTGCTGGAAAAGCCCGGCTGTTATTTCCTGATCGGCAACGGCGACGGCAGCCACCGCATCGGCGGCCACGGCATGGGCCCGTGCATGCTGCACAACCCGAGCTACGACTTCAACGACGAACTCATCCCGCTCGGCGCCACGCTGTGGGTCAACATGGCCGAGCAGTGGCTCGCCAAGGCACGCTGACACCATGAGCATCCCGAACGTGATCTCCAACTTTTCGCAGAGCTACGCCGAAGCGCGGGGCAAGTTCCTGGCCGCCACCGAAGCCGCCGGCCTCGACGTGCAGAGCCACCCCCACCCGATGCTCGGCCGCGACGGCGAGCCGCTGGCGATGGACGTGGTGCGCGACGGGCCGATGGACGCGAGCAAGGTCCTCATCATCAGCAGCGCCTGTCATGGCGTCGAAGGCTACTGCGGCTCGGGCGTGCAGGTCGCGCTGCTCGGCGACCCGTTGTGGCGCCTCGCGGCGCGCCATGCCGGCGTGGCGGTGGTCTACATCCATGCACTCAACCCCTACGGTTTTTCGTGGTGGCGCCGGGTCACGCACGAGAACGTCGACCTGAACCGCAACTTCCACGACTTCAGCCAGCCGCTGCCGATCAACCAGGGTTACGAAGAGCTGGCTGCGGTACTGGTACCGCCGACCTGGCTGCCTTCGGACGAGGCCAACAGCATCGTCCAGAAGTTCATCACCGAGCGTGGCCTGCCCGCGTTCCAGGCAGCGATCTCGGGCGGCCAGCACAGCCACCCGGAAGGCCTGTTCTACGGCGGGCGCAACCCGACGTGGAGCCAGGTCACGCTGCGCCACGTATTGCAGGAACACGGCACGCACTGCGCGAAGCTCGGCTGGATCGACCTGCACACGGGCCTCGGCCCGAACGGCGTGGGTGAGCGCATCTTCGCCTGCCGCGACGATGCCCAGGCACTCGCACGCGCCAAGGCCTGGTGGGGCGACAAGATCACGAGCATCTACGACGGCAGTTCTTCGTCGGCGCCCTTGACGGGGCTGATGTGGATGTCGGCCTACCAGGAATGCCCGCAGGCCGAGTACACCGGCATGGCGCTCGAGTACGGCACCGTGCCGGTGATGGACGTGATGAACTCGCTGCGCGCCGACCAGTGGTTGGAGACGCACCCCGACGCGCCCGAAGAAAAACGCACCCAGATCAAGCAGCAGGTGCGCGACGCGTTCTACACCGACACCGACGCGTGGAAACAGCGCATCGTCGAGCAGGCCGTCGACGCAGCGCACGGCGCACTGCGGGGGCTGGCCACGCCCTGAGGCGCGTCGTCGGCTTCAGGCCGCGGCCGGCAACAGGCCGCGCCTGACCAGTTCACGCTCGCACTGCGCCGGGTCCTGAAAGTGCACGGCCTGCCAGCCTGCCGCGCGCGCGGCGTCGGCGTTGTGGCCCATGTCGTCGATGAACAACGTGTGTTCGGCGTCGATCTCGAAGGCCGCCAACGCGTGCGCGTAGATCGCCGGCTCGGGCTTGATCAGTTTCACACGCGCCGAGAACACCCCGTCGCGGAACAGCCCCAGAAAATCGTGGTTCGCCTGCAGGTGCTGCGCGTAGCTCTCGGGCATGTTCGACAGGTAAAAGAGCGGGTGACCGGCCGCGTGCAAGCGACGCAACAGCGCCACCGTGCCGGCGACCGGCTGCAATTCGTGTGGCACGCCGTTGATCACCCTGCGCGTGTCGTGCACCGCCAGCCCCGTGCGGCGCGCGATCGTCTGCGCCAGCGCTTCGGGTTCGATGGTGCCGCGGTCGAACGCGGCCCAGTCGCCGCCCCAAGCCTGGAAGAAGTCGGCGGCCAGCGCACGCGCTGCTTCCGGCGTGGGCGTCAGGTCGGGCAACAGTCGGGTGAGGAACTCGTGCGGCTGCCAGTCGAACAACACGCCACCGAAGTCGAACACCACGTTCATGCACGCAGCCGGTCGAACAGCACCGCCACGTGCACCGCCTGGCGCTGCGCACCGTCCTTGATCTGGTGCCGGCAGCTGGTGCCGTCGGCCACCACGATCGCGTCCGGCGCACACCGCACGGCCGGCAGCAGGCTCAGCTCGGCCATCTGCATCGACACGTCGAAGTGCTTCGCCTCGTAGCCGAAGCTGCCGGCCATGCCGCAACACGAGCTTTCGATCAGCTCGGGTTGGGCGCCGGGGATCAGGCGCAGCACCTCGAGGATCGGACTCACGGCGCCGAAGGCTTTCTGGTGGCAGTGGCCGTGCAGCAGGATCGGCGCGTCGGCGGCTTTCAGCTTCAAGCTGAAGCGGCCAGCTGTCGCTTCACGTGCGATGAATTCCTCGAACATCAGCGCCTGCCTGGCAACGACTTCCGCGCTTTCGCCCAGGCCCATCACCAGCGTTTCGTCGCGCAGCGTCAGCAGGCAGGACGGCTCCAGGCCGACGATGGCGATGCCAGCGCGGGCGAGTGGCAACAAGGCGTCGATCAAGGCGCCGGCCTTCGCCTTCGCTTCGTCGACCCGCCCGCTCGCGAGATACGTGCGGCCGCAGCAATGCGGCGAGCCGGGCTTCGACACGGTGTGCAGCGTGTAGCCCGCAGCTTTGAGCACCCGTGCGGCGGCGAGTGCGTTCTCGGTTTCGAAGTGGCCATTGAAGGTGTCGACGAACAGCACGGCGGTTTTGCCGCCCGCGGCAGCAGCGGCGAGTGTCTCACCCTGGCTGCTGAACATCGACAGCTCGGGCGAGCGCCAGAAGGTGTCGGAGCGCCAGCGTGGCAAGGAACGCTTTGCCGACAAGCCGAGCCACTTTTCACTCAACCACGCCACGCCGGGCACCGTGTCGCGCAGGTTCATCAACCACGGCACGCGGCTGGCGAGCGACGCGTAGTCGGGCAGGCTGGCGACGAGCTTGTCTTTCAAACTGTGGCCGTGGCGCGCCTTGTAGTGCGACAGGAACTCGATCTTCATGCGCGCCATGTCCACACCGGTCGGGCAGTCGCGCTTGCAGCCCTTGCAGCCGACGCACAGGTCCATGGTCTCGGCCATGGCTTCACTCGTGAACGCATCGGCGCCGAGCTGCCCCGAGAGCGCCAGGCGCAACGTGTTGGCACGGCCTCGCGTCAGGTGCTGCTCGTCGCGCGTGACGCGGTAACTCGGGCACATGGCGCCGGCGTCGAACTGGCGGCAGTGGCCGTTGTTGTTGCACATCTCGACGGCCTTCGCGAAGCCGCCGGTCGTGTCACCGCCGCTGCCGGGCGCGGTGGTCGCTTCGGTCACCGGGTCGTTCTGCACGTTCCAGGCCGACCAGTCGAGCGCGGTCTTGAGCGCGATCGTGCGGTAGGGTCGTGGCGCTTCGGGCGGCGCGAAGCGGAACAACGACGCGTCGTCCATCTTCGGCGTGTCGATGATCTTGCCGGGGTTGAACAGGCCGGTCGGGTCGAGTTCGGTCTTGATCGCGCGGAAGGCTTCGTTGATCGCCGCGCCGAACTGCCATTCGATCCATTCGCCGCGGCACAGGCCGTCGCCGTGCTCGCCGCTGTAGGCGCCCTTGAACTTGCGGACCAGCGCGGCCGCTTCTTCGGCGATCGCGCGCATCTTCACCGCGCCGCCGCGTCGCATGTCGAGAATCGGCCGCACATGCAGCGTGCCGACCGAGGCGTGCGCGTACCAGGTACCGCGGCTGCCGTGGCGCGCGAACACTTCGGTCAATGCGTCGGTGTACTCGGCCAGGTGTTCGAGCGGCACGGCGCAGTCTTCGATGAAGCTCACCGGCTTGCCGTCGCCCTTCAGGCTCATCATGATGTTCAGGCCGGCCTTGCGCACGTCCCACAGCGCTTTCTGCGGCGCGGCCTCGGCCATCTCGACCACGCTGCCGGGCAGGCCCAGGTCGCCCATCAAGGCGATGAGGTCACGCAGCTTCGGCAGTAGCGCAGCCTTGTCGTTGCCCGAGAACTCGACCAGCAGGATCGCCGCCGGTTTGCCGATCAACGCCGTCTCCACCGTCGGCCGGAACGCCGGGTTCGCGAGGCTCAGCTCGATCATCGTGCGGTCGACCAGCTCGACGGCCGTCGGGCCGAGCGTGACGATGTGCTGCGCCGCGTCCATCGCCGCGTGGAAGGTTGGGAAGTTGACGACGCCCAGCATCTTGGCGCGCGGCAGCTCGGCCAGTTGCAGCGTCAGGCTCTTCGTGTAGGCCAGCGTGCCTTCGGCGCCGATCAGCAGGTGCGCGAGGTTGACGCTGCCGTCGCTCGTGTACGGCCGCTCGCTCTGGTTCTGGAAGATGTCCAGGTTGTAGCCGGCCACGCGCCGCATCACCTTGGGCCAGCGGCCTTCGATGTCGGCCGCGTGTTGCAGCGCCAGGCCGCGCACGAAGGAAGCAATGCCGGCCACGCGGCCGCTCAGCTTCGAGACCGGTCCGAAGTCGAGCAATTCGCCGCTCGACAACCACGCGCTCGCGCCGAGCACGTTGTGCACCATGTTGCCGTAGGCGATCGAACGCGAGCCGCAGGAGTTGTTGCCCGCCATGCCGCCGAGCGTGGCCTGAGCGCTGGTCGACACGTCGACCGGGAACCACAGGCCATGGGGTTTGAGCTGCGCGTTCAGGTGGTCGAGCACGAGGCCGGGTTCGACGGTCGCGGTGCGCTCCACCACGTTCACGTCGAGCACACGCCGGAAGTGCTTGCTGTTGTCGATGACGAGCGCCGCGCCCGTCGTCTGCCCGCACTGGCTGGTGCCGCCGCCGCGTGGCAATACCGGCACCTTCAACTCGCGCGAGATCTGGATCGCGGTGGCGATGTCACGCTCGTTCGTCGGCACGAACACACCCGCCGGCATGATCTGGTAGATCGACGCGTCGGTCGCATAACGCCCACGCGACGCGGCATCGAACAGCACCGTGCCTTCGGTGTCACTGCGCAGGCGGCGCGCCAGCTTGTCGCTGACGTCGTTGTGCGGCAGCTCGGTGCCGAGCGGGGCCAGGCGTTGAGGGGTATCGATCAGCATCTTGCGGCGCTCACAGTTGCGCGGCCTGCGGATAGACCTCGCCGGCGCGCATCAGCGCGAGCACGCGGTCGCGCTTGTTCAGCAGGTGCGCCATCAGCACGTTGCGCAGCGCGGGGGCGTCATGCGCTTCCAGCGCTTTCAGCATCGCCTCGTGGTCGGCGACGGCGCGTTTCCACTTCGCTTCGTCCTGGTTGGTGCGAAAGCGCAGCGACTGCACCCGCGCATTGACGGATCGGTAGGTGCTGGTCAGCAGCGGGTTCTTCGCCGCTTCGTTGATGCCGGCGTGGATGCGCGCGTTCAGCCGGTAGTAGCCCGACAGGTCGCGGCGCGAAAAACACGCCAGCATCTCGTAGTGCAGCGCGCGCAGCTCGGCAAGTTCGGGCTCGGTGATGCGCTGCGCAGCGAGCTCGCCCGACATCCCTTCGAGCATGCCGAGCAGCTCGAAGGTGTTCAGCACGTCGGCTTCGGTGAGCTTCACGGCCACCGCGCCGCGGTTCGGCAGCAGGTCGACCAGCCCTTCGGCGGCGAGCAACTTGATCGCTTCGCGCAGCGGCGTTCGCGAGACGCGCAGCTGTTCGGCCAGCTCGCGCTCGTTGAGCTTTGCGCCCGGCGCGATGCGCCCTTCGACCAGCATCGTGCGCAAGCGCGAGACCACCTGGTCGTGCAGCGCGAGGCGGGAAATTTCGATCACTTCGGCCATGGATTTTCCTCGTTTATGCATTTTGCATTCATTCAGAGGCAGGGGCAATCATGGGTATTCAGGGAATACTCTGAGCCTGAAAGACAATCTGCATGCAAAACTTCGCTACGAAAGGTGCTCCATGCTGCAACTCGACTACCACCCCACCGGCCGCCATTTCCTGCAGATCCCCGGCCCGAGCCCGGTGCCCGACCGCATCCTGCGCGCGATGAGCCTGCCGACCATCGACCATCGCGGCCCCGAGTTCGGCGCGCTCGGGCGGCAGGTGCTCGCCGGCATCCGCGAGATCTTCCAGACGAAGCACCCGGTGATCATCTACCCGGCTTCGGGCACCGGCGCGTGGGAAGCCGCACTCGTCAACACGCTCAGCCCCGGCGACCACGTGCTGATGTACGAGACCGGGCACTTCGCGAGCCTGTGGGCCAGGCTCGCCACGCGCCTGGGTTTGTCGACCGAGTTCCTCGCCTGGGCCGGCAGCGACACGGTCTTGCCGAACGCGCCGAGCTGGCGCCGTGGCGTGCAGGCCGACCTGATCGAAGCACGGCTACGGCAAGACAAGGAGCATCGCATCAAGGCGGTGTGCGTGGTGCACAACGAAACCTCGACCGGCGCTACGTCGAACATCCTCGCAGTGCGCCAGGCGCTCGACGCCGCGCGCCACCCCGCGCTGCTGATGGTCGACACGATCTCCGGCCTGGGCAGCGCCGACTACCGGCACGACGAATGGGGCGTGGACGTGTCGGTCAGCGGCTCGCAGAAGGGCCTGATGCTGCCGCCCGGCATCAGCTTCAATGCGCTCTCGCCGCGCGCGCTCGAAGCGAACAAGTCAGCCAAATTGCCACGCGCCTTCTGGGCCTGGGACGAGATCGTCGAGATGAACAAGGACGGCTACTGGCCGTCCACGCCGAATACGAACTTGCTCTACGGCCTGAACGAAGCGCTCGACATGCTGCGCGCCGAAGGCCTGCCCCAGGTCTTCGCGCGCCACCAGCGCTGGGCCGCCGGCGTGCGCGCCGCGGTGAACGCGTGGGGCCTGCCGATCCAGTGCGCCGACCCGGCCGTCTACTCACCGATCCTGACGGGCGTGATCCTGCCGGAAGGCGTGGACGCCGACGCGGTGCGGCGCCTGATCCACGAGCGCTTCGACCTGTCCCTCGGCACGGGTCTCGGCAAGCTGAAAGGCCGCATGTTCCGCATCGGCCACCTCGGCGACAGCAACGACCTGACCCTGCTCGCCACCGTGGCCGGCTGCGAGATGGGGCTGAAGCTGGCGGGTGTGAAGCTTGCGGGCAGCGGCGTGCAGGCGGCGATGGACCACTTCGCGAGCCACCCGGCGCCCGCCCTCTTCAAGAACAACACCTGAGACAACGAAAGACCCCCATGCAACGACGCACCCTCATTCAAGCCCTCGGCGGCGCCGCCGCCACGCTCGGCGCGCCACGCCTGTTCGCCCAGGAATGGCCGAGCGCTCCGGTGCGCATCGTGGTCGGCTTTCCGCCCGGCGGCGGCACCGACGCGCTGGCCCGTGTGGTGGCGCAGAAGCTCACGGCCATGTGGAACCAGCAGGTCATCGTCGAAACAAAGGCCGGTGTGGCCGGCGTGCTGGCGGCCGAATACACCGCGCAGCAACCCAGCGACGGCAGCACGCTGCTGATGGCCCACATCAACAGCCACGCCCTCGCCCCCAGCCTGCAGCCGAAGCTGCGCTACAGCGTGGAGCGCGACTTCGTGCCGATCGTGATGGTCGGCGTCACGCCGAACCTGCTGATCGCCCACCCGGGTCAACCAGCCAAGACGGTTCCCGAGATCGTGGCGCTGTGCAAGGCCGAACCGGGCAAGGTGAGCTTCGGTTCGGCCGGCCAAGGGTCGGCCCAGCACCTCGCATTGGAAATGTTCAAGCTGCAAGCCAAGGTCGATGCGATCCACGTGCCCTACAAGGGCAGCGGCCCGCTGCTGACCGACCTGATGGGCGGGCAGATCCAGTACAGCTTCGAGACGATGACGGCGGCCACGCCGCACGTGAAGAGCGGCCGGGTGATCGCGGTCGCGCAGACCCGCGCCAAACGTGCAAAGGGCCACCCGAACGTGCCGACGATGCAGGAACTCGGCTTTCCCGGCTTCGAGGCCACCACGTGGTACGGGCTGGTCGGCCCGGGCAAGTTGCCGACGCCGATCGCGCAGAAGATCAACCGCGACGTGAACACCGTGCTCGCGATGCCCGACGTGCAGGAAAAGCTCGAGACCTACGGCGCCGAAGACGGCGGCGGCTCGCAGGAGAAGTTCGCGGAGTTCATTCGCACCGAGATCACGAAGTGGGCCAAGGTGGTGAAGGACGGGAACGTGAAGGTCGATTCCTGATTCGTCACATGCAACTGCCGAGCGGGGCTGGCGAGGCCATCGGCTGACCGGCTCCGTTCTTGTCCTCCGGGTCGGGGGACACGAACGGAACACAGCGCCCCGGCACAGCGCACGCACCTAGGGTGAACGGGCAGCTTGCTGCGACTAACGCAAGCGGGCCATCAACCCGGAAGTAGATGCATCCAGCCCCGCCACATCCCCCGTCGCCAGCCGGGGCAGCAGGTCGTTGCACAGCGCCTTGCCGAGCTCCACGCCCCACTGGTCGAAGCTGTTGATGCCCCACAGCGCGCCGCTCGTGAACACGCGGTGTTCGTAGAGCGCGATCAGCGCGCCGAGCGAGCGCGGCGTGAGCTGGTCCAGCACGAACGTCGTGCTCGGGCGGTTGCCGGGGAAGGTGCGGTGGCGGGCGAGCGTGAGCGCGTCGAGGTCCTTCGATGCGGTCGGTGCCTTTTCGCGTTGCGCCTGCTCGGTGCTCTTGCCCTGCATCAGCGCCTGCGACTGCGCCAGGCCGTTGGCGAGCAGCATGATGTGCTGGCGCTCCAGCTGTTCGAGCAGCGGGCCGTGCAGGTCGGAGAGGCCGTGCGTCGGGTGCTTGACGAGGATGAACTCGACCGGGATCACGTCGGTACCCTGGTGCAGCATCTGGAAGTACGCGTGCTGGCCGTTGGTGCCGGGCTCGCCCCACACGACCGGGCTGGTGGCGTAGGGCAGCGGCTCGCCCGCGAGGTCGACCCGCTTGCCGTTGCTTTCCATCTCGAGCTGCTGCAAGTACGCCGGCAAGCGTTTCAAGCCTTGGTGGTACGGCGCGACGCTGCGGCTCGTGAAGCCGTGGAAGTTGCGGTACCAGACGTCGAGCAGGCCGAGCAGCAGCGGCAGGTTCTTCTCGGCCGGCGTGTGCGCGAAGTGTTCGTCCATCGCGTGCGCGCCGTCGAGCAGCGCGCGAAAGTTGTCGGCGCCGATGGCCAGCGCGATCGGCAGGCCGATGGCCATCGTCTCCTGCGTGGTGAAGGTCTTGCTCGCGACGATGAAGAGCGTTTCGTGCGCCTTCAACTTGCGCAGCACCGGCGTGATGTCGTGGCCGTCGACGTTGGAGACGAAGTGCAGCGTGAGGCCTGGGTGCGCGAAGGCGTCGAGCGCGGGCACGACCATCTGCGGCCCGAGGTCGCTGCCGCCAATGCCGATGTTGACGATGTGGCGGATGCCGCTGGCCGGCGTGTCGCGCACCGTTTCCACGTAGGCGAGCATCGAGCTCAGCACCTGTTCGACCTCGGGCTGCGAACGCCCCAGCGCCGACGCGTGCGGCGCGCGCAAGGCCGTGTGCAATACCGCGCGGCCTTCGGTCGTGTTGATCGGCGCTCCGGCGAACATCGCGTCGCGCCGCGCTTCGACACCGCACTCGCGTGCCAGGTCGAGCAGGAAACGCCGCGTTGCGGTGTCGATCAGGTTTTTCGACAGGTCGGCGAAAACTTCGGGGGCTTCGACACCGAAAGCCTCGAAGCGGCCCGCATCGCGCGCGAACGCCTCGCGCACGTCGAAGTTGCGGCCGTGCGCTTCGAAGTGGCCTTTCAGCGCGCCCCAGGCCGGCGTGCGGTCACAGCGGGTGAAGCTGCTCATTTCATCCCCTCGATCATCTTGTCGAGCCGACCCGCGTCGGCCGCGAAACTGCGTATGCCTTCGGCGAGCTTTTCGGTGGCCATCGCGTCGTCGTTGAGCGCGTAGCGGAAGCTCGCTTCGTTGAGCGTGACCGCGTGGATCTTCGCGGCCTGCGCCGCAGTCGGGTCGAGTGCACGCGGCAACGCGGCCTCGCTCTTCTGCAATGCGGCCAGCAGGTCGGGGCTGATCGTCAGCAGGTCGCAGCCGGCGAGCGCGGCGATCTGGCCGACGTTGCGAAAACTCGCACCCATCACTTCGGTCGTGACGCCGAACTTCTTGTAGTAGGTGTAGATCTGAGCGACCGACTTCACGCCGGGGTCGTTCGCGCCGGCGTTCGCTGCTTCATCCCACGCGCTGCCGGCGGCCTTCTTGTGCCAGTCGTAGATGCGGCCGACGAACGGCGAGATCAGCGTCACACCCGCGTCGCCGCAGGCCACCGCCTGGCAGAAGCTGAACAGCAGCGTCAGGTTGCAGTGCATGCCCTCGTGTTCAAGGATGCGCGCGGCCTGGATGCCTTCCCACGTCGATGCGATCTTGATCAAGACCCGCTCACGGCTCACGCCGGCCTGCTCGTACAGCGCCATGATGTGGTGGGCGCGCGCCACGGTGGCGGCGGTGTCGAAGCTCAGGCGCGCATCGACTTCGGTTGACACGCGGCCCGGCACGATCTTCAGGATCTCCAGCCCGAAGCGCACCAGCACCTCGTCGACGATCGTGTCCACCCGCTCGCGCTTGTGCTGCGCCACGGCGGCGGCGAGCAGCGGCGCGTATTCGGGCTGCTGCACCGCTTTGAGAATCAGCGACGGGTTGGTGGTGGCGTCGCGCGGCGCGAACTGCGCCAGTTCCTTGAAGTTGCCGGTGTCTGCCACCACCGTGGTGCATTGTTTGAGCTGGTCGAGCTGGTTCATGGCCGCAAATTCAACGCTTCGAAGCGTCCATTAGAACCCCGGCGCGTGACGATTGGCGGGCTTCGGCCTCAAGTTGTTTGCCGAAAGTAACCGCGTGCGGGCGCTCCCGCGGGCCGCCCTGCGATCTTCGGCCCACGCACGCCTTTGATGGCGATCAAGACCGGCCCGTGACGATGGCGCAAGATGAGCCTGCTTCATTCACTTGTCGTCATCGTCGAGGTGCAGATGGCCCGAGATTCCACCGTTCCCGCAGAAACGAACGCAACCCGGCGCGCGCCTGCGGCGGCTCGCTCACAGGCCAAACGCCCCACGCCAGCCCGCGCTCGGCCGGTCGAGGCGGGCGACACGATCCCGCGGCCCGGCGCCCGCAGCGCCGAAGCCGACCGCGTCGCGCGTGGCACGAGCACCGCGATGACGGTGCAGGCGATGGCCGTGTCCGACCTGCTGGCCCAGCCGCATGGCAGCGAAGCGGCTGGCGAAACACTCAGGCAGTTGCAGGCGCTCATTTCCGGCGCATCGCCCGACGAGGTGAAAGCCCTGCGCCGCACCCTGTTCAAGCGCGAAGAGCCGGCGAGCACCGGCCAGGATACCGACGCCGAGCTGAGTGCAGGCTGGCGCGAAGGTGCGTACCCGTACAAGAACCTGATGTCGCGCCGCAATTACGAGCGGCAGAAGTACCGGCTGCAGGTCGAACTGCTGAAACTGCAGTCGTGGGTGAAGGAAAGCGGCCAGCGGGTGGTGATCCTCTTCGAAGGGCGCGACGCCGCCGGCAAGGGCGGCGCCATCAAGCGCTTCATGGAGCACCTGAACCCGCGTGGCGCCCGTGTCGTGGCGCTGGAAAAACCGAGCGAGGTGGAGCGTGGCCAGTGGTACTTTCAGCGTTATGTCGAGCACCTGCCCACCCGCGGCGAGATCGTGCTGTTCGACCGCAGCTGGTACAACCGCGCCGGCGTCGAGCGGGTCATGGGCTTCTGCTCCGACGCCGAGTACGACGAGTTCCTGCGCCAGGTGCCCGAGTTCGAGCGCCAGCTCGTGCGCTCGGGCGTGCACCTGTTCAAGTTCTGGTTCTCGGTGAGCCGCGCCGAGCAGCGCCGCCGCTTCAAGGAGCGGAAGGCGCATCCGCTGAAACAGTGGAAGCTCAGCCCGATCGACATGGCTTCGCTCGACAAGTGGGCCGAATACACACGCGCCAAGGAGGCCATGTTCGTTCACTGCGACACCTCGGATGCGCCGTGGACGGTGATCAAGTCAGACTGCAAGAAGCGCGCGCGGCTGAACGCGTTGCGCTATTTGCTGAACCGCCTGCCTTACACGAAGCGCGACGCCAATCTGATCGGCGCCATCGATCCGCTGATCGTGGGCCGACCTTCGGTGGTGCCCAGCGTGGGTGACGACCAGATCGCGTCGAGCAACGGCTAGCAGCGTCGGGAAAACCTAAGCCGCGACCACCGACAGGCCGTGCCCCGCCAGCCGCAGGCTGACGGCTTCGCCCGGCTTCCAGACGCGCTCCACGTCGGGCGACACGACGAAGATGGCCCCGAGTTCGGTCGTGAAGGTGTATTCGTGGAAGCTGCCGAGGTAGGCACTCTTTTCCACCGTGCCAGCCAGTTCCCCGGCGCCCGCCGGCAGCACCTGCCAGGCTTCGGGCCGCACCGCGACCTTGACCTTGCCGGCCGCCAGCGCCTGCGCCTGCGTGCGCGGCAGCGTGATCGGCCCGAGCCGCACCGAGCCGTCGGCCGCCGAGGCGCCGTCGAACAACATCGCCTCGCCCATGAAGCCGGCGACGAACTCGCTGCCCGGGCGTTCGTACAGATCGTGCGGCGTACCGGCCTGCGCAATCACGCCGTGGTCCATCACGATGATCTGGTCGCTGACCGCGAGCGCTTCGCTCTGGTCGTGGGTGACGTAGGCGACGGTCAGGCCCAGGCGCTGCTGCAGCGTGCGGATCTCTTCGCGCATCGAGCGGCGCAGCCGTGCGTCCAGGTTCGACAGCGGCTCGTCGAACAGCAACACCGCCGGCTCCAGCACCAGCGCGCGGGCCAGCGCCACCCGCTGCTGCTGGCCGCCCGAGAGTTCGCTCGGCAGGCGCTCGTCGAAGCCGGTCAGGCCGACCGTCGCCATCGCCGCGTGGGCACGCTGCTTCGCCTCGGCCTTGTTCACGCCCGACACCGACAGCCCGTACGACACGTTGGCCAGCACGTTCATGTGCGGGAACAGCGCATAACTCTGGAACACCATGCTGACGTTGCGCTCGGCCGGGCCGAGCGTGGTCACTTCAACGCCGTCGATGAAGATCTGGCCGCCGGTCGGCGCTTCGAGCCCGGCGATCATGCGCAGCGTCGTCGTCTTGCCGCAGCCGCTCGGGCCGAGGATGGTCGTCAGCGTGCCTTTCGGCACCGTGAAGCTGATGCCTTTCACGGCCAGCGGCGCGTTCGCATCGCTGCCATAACGTTTGCTGATGTTGCGGAACTCGATGCCGGTGTTGTTCCTGTCGTTCATGCTCAATGCCCTCCCACGGCTCTGCGGCCGAGCTTGCGTTCACCGACCAGCCACTGGATCAACGCGATCGCCAGCGACATCAGGATGATCAACACCGTGCAGTAGGCCAGCGCCACGCCGTAGTCGCCGTTGCCGACGCGGCCGATGATGTAGGTGGTGGCGAGTTCGTTCTCGGCGGTGACGAGGAACACGACCGCCGAGACCGTGGTCATCGAGCGCACGAAGCTGTAGACGAGTGCGGCCACGAGCGCTGGCTTGAGCAGCGGCAACACGACACGGCGCAGCGTCGTCGCGGTCGAGGCGCGCAGCATGATCGAGGCCTCGTCGAGCGACTTGTCGAGCTGCTTGAACGCCGCCGTGCCGGCGCGCACGCCGACCGGCAGATTGCGGAAGACGAAACACAAAACGATGATCAGGCCGGTGCCGGTCAGCTCGAACGGTGGCACGTTGAAGGCCAGGATGTAGCTCACGCCGAGCACGGTGCCGGGAATGGCGAACGCGAGCAGTGCGCCGAACTCGAAACCGCCCTGCCCCTTGAACTCGGTGCGCGCCAGCAGCCACGCGATCAACAGGCCGAGCCCGGCGCAGACCGGTGCAGCGATGGCCGAGAGTTTCAGCGTCGTGAACAGCGAGTTCCACGCCGTGCCGGCCCACACCAGCCCGAACTCGCCCCACTGCATGTCGAACGCGGTGATGAAGTGCTTGAGCGTGGGCGTGTAGTCGCGACCCCAGGTCTGCACGAAGCCGCCGGCAAAGGCGAACAGGTAGACGACGAGCGTGAACGCGAGCCACGGCAGCGTCACGCCGAGAATGAAGCGGCGCAGGCCGTCGGGCAGCGCCATCGGCACACCCGCGTCGCCCTTGCCCGAGACGGTGGTGAAGCTCGTGTTGCCGAGCAGCTTGCGCTGGACCACGAACACCACGAGCGCGAACACGGTGAGGATCAGTGCGAGCGACGCAGCACGCCCCTGGTCGTACTGCGCACCGACGATCGCGAAGAAGATGTCGGTCGACAGCACCGAGAACTGTCCGCCGACGACGATCGGGTTGCCGAAGTCGGCGATGCTCTCGATGAAGCCGACGAGGAACGCGTTGGCCAAGCCGGGCTTCAGCAGCGGCAGCGTCACCGTGAAGAAGGTGGTGCGGCGGTCGGCGCGCAGGGTCTGCGCCGCTTCTTCGAGCGACGGGCTGATGCCGGCGACCACGCCACGCATGATCATGAAAGCGATCGGCGTGAACGCGAACAGCTGCGCCAGCCACACGCCGAAGGCACCGTAGAACCAGCGCGTCGGCGTGATGCCGAAGGCCGCTTCGAGCAGCTGGTTGACGATGCCGGCGCGACCGAACAGCAGGATCAGGCCGAGGCCGACGACAAAAGGCGGCGTGATGATCGGCAGCAGCGCCAGCATGTTCAGCGGCTTCTTCAAGCGCTGCGAGCCACGCTCGGCGAGCAGCGCGATCATCGTGCCGAGCACCGTCGTTCCTGCCGCGGTGATCAGGGCGAGGAACAGCGTGTTCCACGCCACGCCGCAGCGCTGGCCGCCGCCGGCAATATTCAGGCAGCTCAGGCCCCAGGTGCGTTCGTTGCCGATGCGTTCCCACACGGCGCCGAGCGCGAAGTCGCCGGCCTCGTTGAAAAACGCGCTCGCCAGCGCGCGCAGCACCGGCAATGCGACGAACAGCGCGAGCAGCACGCCACAGAACACGACCGCGCTCGCGACGAACACGTCGCCGCGGAAAAAATCGAGCCGGGCCAGGCCGGCACCGAGCAGCATCAACAAGGCGACGAGTGTGAGCGCCGCGCCCAGCCCCATGCCGAACTGGCCGGCCGCGAGCGCACCGAAGCTGGCGTTCAACCACTCGAACGACCAGCCCTTCGCGCCGATGCCAAAACCACTGAGCAGCAGTCCGGCCAGGCCGAGGCCGGCGCCACCCGCGAGCCAGCGGCCTTGCGCGCGGCCGGGTGGCAAACGCCAGCCCGCGGCCGCGAGCGCCAGGCCGACCAGTGCCGTCCACAACCAGGGCTTGGCGTGCAACGCCGCCTGCACCGCGCCGCTCGCGGTGTCGGCCCCGCCGAACACGCCGGGCAGCGCCTGCAGCACCGACTTGTCGGCAATGAAGTACCACGGCAACAGCAGGAACGAGACCGCGCCCAGCAGCAGCCAGCCGCCGATGGCCGTGTGCGCCCGATGCAAGGCGCGAGCAGAAGCGCTCATCTCAGCGCGCAGTCACTTCGGCAACGAGTTCACGTCCTTTTCCCAGCGCGCGATCACGCGCCGCCGCTCGGCGCTGGCGCCGTACTTCGCGTAGTCGTAGTTGATCAGCTTGATTTTCTTGAAATCGGGCACGTTCGGGTCGACCGGCGTGCTCTTGTTCGACGGCAGCTGGTACTGCTTGGTGGCGGCGCCGAACTGCTGCGCTTGCGGCGTGAGCGCCCATTCGTAGAACTTCTTCGCCTGTTCCAGGTTGCGCGCGCCCTTGATGATGCTCATCGAGCCGATCTCTGCACCCGTGCCTTCGCTGGGCGTGACGGTCGCCACCGGAAAGCCCTGCAGCTTTTCGCCCGGGCCGTCGTGCACGAAGCTGATCGACACCGCGGTTTCACCACGCGCCACCGCCTTGATCGGCCCGGTGCCCGAGCGCGTGTAGGTGCTGACGTTCCTGTGCAGGCCCTTCAGGTACTCGAAGGCCTTGTCTTCGCCCATCAGCTGCACGAGGGTCGCGATCATCGTGTACGCGGTGCCGCTGGAAGCGGGGTTCGCGACCTGGATCTCGCCTTTGTACTCGGGCTTCAGCAGATCGGCCCAGCTGCCCGGCACGGCGAGCTTCTTCTTCGCGATCAGCTCGGTGTTGTAGCCGAAGCCGAGCGGCCCGGAATAGATGCCGACCGTCTTGTAGCCCGACTGTTGCGCCTGCTGCTGCGCCCACGCGTGCAGTTGCGGCAACGAGGCCGACTTGTACTCGAGGCTCAGGTCACTTTCCGCCGCCTGCAGGTGCGGATCGCCGGTGCCGCCGAACCACACGTCGGTCTTCGGGTTGGCCTTCTCGGCGATCAGTTGCGCGAGCGCTTCGCCCGAACCCTTCAGCGACATGTTGACCTTGATGCCGGTGCTCTTCGCGAACACGGTCTGGATCATGTTGCACCAGTCGGCCTGCACCGAGCAGATCACATTGACCTGCTGCGCCATGGCGCCCACGGGGATCGCGCAAAGCGTGGCCGCAGCCAGGCTCGAAAACAACATCCGGAACTTCATCGTTCGTCCTCTGTTGGAACTTGCAGGATTCAAGGGCGCGGAATGCGCGGGCCACGCGGGCCCCGGGGCACGACCCGGCGCGGCGCAGGCACCGGCGCGCGCGGCCCGCGTGGGCCCCGCGGACCGCGCGGGCCGCGCGGTGGCAAGGGCACGCCCGGCAGCACCTGCGGGGCAAGCGCCGCGCTGGCAGCCACGGGCACCGCGGCCAGCAGCGGTGCACCCACCAGAGCCAGCAGCAATTGCCGGCGTCGATTGATCGTGTCCATGAATGCCTCCCGTTGAACATGCCGGCATCGATGTTTCGAGCCGGCGACCCACCGACTCTGACGCAGCGCGGCCACATTTTCAATGCGGGCTGTCACTGCACCCGGCGCGCGCCGGCCCGCACCGTTGACGCTTTGACGAAACTTCGGCATCATCGAACGTGAAACAAAGTTACATCGCCGTGGCGAGCGCGGCGCAAGCGCATGTCATTCGATCTTGTCTTCTTCGGCGGCACCGGCGACCTGGCCTGGCGCAAACTGATTCCGGCCCTGTTCCAGGCCTTCCGCCACGGCAAGCTGCCGCCGGGCGGCCGCATCCTCGCGGTGGCCCGCGACGAGCAGACCGACGAGCACTACCGCAATTGGATCAAGGAACGCTTCCAGGACGTGGAAGGTGCGAAGCGCCCCACCGATGAAGAGTTCGCGCGTTTTGCCGAGGCGCTGCACTACCGTCGCATGGACCTGTCCAAGCCCGACGACTACGCGTCGCTGAAACGCTGGCTCGACGAACCGAAGGCCGAAGAAGGCCGCGGCGACGGCCCGGCCGACACGGTGGTGCTGTACCTGGCGACGAGCCCGCACCTGTTCCCGCAGATCTGCGAGCAGCTCGGCGTGGTCGGCCTCAACTCGCCACGCATCCGTGTCGTGCTCGAAAAGCCGCTCGGCCACGACCTGGCGAGCGCGCAGGAAATCAACCGCGTCGTGCGCTCGGTGTTCAAGGAAGAGCAGGCCTTCCGCATCGACCACTACCTCGGCAAGCCATCGGTGCAGAACCTGATGGCGCTGCGCTTCGGCAACGTGCTGTTCGAGCCGCTGTGGCGGCGCGAGAGCATCGCCAACGTGCAGATCACGATCGCCGAAGACTTCGGCGTGGGCACGCGCGGTGACTTCTACGACCGCACCGGCGCGCTGCGCGACATGATCCAGAACCACGCGCTGCAGTTGCTGACGATGGTGGCGATGGAGCCGCCTTCGCGCAACGACGCCGACGCGATCCGCGACGAAAAGCTGAAGGTGCTGCGCTCGCTCAAACCCTTCACCGAAGAGAGCGTGGGCCGCGATGTGGTGCGCGGCCAGTACCGCGCCGGCAACGCGCAGGGCAAGGTGGCGGTGGGTTACCTCGACGAGATCAAGGTGCCGCCCGACAGCCAGTGCGAAACCTTCGTCGCGCTGCGCACCGAGATCCAGAACTGGCGCTGGGCCGGCGTGCCTTTCTACCTTCGCACCGGCAAACGCCTGGCGGCGCGCGACGCGCAGATCGTCATCAACTTCCGGCCCACGCCGCACAGCATCTTCCCGGGCACGAACCGCGCGAACAAGCTCGTGATCAAGCTGCAACCCGAAGACGGGCTCGAACTGCACCTGCTCGCGGCGAAGGGCGCGCGCCAGCACGAGATGCTGTCGCCGGTGTCGCTCGACCTCGACTTCGACAAGGCGTTTGCCGAAAACCGCGTCGGCGCCTACGAGCGGCTGCTGCTCGAGGCGATCGCCGGCCGGCTGAACCTGTTCGTGCGCAGCGACGAGCAGGAGCAGGCCTGGCGCTGGGTCGAGCCGGTGCTCGACGCGTGGCAGCGCGACACCTCGGGGCCGCGGCCGTATTCGGCCGGCACCTGGGGGCCGGCGGCGGCGAGCGCATTGGTCGCGCGTGATGGCTACGCGTGGTCCGAAGAACAGTGACTCGAGGCTGACCATGCTCGACCGCATCCGCGCTTCCATCCCCGCGCTGCCACCAGCCGAGCAGCGTGTCGCCAAGCTCGTGCTGCTCGACCCGCGCAGCTTCGCCACGCTGCCGGTCACCGAACTCGCCGAACGCTCGCATGTGAGCAAACCCACCGTCGTGCGCTTCTGCCGCAGCGTGGGTTACGACGGCCTGACCGACTTCAAGCGCAAGCTCGCCGGCAGCGTCAACGAAGGCGTGCCCTTCGTGCACCGCTCGGTCGACGAAGACGACAAGTGCGGCGACATCATCGTGAAGGTGATCGACAACGCCGTGAGCGCGCTGCTGAAGTACCGCAACGACGCCGCCGGCCATGCCTTCGAGCGCGCGATCACGGCGTTGGCGGCAGCGGGCGCTGCGGGCCGGCGCATCGAGTTCTACGGCGTCGGCAATTCCGGCATCGTGGCGCAGGACGCACAGCACAAGTTCTTCCGCCTCGGAGTGAACAGCGCGGCGGTGAGCGATGGCCACATCCAGGTAATGAGCGCCACCATGCTCAAGCCCGGCGACTGCGCCGTGATCATCAGCAACTCCGGCCACACGCGCGACCTGCTAGACGTGGCCGAGATCGCGCGCAAGCGTGGCGCCACGCTGATCATCATCACCGCCAGCGGCTCGCCGCTGGCCCAGCTGGGCCAGGGCACGAACCAGGTGCTGCTGGCCGTCGACCACCCGGAAGACTACGACCGCTACAGCCCGATGGTCTCGCGCCTCTTGCACCTGATGGTGATGGACATACTTTCCACCGCGGTGGCGTTGCGGCTGCCCGGCGAATTGCGGCCGATGCTGCAGGAGATCAAGAAGAACCTGCGCGCCAAACGCTACGCGCGCGCCGACTGAAACCGGTGTCACGCACGTGACCTGATCGGCCTGAAACGCGGGCATAGACTGTTTCTCCCACAAGAACATGGAGACAGTCATGAAACGATTCTTCTCGCGGGCCTGCGGGCTCGCCACGTCGACAGCGGTCGTCCTCGCGCTGGCCGCGTGCGCATCTTCCGCGCCCACCCGCCCCGCCGCCTGGGGCGCCCCCGAAGCGCTGGTCGCGCCCTCGTCGTTCACCGGCGTGCATGGCCTGGCGGTCGACACGAAGGGCCGCCTGCTCGCCGGCTCGGTGGTCGGTTATTCGATGTGGGAAGTCGATCGCCAGACCGGCGCGGCCAAGGTGTTGATCCCGGCGCCCGAAGGCCAGGCCGACGATATCGCGGTCGGCCCGAAAGGCGAACTCGCCTGGACCAACTACCTGATGGGCATGGTGCGCTACCGCGAGAACGACGCGGCGCCGATGAAGGTGCTGGCCAAGGACCTGCCCGGCCTGAACTCGCTCGACTTCGACCGCAGGAACGGCAAGCTCTACGCCTCGCAGGTGTTCCTGGGCGACGCGCTCTGGGAGCTCGACGTGGCGGGCGTGAAAGCACCGCGCCTGATCGCGAAGGACATGGGCGGCTTCAACGGTTTCGAGGTCGGCCCCGACGGCATGTTGTACGGCCCGCTGTGGTTCAAGGGCCAGGTCGTGAAGATCGACCCGGCGAGCGGCGCGATCACCGTGATCAACAGCGAGTTCAAGGTGCCGGCCGCGGCCAACCTCGACGGCAGGGGCAACCTGTGGGTCATCGATACCCGCACCGGCGAGCTCTGCCGGGTCGAGCTCGCGAGTGGACGCAAGACGGTCGTCAAGCAGTTGAAGACGGCGCTCGACAACCTGGCCATTGCGCCCGACGGCACCATCTACGTGTCGAACATGGCCGACAACTCGATCGAGGCCTACAACCCCGCCACCGGCGCGCTGCGCACGCTCACCAGCGGCAAACTCGCGGTGCCGGCAGGCCTGAAGCTCGACGGCGATTCGCTCTGGGTCGCCGACGTGTTCGGCTTTCGCCAGGTGAACGTGAAGAACGGCAACGTGAAAGACGTCTTCCGCATGCAGGCCTCCGACATGGAGTACCCGTTCGCGGTGGGTGTGTCGGCGAAGCTGTTCGCGCTCACGTCGTGGTTCACCGGCACGGTGCAGCTCGTCGACCGCGCCACGCTGAAGACGGTACACACGATCCACGGCCTGAAAGCGCCCTTCGACGCGCTGCCGATGGAAGACGGCAGCGTGCTCTACGCCGAGATCGCCACCGGCAGCATCACGCAGGCCAGAGGCGCCGACTACAAGACGACGAAGGTCGTGGCCAGCGGCCTCGCCGGCCCGGTGCAGATGACCCTTGGCCGCGACGGCGCGCTGTTTGTCACCGAAGCCGCCGGCAAGCTCACCCGCATCGACCTGGCCAGCGGCGCGAAGACCGAAGTGGCCGGCGGCCTGGCGCTGCCTGAAGGCGTGGCACAAACGCCGTGGGGCACCTTCATCGTCGCCGAATCGGCGGCCGGCCGACTGACCGAGATCGACCCCGCCAGCGGCACGCGCCGCAGCGTGGCCGAGAACCTGCCGATCGGCCTGGCCGCCGGCCCGGGCATGCCGCCGCCTTACGTGGTGACAGGCGTGGCCGTGGGCGCCGACGGCACGGTGTACTTCAGCGCCGACAAGACCAACGCGGTCTACCGCGTCAGGCCGCAACGTTGAAACGCTAGCGCTTCGCCGGCACGGCCTCGCTGACGACGATCTCCACGCCTTCGCCCGGGGCACCGGTGGCGAGCACGACGCGCGCGGCCAGCACCCCGCGCGCGACCATGTAGTCGCGTGCGCTGGCAGCCCGGTCGCGCGCCAGGTTTGGCCCGCTCGCCGCGGTGTCTCCGGCGGCCGAAACGCGCAACTTCGTCGTGTCGCCGCGCTGGCTGCGGGCCAGCCGGTCGAGCACCGCAGCGAGCGGCGGCTTGACGACGAAAGCACCGCGGTCGAAACAGAAGTTCAAGGGCACGTCGACCTTCATGCTGCCGTCGGCCTGCATCGAGAACACGACCGGCGTGCCCTTGAACAGCTCGGCCAGGCGCTTCTGCTCTGCCGCCAGCGCGGCACGCGGCGGCACCGCCGTTGCAGCGGGCGCGGCCGAAGCGGCGGGGCCGGAAGGCGCCGCAGCGGCCGGCGTGGCGGCGCCGGGTGCTGCCGCCGGCGCAGGCGGCGTCGACTTGCTGGCGCAGCCAGCGAGGCCGGCGAGCAGCGCGGCGGTGAACAACAACGGATGAATCTTCATGGCCGCCCATTAGAGCGCAGATGGCGCCCGGTGGTCGCGCGCCGTTCCCGCCGCTGCAGCGCCGTCCTGTCGGCGCAGCCTGCACTTCACGCCCGCCGGCGTGCGGCTCGTCGCAACGCCCTTGGTGCGGAGGAGAGCGACACCTAGAGTTCACTCCATCGCAACACGCCACCCCCGGAGCCCACCATGATCAGCCGCCTCACTGCCCTTGCCGCCACCTTCGCCGTCATCACGACCACCGCGCTGGCCTTCGCCGCGAGCGCGCAGCAAAGCAGGGTCGACAATGCGGCAGCCGCCGAACCGGTGCGTGTCGTGCAACTCGAAACCGTCGTGGTCGTCGGCAAGCGCATCCCCAAGAGCGCGGTCTGAACCCGGCCCGGCCAACACCATCCACCAGGAGCAAGTCATGTCACTCAGCGAAGAAATCGGCAAGCTCGGCGAGCTGCATCAGCGCGGCGTCATGTCGGACGAAGAGTTCGCACGCGCCAAGGCCCGGGTGATCGACGCCGCCGGCGAACGCGGGCCGAACCCCACGGTCGCGGCGGTCAATGGCCTGCGCCGCAGCCGCGACAACCGCTGGCTCGGTGGCGTGTGCGGCGGGCTCGGGCAGATCACGGGCTTCGCCGCGTGGGCCTGGCGTGCGCTGTTCGCCCTGCTCGTACTGTGCGCCGGCACCGGCGTGCTGGTCTACCTGTTGCTGTGGATCCTGGTGCCCGAAGAAGCGCCGCGTTACCCGACGCAGGCCGGCCGCACGGCCGCCGGCTAAGCCGCCAGCACGGCCGGCTTGCGCCGCTTGCCGGCCACCGGCGCTGGCACCAGCTGCGACACCACCAGGCGAACGTTCGCCTGCATCGCCGCCACGGCCTTCTTGTCGCCCGACAGGTGCTTGAGCAAGCCCTGCTGGAACAAGCCGTCGAACATCGCATACGCCACGCCACTCGGCAGACTCACCGGCACACCGGTGAGTTCGGCGAAGCGTGACAGCACGCGCCAGATCATCTTCTCCAGGCTCTTGTCGATCTCGGCCACGTCGGCGCGAAAAGCGGCTTCGAACAGCGACTGCGCACGCAGGTCGTACCAGAGCCGGTGCAGCGATGCTTCCTTGCGCAGCGTGTCGCCGAGTGCGGCCGCGAAACCTTCGAGCAGTTCTTCGTAGCTGGTGGACGTGGTCGTGACCTCGTCGTAGCGCTTGACGCAGCGTGCCTTGTACTGGCGCACGCTGCACAGGATCAGGTCGAGCTTGTCTTCGAAGTAGTAGTGCAACACGCCGTGCGAGAACTCGGAGTTCTGCGCGATCTCGCGCAGGCTGGTGCGCGCGTAACCAAGTTCGGCGAGCGTGGTCAGCGCGGCTTCGCCGAGCTCGGCGCGACGCTCGGCGAACTTGTCGTCGCGGGCTTGGGGTTTTGTGGCCATGTGCCGATTGTAAAGAGCACCGCGACAACCGACCAGTGCGGCAACTTCAAGTTCTTGACACTTGTCCAAAACCCTCTTGACAGTTGTCAAGACGACTCCTACGATGAAATTCTTCCCTTGGACATTCGTCCAAATAACACCAGGAGACTCCACATGAACAAGTTCGACCTGACCGGCCGCAAGGCCCTGGTCACCGGGGGCGCGCGCGGCCTCGGCGAAGGCATGGCCCAGGCTTTGGCAGCGGCCGGTGCCTCGGTGATGATCGGCGACGTGCTGACCTCGCTCGGGCGCGACGCCGCGGGCAAGCTGACCGCCAGCGGCGCGAATGCCGGCTTCGTGAAACTCGACGTGACCCAGGAAGCCGACTGGCTCGCCGCAGTGAAAGCCACCATCGACACGCTCGGCGGTTTCGACCTCCTGATCAACAACGCCGGCATCGAAGTGACCGCACTGGTCTCCGAGATCGACCCCGATCAATTGCGCAAGATGCTCGACGTCAACATCGTCGGCACCGCCCTCGGGATGAAACACGCCTTCCGCGCGATGCGGCCTGACGGCGCGGCCGGCAAGGGCGGCGCGGTGGTCAACATCTCGTCGGTGGCGGCGACGATCGCGTTCCCGGCGATTGCCGGTTATTCCGCCACCAAGTCGGCGGTCGACCGCCTCACGCGTGTCGGCGCGATGGAAGCCGGCAAGCTCGGTTACGGCGTGCGCGTGAACTGCATCTACCCCGGCCTGGTGCCGACCGAGATGGGCATGAAGCTGGCCGCCGACGTGGTCGCGGCTGGCCTGTTCGCCTCACCCGAAGCAGCGGTCGGCGCGATCATCGAGCAGACGCCGTCGGGCCGCCTCGGCGAAGTGAGCGACATGGCCGATGCGGTCGTGTTCCTGTGTTCCGACGCAGCCCGCTTCATCACCGGTGCGGGCTTGCCGGTCGACGGCGGCATGGGCATGTAAGCCGACCAACACAACAAGGACGAGACAACATGAGCAACCCCAAAAAACCCGTCGTGGTCTACGGCGCCTCCGGCTACACCGGCCGGCTGGTGTGCGAGTACCTGCGCGAATACGGCATCCCGTTCATCGCGGCAGGCCGCGGCGGCGAGAAGATCCACGCGGCGATGAAGTCGAACGTCGCCGGCATCGAGACCGCAAGTTACGACGTGGTCGAAGTCATCCACACCGTGGAGGCGCTGACGCACCTGTTCAAGGGCGCGTCGGTCGTGCTGAACACGGTCGGCCCGTTCTCGAAGTTCGGCCCCGAAGTCGTTGAAGCCTGCCTGGCCGCGAAGTGCCACTACACCGACACCACCGGCGAGCAGGATTGGCTGATCACGCTCGACCAGGAATACGGCGCCAAATTCGCGGCCGCCGGCCTGCTGCTGTCGCCGGGCCTGGCCCAGATGTACACCACCGGCGAGATCGCCGCGCAGCTGTGCCTGGAAACGCCGGGGCTCGACACACTCGACATCGCGGTGTTCTGGGGCGGCAGCCCGACCATCGCGTCGACGCAGACGATCCTCGTCAACGCCGCCATGGCCAAGGCCTACTACCTGGAGCAGAACCAGTACGTCGAGCACCAGCCCGACGCGGGTTTGTACAACTTGTCGATCCCGGGCCAGCACGAAGCGGCGCTCGCCTTGCCCTGGGGCGGCACTTCGCACCCGGTGTGGTTCAAGCGCGACCCGCGCGTGGCCACCGTCAAGGTGCTGGGCGGCGTGTTCAACAAGCCGCTGATGCAGGCGGTGCCGCACATCGTGGCGGCGGCCCTGAAAGCCACCGAAGGCATGAACGACGCAGACCGTTATGCCGCGCTGGCGAAGACGGCAGCGGGTGTGATGAACACGATGCCACCGCGCGAGAACCCGCGTCTCAACAAGTCGGTCGACTCGGTGCATGCCTCGGGCCCGCTGGCGCGCGCGCACTGCGTGATCTTCGGCAACTGCAACTACAAGCAGACCGGCTTGCTGCAGGCCTTTGCCGCGGCTTCGCTGCTGCAGCAGGCACCGAAGCGCGCCGGTTTCGCGTCGGGCTGCCAGGCCTTCGGCCACCACGAGTTGCTGGGTGCGCTGCGCAGCTTCGGCCTCGTGCAAACGCCCGTGTTGACCGTGCACCGCTGACCATGCGTCTCGTCGACTACCTCGACAAGGGGGCGATGCTGGGCGCAGACGCGCCGTGCCTGACGATGGGCGCGGCCGATCTGTCTTACGCCGAGGTGCAGCGCATCAGCCACCGCGTGGGGCGGGCGCTGCAGGCCGCGGGCATCCAGCCCGGCGACAAGGTCGCGGTGCTGTCGAGCAACGACGCCACCGGCTTCGCCTGCGTCTTCGGCATCTCGCGCGCCGGTGGTGTGTGGTGCCCGGTGAACCCGCGCAACGAAGCTGCCGAGAACCGCTTCGTGCTCGACGCCTTCGACTGTGCTTGCCTGATCTTCCACAGCGCCTACGCGCCGATGGTCGAACAGATGCGCGCGGGTTTGCCGAAGGTGCGGGTGCTGGTCTGCCTCGACCAGTCGTGGCCTTCTGCGCCATCGCTCGTGCAGTGGCTCGAAGGCGTCAGCGCCGAGCCGCTGCAGGTCGACGTGACCGACGACCTTTTGATGATCGCCGGCACCGGCGGCACGACCGGCAGCCCGAAGGGTGTGATGCTGTCGGGCCGCAATCTGGAAACGATGAGCGCGCTCACGCTGATGGGCTACCCCTTCGACGGCCGCCCGACCTACCTGGCGCTGGCGCCGCTCACGCACGCGGCCGGCGTGCTGACCTTCCCCGTGATGGCGCTCGGCGGGCGCGTGGTCATCATGCCCAAGCCCGATCTCGGTGAGTTCCTCGCCTTGATCGAGCGCCACCGCGTGACCCACACCTTCCTGCCGCCGACGCTGATCTACATGCTGCTGCAGCACGAGAAGCTGGCCACGACGAAGCTCGGTTCGCTGCAATGCTTCTGGTACGGCGCCGCGCCGATCTCGGCTGCGCGGCTCGAAGAAGCGCTCGTGAAGATCGGCCCGGTGATGGCGCAACTCTTCGGCCAGACCGAAGCGCCGATGATGATTTCGATGATGGCGCCGCGCGATCACTTCAACGCCGATGGTTCGGTCGCGCGCGAGCGCCTGAGTTCGGCCGGCCGACCCGGGCCGCTGGTGCAGGTGGCCACGATGAACACCGAGGGCGTCTTGCTCCCGACGGGCGAAACCGGCGAGATCGTGATCCGCAGTTCGCTCGTGATGATGGGTTACTACAAGGACGCTGCGGCCACCGCCGAGGCCGGCCGCTTCGGCTGGCACCACACCGGCGACATCGGCCGGCTCGACGCCGACGGCTTTCTCTACATCGTCGACCGCGCGAAAGACATGATCATCACCGGCGGCTTCAACGTCTACTCGGTCGAGGTGGAGCAGGCGCTGATGCAGCACCCCGATGTGCAGGACAGCGCGGTGATCGGCCTGCCCGACGACAAGTGGGGCGAGAAGGTGGTGGCGGTGCTGCAAGTGCACGCCGGCCGCAGCGTCGACCCGCACGAGATCCAGGCTTTCGTCAAAGCGCGCATCGGCAGCGTGAAGACCCCGAAGCTGGTCGAGATCTGGCCCGACCTGCCACGCTCGAAGGTCGGCAAGGTGATGAAGAAGGACATCCGCGCACAGATGCTGAAACGCGCGCCGAAAGCGCCGGCATGAGCAAGGCCTTCATCGCGGGCGTCGGCATGATCGCATTCGCCAAGCCGGGCGCGAACGACCCTTACCCGGTGATGGCCGTAAACGCCGGCCGGCGGGCGTTGACGGATGCAGGCGTGGGCTTCGACGCGATCCAGCAAGCGTATGTCGGCTACGTCTATGGCGACTCCACCAGCGGGCAGAAAGCGGTGTACGGCCTGGGCATGACGGGCTTGCCCGTCTTCAACGTCAACAACAACTGCTCGACCGGTTCGACTGCGCTCTTCCTCGCGCGGCAAGCCATCGAGTCCGGCGCGTCCGAGTGTGTGCTCGCGCTCGGCTTCGAGCAGATGAACCCGGGCGCGCTCGGCACGGTCTTCAACGACCGGCCGAGTCCGTTCGAAGACTTCGACCGCGAGGCCGCGGCGCTGGTCGGCATGCCCGATCTGCCGCTGGCGTTGCGCTACTTCGGCGGCGCGGGCCTCGCCCACATGAACAAGTACGGCACGCCGCTCGAAGCCTTCGCGAAGGTGCGCGCCAAGGCCAGCCGCCACGCGGCCCGCAACCCGCTCGCGCTGCTGCGCAAGGAGCTTGCGGTGGGCGACGTGATGAACGCGCCGATGTTGTGGCCCGGTGTGCTGACGCGCCTGATGGCCTGCCCGCCAACCTGCGGCGCGGCCGCCGCCGTGCTGGTGTCCGAAACCTACGCCAGACGCCACGGCTTGCGCAGCGACGTCTTCATCGCCGCGCAGGCGATGACGACCGACACGCCCGACAGCTTCGCCGGCCACGACATGATGCAGCTGGTGGGCTATGGCATGAGCCGACGCGCGGCGCAGCAGGTCTTCGAGCACGCCGGCCTCGGCCCCGAAGACCTCGACGTGGTCGAGCTGCACGACTGCTTCGCGCAGAACGAACTGATCAGCTACGAAGCGCTCGGCCTGTGCGCCGAAGGCGGTGCCGCCGAGTTCATCGACGCCGGTGACAACACTTACGGCGGCAGAGTGGTCACGAACCCGTCCGGCGGCCTGCTCTCCAAAGGCCACCCGCTCGGCGCCACGGGCCTCGCGCAATGCTACGAGCTGACGCACCAGCTGCGCGGCACGGCCGAGCAGCGCCAGGTGCCGGGCGCACGCCTCGGCTTGCAGCACAACCTCGGGCTGGGCGGGGCGTGCGTGGTCACACTGTACGAAGCGGCCAGGCCGCAGCGCGGCTGATCAGAGCGCCGGCTCGGTCTCGAGCAGCGTGTCGTAGAGCTTCACGAAAGCGGCGTCAGGTTCGCCGCCGCTGGCGGTGAAGCCGGTCCGCAGGCCGGGGGGCAGCGCCGCCAGGGCCGCCTCGGCGCCGTGTTTCTGCGCGACCGCCGCCGCCAGCGCGCAGGCGCCGCGCAAGGCCAGGGCCAGCGGGGCCTGCACTTCGGCCAGCGGGCGCACGCCGCTGCCGACCGCGTCGGCGATGGTCTGCGGGAAGCCGAGCGACTCGACCCACAAGGCGCCGACCGTCGGGTGCTCGATGCCGAAGGCTTCGAGCTCGATCGCGGCGAGCTCGGCGCCACGCAGCACCGCGAAGCCGGCGAACATGGCGTTGGCGATGTCGGGGTAGCTGCGGCACAGGATCAGGTGCCCGGTCGCGTGCAGCAGGCCGCAGAGGTAGGCCTCTTCCGGGTCGGCCGACAGGCGCGGCGCCAGCTTGCTGGCGGCAGTGGCGGCCACCAGCGCGTCGCGCCAGAAGACCGGCATGTCGATGCTCTGGATGTCGTCGAAGCTCGCGGCCACGCCGCAGGAGACGATGAGCTTGTTGAGCGCCTGCGTGCCGATCATCGCCACGGCGGCGTCGATCGAGGCCATCGAACGCTGGCCGCCGAAAAACGAGGAGTTCGCGACGCGCAACACCTTGGCGCTGAGCACCGGGTCACGCGACAGCGCTTCGCCGATCTTGCGGGCGTCGACATCCGGGTCGCGCAACGCAGCAATGAGCCGCTGCACGACCGCCGGAATCGTCGGCAGCTCGACCCGGCCGGCGGCCACGTCGTCGATGAAGCGGGGGGTGGCGGGGCTTGTGGCTTGCTTCGCCTCGACGGCTCGTTTTTCCGGCACGAGGGTGAAGGCGGGGACGTGGTCTTTGTTCATGTCGGCGGCTCTGCGCGGCGGCTCCAGGGTGGTCACGGCAGTGTTCACGATGCAGGCGCCGGGCGGCGTGTGCAACAGCGCCGGAAAACGAGCCCTTCTTCGTGGTTCGGCGCCCCGCGCGCACCAGGGCACGTCTGCCGGCGCGGGAATGTTCCGGCTGGACTTTGCCCATCGCCGCGCCCACACTGCAAAAAGCCGAGCACGTCCATGACACCCGCTTCCGACCGTGTCCCCCTGCCCGAGGTTCGCGACTTGTTGCAGACCGGGCAGGCCTTGCCTTTCCGGGTGCTCGACGCGCAGGAACGGCTGCTCTTGAACGAAGGGCATGTGCTGCACGACGAGGCGCAGTACGAAGCCTTGCTCGCACGCGGCGCATGGGCCGAACGGCCTCGGGTCGAGGCCGAGCGCATCGCCCGCGGCGCCGCGGCAGGGGTCGCGCCCACCGTGCCGGAACTTTCGCTGTTCGATCGCTGGGAGCGGCTGCTGTGGCAGTTCGACAAGCTCACGCGTGCACTCGCGCGGCGCGAAGAGCGCGGCAGTGCCGTGTTGCCCTTCTGCGCCATCCTGCACGGCCTGCTGAATCGCGACCCCGATGTGGCGCTCTTCCTGTGCATTCGGCAGGAAGACCGCCGCTTCGCCTTGTACCCGCTGAGACATGCCATTCACTGCGCGGTGCTGGTCGAGCTGACGGCCCGCCAGCTCGGCTGGGACGATGCGGCGCGGATGTCGCTGGGCCACGCGGCGTTGACGATGAACCTGTCGATGCTCGAGCTCCAGGCTTCGATGGCCGAACAGGACGACCCACCGACCCGCAAGCAGCTCGACACGATCCGCGCCCACCCCGACGCTAGCGTGGCGTTGCTGCGCGGCGGGGGCGTCGACGACGACGGCTGGCTCGAGGCGGTGGCCGGGCACCATGAACACGTCGGCGGCGGAGGTTACCCGCGCGGCCGGGCCGACCCGGGTGCGGCGGCACAGGTGCTGCGCGCGGCCGACGTCTACATGGCCAAGATCAGCCCCCGCGCCAAACGCCCGCCGATGGCGCCGCAGGCAGCGACCCGCCAACTGTTCCAGCAGCACCCGGGCGACCCGCTGGCGATGGCACTGATCAAGACAATGGGCGTGTACCCGCCGGGCAGCCTGGTGCAATTGAAGTCCGGCGAGGTCGGGGTATCGATCCGCCGGCCCGCCACCGGCACGCACCCGCTGGTCGCCACGCTCAGCGACCGAAACGGGCGCCCGAGCGGTGAAACCCACCGGCGTGACACAGCCCAAGCCGAGTTCGCCGTGGTGGGCCCGGCGCAGGACGGCGCGGCGTTCCCCCGCGTCGTGCCCGAGCGGGTGTACGGCCTCATCGCGGGCTGATCTGCCGGCCCGCGCCGGCGGGTCTGGCGCGGAGCTTGCTGCGTCGACGTATGAAATAAGATTCAAAGATATTACGTATGAGCCCTGCACTGCCCAGCGACTTTTTCGGGCTGGCGCTCGTGGTCCTGATGCTCGGCATCAGGCACGGCCTGGACGCCGACCACCTCGCCGCCGTCGACGGCCTGACACGTTACAACGCGCAGGCGCGGCCACGCCTCGCGCGCGCGGCCGGCGTGTTGTTCTCGCTCGGCCACGGGCTGGTGGTGGTGGGCGTGGCGCTCGCGGTGTCCACCCTCGCGCAGGCCTGGCGTGCACCGCACTGGCTGGCCTCGTTTGGCGCCTGGGTCTCGATCGGCGTGTTGACGCTGCTGGCCTTGCTCAACATCGGCACCGTGCTGAAAACGCCTTGCGATCAAACGGCTCAGTTGCTGGGCTGGCGCTGCGGTGTGTTCGCGCGGGTGCTGCACGCCCGCAGCCCGGCCGCGGTGATGGCGGTCGGCACGCTGTTCGCGCTGTCGTTCGACACCGTCAGCCAGGCCACGCTGTTCGCGGTGACGGCCACGCGGTTCGGCGGCTGGCAGAGCGCCCTGTTCCTGGCCTTGTTGTTCATTGCCGGCATGCTGCTGACCGACGGGCTGAACGGCTGGTGGATCGCGCGCCTGGTGCGGCGCTCGGATCAGACCGCGCGCATCGCCTCCCGCGTGATGGCGCTGGCCGTCTCAGGCGTGAGCCTGCTGACGGCCGGCCTCGGGGTGGCTACGCAGACCGTGCCGAACATCGATGCCTGGGCCGAAGGCAAGACGCTGTGGTTCGGCGCCGCCATCGTGGCGGTCACCGGCGCGAGCTATCTCATCGGCCAGCGTCTGGCGCGTGGCGAAACGCGAGCCAGCAACTTCACGCCGGCGCAACGCTGAGCCGCGGCCGGGTCAGTTCCTGCGCGCCGCCTTCGCCAGCGCCTGGCTCGCCAGCATTTCGGAACTCACCGAACGTTCGAGCGACGAGCGCGACAGGCCCGACTGTTCGTAGTGCAGGTTCTCGTAGAGCTCGGCCGCAGCCGGGTGGGCGCCGAGCACGGCGTTCAAGGCGTCCTCGGGCAGGTCGTGCGACAAGGCGAGCGCCAGTTGCCGCACCAGCACACGGTACTGATCGGGATCGGCGGCCACGCCGCTGCGCTCGACCCGTTCGAGCAGGCGCGCGAGCGCGATCACGGTTTCGAGGCGGGCCTGGAGGGACTCAACGTGCGGTGCGGACATGGAAAACTCCTGCAGCGGGCGCGCGGCTGGCGCACCCATGGTCTACAACTGCGGGCGCCGCGCGCAAGTTCAAGGCTGCAGCACCACCCGGCCCACCACCCGCCCGTGTGCCAGGTCACCCAACGCCTGGTTGACCTGCGCCATCGGCCGCAGGTCGAGCGGAATCTCGGGCAGCGCCACCCGCTGCGCCAGCGCCACCAACTCGCGCAGGTCGTTCAGCGAGCCGACGTAGGAGCCGCTGATCTGCAGCACCTTGAGCGCGAAGGTGGGCAGTGGCATGCGGAACTCGCCGCCGAAGAGCCCGACCATCACGACCTGCCCGCCACGGCGCACCAGGTTCACCGCCAGCGACGAGGTGGTCTCGGCACCGACGAAGTCGATCACCGCGGCCACGTTGAATCCGCAGGCCTTGCCGATCGTTTTCAGCGCGTCGGGCATGCCCGGGTCGAAGGCGAGCGCCGCGCCGTGCGCGAGCGCGGCTTCGCGGCGCGCCGGGTCGGGGTCGATCACGACGGTACGCGCTTTCGACAGCGCCGAATGCAGCGCCACGGCTGTCATGCCCACACCGCCGGCGCCGATGATCGCCACCGTATCGCCTTCGGACAGCGTGCCGAGCCGGCGCACCGCGCTGAGCGCGGTGATGCCGGCACAGGCGAAGGTGGCGGCACGCGCCGGGTCGAGCGTGCCGGTGGGCACCAGGTAGCGTGCGTGCGGCACGCGCACCAAGTCGGCATACCCGCCGGGTTTCTGGATGCCGAGCGTGTTCGATGCGCGCGGGCACAGGTGGTCGTCGCCCCGCTCGCACACCGTGCAGGCGCCGCAGCCGATCCACGGGTAGACGACGACCTTGTCGCCGACAGCAACGCCCTGCACGTCGGACCCGATCTCGGCCACCACGCCACCGATCTCGTGGCCCATGGTCACCGGCAGCTTCGTGCCGGCACGTTCCAGCGAAGACAGCTTGCCGCCGCCCATGTCGAACCCGCCGACCTGCACGTGCAGGTCGGAATGGCAGATGCCGCAGTGGGTCACACGCACCGTCACCTCGTGGCCGGCCGGCGGCGCCAGATCGTCGGCTTGTTCCTCGAGCGCACCGCCCCACGAAGAGAAGGCCCAGCGGTGCGCGCAGCGGTAGTTCATGGTCGTCTCCGGTCCCTGTGTTCGGGCAGGCCGTGACGGTAGCACCGCCCCCGGCCGTTTCGAATCCGCACTGTCACCAACGCTACCGCTGCGCAATTGTGCACATCGCAGTGGCCTGCCGGCCACCTCCGGCGCCACCTGCGTGCTGGATGCAGTGCGGCCTGGTTTTGTGTGTTGGCGCACGTAGGAACGATCGACAGAATGCCGCATCCAATGCCGTGACAGCCGCGTACCTGCTCTGCTGCAGCCACCCCGAATGTGAAGACTCCTGCCGATGTTGCCCTCATGAAAAAGACACTCAGGCACTTCCTCACCGGAACCGCACCGAAGCCGCCCCCCGCGCGGCCCCGGTCGGCGCCGCCGACGAAGCGGGCGGTCTGGCGCATCAGCGAAAGTGCGCCGATGGGCGAGTGGGTCGACCCCGACGCCTTGCCCGAGTCGAAACCGGTGCCGAAAGCGCCGCCGCGCGAAGCGTCGGGCAGTGGCTGGATCGAGTCGTCGATGGACCTGCTGAACGGTGCCGACGTGTCCGAAGACCATGAGAGCGCGCCCGGCGAACTCTTCGACGACGTGAACGCGCGGCAGCGGGGGCCCAAGCGCGGCTAGCGCGCCCGCTGTGCTACCGTTTCTCGGTGCGGTTCGTGCCGCGGAAAGGGCAGCATGTCAGACAGCGTCGTTCAGGCCAGTTCCCTCGTCAGCCGCATCGACGCGGCCGCGGCCACCATCGAGCCACGGCTCATCCAATGGCGGCGCGACCTGCACGAACACCCCGAGCTCGGCAACCGCGAATTCCGCACCGCGGCCGTGGTGGCCGAGCACCTGCGCGCACTCGGCCTCGACGAGGTGCGCACCGGGGTCGCCCACACCGGCGTGATCGGCCTGCTCAAGGGCGCGCTGCCCGGCCCGGTGGTCGCGCTGCGCGCCGACATGGACGCCTTGCCGGTCAGCGAAGAAGTCGACCTGCCCTTCGCCTCGAAAGTGAAGACCACCTGGAACGGCGAAACCGTGGGCGTGATGCACGCCTGCGGCCACGACCTGCACACCGCCATCCTGATGGGCGTGGCCGAGGTGCTGGCCGGGATGCGGGCCAACCTGCGTGGTTCGGTGAAGTTCATCTTCCAGCCCGCCGAAGAATTGCCGCCCGAAGGCGAAGACGGCGGCGCGAAGATGATGATCCAGGAAGGCGCGCTCGAGCACCCCACGCCGCAGGCGATCTTCGGCCTGCACGTCACCTCGCGGCTGCCGCTCGGCGTGATCGGCTACCGCCCCGGCCCGACGATGGCCAGTGCCGACAACCTGTTGATCACCGTGCACGGCCGCCAGACCCATGGCGCGATGCCCTGGTACGGCGTGGACCCGATCGTGACCGCCGCGCAAGTGGTGCTGGGCATGCAGACCGTGGTGAGCCGCCAGGTCGACCTGACACGCGAGCCGGCGGTGGTGACCATCGGTGCCATCAAGGGCGGCGTGCGCGAGAACATCATTCCCGATTCGGTCGAGATGCGCGGCACGATCCGCAGCTTCGACGAAGACATGCGCGACGATATCCACGAGCGTGTGACGACGCTGGCCGAAGCGATCGCGCGCGGCTCGCGTGCAACGTGCACGGTGTGCATCCGAAAAAACTATCCGGTCACGGTGAACGACCCGAAGCTGACCGACAAGATGCTGCCCACGCTGCAGCGCACGGCCGGCGAAGGGCAACTGATGCTCGTGCCCAAGGTCATGGGCTCGGAAGACTTCTCGTTCTTCCAGCAGCTCATTCCGGGCCTGTTCATCTTCATCGGCGTGGTGCCGCCAGGCACCGACCCGAGCACCGCAGCGCCCAATCATTCACCGCGCTTCCACGCCGATGAACGCTGCCTGGTGAACGGCGTGCGCGCGCTGGCGCACCTGGCTTGCGACTACCTGGAGTCATGACTTCGGCGCCGGCTCGCGCAGGTAGATCTCCACGCGCCGGTTGAGCGCGCGGCCATAGGCCTTGTCGTTGCTGACCATCGGGTTGCGCTCGCCACGGCCGACCGCTTCGATGCGGCTCGCCGCGATGCCCCGGCCTTCGAGGTACTTGCCGACGTTTACCGCACGAGCGAGCGACAGTGCTTCATTGACCGCCTCGTCGCCCTCGCTGTCGGTGTAGCCGACGATGCGGATCAGCAGGTGGGACAGCGGCCGATCGTCCAGCTCGGACGCGAACTGATCGAGCACCGGCCGCATGCCGGGCTTGACCTCGGCACTTTCGGGGTCGAAGGAAAACTCGCTCGGCACGTTGACCTGCAGCTGGTTGTCGTCGGTGCGCAGCACCGCGATCCCGCTGTCGCCCGCACCATGTTCGAGCGCGATGCGCTTGTTTTCCATCGAGCGCGACCAGGTGTTCGCGCTGCTGCCCGTGCCCACGTTGGCACAGCCAGCCACGCACAGCAGCGTGGCCAGCAGCCAGCCGGAACGTGTCACGCTAGCCGACTTTTCGGCCGGTGATCAGCTGGAACACCACCGCGATCACGGCAACGACCAGCAGGATGTGGAGCAGGCCACCGGCGGTGAACGAGGTCACCAGGCCGAGCAGCCACAGAATCAGAAGAATCACGGCAATGGTGTAGAGCACGATCGGTCTCCGGTGGTGGCGAAGGCGGGTTGCTTTCGCGCATGGAAAGGAGCATCGGACGCAACGCACCGGCCGGGAATCGGCCGATCCGCCGCGCGCGTGTAGGCGCGCTCCCACTTGCGGCGCCGGGCCGGCTCACGCCGGATCGTCGCCCGCAGGCGCGGGGCGCACGTAGATCAGCCAGTACACCAGCGCCACCAGCACGCTGCCACCGACGATGTTGCCGGCGATCACGGGCAGCAGGTTGAGCAGCATGTCGGCCACGCCCAGCGGCGCGCCCAGCATCATCGCCAGCGGAAAGAAGTACATGTTGGCGATCGAGTGCTCGAAACCCGCGGCGACGAAGGCGGTGATCGGGAACACGATGGCGAGCACCTTGTCGGTGACGCTGCGACCGCCCAGCGCCATCCACACCGCCATGCAGACCAGCACGTTGCACAACACGCCGCGGAAGAACGCCTCGCCCCACGGCAACTGCGCCTTCGTGGTGGCGATTCGCACGACGGTGCGCCCGACCGCGCCCTGGTCCAGCGCGCCGTGCCCCGACAACCACACCAGCACCGCAAGGCCGGCGGCGCCGACGAAGTTCGCCACGCACACCACGGCCCAGTTGCGCAGCAGCTCGCGCGTGCTGATACGCCCACTGGCCCACGCCATCGCGAGCAGGTTGTTGCCGGTGAACAGCTCCGCGCCGGCCACCACGACGAGAATCAGTCCGAGCGAAAACGTCAGCCCGCCGAGCAGGCGCGCGATCGCCGGTGACAGGCTGGCGTCGCTGGCCACCAGGGTGAACACCATCGCGCCAAGCCCGATGAACGCACCGGCGAGCATGCCCAGCAGCGCCAGCGTGGCCAGGGGCAAACGCGCCTTGGTCACGCCGACCTCGTTCACCCGGGCGGCGATTTCCCGCGGCGCGTAGGCCTCCAGACCGAAGACATCAGCCATGCTGCGTCACGGGCAAGGGAGCGCCCGGCATCGCAGCACCCACGCGCAGTACCTGCCACGACAGCCGCGCCTGTGCCGCCAGCACCAGCGCAGCCGCGGCCGGCACCGCCAGGTACAACCATTCGGCCTGCGGCCACCAGCGCCGCAGGTACATCGCGAGCAGCAGCGGTGCCAGCACCAGGCCGAGCCGGCTGAGCACGCTGGCACTTCCGCCGAGCACGGCCGCGCCGGTGGCCAGGAACACGGCCGAGGCGACGAAGATCAGCGTGAACAGGGTTTCGAAGATCGGCGCGGCGGCGCCAGCATTCCACACGCTGGCGCGGTAGGGCAGCCAGGCCAGGCAGGCGAGTGCGAGGACGCCGGCCAGCACGCGCGCACGGCGGGCGCCACCGCCGTCGCCGGCCGGCTCGGCCGCGGGCTTGATGAAGGGCAATACGGCCAGGCACAAGACGCCGACCACGGCGTCGATCAGCAGCGTCTTCGGGTAGCCCAGCGCTTCGATCGCGATGCCCTGCCACATCGCCGAATACGCGATGGCCAGGTTCATCATCGCCATGTAGGCAGTGAACTGCGTGGCCGCCACGGCCGGGTTGGTCACGTCCATCAGCAGCGCCGAGCGGGTGCCGTACATCAGGCCTTGCGCCACCGCGTAGAGCAGCGTCGCCACCCAGACGGCGGTGACGAGCGCGGGCGTGGCCACCCGCTTGACGGCGTCGGAGGCACTCGTCGGCATGATCCAGTTCTGCTCGGTCAGCACGCCCATCATGTAGAGCACCGGCAGGCTCATCAGCGCCAGGTAGACGAAGAGCGTGCGGCGCCGGCCCCAGCGGTCGGAGAGATAACCGCCGAGCACCATGCACAAGGCCGAGACCACCTGCGACCACACGCTGAGCCAGGCCACGCTGTCGTCGTTCATGCCGATCTCGACCGCCAGGTTCGACTGCAAGGCCAGCCCCATGCTCATGGCCCCGGCCGGCAGCAGCGAGAAGAAGACGCCCGCGAACGCCCCCCGCGTGCCGAGAAAACTGCGAAAAGCCTCCATCGAGAAGTGCTTCATTTCGCGCACCGCCGAAGCCACACCGGCCAGGCGCCGGGCGGCGATGGGCGTGGCTGATTCCTGCAGCGGCAGCACGATGAACACGGTGACTGCCGCGATGCACGCCGCCACGAAGACGAAGCCGCCCTTCAGGCCGATCGCCGGAATCAGGAACAGCACGCCCGCACCACCCACCGCGGTGCCGATGGCCGCACCACCGAACATCACGCCGTTGGCCAGGCCGCGCTCGTCTTCGTGCAGCGTGTTGACCGCCAGGGCGTCGATCGCCACGTCCTGCATCGCACCGAAGCTGTTGTGCACCAGCAGCACGGCGGTGAACAGGCCGAGCTGGCCCGGCAAGTCCAGCCCCATGCAGGCCAGCAGGGTCAGGATCATCATGATCTGCGTACCGAGGATCCAGCCGCGGCGCCGGCCGAGGCGCTCGGAGGTGAACACGTCGATGAACGGCCCGAAGGCCCACTTGAAGGCCCAGGGCAGGTAGAACGAGCCGACGAAAGCGCCGATCTCGGCCGGCCCCACGTCCTGCCTTCGCAACTGCGCCGCCACCGCGGTCGCAGCGAAGCCGAGCGGTATGCCCTCGGTCACGTAGAGAAAGAAAAAGGCCGTCAGGCGGCCGAAGCGGGTGGCAAGGAGGTTGGGCAGGCGCAGGCTCATGCGCGCAGTTTCGCAGACGCCGGAACGCCCGCAGCGCCGGGCGTGCCCGGCGCCGCCTCGAACGCTAGTTGATGCGCAGGGCGCCCGCGCCGAAGATGCCGATCAGCCCGATCGCGATCAGGTAGATCGCGACGATGAAGTTCAGCAGCTTGGGCATCACGAGAATCAGGATGCCGGCGAGCAGGGAGATCAGCGGCGTCAGGCCGAGGTGGATGTTCATGGTGTTCCTTTCAACGGGTTCCGGTGACTTCGACATCGACGCGACGGTCGGGCTGCAGGCACGCGATCAGCTTGGGGGTGGGCTTGTCGCCCTTGCAGTCCTCGGGCTTCGTGACCGGTGTCGACTCGCTCTTGCCGACCGCCGAGACTTTGCCGCTGTCGACACCGCCGCTCGTCACCAGGTAATTCTTGACCGAGTTCGCGCGCTGTTCCGACAGGCGCTGGTTGTACACGGTGGAACCGAGCCGGTCGGTGTGGCCTTCGACCGTGACCACGTCGAAGCGTGTGCCCTGCAGCTGTTTCGCGAAGCCGTCGAGCTGGGCCTTGCCTTCGCTGCGAATTTCCGACTTGTCGAAGCTGAACAGGGAGTCTGCCGAGAAGCTGACACGGCGGCGTTCCGGCGGCAGAACGACCGGCGCGGCCGGTGCAGCCGCCACCACGACCGGTACGGGCGCCGGCGCGGGTTCCGGCGCCGGAGCGACGTACACCGGTGCCGGAGCGCGAGCCACGACGGCCGGAGCGCGCCCGAACGGGATGATCAGGCTGACCGAAAACAGGTTCACGCCGCCGTGGTTGCCCACCGCGTCGTTGACCCGGTAACGCTCGGCCTCGGCGCGCATCAGCAACGACGGGCTGAACGCGTACTGCAGGCCCGCGCCGAACTTGTAGTTGACCTCGGTCTTGCGCGGGTTCGCGTTGAGCACGGCCACCGCGCCGGTGCCCGAGAAGCGGTCGCGCGCGTTGGCGGCCTGGGCGCCGACACGGCCGATCGCCGACAGGTTCTCGGTCAGCGGCAGCGTGCCCACGAGGTCGAGATTCAGGCCCTGCAGGCGGATCTGGCCGTTCAGCGTGCCGGCGGGCGTGGTGGTCGACGTGAAGCCGAACCTGCCGAGGTTGAAGTAACCGGCCTCGACCGCGACGTGGCGGTTGAACTGGTAACCACCGAACAGCTTGAAGGCGGTGTCACGCTCGTCCTTGCTCATGCCGGTCGTGGTGAGCCCTGCCGCGAGCAGGCTCGCGTTGATGCGCTCTTCGTCGATGCGCGCCTGCGATCGGCCCACCGACAAGCCGCCGTAGTAGTAGCTGCCTTCTTGTGCAGCGGCCGGCGCGGCACAGAGCGCCATCAGCGAGCCGATGCCGGCCAGGCTCAGGAACTGCAGTGTGTGGGTGGGTTTCATCGAAGTCTTTCGGGCGTGTGTTGGGTGGGGGTGGCGCGCGGCCGCGGCGTGCGCGTTCACGGTGCCACCACCGTCGTGTTGACCAGCGTGACCGAGGCCGTGAGGCCCAGCGCGCGACCGATCAAGGTGGTTTGAATGGTCTGGCCGGCGGTCGAGACCGTCACGCCGGCCGGCGCGATGATGGTGCCGACCATCGTGCTGCCGTCTTCGATGCGCGCGGCACTGCCGACCTTCCAGAACACGTTGCGGGCCTGCGCGCCGTTGATCAGCGTCACGCGGCGCGGCGTGGCGTTCAGGCCGACGGTCAGCGCCGAAGCGGTCTGGAACACCCACATCGCGTTGGGGTCGCCCTGCGCGTCGAGTACCAGGTCGCCGCTCGTGATCGAGAACGTGCCGCCAGCCGCGGTGTAAACCGCCGGGGCGAGCACCAGGCCGCCGAGCTGGCCGGCACCCGGGTCGCTGCCGGCCGGCATTGCGGCCAGTTCGTTGTAGGCCAGCGTCGCGTCGGCCAGAGCCTGGGCGGCGAGCGCCAGCGACGAGGTCGTGCCCGGCGCGGGCGGCCCGCAGAAGATGCTGCCGTTGACGCCGGCGACGTTCAGCGGTGTCTCCGTGTAGGTGTTGGCGCCGTCGTGGAAGCCGGTCACCAGCGTGCAAGCCGCGGTGGTGCCGAGGTTGCCGTTGACGACGGTGTTGATGCCCTGGTTCGTCACACCGGCCCCGCCGCCGAAGGCGCCGAAGGCCGCGGCGGAGCGCAGGTTGACGGCTGCGGCACAGGCCTGCGTTCCGGTCGAGAAGGACCAGACGCGGTCGGCGGCGAGCGCATTGCCGGCCAAGTCCTTGACCCCGGCGGCGCCGGCGACGATCGTGACGACGAAGGTTCGGCTCGGCGCGAATCCGGCCACGGCGGTGGGCGTGAAGCTCGCCACCTGGCTCGCGGCGTTGTAGCTCACGGTGCCGGGCACGGCGACACCGGCGTCGGTCACGCGGAAGGTGGTCGGGGTGAGCGTGGCCGGGTCGATCGGCTCGCTGAAGGTCGCGCTGACCAGCGTGCCGAGGCACACGCCCGGCGCGCCGTCGGCGGGGCTGATGGCGGTCACCGTCGGGGCGACGAGGTCGGTCGATGCCGAGGTGCTGAACGACCAGTTCTGGGCGCCCGCGGCCGGCAGCACGGCGGTGTTTCCGGCGAGCGCGTTGCCGGCCAGGTCGGTCGCCGCGGTGCTGATGTTCGCGGTGAAGTTGGCGTTGCTCGCCAGCGTGCCGCCCGTCGGCGTGAACGTGGCGGTGCGCGACGCGGCCGAGTAGCTCACGCTGCCGGCCACTGCCGTGCCCAGCGTGGTGTTCGTCAGCGTGAAGCTGGTGTCGTTGAGCGTGCCCGCGGCCATGTCTTCACTGAAAGTGGCGGTCACCTGCGTGTTGATCGGTGCGGCAGGCGCGCCGGCGGCCGGTGCGACCGACGCCACGGTCGGCCGGGTCGAGTCGCCGAGCGTGGTCGAGAAGCGCCAGCTCACGTCGGCGGCGAGGCCGAAGCCCTGGGTGTCCTGGGCTGCCGTGGTGATGGTGGCGACACACAGGGTGCTGGCCGGCAAGGGCTGGGCCGGCGTGAAGGTCGCGGTGCGGGTCGCGGCGTCGTACGCCACACTGCCGGTCACGTTCGCGCCCGCCGGGCAGGCGAGCGTGAAGCTCGACGTGAGCGTCGACGCTGTCATCGGCTTGCTGAAGGTGGCCGTCACGACGCTGCCGGTGGCCACGCCGCCCGTCGCAGGGGTGGCTGCCACAGGGGTGGTGGCGGTGACGGTCGGGGCCATGCCCACGCCGGGGCTGCCGAGGATCGGATCGAGTCCGCCACCGCCGCAACCGGCCACGAAGGCGAGAAGCGAAGCAGGGATGAACCAGCTCCGCGGTTTGAAGAAGCTGAGGAACTGGTTCATGGTGTCTCTTCCATGCGGCATGGCCGCTGTCTGCGCTTGTCGGTCCGACGGAGTCGGCTTGCGTGTGGCCCGCGATGCGCCATCACCGACAAGGCTGCGCTCCGCGCCACCCGGGCCGCGTAAGACCTTCGGGGGGTCGGGAGGAACGGACAGGCGCTGCCGCGGTAGGACAAGGCGCCGGCGCGGCCGGCGGCCTCTCGACCGGTTTCGACCGGTTCTAGCGAGGCTGTTCGGGCGGCACGCCCGGCACCCGCGCCGACACGACGACGAACTCGCCGGGCACGCGGTAGGCCTCGCCGTCGCGCCACGGCGCGATCGACTCGATGTAACGCTGGCGCACCCGCTCGCGCACCTCGGCGTCGAAGCGCGACCACGCCAGCGCGACCGGTCCGCCCACGAACGCGGCCTCGCAGGCTTCGTCGGCGCTGGCGTAGTCCAGCGTCGTGGTGATGCACTCGGTGCGGACCGCTTCGAAGCCCGCGTCGACACACGCGCGCGCCAGCGTGCCCGCCTGCCCGAGGCGAAAGAACAGCGGGCAGACGTCGCTCGCCACTTCGGCCTGCATAATGCCGAACAGACCGGCCCAGCCGCAATGTGCACGTTCGCCCCAGACCGCGCTGACCATGCGCCCGCCCGGGCGCAACACGCGGCGCATCTCGAGCAGCGCGCGCTCGGGTTCGGGCAGGTACATCAGGCCGAGCGCACACAGGGCCGCGTCGAAACCCGCGTTGGCGCATTCCAGGTGCTCGGCGTCCATGCGTGCAAATTCGACGTTAGGCAGCCGCCGCTCGCGCGCACGCAACGCAGCGGCCGCCACCATCTCGCCCGACAGGTCGACACCGACGACCTGCCCGCTCGCCCCGACCGCCCGCGCCGCGGCGAAGCTGATCAGCCCGGTGCCGCAGGCGACGTCGATCACCCGCTCGCGCGGCCGCAATGCGGCCTGCGACATCAGCGTCGCCTGCACGCCGGCTAGCTGCGTGCTCCACAAGGGCTCGTAGTCGGCGGCCGCCAGGTCCCAGCCGTAGCGCTGCACGCGCCGTTGCAGCCGCTCGTCCATGGGTCAGCGACGCGTCACGACGATTTCGAGGTACTCGCTCGGCACCACCAGCGTGCCCGGGCCGGCGCGGTTCAGGCGGTTCAGCAAGTCGGTCAGGTCGCTCTCGAGCGCGGCGGCCTTGTCGGGCGGCAAGGCCAGGAAGGCCTTGTGCACCGGCCCGTACCAGGTGCGGAACACGTCGATGAAGTGCGCGGCCGAGCGGTAGCGGAAGTTGAAGAGCCGCGGCGTCACGGCAATCTGTGCCGCGCTGTCACCGAACAGCGAGCGCAGGTGGCTTTCCACGCCCCACAGCGACGGCGGCTGCACGCCCGGCGGCGGCGGGATCTGCTTGCCGAGCGTCTTGAACAGCTGGCCGATGAACCCTTCGGGGGTCCAGTTCGCCATGCCGATGCGGCCGCCCGGGCGGCACACGCGGGCCATCTCGGCCGCCGACTTCGCGTGGTCGGGCGCGAACATCACGCCGAAGGTTGAGAGCACGGCGTCGAAGCTCGCGTCTTCGAACGGCAGCGCTTCGGCGTCGGCGGCCTGGAACGTGACCTGCAGGCCTTCGGCGCGGGCACGCTCGGCGCCGCGTTCGAGCAGCGTGGCGACGTAGTCGGTCGAGGTGACGTGTGCGCCGCGGCGCGCGGCGGCCAGCGTGGCGTTGCCGTTGCCGGCGGCGACGTCGAGCTCCCGCTCGTCCCAGCGCAGGTCGCAGGCTTCGGCGAGTTGCTCGCCGACGAGTTGCAGGGTGGTGCCGATGACGGCGTAGTCGCCGCTGGCCCAGGCGGTTTGCTGGCGGCCTTTGAGGGCGGTGAGGTCGGTGGGTGCGTTCATGGTGAGCTCCTGGGTGTGCGGGCGTGGCGCCGGTCGGCCTGCCCTGCACCGAACTGTCGCGTTCGACACGGCCGCCTGTCCTGCCCAAGCGTCGGCGCGCCCTGCCCGTTCGTCCGCAAGAGGGCAACCGTGCCAGAACCCCTGCCGCAGCGTCCGGGAATGCTGCCCGATCGTCCGGGCCCGGCCCGCCCGCGTGACTTGTGCTTGGCCGCACGCACGGCTGTGGCCACAATGGGCCGCATCGCAGCGAAGCCCGAGGCCAAGCCCATGACGACCCAACTTCTCGCCGCCGCACTCGAACGGGTGCACGCCATTTTCAAGCGCCGCCCCGAGGCCGGCCTGCACGACGACGCCCCGGCCGCAGCGCGCTGGCAGGGCGGCACGCGCATCGTCGCGAGCCACGCCAACGGCCCGCAGCTCCCGACCGACATGCCGAGCGAGTTCGGCGGCACAGGCGACCAGGTCACGCCCGGTTGGCTGTTCCGCGCCGGCTTCGCGTCGTGCGCGGCCACCTCGATCGTGATGGTGGCGGCGGCCGAGGGCATCGAACTCGCAGCGCTCGAGGTGCGCGCCAGCAGCCGCTCCGATTCGCGCGGTCTGCTCGGCATGGCCGGCGCCGACGGCGAGCCGGTGTTTGCCGGCCCGGGCGACGTGCAACTGCACGTCAGCATTTCGGCAAAGGGTGCGAGCGCCGACCGGCTGCGGGCGCTGGTCGAGACCGGCGTGAGCCGCTCGCCGATCCCGAACGCGGTGCAGCAGGCCACGCCGTTCGCGCTGCTCATCGAAGTCACCGCCGCCTGACCCGCCGCGATGGACGCGCTCTCCGAAACCCTGCGCGTCGTGCGCCTCGTGGGCGCCGTGTTCATCAATGCACGTTTCACCGCGCCCTGGTGTTACCACTCGCCGCACGCCGACGTGGCCGCGCCGGTGCTCGAACCGGGCGCCGAGCGCGTGGTGATCTGGCACATGCTGACCGAGGGCGAGTGTCACGTCGAACTCGATGACGGGCCGCCGGTGCACCTGATCGCCGGCGACGCGGTGCTGTTCCCGCAAGGCGACGCGCACCTCATGACCTCGCAGCCCGGACTGGCGCCGGCCGGTGGCACCTCGTTGCGCGACGTACTCTCGCGCCGCCCGCGCCAGCTGAGTTACGGCGGCGGTGGCCCGACCACGAGGCTGGTCTGCGGCTATCTCGCCTGCGACGCACGCCTGGCGCAGTTGCTGCTCGCCGGCTTGCCACCGCTGGTGCGCGTGAACGTGCGCGGCTCGAACGCTGGCACCTGGCTCGAAGCCTCGGTGCGTTACGCGCTGGCCGAAGCACGCTCGCCGCGGCCCGGCGGCGCCGGCGTGCTGGCCAAGCTGGCCGAGGTGCTGTTCATCGAGGTGCTGCGCCTGTACATGAACGAGCAGAGCACAGGCCGCACCGGCTGGCTCGCCGGCGTGGGCGACCGCGTCGTCGGCGCGGCGCTGAACGCGCTGCACAAGCGCCCGGCGCATGCGTGGACGCTGGAAGAGCTGGCGCGCGAAGCCGGTACCTCGCGCTCGGTGTTGGCCGAACGCTTCCAGCAACTCGTCGGCAGCTCGCCGATGGCGTACCTGACGCAGTGGCGCATGCTGCTTGCCGCCAGCCTCTTGTGCCGCAGCAACGCGCCGCTGGCGCGCATCGCCGAAGACGTGGGCTACCAGACCGACACCGCGTTCAGCCGCGCCTTCCGGCGCGAATACGGCGCGCCGCCGGCGGCGTGGCGGCGCAGCCAGACGGCGCGCGACACCCTCGTGCGTTCCGCAGTCGCCTGACGCCTGACGCCTGCGGCAGCGGTCGCAGCGCGGCACAGCGCGGCCACCGGGCGACTACCATCGGCGGGCCAAACCACAACGAAGGAGACCGGCCCGATGCGACACCTTTCACTGCCCACCCCGGCGCGCGGCCTGTTCGCGCTCGTCACCACCCTGCTGCTCGCGCTCGCGCTCGGCGGCTGCGCATCCGCACCGGCGCCTGCCGCCAAACCGGCCGCGCCGACGAAGACGGCGCTGTGGGTCGGCAACAGTTTTTTTTACTACAACAACAGCATGCACGGCCACGTCGGGCGCCTGCTCGCAGCCGCGAACCCGGGCGAAAAGGGTTACCGCGCCACCTCGGCCACGATCAGCGGCTCGGGCATCAACTGGCACGACCTAGAAGCGCACTTCCAGCCCGGCGGCGTGGGCTCGTATTCGTTCGACGGCAACAACAACGTCGTCTTCAACACGTTCGACAAACCCTTCGACGTGGCGATCATCATGGACTGCAGCCAGTGCCCGATCCACCCGCAGCTCTCGAAGATCTTCACCGAGTACGCGGCCAAGAACAGCGTCATTGCCCGCAAGTACGGCGCCGAGCCGGTGTTCTTCATGTCATGGGCCTACTCCGACAAGCCCGAAATGACCGAGCAGCTCGCCGCTGCGTACACGAAGGCCGGCACCGACAACAAGGCCAAGGTCGTGCCGGCCGGCCTGGCGTTCGCGCGCTCGATCGCGAAGCGGCCCGAGCTGAACCTGTACGAGGCCGACAAACGCCACCCGAGCCTGATGGGCACCTACCTCGCCGCGTGCACGGTGCTCGCGTCGGTGTACGGCCCGTCGCCGGTGGGCAACCGCTACACCGCCGGCTTGCCGGCCGACGTGGCGGCGCACCTGCAGGCGGTGGCCTGGGAAACGGTGCAAGCCTACCGCCAGCCCTGAGTCACGCGGCGGCGGCCACGTGCTGGCGTTTCACATCTGCCGGAACAGGTGCACGTAACTGCGGCTGACCGAGAGCCGCTCGCTGCGGCCTTTCAGGTGCACTTCACCCGAATCGCCGGGTCCGTGCGAGAAGCGATCGACCTGCGCCAGGTTGACGATCGCCGAACGGTGGATCTGCACGAAACACGCGGGGTCGAGCGCGTCGGCCAATTCGCGGATCGGCGTGCGGATCAAGGCTTCGCCGCCTTCCCACGCCACCGCGGTGTACTTGGCATCGGCGCGCAGGTAGAGCACCTGCTCGACCGGGATCAGCCGCACCGAGTTGCCGACCGAGGCCTTGATCCACTGCAGGTGCTGGCGCGCACCGCCGTTCTGGCGCAGCTGCTCGGCCAAGCGCTCCAGCAACACGCCGACCTCGGGGCGTGAGGCGTCGTCCCCCGGCGCGCTCAGGCGTCCCTGCAGGCGCTGCACCGTGTCGCGCAAACGCTCTTCCTCGATCGGCTTGACGAGGTAGTCGATCGCACCATGGCGAAAGGCCTCGACCGCGTACTGGTCGAAGGCGGTCACGAACACGAGCTCGGCGCGCCGGTCGATGCAGCGCGCCACTTCCACGCCGTTCAGGCCCGGCATGTGCACGTCGAGGAACACGACCCGCGGCTGGTGTTCGTCGAACAGTTCGACCGCCTCGCGCCCGTTGCGTGCCTGGGCCACGATCTGCAGTTCGGGCCACAGGCGCGCGAGCTGCGTGACGAGTAGCTCGCGCAGCAGTGGCTCGTCGTCGGCGATCAGCGCGGTCGCGGTGCTCATGTGGCGCGCGGCGTCACGCGGATCTCGGCGCGAACACCGCGCGGCGATTGCTCCGACAAGTCGACACGCGCGTCGGGGCCGAAATACGCCTGCAAGCGCTCGCGCAGGTTGCGCAGGCCCATGCCGCTGCCCGCGCCTTGCGTCGACAGGCCAACGCCGGTGTCGGCCACCCACAGCTGCAGCTCGCCGGCCGCCCCGAGGCGTGCGCCGACGTCGATGCGGCCGGCGTCGATGCCCGGGTCGATGCCGTGGCGCACCGCGTTCTCGACCAGCGTCAACAAGCCCATCTGCGGAAACGCGAGCGGGCGCAAGCCGGGATCGATCTCGACCGTGAACGTGAGCCGGTCGGGCATGCGCATCAGCATCAGATCGAGGTAGGCGCGCACCAGGCGCTCTTCGTCGCCGAGCGTGGCCGGCGCGGCCTGGTGCAGCTGCGGCATCGCGGCACGCAGGTAGGCGATCAGGCTGCGGAACACCGGCGCGGCGCGCGGCGAGCCGCTTTCGACCAGCCGCTGCACGTTGGCCAGCGTGTTGAGCAGGAAGTGCGGCTCGATCTGCGCCGTCATCAGCTGCAGCCGCGCGTCGGCGGCCTGGCGTTGCAGGGTTTCGCGTTCGAGCGCGAACTGCAGCGCCTGCGCCCGCACCTGCGCGTCGCGTTCGCGGTAGAGCGCGCCCAGGCCGAACAGCGTGCCGACGAGCGCGCCGCTGAGTGTGACCAGCACGTAGCCGCGCACGTGCGGGCGCGAGCCGATGAAGGCCGAGAAGTCGCCGCCGGCAGCGAGCAGCTGCACGATCAGCGGCGACAACACCGCGCCGAGCGTGATCGCCAGCACCTGCGCCACCCAGCGGGGCAGCACGGTCTGCTGCCAGGCGCCGGCGAGCGTGAAGGCGAACAGCAGCACCATGCCGACGAACAGCGTTTCGCCGAGCAGCTCGATGTAGGGGTTGTGCGTGACCGGCAGCAGCGCCACCGCGGCCACGATCGCCAGCACGACCACCAGCGCGAGCTGGCGACGGGTCGGGATCAGGCGCGTGCGGTCCCAGCGCGGCGCGGTCTCGGTGGGGGTGGCGGTCGTCATCGGGCACAGGTTATCGCGGCGGCGCCTGCGGTCAAGGCTCGGCCGGGGCTCGTCACGACGAAGCGCGGGAAACGGGGTCCGGCCTGCGGCGCGGGGCATACTTCGACATCTCATCGGTGGGGCATGCATGACCGGGACCCAGACCTTCCACGTCAAGGAATACGAGCTCACCTGCAGTGCCGTGGCCAGCCCGAAAGGCGGCTTCGAGCCCGCCCTCGTGATCTGCCGGCAGGCCTGGCCGAAGCGGCCCAGAACCATCGCCGTGGAGCGCGGCCCGTACGCGTCGGCCGACAGCGCGATCGAATCGGCCCACGCCCAGGGCATCGAGTGGGTCGCCAACTACGGCTGATGAGCGACAGCAACCGCGCCAACGTGCCCACCGGCGCCGCGATCTACATCGCGGGCGTGCAGTTCCTGTTCGTCACCACCTGGACGATCTACGTGATCTTCCTGCCAAAGCTGCTGGCCTCGGCCGGCCTGCCGGTGGCCTGGACACCGTGGATCCTGCTGCTCGACCAGCTCGTGTTCATGGTCGCCGACGTGGCCAGCGGCGTTTACGCCGACCGGGTGCAGCGCCTGCTCGGGCGGCTCGGCCCGCTGATCGTCGGCTGGACCGTGCTCTCGTGTATCGCCTTCCTGCTGCTGCCGCACCTGGTGCTGTTCGGCAGTGCGGCACCGGTGCTGGCGCTCGGGCTGATCCTGGTCTGGACGACGACCTCGTCGGCGCTGCGCGCTCCGCCGTGGGTACTGCTCGGGAAATACGCGGCGCGGCCGGCGTTGCCGTGGCTGAATTCGCTGACATTGCTCGGCTTGGCCGCGGGCGGCGCGGTTGCGCCCTTCCTCGGCGTGGCGCTGAAGAACATCGACCCGCGCCTGCCCTTCGCGCTCTCAAGCCTGACGCTGCTCGCGGCCACCGCCGGCATCGTGCACCTCGAGCGCCGGCTCGCACGCCAGCCCGCCGCACCGGCTGTGCCGCAGGCGCCGCGAGTGCTCGGCGCGCAGCACGCGGCGTGGATGCTCGGCATCCTGCTGCTGGCCGCGGCGTTCCAGACCCACTTCTCGCTCAACGCCGCGGCCCAGTACCTGCGCTTCGCAAAACCGGCCGAGCTCGAATGGCTGATGCCGCTGTTCTGGGTCGGCTTCGGTGCGGCGATGCTGCCCGGCAGCGCGCTGTGCAAGCGCCATGGCCCGTTGCGCGTGATGGCGGTGGCGGCGCTGTGCGGCGCCGGCAGCGCGCTGGCAGCGGCCGGCGCGGCGTCGCTCGATCTCCTGATCGCGGCCCAGCTGGTCGCCGGCTTCGCCTGGGGCTGCATGCTGGTCTCGATCTTCTCTTCGGCCGCCGAGCTGGGCCGCAGCGGGCGCGAAGGCCTGGCGCTCGGCACGATGTTCGCGATGCTCGCGCTGGCCACGCTGGTGCGCATCGGTGCGGTGCTGGCCGGCCTGCCGAAAAATGCCGCGCTGGCGCCGATGCTGGCGTGGCTGCCGGTGCTGCTGTGGGTGGCGGGCGCGGCCGTGATCGGCGTGCTGGCCTTGCGCGCACGGCCGCAGGCGGCACCGGCGCCGGCCTGACTCAGCCGGCGCGCGCCGGCCCGCGTTCGCGCAGCGCTTTGAGGATCTCGCCTAGGCGCGCACGCTGCGCTGCGTCGAGCCCGCGGCGGCCGAGTGCAGCGGCCAGCCACTGGTCCGGCGTGCGCGCGGCCGAGGCCGCCGAGGGGCGACTCTCCAGCGCCGCCTTCATCGCTTGCAGCTTCAGTGCGCGGCGCGCCGCTTCGAAGGCCGGCGGCGAATCGAGCTGGTACGCGGCTTCGAGCTGCAACAGCAGCTCGTCGGCCGGGGTGCTGGCGGCCGGTGCAGGCACCGGCGCCACCCGCTGCGCCAGCGCCTGATCCCAGAGCGCAGGCAATGCCGGCAACGCGGCCCAGCGTTGTTCGAGCAGCGCCCGTGCAGCCGCCGCGTCGTCGCCCTGCGCCGTTTCGGATTCGAATTGCTCGCAGGCCGCGAGCCGGGCCAGCAGCGCGTCGCACTGGCCGTGCCAGCGGCGCTGCGCGCTCGTGGCCAGCCACTCGCGCACGCCATCGCGCGCGCTGCGAAACTGCGCTTCGAGTGCGGCCGCGTCGTTGCGCGGCGCCGGGCCGGTGCGTGACCAGGCGGATTCGACCTCGCCCAGCGTGCGCTGCAGCTCGGCCGGCGGCGTGTCGGCACCGAGCGCGGCGAGCCGTTCGATCAGCGCGGCGCGCTCGGCGCCATTCGCCCTGAACTCCGCATCGCGGGCGTTGAAGGTCGCGTCGCGCGCGCCGAACACCGCGTCGATGTGCCCCTTGAACGTGCCCCACAGCGCGTTTTCGAGCGCGCGGGGCAGCGGCAGGCTGGCGGCGTGCTGCTGCCACCCGGCTTGCAGCTCGCGCACTCTCGGGAACAAGTCGCGGCCGGGTTCGCCCGTGCCGGCTTCGGCCGCAAGCGCCGCGGCGCGGGCGACCAGTTGTTCACGGCCGCGCTGCGCGACACGCCGCGCTTCGTTCAACGGGGCTTCGATGCGCAGCACGGCCGCGCGCATGCGCTCGACCAGCTTGTCGCGCTGCTTGTGCGGCACGGTGTGTTCGAGCGGCCCGAGCCGGCGCCAGTCGGTCTCGAAACGGTCGAGTGCCACGGCCAGTGCTTTCCAGTCAGGCGCGGCATCGTCGGGGCCGGGCAACACGACCGCATTCAACGCGTCGACGAGTTGCTCGCGTGACTGCAGGTTCTGCTGCCGCGCCGCGCGTTGCACGTCGAGGTGGGCGGCGACCGGGCCGTGCGCCGTCTTGAGCGCGGCCTCGAAGCGCTGCCACAGCGCGCGGCTGGTGGCGCCGCCGAGCCGGTCGAGTTCTTTCCAGCGCGCCCGCAGGTCGTCGATCAGACCGGCCTGTTCCTTGACCGAGAGTTTCACGCTCAGCGCACCCGCCTCGCCGAGCGTCGTCGCCGCGAGCGCTTCGGCCTGCAGCACGAGCTCGTCGCGCGCCAGGCCGCCGCCCCAGTGCTGCCAGCCTTTCAGCCGGGTGTAGCCGGCTTGCACGGCATCGATGCGTGCGGCGAAGCCCGCGGCCGACGTGCCGCCGTGCAGCAGCTCGTCGATCTCGACCAGGTGCAGGTGGGTCGCGCCGAGCTGGCCTTCGGCGAGGGCGGCTTCGGCGCGTTCGAGCGCGGTGGCCAGGGCCTGGCCGTGTTCTGTTCTCACGCCCTTCTGGCGCTCACGTGCACGGTCACGCTGCTCGGTGCGGCGGGCTTGTTGTGCGTCGTCGCGGGCCTGCTGCCACTGGGTGAAGCGCTGCTGCAGCGCCTGCGCGAGCGTGGCATCGGCGAGTGGCGCGAGTTGCAGCCAGCGCGCGGCCGGGGCGAGCGGCTTCTGTGCCGATTCGTCGACCGCATCGCCGGCCGGCGGTTCGGCCGCGGGCGTGTCTTGCAGCAATGCGTCGAGCACCACGAGACGTGCATCGAGTTCGTCGGCAAGCTGCAGCGCCACCCGCAACGGGGCATCGGTGTCGGCGCCCGCAGCTGCGTCCAGCAATGCACGCGCAGCGGCGCGGGCCTCGGCGAGCTGGCTGCGGTCTTGTGTGCCGTCGGCCGCGGCCAGGCTCGCGGCCTGCAGACGGGCGAGTGCCGCGCGGGCCTCGGCCGCCCGGCGCTGGAGCGCAAGCGCCTGGTCGCCGCGTTCGCGCGTCAGGGCGGTCAACTGCGCCAGCAAGGCTTCGAATTCGGCGCGTTGCGTGACGTCGATCGACGCCGCGTCCAGCGCGCGCCACCCGCGGTCGAGCTCGACCAGGCGGTTCGACGGGATCACCGCTTCGCCGGCCAACGCGCGGGCCGAATCGATCAGCCGGCCCGCCTGCTCGGCGGTTTCGCGCAGCAGCACCTGGGCGCCGTGGCGCTGTTTGGCGAGCCGGTGCACGCGGCGGTCGGTGTCACGAAGCTCACGTTCGGCGAGCTTCAGCGTGGCCTCGCCACTGATCGCGCCCACCGCGGCCAGCTTCACGTCGACCGGCGCGTGCCCGCGCGCCAGCGCCAGCAATGCAGCATCGTCGCCGAGCGCGGCCTGCAGGTGCTGTGGCCAGTCGACGGTGGGGGCGGCGGCCTTGGCGGCGGGCGCCGGCCGTGCGGGCGCGGGGGCCGGAGCGGCGCTCCGTATGGGGGCGACGGGCGCCTTGTTCTTCTTGAAGATCCAGTCGAGCATGGTTCGGTGCGGTTGCGGAGCGTTCGGGAGGGAGTGCGCATTGTGAGTCGTGGAGCGGCCGGCGGTTTCACCGCGCTTCAGCGCTGATTCATGGCGGTCAGCCCATGCCCTGGCGCGCGCGCCGCCCGGCAGTCAAAACACGGCGTGGTCGCCACGCTCGGGCGCGGTGGCACCGCTGACCAGGCCGGCATAGAAATCGAACAGCGTCTCGGTGCCCGTGGACGGCGTGGCCGAAGCGTCGTAGCGGCCCGTCACCGGGTCGAGCACGAGCATCGATTCGGTCGCGTAGTAACGCCCGATGCGCGCGAGCTCGGCCTTGGCGGCCAGGGCCGGCACGACGTGGCCCAAGGTGCCGAGCACGGCAATGATCACGTCGAGCAAGGCCACAGGCACTTTCTTGAAACGCGGTGGCCGCCCGAGCAGGGCGAACAGCCGCTCCCCCTGCTGGCGCGGCGTGATCGCCTCGCCCGGCCCGCCGATCGGCAGGATGCGGTTGTAGCGGCTCGGGTCGTCGAGGCAGCCTGCCAGGTAGTCGGCCAGATCGTCGTCGCTGATCGGTTTGCAGGCCGTGAGCAGGCCGTCGCCGAACACGAGGAAGGGCTTGCCCTGCTTCACCCGCTCGACCTGGCCCGACAGCGACTTGAAATACGCGGTCGGCCGCACGATCGAGTAGGTGACGCCCGATTCGACCAGCGCTTTCTCGAACGCCAGCTTGGCGTGCTGGAAAGCCAGCGTCGGCTTCTGCACGCAGATGGCCGAAAGCAGCACGACCTGCGTGACACCGGCCTGTTGTGCCGCTCCGAGCGCCTGCAGGTTCGCGCGGTGGTCGATGGCCCATGCATCGTGCGGCGCACCGGTGCGCGAGGCCAGGCACGACACCAGCACATCGAAACGTTCGCCGCAGAAGCCGTCGCGCGCCAGCGAGGCCGGATCGGTGGCGTCGCCGACGCGGACCGTGGCCCCGGGAAAAAGCCGCGCGGCGTCTTCAGGCGCCAGCCTGCCGCCGACACCCGCGCGCGGGCGCACCAGGCACACCACCTCGTGGCCGCGCCGCAGCAGCGCGCGCACGGTGGCCCGGCCGATCGTGCCGGTGGCGCCGAGCATCAAGACACGGCGGCGCATCAGGCGCACCGGTCTGGCGTCGTGAAGGGCATGGGGGCGGCTAGACCGCGAGCGTGTAGACCTCGGCGACCGCCCGTTCGGCGGCGCTGTGGCCTTCGAGCGCACGATCCCATTCCGGGCCGCTGGCACCCTGCACCGGCACCAGGCCGGCGGTCATCTGCGTCGCTTCTTCGGTGGCTGCATCGAACTCGGCGACCTGCTCGCGGGTGTCGAGGAACAGGCGCGCCACGCCATAACCGCCGGAGTCGATCACGACCAGATAACGCGCAGGGCGGCGATGCGCCGTCTGCGCATGCGCACGTGGTGACTCGCTGCCGAAACCTTCGCCCATGGCCGCATGTTGCCACCGTTGCCGCGCCGGCGGAAGGCCGGTGCCGCGACAATGCGGCGTGACCGATACTGCACCGCCCCGCGACCCCTTCGAGCAGGCCAAGGCCGAGTTCCTCGCCGGCCTGGCCAGCCACGAGGCCGGCGACTTGGTTCAGGCCGAGCTGCACTACGCGGCTTCGCTGCGGCTCGTGCCGGGCCGGCCCTCGACATTGATCAACCTGGCGGCCACGCAGTTGCGACTCGGGCACCCGGCTGACGCCCTGGCCAGCGCCGAGGCCGCGCTCGCCGCCGAACCTGCCAGTGCCGACGCGCTGCTGCACCGCGGCAGCGCGCTCGCCGAACTGGGCCGGGCCGCCGACGCGCTGGTGAGCTTCGAGCAACTCACGTCGCTCGAACCAACCCACGCGCCGGCCTGGAGCCACCGTGGCAGCCTGTTGCGCGAGTTGGGCCGCCACGCCGAGGCCGAGGCGGCATTCCGCGAGGCAATTCGCCACGGCGCCGACCCGGCCTTGCACCGCTACTACCTGGCCGCGCTCGGCGCCGAGGGCGCGCCATCGGCACCGCCGCGCGACTACGTGGAGCGGCTGTTCGACGCTTATGCCGGTGACTTCGATGCGCACCTGGTCGGAACGCTGGGCTACCGGGCGCACCACGAGCTGGTCGATCGGGTGCGGCGCTGCGCAGGCGACGCCCGCTTCGAAGCCGCGCTCGACCTCGGTTGTGGCACCGGCCTGTGCGGCCCGCTGCTGCGGCCGCTGGCACGGCGGCTCACCGGCCTCGACCTGTCGGCGGCGATGCTGGGCCACGCCCGCGCCGGTGGCGCGTACGACCGGCTCGAACAGGCCGACGCCACGCGGTTCCTGGCCGACACCGCCGAGCCCTTCGACCTGGTGGTCGCAGCCGACGCGCTCATCTACATCGGCGACCCGGCGCCGCTGTTCGCCGCGGTGGCGCGGGCGATGCCGCGCGGCCTGTTCGCCTTCACCGCCGAAGCCATCGACGAAGGCGACGTTAGCCCAGGCTGGCGTCTGCTGCCGAGCCTGCGTTATGCGCATGCACGTTCGCACCTGCTGCGGCTCGCGCAGGCGAACGGCTTCGAGCCGGTGCTGGTCGAAAACGCCGCGGTTCGGCACGACCAGGGGCAGGACGTCGACGGCCTCTACGTCGTGCTGCAGCGCTGAAGTAGAGTCGCGCTCTTCCCTTGCCCGCGCTGCTTGCACCCCCATGAACCGACTGCAAACAGAGCTGTACCGCCTCTACCTCGCCCGGCCGGCACATGGCGCAGACGACACGCAGGCATCGGCCCTGATCGACTCCTCGAACCGCGTGCGTGCCCTGGTGATGGAGCTGACGCGGCCGCCGAGTTGGGAGCTGCTCTCCAGAGTCTGGCAAGGCGTGCAGGTCGAACTGGAACTGCCCGCGCCCGGCATCGCCGTCTCGGGCACCGATGGCTTGCAGTTGTGGTTCTCGCTCGCCGAGCCGGTCGCGGCCTCGCAGGCGCACGGGTTTCTCGATGCCTTGCGCCTGCGGTTCCTGCCCGACACCGACCCGAAGCGCGTCCGCCTGATGCCCACCGCCGACGCGTCGGCCTTGCACCCGGAGCGTCACGCGCGACTGGTGCCGGCTTTGCAGGCGGAGACCGGCAACTGGTCGGCCTTCGTCGCGGCCGATCTCGCACCGGTCTTCGTCGACACACCGTGGCTCGACATTCCGCCCAACGAAGAAGGCCAGGCGACCTTGCTGCGCGGGCTGGTGACGATCAAGCCGGCGCAGTTCGACGAAGCGTTGGAACGGCTCGCGCCCGTGCCGACGAAGACCGATGCACCGCGCGCGCTTGTGCGGCCCGAGAAGACGCCGGCGGATCAGGACCCGCGGCGATTTCTGCAGCAGGTCATGAACGACGACAGCGTGACGCTGGCGCTTCGCATCGAAGCCGCCAAGGCGCTGCTGCAGCACTCAGACGGTCAGCGACCCGTCGACTGACAGCCCGACCTCGCGCAAGCGCTGGTGGGCCGCGCCGTCCCAAGCGACGGGCCGCTGGTTTCTGGCCTGCAGGTAGTGGTGGGTGAACACATCCAGCCAGGCCGCCAGGGTCTGCTCGGCCCGATGTTCGCCCACCAGGCTCAGGCACAGCGCGGCCACTTCGCTGGTGCAGAAGTGGTCGTCACGGCGCGAGCGGCGCAGCTTGTATTGCGAGATCTGCCCGGGGTGCAGGCTCAGCACCGGCAAGTGGTCGAGACAGGGGCTTCGGCCGAACATCTTGCGGGCTTCGGCCCACGTACCGTCGAGCAGGATGAACAAGGGGCGCTTGCCCGCGCCGGCACCGGTCGCGTCGGCGGCCGGCACGCCGTGAACCACCCGCCCGGGCGCCGCGTACTCACCCGGAAACACCACGTAGGCCTGCCATTGCGGATCGGCCAGCAGCGCCAGCAGCGCGGCGTCGGTCGTGGTGCGCGCCCAGCCGAACGCGAAGGTGTCGGCCACCACGTCGGCAATCAACCAGCCGGTGTTGCTGGGCTTGAGCGGCTCGATGTCGGCCATCAGCAGGCACACGCCGGCGCGCGTGGGCACCGAAGGGCGCCACGCGCACAGGCAGTGGCTCGGCACGAGCCGGCAGCCGGCGCAACGCTCGCGCTTGAAGCCGCCGCGCGCGAGAAAAGGCTTGGCGCTGCGCGCCAGACGCGCGCTGCGCAGAAGGGAAACGGCGTGGGGCATGCGGGGATTGTCGGGGTGGCCGGGGCAGCGTCAGAACACGTCGAGCGTCGGCAGGGCATCGGTGCCGGCGATGCAGTGCCACAGCAGGCAGGCCAAGCCCAGGTCGCCGGTCCACAGCGAGTAGCGGCCCTGGCCATGCGCGGCCCGGTGCCGCTCGACCTGGCCGCAGCCGTGCATCGCCAGCGCGCGGGCGCGATCGAGCCAGACCGGGTCGCCGCTGCGTCGCCACAGCTTGAGCATGGCAAAGCCGCTGCCGGCGGTGCCGTGGCACAGGCCGGCGCCCTTGCTCAGCGGGCCGGCGTGCCATGTCAAAGCACCGGCCTGCAGCAGCAGCGTGTCCCACTCGGGCGTGCGCGGCGTGCCGGCGAGCCGGCAGACGATGCCCGGCGCGCCGTGGCAGTCCTGCACCAGCGGCAACCAATCGGCCGGGCGCTGCGGGTTGATGCCGGGAAACCAGTTGCTGCCCCCGTGGGCGTGTCGCGCAGTGGCTTGCAGCGTCGCCAGCGCGCGCTCGGCCACGAGTGCCACATGCCCGGCCGGCAGCAGCGCCGCCGCCCGCAGGAAAAGGTAGGCGTTCCCGGCAAAACCATGGCCGGCGCCGATGTAGCGCACCGGCGGGCGGCCGCCCATCTGCTGCACCCACAACCAGGTGCCGGTGTCGGCATCGAGCTCCATCTCGGCCAGCAGCACATCGGCGGCCTCGCGCACCAGCGCGGCCCAGCGTGCCTGGCCGGTGGCCTCGGCCATGTGGATGGCGGCCATCAACGTGCCGGGGTTGCCCCACAGCGGCTCGCGCGCCGGGTGGTGCAGGTTGCCATGCACGGTGTCGAAGAGGCGCTGCGCGACGGCTTCGTCGGGCTGCAGCGTCCAGTGCAACAGATCGAGCCCGGCGTCACCGAGCAGGTACGAGGCGCTGCCGTTGGGGTTGCCGGCGAGCAGCGGCCGGTTGGCTTCGCGCAGCGTGGCGACGAAGGGCTTGAAGTCGGGCGGCGCTTCGATCGCCCCGCGCTGCGCGAGATGCCGCAAGGCCCAGATCACGCCGCCGGCACCGAAGTACAGGTTGTGGAAACGATCGATCGGCGGCGTGGGGTCGTCGAGCGGATGCGCGCGCCAGCCGAGGCCGGGCTCGTACGCCGCGAGTGCCGCGTCGGCCAGGCGCCGGACCGCCGCACGGGCGCCGGCTTCGTCCCAGGGCGGGGCTTGCAGCGGCTCGTGCCGCGCGGGGTCGAACAGGCCGGTCATCATGGTTGGACGCTCCTGGTGCGCGGGGCGTGTTGGCGGCGCACGCGCCAGCGTAACCGATGCGCACACCGTCGATATCGACATGTAGCACATTGCCACATAAAATCATCCGCATGCCCAAATCCATCCGCGTCTCCGACGGCATCTACGCGCTCGCGGCTTCCGCCGGCGAGGCGGTCAACCGCTCGCTCGCCGAGCAGATCGAATACTGGGCGCGCCTGGGTGCCTCGCTCGACGCCGCCGGCATCACGATGGCGCAGGCGCTGCAACTCCTGGGCGGTGACGCCAAGCTGAAGGAGCGTGTCATCGCCCATGTGGGCCAATCGCGGCCCACACGCCAGCGGCGCACCTACACCGGCGCGGCCTCGATCGCGGCACGCAACGCACAACTCGAAGACGAAGTCTCTGGCGGGCTGAGGTCCCCCGAAAGCCTGTTCCTGCTCTCGCGTAAGCAGCTGAAGTCGGCCAGGTTCGTGGAACGTGCATCGGTGGCCGACGGCACCGGATGGTGACGAAGCGAATCAGCCGCACGGTGGCGGAAACACCGCTGCCCTTGGTTAGGCGTCTGCTCGGCGCCACGGACGAAACCGAGGTGCTGGTCGGCGGGCAGGCGTTGAGCGTGTGGATCGTCAAGTATGGGTTGCCGCTGCCGCTTGACCTGCCGGTCATCACGCGCGACACCGACTTCCTCACACAGTCTTCGGCGGCCAAGGCGTCGGTCGAGAAGTTCGCGCGCGCCATCAACGGCAAGGCGAGCTTTCCGCGTCGCCTTGCCCTGACGGCGCTCGTCGGCCAGGTCGAACTCGACGTCTCCGATGAGACGTACATCAATGTCGACGTGATCTTCAAGATCATCGGCCTCGACCCTGCGAAGGTGCTGGCGCGTGCGGTTCGTGTCGAGCTTTCCGGCGCGACCACGTTCCTGGTGATGCACCCGTTCGACCTGCTGAAGAGCCGGCTGGCGAACCTGCACGAGCTGCGGGACAAGCAGAACGACAAGGGCGCGGCGCAGTTGCGTTTGGCCATCGACGTGGCTCGGGCCTATCTGCGGGAGCAGGCGGCGCGCTACGCGCCAGCCGAGACTGGAGCCGGCCGCAGCCCGATCCAGACGCTGGTGTCGGAGATCGAGAAACTCGCGATCGACGATGCGGGGCGCAAGGTGGCCAAGCGCTGGGGTGTTCATGTCGCGGATGCGATCGATCCGTCGTTGATTCCGGCGGGGGTGTTCTGGGTGCGGAAGTGGCCGGCGTTGAGGGGGCTGATGTCGGCGGAGTACGCGGGTGGTTTCACCGCACCTCTCACTGCACCGCCCGCGACGAAGAAGAATAGACAACGAAGCCCATGAAAGGGGAGCTACACGCTCGGCCCATACACTGCCTCGAAGACCTGCAGCGCAGACAGACACCGATCCAATAAGTTGGAGCATCAACGTGAGTACGCAACTAGCAGAGCAAGATTTCGAGAACGAAGTTCGTCGCATCGCAAGAGCCAAGTGGCCGAGCGCACAGTTTTCAGGTGCGCAGATGCTGGACGGGAGAGAGCGCGACGGAGTATTTGAAACCGAAGAGGCAGTCAACTTCATAGAAGCAACCGTATCGGGAGGAGCGGGCAAGGCGAAGGACGACACGCGGAAACTCTTCAAAGCAATCGCCGACCACAATCGATCGGGGTCACTGAAGATTGGAATCGGCTGGTTCGTCACAAAGAACGAACCTACGGCGGATCAGCGAAAAGAAGTTCAGGAACTCGGCAAAGGCCAAGTCCGCGCCGTCTCGTTCACTCAGTTCCAGCAGAGCCTGATCGACGTCCGGGCCTACCTCGCAGCGCGCAGAAACCACGCGTTTGGTAGCGTTCAAGATTTCTCGTCTTCAGCTAAGTCGCCGGCCATCCCGTTCGTTGAGATCGGCCTGACTCACGGCACCACGGGGCAATCGCTCTTGGTAGACGAAGTCTTGGATCGACTGTTGGCGGGCGAGCACTTTGCGATAGTCGGCCAATACGGCGCAGGAAAGAGCATGACGCTCCGAGAACTGTTCCTGAGACTGGAGGCAAGGTACGTCAACGGCTCAACACCAACATTCCCGGTCTACGTAAACCTTCGCGATCACTCGGGCCAACGAGAGCCGGTGGAGATACTGGAAAGGCATGCCCGAAGCATTGGATTTGAGTCGCCGAGCTCGCTGATTCGCGCATGGCGCGCGGGGTTTGTAGTGCTCTTAGCCGACGGCTTCGACGAAGTGACGTCGCTCGGTGTTCAAGGAACTTGGAAGAAGCTCAGAGACCTTCGGACGAGATCACTCGAAGGCATAAGGCGCCTGAACAGAGAAGGCTCAGACTCCGGAATTGTCGTTGCAGGGAGAAGTCACTACTTCGAAGATGAAGGAGAGCTTTGCAGCGCGCTGGGGCTTCAGAACGCACGCGCACTGAGCCTTGACGAATTCACTGATGAGCAGATGAGAAAGTTCTTATCGAAATTTCCGAGCGTGGGCCGAGATCAGAAGTTTCCCGATTGGTTGCCAACGCGACCTCTGCTTCTAGGTTACCTTGCATCTCGCGGTCTCCTTTCGGATCTCAGCGAACGAAACGACGCCCCTGATGCAGTTGACGGCTGGGACTATCTTTTGGGTCGAATTTACGAGCGGGAGGAACGAATCGAGACAAACCTCGATGGCGCCACATTGCGACGAATTCTGGAACGAGCTGCGACGCTGGCTCGCATCTCCGAAGACGGTCTCGGGCCGATCACCAGAAGTGACTTGTTCTCCGCCTTCAGCGAGGTTTGCGGATACGAGCCAGACGAGCAAGGTGTACTCGCTATCCAGCGGCTACCTGGACTCGGGATCTATAGAGCTGAAGATGAGAGCCGGTGCTTCGTAGACAAAGAACTCGCGGGGGTCTGCAAAGGTCGAGAGCTCTTACGATTCTTGGAAGCACCCTACGATGCGGCGAAAGATCCAATGTGGATCGACATCATGAACACATGCGATCGGCCTATCGACCATGTTGGAACGGAACTCGTGATCCGCAGACTTCAAGCGAACTCTGACGTCCGAGGCAGCGTTCGACAGGCAGTTGCCTTCCTGAACAGTCGGTCGGATTTGAGCTGTGCACGCGGCGATGTGGCTACGGTCTTGATCTCTAGTGACGTGGAGTTGGACTTGCCTCTTGCCGTCACCGAAATGAGCTTCTCGGATCAAGTAGTTGAATTTCATCGCGACTTGAGTGATTTGCACAATCTCTCCTTCTCGCATTGCCTGTTTGATCACGTCCTCTTGGAATCCAACACGCCAGCGGATCGGCTTCCATTCTTTGAGCATTGCCTGATCGCGCAAGTAAGTGGGCGGGTCTCGATTGACGATCTTCCTAGCCAAAAATTCTCGCCCACGTGTGAAATCCTCGCGTTCGACGATGCCGCCACGAGCGGAGCGATTCGGGCTGCGCAACTCAGCACGGGGGAGAAGGTCCTTCTCATTACCCTTCGGAAGTTGTTTGTACAGAGTTTGTCTGGCAGGGCCCAGGGCGCCTTGTTTCGCGGGCTTGATGTGGACGAGAGGCGCTACGTACCCGACATACTTAAGCTCCTGAAGAGGCATCAACTCGCCACTGAGCACTCTCGCGGCGACGGCGTCGTCTGGCTTCCGATTCGACGCGCCCTGGACCGAGTTCGACGAATCCTCAGCGCCCCGGCTGAGTCCGGCGAAGAGATCGTGAACGAGGCCAGGCTGGTCGGCTAGTACTCAAATTCAAGATTTGATCTTGCTCATCCCCGCGCCAACACCGCCCGCAACGCCGCCCCCGTGTGGCTCGCCTTGATCTTCACCAGCGCTTCGGGCGTGCTGCCCGCCACCACCGCGCCGCCCTTCACACCCCCTTCGGGCCCGAGGTCGATGACCCAGTCGGCTTCGGCGATCACGTCGAGGTCGTGTTCGATCACGACCACGCTGTGGCCGGCGTCGACCAGGCGGTGCAACACGCGGATCAGCCGCTCCACGTCGGCCATGTGCAGGCCGACGGTCGGCTCGTCGAGCACGTAGAGCGTGTGCGGCGCCTTGTTGCCACGCCGGCCCACGTCGTCGCGCACCTTGCTCAGTTCGGTGACGAGCTTGATGCGCTGCGCTTCGCCGCCGCTCAGCGTGGGTGAGGGCTGGCCGAGCGTGAGGTAACCCAGGCCCACGTCTTTCAGCAGCTTCAGCGGGTGCGAGATGTTGGGCATGGACGCGAAGAAGTCGACCGCCTCGTCGACTTCCATCTTCAGCACGTCGCCGATGCTCTTGCCACGCCAGCTCACGGCCAGCGTCTCGGCGTTGAAGCGCGCGCCGTGGCACACGTCGCACGGCACTTTCACGTCGGGCAGGAAGCTCATCTCGATCGTGCGCATGCCCTGCCCTTCGCAGCCGGGGCAGCGGCCTTCGCCGGTGTTGAAGCTGAAACGCGCCGGCGCGTAACCGCGGGCGCGCGCTTCGAGCGTGTCGGCGAAAAGCTTGCGGATCGTGTCCCAGAAGCCGATGTAGGTGGCCGGGCAGGAACGCGGTGTCTTGCCGATCGGCGTCTGGTCGACTTCGAGCACGCGGTCGATGAAACCCCAGCCGTCGATGGTGTCGCAACCTTGCCAGTTCGGCTTGCCGCCGCGGGTGTTGATGAACTGCAGGTTGGCGAGCAGCACGTCGCGCGCGAGCGTGGATTTGCCCGAGCCGCTGACGCCGGTGACGGCGACCAGTCGCTTCAGCGGCACATCGACGGTCACGTCCTGCAGGTTGTGCAGCGAAGCGCCGCGGATCGTCAGCAGGCGGTTGCCTTCGCCCTCCTTGCGCACGGTCGCGGCCGTCACCGGCTCGACGAAGCGCCTTGCCTGCAACGGGTGCACCAGCGGGTTCGCGAGCAAACGCCCGGTCACCGACTCGGGGTTGCGCGCCAGGTCGGCCGCGCTGCCTTCGGCCACGAGGTGGCCACCGCGTTTGCCGGCGCCGGGGCCGATGTCGATGATGTGGTCGGCGCGGCGAATCGTGTCTTCATCGTGTTCGACGACCACCAGCGTGTTGCCCTTGTCGCTGAGCGTCTGCAAGGCGTTCAGCAGCACCTGGTTGTCGCGCGGGTGCAGGCCGATGGTCGGCTCGTCGAGCACGTAGCACACGCCTTGCAGGTTGCTGCCGAGCTGCGCCGCCAGGCGGATGCGCTGCGCCTCGCCGCCGCTGAGCGTGGGCGCGGCGCGGTCGAGCGTGAGGTAACCCAGGCCCACTTCTTCCAGGAACTCGAGCCGGCTCTTGATCTCGCTGACCACGTCGCGTGCGATCTCGGCATCGCGGCCGGCGAGCTTCAGCGATTCGACCCAGGCGCGCGAATCGGTCACCGACCATTGGCCGATCGCGGTGATCGAATGGGCGTCGAACGTGACGAGGCGCGAGGCCGGGTTCAGGCGTGTGCCGGCGCAGTCGGGGCACGGCGCGTCGATCAGGCCTTCGACTTCCTTTTCCTCGGACGGAAAACTTTGTTCTTGGCCGCGGTTGTCGTCGTCACGCACAGAGTCGTCATACGCCTTGCGCTGCTCACGCGTCAGCGCGAGGCCGGTGCCGACGCAGGTCGTGCACCAGCCGTGTTTGCTGTTGTAGCTGAACATGCGCGGGTCGAGCTCGGCGTAGCTGGTGCCGCAGGTCGGGCAGGCGCGTTTGGTCGAGAACACTTTGACGCTGCCGATGCCTGCGGTCGAGCCGTCGGTCAGCATCGCGCCCTTCAGGCCGTCGAGCGGGCTCAGCAGGTGCATCACGCCCTTGCCGAGTTCGAGGGTTCTGGCGAGCAGTTCCCGCAACGCCGCTTCGTCGTTGGCACTGACCACGATGTCGCCGACCGGCAGCTCCAGCGTGTGTTCCTTGAAGCGGTCGAGCCGCGGCCACGGGTCGACCTTGATGAACTCGCCGTCGACGCGCAAATGCGTGTGGCCGCGCCCTTTGGCCCACTTCGCGAGATCGGTGTACAGACCCTTTCGGTTCACGACCAGCGGCGCGAGCAGGCCGACGTGTTCGCCCTTGTGGTCGCGCAGCAGCTGCGCGGCGATGCTCTCGGCGCTTTGCGGTTTGACGGGCGAACCGTCTTTCACGCAGTGCTGCAGACCGAGCTTCACGTACAGCAGGCGCAGGAAGTGCCAGACCTCGGTGGTGGTCGCGACCGTGCTCTTGCGACCGCCGCGCGACAGGCGCTGTTCGATCGCGACCGTCGGCGGGATGCCGTAGACCGCATCGACCTCGGGCCGCCCCGCCGGCTGCACGATGCTGCGGGCATACGCGTTCAATGATTCGAGGTAACGGCGCTGGCCTTCGTTGAACAGGATGTCGAACGCGAGCGTGCTCTTGCCCGAGCCCGAGACGCCGGTGACCACCGTGAACTTGCCGCGCGGAATGCTCACGTCGAGCGACTTCAGGTTGTGTTCGCGCGCGTTGACGATGCGGATCACTTCTTCGCTGGCGCGGCGCTCGTCGCGCGCCGCTTTCAGCAGGTATTGCAGCGGCCGGCCTTCCTGGACGCTGTGCCCGTCGAGGCCCATCGCGATGTCGTAGTCGGCCAGCGCCTTGCCGGTGTGCGACGTGGGGTGGCGCTTCACTTCTTCCGGCGTGCCGGTGCAGACGATCAGGCCGCCGGCGTCGCCGCCTTCGGGGCCGAGGTCGATCAACCAGTCGGCGGCGCGGATCACGTCGAGGTTGTGCTCGATCACGATCAGAGAGTGGCCGGCGTCGAGCAGCTTGCGGAACGAGCGCATCAGCTTGGCGATGTCGTCGAAGTGCAGGCCGGTGGTCGGTTCGTCGAACATGAACAGCGTGCCGCGTTTGGCGACCTTCTGGCCGCTGGCACTGCCGTTCTGCGAGGCTTCGGCCAGAAAGCCGGCCAGCTTCAATCGCTGCGCTTCGCCGCCCGACAGCGTGGGCACCGGCTGGCCGAGCTTCACGTATTCCAGGCCGACATCGACGATCGGCTGCAGCACGCGCAGCACCTCGCGGTCGTCGCGGAAGAGTTGCACCGCTTCGCTGACGGTCAGCTCCAGCACGTCGGCGACCGACAGGTCGCGGATCACGTCGCCGGGCAAGCGCCGGTCGATCTTGATGTCGAGGATCTCGGCGCGGTAGCGGCGGCCGTCGCAGTCGGGGCAGCGCAGGTACACATCGCTGAGGAACTGCATCTCGACGTGTTCGAAGCCCGAGCCGCCGCAGGTCGCGCAGCGGCCGTTGCCGGCGTTGAAGCTGAACATGCCGGGGCCGTAACCGCGCTGCACGGCCAGCGGCGATTGCGCGAACAGCTTGCGGATCTCGTCGAACGCCCCGACGTAACTCGCAGGGTTGGAGCGCGCGGTCTTGCCGATCGGCGACTGGTCGACGAAGACCGAGTCGCTCAACCAGTCGGCCCCGAGCAACGCGTCGTGTTCGCCCGGCGTTTCGGTCGCCTTGCCGAAGTGGCGCGCGAGCGCGGGGAACAGCACGTCCTGCATCAGCGTGCTCTTGCCGGAGCCGGACACGCCGGTCACGCAGACCAGGTGCAGCAAGGGGAACTCGACCGTCACGTCCTTCAGGTTGTGGTCACGCGCGCCCTGCAGGATCAGCTTGGGCGTGGCTTCGCTCATCAGCCGCTTGATGCCCATGCCGACGTGCTTGCGCCCGCCGAGGTAAGCGCCGGTCAGCGTGTCGGCATCACGGATCGCATCCGGCGTGCCGTCGAACACGATGCTGCCGCCGCGTTCGCCGGGGCCGGGTCCCATGTCGATCAGGCGGTCGGCGGCGAGCATCACGGCCGGGTCGTGCTCGACGACGACCAGCGTGTTGCCGGCATCACGCAGCCGGTGCATCGCTTCGATGATGCGGTTCATGTCGCGCGGGTGCAGGCCGATGCTGGGCTCGTCGAGCACGAACATGGTGTTCACCAGCGAGGTGCCGAGCGCCGTCGTCAGGTTGATGCGCTGCACTTCACCGCCGCTCAGCGTGCGGCTCTGGCGGTCGAGCGTGAGGTAGCCGATGCCGACGTCGCACAGGTATTTCAGCCGCGTGCGGATCTCGTCCTGCAGCAGCTTCAAGGCGTCGTCGAGCATCGTGCTCGGCAGCGAGAGCTGGTCGAAGAAGCGGTGCAGCCGCTCGATCGGGATCAGCATCAGGTCGTGCACCGTCAAGCCCGGCAGCGCTTCGAGCTGCTCGCGCGACCAGCCCGTGCCGAGCGGCAGGAAACGCTTCGCCGGGGCCAGCACCGCGTCGGCATCTTCCTTCGTGCCGAGCCGCCACAGCAGCGATTCGGTCTTCAGCCGCGCTCCGCCGCACACGCCGCAGGGCGTGTAGGCGCGGTACTTCGACAAGAGCACGCGAATGTGCATCTTGTAGGCTTTCGATTCCAGGTACTCAAAGAAGCGCTTCACGCCGTACCACTGCTTGTTCCACTTGCCGTTCCAGTTCGGCGAGCCGTTGATGACCCAGCCGCGCTGCGCGTCGGTGAGCTGCGCCCAGGCGGTGTCGCGCGGAATGCCGGCTTCGCCGGCGTACTGCATCAGGTCGTCCTGGTTCTCTTTCCAGGCCGGGGTCTGCAAGGTCTTGATGGCACCCGAGCGCAGCGTCTTGCGCGGGTCGGGGATCACGAGGCCGTAGTCGACGCCGATCACGCGCCCGAAGCCGCGGCAGGTTTCGCAGGCGCCGTAGGCCGAGTTGAAAGAGAACAAGGCCGGCTGCGGGTCGGCGTAGCGCAGGTCGCTTTCGGGGCAATGCAGGCCGGTCGAGAAGCGCCACAACGCCGGCTCGGCTTCTTCGGCCAGCACGTAGACGTTGACGCGCCCGCTGCCCCGCTTCAGCGCCGTTTCGATCGCTTCGACGGCGCGGATCTTCTCGGTGCCCTGGATGCGAAAGCGGTCGGCCACCACGTCGAGCAGCTTGCGCGGCCCGGTCGGCGAGGCCACTTCGCGCTCGGCCTGCACACGCGTGAAGCCGCTCGCCGACAACCACTGCTCGACTTCTTCGGCGCTGGTGTTCCCCGGCAGCTCGACCGGGAAAGTGAGCACGAGGCGCGGGTCGGTGCCTTGCGTGCGCTGCATCAGCTCGGCGTAGATCGTTTCCGGCGAATCGTGGCGCACCGGCTGCGCGGTCTGCTTGTCGAAGAGCTGCGCGGCACGCGCAAACAGCAGCTTCAGGTGGTCGTTCAGCTCGGTCATCGTGCCGACCGTGCTGCGCGAGCTGCGCACGGGATTGGTCTGGTCGATGGCGATGGCGGGCGGCACGCCGTCAACGCGGTCGACGGCCGGCCGGTCCATGCGGTCGAGGAACTGGCGCGCGTAGGCGCTGAAGGTCTCGACGTAACGGCGCTGGCCTTCGGCGTAGAGCGTGTCGAACACCAGGCTCGACTTGCCCGAGCCGCTCGGGCCGGTCACGACGGTCATCTCACCGGTGCGGATGTCGAGATCGAGGTTCTTGAGGTTGTGCTGGCGAGCGCCGCGGATGCGGATGAGGCCGGAGGACATGCAGTGCTTTCTGGGCCGGAAACGCGGCGAAGCGGAAGATTCTAGAGAGAGTGCGAAAAGCGCGCTTTCGCAGGGGCGCCGGGTGCCAAATGTGCACGCCCACACCCTGAACAGGGGGTGCAACAATCCGCCACCGCGCAGCAAGCGCGATGGTGAGGTTGGCATGCAAAGCACATTGCTCCGCGGTTTCGTCGTGGCCCTGGCCACCACCTTGGGTGGCGCGCTCGCGAGCGCGCAGATCCTCATCGGCCAGACCGCGGGCTTCAGCGGCACGGTGGCCGCTTCGGTGAAAGAAGCGACCGACGGCGCCAAGCTCTACTTCGATGCGGTGAACGCGCGCGGCGGCATCAACGGCCAGAAGATCGAACTCGTGTCGCTCGACGACAAGTTCGACCCGAAGCTCACGCTCGAGAACGCGAAGAAGCTGATCGACCAGGGCGTCGTCAGCCTGTTCCTGAACCGCGGCACGCCGCACACGCAGGGCCTGATGCCCCTGCTGAACGAAGCCAAGGTGCCGCTGGTCGGCCCGTCGACCGGCGCGATGGTGCTGCACGAGCCGGTGCACCCGTGGATCTTCAACGTGCGTGCCACCTACCAGCGCGAGGCCGAGCGCGCCGTCGCGCACCTGACACACGTGACGATCACACGCATGGCGATCGTGCAGGTCGACGACACCTTCGGCGCCGATGCGGCCGTGGGCCTGCTCAAGGGCCTGAAAGACGCCAAGCTCGAACCGGTCGCCTACGAGAAGTACGACCGCGCCAAGCCCGACTTCGCGCCGATCATGCCGAAGGTCGTGAAGGCCGACCCGCAGGCCGTGATCTTCATCGGCTCGGGCACCGCCGTGATCGACGGCATGAAAGCGCTGCGCGAGGCCGGCTCGCGGGCCCAGATGGTGACCTTGTCGAACAACGCTTCGGCCGGCTTCGTGAAGTCGCTCGGCCCGCTGGCGCACGGCACGGTCGTGAGCCAGGTGTTCCCGTCGGAGCGCTCGGTCAGCACGCCGATCGTGAAAGAAGCGTCGGAGCTGGCCAAGGCCAAGGGCTTCGAGCTGACGCCCGCCGGGCTCGAAGGTTTTGCTGCCGCCAAGGTGCTGGTCGAGGGCCTGCGCCGCGCCGGCAAGGACGTGAGCCGCGCCGGGCTGAAGAAGGCGCTCGAAGGCTTCAACCGCGTCAACATCGGCGGGCTGGAGCTGAGCTACAGCCCCACCAACCACACCGGGCTCGACTACGCCGACCTGTCGATCATCGGCACCGACGGCAAGTTCCGCCGCTGAACGACACGGCGCTGGCCGCGCGTCACGTCGCGCCGGCCTTCAGCAGGATCTCGACCATCTCCGCGTAACCACGGCCCTGCGCCAGCGCGAGCGGCGTGCGGCCTTCGCGGTCGGTCAGGCGTGTGCTCGCGCCCGCTTCCACCAGCGCGCGCAGCGTCGCCACATGGCGCGGCCCGCCGTTGCCGAGCACGATGGATTCGATCAGCGCCGTCCAGTGCAGGTTGTTCACGTGGTCGAGCGGCGCACCGGCGCGAATGAGCTGGCGCACCACGCCGTCATGGCCGAGGTGGGCCGCGGCGATCAGCGCCGTGCCGTCGTAGCGGCTGGTGACGAGCTTGGCGCTCGCACCGGCGGCGAGCAGCACGCGCAGCGTCTCTTCGTCGTCGGCGACCGAGGCGATCGTGACGGCGTCGTAGCGGTCGTTTTCCAGCGCGCCGAGATCGGCACCGGCTTTCGCCAGCGCGCGGATCACCTCGCGCTGCTTCGCGAAGGTGGCCACATGCAAGGGGGTGCGGCCGTGCGCATCGCGCGCTTCGAGCGCGGGGCGCGATGCGGCGAGCCGTTCGACCGCAGCCACGTCACCCTGCTGCGCGGCCGCGTGCAGGCCGCCGTAGCGCGCGATCTCGGCTGCGCCGGGAGCGACCTGTGACCACACCGGCGCGCTCGTGAGCACGCCAGCCAGACCCAGGGCGAGCACTGTGCGTCGACGGTTCATCGCGCGCTCACCAGCGGCCGTGCCGCCGCTTCGTCAGGAAGTCGTACGTCGCTGCCCAAGTCTCGGGCGAATTCAGGATGCCGAGGTGCGTGGTGCCGAGCACCGTGTCGTACACGCCCTGCCCGCTCAGGTTCAGCTCTTCGGCGCCTTGCAGCCGTGCGCTCTTCGAAAAATCGGTCGGGCGGCCGAACGAGTCTTCGGCCGGCACCGGCGCGATGAAACCGTCTTGCAGCGGGAAGTAGACGAAGCTGCGGTCGGCGTTGCGGATCACGAGCACGCGCGTCGGTGCCGGCGTGTCGTCGCCACGGTTCAGGCGCTTCAGGAACGGTGTGTCGGGCGAACCCAGTTCCTTGCAGATCTCGCTGTTCGGCGTGAAGCCGCCAGCGGCCGGCGCCTGGAAGTAGTTCGCCGGGTTCGGCGAGCAATTGATGATGCCGTGGTTCGGGCCGTCGATCGCGACCAGCCGGCGCACCAGGCGGTGCGCGTTTTCCTGGCGCATCCACTCGCGCGCGAGCGGCACGCCCAGGCTGTGGCCGACGATGTCGACTTCTTTCGCGCCGGTGTAGGCGAGCACGGCCTGCACGAAGCGGCTCAGGTCGGGCACGTTGGCGGCCACGGTGTGGGCGATGCGCGAGCGGTTGGTCTGGTCGGCACCGAGGTTGCACTGGTCACCCTGATAGCCGAGCCCCCAGAGTTCGCTGGTGGAATAGCCTCGGTCGGCCAGGTTCTGCGCCAGCGCCTGGATGCGGCCGAGCGGGTTGCAGGCGGTCGGGAACGGCGTGTCGTTGTTGCCGTGCAGGAAGATCACCGGCGTATTCACCACCGGCCCGGCTGCGCCGAAGCCGATGATCGGCTTGCCGAGCGAGGTGTCTTCGATCACGGGAAAGTCGGCCGGGAGGCTGTTGCCGACAGTCCCGGCGGCATGAGCCGCGCCAAACGTGGCGGCGGCCAAAAGCGTTGCAAGTATCCGGTTCATTTTTTTCATCACGGGTCTCCTCTGGGTGGTTGGCAAGGCCCGGCAGTCAGCCGGCGAAGAACCTTTCGACCAGCGCGTACTGCGCCGGCGTGTTGAGCGCGGGGGCGTGGCCGCAGCCTGCGATCTCGACCACCACGGCCTGCGGGCCGCGCTGGCGCATCTGCTCGGCGGTGTCGGGCAGCAGCAGGTCGGAGCTTTCGCCGCGCAGGCACAGCACGGGGATGTCTAGGCTGTCCCACTCGTTCCAGAGCAGGTAGTCGTTGTCGTGGTGGCTGAACTGCATCACCATGGCCGGGTCGTAGTGCGGTGTCACGCGGCCGTCGGGCAGGCGGCGCGTGGAGGTTTCGGTCAGGCGCCGCCATTGCGCGTCGCTGAGCCAGCCATACGGTTTGTAGACGGTGCGGAAGTACCGTTCGAGTTCGCTCACGCTCGCGAACGCGGCCGGGTTGCCGGCATAACCGCGGATGCGTGCGATCGCGGCGTCGGCGATCTGCGGGCCGCTGTCGTTCAGGATCAGCCGGCGCACCCGCCCGCGCAATGCCGTGGCCGCGGCCACCAGGCCGATCGCGCCGCCCATCGAGGTGCCGATCCAGTGAAAGTCTTTCAAGCCGAGCTGGTCGACCAGGGCCTGCGCCTGCTGCACGTAATACGCGAGGCAATATTCCTTCTCGGGCTCGGGGCTCCACTGGCTCAGGCCGCGGCCGATCGTGTCGGGGCAGATCACGCGGTAACGCTGCGACAGGTGCTCGGCCACGTCGTCCATGTCACGGCCGGTGCGTGCCAGGCCGTGCCAGGCGATCACGGTCTCGCTGTGTTGCGCGCCCCACTCGGTGTAGTGCAGTTCGCGCCCGGCGCATGGCAGGTAGTTCGAAGTGAAGGTCATGGCGCGTCTCTCTTCGATGCGCTCTTGTGGCCCATGGCGCGCAAGCGCCCCACCACACCCGCGGGGAAGTGATAGACCGAGAGCACGAACAGGATGCCGAGCCACAACAGCCAGCGGTCGGGCGAGATCAGCTGCGACAGCACCGGCACACCTTCGACGGCCGAGGCGCCGAGTTTCATCAGGTCCTGCAGGTAACTCTGCGCCAGCACGAACAAGACGCTGCCGATCACCGCACCGTAGATCGTGCCCATGCCGCCGATCACGACGATCAGCAGCACATCGAGCATGATCTCGAACGAGAGCGTGGTGTCGGGCCCGTTGTAGCGCAGCCAGAGCGCCAGCAGGCAGCCGGCGAGCGTGGCGAACAGGGCCGACAGCACGTTGCTCAGCGTGCGGTACACGACGGTGCGGTAGCCGATCGCTTCGGCGCGAAAGTCGTTCTCGCGGATCGCCTGCAAGACACGGCCGAAGGGCGAATTGACGATGCGCAGCATCAGCAGCACGAGCACGAGCGCAGCGAAGAACAGCACGTAGTAGCTCAACAAACGGCCGTCGACCGAGGCCCCGAACAAGGGGGTGTCGAGGTACATCGTGTCGGGCCGCAGTGCTTCGGGCAGCTTGAAGGTCAGGCCGTCTTCGCCGCCGGTGAAGTCCGACAACTGCGAGGCCAGCGTGAGAAAGGCCGACGCGACCGCGAGCGTGATCATCGCGAAGAAGATCGCTTTCACGCGCAGGCTGAACAGCCCGATCAGCAGCGACAGAAACAGCGACGCCACCAGCGCCGCGCTCACGCCGGTCGCCAGCGAGCCCCAGGTCGGCCCGAGCCGCGCGCTCGCGATCGCCACGCCGTAGGCGCCGATGCCGAAGAACATCGTGTGCGCGAAGCTGACGATGCCGGTGTAGCCCAGCAGCAGATCGAAGCTCGCCACCAGCACGATGAAGACGATGATCTTCGCCGCCACGTTCAGTGCCTTGGTGCCGGGGAAGAGGAAGGGCGTGAGCGCCAGGCCAATCAGGCAGGCGACGAGCAGCAGCGCGAGCCAGCGGTTGCGCGGCAGGTCGTGGGAGAGCAGTCTGTTGAGCATGGTCCGGCGTTCAGCGGTTCGCGACCGGATACAGACCCTGCGGCCGCCACAACAGCACCAGCACCATCAGCCCGATGTTCGAGAACATCGCGACCTTGGGCGCCAGAAACCCGGTGTAGTTCGCCATCAGCCCGACCAGCAAGGCGCCGACCAGGCAGCCCATCGTCGAGCCCAGACCGCCGATGATGATCACGATGAAGATCAATACGTTCACGTGCGAACCGATCTGCGGCAGCACCGCCTGCTGGTAGATGCCCCACAGCGCGCCGCCCAGGCCCGCGAGCGCCGAGCCGGCGACGAACACGCCGACGAACAGGCGCCGGATGCGGTAGCCCAGGCTCTCGACCATCTCGCGGTCCTGCACGCCGGCGCGGATCAACAGGCCGAGCTTGGTGCGGTTCAGCGTGAACAGCATGATCGCGAGCACGACGAGGCCGATCACGGTGGCGACCATGCGGAATTTTTCGACCGTCGCGTCGCCGATCGTGAACACGCCGCGCAGCGCCGCGGGCATTTCGATGGCGACGAGCGTCGGCCCCCACACGACCTTGATCAGCTCTTCGCCGATGATCATGCCGCCCATCGTGATCAGGATCTGCTTCAGGTGCTGGCCGTAGACCGGCCGCACCAGCACCCGCTCGAAGGCCCAGCCGACCGCGCCGGCGCACAGCATCGCCACGACGATGGTGGCGAGCACGAGCGCGAGGTTGCGCCAGAGCACGTCGGTCGCGCCCCAGTCGGCCATGCCGGTGAACATGCTCGTCGCCATGTACGCGCCGAGCGCGATGAACACGCCGTGGCCGAAGTTCAGCACGTCCATCAGGCCGAACACGAGCGTCAGGCCCGAGGCGATGATGAAGATGATCATGCCCATCGCCAGGCCCGCCACGGTGAGCGTGAACCAGGTGCTGGTCGAGCCGATCAGCGGCCACGCGATCAGGGCCAAGGCGAGCGTAAGTGCGAGCGGCAGCAGGTCGAAGCCGGCCTTCGGGATCGCGGCGGCGGCTTGTGCCGGTGTGGCCACGGCAGTGGTCGTTGTCATTGATGGGCTCCCAGCGACAGGCCGAGGAATTTCTGTTGCAGGGCGGCGTCTTCGGCCAGTTCGGTCATGGCGCCGCGGTGCACCACGCGGCCGTCGTCCATCACCGCGACGAAGTCGCCGAGCGCGCGTGCGACCGCGAAGTTCTGCTCGACCAGCAATACCGTCGTCTTCGTGCTCTTGAGTTCACGCAAGGCCGCGATCAGGTTCTGCACGATCGCCGGCGCCAGGCCCTTGCTCGGCTCGTCGATCAGGAGCAGGCGCTGCTCTTCGACCATCGCACGCGCGATCGCGAGCATCTGCTTCTGCCCGCCCGAGAGCTTGCCCGCCGGGTAGAGCCAGAACTTCTTCAGCGCCGGGAACAGGCTGAACAGCCACTCGAGCCGCGCCGTGTCCATCTGCTCGACGGTGCGTGCCTTGCGCGCGGCCAGCAGCAGGTTCTCGCGCACCGTGAGGTCGCTGAAGATGCCCATGCTTTCGGGCACGTAGGCGATGCCGAGCTGGGCGATGTCGGGCGTCTGGCTCTGGCCTTCGGGGCCGCCGATCGAGCGGCCGTCGAAGTGCACCGAGCCTCTGGACGCCGCCCACAAGCCCATGATGGTCCGCAGCGTCGTCGTCTTGCCGGCGCCGTTGCGGCCGAGCAGCATCGTCACCTGACCGGCTGGCACGTCGAGGTCAACGCCGTGCAGGATGTGGTACGCGCCGATGTGCGTGTGCACGCCGCTCAATTGAAGCAAGGGCGAAGTCATGCCGGCTCCTCCGCGGTGATGCCGAGGTAGGCGCTTTGCACCACCGGCGACGCGATCACTGCCGCCGGTTCGCCGTCGGCGACCAACTGCCCGTTGTGCAGCACGATGATGCGGTCGGCCAGCTCGCGCACCACGTCCATCTTGTGTTCGACGAGCAGGATGGTCTTGTCGCGCTCCTGCTTCAGCGAGCGGATCAAATCGAGGATCACCGGCACGTCGTCGACGCTCATGCCGGCAGTCGGCTCGTCGAACATGTAGACGCTGGGTTCGAGCGCCATCAGCATCGCCACTTCGAGCTTGCGCTGGTCGCCGTGCGGCAGGCTGCTAGCATGCGCATCGGCGCGGTCGGCCAGGTTCACGCGCGACACGAGCTCCATGGCCCGGTCGAGCGTAGCGCGCTGATCCGACCACACCGACCACAGGTTCAGGCCCTGCTTGCGGCGCGACTGCACCGCCAGGCGCACGTTCTCGATCACCGACAGGTTCGGGAACAGCTGCGTGAGCTGGAACGCACGGCCCAGGCCGCGGTGGGTGCGCGCCGACGCGGCTTCGTTCGTGATGTCGGTGCCGTTGAGCTTCACCGAGCCTTCGCTCGCGCGCAGTTGGCCCGAGATCAGGTTGAAGTAGGTCGTCTTGCCGGCGCCGTTGGGGCCGACTATTGCCGTGAGCGTACCGGCCCGGAACGCGCAGGACACATGATCGACGGCCACGTGGCCGCCAAATCGGATGGTGAGGTCTTTGGTTTCGAGCATGGCTGCGCCGGTGCCGACAGCCCTGGCGGGCCGTCGGCGATAACACTCAGGTTGGGTGGGGCCGCTCTAGCGCTTGTTTCGAATCGGAATGTTCATGTCTTCCGGCTTGATCTCGCGCACCAGCTCGGGCACGCCCCAGGCGAACGCCGGGTCGACCTTGATCTTGAAGTGGTACATGCTCTGCATCGCCTGGTGGTCTTCCTTGCGGAAGCTCATCTTGCCCTTGGGCGTGTCGAAGCTCATGCCTTCCATCGTGGCGATCAGCTTGTCGGTGTTCGTGTCGCCGTCGGTTTTCTTCAGCGCCTCGACGATCGCCATCGCTGCGCTCATGCCACCGGCCGTGAAGAAGTCGGGCGGCTGCTTGAACTGCTTGTAGTGGTTGGCCACGAGCCAGTTGTTGGCCGGGTTCTTCGGGATGTCGAAGTAGTAGTACAGCGCCCCTTCCATGCCGGGGAACTGCTTGTAGGCCACCATCGCCGGCAGGATGTTGCCGCCGGTCGCCAGCTTGATGCCGTAGCGCTTTTCCAGGTCGAGGTCGGCGATCTTGCTGAAGGGCGCGGGCGTGCCGGCCCAGCCCACCGAGATGTACTTGTTGCCCGGCTGGTCCTTGAGCTTGTCGATGATGCGTTGCAGGCCGGCCGTGAAGTCGGTGGTGCCGGCCGGCAGATATTCCTCGTGAACGATCTTGGCGTTCTTGATGAAGTCCTTGGCGGCCTTGACGCCGTCACGCCCGAACGCGTTGTCGTTCGCCAGCGTGGCGACCACGTTGCCCGGCCGGTCGAGCGCGGCGGCGTTGGCCGCGGCGTCCTGGCTCGAGTTGCGGCCGGTGCGGAAGATGTACTTGTTCCACTTGTCACCGGTGATCGAGTCGGCCACGGCCGGCTCCACCAGCAGGATCTTCTTGTACTCCTCGGCCACCGGCAGCATGGCCAGCGCGACCGGCGAAGCAGTCGGGCCCACGGCGATGTCGACCTTGTCGTCGCCGTAGGCGGTGGCGAGCAGGCTCTTGCCCACGTCGGGCTTGCCCTGGTCGTCTTTCTCGATCACGACCAGCTTCTTGCCGGCCACCATCATCGTGCCGCCGGTCGCGTAGTCCAGGCCCATGTTGAAGCCGACGATCGACTGCTTGGCATAGGCTTCGAGCGGACCAGTCTTGCTGGCGATCAGGGCGATGCGGATCTCGCCCTTGGCCTGTGCAAGCACGGTGCCCGGGGCGGCACAGGCGATGGCGGCACCGGCCGCGAGCACGCTCAACAACAAACGACGGGACGGGCGCCGTGCGGCAAAAGTGGGGGTCATGGGTCGGGTCTCCGAAAGGGTGTTGGTCTGCGGCCGACAAGGCCTGTGCAGGCCCTCAGAACGCAAAGCATGTGCCCATTGGCACCAAACTAGGGCAAACACCGAGATTACGGGGAGAGGTGCGCGGCCGAACACCGCCAGAAGCTCGCCGTTCTCGGCCAGTTGCATGAATATCATTCAACTTCGACGACATTAACGTCCGATATTCATGCATTGACTGAATATCAGACAGTCACAATTTGATCTCCAGCCTCACTTGCAGATTGATGTACGACGGCGCCGTGGTCGTCGAGACCTCGCTGCCGAGCGAACTGCCCGTCACGTAGTCGAGCGCAGCGACATTGCTGGCCGTCACGCGCAGTTGCAGCGCCGGGTTGAAGACCCACAGGCCGTAGGCGTCGACCCCGAGCTTCTTGCCCTGGTACGCGGCCTGGAACTCGGCCAGCCGCGTGTTGTAACCCGGCGTCCAGTTCAGGTTGCCACCGAGCGTGAGCGGCACGCCGGGCACGCGGTAGTCGGCACCGAGGTTGGCGGTGTAGTCGGGCTGCTGGTCGAGCCGGTTGTCGGGGCCCGGCGCGCTCTTCACACGCGAGTGGAAAAAGCTGGCATTGGCGCGCAGGTCGACCCGGGGCGCGTCGGCGATCAGGTCGCTGAGCCGGAACTTGGCTTCGAGCTCCAGGCCCTGCGTGGTCGCATCGCCCAGGTTCTGCGGCCGCGACACCCAGCGCGGCTGGCTCGACCACGACACGTTTTCGAGCGTGGTCACGCCCCGCATCAGGTCCTTGATCTGGCGGTAGAACACGCTGGCGCTGAGCACGCCGCTGCCAGGCAGGTAACGCTCGGCGGCGATGTCGATGCCGGTGGCCAGCTCGGGTTTGAGCGCCGGGTTGCCCGCCGAGTCGGGCTGGCTCGGGGTATTACTGCCGTCCACCGGGTAGCGGCTGTTCACGCGCGGCCGGCCGATCAGGTTCTGCAGCGAAGGTGAGCGGTAGCTTCGCGTCAGGCTGAAGCGCAGCTGGTCCTGGCTTTCGGGCGTGGGCTTCCAGACGGCGTGCAGCAAGGGCGTCCAGACGCTGCTTCGGTTGGTGTCGGTGGAGGTGGCACCGCTGCCTTTGGTGTCGATGCCTTCCCAGCGCAGGCCGGCGTGGGCCGACCAGAGTGGCGTGATGTTCCATTCGTCCTGCGCGAAGACAGCCAGCCGCGTCGCTGAAGCCGACACGTTGTCGCCGAAGTCGGTCAACACCGGCACGCCGTCCTGCAAGGTGACGCGGCGCTCGTTGCGGCGGTTGGTCTCGGCTTCGCCACCGGTGACCAGGCTGTGCTCGCCTTCCAGCACCTTCACGAGCTTGCCGCTGACGAGCAGGTTGCGGTCGGTCGTGTCGGCGTCGTCGGCGAGCGTGCGGCTGAGCACACCGCCGGTCGTTTCGCGGCGCACGCCCGAGGTCTTGCTGCGGCCCTGCCCGAGCGCCGCTTTCCATTCGAGCCGGCCACCCGCGCCGAGGCGGTGGTTCCATTGCCCGTTCAGGCGCAACAGCGAGAAGCTGCCGTCGCCTTCGGTGCGAGCGGTGTCGTAAGGCGCGGGCTCCGGCCCCACGCGTTGCTCGAACGTGCCCCGGCGGTCGGTGCTGCCGGTGCTGTAGATCACCAGCGGCATCAGCGTCACCGTGTCGGCCGTGTCGGCGCTGCGCCACTGCAGCCGGCCGGTGGCGTGCAGGCCCCGGCGCTTGTCGCGCACCTGGCCGGTGTCGCGCTGGTCGAGCGTCAGCGCGCCGGTGGCCGGGTCGGTGTCGACCGTCGTCGTCACGCTGTCGTTCTGCCGGTCGTTCGAAAACGCGGTGAGCGAAGTGTTCCAGGTCAGCGCGCCCAGCGCGTCGTTGCGTGTCCAGGAAACGCTGGTCTGCACGCGGTCGTTCTCGAGCGCGGCGCTCAGCCGCAGGTCGTTCACACGCTTGCTGAAGCCTTCGCGCGTGATGATGTTGATGGTGCCGGCGATCGCACGCGCGCCGGTCTCGGCCGTCGGCGCGCGCAGGATCTCGATGCGCTCGATCTGCTCGGGCGTCAGCGAGTCGAGCGAAAAGCCCGGCGGGATGCGCTGTCCGTCGAGCAGGATTTGCGTGTAGCCGCTGCCCAGGCCGCGCATGCGGATGTTGCCGCCGCGCCCGGGCCGGCCCTGCATCGTGACGCCGGGCAGGCGCTTGAGCACGTCGCCGAGCGTGCTGTCGCCGAAACGTTCGATCTCTTCGCGGCCGATCACGATCTTCGCGGCGGTGGATTCGCGCCGCTGCTGCGTGTCGTCGGCGCGGCCCCCGATCACTTCGACCGGCTTGAGCTGGGCTGCCGCCGGCGGGGGCGCCGAAGCCGCAGCGGCCGGCGCGGGTGCGGCGGTCTGCGCGTGGCCGATCGCACTGACCAGGCACGCGGCGAGTACCGGCCAGCAGGGATGCTGCCGGTGCCTGCGGCGCGCGCTCATCGCACGGCCCCGTCGATCGCGGCCGCAGGCGGTTTGTGCGTGTCGATCAGCAGCAGCTTCTCGTACAACGTGGCGCGCGCGATGCCGAGCAGCCTCGAGGCGGCGAGCTTGTTGCCGCCGGTGGCCGTCAGCGCTTCCTGGATCGCGCGCGCTTCGAGCTCGGCCACGGCCTGCGGCAAGGGTTTGATGTGGGCGATGGCGGCTTCGCCGAGCGGCGAGCGAGCGGCACGCTCGGGCGTTGCCAACAACGGCGTTGCCACGCTGGTCGCACCAACGCCTTCAGGCAATGCAGCCACGTCGCCACCCGCCATCAGCCCGCCGAAATGCCGCGCCGTCAACAGCGGGTCGTCGGTCATCAGCGTGGCCTGCTCCAGCACGTTGCGCAGCTCGCGGATGTTGCCCGGCCACGCGTGGCGCGCCAGCAGGTCGAGCGCGTCGGCCGACACGCTCTTGTGCGCCAGGCCGCTGCGCCGCGCGATGTCGTCGGCCAGGGTTTCGACCAGCGCTTCCAGGTCGGCGATGCGCTCGCGCAGCGCCGGCAGGCGAATCGGCAGCACGTTGAGCCGGTAATACAGGTCGGCGCGAAAGCTGCCGGCCGCCACCATCGCCGGCAGGTCGCGGCTGGTCGCCGCGATGATGCGCACGTCCACGTGCTGCACCTGGTTGCTGCCGAGCGGCTCGACCTCCTGCTCCTGCAGCACACGCAGCAGCTTGCTCTGCAGGCCGAGCGGCATGTCGCCGATCTCGTCGAGCAGCAAGGTGCCACCGTCGGCCAGTTTGAACTTGCCATCGCGGCCCTTGCGCTCCGCGCCGGTGTAGGCGCCCGGCGCCACGCCGAAGAACTCGGCTTCGAGCAGCGTCTCGGGCACGGCCGCGATGTTGATGCCGATGAAGGGCTTGCCCGCGCGCAGGCTCGCGGCGTGGATGCCGTGCGCAAGCAGCTCCTTGCCGGTGCCGGTTTCGCCGAGCAGCAGCACCGTGCTGTCGGTCTGCGCCACGCGCCGCGCCTGGCGTTTCACTTCGACCGCCGCCGCGCTCGCGCCGACAAAGCTCGCCAGCGAGTGTTTCGGCTTGCGGTGCTGCGTGAGGTGCGCGGCGAGCTGCTGGCGCGCTTCGTTCAGCTCGCGCTGCAGGCCCGAGAACTTGGCCATCAGCGGCTGCATCGTGGTCTCGGGGTGGTCGAGCAGCACCATGCCCATCGCGCCGATCACGTCACCGGCGGCGTCGCGCAGCGGCAGGCGGCTGACGAGGAAGGTGCCTGCGTGGTTGGTGAGCAGGTCGACCAGGATCGGCTGGCCGGTGTCGATCACCTGCGCCATCAGCGTGTTGGGCACGACCTCTTCGACACGCCGGCCGACGAAGTCTTCCTCGGCGTGGCCGAGGCTGGGCAGGAACTGCTTGTAGCCCTCGCTGATCCAGACGATGTGATGTTCGCGGTCGACCACCATCATGCCCATCGCGGTGCTGGCGAGCGTGTCGAACATGCTCTGCGCGGCGAGCTTGAGCACCGCGTCGGCGTCGGCCGGCAGTTGGGAGGGGCGGGGGCTGTCGTGGCGGGGCATCGCGGGGTCACCAGTGTCCGAATGGCAGACACTGTAGCGGCTGGCGCACTCGCCCGTGAGCAGGCAAACACCGGGGTGGCTCACCACGCGCCGCCCGCAGCGACGCTCGGCATTCATCCGATCTTGTAATTATGAATTATTGATTGTAGAGTGGATGCATGGTCACCCCCACCCCCCTTCGCCCGTCCTCGATGCACGAAGAGGTGGCCACCCGGCTGCGCAACATGGTGTTCGAACGCCAGCTCGCGCCCGGCCAGTGGATCGACGAGCTGGCGCTGGCGAACGACTGGCAGATCAGCCGCACGCCGCTGCGAGAAGCACTGAAGGTGCTCGCCGCCGAAGGCCTGGTCACCTCGGTGCCGCGGCAAGGCTGCAAGGTCACCGAGATGTCGGAAGACGACGCCGACGAGCTGTTCCCGGTGATGGCGCTGCTCGAAGGCCGCTGCGCATTCGAGGCGGTGCGCAAGGCGACCGACGCCGAAGTGAAAAGCCTGCGCCGCCTGCACGACGTGCTCGAAAAACACGCCGCCGCGAACAACATCGACGGTTACTACCGCGCCAACCACGACTTCCACACCCGCGTGCAGGCCCTGGCCGCCAACCGCTGGCTCGACCGCGCCACCAACGAGCTGCGCCGCTTCCTGCGCCTGCTGCGCGGCCGGCAGTTGAACTGGCCGGGCCGCATGGCCGCGTCGATCAACGAACACCGCGTGTTGATCGACGCGTTCGAGCAGCGCGACGCGGTGCGCGCCGAACGCGTGATGCACGACCACCTGATGGCGCAGCTGGTCGCGCTGAAAGCACTGCGCGCGAACGAGAAATTGCAAGGAGTGCCGCATGCTGGATGAACTCAGGAGCGCCGCCCGCAAGGCCGGCAACGAACGCAGCCTGCGCGGCCTGCTGATCGACTGCAAACGCCTGCTCTCGGAGAGTGGCGAAGCGAACAGCGCCGGCATCGCGCACGACCTGGTCGCGCGTTTTTCGGCGCTGCCCGACGAACAGCAAGGCACGTTCTTCGAGCGCCTGTCGAGCGACTTCAGCCCCGACCCGAAGGCCGTGCTCAAGAGCGCGCAGGCCTATGCCGACGCCCCCAACGCGCAGAACCTGGCTCTGCTGACGCAGACCACCGAGCCGCCGCGGCAAGAGCTGCTGCGGCGAATCAACCGCTCGCCGGGCGGGACGTCGAGCATCGTCGCGATGCGCCGTGCGCTGCTGGCGCGCGTGGCGAAGAAGCCCGAGCTGCAGGCGGTTGAGGCCGACTTTTTGCACCTGCTGTCGAGCTGGTTCAACCCCGGCTTTCTGCAGCTGCAGCGGGTCGACTGGAATTCGCCGGCGCAGCTGCTGGAGCAGATCATCCAGCACGAAGCCGTGCACCAGATCGACGGCTGGGACGACCTGCGCCGCCGCCTGCAGCCCGACCGCCGCTGCTTCGCGTTCTTCCACCCGCAGCTGCCGCACGAGCCGCTGATCTTCGTGGAGGTGGCGCTGCTGCCCGAGATGCCGGGGCAGATCGCGCCGCTGATCGACAAGGCCTCGAAGCCCCTGTTGCCGAGCCAGTTCAAGGTGGCTGCGTTCTATTCGATCAGCAACTGCCAGCCGGGGCTGAAAGGCGTGTCACTCGGCAACTTCCTGATCAAGCGCGTGGCCGAAGAGCTCAAGCGCGAGCTGCCGCAGTTGCGAACCTTCTGCACGCTCTCGCCGTTGCCCGGCTTCGCGCGCTGGGTGCGCGCCGGTTCGCTCTGCGAAGCTTTGCCGAAAGCGCGTGCGCAAGCGCTGGCCGAAGCGCAGCAGGCCTTGCTCGCGGCCTGCGGCGGCGACCTCGACAAGATCACCACCGCCACTGCGCTGCGCACGCTGACCGCCGATGCGAGCGCGGCCCTGCTGCGCCTGGGCGCCTATTACCTTGCCTGCCACTCGCCTACCCGCAGCGGCGACCCGGTGGCGCGTTTTCACCTCGACAATGGCGCCCGCCTCGAACGGCTGAACGCACTCGGCGACCTGTCGGTCAAGGGCGCGAAGCAGTCGTTCGGGCTGATGGTGAATTACCTCTACGATCTGCAGAAGGTGGAAGCCCACCACGAAAAATTCGTGCAGGGCGAGGTGGCGCATTCGCGTGCCGTCTCGGCCCTGCTCTGATGTTCATCGACCCACAAGACCCACGACGGAGACACGAATGACCACATCCCCCGCACGCCGCCACGCCCTGCGCGCCGCCCTGCTCTGCACCGCCGCGCTCGCAGCGAGCCCGTGGGCCGCGGCACAGAGCGCCTGGCCGACAAAACCCGTGACCATCGTCGTGCCCTTCCCGGCCGGCGGCGGCACCGACGCTTTCGCCCGGCCGCTGTTCGCGGTGATGACCAAGAACCTCGGCAAGCAGTTCGTGATCGACAACAAGGGCGGCGCCGGCGGCAACGTGGGCGCCACCATCGCGGCCAAGGCCGCACCCGACGGCTACACCTTCTTCATGGGCGCGGTGCACCACGCCATCGCCCCGAGCATGTACCCGAAGCTCGACTACAACCTCGAGGCCGACTTCATCCCCGTCGGTCTGATCTCGAGCGTGCCGCAGGTCATCGTGGTGAACCCGCAGCGTGTGCCGGTCACCGACCTCAAGGGCCTGCTCGAGTACGTGCGGAAGAACCCCGGCAAGGTCAACTACGGTTCGGCCGGCAACGGCACCTCGCACCACCTGGCCGGCGAGCTGTTCAAGCTGCAGACCAAGACCTTCATCACCCACATTCCCTACCGCGGCGCCGGCCCGGCGCTGCAAGACCTGATCGCCGGCCAGGTCGACATGATGTTCGACGGCCTGGGTTCATCGGCCACGCACATCAAGAACGGCCGCATCAAGGCGCTGGCCGTGGCTTCGACCAAGCGTGCGCCGGGGTTTGCCGAAGTGCCGACCAGCACCGAAGCCGGCGTGCCGACCTACCAGGTGGCCACCTGGTACGGCCTGTGGGCGCCCAAGGGCACGCCGAAAGACGTGGTCGACCGCGTGCGCGCCGAGATGGCCAAGGCGATGACCTCCGACGAACTCGTGAAGACCTGGAACGGCCTGGGCGCCGAAACGCCCGACCTGTACGGCGACGCCTTCGGCAAGTTCGTCACCAGCGAAACCAAACGCTGGGCCGAGGTCGTGAAAGGCTCCGGCGCGAAGCTGGAGTGATGGGCGGCGCGGTGCAGTGGGCCGGCGCCGGTGCAACCGGCGTGGCCCGCGTGACGCTTTCCAACCCCGGCAAGCTGAACGCGATCGACATCGGCATGTGGCGCGAGCTGCGTGCGCTGTTCGAGCGCCTGCAAGCGCTGCCGGTTGACGAGGCGCCACGCGCGGTGATCGTCTGCGGCGCCGACGCGCAGTTCGCGTCGGGAGGCGACATCCATGAATTCGCCGGCTTTCGTTTCGACGAGACTGCCCTGCACGACTTTCACGAAAACACCGTCGCCCCTGCGCTGCAGGCCATGCTCGACTGCGACATACCGCTGCTCGCGCAGATCGACGGCGCGTGCATCGGCGGCGGCCTGGAGATCGCGGCCTGCTGCGACATCCGCGTCTGCGGCGAAAGCAGCCGCTTCGGCGCGCCGATCGCCAAGCTCGGCTTCCCGATGGCGCCGGGCGAGTTGGAACGCCTGAGCAAAGTGTTCACGGCCCCGGTGCTGCGCGAGATGCTGCTCGAAGCGCGTCTGTACGACGCGCCAGAAGCATTGCGCGCAGGCGCGGTGCACGCGGTCGTCGCCGATGCCGAAGTCGCAGCAACCTCGCTGCAACGCGCCGAGCGCATCGCCGCGTTGTCACCGCAGGCCGCACGCATCAACAAGCGCACGCTGCGCCAGATCGCGGCCGGCGGGCCGAGCCCAACCGAGCGGCGCGCGCACTTCAACTACGCCGACAGCGCCGAGCACCGCGAAGGCATCGGCGCGTTCATCGCCAAGCGGCCGGCGCGTTTTCAGCGCGGCTGAACGAACCCATTCCACAAGAAGAGAGCCACAGCATGGGCCAGAACGACAACCACAACCTCTTCAGCGCCTTGCGCGCTGCGTTCCCGAAAGACCTGGACGCGACCGCCATCGAAACCGGCGACGGCCCGCGGCTGTTTTACACCTGGCGCGACCTCGACCGCGCCACCGCGCGCATCGCCAATCTGCTGGTGTCGCTCGGCCTGCCGGCCGGCGCGCGCGTGGCGGTGCAGACCGAAAAATCGGTCGAAGCGTTGATGCTCTACCTGGCCGTATTGCGCGCAGGCTATGTGTATTTGCCGCTCAACACCGCCTACCAGGGCAGCGAGATCGAATACTTCATCGGCAACGCCGAACCGAGCGTGGTGGTGTGCTCGGGCAAGAACTTCGGCTGGGTCAGCAAGATCGCGTTCAAGGCCGGCACCGAACACGTGTTCACGCTCAACGAAGACCGCAGCGGCAGCCTGCTCGATCGCGCCGCACCGCGCAGCGACGAGCACACGACAGCCCACAAGAGCGCCGACGACCTGGCCGCCATTCTGTACACCAGCGGCACGACCGGGCGCAGCAAGGGCGCGATGCTGAGCCACGGCAACATGCGCTCGAACGCGCTGACGCTGAAAGACTACTGGGGCTGGAGACAAGGCGACGTGCTGATCCACGCCTTGCCCATCTTCCACGTGCACGGCCTGTTCGTGGCTTCGCACGGCGCGCTGATCAACGGCAGCAAGATGATCTGGTTCAGCCGCTTCGACCCGAAGGCCGTGCTCGCGCGCCTGCTAGACGCAACCGTGTTCATGGGCGTGCCCACGCTCTACGTGCGCCTGCTCGGCGAAGCGGGCCTGACGAAAGAGGCGTGCCGCCACATGCGCCTGTTCGTGGCCGGCTCGGCGCCGCTGTTGATGGAAACCTTCAACGAGTTCCGCGAGCGCACCGGCCACACGATTCTCGAGCGCTACGGCATGAGCGAAACCGCGATGCTCACGTCCAACCCCTATGACCCGAAGCTCGGCGAACGCCGCGGCGGCACGGTCGGCTTCCCGCTGCCCGGCGTGGGCCTGCGCGTGCAGGAAGACAGCGGCCGCGAATGTGCAGTCGACGAGATCGGCGCGATCCAGGTGAAGGGCCCGAACGTCTTTCACGGCTACTGGCGCATGCCGGAAAAGACGAAGGAAGAGTTCACCGCCGACGGCTGGTTCAAGACCGGCGACGTGGGCAAGATCGACGCGCGCGGCTACGTGAGCATCGTGGGCCGCAGCAAGGACCTGATCATCAGCGGCGGCTACAACGTCTACCCGGCCGAGATCGAGGGTTACCTGAACGACATGCCCGGCGTGGCCGAGAGCGCGGTGATCGGCGTGCCCCACGCCGACTTCGGCGAAGCCGTGGTCGCGGTCGTGGTGCCGCGGCCGGGCACGCCGCCCGATGCGGCGCAACTGGTCAGTGAACTCAAGTCGAAGATCGCCAACTTCAAGGTGCCCAAGCAGGTGTTCGTCGTGAACGAACTGCCGCGCAACACGATGGGCAAGGTGCAGAAGAACCTGCTGCGGGAGCAGCACAAGGGTTTGTTTGCGCGCTGAGGACGGCACCGGGAACAACAGCGTTTGTCCGCGCTGTGGGGGTGCGTTTCATTGCGGGGTGAATGACAGCGGGGCTTGTGCTTGTGGGACGGTGAAGTTGGATGAGGCGACGCTGCGGGGGCTGCGGGAGCGGTTCATTGGTTGTCTTTGCTTGGATTGTTTGCGCCAGTTGCAGGCGGATAACAAGGCCGGTTGAAAAGCGCTGACGGGTAGCGCGCCGCGTGTATGGCGGCTGCAAAGCGGTCACCGGCTCGCGCCACTGTCGATTGCACGGCTGACATAGACACCGCTGACATGGGCAGCATCGACGTTGGCGCCGTACCGCGATCCGCTCGGTGACCGCTGCTCACTGCGCCGAACCAGCGCGATCGACCCTGAGCGGATATATCGTCAAGTTTCGCAAAGCCGCCATGGCGGCCGTAAGGTTCGGCAAGTTCAAACGGGGTATGTGTAAAGCCCACGTAGACTGACACGCGGCTTGAAGACCTGCCCACCGTCGAGACCACCATTGGCATTGCTCTCGATAGTGCTCCAAGAAGCTCTCAGTTCAGCCCCGCCTGCAACAACGAATCGAAATCAGAAAACGCCATGACCAGCAACGAACAACGCGCCAAACTGCAAGGCAGCATCTGGAAAATCGCCAACGATGTCCGTGGTGCCGTCGACGGCTGGGACTTCAAGCAATACGTGCTGGGCGCCCTGTTCTACCGCTTCATCAGTGAAAACTTCGCGGCATACATCGAAGGCGGTGACGACAGCGTTCACTACGCAGAGCTTTCCGATCTGGTCATCACATCGGAAATCAAAGACGACGCCGTCAAGACCAAGGGCTACTTCATCTACCCCAGCCAGGTGTTTGCCAACGTGGCCGCCCGCGCCAACACCAACGAAAGCCTGAACACCGACCTGGCCGCCATTTTTTCAGCCATTGAAACCTCTGCCATGGGCTACCCGTCGGAGCGCGACATCAGGGGCCTGTTTGCCGACTTCGACACCACCAGCAACCGCCTGGGCAACACGGTCAAAGACAAGAATGCTCGCTTGGCCGCTGTGCTCAAGGGCGTTGCCGATCTGGACTTTGGCCACTTTGGCGACAGCCACATCGACCTGTTTGGCGATGCCTACGAGTTCCTCATCTCCAACTACGCCGCCAACGCCGGCAAGTCGGGCGGCGAGTTCTTCACACCGCAGCATGTGTCCAAGCTGATCGCGCAGCTCGCCATGCACAGGCAGACCAGCGTCAACAAGATTTACGACCCGGCCTGCGGCTCCGGCTCGCTGCTGCTGCAAGCCAAGAAGCACTTCGACGCACACATCATTGAAGACGGTTTTTTCGGTCAGGAACTCAACCACACCACCTACAACCTGGCGCGGATGAACATGTTCTTGCACAACGTCAACTACGACAAGTTCAACATCCAGCTGGGCGACACCCTCGCCGAGCCGCACTTTGGCGACGAGAAACCGTTTGATGCCATCGTCTCCAACCCGCCGTACTCCGTGAAGTGGAAAGGCTCAGACGACCCCACCCTGATCAACGACGACCGCTTTGCCCCGGCAGGCGTGCTCGCGCCCAAATCCAAGGCCGACTTTGCCTTTGTGCTGCACGCGCTGAGCTACCTCTCCAGCAAAGGCCGCGCCGCCATCGTCTGCTTCCCCGGAATCTTCTACCGGGGCGGGGCCGAGCAGAAGATTCGCCAATACCTGGTGGACAACAACTATGTGGAAACGGTGATTTCGCTCGCGCCCAACCTGTTTTACGGCACCACCATCGCCGTGAACATTCTGGTGCTGTCCAAACACAAGACGGACACCAACATTCAGTTCATTGACGCCAGCGGTACGGACTATTTCAAAAAAGAAACGAACAACAACTTGCTGTTGGACAAGCACATCGACCAGATCATGGCGGTGTTCGACAGCAAGGCGAACGTGGATCACTTTGCCCAGTCTGTGTCTTTTGAGAAGGTCTCCTCCAACGAATACAACTTGTCGGTCAGCAGTTATGTCGACGCTAAGGACAACCGCGAAGTGGTGGACATTGCCGAGCTCAATGCTGCGCTGAAGACCACGGTCACCAAGATCGACCGCCTACGCAAAGATATTGATGCCATCGTTGCAGAAATTGAAGCCCAGGAGCCGGAGGCATGAGCAGCATGGACTTCATGGACAAGCTGCTGGATGGGGTCGCGGTGGAATGGAAGGCGTTGGGGGATGTGGCGGAATACTCGCCGACGCGTGTGAACGCCTCAGAACTCGACGCGACCACGTTCGTGGGCGTCGATAACCTGATCGCTGACAAAGGTGGGCGCGTCGACGCTAGCTATCTACCTAACACGGAGCGTTTGACTGCGTACGAAGCGGGCGACATCCTTCTTGGCAATATTCGCCCTTATCTAAAGAAGGTTTGGAGAGCGAAGAACTCGGGTGGCTGTAGTGGTGATGTGCTTGCCGTACGTATCCAGGAAAAGAGCAAGTCATTCGTAGACTCGAATTTTCTCTACTATCTTTTATCCTCAAATGAGTTCTTCTCGTACAGCATGCAACACGCTAAAGGCGCAAAGATGCCGCGCGGGGACAAATCGGAAATATTGAATTATCGGATTCCTATCCCCTGCCCAGAACACGCAACAAGATCGCTTGAGATCCAATCGGAAATCACCCGAATTCTGGACGCCTTCACCGAGCTGACCGCCGAGCTGACCGCCGAGCTGACCGCCGAGCGTACGGCCCGAACGAAACAATACAAGCACTACCGCGACCTGTTGTTGCGCTTTGAAGAAGCAGACGTTGAGTGGAAAGCACTGAGCGAGATTGGAGAATTCATTCGCGGTAGGCGTTTCACCAAGGCCGATTGTGTTGAGAACGGAATCAGCGCTATTCACTACGGCGAGATCTACACCCGGTACGGCGTCTTTACTGATCAAACCTTCTCTCAAGTGAGACACGATCTGGCCGATTTACTGCGCTATGCAGAGCCAGGTGATGTTGTGATGGCCGGAGTCGGGGAGACTGTTGAAGATGTTGGCAAGGCTGTTGCGTGGGTTGGAAGTGGAAAGGTCGCCATTCACGATGACAGCTACGCCTTCCGTCATGCGATGAATCCAAAATTTGTTTCCTATGTGATGCAAACGAATGCATTCATTGATGAGAAGGCGAAACATGTTTCTCGCGGGAAGATTAATAGACTACTGATTAGCGGAATTGAGAAGGTAAGAATACCAATTCCATACCCAGGCGACACAAAGAAGTCTCTAGCCGAACAAGCCCGCGTCGTCGCCATCCTCGATAAATTCGACGCCCTAACCAACTCCATTAGCGAAGGCCTGCCACGCGAAATCGAGCTTCGCCAAAAGCAGTACGAGCATTACCGCGATCTGTTGCTGAGCTTCCCAAAGCCGGAAGAGGTGGCGGCCTGAAATGAGCAAGACGCTGACCGAGGTCGCTAAGCAGCTGAAAGACGCCAACAAAAAGGTGCAACTGATCTATGCCTTCAACGGCACCGGCAAGACCCGCCTGTCGCGAGAATTCAAGCATCTGATTTCGCCCAAAGCGGAGGGTGATGAGGCGCAATCGTCAGATCTCGCAGCGAAGAAAATCCTCTACTACAGCGCATTCACGGAAGATCTTTTTTATTGGGACAACGACCTGGGGTTGGATGCCGAGCCGAAGTTGAAGATCCAACCCAACTCGTTCACCAAATGGGTTCTCGAAGAGCAAGGGCAAGACCAGAGCATCACCTCGACCTTCCAGCACTACACCAGCGAAAAGCTGACACCGCATTTCAGCGCGGACTTTTCAACGGTCAGCTTTTCATTTGAGCGTGGCAACAATCAGCGAGAGCCTCATATCAAGATCTCCAAAGGCGAGGAAAGCAACTTCATCTGGAGTGTTTTCAATGCGCTGCTTGAGCAGTTGATTTCCGAGCTGAACATCGCAGAAGTTGCCAACCGCTCTACTGCTGCTTTCAACAACCTGGAGTACGTGTTCATTGACGATCCGGTCAGCTCACTGGATGAAAACCACTTGATCGAGCTGGCGGTCAATGTGGCCACGCTGATCAAATCCGTCCAATCTGAGCTGAAGTTCATCATCACGACGCACAGCCCGTTGTTCTACAACGTGCTGTTCAATGAACTCAGCCTTAGTAAGAAGGGAAAGAAGGAAGGTTGCTATTTCTTGGAGCGCTTCGACGATGGCAGCTTTGCTCTCACGGAGAAGCATGGTGACTCCAACAAGAGCTTTTCCTATCACCTGCACCTGAAGCAAACCATCGAGCAGGCGATTGCTGATAACAAGGTTGAAAGATTTCACTTCACCTTGCTGCGCAACCTCTACGAGAAGACGGCCAGTTTTCTGGGTCACCCCAGGTGGTCGGAGCTCCTGCCTGATGACAAGCAGCTCTATCTGAGCAGAGTCATCAATTTCACCAGCCACAGCACGCTGTCCAATGAAGCCGTTGCAGAGCCAACGCCAGCGGAAAAAGCCACGGTCGGGTTTTTGCTTGAGCACTTGAAAAGCAAGCTTGGCTTTTGGCAGCAAGAGGGAGCCTGAAGCCATGAGCGAGATCACCCACCACACCGATTACCGCCAAGCGCTGGCCACCATCAAGCAGCGCATTCAAGCCTCGCAAACCCGAGCCGTGCTGGCGGTGAATGCCGAGCTGCTGGGACTGTACTGGGACATTGGCCGCCAGCTGGACGCTTGGCAGCGTGAACGCGCCTGGGGCTCGGCGGTGGTGGAGCAGATGGCGCTGGACCTGCATGCCAGCTACCCAGGCATGAAGGGGTTCTCACGCACCAGCCTGTTTGCCATGCGGCAGTTCTATGCCTTCTTCAGCTCGCAGTTTGAAGTTGTCCCACAGCCCGTGGGACAAATGCCCTGGGGGCATGTGCGTACCTTGCTGGCCAAGGTCAAGTCGCTGGAGCTGGTGTTGCTGTACTCGCAGGCCTGCATCGAGCACGGCTGGAGCCGCACGGTGCTGGAGTGGCAGATTGCGCAGCGCTTCCATGAGCGTACGGGCCAGGCGGTGGGCAACTTTGCCCAGACCTTGCCAGCGCCCCAGTCAGAGCTGGTGCAGCAAAGCCTGAAGGACCCGTACGTCTTTGATTTCCTGACCCTTGCACCGCAGGCGGTGGAGCGCGACATCGAGAACCAGTTGGTCGCGCAGATCACCCGTTTCCTGCTGGAGCTGGGCAAGGGCTTTGCCTTTCTCGGGCGGCAATACCCGTTGGCCGTGAACGGCAAGGACTACTTTCTGGATTTGCTGTTCTATCACGCACGTCTGAAGTGCTACGTGGTGATTGAGCTGAAGGCAGGCGCGTTCAAACCCGAGTACGTCGGCAAGCTCAATTTCTACCTGTCGGCGGTGGACGACCAGCTGCGAGCTGAGGGTGACCAGCCCACCATCGGCCTGATCCTGTGCAAAGACAAAGATAAGCTGGATGTGGAGTACGCCCTGCGCGACGTCAACAAACCGATGGGCGTGAGCTCGTTCATCACCAAAAACATTCCCTTGTCGGTGCAGTCGCAGTTGCCGACCGTGGAGGAGATCGAGAGCGAGCTGGCGGCGCTGTTTCAGGACGATGAGAGCAAGCCCAATGAGTGACTACAAAACCATTGCCGAATCCAAGACTTTCATCGTTCTGGACAAGTACACCGAGGAATGGCAGGTTGCAGAAAGCTACCAAAGCGAAGGCGATCTCGAGCGCGAGTTCATTCAGGATCTGGTGCATCAAGGCTATGAGTTCCTGCCGGGCCTGAACACGCCTGAGGCTTTGCTGGCCAATGTGCGCGTGCAATTGCAAGCGCTCAACAACGTGCAGTTTGCAGGCGGTGAGTGGCTGCGCTTTGTGGAGAGCTGGCTGGACAAGCCCAGCGATGACATCGTCGAGAAAACCCGAAAGATCCATGACGACTACGTTCACGACTTTGTCTTCGACGATGGACATATCCAGAACATCTACTTGCTGGACAAAAAGAACATCGCACGCAACAAGGTGCAGGTCATCAAGCAGTTTGAGCAGGCTGGCACGCATGCCAACCGCTATGACGTAACGATTCTGGTCAATGGCTTGCCACTGGTGCAGGTGGAACTGAAAAAGCGCGGCGTGGCGATTCGTGAGGCCTTCAACCAGGTGCACCGCTACAGCAAGGAGAGCTTCAACAGCGCGCAGTCCTTGTTCAAGTTTTTGCAGTTGTTTGTCATTACCAACGGCACCGACAGCCGCTACTTTGCCAACACCACCCAGCGCAACAAGAACAGCTTCGACTTCACCATGAACTGGGCGAAGGCCGACAACAGCCTGATCAAAGACCTGAAGGATTTCACCGCCACCTTCTTCCAGAAAGATGTGCTGCTGAAGGTGCTGCTGCGCTACTCGGTATTCGATACCAGCAACACGCTGCTGGTGATGCGCCCATACCAGATTGCCGCCACCGAGCGCATTCTGTGGAAGATCAACAGCGCGTATCAGGCCAAGAGCTGGAGCGCGCTGGAGGGCGGTGGGTTCATTTGGCACACCACCGGCTCCGGCAAAACGCTGACCAGCTTCAAGGCGGCTCGCTTGGCCACCGAGCTGGAGTTCATCGACAAGGTGTTTTTTGTGGTGGACCGCAAGGATCTGGACTACCAGACCATAAAGGAATACCAGCGCTTTTCACCGGACAGCGTGAACGGTTCGGACAGCACCGCTGGCCTCAAGCGCAACCTGGAGAAGGATGACAACAAGATCATCGTCACCACCATCCAGAAGCTCAACAACCTGATGAAGAGCGAGGGCGACCTGCCCCTCTACGGCAAGCAGGTGGTCTTCATCTTTGACGAGTGCCACCGCAGCCAATTCGGTGAAGCACAGAAGAACCTGAAGAAGAAGTTCAAGCGGTTCTACCAGTTTGGCTTTACCGGCACCCCGATCTTTCCGCAGAACGCGCTGGGCGCGGAAACCACTGCCAGTGTCTTTGGCCGTGAGTTGCATTCGTACGTGATCACCGATGCCATTCGCGATGAGAAAGTGCTGAAGTTCAAGGTGGACTACAACGACGTGCGCCCGCAGTTCAAGGCCATTGAAACCGAGCAAGACGAGAAGAAGCTCAGCGCCGCAGAGAACAAGCAGGCCCTGTTGCACCCCGACCGTATCTCTGAGATCACCCAGTACATACTGAACAACTTCCGGCAGAAAACCCATCGCCTGCAAGCGGGTAGCCATCACGCAAGCAAAGGCTTCAATGCCATGTTTGCAGTGAGCAGCGTGGATGCCGCCAAGCTGTACTACGAGGCATTCAAGACGCTACAGAAGGACAGCGACAAGCCTTTGAAAGTAGCCACCATCTTCTCGTTTGCCGCCAACGAAGAGCAGGATGCGGTGGGCGAAATTCAGGACGAAAGCTTTGATGTGTCAGCCATGAACAGCAGCGCCAAGGAGTTCCTGAGCGCTGCCATCTCAGACTACAACGCGCTGTTCAAAACCAACTTCAGCGTGGACAGCAATGGCTTTCAGAACTACTACCGCGATCTGGCCAAACAGGTCAAAGCCAAGGAGATCGACCTGCTGATCGTGGTGGGCATGTTCCTGACGGGCTTTGATGCGCCAACGCTGAACACCTTATTCGTGGACAAGAACCTGCGCTACCACGGCCTGATCCAAGCCTACTCGCGCACCAATCGAATCTTTGACGCCACCAAGACCTTTGGGAACATCGTCACCTTCCGCGACTTGGAGCAGGCGACCATCGACGCCATCACCTTGTTCGGTGACAAGAACACCAAGAACGTGGTGCTGGAGAAGAGCTACAAGGAATACATGGTCGGTTTCACCGACGCGCTGACCGGTGAAGCGCGGCGAGGTTTTGTGGATGTGGTGACGGAGCTGGAGCAGCGTTTTCCTGACCCGGCCTCCATTGAAAAGGAGGCCGACAAGAAGGCCTTCGCGAAGCTGTTTGGTGAGTATCTGCGCGTTGAGAACGTGCTGCAGAACTACGACGAATTCGCCAGCCTCAAGGCCTTGCAGAGCCTAGACATGAATGACCCGGCGGCGGTTGAAGCATTCAAGGCCAAGCACTATCTGGATGATGGTGCATTGGCCGCGCTGCAAGAAATCAAGATTCCCTCTGAGCGAAAGATTCAGGACTACCGTTCCACCTATAACGACGTTCGTGACTGGCTGCGACGGGAAAAGTCTTCAGGCGAAAAAGAGAAGTCCACCATCGACTGGGACGATGTGGTCTTTGAGATCGACCTGCTGAAGTCACAAGAGATCAACCTCGACTACATCCTGGGACTAATTTTCGAGAACAACAGGAAGGTCAAGGACAAGGCCGCTCTGGTGGAAGATGTCCGTCGGGTGATTCGCGCGAGCCTGGGCAACCGTGCCAAGGAGAGCTTGCTGGTCGACTTCATCAACCAGACCGACCTGGACCAGATGGGTGACAAAGCCAGTGTGATAGATGCCTTCTTCACCTTTGCCCAAGCGGAACTACAGAGAGAGGCGCAAGAGCTGATCAACGCCGAGAATCTGAATGCGGAAGCGGCCAAGCGCTACATCACCACCTCGCTGAAACGGGAGTTTGCAAGTGACAACGGCACGGAGCTCAATGCTGTTCTTCCCAAGATGAGTCCGCTGAATCCTCAATACTTGACCAAGAAGCAGAGCGTGTTTCAGAAAGTCGCCTCCTTCGTAGAGAAGTTCAAAGGCGTGGGTGGTCGAGTTTGACCACAACACTCGAAAGCGGGGTGAGGTGGGGCGACGCGGCGGCGGCGTTGTGCGTCCCCCTAGAACAGAAGCTCGTTTCGGGATGTCTGCTTTGGGTCGGTCGCAACGTTTGAACGCATTAGGGTGCAGCCGTTCGGAGCCGCTGGTCGTGCCGCGCGGAAATATCACTTGGCGAGCGTCATGCTTTGAGGAGCACCGGCCGATCGCGCAATACACGGCTCAGCGACAGCTTTGGACATCCGCCGTCATTCGAATTCCAAGTATTGAACAGCGGCAGCCAGTCTGATGCTGTCGTCGCAATCGCGCCTTCGTTCCAGCCGCGCGCCCCCTACTTCCCCACGCCGAACCACACGTTGGCGATGCGCACCGCGCGCGGCTGGGTGCTGTAGTTGCCGCCGTTCCACTCGGGGTCGTTGCCGATCGAATCGGTGAGCAGGCACGGCATCATCCCGTTGCTCAACCACTCGGCCAAAGGCGCGCGAAGTCAAACGAGAGCTGGCGATGGTGCCGGATCGACAGCAGGTAGACCGCCGCGTCGGCCTCCATCGCTGCGTAGAGCACCAGATAGTCACCATGCAGGTATTCGCGCAGCGCCTGCAGCGCACCGGTCGGCAACGCGGCGAGTTGTGCCAGCGCTTCCGCAGACTGCGGCGCGTTGGCAAGATAGCACCGGCCGATGCGCGGAAAGCGCCGCAGGTTGGGAATGACCGTGGCGCGAAGCTCGGTCAGCAAGACGTCGAAGGCCAACCCCGCGTCGGCCTCGGCAAGGAACGCCTCGATGGCGCCCAGGCGCTCCAGGAAGCTCGCGGTCAGCTCGACGCGGTACTGCTTTTCAGCCACGCTTCCTGGCGGCTTTGACTGTGCTGGAAACCTTGGCCGCAGCCTTGCGGCGCTGCTGAAGCTGGCCGATGGCGCTGTCAGCCTCGCGGGTGCGGCCGGCCTCGATGTCGGCCAAGCCGCGCCTGGCGTCGTCGATCAGCAGCAGGTGGATGCGCTCGCGCTCGAGCCGGTGGTAATAGTCCAGCCGGTCGGCATCGATCAGCGCGACGTAGCTCTCACCGTTCTTGGTGATGATCTTTTCTGCGCCGGCCTTGGCCTGGTCCGCGAGCTCTGACAAGTTGGCGCGTGCCTGGGTGAAAGGCACCACATCGCTGGCTGAAAAGCCCATGGGCGGCTCCTTGAGAGGAAGTGCAGAATTCTGCGCAGTTTACGCCGCGTCAAGGCACCCATGCCGGCGCATCGACCGGCTTTCGCGTCAGCTTGTGGCTCATCGGTCTGGGTTACTTCCCCACCCTCGCCGCCCCCGCCAACAACTCCTGCAACTGCCCCTTCCAGAACTTCGCCATCCCGGTCGTGCCGTGCCCGCGAGTGTCTTCGCTGGCCGGGATCAGGTAGAGCCGCCCGCCCTTCACCCGCTTGAGCTCGCGCTCCATGATGCCCAACTCGGGCGGGTTGCGTTCGTCGTCGGCCGAGTTGATGGCGAGCAGCTTGGCCTGGATGCGCTCGAGCCCCGGCGCAGGGTTGTAGTCGTCCGACGAATCCCACTGGTACAAGAAGTCGTTGGCGTCGGCGGTGAAGGGTGCAGCCATGCGGTCGGCCACCAACTTGTCGGCCTGCACGCGCGTGGGCGCGGCCTTGTAATACGCCTGCGACCCGCCGATGGTGGCCACGCCGAACCACACGTTGGCCACGCGGAAGGCGCGCGGCTGCGTGCTGTAGTTGCCGCCGTTCCACTCGGGGTCGTTGCGGATCGAATCGGTGAGGAGGCGCCGCATCATCCAGTTGCGGCCCGCCATCTCGGTGGGCTGCGAAGCCATGGGCACCAGCGCGTCCATGAAGCCGGGGTAGGTGGTGCCCCAGATCCACGTGTGCATGCCGCCCATCGAGTTGCCGAGCACCAGGCGCAGGTGGCGCAGGCCCAGGGCTTCGGTCACGAGGCGGTATTGCGCGAGCACCATGTCGTCGTAGTTGTACTTCGGGAACTTCGCGCGCAGGCCGTCCGACGGTTTCGACGATTTGCCGGCGCCGATGGCGTCGGGCAGGATGATGAAATATTTGCTCGCGTCGAGCGGCTGGCCAGGGCCGAACAGCTCGCCGGCGAAGGCCGGGTTCAGCATGCCGGTGCCCGAACCGGCCGTGCCGTGCAGGATCAATACTGGCTCGCCGGTGGGCGCGCCGACGGTCGTGTAGTGCAGCTTCAGTTCGGGCATCACCTCGCCGGTGTGGAACTTGAAGTCGCGCGCGACCCAGGTGGCTTCTTTCGGCGCGGGGAAGTCGGCGGCCTGTGCGGGCAGCAGCGTGCACGCGAGCACGATGGCGGTGGCCACGCGGTTCACAAGGTGGAAGAGGTTCATGCAGGTCTCCTGAGTCGAGCGGGGCAGATTTGCCCTCTTGTCTCTCAGGCCGACTCTAGGGGCGCGCCGCGCGCCGCGGCCCTGCCGCTTACCCCGATGCGTGCAGCGCCTTGGCGGCGCAGGGCTCAGAGCTCGTCGATGCCGGTCGACGTGTGCGCCGGCTGGCCGGCAGGCGCTTCCGACAGCGAAAAGCGGTCGTTGGTGCGCGTGTAGAAGCTCGCGCCGAAACGGGCCACGGGCGCGTATTCGCGCAGGTTCACGCGCCAGGCCGTGGTGTCGATCAGCCCGTCGCGCGCGGCCAGCCGCACGATGCGGCCGATGAAGACATAGCGGCTTTCGGTTTCTAGCTTCTCGTGCAACACGCACTCGAAGGCCACCGGCGCTTCCACGATGCGCGGCGGCGCCACGCTGTGCGAGGGCACCGCCGTCAGGCCCACGGCGGCGAGCTCGCTCACGTCGGAAGGAAAGGCTTCGCCGCAGTCGTGCATCTTCTGCGCCATCGGCTCGTCGGACATGTGCACCACGAATTCGCCGCTGCGCAGGATGTTCGCAGCGGTGTCTTTCAGGCGCCCGTCTTTCAGGCGGTTGATGCTGAGCATCAGGATCGGCGGGTCTTCGCCGACCATGTTGAACATGGAAAACGGCGCGGCGTTGACCACGCCCGTCGGCCCCAGCGTGGTGACCAGCGCGATCGGCCGCGGCACGATCAGGCTGGCCATCAGCTTGTAGCGCTGGTAGGCGGTGATGCTTTCGAAATCGACTTCTGTCACGAGTTCAGCCGCCGCCGGGCCGCCCCAAGGCGGCTGAGCGCCCCCTCGGGGGGCAGGAGCGTAGCGACGTGGGGGCTCATGCCCTCAGGCTATCACTTCTACCTTGGCACGCCGGGCCACCTTGGTCCAGGTGTCGATCTGCGATTTGATCAGCGTGGAGAAATCATCGCCCAGCACCGGCGTCTTGCGCGGCAGCGTCTGCAGGTCTTCGAGCCGCGCCATCACGTCGGGCTTGGCCAGCACTTCGGGCATCAGCGCCTTCAGGCGCTGCGCGATCGGCGCGGGCAGGTTCTTCGGTGCCGACAGGCCGAGCCACTGCGAGCCGGTCAACGACGGGTAGCCGAGTTCGGCGAACGTGGGGATGTTGGGCAAGGCCGGCAGCCGCGCCGGGGTCGACACGGCCAGCGCGCGCAGCGAGCCGGCTTTGAGCTGCGCCACGTTGGTGGTGATGGGGTCGAACAGGCCGTCGATCTGGCCGCCGAGCAGGTCTTGCATCGCCGGCGCGCTGCCCTGGTAGGGCACATGGTCGTGCTCGGGCGCCTGGCCGTCGATCTTGAGCAGCTCGCCGAACAGGTGGTTGGCCGAGCCGATGCCCGAGGTGCCGTAACGCACCGGCTTGGTCTTGGCCTTGGTCACGTATTCGCCGAGGTTCTGGTAGGTCGACTGGCCGCGCACCAGCAGCACCATCGGCGCTTCGACCAGCATGGCCAGGTGGCTGAAGTCGGCCACCGAATCGAATGGCATCGTGTTGCGCGTGGCCGCGGCATAGATGTGCACCGAGGCGTGGCTCACGAGCAGCGTGTAGCCGTCGGCCGGCTGCGTGGAAACGTAGTCGGTGCCGATCAGGCCGCCGGCACCCGGCCGATTCTCGACCACCACCGTCTGCCCGAGGGCCTGCGACAGGTGCGGCGCCATCAGCCGGGCCACCGTGTCGACCAGGCCACCGGGCGGGAATTGCGCGATCAGGCGCACCGGGCCGCGGCTCGGCCAGGCACTCTGCGCGCCCACGAAGGCGGGTGACGACAAGGCCGCGGCACCGGCGGCCAGGATGAGGCGACGCTTCATGCAGACTCCAGGAAGTTGAGTGGGAGGCTCGGCTTTTTGCAGAATCCATGCCACGCGCCGATGCCCTCTCTTTGCGCTGCACTGGAACGCGAGTTGCTGCTGCGCAGGCCGACCACACGGTCGTGGTGCACCGGCGACCCGGCACCACACCATCTTGGTTCGCCATCTCCACCTGTCCTGAACGAAAGCACCGTCATGGCCGCCACCTACCTGAACGCTTTGCCCGGCCATGGCCGCTTCGGCTACAGCGCCATCACGGCGCGCCCGAACTACCGCTGGCCCGGCGGCGCAGGGCTGGCCGTGTACGTGGCGCTGAACCACGAACACTTCGCGTTCGGCGAAGGCCTGGGCGCAGCGCTCGGTCCGGCTTCGCCGCAGCCCGACGTGCTGAACTACAGCTGGCGCGAATACGGTAACCGCGTCGGCGCGTGGCGGTGCCTGGAACTGTTCGACGAACTGGGCTGGCCGGCGGCGGCGCTGATCAACACCGCGCTCTACGACCACTGCCCCGAGCTGGTGGCGGCCTGCGTGACCCGTGGCGACGAGCTCGTCGGCCACGGCCACAGCAACGCCGAGCGCCAGGGTGGGCTGAATGAGGCCGACGAGCGCGCGCTGCTGGCGCTGTGCCACGAACGCATCGCGCAGCACAGCGGGCAGGCACCGGCGGGCTGGCTGTCGCCGTGGATCAGCGAGAGCTTGCTCACGCCCGACCTGCTGGCCGAGACCGGCTACCGCTACACGCTGAACTGGTGCCACGACGACCAGCCGGTGGCGATGCGCACGCGCAGCGGGCGCACGCTGTGGTCGGTGCCCTACCCGCAGGAGCTGAACGACATCCCGGCGATCATGGCGCGCCAGATGGATGGCAAAGACTTCGCGCAGATGATCGTCGACCAGTTCGACGAGATGCTCGAGCAGTCGGCGCGCCAGCCGCTGGTGATGGGCATCGCGCTGCACCCGTACATCGTGGGCCAGCCGTACCGGCTGCGCCACCTGCGGCGGGCGCTGCGCCACATCGACGCGGCGGCTGTGCGGGGTGGCGTGTGGCTGACGACGCCGGGCGCCATCTGCACGCACGTGGCCGGGCTCGAAGAGGGCGGCGCGGCGCCGTGAAGCAGCACGCCCTCGGCGGGTTCATGCGGAAACGGAGCCGGGCGTTGCCGCTGCGTTCTGGCCCCGGGTCTTGAACAGCGAATACAGCACGCCGCCAAGCAGCAGGCCGAACGTGACGCCGAGCGAAACACCGGCGGGAATCTTGCCGATGAAACCCACCAGGAAAATCTTCGAGCCGATGAAGACGAGCACCAGGGCCAGCGCGTACTTCAAGTAGCTGAAGCGGTGAATCATCGCGGCCAGTGCGAAGTACAGCGCGCGCAGCCCGAGGATCGCGAAGATGTTCGACGTGTAGACGATGAACGGGTCTTGCGTGATGGCGAAGATCGCGGGCACGCTGTCGACCGCGAACACCAGGTCGGCCAGTTCGATCAGCACCAGCGCCAGGAACAGCGGCGTGGCGAACCAGGCCGTGCGGCTCGGGTCCTGGGGGTCGGGGCCGCGAACCCAGAAGTGATTGCCCTCGATCCGGTCGGTCACGTTCAGGTGGCCACGCAGCCACCTCAGAACCGGGTTGTTGTTCAGATCGAGCGGCTTGCCCGTGATGAACAGCATCTTCACGCCGGTGGCCAGCAGGAACAGCCCGAACACATAGAGCACCCAGCTGAACTGCGCCAGCAGCGTGGCGCCGAGCGCGATCATCAGCGCGCGCAGCACGATCACGCCCATGATTCCCCAGAACAGCACCCGGTGTTGGTAGGCCCGCGGGATCGCGAAGAAGCCGAAGATGATCGCGATCACGAACACGTTGTCCATCGACAGCGACTTCTCGATCATGAAGCCGGTCAGGTAGTCCATGCCGCTTTGCGAACCGAAATACCACCACACCCAGGCGCCGAACAGCAGGCCCATCGAGATGTAGCCGGCCGAGAGCAGCAGGCTTTCGCGCACGCCGATCTCGCGGTCGTCCTTGTGCAGCACACCCAGGTCGAGGCTGAGCAGGGCCAGTACCACGCCGACGAAGGCGGCCCAGACCCAGACCGGTTTGCCGACGAAGTCGGCGAAGAAGAAGGCTTGAAAGAAATCCACGGGGGCTCCGACGGGCGTGTGTTCGTTGGGTGGGGTTCAGCTGTGATCGGCCTGGCCGATGCGCTCGAGGTCGGCGCCCCAGCGTTCGATCGCCGCCAGAAGCACGATCGACTCTGCGTCGTGAACATGCCCGTCGGCATGAACCACCTTCAGGCACAGGCCGAAGACGGTTCGACGCAGTTCGAGCGACTCGACCTCGGAAAGCACGGCATCGATCAGGCCGTCGTGAATGAGGCAGTCGCTCGCGCGCTGTTCGTTGGCGCTTTCGAGCAGGTCCGTGCACAGCTCGTGCACCACGCCACGCAGCTCGCCGCGCGACAGGCCCAGCTGCTCGTGCGCGCTGGACGCCTCCAGGATGGCGAGTTCGGCCTTCTTGAGCTGGCCGTCGGAGATGAGGGTCAGCGCAACGATGCGCGCTGCGGCTCGAGGGCTGTCTTTCGGGTAGGGGCGCATGCGGTGTCTTTCGTGACGATGCACGAAAGATAGGGCGCGCCGTACTTCGCGACAAGGCGACAAATTTTCAAAATCACTTCGAATAAACCTTAGTGTTGATGTCGCCAGGCATCTGCGCGCCGGGCCGGGCCTTCACCGCGCGCCGAACAACTGCCCCCGCGCGCTGTTGGTGATGGCAGACACACAGGGGTGGTTGATGCGGCGCTCGGAAGAGATGGCGAAGAACTCTTCCACCAGCTCGTCGGTGCGCCCCAGCACCTGCACGCCGTACTGCTCGCAGGTTTCGCGCTCCAGCACCGCGGGCGCGAGAAACACGCCCCGGCCCTCGCGGCCGAAGGCCTTCATCAGCGCGCCGTCGTCGAACTCGCCGACGATGCGCGGCTGCACCTGGTGTTTCACGAACCACTGATCCAGCCGCTGCCGGATCGCCGAGGCAGCCCCCTGGATCAGCATCGGCGCGTTGTTCAGGCAAGCCGGGAAGCGCCCCTTGAGCGTGGCCTTCACTTCGCGTGTGCAGTGAAACGTCATCGACGTGCTGCCCAGCGCGTGGTTGAACGCCTTGACGCTGACATGCCGCGACATCGGCTCGTCGGCGATCACGAGGTCGAGCCGGTGCACCGAGAGCTGCGCCAGCAGATCCCGGAACTTGCCCTCGTGGCAGATCAGCCGCACCGGCTCGGGCACGCTCCACGAGGGCTCGAGCAGCCGGTAGGCCACCGCCTTCGGAACCGAGTCGGCCACGCCGACCCGGAAGTCCAGCGTGCGCGCGCTGCCGGCGGCCTGCCGCATCGCGGTTTCGAGCTCGTTGCCGAGCGCGAAGATGTCGTCGGCATAGGCCATCGCCACGTGGCCGTCATCGGTGAGCTCCAGGTGCCGGCCGCGTTTGCGAAACAGTTTTCGGCCGAAGCGCTCTTCGAGCAGCTTGATCTGGCCCGACAGCGTCTGAGGCGTGGTGTGAAGCTGCTCGCCGGCGCGCATCACGCCGCCGGCCTTGGCCGCGGCCCAGAAGTAGTGCAAGTGCTTGAAGTTCACGAGGCGCTCCGGCAGTTGGTTTGTGGACGCAGGAAATCACTGCGATTTCGACGAAGTGAATTCTGCAATAAAACGCATTTACACGAAGTGTTTGCGCTCCTAGATTGGGGTTGTCACGACACCGTGTGCACCCCGGAGCCCACCATGCGAACCTACCCCCGCAACAGCCCGCAGGCGGCCAGCCGCGTCCTCGCCCTGACCCTGCTGGCCGACGGCCACTTCGACCAGACGGAAGCGGTGTCGCTGCACCAGTCTCGCGCCTTCGAAGAACTCGGCCTGCGGGCCGACGAACTCGACGCGGCGGTGAACGAGTTTTGCGCCGATCTGCTGGCCTGCTCGGCGCTCAACTGGTCCGACGCCTGTTTCGTGGATACGGGCACGCTGGCCAGCCTCATGGCGGAGATCGACGACCCGGCACTGCAGCGCACCTTGCTGCGCCTGTGCATCACGGTGGTCGAAGCCGACCGACAAGTGACCGATGCCGAAGCGATGATCGTCAGTGCCGCGGTCGAGCACTGGGGCCTGCACCGCGAGGCACTCGAGCTCGCGGCACCGGTGGCGCCGTGACGGCAGCACAGCAACCCTGGCGCGGCGTCGGGGCTGTCGGGCCGCCCGGGTCGCCTTCGCACCAGTCCGGCCGCGGCCCGGCGCCTTGGCGTGATACTGCGGCCCATGCCGATCCTTCTCATCGCCCTCGTCGTGCTCGGTTTGATCCTGCTGTCGCTCGCGCTGAAGCTGCGCGAAGCGCGGCGTGCCGAGTTCATTCGACACTACGCCTTCCCGAAGGGCCTGATCGAAAAGCTGCAGGCACGCCGGCCGGGCCTGGCGGCACGCGACGGCCAGCTGGTGGGCCGCGCGCTGCGCCAGTTCTTCCTGGCGCATCTGGCGGCGAAGCGCCAGTTCGTCTCGATGCCTTCGCAGGTCACCGACGACCTGTGGCACGAGTTCATTCTGTACACGCGCCACTACGACGACTTCTGCCGCCGCGCGTTCGGGCGCTTCATGCACCACACGCCGGCCGTGGTGCTGGGCCAGCAACAGCAGAGCAACGTGGGTCTGCGCCGCACCTGGTGGTTCTGCTGCCGCGAAGAACACATCAACCCGACCACGCCGACCCGCCTGCCGCTGCTGTTCGCGATCGACGCCAAGCTCGGCATCGGTGACGGCTTTCGTTATGTGCCCGACTGCAAGGCGCTGCGCGAAGGTGGTGATGGTTCCGCGTACTGCGGTGGCGACTTCGCCAGCAGCAGCGACGGCGGCACCGATGGCTTCGGTGACATCGGCGTGTCGTCCGACGGCGCGGGCGATGGCGGCGGCGACGGTGGGGGTTGCGGCGGCGGGGGCGACTGAGCGGGCGTCTGCGAGGCAAGAAAAAAAAAGGCCGGCCCGGTCTGTCGACCGGCCGGTTTTCGTTGTCAGTGCGAACTCAAGACTTGCCGTCGGTGGCCTCGGTGGTCACCACCTGCCCGTTTTTCACGGGCAGCGTCGCGCCGGGCTTGAACGACGTGCGCGCGACGCCTTGCTTGCCGTCGAGTCGATACGCCACGTCGTAGCCGACCAGCTTCTGCGACTTGTCGCTCACGGTCTTGCAGCGGCGCTCGGTGGTCGTGACCACGTCCTTTTCCTGCAGGTTCTTCTGTACGCGGTTGCCGGCATAACCGCCGGCCGCAGCGCCCGCCACGGTGGCGAGTGTCTTGCCCTTGCCGCCGCCGACGGTGCTGCCCAGCAATCCGCCCGCGAGCCCGCCAACGACGCTGCCGGCGATGCGGTTTTCATCCTTCACCGGCGCCTGGTGCTGCACCGCCACGTCTTCGCACTTTTCACGCGGCGTGGAGACGGTCTCGAAAACTTCCTTTGCCGAGACGACCTCGGCCAACGCCGGTTTGTTCATCGTCTTGTAGCCCGTGACGGCACCCGCACCCAGCACCACCATCGCGATGCCACCGAGCGCGATGCCTTTGATCATTGATTTGTCCACGTTCATGTTCCTTGTTTGTTTTGACGGGCGGCCTACTTGGCACGCCAATAGGCTTCTTCGGCCGTCGGATCGATCACTTCGGCCACACCCTTGCCAGCGAGCCCGCCGACCACCGCGCCCACCGCGAGGCCGATGAGGGCGCCGACGGGTCCCGCGATGGCACCGGTCGCCGCGCCGGCCGCAGCCGCCCCGGCCATGGCACCGAAGCCGGTGCCCACCGGGTGGGCGCCCGGCTCGCCGGTGAGCGGGTCGGCATGCAGATCACCGATGACGCTGCTCTGCGCCTGCGGCGCGCCCTGGCGCGGGTCGCGCTCGATGGTGGCGGCGTAGGTGTTGCGCGCGCGTTCGAACTGGGCCGCGGTGATGTGGCCGTGCGAGTGCATGCGCTCCACGTCTCTCATGTAGCCGGCGAGAACGTCAGGCTCGACGATCGTCGGCTTGCCGAGCAGCAACAGCAGATCGCCATACACCTGGTCTGAGGTCTTTTCCATGCCGAATTCCTTGCGTTGGGTTTGAACGCAAGTTTGGGGCGGCGATGGTGCCCGGCGTGTCGGAAAACACCCCGGGTGCGGGAAGGACGGCACCACAAAAGAAAATGCCGGCCCGGTCTTTCGACCGGCCGGCCTGGTTTGCAATGCGGAAGGCGGCCCGGTCAACGGGCCGCGAATCCCACTCAGTCGTTCTTGTAGATGTCCACGTCCTTGGTCTCCTTCACGAACAGCATGCCCACCACGAAGGTGATGCTCGCGAAGATGATCGGGTACCACAGGCCGTTGTACATGTTGCCGGTCTGCGCCACGATCGCCAGCCCGGTCGCAGGCAGCAGGCCGCCGAACCAGCCGTTGCCGATGTGGTACGGCAGGCTCATCGAGGTGTAGCGAATGCGGGTCGGGAACATTTCGACCAGCATCGCCGCGATCGGGCCATAGACCATGGTCACGTAGATGACCAGCAGCGTCAGGATCGCGACCATCATCGGCTTGTTCATCTGCTCCGGGTCGGCCTTGGTCGGGTAGCCGGCCTCCTTGAGCGCAGCCGCGACGGCGCCCTTGAACGCGGTGTCCTTGGCCTTGGCATCGGCCGGCGTCAGGCCGGTCGAGGTGAACGACTCGATGGTCTTGTCACCGATCGTGATCTTCGCCGGGCCGGTGCCCGCTGCGTTTTCATAGCTCACCGCACCCGCGGCCAGCACCTGCTTGGCCACGTCGCACGAGCTCGTGAACTTGACGACGCCGGTAGGGTTGAACTGGAACGAGCATTCGGCCGGGTCGGCCGTGACCACGACCTTGTTCTTCGCCTGCGCTGCCGCCAGCGCCGGGTTGGCCGCCAGGGTGAGTGCCTTGAACAGCGGGAAGAAGGTCAGCGCGGCGATCAGGCAGCCGGCCATGATGATCGGCTTGCGGCCGATCTTGTCGGAGAGCCAGCCGAAGAAGATGAAGAACGGCGTGCCGATCAGCAGCGCGATCGCGATCAGGATGTTCGCGGTGGCGTTGTCGACCTTCAGCGGGCCGGTCATGAAGAACAGCGCGTAGAACTGGCCCGTGTACCAGACGACAGCCTGGCCCATGGTCAGGCCGATCAGCGCCAGGATCACGATCTTCAGGTTCTTCCACTCACCGAAGGACTCGGTCAGCGGTGCCTTCGAGGTCTTGCCCTCTTCCTTCATCTTCTTGAAGGCGGGCGATTCGTTCATCGACAGGCGGATCCAGACGCTGACGGCGAGCAGGATCACCGAGACGAGGAACGGAACGCGCCAGCCCCATTCGGCGAAGGCCGCTTCACCGATCAGCGTGCGGGTGCCCAGGATGACCAGCAGCGACAGGAACAGGCCCATCGTGGCGGTGGTCTGGATCCACGAGGTGAACAGGCCACGCTTGCCGTGCGGCGAGTGTTCGGCCACGTAGGTGGCGGCACCGCCGTACTCGCCGCCGAGCGCCAGGCCCTGCAGCATGCGCAACAGGATCAGGATGATCGGCGCGGCCACGCCGATCGAGGCGTAGTTGGGCAGGATGCCGACGATGAAGGTCGACAGGCCCATGATCAGGATCGTGACCAGGAAGGTGTACTTGCGGCCGATCATGTCGCCGAGGCGGCCGAAGAAGATCGCGCCGAACGGCCGCACGATGAAGCCGGCCGCGAACGCCAGCAGCGAGAAGATCGTCTGCGAGGTCGGGTCGAGGTTCGAGAAGAACTGCTTGCCGATGATGACGGCGAGGGTGCCGTACAGATAGAAGTCGTACCACTCGAAGACCGTGCCCAGACTCGAAGCGAAGATGACCTTCTTCTCTTCTTTGGTCATGGGCTGGCCGACTTTCGAGCCTGCTGCCACTGTGGTTGCCATTTGAGGTTTTCCTTGTGTTGGACCGCACACACCCCGTGGTGGCGCGATGCCGCATCGTCGTGGCGGGCTCTGACCGTCTGCTTACGCTTGGCTGAACGCCGGCTGACGAACTCGGGTGAAACCCTTGGTTCACATCTCGCCATGCGGGAAAACGCCGCCAAAATTCGTCGACAGGGGAAAACACCGAGGCCGCAGTCAGTAAGCCAGACGCGCCTGGTAGGTTTGCTGCGAGGCCGCGCGCGCCTCGCCGAGCGTGCGCACGCCACGCGCCTGCAGCAGCGGCACCAGCTTCAGGAAAACCTCGGCCGTGACCAGCGCGTCGCCGAGTGCGGTATGCCGGCCGGTCACGGCCACGGCGAGCCGCTCGGCGATCGCTTCCAGCCGGTGCGATTCCTGGTTCGGGTGCAGCCAGGCCGACAGCAGCAGGGTGTCGAGCACCGGGTGGTCGAAGCGCAACCCGCTCTGCGCTTCCTTCATTTGCAGAAAGCGCATGTCGAACGCGGCGTTGTGCGCCACCAGCACGGTCTCGGCGGCAAAGGTGTGGAACACCGGCAGCACCTCGAGGATCGTCGGCTGCCCGCGCAGTGCTTCCGGGCCGATGCCGTGGACCGCGATCGACGCCGCGGCCAGCGTGCGCTGCGGGTCGACAAGCTGCTCGAAACTTTCGTGGCGCAGCAGCTTGCCGTTGACGATGCGGGTCGCGCCGATCTGGATGATCTCGTCACCGTCCGACGGTGACAGGCCCGTGGTCTCGGTGTCGAACACCGTGCAGGTCAGCTCGGCCAGCAGCCGTTCGTCGAGCGCGCGGGTGTGCGCCGAACTCTGGAACAGGTCGAAGTCATAGAACTCGGGGCGGCTCTCACCGCGCTCGATCGGCGCGGCGGGCCCAGCCTCGGCCGCCGCGGAACACGGCAGCAGGAAGCGGAAGAACGACTCGTGCCGCACGCGCTCGCGCTCGAACCAGAACTCGCCGCCGTGGCGCTCGACGACGTCGCGCAGCGTCAGCGGCGTGGCGTCGGCACCGCTGCGCATCGCGTCGATCTGCCAGTTCATCACGGTCTCGGTGCTCAGGCCCGTGCCGGCCCACACCAGATCGAGCTGCGCCCGCGCCCCGGCCGGCTGCAGGCGCAGGCGCAGTGCGCGCACGTCGTATTCGTCGACGAGTCGGCCGGCGAGGTAGCTCAGCGCCTGCAGCAGCGAATAACTGTCGACCTTGAGCCACAAGCCCGCGTCGACCTCGCTCGCGCTCACCCGCACCGCGCCCAGCGTTTCGATGCGGCGCACGCCGGCAGCGACCAGGTCGGCCCCGAGCATGTCTTCCATCGGCCAGCGCGTTTTCATGCCGGCCAGCACGTCGGCGGCCAGGGTCTGCACACGCGCCGTCATGGCCCCGACCTCGTCGCGCACGACCCGCTGGAAACGCTCGCGCATCGGCGGCTCGAGGTCGGGCAGCTCCAGCATCTCGACCGCCGCCTGCAGGTTGCCTAGCGAGGCGCGGCTGCCTTCGGTGAGGCCGAGCAGCAGGCGGTCGCGCAGCGCTTCCTGCTCGAACTCGCGGGTGATGTCGTCGAGCATCAGCACATAACCGTTCAGCGCGGGCTCGGCGGCGTGGCCTTCGCCGGGCGCCGCAGGCTCGTGCACAGCCGCCATCTGCACCCGCAGCAGCCGGCCCGAGCCGGTGCTGGTGACGAACTGGGCCGAAGGCTGCGCCGCGCCGGCGCGCGCACGCTCGCGGATCGACTCGAGCGCGTGCGCGAGCAGCTCGCGCTCGAACAACGCATGGATCGAGCGGCCCAGGCCGACCAGCTCGGCCCCACCGGCCGTCGCCGGCGTGCGCGACCAGGCCACGGCTTGCGCGCGCGCCTGGTGGTTGTAGAGCAGGATGCGGCCGTCGAGGTTGCAGACCACCACGCTCTGCGTCAGCTCCGCCATCAACGCCGACAAGCGGCTGCGTTCCTGCTCGACGCCACGGCTGGCCTGCGCAATCTGCAGCGCCACGTCGTCGCGCAAGCGGGTGCGCTGCTGCGCCAGGGCGTTGAGCGTTTCGGCCAAGGTGCGGTTGGCCGCACTGCCCTGCACTTGAAGCTCGCGCGCCTCCTTGCCGGCGAGCAGCACCTGGGCCTGCTCGGCGAGCCGATACGGTGCTTCGACAAAACGCTCGAACACGCGGCGCACGGCCCACGCGGCCGCACCGAACACCACGAGCCAGAGCATCACGACCAGCATCGTGCGCGAGGCGAGCAGCGCCGCCACCGCGTCGCGCTCGGCCGGCTCGAGCGTGGCCGCGACCAGCGCCACGCTGCCCGCGGCGAGCAGCACCAGGGCCATCGCCAGCGCGGCGAGCAGCAGCGGCAGGCGATGCGCGGGCCGGATCTTCAAGCGCGGGCCTCCAGCATCTGGCGCACTTTCTGCACCAGCTCGCGCGTCGAGAAAGGTTTGGTCATGTAGGCGTCGGCGCCCGAGCCCAGGCCCTTGGCCACATCGGTCTCGCGGCCCTTGGCGGTCAGCATCAGGATCAGCATGCCGCGCAGTGCCTCGTCGGCGCGCACTTCCTGGCAGACCTCGAAGCCGCTCTTCTTCGGCATCATCACGTCGAGCAGCACGAGCGCGGGCCGGTCGCGCCGGATCGCAGCCAGCGCCTCTTCACCATCGCGCGCCACGCTGACCGCGTAGCCTTCGCGCTTCATCAGGTATTCGAGCGAGACCACGATGTTGGGCTCGTCGTCGGCGATCAGGATGTGCGGGCTCATGGGGTGCCTCCGGGTGCGTTGCGTGCGCTCTGCCACGGCAACTCGAACACAAAACACGCGCCCGGGCCGGGCGTGGCCGCCAGCCCGAGCGTGCCGCCGAAATGCTCGATGATCTGGCGGCTGATCGGCAAGCCCAGGCCGGTGCCTTGCGGCCGGTGCGCGGCGTCGCCGCCCTGGCGGAACTTCTCGAAGATCAGGGCCCGCTGGTCGGGTGCCACGCCGCTGCCGTTGTCTTCGATCTCGACGCGCAGCCCGGTCTCGAGTGCAGGCAGCCGCACGCTCACTCGGCCGCCATCGGCCGGCAGGAACTTCGCCGCGTTCGACAGCAGGTTGAGCAATACCTGCATCAGGCGGTCAGCGTCGAGCCGCAGCGTGGGCACGGCCTCGGGCAGGTCGAGCGTGACGACCGCGCCACGCTCGCGGAACATCTCGGCGGTGGTCTGCACCGCCTGCGCCAGCAGCGCGCGCAGGTCGACATCGCCGACGTTCCACTGCGCATGGCCGGCTTCGATCTTGGCCATGTCGAGCACCTGGTTGACGAGCCGGCTCAGGCGTTCGGTCTCGGCGTTGATGATGGCCAGGAACTGCGCGCGCCGCTGCGCCGGCATGTCGGGGTCGTCGGCCATCATTTCCGAGAGCGCGCGGATCGAGGTCAACGGCGTGCGCAGCTCGTGCGTCACCGACGACATGAAATCGTCTTTCAACCGGTCCAGGCTCTTCAGCTTTTCGTTGACGGCGCGAAGCTGCGACGCTTCGTCGAGGATGCGCACCACGTCGTCAAGGCCCAGGGTTTCTTCTTCGACCACGGCCGCCACCACCACCCGCGCCGACGCGCTGCCGATCGCACCGGTGAGCTGGGTCTCGACGAACTGCACCAGCTGCGCATCGGGCGGGATCTGCTCGATGCTGGCGACGCCGCGGGCGCGGGCGTAGTCGCCGAACAGCCGAGCCGCGCGCTCCGCGCCGAGAAAGCGGCTCGCCAGCGGCAGCAGCTCGCGCACCTGGGCCCGGCCGCGCCAGAACACCGGGCCGGCCGCGCTGGTGGTGGCGTCGGCCGGTGTGGCGCGCAACACGTCGACGAACAGCAGCGCCTGGCTGGTTTCGCGCGCCGACGGCGGCCGCCACAACGACAGCCCGACGAAAGCGCCGGCGTTGGCCAGCAGGCTCCAGAACAGCGCGTGCGTCAGGTTGTCGAGACCACTCAGGCCGAACAGCTGCTCAGGCTTGAGCAATGCGATGCCCCACGGCCCGTCGTGCAGAAAGCCGGGTGGCAACCAGCCCGACTTGGCGACCGAGGGCAGCATCAGGGTGTAGGCCCAGAGCGCGAAGCCGAGCAGCAGGCCCGCGAGTGCGCCGCTGCGGGTGCCGCCTTTCCAGTACAGGCCGGCGAGCATGGCCGGGGCGAACTGCGCCACCGCCGCGAAGCTGATCAGGCCGATGCTGACGAGCGCGTAGGCCTCGCCGGCGATCGCGAAGTAGGCGTAGCCGAGCAGCAGGATCACCACGATCGCGGCACGCCGGATCATCAGCAGCAGCCGGCTCAGGTCACCGCCGGCACGCGCGCCGAAGCGGCGCGTGCGCAGCAGCAGCGGCATCACGAGGTCGTTGCAGACCATGGTCGAGACCGCGATCGCCTCGACGATCACCATGCCAGTCGCCGCCGACAGGCCGCCGATGAAGACCAGCAGCGCCAGGCCATGCTGGCCGAGCGCGAGTGGCAGCGAGAGCACGAAGCTGTCGGCGTCCATCGTGCCGGCGCCGAAGTGCAGCAGCCCGCCGAGCGCGATCGGCAGCACGAACAGGTTGATCAGCAGCAGGTAGAGCGGGAACACCCAGGCGGCGCGTTTGAGGTGCGCCTCGGCCACGTTCTCGACCACCATCATCTGGAACTGGCGCGGCAGGAAGATCACCGACAGCATCGACAGCAGGGTCAGCGCGAACCACTGTTCGTAGGCGAACTTCTGGCCCGGCGCCTGCGTCAGGTTCAGCAGCTTGTGCAACTCGGGCACGGCCGCGGCGCGCGCGAAGAGGTCGCCCGGGCCATCGAACAGGCCCCAGGTCACAAAGGCCCCGACCGCCAGGAACGCGAGCAGCTTGACGAGCGACTCGAACGCGATCGCGGCGACCATTCCTTCGTGCTTTTCGGTGCTGCTCAGGTGGCGCGCACCGAACACCATCGTGAAGCCGGCCAGCACGAGCGCGAAGTAGAAGGTGCTGTCGCGCCACCAGGCGAGCGGCGCGGCCACCGGTGTGCCCAGCGGCGTGGTCAGCAGCGCGTAGCCGCTCGCCACCGCCTTCAGCTGCAGCGCGATGTAGGGCACGATGCCGACGACCGTGATCAGCGTGACCGCGCCGGCGAGCAGCGGGCTCTTGCCGTAGCGGCTGGCGATGAAGTCGGCGATCGAGGTGATGCGGTAGGCGCGCGCGATGCGGATCATCTTGCGCAGCACCGACCAGGCCAGCACCATCGCCAGCGTCGGGCCGAGGTAGATCGGCAGGAACCACACGCCGGCGCTGGCGGCGCGGCCGACGCTGCCGAAGTAGGTCCACGCAGTGCAGTACACCGCCATCGACAGCGCGTAGACCCAGGCGTTGCCGATCACCGAACGCCCCTGGCGCGCGCGCGCATCGCCCCACGCCGCGACTGCGAACAGCAGCAGCAGGTAGGCGAACGAAGCGCCGACGACGAATGGGGCGGACATCATGGCGGGCTCAGTCGTCGAGCGACTCCATCAGAACGCCCAGCAGCGCGATCAGGCCGGCCCAGAGCGCGAACAACGCGGCCGGGAACAGCGGCAGGCCGAAGACCGTGGCGTCGCGGTCCCACAGCGCGAGCAGCGGGAAGTTCAGCAGCAGCGCGCCGGCGATGAACAGCGCCAGCAGGCGCTGCGAGCCCAGGCCTTTGTGCAAAGCAATCTCCTTGTCCAGCGGTTCGGCGCGTCAGAGTGCATCGAGCCGGTAGGTCAGCCGCAGGTGCTGGCGAAAGCGCTTGATGATCGCCAGCGTGTCTTTGAGCAGGTCGCGCTCGAGCGTGCCCAGCGCCGACAGGCGCACGAGGTTGTCGACCGGCTGGCCGGCGCTGCGCTGGCGCAGGTTGTTGTCGAGCTTGGCCGTCATCAGGAAGTGCAGCGCCTCGGCCAGGTCCCGCGCCAGCGGCTGCGGCAACAGCCCGCGCTCGGCCAGCACCTGCAGCCGCGCGGCGGTGCCGAGCTCGTGAACGTGGTGTTGCAGGGCCAGCGTGCGCACCCCGTGCACGACCGGGAAGCTGCCGAGCTTCTTCAGATCGAAGGGCTGTTCGTCGCGCTCGCGCAGCCCGGCCCAGCGCGCCCACCAGCCGGCAGGCTCGGCGAACTGGTCGGCGGCACTCGCGAAGCGCGCGAAGAAAGCGTCGTTGTCGACCAGGAACTCGTCGACGAAACGGCGCGCTTGCTGCAGCAGGGCGGCGTCGCCGGCGACCGCCGCGGCGTCGAGAAAGATCGCCAGGTTCATCGTGCCGTCGGGCTCGGCGCCGAACAGCCAGCCGCGCAATGTCTGCCGGAACTCGGCGAGCGGTTGGCACCAGAGCGGGTTGCTCAACATGATGTTGCCGGGGCAACGCGGGTAGCCGAATTCGATCAGCGCGGCGCTGAACTGTTCGGTGACCTGCTGGACGCCGGCGCGCTCCGCGGCGCTGGCCACGAAGCCGTCGCGCAGCAGCAGCGCGTTGTCCTGGTCGGTCTTGAGCACCTGCTCGCCGCGGCCTTCGCTGCCCATCACGATCAGGCAGCTGTTCGCCACGAGATCGGCCGGCGCGAGCAGGCCCCACAGGCGCGCGAACAGCTGGCGGTTCAGCTCGCGCACCAGACTGCCGATGATCTCGATGCGGCTGCCGCCACCGTGCAGCAGCTCGACCAGCCCGTCCATCTGCAGCGCCGCCTGCTTCAGCGCGGCCACGCTGTCGGCCTGCTGGATCTGCAATGCGATCAGGTGCGAGTGGTTGGAAACGAAACTCATCAGGTCGAGCTGGCTCAGCACGCCGACGATCGCACCGCCCGCATCCGCCCGTTCGCGCACCACGACGCGGTGCACCCGGTGGCGCAGCATCAATACCAGCGCTTCGAAGACCTCGGCGTCGGGCGCGATGCTGATCAGCTCGAAGCGCGCGACCTCGCGCACCGCCAGCTCGCTCGCCGGCACCGGCTGCAGCAGCGCGTCGCGCAGGTCGGTGGTGGTGAACATGCCGAGGCGTTCGCCGTCGCGCACCAGCGCGTTGCTCGCGCCCTGCCACGACATCAGGCGGCACACCGACACCAGATCGAGCGAACCATCGACGTAGATCGGTGGGCGCACGTAGGCGTCGCGCACGCGCGCCATCATCAGCGACAGGAATTCGCGCTGGCCGCGGCGTTGCACCGAGGCCGACAGGCGCCGCGAGATGTCGCCGAACAGCCAGGCGCTGAAGCCCGCGTTGCCCGAGATCAGCGCCTGCAGCGTGGCGCGCGGAATCTGCCACGCACGCACCTCGCCCTGCGCCGTGAATACGCCGCTCGCACGCCCGGCGAGCACGGCGCGCACCGCGCACACGTCGCCCGGGCCGTAGACCGCGACGACCTCGCTGCCCTCGACGAGCTGCACATGGCCGCTCTGCAGCAACCAGGCGTGGCTCGCTTCCGAGTCGGGGGTCAGCAGCACCGCGTCGCCGGCAAAGGCCACCGTCTGCACGTGGGAACGCAAGGCCGCCTGCTCGGCCGGCGTCAGGCCGTCGAACGGGGCGATGGCGAAGTCGAAGTCGGGCATCACGGCGGCGGCACGAACCGGCTGCGGGGAAGCCGACAGTGTGCGCGTGCGCACTGCCGGCTCAGCACCGGCCTCAGTGGCCCGAGGCCGTCGAAGCGCCGATGCCGGTTTCGGAGCGCACCTGCTGCGCCAGGAAACCCGCGCGGTCGATGCGGGCCTGCTCGCTCTTGTCGAGCACCGAGAACAGCCAGATGCCGATGAAGCCGATGGCCATCGAGAACAAGGCTGGCGACGTGTACGGGAACAGCGCCGAGCCCTTCGGGTTGCCGAGCGTGGCTTCCCACACCGACGGCGAGACGATGGTCAGCGCCACCGACGAGATCAGGCCGAGGAAACCACCAATGACCGCGCCCTTCGTCGTGCAGTCTTTCCACAGGACGCTCATGAACAGCACCGGAAAGTTGGCCGAAGCCGCGATCGCGAAGGCCAGCGAGACCATGAACGCGATGTTCTGCTTCTCGAACACGATGCCGAGCACGACCGCCAGCGCACCGAGGGCCAGCGTGGTCAGGCGAGAGACCTTCAGCTCGGCAGCACTGTCGGCCTGGCCGCCCTTGATGACGGTGGCGTACAGGTCGTGCGACACGGCCGAGGCGCCCGAGAGCGTGAGGCCGGCCACCACCGCGAGGATGGTCGCGAACGCCACCGCCGAGATGAAGCCGAGGAAGACGTTGCCGCCGACCGCGTTGGCGAGGTGGATCGCCGCCATGTTGCCACCGCCTTGCAGCGCGCCCTTGGCGTCGAGGAACTGCGGATTGGTCAGCACGAAGGTGATTGCGCCGAAACCGATGATGAAGGTCAGCAGGTAGAAGTAGCCGATCCAGCCGGTCGCCCACATCACCGACTTGCGCGCTTCCTTGGCGCTGGGCACGGTGAAGAAGCGCATCAGGATGTGCGGCAGGCCGGCGGTGCCGAACATCAGCGCCATGCCGAAGCTGATGGCCGAGATCGGGTCTTTCACGAAGTTGCCGGGGCCCATGATCGACTGGCCGATCTTCATCGCCACGTCCATCGCCTTGCCGTCTTTGAGCGCCAGGTCGGTCTTGATCTTGACCGCGCCGGCGAACATGGCCTCGGGGCTGAAGCCGAAGTGCCACAGCACCGACAGTGCCATGAAGGTGGCGCCACCCAGCAGCAGGCAGGCCTTGATGATCTGCACCCAGGTGGTGGCCGTCATGCCGCCGAACAGCACGTAGACCATCATCAGCGAGCCGACGATCACGACCGCGATCCAGTATTCCAGCCCGAACAGCAGCTTGATCAGCTGGCCCGCGCCGACCATCTGCGCGATCAGGTAGAAGGCCACGACGACGAGCGTGCCCGAGGCCGCGAAGATGCGCACCGGCTTCTGCTTGAAGCGGAACGCGGCCACGTCGGCGAAGGTGAACTTGCCGAGGTTGCGCAGGCGCTCGGCCATCAGGAAGGTGATGACGGGCCAGCCGACCAGGAAGCCGATCGAGTAGATCAGGCCGTCGAAGCCGCTGGCCATCACGGCCGCCGAGATGCCGAGAAACGAAGCCGCCGACATGTAGTCGCCGGCGATCGCCAGGCCGTTCTGAAAGCCGGTGATGCCGCCGCCCGCGGTGTAGAAGTCGGCCGCCGACTTGGTCTTGGAAGCGGCCCACTTGGTGATGAAGAGAGTCATCACGACGAAGGCGCCGAACATGCCGATGGCGGTCCAGTTGGTGGCCTGCTTGGTGGCCTGGCCGAGGTCGGCACCGGCCGCGTAGACCGCGGCCGACACACCGAACAAGGCGAGCAGCGTGAGGGCGCGGCGGGCGTTGTCGCCCGGCTTGAACGAGGTGAAGCGGCTCATTTCAGCACCGCCTTGGCGACGGCGTCGGCCAGGTCGTCGTACTCGCCGTTGGCGCGCTTGACGTAGATCGCGGTGATCACGATCGTGAAGACGATGACGCCGAAGCCAATCGGGATGCCGACCGTCATCACGCCCGCGCCGAGGCGCTGCGACAGGAACTCCTTGTTGAAGGCCACGAGCAGGATGAAGCCGTAGTACACGACCATCATCGCCAGCGTGAGCCACCAGCCGAAGCTCGTGCGCTTGGCTTTCAGCTCTTGGTATTTGGGGTGGGCAGCAATGCGCTGGACCAAATCGGTTTCCATGGTGTCGTCTCCTCGATGTTGTTGCCGGGCAGGTGCCCGTGGCAGGCCGCATGGTGGGGGCATGCACTGACCCTGCTCTGACGCGAACCCAACGTGGGCTGACGCGGGACTTGGTCCCCGCTTACGGCAAGGCGGTCACTACCCCGTGCGAGCGTGGTACATGGTGCGCCGCGCGTGCGCGGCCGGATTGATCTATGTCAAACCGGGCGCTGAACTCCGGGCCGCGCAGCGCCGGCGTCTTCCCAGACGCCGCTCGCAAACCAGGGGTCGCCGCGCAGGTAAGCGCTCAGCATGTCGAGGCTGTCGACACCCCAGAACAGGCGGCCGTCGATTTCGATCGTCGGCACGCCGAAGACACCGCGCGCCAGCGCCGCCTGCGTGGCTTCGCGCAGCGCGTGCTTGACGTCGTCGCTGTAGGGCGCGCGCGCAGGCGCCAGCGCCGCTTCGAGCGCGGCCAGCCGCGCCGGATCGGTGGCGTCGAGACCGCCACGCCAGACATGGCGCAACACCGTCTCGCAGACGAAGCGGTTCGGCGTCGCGCCGACCGGTGCGCAGGCGAGCATCAGCCGCAGCAGCGCCAGCGGGTTGAACGGGTGCTGCGCCGGCGTCTGCATCTCGATGCCGTGCTGGTGCGCAAGCCAGTGCACGTGGCGGAAGGTCCAGGCCCGTTTGGGTTCGATCTCGGCCGGGCCTTTCTGGCCCCAGTGCTTGAGCAGGCCGGCGAACAGCAGCGGCCGGTAAGTGACCTCGACCGTCAGGCCTTCGAGCACCTGCGGCAAACGCTCGAACGCGAGGTGGGCGAACGGCGAGATCGGGTCGAACCAGAAGACGATGTGTTTCATGCGGCGTTCACCCAGGTGACCTCGCCGCTCGCGCGGCGCTCGTCGAGCAACAACCACACCTGCCGCTTGTCGGCGTCGTCGAGCTTCGACCACACGGCGATCTCGTCAAGCGTGCGCAGGCAGCCTTCGCACCAGCCGGTGCGCGCGTCCATGCGGCACACGCTGGTGCAAGGGCTGGCGACGGGGGTTTCGGTCATGGAGGGTTCAGGCGAGCACGAGTTCGGCGATATCGTCCCACAAGCCCGGCGCGATGCGGCCGCGAATCTCGTTGACCACCTTGTGCTTGCGGTCGAGCACGAAGGTGGTGGGCGTTTGCGCGACCGGGCCGAAGCTGTCGCGGTGCGCGACGGCGCCGCGCCACAACGATGGAAAACGCTGCGCCTTGGGCACCATGCGGTCGAGGATGCCCTGGTAGTCCTGCACGGCCGCCAGCGACTTGTCGAGGTTGATGGCCACGAGCTGAAAGCCCTTCTCGCGCCAGGCCTCGTAGTTGAGTCGCAGCTCAGGCATCTTGTCGCGGCACACGGCGCAGTCGGTCAACCAGAAGAACACCAGCACCACCTTGCCCTGCTCGGCTTTCAGATCGTACGGCTGGCCTTCGAGCGTGGTGCCGGCGAGCAGGGCGGGGGCAGTCGCTTGCGAGTGCACGGTGGCGGGCAGGACCAGGCCGGCGGCGAGCGTGGTCTGCAGAAATTGGCGGCGCTTCATGCAAGCCTCCGGGGCTGACGGGATGAAGCTTGGTCGCGCCGGGGTGGTTCATCTTTCGGCGCGCTGCGGCGCAAAAATCACGCTTGCACCACGTCCTGCACCGGTGCGGCCGTGAGTTCGACCAGTTGCGCCGGGCTGAGCCTGAACACGCCGTTCGGGTGGCCGGCCGCAGCCCAGAGTTCGTCGAAGCGGAACAACTCGCGGTCGATCAGCAGCACCGGCCGCGCGCTGTGGCCGACGGGGGCCACGCCGCCGATCGTGAAACCGGTCGAGGCCTTCACGAACTCGGCATCGGCGCGGCCGACGGGGCCGACGAGCGCGGCCACCTTGTGTTCGTCGACCCGCTTGTCGCCCGAGGCCACGACCAGCACGGCGGCGGCGTCTAGCTTGCGCCTGAAGACCACGCTCTTGGCGATCTGGCCGACGCCGACACCGAGCGCGTCGGCGGCTTCTTGTGCGGTGCGCGCAGCGACCTCCAGGAAGATCGGCACATGTGGGTGGCTTTGCGCTGCCAGCAGTGCCGTGACGCGGCGGAAGCCTTCGGGGCGATCCTGCAAACCGACGCTCATGCGGTCGCTTCGGCCCGCGCCCGCTTGGCCAGCAGCGCATTGCCCGAGCGCGACACCGGCTTGCGCCCGAGCACACCCGAGATGAAGGCGGCGGCATCGATCAGCTTGTCGATGTCGATGCCGGTTTCGATGCCCAGGCCGTTCAGCATGAACAGCACGTCTTCGGTGCCGACGTTGCCGGTGGCGCCCTTCGCGTACGGGCAGCCGCCCAGGCCGGCCACGCTGGCGTCGAAGGTGTGAATGCCCATCTCGAGGCAGGCGTAGATGTTGGGCAATGCCTGGCCGTAGGTGTCGTGAAAATGGCCGCTCACTTCGGCGAGCGGGAAGTGCTTCAGCGCACGCTCCATCGCGGCCTGCACCCGCTTGGGCGTGCCCACGCCGATGGTGTCGGCCACGCCGCAGTGGTCGACGCCGATCGCTTTCATCAGCAACACCACACGCTCGACTTCGTCAGCCGACACTTCGCCTTGATAAGGGCAACCGACCGCACACGAGATGGCGCTGCGCACCTTGATGCCGTGCGCATGCGCTGCAGCCACCACAGGGCGGAAGCGCTCGATGCTTTCTTCGATGCTGCAGTTGATGTTGCGCTGGCTGAAGGCTTCGGTCGCGGCGGCGAACACGACGATCTCGTCGGGTCGGATCGCGGGGTCTGCGATGGCGGCTTCGAAGCCCTTCATGTTCGGCGTCAGCACCGAGTAGCGCACGCCGCTCTTGCGCTGCACGCCGGCCATCACGGCCGCGTTGTCGGCCATCTGCGGCACCCACTTCGGGCTGACGTAGCTGGTGACTTCGATCTCGCGCAAGCCCGCCGCCTGGAGCAGATGCACCAGCTCGACCTTGGCAACCGTGTCCACGGGTGACTTCTCGTTTTGCAATCCGTCGCGCGGACCCACTTCGACGAGCGTGACTTGGGCAGGAATCATGAAAAAAGTCTCACTGTACAGATGTAACCGGTTGTCACCCCCGGTTCTAGGGATGGGCGCTCCGAGGTGGCTGCCAGACCATGTCGTCAACTTGAAATCTGGAACGATCTTGGACCCGACCATTCGCCTGCGCCTTGCCACCCGAATCCATTTTGCGCTGCGCCGCAATTATGGTGAAGACGTGGAAGTGAGCACCTTTCTGCGCGGCCTACCCGAAGCGCGTGAAGCGCTGTGGGTCTGCGCCGCGTCGGGCGACACGGAGCTGGTGTCTTTGGCGCAGCAGTTCGCAGAAGCCACGACCGCAGCCGCGCTGGCCGACGCCAAGGCGTCGCAATCGCAAGCCGCCGTGGGCGCCGCCCCGCAAGATACCGTCTGGTCGCAAGACACCTCGGGCTTCGGCCTCACGCGCCCGCCGGCGCTGGCCGACGACAACACGGCCCGGCTCGCACCGGCCGGCTGGCGCCAGCGCATGAACTGGCTGCGCAGCCAGTTCTGACACCGCGGCCTGCGGGCCCCCCGCGTTCATGCCGGCGCCTTCAGGCGCAACAACTCCCCGCCTTCGTTGACCTGGTCGCCCACCGCGTAGAGCAGTTCGTCGACCGTGCCGTCGCGCGGCGCGGCGATGGTGTGTTCCATCTTCATCGCTTCCATCACCGCCAGCGGCTGGCCGGCCTTGACCTGCTCGCCCACGGCGGCGAGGAACGCGATCACCTTGCCCGGCATCGGCGCCGTCAGGCCCCCGGCTTCGGCGCCGCCGCCATCGGCCGCGTGGGCGATCGGGTCGAACTCGTCGACCACCGCCGAGCCCTCGGGCGCGAACACGCTGAAGCGCTCGCCGGTGGCGTAGACGCTCACGGACCAGCGGTGTTCGCCGAGTGTCAGGTCGTGGCGCCCGTCGTGGCGTGACGCGGCGCTGAACGGCCAGCGCTGCGCGCCCGACACGAGTGCCATGCCGGCGCCGCCCGGCGCACGTTCGAGCGTGAACAAGTGGTGGCTGCCTTGCGCCTGGATGTCGAAGCGGCGCGAGGCGTTGCCGTGCAGGCGCCAGCCGTCGCGGCGCGACCAGGGGTCGCTGGTTTCGAGCACCCGCTCGGCGGCCAGCGTGTGCGCCACCACGCCGGCGGCGGCCACTTCGAGCGGCAATGGTTCAGCGTTGAACAGCACCGCGCGCTCGCGCTCGATCAAGGCGGTGTCGAGGTCGGCGTTCGCGAACGAAGCGCTCGCTCCCACGCGGCGCAGGAAGGCCACGTTGGTGTGCAGGCCGACGATGTGGGTCTGCGCCAGTGCCGCGTCGAGCCGCGCCAGCGCCTGCGCGCGGTCGGCGCCCCAGACGATCAGCTTGGCGATCATCGGGTCGTAGTAGGGCGAGATCGTGTCGCCCTCGCGCACACCGGCATCCACACGCACAGAGCCGTGCTCGAAGCTCACCGCGCCTTCGGGCGTGCGGTACACATCGAGCCGGCCGGTGGCGGGCAGGAACTGCGCGTCGGGGTTTTCGGCGCAGATGCGCGCCTCGATCGCGTGGCCGTGGATGCGCAGTTCGTGCTGCTGCAGCGGCAGCGGTTCGCCCGAGGCCACGCGCAATTGCCACTCGACCAGGTCCAGGCCGGTGATCGCTTCGGTCACCGGGTGTTCGACCTGCAGCCGCGTGTTCATCTCCATGAAGTAAAAGCGCAGGTCGCCGCTGGCGGTCGGCTCGGCGATGAACTCGACCGTGCCGGCACCGACATACCCAACGGCTTTGGCCGCCGCCACCGCCGCCGCGCCCATCTCGGCGCGGCGCGCTGCGCTCATGCCCGGCGCGGGCGCTTCTTCGAGCACCTTTTGGTGGCGGCGCTGCACCGAACAATCACGCTCGAACAGGTACACACAGTTGCCCTGCGTGTCGCCGAAGACCTGGATCTCGATGTGGCGCGGCCGCGTGACATATCGCTCGATCAGCACGGCGTCGTCGCCGAAGCTGTTGATCGCCTCGCGCTTGCACGAGGCGAGCGCTGCGGCGAACTCGTCGCTCCTGGCCACGATGCGCATGCCCTTGCCGCCCCCGCCCGCGCTGGCCTTGATCAGCACCGGGTAACCGATGGCGTCGGCCTCACGCTGCAGCAGCGCGGCGTCCTGGTCGGCGCCGTGGTATCCCGGCACCAGCGGCACGCCGGCCTTTTCCATCAACTGCTTGGAGGCCGACTTCAAGCCCATCGCCTTGATGGCCGACGGCGGCGGGCCGATGAACACGAGGCCGGCGTCGCCGCAGGCCTGCGCGAAGCCATCGTTCTCGCTCAGGAACCCGTAGCCCGGGTGCACGGCCTGCGCACCGGTGGCACGCGCCGCTTCGATGATGCGCGGGCCGAGCAGGTAGCTCTCTTTCGGCGACGACGGGCCGATGTGCACGGCTTCGTCGCATGCGAGCACATGCTTGGCGTTCGCGTCGGCGTCGGAGTAGACCGCGACGGTGCGGATGCCGAGCTTGCGCGCGGTCGCTGCCACTCGGCAGGCGATTTCGCCACGGTTGGCGATCAGGATCTTGTTGAACATCTCGTCTCCATCAAAGGCCCGACCTACGGAACCCAAACCACATCGTCATCGACCGCGTACAGCTTGCAAGGCTCACCGCGCCGCGCGCAGAAACCGAGCGCGCGGCCCATCGCCCAGTCGCCGCTGGCCCAGCCGCTCGCGTTGTTGGGGCCAAGGGCGAAAGCCCGCGGTGCCTTGCCTTCCAGAAACTTTCGGTAAACGCCGTCCTGGGTCGCCTGATTCGTCGGCAGCTTGTCGGCCTCGTCGACTTTCGCGAAAGCGCTGGCCGATGGCCGCGCGATGACCCCAGGCTTGCCGAAGCCGAGCCGCGCCAGGTAGTCGTCGACCAGCGGCACCCAGTGGTCCATGTCGGCACTCAAACCACTGTGGCCGTCTTGCCCGACCGGTGGCAGGCTCTGGAACTCGGCCAGCCCACCGCCCGCGGCCCAGGCCTCCTGCCAGCGGCGCGGCGTGCCGGCGCCCCAGTACAGGTCGTTCTGCCAGTAGAGCCACAGCACGCTGACCCGCGCGCCTTTGGCGAAGCTGCCGAACACGCTCGCCACCTGCTGCGGGCTGCAGGGGTTGCCGGGGTTCTTCTGCGGGTCGCCGCCCACACCCCCGGAAAAATTGACCGCGTGGAGCAACCCGGCCGGTTGCCGCCCGACCGTGGCCACGGCCGCCAGGCCGCCGACCGACTGCCCCATCACGAGCCAGCGGTTCGTGTCGACGAACGGCAGCGTCTTCGCGAATTCGAGCGTCGCGAGCACCTGATCGGAAGCAGCGATGGCCATCGGCTCGACGCGCAGCGAGCGGCATTCGCCACTCGCTTCAGGGTCGAAGTCACCATAAGTCTGCGCGTAGCCCACGCGTGTGGGCAGCATCACGGCGAAGCCCTTGCCGACGAGATAACGCGACAGGTGCTCGAACCGCTGCACGCCTTGCGACGCGCGCTTGTCGGTGACCGCGCGGCCATGGTTCATGATGACGAGCGGGAACGGCCCCTCGCCTTTGGGCCGGAAGATCGTGACCGGGATCTGGCGTGTCTCTTGCCGGCTGTAGAGGTCTTTCACGGTGACGCTGATCTGGCGGCTTTCTTCGAGCAGGTCGCGCAGCGGCGGAACTTCGGTTTGCGCGGTGGCAGCAACGGCCCACAGCAGCGCCAGCGCGGCGAACCCTCCGGAAAGTCGCTCAGGAAACATCGATCACCGCACTGCGGCCCGACAGGCGCCGAACGATCGCGCGCAGGAACTTTGCGAACACCCAGATCGCCGCCACCATCACGACCAGCGCGACGGCCAGCGCCACGAAAAACGCGGTCGGGTGTTCCCACGACAACCACAAGCCGATCGGCACCACGCTGTCGCCGAGCAGCGACATCGCGATGTTCGAAAACGGCTCAGGCGAGGTGTTCACGGCCGCGCGCGTCGTCGCCTTGGCGACGTGGCTGGTGGCGGCGAGCGTGCCGCCCATCAGCGCGGCGGCCATTGCCCAGCTCGCCTGATCGGCACCGAACACCGAGGCCGCGAGCGCCGCACCGGCGGGGATGCGCACCACCGTGTGGATCACGTCCCACACGCTGTCGACGCCGGGAATCTTGTCGGCGAAGAACTCGACGAACAGCATCAGCCCGCTGGCGCCCAGCATCACCGGCGACTGCAACAGCTTCAAGCCCGACGGCAGATCGACCCAACCCAGATAACCCGCCATGCCGGTGAGAAAGACCACGGCGTACAGGCGCAACCCGCTGGCCCAGCCGAGGCCGGCAGCGATCGCGAGCAGCTGGGTCGTGTCGAGGTTCATGTCGGCGGCACGAGCCACGCCGGCGCGCGCTTGTTCAGGAAACTCTGCACGCCTTCACGGCCTTCATCGCTGGCGCGGATGTCGGCGATGCGGCGCGCGGTCTCGGCGCGCAGGGTGCCGTCGAGCGGCAGACCAGCCACGTCTTGCACCAGCTTCTTGCAGGCGCGCGCCGCCATCGGGCCGTTGGCGACCAGCGCAGCGACGATCTCGTCGACCTTGGCGTCGAGCGCCTCGGCCGCACACAGCTCATGCACGAAACCCATCGCGTGGGCCTGCGCCGCCGTGAAGCGCTCGGCCGTCACGAAGTAGCGCCGCGAGGCCTGCTCGCCCATCGCGCGGATCACATACGGGCTGATCGTGCCGGGCAACAAGCCGAGCTTCGCTTCGCTCAGACAGAAGTTGACGCCGTCGGCGGCCACCAGCACATCGCACACCGCCGCCAGGCCCACGCCGCCGGCATAACAGTCGCCGTGCACGCGCCCGACCACCGGCACCGGGCAGCGCCAAACGGCCCACAGCATGTCGGCCAGGGCCTGCGCGTCGGCACGGTTCTGTTCCCAGTTGAAGTCGGCCATCGCGCGCATCCAGCTCAGGTCGGCGCCGGCGCAGAAAGCCTTGCCGTGGCCGCCGAGCACGATCGCGCGCAGCTGCGTGTCGGCCGAAAGCTCGGTGAAGACCTGTGTCATCTGCGCGATCGTGGTTTCGTTGAACGCGTTGCGCACTTCGGGCCGGTTCAGGAACACACGTGCGACGAAGGGCGACGGGCGTCGCACGTCGAGCAGAAGAGAGGTCGTCATGGTCGGGCACTTTCGGCTTGCAGCATCCACACCATGTCGAGCTCCGGGCAGGCGTGGCCCATTGCAGTGATCGCAGCCGTGATCTGGCCGCGGTGGTGGGTGCCGTGGTTGAAGACATGCGCCAGCGTGGCCGCGAAGGGCAGCCGCTGCGCCACACCGCGCGTGGTCGTGTAGGCCAGCATCGACTCGAAGCGCGGCGCGTCCCAGCCCTTGATCAGCGGGCGCCAGCGCGTCACCGCCTCGAGCAGCTTTTCGCGCAGCACGGCGCGGTCGGTTTCGAGCTCGGCGTTCAGGCTCAGCTGGGGCGAGACACCTTCCGAAAACCGCACGAACCACAACCCGTGCTCGGCCACCAGCAGGTGGTTCAGCGTGCCGTGAACGCTCTTGAAAAACAGGCCGCCATCGCGCCGGTAGTCACTCTCGGGCAAGGCGTCGACATGCTCGAACAACTTGCGCGTGGCCCACGCGTTGTAGCGCGCGAGCATCAGGAAGTGGGCCTGCGCGTCCATCGTTCAGTAGCGCTTGGCCACCTCGTCGAGCATCACTTCGGTGGCGCCGCCGCCGATCGCGAGCACGCGCGCGTCGCGCCACAGCCGCTCGATCGCGGTGTCGCGCATGTAGCCCATGCCACCGTGGAACTGCTGGCAGGTCTGCACCACTTCGTTGACGAGCTCGCCAGTAAGTGCCTTCAGCATCGACACTTCCTGCACCACGTCGTGCTGCTGCGTCACGCGCCAGGCGCAGTGGTACATGAAGGCGCGCGCGGCGCGCACCTTGGCGTCGAGCATCGCGATGCGCTGGCGCACCACCTGCTTGTCGAACAGCGTGCTGCCAAAGGCCTGGCGCTGGCGCACGAAGTCGAGCGTCATCTGCAGCGCCTGGGTGCAGTGGCCGATGGCCATCGCGCCCAGGGCGATGCGCTCGGTCTGGAAGTTCTTCATCACCGAATAGAAGCCCTTGTTCTCTTCGCCCAGCAGGTTGGCGGCCGGGATGCGGCAGTTGTCGAACACCAGCTCGGCGGTGTCGGACGACAGCCAGCCCGACTTCTTCAACGAGCGGCCGACCGTGAACCCCGGTGTGCCCTTCTCGACGATGAACATCGACATGCCGTGGCGTGCGCTCGTGGTCTTGGCCGCGATGAAGTACAGGTCGGCGTGCACGCCGTTGGTGATGAAGAGCTTGCTGCCATTGAGCACCCAGTGGTCACCGTCACGCTTGGCGCTCGTCTTGATGCCGGCCACGTCGGAGCCCGCACCCGGCTCGGTGATGCCCACCGCCGTGATCGTACGGCCAGAAATCACGCCCGGCATGTACTTCGCATGCTGGGCCGGTGTGCCCGCGTGGTGCAGGTGCGGGCTGGCCATGTCGGTGTGCACGAGCACGGTGATGATGAAACCACCGAAGGTCGATTGCGACAGCGCTTCGGCGAACACCAGGTTGGTCAATGCGTCGGCTTCGGCGCCACCGTGTTCGCTGGAGTACATCAGGCCGAAGAGGCCGGCGTCGCCCATCTTGCGCAGCACTTCGCGCGGGGTCATGCCGGCCTCTTCCCACGCGAGCGCGTGCGGCTCCACTTCGCGGGCGATGAAACGGGCGATCTGCTCGCGCAGTTGTTCGTGTTCGGGGGTCAGGTAGATGTTGTCCATGGCGCCGGCGCTCACATGCGGAAGACGCCGAACTTCGGTTCCGGGATCGGCGCGTTCAGGCTCGCCGAGAGTGCGAGCGCGAGCACGCGACGCGTGTCGGCCGGGTCGATCACGCCATCGTCCCAGAGGCGCGCCGACGCGAAGTACGGGTGCGCCTGCACGCCGAACTGGTCGAGGATGGGCTGCTTGAACGCCGCTTCTTCGTCCTTGCTCCACGCCCCGCCCTTGGCTTCGATGCCGTCGCGCTTCACGGTGGCGAGCACGGCCGCGGCCTGCTCGCCGCCCATCACGCTGATGCGCGCATTCGGCCACATCCACAGGAAGCGCGGCGAATACGCCCGCCCGCACATGCCGTAGTTGCCAGCGCCGAAACTGCCGCCGATGATCACGGTGAACTTCGGCACGGTCGCGGTCGAGACCGCCGTGACCATCTTCGCGCCGTGTTTGGCGATGCCTTCGGCTTCGTACTTGCGCCCGACCATGAAGCCGGTGATGTTCTGCAGGAACACGAGCGGTATCTTGCGCTGGCAGCACAGCTCGATGAAGTGCGCACCTTTCATCGCCGACTCGGAGAACAGCACCCCGTTGTTGGCGATGATGCCCACCGGCATGCCTTCGATGTGCGCGAAGCCAGTGATCAGCGTGTTGCCGTAGCGGGCCTTGAACTCGTCGAACTCGCTGCCGTCGACGATGCGCGCGATGATCTCGTGAACGTCGTAAGGCTTCTTGGTGTCGACGGGGATCACGCCGTGCAGTTCTGCTGCATCGAACAGCGGCTCGCGCGGCGGCACGAGGCGCTGCTCGTGCGCCTTGCGCCAGTTCAGGTTCGCGACCGAGGCGCGTGCGATCGCCAGCGCATGCGTATCGTTCTGCGCCAGGTGGTCGGCCACGCCCGACAGGCGCGTGTGCACGTCGCCGCCACCCAGGTCTTCGGCGCTGACGATCTCGCCGATCGCGGCCTTCACGAGCGGCGGGCCGGCCAGGAAGATCGTGCCCTGGTTCTTCACGATGATCGACTCGTCGCTCATCGCCGGCATGTAGGCACCACCGGCCGTGCACGAGCCCATGACGACGGCGATCTGCGGAATGCCCTGCGCGCTCATGTTGGCCTGGTTGAAGAAGATGCGGCCGAAGTGCTCGCGGTCGGGGAACACGTCGTCCTGGTTCGGCAAGTTGGCGCCGCCGCTGTCGACGAGGTAGATGCAGGGCAGCCGGTTCTGCGCCGCGATCTCTTGCGCGCGCAGGTGCTTCTTGACCGTCATCGGGTAGTAGGTGCCGCCCTTCACGGTGGCGTCGTTGCAGACGATCATGCAGTCGACGCCGCTGACGCGGCCGATGCCGGCGATCAGCCCGGCGCCGGGTGCGTCGCCCTTGTACATGTCGAGCGCGGCCAGGGGCGCCACCTCGAGGAAAGGCGTGTCGGGGTCGAGCAGCATCTCGACCCGGTCGCGCGGCAGCAGCTTGCCACGCGCGAGGTGCTTGGCGCGGGCCGCTTCGCCACCGCCCTGCACGATCTGCGCGAGCTTCGCGTTCAGGTCGGTGACCAGCGCGCGCATCGCCGCCGCATTGGCCTTGAAGTCTTCAGAACGCGGGCTGAGCTTGGAGGCGAGTGCGGGCATGCGGGCTTTCGTTGGCACGGCCTCGCCACGCTGAAGCGGCAGGCCAAGTTGACGTATACGTCAATTGTAGGGTCGGCGCCGGAGCCGCGGCCAGGCGGCCGTCAGAACGGCCCTTTTTCGAGCCAGCGTTCGATCTGCGCGCGCCGGTCGTTGCCCCAGAAGGGCTCGCCGTCGATGATGAAAAACGGCGCACCGAACACCCCGAGCGCGATGGCTGCGTCGTTGGCAGCCTTGAGCCGTGCTTTCCACTGCGGGTCGCCGCAGACGTCCATCGCCTGCGCGCCGTCGAGGCCGAATTCTTTGCACAGGCCGCGCAGCGCGGGTGAGTCGCTCAGGTCGACACCGCGGGCAAAGTAGGCACGCAGGCAATGCCGCGCCCAGGCGCTGGCGCGCGCTTCGTCGCTGCTGTTCAGCCACCAGAAGATGCGGGCCGCGTTCTGCGTGGCGATCGGGAACTTCCCGGGCATCTTCAACGGCACGCCGGCAAAACGCGCGGAGCGCTCGAAGTCGAGGTACGAGTATTCGCGCTTCAGCGGGTACGACACCGGGCTCTTCAGCTCGGCCGCCTGGAAGGTGGCACCGAGCAGGATCGCTCGCCACGACACCGTGCGCCCGTGGCGCGCCGCCAGCGCTTCGACCCACTCGGACGCGATGTACGAGTATGGGGACGAAAAGTCGAAGTAGAAGTCGATCGTGCGGGGCTGCGAGGTCATGGCCGAAGGCTACTGCGAAGCCGCGCCGGTGATCTGCGCACTTTCCCCAAGCGCGGCGCGTTCGGTCAGCGCCCGAGCGTCGGCATAGAGCAGCCCCAGCGCCGTGGCGGCGGCAGCACGCACGACCAGCGCCAGCGCGGCCGACAGTCGCGCCGACTCGCCAGCATCGTCGCTGCGCGCGTCGCGGCTGGCCCACAGCGCGGCCAGCGTGTCGCGGTGCGGCGCCAGCGCTTCGCGGCTGATGTCCTTCCAGTGCGGCGGCGACTCGCCTTCGACCCACTCGCCGCGGCCGCGCCCGAAGTGGGCGACGGTCAGGTAACGCAGCAGCGCCGCCTCGACCATCGCATCGAGCGACTCGGCGTTCCACGCCAGCCACGATCGATCGGTGCCACGCACCAGGTTCACGCAGCGCGCCAGCCCGGCCGCGCCGAGGGCACCGAGCAGGCCGCCGGCGATGAGGCCACCGCCGAGCGTGAGGCCACCACTCAGGACGTCGGCCTTCAGCCCGGCGAGCGCGCCGGTGACGAGGCCGCCCCACACCGCCGCCTTGTCTTCGTCGAGCCGCAGGCGTGTTTCGAAATGCGTGGCCAGGCGCGCCAGGATCTCGCCCTGCACCTGGCCGTCGAGGCCGTGCAGGCGGATCAGTTCCAGTGTGTTCGTCCGCACCTCGTCGGCCATGCGCTCGGCAAGCTCTTTCTGCGCCTGCGCTGCGGGTGACTCTTCGGAAGCACCGACACCGAGCGCCGCGCCGACGCTGCGCAGCCGCGAACGCAGGCTGCCGGCATCGGGCACCACCGCGAACGCGCCGGCCAGGCGCGCGAGGCTGGCAGCGATCGACGCCACCGACGCTTCGAAGGTCGCGATGCGCTGATCTTCCCAGGTGAGGCGCAACCGCCCCATCAGCGCTCGGCGCTCGCCGGCAAGCACGGCTTCTATCGCCTGCAACAGGCTGCCTTCCTGGACCCAGCAGCGCGCGAAGGCGTCGAGCGGCAGCACCGCCTTCACCTGTGCAAACGCCGCCAGATGGTGCCGCCACTTTTCGAGCTCGGCACCTTCCATCGCCGCCTCGCGCGGCGCGCCGAGCTGGTTCAGCAGCACGATCACCGGCTTGCCGACCCAGGCCAGCAGTTCCATCTCGGGCTGCACATACCCGGCGGCCTCGGGTTGCTCGGACGCGTTGACGAGGTAGAGCATCACGTCGGCTTCGTCGCGCACGTTGCGCAGCGCCTGCTGGCTGGCCCAGAACGGCCGGTCGCGCCAGCGGTCCCAGACTTCGCTGAGGAACCAGCCCATCGCACCGGTCGATTGGCGCAGGCGTTTGGCCAGGCGCACGCTGTCGCCGAAGCCCGGCGTGTCCCACAGGCGCAGGGTTTCGCCTGGCGGCGTTTCGAGCATCGTGAACACGTCGGCGAATTCGGTCACGTGCGGCGCGTCGCGCACCTCGCCGATGTCGCGGCCGAGCAGCGTGCGCGCGAGCGTGGTCTTGCCGGCGTTGGTGTGCGAGACCAGACTCAGTGCGATCGAGGTGGGCGCGCCGCTCATCGCACCGGCGCGCTCATCGCCGCCTGCAGGGCGCGCCTTGTGGCGGCCAGGTCGGGCGCATCGAGCGCGGCGAACACCGGCACGCTGGCCAGCGTTTCGACGAAACGCCGCCAGGCTTCGCGGCGCTGCGCCAGACGGGTCGTGTCGCTGCCGAAGCGGCGCACGAAGCCGCTGTCGTCTACCAGCACGATCGTGGCCGCGCCAGCCGGCGCGCGCGCGGCGAGCAGCCGTACGAAGCGCCCCTGGTTCTCGGCCTCGGGCGTGGCGGCCAGGTCGAACAACGCAACCGCGAGCGTCGTGCCAGCGGGCAGCGTGTGCTGCGCGGCCGCGTCGTCTTCGGCGCCGAAGGCCAGCGTCGGCGCGATATGCAATGCCGCGCGCTCGCCGAAGGCGTCGGCCAGCAAGGCCCGCAGGCCGAGCACCGCCTGCGGCGTCGGCGTGTTCGCATACGGCAGGACCTGCACGCGCGCCACGTCGCCACGCTGCAGCTGGGTCAGCCGCTGAAAGTAGGGCTCGGCCAGCGGCAAGGCGATGCGCCGCGCCAGCCATTGCGCACGCAGCGTGCTCCACCCCGCGAGCAGGCTGCGCGGCAGCACGACGAAGAGCAGCAGCGTCAGCGCCCACAGGTGAATCCACGGCGCCGCGGTAGTGCCCGCCGACGTGTCGCCGCGAACCGAGCGCAGCGCCTCGAAACCCGCCTCGTCGGGCAGCGCGATGCCCGAGAGCGCCTGCGCCGGTGCGAACAGGAAAGCGAGCGCGGCATGCGCACTCTGCGCGCTGACGAAGGTGCTTTCCCACGTCGCGCGGTAGTCGAGCACCAGGCCGCGAAGGTAGAGGCCGGCGATCAGGCCGATCGCCAGCGCGGCCGAAGCCGTGTGCAACAGGGCCGACGCGCGCACCGCGTTGAGTGGCGCACTGAGACGCAGCCACTGGGTCGCGAACGCCTGCAAGGCCTTCTCGCTGCCGCCCGACGCGCTGCTGGCCGGCAGTTCCCGGCCCCAGCGCAGGCCGCGTTGCACCTGCCGAAGGATCGGCCCCGGTGGCCGCGGGCCGTTCGGTCGGGTCAGCCCCAGGACCGCATTGGCGAGCAGCAGCGCGTAGACCACGAGGTTCCACATCAGCACGCCCCACAGCGGCGGCGCGAGCAGGTTGATGCGCTGGCTGCTGCCGATGCTGTCGGCCAACACGCCGACGAGGGCCGCGACCAGCGCAGCCCAGAGCGGCCAGCGGCTGTGCCACAAGCGCAGCCCGAGCCAGCGCGCAGCCGCCGGTTCGCGGGCCGCGAGGCGCTGCATCGCGTGGTGCGCACGGGTTTCGATGAAGGCTCCCGCCTTGGCCTTCGCGGCCCCGCCTTGCAGCGCGAGTTGGGTGGCCCAGCCGCGGTCTTCGTCGGTCCAGCTCGGGCTCGCCGGGCTCACGCTCTCGAAGGCCTGCAGCAGGAGCACTTCGCGTGCTGCGGCCTCGTTCATCGGGGCTCAGACACCGAGGGCTTGCGCAAGCGCGTTGAAGTCGGGGGCGACCACATCGAACACCGTGTCACCGACGGGCTCGACCCAACCGCCCTCGCCGTGTTCCAGCGGCCGCGGCACATACGCAGTGCGCAGCCCGGCACGCTGTGCACCGCGCAGGTCGCTCGGGTGCGCGGCCACCATCAGCACCTGGTCGCGCTCGAAGCCGAGCAGGCTCGCGGCCATCTGGTAGACCTCGGGGTCGGGTTTGTACTTCTGGATGATCTCGGCCGAGAGCACGCAGTCCCACGGCAGCCGGGCGTGTTTGGCCATGTTCACGAGCAACGCGACGTTACCGTTCGACAGCGTCGAGATCACGAAGCGTTTTTTCAGGCGCCGCAAGCCGGCCACCGAATCGGGCCACGGATCGAGCCGGTGCCAGGCGCGGTTCAGATGGTCACGCTGCGCTTCGGTCATGTCGGTCAGGCCGAAGCGTGGCAACAGTTCTTCGAGGATCACGCGGTGCAGGCCGTCGATGTTGGTCCAGGCGATCTCGCCGTTGCGCGCGCGCTGCATCGCAGGCTGGTAACCGGCGCGCCAGGCGTCGGCCAGGGCCGGCCAGTCGGCCTGCAGCCCGGTTTGTGCAGAAAGCTTTTGCCCTTCGCGGATGACCGACGAGCGCCAGTCGACGACCGTGCCGAAGATGTCGAACACCAGCGCCTTGATCTCGCCCGCGTCGAAGTCTGTTGTGCTCATGCCAATGCCCGCCCGATCAGGATCTTCTGCACGTCGCTCGTGCCTTCGTAGATCTGGCACACGCGCACGTCGCGGTAGATGCGCTCCACCGGAAAGTCGCTCACATAGCCGTAACCACCGAACACCTGGATCGCCGCGCTGCACACTTTCTCGGCCATCTCGCTGGCGAAGAGTTTGGCCATCGCCGCCTCCTTCAGGCACGGCACGCCAGCATCTTTCAGGCTCGCGGCGTGGTGGATCAGCTGGCGCGCCGCTTCGATCTGCGTCGCCATTTCGCCGAGGCGGAACTGCAAGGCCTGGTGCTCGAAGATCGGTTTGCCGAAAGCCACGCGCTCTTTCGAATACTTCAGCGCCGCCTCGAACGCCGCCCGCGCCATGCCGACACTTTGCGACGCGATGCCGATGCGCCCGCCTTCCAGCCCCGACAGCGCGATCTTCAGCCCCTGCCCTTCTTCACCCAGCAGGTTCGCGGCCGGCACGCGGCAGTTCTCGAACAGGATCTGCGCCGTATCGCTGGCGTGCTGGCCCATCTTGTCTTCGATGCGCGCGACCGTGTAGCCGGGCGTGGTCGTCGGCACGATGAAGGCGCTGATGCCCTTCTTGCCGGCGGCCTTGTCGGTCACCGCCATCACGATCGCCACGTCGCCGTTCTTGCCGCTGGTGATGAACTGCTTGACGCCGTTCAGCACGTAGTGGTCGCCGTCCTTCACGGCGGTCGTCTTCAAGCCGTCCGCCTGCGAGCCGACGTGCGGCTCGGTCAGGCAGAACGCGCCCAGCATCTCGCCGCGTGCCAGCGGCTTCAGCCACTGCGCTTTCTGCGCGTCGTTCGCCCATGCCATCAGGATCGAACACACCGGGCAGTTGTTGACGCTGACGATGGTCGAGGTGGCGCCGTCGCCGGCGGCGATCTCTTCCAGGATGATCGCCAGCGCCAGGTAGTCGAGCCCGGCGCCGTCCCACTCGGTCGGCACCGCCACGCCGTAGCAGCCGAGCTCGGCCAGGCCGCGCAGCTCGGCTTTCGGAAAGTGGTGGCTCTTGTCCCACGCCGCGGCCTGCGGCGCGATGTGGTCCTGCACATAGGCGCGTACGGCATCCTGCACCGCACGGTGGTCTTCGCTCAGCAGCATGTGGTGCGGCTCAGAGCAGTTCGACGGCCATCGCGGTGGCTTCGCCACCGCCGATGCACAAGGCGGCCACGCCCTTCTTCAGGCCGCGCTTGCGCAAGGCGCCGAGCAAGGTCACGACGATGCGCGCACCGCTCGCGCCGATCGGGTGGCCGAGCGCGACCGCGCCGCCGTGCACGTTGACGATCTCGTGCGGCAGCTTGAACTCGGTCATCGCGGCCAGCGTGACGGCGGCGAAAGCTTCGTTCACTTCCCACAGGTCGACGTCCTTCGCGGCCCAGCCGGACTTCTTCAGCACCTTCTCGATCGCACCGACGGGCGCGGTCGCGAACAGGTTCGGCGCCTGCGCGTGCACCGCGTGCGCGTGGATGCGCGCGATCGGCTTGCAGCCCAGGCGTGCGGCCGTGCTGGCGCGCATCAATACCAGCGCGGCGGCGCCGTCGGAGATGCTCGACGAGGTGGCGGCGGTGATCGTGCCGTCCTTGATGAACGCAGCCTTCAGGCCCGGGATCTTGTCGAGCTTGGCCTTGAATGGCTGTTCGTCGAACTTGACGACGGTGTTGCCGGCTTTGCCGGGCAGCGTGACCGGCGCCATTTCCCAGTCGAAGCTGCCGTCTTCGTTGGCGAGCTTCGAGCGCTGCGTCGACGAGACCGCGAAGCTGTCCATCTGCTCGCGCGTGAACTTGTATTTCGACACGCACTCTTCGGCGAACACGCCCATCGCCTTGCCGCCGCCGTTCGGCAGCTTCTCGTAGGCGTCTTCCAGGCCGTCGATGGCCATGTGGTCGTACAGCGCTGCGGCGCCGTACTTCACGCCCTTGCGCATCGCCGTCAGGTGCGGCGCGTTGGTCATGCTTTCCATGCCACCGGCAACGATCACTTCGGCGCTTTCGCTGGCCAGCATGTCGTGCGCGAACATCATCGCGCGCATGCCCGAGCCGCACATCTTCGACAGCGTGACCGCGCCGACCGATTGCGGCAGGCCGGCACCCAGCACGGCCTGGCGCGCGGGCGCCTGGCCCTGGCCCGCCATCAGGCAGTTGCCCATCAAGGCTTCGTTGACCGCATCGCCGGTGATGCCGGCGCGCTCGACCGCGGCCTTGATCGCGATGGCGCCCAGCTGGTGCGCGGCCAGCGAACTGAAGTCACCCAGCAAGCCGCCGATGGGCGTGCGGGCGGCAGAAACGATGACGATGGGGTCGTTCATGGCAGATCCTTTTCTTCAGCCCGCAGGTCCGGCTTCAGGCCGTGGAAACAGGGCGCGCGCTGCGGGTCGGGGCGCGGGCCGTGTCGAAACGCGCGCGCAGGGCGGCGTTGATCGGTTCGGAGAAGTATCGCGCCACCAGCGCAGCAACGCCGGCCGAGGTGGCAATGAAGAGCAGCAGGCCGGGCAATTTCCAGTCGACGCCCATCTGCGCGCGGGGCACCAGCTCGCGCATCGCGGCCAGCACGATGATGTGAAACAGGTAGAGCTCGTAGCTGTGGCGCCCGGCCCAGCGCAGCGGCGCGAGGGCGCGCGCGTCGGCCCAGCCCGCGCCGGTACTGGCACTCGCGCACCACACGAGCACGGCCGATGACGCCGCCACGGACGTGAAGCCGAAGGCTTCGTGGCCGTGGATGCCGGCGAGGTAGCTCGCGGCCAGCGCCAGTGACGCGGCGACGCCGACCCAGCGCGCAACCAACGGCGGCGGGCGTTGCACCGAGGCGAGCAGCGCGGCTAGGCAACCGAACGCGATCGCGTCGAAGCACGCCGCGTAGCCGTACATGAAAAACAGCTCGTCGTCGGCGTGCGCGTGGCGGTAGATCGGGCCGATGGCGATCGCGCACAGGCACATCGCCGCGACCAGCGCGCGCCGGCGCGCCAGCACGCACAGCAACGGAAACGCGAGGTAGAACACCTCTTCGACCGAGAGCGACCAGTAGATGTTCAGGCAGTAGTTGAAGTAGCCGACCGACTGCATCAGCAGGTTGTGCGTGAAGGTGAGCACCGAGCCGACAGCCAGAAAGTAGAAGGACGCCGGCAGGTTCTTGCCGCCGTCGGTGTTGCCGAACATCGGCACACCCAGGAGCCCGAGCGTGACGATGATCGAGACCGCCAGCAACAGCGGCGGCAGGATGCGCGCCGCCCGCATCACGTAGAACGCACGCACGTCGACAGTACCGAGCGAGCCGAAACGGCGCAGCGTGTTCGAGGTGATGAGGTAGCCCGACACCACGAAGAACATCGTGACGCCGTAGTTGCCGTTGTTGACGACGGCGCGCACGGCACCTGCCCCGACCCAGTCGGCCAACGGGCTCTTGCTCAGCCGGTAGCTCAGCGAATAGTGCAGCAGCAAGATCAGCAGGATCGCCACCCCGCGCAGCAGGTCGATCGGCGCATTGCGGGCCATCGTCAGGGGGCTGCCGGTGCCTCGTGGCGAAAGCGCTTGTGGGCGTCGTAGGGGAACACGTCGTGCACGTAGCCGGCCAGGATCTGCTCCTTGTGGCCCTGCCAGAACGAGGCTTCGAGCAAGTCGGCATGGTGCTTCATGAAGACGTTGCGCACGCCGGGGTTGCCGAGCAGGAACGGGCCGAAGGTTTCGGGGAACACGTCTTTCGGGCCGACCCGGTACCAGACCTCGCCCGACATCTCTTCTTCTTCGTTGCGCGGTGTGGGCACCTTGCGGAAGTTGCAGTCGGTCAGGTATTCGATCTCGTCGTAGTCGTAGAACACGACCTTGCCGTGGCGCGTGACGCCGAAGTTCTTCCACAGCATGTCGCCGGGGAAGATGTTGGCGCGCACCAGGTCCTTGATGGCGTTGCCGTATTCGATCACCACGCTCTCGATCTGCGAGAGCGACGCTTCCTGCAGGTAGATGTTGAGCGGGATCATGCGGCGCTCGATGTAGAGGTGGCGGATCACCAGCGCCTCGCCATCCTCTTCGAGCAGGCTGGGGCAGTAGTGCTTCAGCTCGGCCACCAGCTCGTCGTCGAAACGGGCGCGCGGAAAGGCCACGTTGCTGTACTCCAGCGTATCGGCCATGCGGCCGACGCGGTCGTGCTGCTTCACGAGCAGGTACTTGCTCTTGATCGTCTCGCGCGTGGTTTCCTTCTGCAGCGGGTAGAAGTCCTTGATGACCTTGAACACGTAGGGGTAGCTAGGCAGGTCGAACACCAGCATCACCATGCCCTTGATGCCGGGCGCAATGCGAAAGCGGTCGCTCGAATGCTTGAGGTGGTACAAAAAGTCGCGGTAGAACGCGTTCTTGCCCTGCTTGGCCAGGCCGAGCGCGTTGTAGAGCTCGCTGCGCGGCTTGCGCGGCATCATCGAGCGCAGGAACTGCACGTAGGCCGAAGGCACTTCCATCGCCACCATGAAGTAGGCGCGCGCGAAGCTGAACAGCAGCAGCAGGTCGTCTTCGCCGAACAGGGCCGTGTCGATGACGAGCTGGCCGTGGTCGTTGTGCAAGATCGGTAACGCGAACGGCGTTTCGTTGAAGCCGTTGATGATCTTCCCGACGACGTAGGCGCCCTTGTTGCGGAAGAACAGCGAGCTCAGCACCTGCACCTGGAAGTTGGCACGCACGCGGTACTCGCCGAGCTGCTGCGCCACCGCCGCGAGCACGCAGTCGACATCACGCTGCAGGTCGTCGAATTCACGCTGGAGCTGGAAGTTGCTGACGATGCGCAGCCAGGTCTCGCGCATCGTTTCCTTGGTCGGGTAGTAGGCGCGGTAGGTCGGCAGCGAGGCCGGTTCGTCGTTCTCGATGTACTCGGTGGAAACGGCCGGCCGCACGAAGATGAAGTCGTTGTGGAAGTAGCTGCGGTGCAGGATCTTCGTCGTCACCGAGTTGAAGAAGGTCTCGGCGAGTTCGGGCTGGTGGTGGTCGGTCAGCAGGCCGATGTAGTGCAGCTTGACCTGCTGCCACACGTCTTTGGGCAACTCGGCGGCCTGGTAGGTGCGTTGCAGGGTGGACGAGGCTTCTTCGACGCGCAGGTCATAGAACTCGATGCGCTCGCGCTGGGCGCGCTGCTGGCCGTGCCAGTCGGCCGCTTCGAACCGTTGTTGGGCTTCGGCGCTGGCCTGGCGAAAGAGCGTGTAGTGGCGGTTGAAGCCGTCGAGCATGGCCTGCGCGATCTCGAAAGCGCGCGGGTCGGTCAGCGAGCTCGGGAACGCCGCCTGGTTCATGGCACCGGGCTGGCGTAGCGGCGGTGCACGCCCGCCACTGCGGCTTCGAAGGCCTCGCCCATCTGCGCCGGGTCGGCCACCGTGATCTGCAGGTCCTGCAGCAACCCGTCGTACAGGCCGTAGTACCAGCCGTGCACCACCAGCTCCTGGCCACGCGCCCAGGCGTCTTGAACGATCGTGGTCTGGCACGCGTTGCGCGCCTGCTCGATCACATTGAGTTCGCACAGCGCGTCGACACGCCGGTCTTCGGCCACCGTGTCGAGAAAGGGCTGGTGGCGGTTGCGCACGTCCTGCACGTGGCGGATCCAGTTATCGGCGAGGCCGACGCGGATGTCGTTCAGCGCCGCGCGCACACCGCCGCAACCGGAATGGCCGACGATGATGATGTGCTTGACCTTCAGCAGGTCGGTCGCGAACTGGATTACCGACAGGCAGTTCAGGTCGGAGTGCACCACCACGTTGGCGACGTTGCGGTGCACGAAGAGTTCGCCCGGCAGCAGGTCGACCAGCTCGTTGGCCGGAACGCGGCTGTCTGCGCAGCCGATCCACATGTACTGCGGCGCCTGCTGCTGCAGCAGCCCGGTGAAGAACCCCGGCGTGCGCGCCTCGGTCTTCGCGGCCCAGAGGCGGTTGCTGTCGAGAAGTTCTTTGAGTTGGGTGGTCATGCTGCGGGCCCGCCGGTCGTTTGCGGAAGTGTACGCACCGCAGCCGCGATCAGGCTCGGCGGCGTGGACTCACGGCCCGTAGACGGCCGCCTCGTCCCAGCCCAGCGCCGCCATGTCGGCCACCCGGAAAGGCGCGTCGCTCGGCATCAGGAATTCGTCTAGCTGCGGCGGGGAGGCGGCCGTGCCCGAGAGCATCGTGTGCGCCTGGCCGCGGTGGTGCGTCTGGTGCATGAAGAGGTGCGACAACACGTGGCCGGTCAGATCACGCTGCACCTTGCCGTTGCCGCGGTCCATCGCCACTTCGGCGTCGCAGCCGGCCGCGTCGAGGCGGTCGCAGAAGTTGATCAGGCGTTCGTCGCTGGCACGCTGCCGCTCGACCAGCGCTCGCACGTCGTCGGCCGCTGCGAACTGCGCGTACTTCTCCGGCAAGCCCGTGTCGCCGTGCAGCGCGCCGACGTAGTACAGATCGACTGCGAGGAGGTGGTTCAGCGTGGCGGCGAGGCTCGGAAAGAACCCGACGCGTGCAGCGTGGAAGTCGCTGTGCGGCAGGGCGGCGAGCGCGGCGTACAGCCGGCGGTTCGCCAGCCGGTTGGCGCGCGCCTGGATTTTGAGGAGGGTGCACAAATCCATGGCGCCAGCATAACCGCCTCAGCCCTTCGGATCGGGCACAAACACCGGGAACGGCTCGGGCGTCCACGGTGCGCGGCGCGGCTGGATCACACCACTGGCCACGAGCCTTTCGCGGCTGTCGTAACGCAGGCGCACGATCTCGTTCGGCCGCTCGCTCGCGCGCTCGAACTGAGTGTGCGAAGTCGGCATGTATTCGCGCTCGCCGTGGCCGGTGCCCAGGCGCTCTTCGCGCACGCTGCCGGCGGCCTTGGCGGCAGGCGACGCCGGTGGCGGCGCCGCCGACTCGGCCACACCGCGCGCCCGGTCGGCGTTCTGCGCAAGGCCCGGCTCGGCGCTGTCGTAGGGGCGCCGCGACACTTCGGGCTCACGCTGGCGCTCGCGGAACACCGCCACGCCGATCACGCCCACGTTGTCGGGCCGGTCGGTGCGCGCGGCGTAGGAATCGGGCAAGGCGGTGAAGTAGAAGGCCGCGGCTTCGGTCAGGCTCTTGCGCCAGCCGGTGATTTCGGTCGACTGCCCCGGCATCAGCACGTAGCCCACCTGCCCGAGCCCGGCCGTCTCGCCGGTGACGGCGTTGATGCCGTCGACCGAGAGCACCAGCATCACGCGCGCGCCAGAGCGGTTGGCCAGGCGAACGGCGTAGCGGCTGCCGGGCCGGCCCGCGACCCAGGCCGTGCCGCGCTGCTGGTAGACCGGCAGCACCTCGTTCTGGCTGCGGTCGACGATGTCGACATCGACGAGGCTGCCGATGGCGAAAGCCGGGGTGGCGAAGAGCGCAGCCGCGGCAGCGGCCAGCGTGATGAAGTGGCGACGGTTGGGCATGGAGGGCTCCGGATGGGGGTTGTGACATCCGGTTGAACGGCGCAGCGCAGCGAACGGGGTGAACTTTCTTTCAGCGCCGCACCTGCGTGGCCATGCACGCAGCGACCGCAGGCTACATTCCTCCGATGGCATATGAACTCCACTACTGGCCCACCATCCAGGGCCGCGGCGAATTCGTTCGGCTCGCGCTCGAAGCGGCCGGCGCGCCCTACGTCGACGTGGCGCGTGGCGCCGAGAGTGCGGGCCGGGGCCTCCCGGCCATGCTGCACGAGCTGAAAAACCCGGCGCTCGTGCACCCGCCGTTCGCGCCGCCGTTCCTGAAAGACGGCAACCTGGTCGTCGGCCAGACCGCCGCCATCCTGCATTACCTGGCGCCGACGCTGAAGCTGGTGGCGCGCAGCGAGCAGTCGCGCGTCTGGACGCAGCAGATCCAGCTGACGATCGCCGACATGGTGGACGAGGCCCACGACACCCATCACCCGGTCGGCCACGATCTGTACTACGAAGACCAGAAGCCGGAATCGCTGCGCCGCGCGAGCGAGTTCTGCCGCGCCCGCATGCCCAAGTACCTGCAGTGGTTCGAGCGCATCCTGGTGAACAACCCTGCGGGCTCGCGGCATCTGGTGGCCGGCAAGCTGAGTTACGCCGACCTGTCCTTGTTCCAGCTGGTCGAAGGGCTGCGTTACGCGTTCCCGAAGGCCGCTGAAAAGGCGCTGGCGCGCACGCCCACGGTCTTGCAGTTGCACGCGCGTGTGGGCGCCTTGCCGAAGGTGGCGGCGTATCTGCGCAGCGAGCGGCGCCTGCCGTTCAACGAACAAGGCATCTTCCGCTGTTACCCCGAACTCGACCTGTAAGGCCGCGCCCATGCCCATCCACTGGTTCCCGGGCCACATGCACTCGACGAAGAAAGCCATCGTCGAGCGGCTGCCGGACATCGACGTCGTGATCGAGCTGCTCGACGCGCGGCTGCCCGGCTCGAGCGCGAACCCGCTGCTCGCCACTCTCACTGCGGCCAAGCCCGCGCTGAAACTGCTCAACAAGCAGGACCTGGCCGACCCCGAACTCACCGCGCAGTGGCTCGCGCACTACCAGGCCCGCCCCGGGACCCGCGCGCTCGCGCTCGACGCGAGCAGCACCGCGCCGGCGCGCCTGCTGGTCAACGCCTGCCGCGAGTTGGCACCGCTGCGCGGCGGCATGGTCAAGCCGGTGCGGGTCTTGATCTGCGGCATTCCGAACGTGGGCAAGTCGACGCTCATCAACACGCTGGCCGGCGAGCGCACGGCCAAGACCGGCGACGAACCGGGCATCACCAAGACCGAGCAGAAGATCGTGCTCGCCAGCGACTTCCACCTGTTCGACACGCCCGGCATGCTGTGGCCGCGCATCGCCATCGAGGAGAGTGGCTACCACCTGGCGGCCAGTGGTGGGATCGGCCGCAACGCCTACGACGAAGAAGAAGTGGCGCTCGAACTGCTGGCGCGCGTGCGCGAGCGTTACGCCGAGCGGCTGCAGGCGCGCTACAAGCTGGGCGACATCGCAGGGGCGAGCACCGAGAGCCTGCTGGCCGGCATCGGGCGCACACGCGCCGCCCTCTTGCCCGGCGGGCGCATCAACCTGCAGAAGGCCGCCGAGATCGCGATCAACGACTTTCGCAGCGGCGCCTGGGGGCGCATCACGCTGGAAACGCCGGAACAGTTCGCGCAGTGGTCGGCGGCCGCGCAGGCACGGCAAGCGGCGCGCTGAGCGGACCGCCGTCGCGGCGCGCAGCGCAGGCGCCTCACATCGTCTCGGAGAACAGCTCGCGCCCGATCAGCATGCGGCGGATCTCGCTGGTCCCGGCGCCGATCTCGTAGAGCTTGGCATCGCGCCACAGGCGCCCGAGCGGGTACTCGTTGATGTAGCCGTTGCCGCCGAAGATCTGCACGCCCTCGCCCGCCATCCACGTGGCCTTCTCGGCGCACCACAGGATCACGCTGGCACAGTCTTTCCGCACCTGGCGCACGTGCTCGGTGCCGAGCAGGTCGAGGTTCTTCGCCACGGTGTAGGCGAAGGCACGGCCGGCCTGCAGCACGGTGTACATGTCGGCCACCTTGCCCTGGATCAGCTGGAACTCGCCGATGCTCTGGCCGAACTGCTTGCGGTCGTGGATGTACGGGACCACGTTGTCCATGACCGACTGCATGATGCCCAGCGGCCCGCCAGTCAACACCGCGCGTTCGTAGTCGAGGCCGCTCATCAACACCTTCGCGCCGCCGTTCAGGTGGCCGAGCACGTTCTCGACCGGCACCTCGACGTTGGCGAACACCAGCTCGCCGGTGTGGCTGCCGCGCATGCCGAGCTTGTCGAGCTTCTGCGCAATCGAAAAGCCCTTCATGCCCTTCTCGATCAGGAAGGCGGTGACGCCGCGCGCGCCGAGCTCGGGCTCGGTCTTGGCGTAGACGACGAGCGTGTCGGCGTCGGGCCCGTTGGTGATCCACATCTTCGTGCCGTTGAGCAGGTAGTGGTCGCCCTTGTCCTGTGCTTTCAGCTTCATGCTGATCACGTCGGAGCCGGCGCCGGGCTCGCTCATCGCCAGCGCGCCGACGTGTTCACCGCTGATCAACTTTGGCAGGTACTTCGCGCGCTGTTTGTCGTTGCCGTTGCGCTTGATCTGGTTCACGCACAGGTTCGAGTGCGCGCCGTAGCTCAGGCCGACCGACGCGCTCGCGCGGCTGATCTCTTCCATCGCGATCATGTGCGCCAGGTAGCCCATGCCGGCGCCGCCGTACTCGTCGCTGACGGTGATGCCGAGCACGCCGAGCGAGCCCATCTTGCGCCACAGGTCCATCGGGAACTGGTCGCTGCGGTCGATCTCGGCCGCGCGCGGCGCGATCTCGGCCTGCGCGAATTCACGCACCGCGTCGCGCAACGCGTCGACGTCTTCACCGAGCTGGAAGTTCAGGCCGGGCAGGTTGTTCATGTCGTGTCTCCAGTGGGTTCGTTCAGTGCCGCACGTCGTCGCGCCCGGTCACGGTCATGATGGTCGCGGTCATCGTGGCCACGAGTTTGCGCTCGTTGCTGCCGGGTTCGAACTGGAAGGCCTGGCCGTCGACGACGCTGATGGTGCGCCCTGCTTTTGTGACCTGGCCTTCGCAATGCAGCAGCGGCCCGCGCGCCGGGGCCAGCAGGTTGATCTTGAACTCGATCGTCAGCACGCCGGCACCCGCCGGCATCAGCGTGAACGCGGCGTAACCGCAGGCCGAGTCGAGCGCGGTAGCCACCATGCCGGCATGCAGGAAACCGTGCTGCTGGGTCAGGTCGGCGCGGTGCGCCAAGGCCAGCACGACGCGGCCGGCGTCGACCGATTCGACCGTGACGCCGAGCGTGGCCATCGCCGGCTGCTTCGCGAAGGAGTCGAGCGTGCGCTGCTTGAAGTCGGCATCGGGGGCGATCATGGCGGCGCAGTCCTTGCAGTTGACGTATACGTCAATTCTAGCGACGACCGCCTCAGCCCGTCTCTTTCTTCAGCCCGAGCGCGAGCAGGCGCCGCGCCTCTTTCTCTTGCGTGCGCACTTCGTCGAGCGTGGCGTGCAGGTCGGCCATCTGCTGCTCGAGCTGCTCTCGGTGCGTGGCCAGCACGACGAGGAACTTCTTCAGCTGCGGCTGCGTGTCGCGCGGCGACTCGTACATGTCGACCAGCTCCTTCACCTCGGCCAGCGTCAGCCCCAGGCGCTTGCCGCGCAGCGTGAGCTTCAGGCGCGTGCGGTCGCGCAGCGTGTAGACGCGGTTGCGGCCGCTGCGCTGCGGCGTGATCAGGCCGCAATCTTCGTAGAAGCGGATCGCACGGGTAGTGAGGTCGAACTCGCGGGCGAGTTCCCCGATCGTGAAGGTGGAAGACATCTGGGTGACAGCGGCAGAAGGTGGGGCGCTTTACACTGGCCCGGTTGACGTTTACGTCAAGTGTAGTGCGCGCCACTGGTGAAAGCGGAACGAATGAACGAGCTCGAACAACAGCTGGACTACCCCCACGGCGACACGTTGCCCGCCCTCGGCAGCACGCTCGAAGTGGCGCCTGGCGTGCGCTGGCTGCGCATGGTTCTGCCGTTCCAGCTCGACCACATCAACCTGTGGCTGCTGCGTGATGAGCAGGATGGCGTACAGGGCTGGAGCATTGTCGACTGCGGCATTTCCAACGACCAGACCCGCGCCGCCTGGGAGCAGATCTTCGCGAACGAATTGCAAGGCCTGCCGGTGCTGCGCGTGATCGTCACGCACATGCATCCCGACCACATCGGCCTGGCGCACTGGCTCACCGAACGCTGGGGGGGTGAGGATGTGGGTCAGCGCCACCGACTACAACACCGCACGCCTGTCGAGCAGCTCGATCACCGGCTTCGGTGGCGAAGCCACAGCGCGGTTCATGGCCAGCCATGGCCTCACCGACCCCGATTCACAAGCGCAGATCAAGGCCCGCACCAACTACTACGCGAACATGGTGCCGAAGGTGCCGGTAAGTTATCGGCGGCTGATGGACGGTGACCGCGTTCAGACCGGCGGCCACACCTGGGTGTGCCATGCCGGTTACGGCCACGCGCCGGAGCACATGTCGCTTCACTGCGAAGCACTTTCGACGCTCGTCAGCGGCGACATGGTGCTGCCGCGCATCTCGACCAACGTGAGCGTGCACGAGATCGAGCCCGAGTCGAACCCGCTGCGCCTGTACCTAGACTCGATCGCGCGCATGAAAGCGCTGCCCGAAGACACGCTGGTCTTGCCCTCGCACGGCCGGCCGTTCACCGGCTTGCACACGCGTGTCGACCAACTGAAGGCCCACCACGACGAACGTTTCGCCGACGTGCTGAAGGCCTGCGCCGAAGCGCCGCAGAACGCCGCCGACCTGCTGATGATCCTGTTCCGCCGCAAGCTCGATCTGCACCAGACCACGTTCGCGATGGGCGAGTCGCTCGCCCACCTGCACGCGCTGTGGCTGGCGGGTCAACTGACGCGCCGGCTCGACGCCGACGGCATCTACAGGTTTTCGCTCGCCTGATGGCGAGCGCAGCACCCGTCAGGCCACCGCCTTGTAGCCCTTGAACACGTCGCGCAGCGGTGCCGCGGAGCGCTGCGCCGGCTGCGACAGCGAACGTTCGATCTCGTTCAGATGCCGGCGCATCTCGGTCGCTGCCGCCGTGCTGCTGGCCTCCACCAGCGTGACCAGCAGTTGCTGGTGGCTGTGGGCCACGCACATCGGCTGGCCGGGCGCCTTGTAGAGCGCCATCAGCAGCGAAGTGGTCGGCAGCAGCTCTTCGAGCAGGCGCACGAAGATCGGGTTGCCGCTCATGCGCGCGAGCTGCAGGTGAAACTCGCCCGAGAGGCGAATCACCTCCTGCTTGTTCTGCGACTTGGTCGCGCGCGCTTCGGCTTCGACGAGCCGGCGCAACGCGGCGAGCTGTTCGGCGCCGAGCTTGCCCGCCAACCGCCGCGCCACTTCGCACTCGACCACGCGGCGCGCATCGAACACGTGCTCGCCGTCGCGCCGGGTCGGCTCGGGCACCATTGCGCCGCGGTTGTGGCGCAGGGTGATCACGCCGTCCTGCGCCAGCTTGTGCAGCGCCTGGCGAACGAGCGTGCGCGAGACAGTGAAGGCCTGCGCCAGCTCTTCCTCGCGCAGGCGCGAGCCCGGCATCAGGCGGTGGTCGAGCACGGCGGCATAGATCGCGTCGTAAACACGCTCGGCGGCGATTACCGGCGCGTCGGTCTTGGGAAGCTCAGGCGATGCTGCCAGGCGCTTCGGCTTTTTGGGGCTGGGCATGGCGCATTGTCAGGCGGCACGCCGACCGCTGCGCCCCTTCAGAAACTTCATCAGCGCGAGCGTGCCACCCATCACGGCGAACGAGACGATGGTGGTCACGGTGCCGAGTGCGTAGATCGCCGGCGTGGTCACGGTGCTCGTCAGCCCCTGCAGTTCGAGCGGCAGCGTGTTCACGTCACCGACCGCCTGCGAAGTGCGCGCGATCTCGTCCCAGCTGAGCGTGAAGCCGAACATGCCGACGCCGACGAGGCTGGGGGCGATCAGCGGCAGCACGACGTACTTGAAGCTCTGCCAGGGCGTGGCGCCGAGGTCGGACGCGGCTTCTTCATACGCCGGGTTGAAGCGGTTGAAGACGGCCAGCATGATCAGCAGGCCGAAGGGCAGCGTCCACGTCAGGTGAGCGCCTAGGGCCGAGGTGTACAGGCCCATCGAGGTGCCGAAGCCTTCGAGCAGGCCCGTCATGCCCCAGCTTTCGAGCAGTGTCTTGAAGGCGGTGTCGATCAATCGGAACTGCAGGCCGATGCCCAGCGACACCACGATCGACGGCATGATCAAACTCGCCACCGAGGTGTAGAAGAGCAGCGCCGAGCCGGCGAACTTCTTGCGGAACGCCAGACCTGCGCCGAGCGAGAGCAGCACGGTGAAGACCATCACCACCGCACCGAGCGCGACCGAGCGCCGGAACGCGGCGGCGATATCGACCACGCCCATGCCTTCCCACAGCTTGGCGAACCAGTGCAGCGAGACGCCGCGCATCGGGAAGGTCAACCCGCCTTCCGGGCCCTGAAAACTCAGCACGAAGATCGTGATCATCGGCCCGTAGAGGAACAGCACGAACAGCGCGAACACTGCCGCGAGCGCGTAGAAGGAACCGGGGCGGGCATCGGCACGGCGGTCGCTGGCCATCTCAGAGTTCCTTGCGGATGTCGACCAGGCGCGTCAGGCCCCAGATCATCATCAACGTGATCAGCAACAGGATCACCGCGTTGGCCGCTGCCATCGGGAACTGCAGGTAAGACGTTTGCACCTGGATGATCTTGCCGACCGAGGCGATCTGCTGGCCGCCCATCACGCCGATGGTGACGAAATCACCCATCACGATCGTGATGACGAAGATCGAACCGATGATGATGCCGGTGCGGCTGAGCGGCACGACCACGTTCCACACCGTCTGCCAGCCGCTCGCGCCCGAGTCGCGCGCCGCTTCGATCAAGGCGCGGTCGATGCGCATCATCGAGTTGAAGATCGGCACGATCATGAACATCGTGTACAGGTGCACGAAGGCGAGCACGACCGAAAATTGGCTGAACAGCAGCCACTCGATCGGCGAGTCGATCAGCCCGATGCCCTGCAGGCCCTGGTTGATGACGCCGTTGCGCCCGAGCAGCGGCACCCACGAGATCATGCGGATGACGTTGCTGGTCCAGAACGGCACGGTGCACAGGATGAACAGCAACGTCTGCGCGCCGACCGAACGCACGTGGAAGGCGAGAAAGTAGGCCACCGCGAAGCCGATCAGCAGCGTGATCAGCCAGACCAGAAAACAGAACTTGAAGGTCGAGAGGTAGGTCTTCAGCGTGGTGCAGAGTTCGTCGGTGTTGCTGCACCCCGTGAACACGTCGATGTAGTTCTGCGCGCTGAATGCCGGGATCAGTTCGTAGTCGGTCGCCTTCCAGAAACTGACCGCCGCCACGAGCACGAGCGGCAGCACCAGGAACAGCACGAACACGAGCGTGAACGGCGCGGCTTGCCACCACGCGAGGGCGCGCGAGGCCTGGGGCTTGCCGGTCGGGTTCACGGTCGTGTGTGCTCAGGCCGGAAGCATCAAGCTGCGACGAACTCGTTCCACTTCTGCACCATGTACGCGTTCTCGTCCATGATCGCGTTCCAGCAGGCGATGCCACCCATGCGCGCTTCGTAGCTGCCGCCGTCGCGCAGCGCACCGGTCTTGGCCAGCACGTCGCCGCCCGGCGACTTGATGTCTTGCGACGCCGGCTTGCCTTCCATCCAGTAGGCCCACTCGTAGGCTTCCATCTTCGACTTGGCGGTCTCGAGCACCGCGCTGTAATACCCTTGGCGGTTCAGGTACGCGCCGGCCCAGCCGTCGAGGAACCAGTTGATGAATTCGTAGACGCCGTCGGCCTTCTTGCCCGTCACCGACTTCGGCACGCCGAAGCCCGCGGCCCAGGCACGGTAACCTTCCTTCAGCGGCTGGAAGGTGCAGGCGATGCCCTTGGTGCGCACGGCGGTCACGGCCGGCGACCACATCGACTGGATCACCACCTCGCCCGAGGCCATCAGGTTCACGCTCTCGTTGAAGTCTTTCCACAGCGCGCGGAACTGGCCGGCCTTCTTGGCTTCGATCAGCGTCTTGATCGTGAGGTCGATTTCCTTCTTCGTCATGTTGCCCTTGTCGGGGTACTTGTAAAGGCCCGAGGCCTCCACGACCATCGCCGCGTCCATGATGCCGATCGACGGAATGTTCAGGATCGCGGCCTTGCCCTTGAACTCGGGGTTCAGCAGTTCTTTCCACGATTCGATCGGGCGCTTGATCAGGTCGGGGCGAATGCCCAGCGTGTCGGCGTTGTAGACGGTGGGGATCAGCGTCATGAACTGCGTAGGCGTGGCAGAGAAGGTCTTCGAATCGGGCTTCTCCAGGTACATCACCTTCTTCGGCGCGGTGCCCTGGTCGCCGACCTTCTTGCCGCCGACTTCACCCTTGGTGAACAGCGAGGTGATCTTGTCGGCATTCTTGATGCGCTTGGTGTCGATGCCGAGCAGGTTACCGGTGGGGATGATCTTCTTCAGCGAGAAGTATTCGGTGTCGATCAGGTCGAAGGAGTTGGGCGCGGTCACGGCGCGCTTGGTCACGTCGTCGGTCGTGACCGGGATGTACTGGATCGTGATGCCGGTGTCGGCCTTGAACTTCTCGGCGATCGCCTTGTCCTGGTTCACCGCGGTGCCGAGGTAACGCAGCGTGATCTTTTCCTGGGCGTGCACGAACGGAAAGCCCATCGTGCCGGTCGCCGCGACGGCGCCCTTGATCAGCGTGCGGCGGGTCGGGTTGAGTTTGTTGTCGGACATGGTCGTCTCCTGTGTCGAGCTGAAAGTGGATGAGGGAGAAAGCGGTTGGCGAAGTGCGCTCAGACCAGCGCGTGAGCTTCGCCGTCGGCCCACGAGACGAACACCGTCTCGCCGGGTTGCAGCGGCTGGGCGTCGAAGTCGTCGTCGGCCAGCGTGACTGTCCACTGCACACCATCGGCAGGGGCGGTGTCTTGCGGCGCGACGCTGACCTGCACGTAGGTGCCCTGGTACTCGACGGCGCGCACCGCCACCTGGCGCGCGTCGTTGCCGACGTTCGACAAACTGCGCTGCAGCTTGAGCCGGTCGGAGCGCACCGCCACCTTGCCGGTGGGCGTGTCGATCACGTTGTGCGCGCCCATGAAACGCGCCACGAATTCCGAGCGCGGCGCGTTGAACACTTCGCGCGGCGAACCGGTCTGCTCGATGCGGCCCTGGTTCATCACGACCACCTGGTCGGCCAGCGCCATCGCTTCTTCCTGCGAGTGCGTGACGTGCACGAAGGTGAAGCCGAGTTCCTGCTGCCAGCGCTTGAGCTCCGCGCGCATCTGCACCCGCAGGAAGGGGTCGAGCGCCGAGAGCGGTTCGTCGAGCAGCAGCACGCGCGGCTCGGTCATCAGCGCCCGCGCCAGCGCCACGCGCTGCTGCTGGCCGCCGGAGAGTTCGCTCGGCAAACGCGCGAGGTAGGGTGTCATCGCGACGAGCTGCAGCAGCTCCTTGGCACGCGCGTGGCGCTCGGCCACCGACTTGCCGCGCATCTTCCAGCTGAAGGCCACGTTGTCGAGCACGCTCAGGTGCGGGAACAGCGCGTAGCTCTGGAACATCATCGCCGTGCCGCGGTCGGCGGCGGCGCTGTAGGTGATGTACTTGCCGCCGAGCAGGATCTGCCCTTCGGAGGCGAGCTCGTGGCCGGCGATCATGCGCAGCGTGGAGGTCTTGCCGCAGCCCGAGGGGCCGAGCAGACAGCAGTAGCTGCCCGAAGGAATGGTCAGGTCGATGCCGTCGACCGCCTTGGTGTCACCGTAGCGTTTGACCAGCGAGGTGAGCACGAGGGTCGAGTCGACTTTCATGTGCAAGCTGTATGCAAAGCATGTGCCATGCCTCGCTCAGCGTCACCCGCACCCAGCCGAAGCGCCACGCCCCAGACGGGATCATTTACCGCACCAAACTCACCGAAACCCTGCGTGACGCGCCCGCGATTGGGGCAAGTCGCGCCCCTGCAGCGGGCGCGCGATTTGCAGCACATTTCGTGAACTCACGTCGCCGTTTGTATACAAAATGGTGCTTCGACAGGAAGGTTACCCATGAAGATCCGCGTCATCAACCCCAACACCAGCGCCACGATGACGGCGCAGATCGGCGCCGCCGCCCGCGCCGCGGCTGCCCCCGGTACGCTGATCGAAGCGGTGCAGCCGAGCTTCGGGGCACCCTCGATCGAAGGCCACCACGACGACGTGTGGGCCGCCGCTGGCGTGGCCGAGCAGGTGCGCGCCGGCGAAGCCACCGGTGCCGATGCCCATGTGATCGCATGCTTCGGTGACCCGGGCTTGCACGCGGCGCGCGAGCTGGCGCGCGGGCCGGTGATCGGCATCGCCGAAGCGGCGTTCCACATGGCCGCGCTGCTCGCCACCGGCTTCTCGGTCGTCACCACGCTCACGCGCACCTGCGTGATTGCCGAACACCTGGTCTTGCAATACGGCTTCGAGCGGCGCTGCCGCGGCATCCACGGCACCGACATCGCGGTGCTCGAACTCGATGACCCGAAGAGCAAAGCCTTCGATCGCATCCTCGCCTGCGCCGAGCAGGCGCTGGCGCAAGACCGCAGCGGCGCCATCGTGCTCGGCTGCGCCGGCATGGCCGACCTGTGCCAGGCGCTGCAGCAGCGGCTGGGCGTGCCGGTGATCGACGGCGTGGGCGCGGCGGTGAAGCTGGCGGAAGGGCTGGTGGCGCTCGGACTGGGAACGAGCAAGCGGGGCGACTACGCGGCGCCGCTGGTCAAAACCTATGCGGGGCTGGCCGCGCCGTATTCGCCCACTTGAACGAGCAGCAGGCTTCACGGTGTCGGAGGGATAACGCCACAGACTGGAACGGCGACAGTTGCTAGACTTCGTCAACGCGAAGGCCGCAATCAGCCCCGGAAAGGAGATGCGTGATGACTCAATCCAGCCACATCTCTCTTTACGACGACCCGGCCTATCGCGCGGCCGAGGCAGCGCACATGCTCGCCCTGCCGGTCGGCACCTTGAAGGCTTGGGGCTTCGGCCAAGACCATCATTTGGAGAGCGGCCGTCGCAAGCAGTTTCGCCCACTGATCGACGCTGCCGACTACAAGCACAAGTTGCTGTCCTTCAACAACCTTTGCGAACTGCATACGCTGGCTGCCATTCGACGTCACTACCGCATCACCATGCCGGCCGTGCGCTCCGCATTGGCGTACCTGCAGAAGCAGATGCGGTCGCAGCGGCCGTTGCTAGCGGCCGAGTTCCTCACGAACGGCGCGAGCTTGTTCATTCAGCACGCCGGCACCGTGATCGACGTCAGTCACGAAGGCCAGGCGTCACTGAGCGCCGACCTGGAGCGTGACCTCCGGCGGGTTGAACGTGACGCGCGCGGCATCGCGGTGAAGTTGTTCCCGGTCACGCGCGCCACGCCGGGCGTGGCCGACCAGCCTCACTTCGTCGTCATCGACCCGAAGCTGGCTTTCGGGCGGCCGATCCTCGCCAACGCAGGGGTGACCACCTCCGTGATCCAGGATCGTTTTCTGGCCGGTGACTCGCCTCGCGAGATGGCCGAGGACTACCGCGTCGATGAAGCCGACATCTGGGAAGCACTCCGCTTCGAGCAACGCCTCGCCGCGTGAACCCGCGCCTGCGGCGCTGTTCATCGACCGCTGCGCCTGGAGTGGCGCGCTTGCTCGATCCTTGCGCGAAACCGGCATCGCGTTCGTCGCGCATCATGAACGCTTCGAACACGACACCCCGGACGAAGTCTGGCTCGCGGCCGCCGCCGACCAGGGTTGGCTCGTCGTCACGCGGGACCAGCGCATTCGGTACCGGGCCAACGAACTGGCAGCGATGCAACGCGCACGACTGCATGTCTTCGTGTTCACGCAGGGAGGGCTCACTGGCGCGGAGACTGGAAACATCCTGGTGCGCTGCCATGCGGCGATGCTTCGGCTCGCCGCCGACACGCCGCCGCCCGCCTTCTTCTCCCTCACACGCAGCGGCGAAGTCAACCGGCTGAAGGCCGGGGCGTGACCGGCGACCGCCGCTTGGTCTTCGCCGGCTCTGCCGGCAGCAGCGAGGTGTAGCGCTGGTAAAGCTCGAACAGAAAGGCCACGCGTTCGGCGTCGCTCTTGAAGTTCTTGCGGCCGTAGGCGGCATCGACTGCCGCATCCAGTTTCTGATGCGCCTTCAGGAGAGCGGGCGGCATGGCGAGCGGGTCGTACAGGTCGGCGAGCGTAGAGCCGGGGAACAGAAGCCGTGTGTCCAGAATGACCTGCGCAGCAGACTCAATGGCATCACGTTGTTTGTCGCTCGTCGATTCAGGCCACGGGAAGTTGTTGTAGACAATGCTGGCCGAGTAGCGATAGTCACTCTTCAAGCGACCGCAGACAACCCCCGTCCATGCCATGTGCATCAGTGACGTAAGCACTCCGAAGACGTACAAACTAGGCTGAGCAACGAGATAGTTGGTATTGCTGCAGATCACATCGGCCGGTAGGTATCCGATCGGTATGAAGCGTCGCCGTTCAGACGACACTTCGGGAATTACGATGTATTCGGTACGCGGCTGTGAAACGTAGAAAAACCGTGTCGGTGTTGCGGCAGTCCTTCGTGTCGGCTCCGCAGTGCTGCCTTCGCGAAACCTTTGAACGGCCTCTACTCGGGCCAGCACGTTGGGTAGCCTTCGAAGTTCGTGTGGTGAGATTCCCTCAAGCCACAAGCACCAACGCTCGACCCCATTTATAAAGTCGTCAGCCCCAACATAGCGACGCAGCCAAGCACCGGCCCCCGGCTCGATCAATAGCAATGAGCTCTTCTCGACATTGCTGAGAATCAGGTGACCGCCATCGCTTGGCTTGTTGCCATAGCTCATCTTCGGGGCAACACAAACCGGGCTGGCTCGCTTGCCGACAAATACGGTCGGCGCCTCGAGCAGGTACGGGTTGATATTCGAGACAACTCTTTCTTGAGGGTCGCTGGTCGGTGTCTCATAGTCGAACAATCTGCACTGAATCGCCCGCCCAAGCGCAAAGCCCAGGATGACGCAGTGCACGGCAGCATTCCCGCGCGCTTCGTTGCTCCACTTGAAGGTACGGTGCGCGAAGTGGATGTGCACGCCATATCGAGAGAGCATCGCCCCCCACAGGAGCGGCACCTGTTCACCCTGCGAGATTGAGTTTGTGGCCACAAACGCCACTCGGGTTGTTGCACCCTGAATGTAGTCCGCCGCTTTCACGAACCAGCACGCAACGAAATCGAGATCAGAGCCGCTCCTGATCTCGGCCGTCACCACCTGTTGATCGAGTCGCTGCACCTTGCTTTGGTAGTGCTTTCCTCCAAACGGCGGATTGCCGAGCACGAAGCTGCACCGGATCGCCGGCAGCACGTCCTCCCACTTCACCCGCAACGCATTGCCATGCACGATGTGCGGCGTGGCCTTCAAAGGGATGCGCGCGAAGTACAACCCGAACTCCTCGCCGGCCAGCACGTTCATCTGGTGGTCGATCAGCCACAAGGCCACCTGCGCGATCTGCGCGGGAAACTCCTCGATCTCGATGCCGTGGAACTGGTCAACATCGATCGAGATTTGGTGGTGAAGATTGCTGTCGAAGAGCCGACGCGAAGCGGGGTCGGCGATGTCGCGCGATGCGCGCAGCACGTCGAGTTCGAGCAGCCTTAGTTCGCGGTAGGTGATGACAAGAAAGTTGCCGCAGCCGCAAGCCGGGTCGAAGAAGTTCAGCGTGCGCAGCTTCTTGTGGAACTCGAAAAGTTTGTTGCGGTTGCCCTTGATGCGCTCGAACTCGGCGCGCAGTTCGTCGAGAAACAGCGGCTTGATCAGCTTGAGGATGTTTTCTTCGCTGGTGTAGTGGGCACCGAGGTTGCGGCGTGCCTTGCCATCCATGATGCTCTGGAACAGCGCCCCGAAGATGGCCGGGCTGATGCCGCTCCAGTCGATCGCGCAGGCGTCGAGCAGGCTCTCGCGCATGCTGCTGCTGAACGCCGCGAGCGGCAGCGCTTCATCGAACAGCTTGCCGTTCACGTACGGGAACGCCCGAAGCTGTTCGTCGAGCGCGCGGCTGCGTTTGTCCTCGGGTGTGTTCAGCACCTGGAACAGCTGGGCGAGTTGCGGCCCCAGGTCCGCGCCGTCTTCGGAGGTTCGGTCTTCGATCCAGGCCCGAAAGGCCTGCGCAGGCTGGAAGATGCCGGTGTCGTCGGCGAACAGACAGAACAGGGTGCGCACCAGCAAAACTTCGAGCGGGTGGCCCTCGTAGCCGCTGGCCTTGAGCGCATCGTGCAGCTTGCCCATCTGCTCGGCAGCGCGAATGTTCACGGGATCCTGCGGCTTGATCTGCTGCGCCTGATAACCCGCGATGAAGCCAAAGCGCTTGATGTGCTTGTGCAGATCCTTGAGTGCAAATTCGGTCTCTTCGCCGGTCTCGAAATCGCTCAAGCGCAGCCTCGTGAAATCGCTGACCAGAACGTAGCGTGGCAGGTCGCGCTGGGGCAAGCCTTCGAAATAGTCCACCGCCTGCGAGAACGCACGGTCCAGGCTCTGCCCGGCGCTCTTGTGTTCGATCAGGAGCACGCCTTTCCAGAAGCCGTCGATCCTGCCGTGCTTCAGCTTGTGCCCGGCGCGGGCCATCGCGACTTGCTGCTCGAAACTGGCAACGCGGCGGCGCTCGATGCCGAAGATGTGGAAGAAGGCGTTCCAGAAACTCTGCGACTCGGCGCGCTCGGAGGTTTCGCTCGACCAGTCTTTGCTGAACGCAATCGCCCGCGACTTGATCTCGTTCCAGCTCAGCGGCATCGCTGCCTTTCGTGAGTCAGGGCCTGCCGTTGCAGACAGCCGTGCTTCATTCGAAGACCGGCACCACGCCGTCTTTCAGGCTGCCGCGCGCCACCTCGTAGTCGGGCACCACGGAGCGCACCACATCCCAGAAGCGCGGGCTGTGGTTCATCTCGCGCAGGTGCGCGAGTTCGTGCGCGACCACGTAGTCGATGGTCGACAGGCCGAAGTGGATCAGCCGCCAGTTCAGGCGGATCGACCCGTCGGCACTTGCGCTGCCCCAGCGGGTTTGCGCCGAAGACAGAGACAGGCGGGTGTAGCGCACGCCGAGTTTCTGCGTGTAGAGCTGGCAGCGCTCTTCGAACACGCGCCGCGCCTGGCGCTGCAACCAGCTCTGCACCACGTCACGGATCTGCGCGGCGGTGGCGGTGTGCGGCAGGCCGATGTGCAAGGTGAGGCGCGGCACGCCGGGCAGCGACTGCGCATCGGTGTTGAGCACTGCACCCGCTTTCGTGAGGCCGGCACGCGCGTCGAGCACCACGATGACCTGCTCGCCCAGGAAGGGAATGGTGGTGCCGTCGCGCCAGTCGACCTTGGCTTCGTGCAGGCGCTGCGCACGCTCCTGCTGCTCGGCGAGCTTGCGCAGGATCCAGCCGGCCTTCTCGCGCAGCGCGGTTTCGATGTCGCCGATGCCGACCCACTTCGGCGCGTTCACGCTCAGACCTTCCATGCCGACGATGAAGCCGATGCTGCGCCGCCGGGCGCGCTTGAGCGCGTAGGCCACCACGTGTTCCTGCAGTCGGATCTCGCGATCGGCCTGCGGGTGGCGGAACACAGCGGGGACGAGCAGGCTGGCGAGGGGCACGGCGTCGGGG
>JBEBIB010000030.1:0-63163 GCA_040080605.1 Burkholderiaceae bacterium
GCGGGTGGGAGAGGTCATGGGCACATTCTAGGGACGGGGACTCTCGCCACCGCCCCCGATCCGCATCACTTTTCCGGCGGCCCCTGTTTGTAGATGGCCTCGGCCAGCGCCAGCAGCTTGTCCCTCGGCAACGTGCCGACCAGCGCGTAGCCGCAGGCGCCGCCTTCGGCGCTCTCGCCCTCGACCCAGTAGAACAGGCCGAGCTCGCCCTGGCGTTCGTAGCGGAACGCGGCCGGCGTGTTGCTCTCGGGCTTGCGCAGGTAGACGGTCACGCGCAGCGGCTTGCCATCGGCGCCGGTAGCGCCGGTGTCGGGCAGCGCCTGGTACATCAGTTGCGCGCTCGGCGGCCCGGCAGCGTCGGGCAGCAGCCGGCCACCGACCAGCTCGAAGCCTTGCGCACGCAAGTCGAACAGTTTCACCGGCACGGTGAGGCGCCGCGTGAGCCAGCGACTGAGATGTTCTTCCTGGGCCTTCACCTCGACCGGGTGGCGCACTTCGGGCACATAGACCGTGTGCGCGACCGCGGCGCGCTGCACCCAAGCCGGCTCGCCGGCGCGCGCCAGCGCCGGCAGGTCGGGCTGGAGCCTCCACATCAACCCGGCACCGACCGCACCGCCGAGCACGAACACGGCGACCGCCGCGGCCCAGCGCTGCCAGCGAACCCCTGGCAGTGTGTCGGGCGCCTTGCGCCAGGTGACCTGTGCGAGCGCTTGCGGCACCGGCTCGCCCAGCACACCGTCGAAGCGGGCGCGCAGGGCTTCGGCGTCGAGCGCCCAGAGCCGCACCCGCGCCGCGTCTTCGGGGTGCTCGCGCAGCCAGGCTTCGACTTCGGCGCGCTGCTCGGGCGGCAACTCGTCGTCGAGCCAGGCGCTCAGCAGGGTGTCGTCGGGGGCGTTCATGGTCGGGTTCTCAGCTCACGCGGCGCAGCGTGTGCGTGGCGGCGGCGTGTGCGTGGCGGCCTTCGAGCAGCGCCCGCAGCGCCGCGCGGCCGCGCGAAATTCTCGACATCACGGTACCGATCGGAATGCGCAACAGCTCGGCGCATTCGGCATACGACAGCTGTTCGAGCGTGACCAGCAACAGCGGCTCGCGTTGATCGACGGGCAGTTTCTGCAGCGCGGCGACCAAGTCCAGGCGCAGGCCGATGTCAGCGCCCGGCGCGGCGTGCAGTTCGTCGATCGCGTCGACGCCGTCGCGCGGCTCGACCAGCGTCATGCGCGCGCTGCGGCGGCGCTCGTCCATGTGGGCGTTGTGGGCGATGCTGATGGCCCAGACCAGGATGTCGCGGCGCTGGTCGAACTGGTGCCAGTGTGCCAGTGCGCGCTCGAGCGCGGTCTGCACCAGGTCGTCGGCGGTGCTGGCGTCGAACACCAGCGAACGCGCGTAGCGGCGCAGGCGCGGGATCGCGCCCAGCAGTTGCTGGCGAAAGGCGGTCGGGGCGTCCACAGGGGGTCTACGTTCGGCGGCCAAGGCTTATTCCGGCGCGCCAACCAGTGTAGGCCTGCAGCAGGCCGCCGCGCGATCCCGGACAATGGCTGGCATGACGCCACCGAAAAGCGCCCTTTCTCCCAGCTTCGCGCTGCCCGAGTTCCGCGCTGCGCTCGGCATGTTCGCCACCGGCGTGACCATCGTGACCGCGCGCGGACCCGACGGCGTGCCGGTCGGTCTGACCGCCAACTCCTTCAACTCGGTCTCGATGAGCCCGCCGCTGGTGCTGTGGAGCCTGGCGCGCAGCGCCGGCTCGATGCCGGCCTTCGCGCGCGGCTCGCACTACGCGATCAACATCCTCGCCGCCGAACAGCACGCGCTGGCTGTGCGCTTCGCGAGCAAGGCGATCGACCGCTTCAAGGACCTGGCGTTCCGCGAAGGCGCCGGCGGCGCGCCCATCATCGAAGGCGCGGCCGCGGTGTTCGAGTGTTTCAACCGCAGCCGCTACGAAGAAGGCGACCACGTGATCTTCGTCGGCGAGGTCGAACACTGCGAGCGCCGCGAAGGCGCGCAGCCGCTGATCTTCCACGGCGGGCGCTACTTCACCGAACTGCCGCTCTGACGGAACGAACGGCGATGGCGCTGTCGATGCCGCTGGTCTGGTCGCTCTCGACCGCGCACCTCGCGATCGAAGTGGCGGCCACCGCCGCGTTCGCGCTCTCGGGTGTGATCGTCGCGGCGCGGCGCCGGCTCGACGCGGTGGGCGTGTGCGTCGTCGCCGGCCTGGCGGCCTTCGGCGGCGGCACGGTGCGCGACGTGTTGCTCGACCGGCGCCCGTTCTTCTGGGTCGAACACCACGGCTACGTGTGGGCGGTGCTGATGCTGTGCATCGCCTCGATGGTGTTCCTGCGCACGCGCCACTTCCAGCCCACGGAGCAGGCGATGCAGTGGCCCGACGCGCTCGGCCTGGGCCTGTTCACGGCCAGCGGCACCCAGATCGCGCTGGCCGCGCAGATGCCGGCGCTGGTGGCGGTGCTGATGGGTCTGGTGACGGCCGTGTTCGGCGGCGTGTTGCGCGACATCGTCTGCAACCAGATCCCGGCCGCGTTCCGCGACCATAGGCCGTATGCCGTGTGTGCTTTTGCCGGCGGCTGGGTGGTGGTGGGCACGACGGCACTGCATTGGCCGGACTGGGCCACGCTCACCGCCGGCGCGGCCTGCGCCACGCTGCTGCGAACGCTCGCCCTGTGGCGCGACTGGCGCCTGCCGGTCTGGCGCCACGACGACGAGGCGGCCAACGACCCGCGCTGAACTCGACTGGCTCAGGTCTTGTTGCGGGCCGCCGCGAACGCCACGAACCAGGGCACGCAGTCGGCATTGGCCATCGCATCGAGCTTGAAGACCTGATCGGCGGGCGTGCCCATCAGCAGCTTCTTCACCGGCAACTCCATCTTCTTGCCCGAGAGCGTGCGCGGCACTGCGCTGACCTGGAAGATCTCGTTCGGCACGTGGCGTGCCGACAGCGCGGACTTGATGTTGTCCTTCAGCCGTTTCGTCAGCGCGGCGTCGAGCACCAGCCCTTCGCGCAGCACGACGAAGAGTGGCATGTAACTTTCACGGCCCAGGTATTCGAGGTCGACGACGAGGCTGTCGAGCACCTCGGGCAGCACCTCGACCGCGCTGTAGAGCTCGGCCGTGCCCATGCGGATGCCGTGGCGGTTGATGGTCGCGTCAGAGCGGCCGTAGATGATCGCGCCGCCGCGTGGCGTGATCCGGATCCAGTCGCCGTGGCGCCAGACGCCGGGGTACATGTCGAAGTAGCTGTCGTGGTACCGCTGGTTGCCGACGTCGTTCCAGAAGTACAGCGGCATCGACGGCATCGGCTTCACGCACACGAGTTCGCCGACTTCGTCGACCAGCGGCTGGCCGGCTTCGCTCCATGCTTCCACGGACGCGCCGAGGCAGCGCACCTGCATCTCGCCGATCACGACCGGCAGCGTCGGCAGGCCCGCGACGAACGCGCCCGCGAAATCGGTGCCGCCCGAGATCGGCGTGAGCCAGATCGGGCGCCCGTCGCGCTGCGGCATCTGGTCGTAGACCCAGTGGTAGGACTCGACCGACAGCGGTGAGCCGGTCGCGCCCACGGCCCGCAGCTTCGACAGGTCGGCGACCTTCATCGGCTCGACACCGGCCTTCAGGCAGTTCGCGAAGAACGCGGCGCCCGCGCCGAAGAAGGTGACACCGGCCGCCGCGGCAAAGCGCCACAGCGTCGTCAGGTCGCTCGCGCCGATGCGTCCGCCGGGGTTGCCGTCGTAGATGCAGACCGTGGTGCCGCCGAGCAGCGCCCCGACCTGCGAGTTCCACATGATCCAGCCGGTGGCGCTGTACCAGTGGTAGCGGTCGCCGGTCTCCACGCTCGAACCGACGTTGTTGTGCAGCGCGTTGGCTTTCAGCGCCTCGATCATCACGCCGCCGTGGCCGTGCACGATCGGCTTGGGCAGGCCGGTGGTGCCGCTCGAATAGACCACCCAGAGCGGGTGGTCGAACTGCAGCCAGGCCGGCGAGAAGGGCGCGTCGTGCGAGGTGAGTTCGGTGAAGTCGTGCAGCGTGCCCTGCGGCGGCGCGAGGCTCGCCGCTGCATCTTGATAACGCAGCAACACCACGTCGTGCACGCTCGGCAGCTCGGCCAGCAGACCGCGCAGAACATCGAGACGCTTGTGCGCCACGCCGCCGTAGGTGTAGCCATCACACGCGATCAATACCTTGGGCTCGATCTGGCGAAAGCGGTCGAGCACCGCCACCGGGCCCATGTCGGGCGAACACACCGACCAGATCGCACCGAGGCTGGCGCAGGCCAGAAAGGCGACCACGGTCTGTGGAATGTTGGGCAGGATCGCGCAGACGCGGTCGCCCGGCTGCACGCCCATCTTCTGCAATGCGGCAGCGAGTGACGCCACCTGGCGGCGCAGTTCGGGCCAGCCGATCTCGAGCACCTCGCCACGTTCGAAGATCGCTTCGTTGGCGAACACGATGGCCGGGTGGCCGGCAGCGTGCGCGGCGTCGGCATGGCTGAACAGGTGCTGCGCGTAGTTCACTTGTGCGCCAGGGAACCAGCGCGCGCCGGGCATCACCGCATCGGCCAGCACCGTCTCGTAGGGCGTCGGCGACTGCATGCCGAAGTGGTCCCAGATCGTGGCCCAGAACGTGGGCAGATCACTGACCGACCAGCGCCAAAGCGTGTCGTAGCCTTCGGCCGTCGAGGCATCGAAGTGCAGGCCGCGTTCCTGCGCCAGCCAGCGCAGGTAGTGGTTGATGCGGGGAGCGGGAATGCGGGGTTCGTTCACGGCTTCAATCGAGCTTGGTGGCGCGCAGCGCCATGTCCACATCCATGAACTGCCACTGTTCGCGCCAGAACAGCGGGCGCCGGTAGCCGATGACCCAGGGCTGCGTGAGGTCCACGTAGATGCGGTGCGTGTGGTACTTGTAGGGCGCGTACGCGACTTCGAACTTGTCGATCTCCTTGAACAGGCCGAGCCGCTCGGGGCCGTCGGGCAACTCGTTCATGCGTTTGTAGATGGCGTCGACGGCATCGAGCCTGAAGCGCGCGAAGTTCGCACCTCCGACCTGTGGGCCGTGCACTCGGCTGAGGCCGCCGAAACCGTCGGGCGACGTGGCTGAACCGGCCAGTGACCACACCATCAGCTTGCCGGCGCGCGCAGCCTTCAGGTTCTCGGCAAACTGCTGGATGCGCAGCTTCGATCGGATGCCGATCAGGCTCAGGCTCTTGCGCTTCTGGTCGTCGAGCTGGCGGCTCAGTTCGTCGGCCTGCGTGGAGATTTCCAGCACCAGCGGCGACCCGTCGGGCGCTTCGCGCCAGCCATCGCCGTCTCGATCCTTGTACCCGTACACGTCGAGCAGCGCATTGGCGCGCGCCGGGCTGTACTCGCTGCTGGGGCTGCGGTAGTTCGGGTCGTAGCCATAGGTGTGTGGCACAACGCCACTCTGCGCCGCAATGCCCTGGCCATTGCGCACAAGGCGAATCTCGGCCTGCACGTCATAGGCCAGGCCGATCGCGCGGCGCAGCGCCACCTTCTCGGGCGTGAAACCGCCGACCATCGGGTCGTCCATGTTGAAGTAGGTGAAGCCGACGTCGGGATTCACGATGGTGTGCGCATGGATGCCTTGCTTCACGAGGTTGGGCGCGAGGCTGGCGTTGGGCACCGCGGCCTTGGCCAAATCGGGCGGCACCGGGTCGATCAGGTCGATCTGCCCGTTCAGGAACGCCAGCCAGCGCGGCTGGCTCTGTTCGATCACGCTCACCTCTACACGGTCGATCATCGGCAGACGCCGTCCCTTGAAGCGCGCCAGCAACGCCTGCCCTTCGGCATCGTCGGCGTTCGGCTCGGCATCGTAGTAGCGCTCGCGGTACCCGGGGTTGCGCTCCAGCGCGATCAGGGAGCTTCGCCGCCATTGCTTGAGCACATACGGTCCGGTACCCACCGGGTGGGCCATCAGGTCGCCACGGTAGCGCTCGATCACTTCGCGGGCCACGGCCCCGAAGCTGCCACTGTCGGCCAGGCTGTTCGCGAACCGTGGGCGCGGCTCGGCCAGGGTGAAGCGCAGGGTGTAGCGGTCGAGCGCTTTGACGCCTTCGACCTCGCGGTCGTAGTCGAACGGGCGCTTGTTCTTGAGCGCGTCGACGCGCAAGGCTTCCAGACCGAGCAGCCCGTCTTCGTTCAGGCTCGTGTACAGCGGGCTCTTGAGCGCCGGGTCGTAAAAGCGCTTGAAGGAATAGACAAAGTCCTGCGCCACCAGCTCGCGCTTCTTGCCCGCGAAGGCCGGGTCATCGGCGAAGTAGATGCCGGGCTTGATCTTGACCGTCCAGACCTTGAAATCAGCCGACGACTCGGGCAGGCCTTCGGCCGCCAGTGGCTTGAGCTTGTAGGGCCGCGCGAGGTGGTCGTAGGTGTAGAGCCCCTCGAAGATGTGCGCGGTGACCTGGCGCGAATACAGGTCGTTGATCTGCGCCGGGTCGAAGCCGGTCTCGGCGCTGCGCAGGCCCAGGCGCAGCACCTTCTGCGCTGGCGCGTCGGCAGCCAGTGCGGGCGGCAGCACGAACGCGCCCAGCAGTGCCGCCAGGCCGATGCGGCAGAGCAGCTTCATCGCGGCGGCCGCAGCGAGTCGTCGATGTCGACGTAGTGCCAGAACTCCTGCCAGAACACCGGGTGGCGGTAGCCGATGAGCTGCGGGTAGCTCATGTCGGTGGACAGGCGGTTGAGCTTGAACTTGTAGGGCGCGTAAGCCAGCGCGATCTTCTGCGCCTGATCGAACAACGCCGCGCGTTCGAGGCCGTCTGCGATGGCCTGCAGTTGGTCGTAGATCTTGTCGAATTCCGGCATCTTGAACCGCGCCATGTTCTGGCCGCCGAACTCGCGGCTGTCGTAGCGCGCCAGCGCACCGATCGCGTCGGGCGCGTCGGCCGAGCCGCCGACCGACCAGATCGCCAGCTTGCCGGCGCGCGCCGCCTTCAGGTTCTCGGGCCACTGGCCGATCTTCGACTCGGTGCGGATGCCGAGCGCCTTCATGTTCTTGTTCATGATCTCCATGATCTTGCGCCGGCGCTGGTCGGCTTCGGTCGCGATCTGCAGCACCAGCGGCGAGCCGTCGGGCATGTCGCGCCAGCCGTCGCCGTCCTTGTCCTTGTAGCCGTAGAGGTCGAGCAGGGCCTTCGCGCGCGACGGGTCGTAGTCGCCGAACTCGCTCTTGAACTTGGGGTCGAAGGCCGAGGTGAAGGGCAACAACACCGACTGCGCCACCACGCCCTGGCCGTTGTAGGCGTAGGCGATCTCGTTGGCGGTGTCCATGCCGAGGCCGACCGCGCGGCGCAGCGCCACCTTCTCGGCGCTGTAGCCGCCGACGGTTGCGTCTTCCATGTTGAAGATCATGTAGTTGCTGGCCGGCTCGACCACCTGGTAGGCGCGCAGGCCGCGCTTTGCCAGGTTCGGCGCCACCTTGCCGCCCGGTACCGCCTGGTTCACGAACTGGTAGCCGATGCGGTAGGCCAGGTCGGCCTCGCCGTTGACGAACGACAACCAGCGCGGCTGATCTTCTTCGATGACTGAAATTTCCACGCGGTCGACCATCGGCAGGCGCCGGCCCTTGAAGCGCGCCAGCAGCGCCTGGCCCTCGGCGTCGTCGGCCGCAGGCTCGGCGTCGTAAACCATCTCGCGGAAGTCGGGGTTGCGCTCGAACGCGAGGAACGAGCTGCGCCGCCACTGCACGAGCTTGAACGGGCCGGTGCCGACCGGGTGCTCCTCGGCCTTGTCGCCATAGAACTCGATCACCTCGCGCGCCACGGCGCCCAGGATGTCGCTGTTGGTCAGGCCTTCGAAAAACCGCGGGCGTGGCTCCTCGAGCTTGAACTGCAGGGTGAAACGGTCGAGCGCGCGCAGGCCTTCGATCTCTCGGTCGTAGTCGAAGGGCTGCTTCTTGTCGAGCCCGGCCTGGCGCAGTTCGTTCAGGCCGAGCAGCTTGTCGGTTTCGATCGCCGACCAGACCGGGCTCTTGTTGGCCGGGTCGGCGATGCGCTTGAACGAGTAGACGTAGTCCTGCGCGACCAGCTCACGCTTCTTGCCCTTGAACGCCGGGTCGCTGGCGAAGTAGATGCCGGGTTTGATCTTGATGGTCCAGACCCGGAAGTCGCTCGACGTCTGCGGCATGCCGTCGGCGGTGAGCGGCTTGATCTTGATCGGCCGCGCGAGGTGGTCGTACTTGTACAGGCCCTCGAAGATGTGCGGCGTGAGCGTGCGCGAATACAGGTCGTTGATCTTGGCGGGGTCGAGGCTGCTCTCGGCCACCTCGAAGGCGTAGCGCAGCACCTTCTTGGCGGGCGCAGCGGGGGTCTGCGCGGTGCCCGGCGCAGCGGCGGCAAGTGCGAGGGCCGCACCCAGGAAAACGGTCTTCAACAAACTCATGTCATCTCACTGTGAACGCCGGGCCAACTCGGCCGAGTCGATGTCGACGAACTTCCAGAACTCGCGCAGGAACACGTTGCGCTGGTAACCAACGACCCAGGGCTGGGCCAGGTCGGTCCAGATGCGGTGCACATGGATCTTGTAGGGCACGTAGGCCACCATCAGCGCCTGAGCCTGGGTCATCAAAGCCTGGCGCTCGGGACCGTTCGGCAGCGCCTTCTGCTTCTCGTGGATCGCGTTGAAGGCAGGCAGGTCGAAGCGCGAGTGGTTGGCCTGGCCCTTGTTCGGCCCGTAGCCAAGCTCGAGAAAACCGGCGCCGTCGGGCCCGGCGCTCCAGCCCACGCCCCACATCATGAGCTTGCCGGCGCGCGAGGCCTTCAGGTTCTCGGGCCACTGCGCGATGCGGAACTTGATGCGCACGCCGAGCGCGTCCATGTTCTTCTGCCACTGCTCGGCGAGCTGGCGTTTTTCGCCGTCGGCCTGGGTCGCGTAGTCGAGCAGCAGCGGCGAGCCGTCGGGCTGGTCGCGCCAGCCGTCGCCGTCCTTGTCGACATAACCGTACAGGTCGAGCAAGGCCTTGGCGCGGCCCAGGTTGAATTCGCTCATCTCGCTGCGGAAGGCCGGGTCGTAGCCCCAGGTGCCGGGCCCGATCGGGCCTTGCGCAGGCATGGCCTGGCGCTTGCGCACGAGGCGGATTTCCTTGTCGAGATCGACCGCCAGGCTGATCGCGCGGCGCAGCGCCACGCGCTCGGGCGTGTAGCCGCCGACCATCGGGTCTTCGAGGTTGAAGAGCGACAGCGCCACGTCGGCGCGTGCATAACGAACCATCTGGATGCCGCCGCGCTTCAGGTTCGGCGCGAGCTGGCCGCCGGGCATCACACGGTCGGCGAAGTCGGCCGGCACTTCTTCGACCAGGTCGTATTCCTTGCTCAGGAACGACAGCCAGCGCGGCTGGTTCTCTTCGATGATGCCGACCTCGACGCGGTCGATCATCGGCAGGCGCCGGCCCTTGAGCCTGGCGGCGATCGCCTGCGCCACCGGGTTGTCGGCCGGCGCTTCTTCGTCGTAGTAGACCTCGCGGTAACCGGGGTTGCGCTCGAGCACGATGCGCGACGAGCGGCGCCACTCGCCGAGCTTGAACGGGCCGGTCCCGACCGGGTGGTCCATGATCTTGTCGCCGTAGGCTTCGACCACCTCGCGCGCGACCGCGCCGACCACCGAACCGTCGGTCATGTCGTCGACGAAGCGCGGGTTGCCTTCGCCGAGCTTGATCTGGAAGCGGTAGCGGTCGAGCGCGCGCAGGCCTTCGACCTCGCGGTCGTAGTCGAAGGGCTTGCCGGCCTTGATCAGTTCCTGCCGCAGCTCGCTCAAACCCAGGATCTTGTCGTTCTCGAACGAGTACAGGCTCGGGCTCTTCAGCTTCGGGTCGTAGTGGCGCTTGATCGAATAGACATAGTCCTGCGCCACGAGCTCGCGCTTCTTGCCCTTGAAGGCCGGGTCGTCGGAAAAGTAGATGCCGGGCTTGATCGTGAAGGTGAAGGTCTTGAAGTCGGCCGAGACCTCGGGCATCGCCGCCGCGGTGTTGGGCCGGGCGCGCACCGGGCGGGCCAGGAATTCGAGCTGCAGCGGCGCGTCGAAGATGTTGGCAGCGATGGTGCGCGAGTACAGGTCGGAAATCTGCCCCGGGTCGAAGCCAGTTTCGGCGACGCGGAACGCGTAGCGCAGCACCTTGAGCGGCGCCGCCGCGGGCGCGTCGGCCGCGAGCACGGCCGGGCCGAACGGAAGCAAAAGACAGGCGGCCACCACGCAGGCGGGGAGCAACGACAAGGGGCGCAACACGGCGCGGATCGGCATGGAAAGCGTTCCTTGTGGGATCACGTGAAGACCTCGGCCCGGGCCGGTGGGCGCGTGGGCTTCGAACTCTATCGAAGGCGGGAGTCTAGGTGGCGCGGTGGGGATTCGACCCCGGTGCAAGCACTATGGTTCACCCCGCGCGCCGTGCCAGAGGCACGCGAATTGCGTGCCCGCAGGCTTTGCACGGCCCCGCGTGAAACAGGGCAAATGCGGGGGAGAGGCGGGTCGTTCAGGCCCTAGACTCGCCGGCGCTTGCACCTTCACCGCCCGACGCGCCACGAGCGCGGCCGGGATGTGCGGTGCCCCGACTTGACTGGATGAGGAGTATTTCGAGCCATGGCGGCCTACCTGATTCGACGCCTGTGGCAAATGATCCCGACATTGTTCGGCGTCGTTCTGCTGGTGTTTCTGTTGTTCAAAGGCTTCGGCGGCGACCCCGCTGAAATTCTCGGCGGCCTGAACGCCACCCAGGCGCAGGTCGATGCGATCCGCCAGCAGCTCGGCCTGAACGAGCCGCTGTGGACGCAGTTCTGGATCTTCATCAAGCAGATCGTCACCTTCGACTGGGGCAAGAGCTGGGCCACCAACGAAGCCGTAGGCCACCTGTTCGCCACACGCCTGCCGGCCACGCTGACGGTGATGGTGCCGATCCTGATCCTCGACACGCTGCTCGCCATTCCCTTCGCGATGGGCGTGGCCTACGTGCGCGGTTCGCTGACCGACCGCAGCATCATGATGCTGACGACGGTGGCGCTCTCGATCTCGTTCCTGGTCTACGTGATCGTCGGCCAGTACGTGTTCGCGTTCCAGCTCGGGCTGTTCCCGGTGCAGGGCTGGAGCGACAGCCTGTGGACCAATCTGAGCGTGTATTCGCCGCTGCCGGTATTGCTGGCGGTGGCCGTCTCGCTCGCGCCGACGACGCGCCTGTACCGCAGCTTCTTCCTCGACGAGATCGGCCACGACTACGTACGCACCGCGCGCGCCAAGGGGCTGACCGAGCAGACGATTTTGCTCAAGCACGTGCTGCGCAACGCGATGATCCCGATCCTCACCAACGTGGCGGTGGCACTGCCGGGCATCTTCGTCGGCTCGTTCCTGATCGAGGTGTTCTTCTCGATCCCCGGGCTCGGGCGTGAGCTGTGGCTGTCGGTGAACCGCAGCGACTACCCCGTCATCCAGGCCTTCGCGATCTACACGGCGGTGATCACGATGTTCGTGAACCTGCTGACCGACATCCTCTACAAGCTGGTCGACCCACGGGTGGTTTTGAAATGAGCGGAACCCTCGTCAGCCCGCAACTCACCGTCAGCCAGAACCGCGCGCGCGGCGTCTGGTCGGCCGCGGCCACGCGTTTTCGCACCGACCGGGTCGGCATGGTCTCGCTCGTGGTCGTCGTCTTGTTCCTGCTGCTCGTGATCTCTGCCGGCCTCGGCCTGGTCGCGAAAGACTGGCAGGCTGAAACCGGCGTGCCCGACGCGCCGCCCACCTTCATCGGCCCGGCCGCTGCCACCGAAAGCACGGCGATCGCCGCACCCGCCGGCCCGAACGTCGACATCTCGGCGATCGACCCACTGGCACCGCGCTACAAGGAATGGGACGAAGCGGCGAAGAAGTACCAGACCACCGAAACCGTGAAGGCCTTGACCCTGCCCTTCGGCGGCGACCGGCTCGGCCGCGACGTGCTGGCCAAGGCGACCAAGGGCGCACAGGTGTCGATCCTGGTCGGTGTGTCGGCGGCGTTGCTGGCCACGTTCATCGGCACGCTGCTCGGCGCGATCGCCGGCTTCTTCGGCGGCCGGGCGGGTGACTTCCTCGAATGGCTCTACAACGTCTTCACCGCGATCCCGAGCATCCTGCTGATCTTCGCGTTTGCCGCGGTGTTCCCGCGCGGCGTAGGCTCGGTGGTGCTGATCCTCGGGCTGGCGGGCTGGACCGGCATCTACCGCCTGGTGCGCGCCGAGTTCATCAAACACGCGGTGCGCGACTACGTGCGCTCGGCCGAAGCGATCGGTGCCAGCACGAGCTCGCGCATGTTCCGGCACATATTGCCGAACGTGAGCCACGTGGTGCTGGTGCAGCTCTCGATCCACGTCGTCGGCTTCATCAAGTCGGAAGTGATTCTGTCGTACCTGGGGCTGGGTGTCGGCGTCGACCAGGTCTCGTGGGGCACGATGCTCGCGGAAGCGCAGAGCCAGCTGATCCTCGGCCAGTGGTGGCAGCTGGCCGCGGCCACGCTCTTCATGGCGGTGTTCGTCACCGCGTTTTCGCTGATGACCGATGCGCTGCGCGATGCGCTCGATCCGAAACTGCGCGGATTGGAATAAGAAGATGCTGCTCAGTATCAAAGACCTGCGGGTCGCCTTCCGCCTCGGCAAGACCAACGGCGTGGTGCAACGCTTCGAAGCCGTCAAGGGTGTGAGCTTCGACGTGCCCGAGAACACGACCATCGCGCTGGTCGGCGAATCCGGTTCGGGCAAGAGCGTGACCGCGATGTCGATCCTGAACCTGCTGCCCGACAACGCCGAGCGCGCTGGGGCCATCACGTTCCAGGGCCGCGACATGCTGGCCACCCCGCTTTCGGAACTGCAGAAACTGCGCGGCAAGGAAATCGCCTGCGTGTTCCAGGACCCGATGACCTCGCTGAACCCGGTGTTCACGGTCGGCCAGCAGATCTGCGAGCCGCAGATGAAACACCTGGGGCTGAGCGCAAAGCAGGCGATGACCCGCGCCGAAGCGCTGCTCAATGAAGTCGGCATGCCGGAACCGAAGCGGCGCCTGTCAGCCTACCCGCACCAGCTCTCGGGTGGCCAGCAGCAACGCGTGATGATCGCGATGGCGCTGGCCTGCGAGCCCAAGCTGCTGATCGCCGACGAGCCGACCACGGCGCTCGATGTGACGATCCAGCGCCAGATCATGGAGTTGCTCGCCGGCCTGAAAGCGCGCCACCAGATGAGCATGCTGTTCATCAGCCACGACCTCGGCGTGGTCGGCGAGATCGCTGACCACGTGGTCGTGATGCGCCAGGGCACGGTGCGCGAGCAGGGTGCCGTGGCTGGCATCTTCGCGGCGCCGCAAGACGCCTACACCAAGGCGCTGCTGGCCTGCCGGCCGACGCTGGAGCAGCGCGCGCCGCGCCTGATGGTGATCGACGACCACATCGCCGGCCGCGCCGCGGCGATCACCAGCAAAGCCAAGGACCCGAACGCCCGCGTGATCATCGAAGCCAGTGCCCTGACCAAGAGCTTCTGGCTGCAGAGCGGCGTGTTCGGCCGCAAGGAATTCAAGGCCGTGCGCGGCGCCACGTTCAAGCTGCGCCAGGGCCACACGCTGGGTGTTGTCGGCGAGTCGGGCTCGGGCAAGACGACGATGGGCCTGGCGCTGCTGCGCCTGCACGAACCGAGCGGCGGGCCGGTGGGTGGCAGCGTGACCTTCGACGGCATCGACCTGCTGGCCCTGAGCAAGAGCGAGATGCTGCCGATGCGCAAGCGCATCCAGGTCGTGTTCCAGAACCCTTATGCCTCGCTGAACCCGCGTTTCACGGTCGGCCAGACCCTGGTCGAACCAATGACGATTCACGCGATCGGCAAGGACAACGACGAACGCGAAGCGCGTGCGCGTGCATTGCTGCTCAAGGTCGGCCTGGACGAAGCAGCGATGGACAAGTACCCGCACGAGTTTTCCGGCGGCCAGCGCCAGCGCGTGGCGATCGCCCGCTGCCTGACGCTCGACCCCGAAGTGCTGGTGCTCGACGAAGCGGTGAGCGCGCTCGACGTGTCGGTCCAGGCCCAGGTGCTCAACTTGCTGAAAGACTTGCAAGACGAGTTGGGGCTCGCTTACATCTTCATCAGCCACGACCTGGCCGTGGTGCGTTTCATGGCCGACGAGGTGCTGGTGATGAAAGACGGCGAGGTGGTCGAGCAGGCCAGCGTGGCGCAGATCCTCGACGCGCCTCAGCAGGAGTACACGCGCCGCCTGCTCGGTGCCATCCCGCGCGGTTACGTGGCGGCAGCCTGAAGCGCCACCCCCGACCAAACAAGTCGAGCCTGTAAGCGTTTGCTTACTGTTCGGCCGCTTTTCGACAGGGGGGTATGCCGCTTCGCGTCGCAGAACGTGAAAAAAGCCGCAGTTTGCTTCGCGCACCAGCGTGGCACAGAGGTTGCGAAAAGGATGGCACAGAGTTCGAGCCGAAGCTGAACGAAGCCCGCGCCGAAACCAGCTTACAAGGACGTCGTTGCCATGCCGCTGATCCGCACCAAAACCACCGCCCTCTCGCGCCGCGCGCGCCCCACGGGCCCGAGCTGCCGCAGCGGCGCTTCGTCGCTGTTGCGCCTGGCTCAGCCGACCGCGGCGCGTTTGCCGACGGCGATGGACCTGTCGGGCTGGGTCGGCCGCGCGGCCAGCGTCTTCCTGCCGGTGACCGGCCCGCTCGCCGCGTTCGCGCAGAGCGAGTTCGGCCACGGTGCCGGCCAGTAATCGCAAGGAGCACACACCATGGCACCTCCGCGCGCACTCACCCCGATTCCCGGCGTCAGCCTGAAGGCCGGCGCCCTGCGACGCAGCCCCTTGGCGGCCCTGCCGCCGAGCACGTCGCACGTGTTGCAAAGCAGCCGCGCTCCGGCGCAGCTGTCGCTGTTCCAGCGGCCAAGCGCCGCACGCTGAACCGAATTCGTTAGACCACTTTCCGGGGGACGCATACGGTCCACAGGGGAGCGGGCAGGCCTGGGGGGAGTCGAGAGCGAGCCCCGGCAACATCTGTCCCGCTCCCCTTATTTTTTGCCCGCCTGTCACCTGCGGGCAAGCCCTCAGAACCACCGCCACGCCGCTGCGAGACACTCCGTGCTCGCGCGCAGGGGCGCGCCGCGTTCACGAGGGTATTGACATGCATTCCATTCGCCGCCGCCACCTGCTCGCCAGCGTGGGTGCTTCCCTGCTCCCGGGCGCACTGTTCGCGCAGGCCGCCTGGCCGAACAAACCGGTGCGCATCGTCGTGCCCTTCGCCCCGGCCGGCACCACCGACATCCTGGCGCGCGCCCTCGCACCCGAGCTGAGCAAGGCTTTCGGTCAGCCCTTCATCATCGACAACAAACCCGGCGCCGGCGGCAACCTGGGCGCCGACCTCATCGCCAAGTCGGCTCCCGACGGTTACAACCTGCTGATGGGCACCGTGGGCACGCAGTCGATCAACGCGTCGCTGTACCCGAAGATGCCCTTCGATCCGGTGAAAGACTTCGCGCCGATCGTGCTGGTGGCCGGCGTGCCGAACGTGCTGGTGATCAACCCGGCCAAGGCCGAGGCCTACAAGGTCAACAACGTGGCCGACCTGATCCGCTACGCCAAGGCCAACCCCGGCAAGCTGAACATGGCGTCGAGCGGCAATGGCACCTCGATCCACCTGTCCGGCGAGTTGTTCAAGAGCGCGACCGGCACCTTTATGCTGCACTTCCCGTACCGCGGCTCGGGCCCGGCGCTGCTCGACCTGATCGGCGGCACGATGGACGTGATGTTCGACAACCTGCCCTCGGCGCTGCCGCAGATCAAGGCCGGCAAGCTGAAGGCGCTGGCGGTGACGAGCGCGCAGCGCAGCGCCGCCTTGCCCGACGTGCCGACCGTCGCCGAAGCGGCCGGCCTGAAAGGCTTCGACGCGAGTTCGTGGTTCGGCTTGCTGGCCCCGGCCGGCACGCCCGCCGACATCGTCAACCGGATCCAGCAGGAAACGGCCAAGGCCTTCGAGTCGCCAAGCTTCAAGGAGCGGCTGCTCTCGCAAGGCGCGATCCCGGGCGGCCAGCCGCCGGCCGAGTTCACGCGCTTCATCGCCGCAGAGACGAAGAAGTGGGCACAGGTCGTCAAGGTGTCGGGGGCGAAGGTCGACTGAGCACGTGCGGCTCGGGCCGGAACCCGAACAGTGGCCGCAGCCACGCGATGCGGCGCGCCAGCTCCGCGATGACGACACAGGCGACGGCCGTGCCGCCGACCACCAGCGTGCCCTCCAGCGCGCCGCCCAGTTGCAGCGGCTTGAGCCAGACCGCGATCGCGATCAGCGCCGTCTGGTGAACGATGTAGTACGCGAAGATCACGTCGACGAGGTAGGCGCGCCAGCGGTGGTCATGGTTCAGGTGGCGATGGCCGAAGCCGAGGGCCGCCAGCACCGCACCCCAGGCCTGCGCCTCGCGCCCGGCGCGGCCGACCGCACGTTGCCACTCGCCGGGCGCGAGGGCATCACCCCAACCCAGCGACAGGCCGATGAACACCAGCGCGCCGAGCACGGCGAGCACCAGCGCCGGCCAGCGCAACCGGTCGATCGCGAGCCACAACGCCGGCTGGCGCACGAGCGTGAAACCGAACAGGAACATCCCGAAGTACAGCGTGTGGTCGTACCAGTCGCGCACCATCGCGTGGTTGCTGCCGAACAGCGGGAACAGCGTCATGCGCAGCACCCACAGCACGAACCACGGGCCGAGCAGCAGGGCCACGACAGCCGCACGCGAAGGCTCCGACGGCGCCTCTTCGGCAGCCCGCGGCTTGGGCGCCAGCCCCACCACGATCAGCGTGTAGACGAGCAGGTAAGCAACGAACCAGAGATGGTTCCAGGTCGGGATCGGCGTGCGGAAACGCTGGTCGCCTGCCAGGTAGCGGCCCCAGAACGCGAGGAAGCCGCCGCTGTAGCGGCCTGCTTCCGTCACCTCGAAGTACACCTGCGGCACGACCACGACCGCCATGCCGAAGACGAGCGGAATCAGCAGTCGCTTGACGCGCTGCCAGGCCAGCGCGCCGCGCCCGAGACCCCGCGCCATGAACGCGGTCGCAGCACCCGAGATCACGAACAGCAAGGACAGCCGCCACGGGTTCGACAGCAACATCAGCGCCACGAGCCCCGGCCCGCCGCGGTACTCGCTCTTGACGTGGAAGTTCCAGGGCACGTAGAGCATGCCCACGTGGTAGCCGATCAGCAGGCCGAAGGCGGCGATGCGCAGCCAGTCGAGGTCGTATCGCCGCATGCGGGCGATCGTACCTGCGGGGTCTCTCTGTCCGGCCGTCAGCCCGGCAACTTGAACCCGATCTGGCCGAGCGTGTCGGCCACGAGCTCGAGGCGCAGCACCGGGCTGTCGAGCGCCATGAAGCGCTGCTTCAGCGCCGGGGCCAGCGGCAGCAGCTCGCTCCAGCGGTTGGCGAGCCAGCCGCAGTCGTCCCAGCGGTAGGGTTCGAGCAGCGGCATCTCGACGCCGGCCTCGCCGCTCTGTTCGATGCTGTCTGCAATGTTGCGCACCAGGCCCTGCAGGGCGTCGCGCGTGAAGTGCAGGTCGTCGGGTACGGGCACCACGCTGTCGTCGGCGATGAGCTCGACGTCGGCGACCCACAGGCCGTGTTTGAGCTGCTCGCTGCGTTCGATGCGGAAGCGCTGCGTGCCGACGCAGCCGATCATCATCAGACCCGGCTGCGGGCGCTCGAACTTCGTGATGCGCGCCAGCGTGCCGACCGGGAAAAAGGCTTCGTGCGCGAAGCCGTCGCCCGTCGGCTTGCCGCTGCCCTCGCCCGTCGCGCGCTTGCGCTCGGCGCTGCCTTCGCTCAGGCACACCACCCCGAACGGTTCGCCGGCCTTGTGGCAGCGGCCGATCATGTCGAGGTAGCGCACTTCGAAGATGCGCAGCGGCAGCGCGCCGCCGGGGAACAGCACGCTCTGCAACGGGAACAGCGGCAGCTGGGTCAGGGTGGACGAAGGCAGGCTCATGAATCGATGCTAAGCCGCCGGCGTTGGCCCTGTGGCGCGCGCGGGCTCGCTCAGCGTGGGCCCACCGCGGCCGCGCCGGTCTGCCAGACGCGCCCGAGCGTCACGCCCGCCGCGGCCAGGTCGTCCAAGAAGGCATCGCTGCGCAGGTACGCGTACTCTTGCGCCCGCGCGCGGGCGATCGGGTCGGGCGGGTCGCCGGCGGCCGTCTTGCCGGGGTGGCAGAACAGCAGCCCGCCCTCGCGCGGCAACGCGGCCAGCCAGCCTTGCACCAGCTTGCGGTAGTCGGCGTCGGCGAAGTCTCGGGCGCCCAGCAGCGCCGGGTTATGCAGCATCACGCGCTGCGCCAGTTCGCGCGCCAGCGCGCGCCCGCCACCGTGTTCGATCAACCAGCGCTTCACGCCGGCGCCGGGGCCGAGCACGCGGCCGGTGTTGCGCAGCGCGGGCAGCGGCTGCACGTGTTCGACCATGTCGAGGATGATGCCGCGCAGCCCCGGGAGGTGGTGCACGTGCTGGTGGCCGTCGATGAAGCGCGGCGCTGCCCCGGTGGCGGCACGGAACGCGGCGAGCTGGGCGTGCACTTCGCTGCGCAGCTCGGCGCGGGGCAGCCAACCCAGGTGCGCGCGCAGCGTCAGCACCGGCAACGTTGGCAGGCTCGGCCAGAGTTTGGCGAGCCGCGGGCTCAAGGGCCGGCCTTCGGTGAGGTTGATGTGCAAGCCCGTGTCGACCGACGCCGGCAGTTTGGCCAGCATGGGGGCACTCGATTCCCAATGCGGCGAATTGGTGATGCAGGCCACGGCATTCAGGCGCTGTGCCTGCGCCAGCCGGACGATGCCAGCCGAGATGCCGGGCGCCAGGCCGAAGTCGTCGGCACACACGGCGAGCGTGCGCGCGGCCTGGGTGTCAGGCACCTTCATGGGCAGGCGGCAAAGCTCGGAGCATGGCGGCAGGGGTAGCGGCATTCATGCCCTTGGGCCCGACTTTACGCTGCACGCGCGCTCTTCAAGGAGCCTTTCGCGACCGCCCCCGCCAGCACGACGATCAGCCGTTTCTTCGGCTACCGGAACAGGCCTTTCACCCCTGGTGCCACACGACCGGCTTGTGCGCTGAAGTCCAGCGCTCGAACATCGACCCGTAGGCCTCTTCGATGCGGTTGCGCTTGACCTTGAAGGTCGGCGTGATGAAGCCGTTTTCCACAGTCCAGGGGTCTCTCACGACGACCAGGCAATCGAGCTGCTCGTGCGGGTCGAGGCGCGCATTGATCGCATCGAGGTGGGCCGACAGCGAGACCTCCATGGCCTGGCGCTGGCCGGCGTCGCCGGCGCGCTGAGCGGCTTCGGCGTTCAACATCACGATGCCCAGCGGCTGGCCGAGGTTGGCGCCGGTGACCACGCAGGCTTCGACCGCACCGTTCATCACCAGCTTGTCTTCGATGTGGGCGGGCGACACGTACTTGCCCTTGCTGGTCTTGAACAGGTCTTTCACGCGGCCGGTGATCATCAGGTTGCCTTCGGCGTCGAGCTTGCCCTTGTCGCCGGTGTGCAGCCAGCCGTCGGCGGTGAAGGCGTCGCGGGTGAGCTCGGGCTCCTTGTAATACCCGAGCATCACGCCGGGGCTCGTCATCTGGATCTCGCCGGTCTGCGGATCGATGCGGCTTTGCACGCCGTCGTAGTTCTGCCCGACCGTGCCGGGCCGCTGCACGCCGGGCAAGGTGGCCTGCGAGACGCCGCAGTTCTCGGTCATGCCGTAGACCTCGATGATCGGCAGCCCCAAGCTCGCGTACCAGTTCAGCAATTCGGGTGGCATGGGCGCGGCGCCGCCGGCGGCGAACTCGCATTCCTGCAGCCCGAGCGCGGTGAGGATCTTCTTGCGCACGATGCCGCGCAGGATCGGGATCTTCAGCATGCGCTTGAGTTTTTCGGGCGGCATCTTCGCGCTCACGCCCTGCTGGAACTTGACCCACAGGCGCGGCACCGAGAACAGCACGGTCGGCCGCGCACGTTGCAGGTCCTTCGTGAAGGTCTCCAGGCTCTCGGCGAAAAACACGTGCAGGCTCGTCGCCAGCACGCCGTGTTCGACCAGCGTGCGTTCGGCCACGTGGGCCAGCGGCAGGTAGCTGAGGATGCGCGCCTGGCGGTTGATCGGCACGCGCTTGAGCGCCGCGGTGATCGACCAGCCGAACGTCGCGAAGCTGTGCATCACGCCCTTGGGCATGCCGGTCGTGCCCGAGGTGTACATGATGGTCGCGAGCTCGTTGCCGTCGCGCACCGGGTTGCCCACGAGCGGCGGCGTGGCCGCGACGATGCGCTCCCAGGTCTGGTAAGGGTTGGGCGGCGACAGCGGTGTGCTGATGCAGGGCAGCTCGGCCGGGATGCCGGTCTTCATGGCGTCCCAGCCATCGAGCTTGCCGACGAACAGCAGCTTCGATTCGCTGTGCACGAGGATCTGGCGGATCGTCTCGGCAGCGAGCGTGGGATACAGCGGCACCGACACGTGGCCGGCCATCCAGATCGCGAAGTCGCACATCAGCCAGTGCGCGCAATTCTTCGACAGGATCGCGATGCGCGTGCCCGGCTCGAAGCCCAGGCCTTTCAGGTGCGCGGCCATGCGGCGGGTTTCGTCCATCACCTGCGCCCAGGTGTAGTCGCGCACCGCGCCGCCGCCGAGCGGCTGGGTCAGCAGGGTCTGGTTCGGCGCGGTGCGCTCCCAGTGGTACAGGCGCTGCAGGGCAAGCGCGTCGGCAGGGACAAGAACGGGTTGGGCGGTCGGCATCGTGCGGGTCCTCGATGAGAGCGGCGCCTCGCGCGCCACCGTCGAAGCGCACGGTAGGGCATCACGCCGGCCCCGCCAAGGGTGGGACTACCCGGTGCGGGGCACCCGCCTCGGGGGGCTTTGTTCCCACCGACGACCGGTCAGGCGACCACGGCCTCGTCGGTCCGGCTGTCGCCGCGGTTGTCGGTCCAGGTGAGGCTGATCCTGTCGCCGCTCTTCGCACCCTTGATGTTGAACTGCGTGAAAGGGTTCTTCGAGATCGCTGTGCCCCACTGCGCCGTCAGCACCGGCTTGCCGTTGAGCGACGCGACCATCCGGGTGATGTGCCAGGCCGGCACCGTGGCGCCGGCCGCGTCCTTGCGCTGGCCGGACTCCATCTCGTGGCTCATCAGCACACGTACGGCGGCCACGCCGCCTTGTACCTGGGCACGAATGCGCATCGGATCGGACATGTTCGGGTTCCTCTTTGGTCTTATCCGCCGCAGCCACCCAGGGTGACCTTGACTTCCTTCTGCGCGAACAGCACCCGGCCGTCGCCGGTGATCGCCACGGCGAGCACGTTGGAGGTCTGCGCCATCTTCACCCGCAGGGACACTTCGGTCGCTACCGCATCGCTGAACTCGAACACGCCCGCCAGCGGTGTCGGGTTCTTTTCGATCAGGAAGGCGATGCGCTTCACGCCGGGCACGGTGGTGCTCGCGCCGATCGGCACGACAGCACCGTTCTCGGCGATGTCGGGCGCGGTGAAAACGATGTCCCTGCTGGCGACAGGCCGACTGATGCCGAGTGCCTTGATCGCGTCGTCGATTGTCTTCGAATCGAAGGCGGCCTTGTTCCAGGCCGCTTGCGCGTGCGCCGGCAGCACGCCGGCGGCAGCCAGAAGAGCGGCCACGGCCGCGCTGCGCGCGAGCAGCTCTCTGCGGGTTTGCATTGGGCGTCTCCTTGCCAGGCCAGGGGCCGAGCCGGGACTGTAGAACGTAATCGCTGCCGGGCGGCAGCTCAGTCGCTCTTTTCGCGCGCGACCGCCGCTTCGATCTGCTCCTGCACCTTGCGGGCGCCGCGCAGCACGAGGGTCGGGTCCAGATCGGCCTGGGGCGCGACCAGCAGCGCCACTTCTTCGAGCGAATCGGGGTCGGTCATCAGCGCCCAGGCCAGCGCCGACAGCGCGCAGACGCCACGCCGCTGCAACTGCATCGGCAGCTCGCGCGTGGCGTTGACGATCACGTGAAAGCGCACGCTGGCCACCGCGTGCGGCGCCAGGCCCCAGCTCTCGCACAGCGCCGCGCCGAGCGCGTCGTGGCTGACGCCGAACTCGGCGTGTTCGAGCATCAACAGTTCTTCATCGTCGGCGGCCTTGGCCAGCATCGGGCGGTAACGCTCGGTGGCGTGGCGAAACAGCACTGCCTTGCCACATTCCTCGAACAGCCCGGCCGAGTGCGCGGCCCACGGGTCGACTCCCAAGGCCTGGCCGATGCGGCCCATCAGCAAGCCGCGCACGCTGGCGCGTTCCCACAGCGGCTCGAGTTCGGGGGCGTGCGGGAAGACCGCGCGCAGGCCCATCTCGAACGTGACCGAAGCGACCTCGCGCGTGCCCAGGTAAGTGATGGCCTGCTGAACCGTCGCCACACGCCCGCGCAGCCCGTACAACGAAGAGTTCACCGCCTTCAGCACGGCCGAGGCCAGTGCCATGTCGGAAGAGATGAGCGCGCTGACGGCGTTCAGGTTGACCTGGTCGTCGGCCAGCATCAACGACAGCTTCACCAGCGACTCGGGCTGGGCCGGGATGTCGATGTTGAGCGAGCGGAGTTGGGGATCTACGGGCATGGTGAGCTCGATGCTAGGCACTCGGCGCCGACGCGAAACGCCGAACAGGCCCGCTCTCACCCTGCAATTCAAGCCGCCAATGACAAAGGGCGCCAGGCAACTCTGCCTGGCGCCCTTCGAATTTTTTCTTCGGCCTTGTGCAGTGTGTGCTGCAGCCTGTGCGTTTCGTCGTCTTCGCACGGCCACTCGGGCGGCCGTCGGTTCTGCTCTTGTCCCCTCAGCCCCGTCCTGCGAGGCACCATGCCGGTGCCTGCTGCGAGAAGCGAGACTTTAGGCGTGTGGCGCCCGGGGCGCACTAGGGATTTCCCGGCGCTTCCCGGGCCCGACCACGCCCCATCAAGGCGCAGCGCGCGGCACCGAAAGCACCACTTCGGTCCCTTGGCCGAGGCGGCTCGTGACCGCCACGGCGCCGGCGTGCAACTCGGCGATGCGCTTGACGATGGCCAGGCCGAGCCCCTTGCCGCCCTCGCCGGTGGCCGGCGCGACACTCTGGCGGCTTTGGTAGAAGCGGTCGAACAGGTGCGGCAGGTCGTCGGCGGCGATGCCGGGCCCGGTGTCGGTGACGCGCACCCTGACCCAACCCGCCTCGACCGTGGCGCCCAGCGTGATCCGGGCGCCGGCCGGGCAGAACTTGAGCGCGTTGTCGACCAGGTTGGCAATGGCGCGCTCGAACAGCTCGACGTCGACGCTGGCAAACGGCGGCACGGCGCCCGGCCCGCTGCCGTGCTCGGCGCGCAGTACCACGCCCTGGTGGGCGGCGCGTTCGGCGAAGCGGATGCAGATGTCGTCGATCAGCTCGCCGGCGTCCATGGCCTCCAGGCGCAACTTGAACTCCGGCTCGTCGAGCTTGGCCAGGTCGCCCAGCGACTGCACCAGCCGCGCCGCGTTGCGGGTGTTGCGCAAGGCGATCTCGACCAGGCGGCGGTCTTCGCCGCGGCCGGCGTCGGGCTCGGCGGCCCAGCGGCCGTCCAGCGTTTCAAGGCAGGCCACGGTCGCCGTGAGCGGCGAGCGCAGGTCGTGCGACAGGTTGCTCACGCCTTCGCGGCGAAAGTGGTCGAGCCGGCGCAGCTCGTTCCACTGGCGCAGGCACAGGTCGAGCATCATCTCGAACGCGGCGGTGAGCTGGCCGAACTCGTCGCGCGTGCGCGGCGGCAAGAGCGCCTTGGCGCCGCCCATGCCTTCGTCCAGGCCGCGCTGCGAGATCAGCGACAGTGCGCCGGTCAGCCGGCGCAGCGGGCGCGTGACCGAGACGATGATCAATACGGCGAGCAAGGTCGTGACCGTCACCACGGTCGCGATCAGCCACATCACCGGCCGCGCGAAGCTGCTGCGCAGCGCGGCCCAGCGGCCTTCGGGCAGCTGCTGCGTGTGCAGCACCAGGTAGAGGTAACCGACCACCGGGTCGGCCTGGCGGATCACGGCGCGGCGCACCGGCTGCACGGCGATCACGGCGTTGGCGTCCATGCGCTCGGGGTCGTCGCCCATCACGTAGGGCATGTCCTTCTGCGCCGCCGCCTGCAGCACCGGCGGCAAGGCCACCTTGAAGCCCGGCGGCAAGGGCGTGCCGCTGCAGGCCAGGACCGTGCCTTGCAGGTCGAGCAGGTAGAGCTGCGTGTCGGGCTCGAACAGCACCATGTTGCGCAGCCAGCCCTGGAACTCGTCGGGGCGGCGCTCGTACAACTCGAACAGGTTGTCGTAGTTGGCGACCACGCGCTCGAGGAACGCGCTGCCACGCCGGTACGCGGTTTCGTGCTCGAAACGCTGGAACGCGTAGACCACGGTCACGATCACCATCAACGCCGTGACGATGCCGGTGGCGAAGATCGTGAGCGCGAGCTTGAGGCGGACTGTCATGGCGGCCCGCTAGGCCAGATCGCGCATCTTGTAACCAGCACCGCGCGCGGTGAGGATCAATTCGGGCCGCATCGGGTCGGCCTCGAGCTTGGCGCGCAGCCGGTTGATGTGGGTCGTCACGGTGTGTTCGTAGCCGTCGTGCGTATAACCCCAGACCGCGTTGAGCAGCTGCGCGCGCGAGAACACGTGGCCGGGGTGCGACGCGAAGTGCAGCAGCAGGTCGAACTCGAGCGCGGTGAAGTCGATGGCTTCGCCGCGGTAACGCACCTGGCGTTTGAACGGCAGGATCTCCAGCTCGCCGTTGCGGATCACGCCGGCGCCCTTCTGCCCCGCCGCCTGCGCGTTGGCCTGCGCCGCGGCGAGCAGGTCGGCCCGGCGCAGCAGCGCCTTCACGCGGGCCAGCAGCTCGGCCAGCGAAAAGGGTTTGGTCAGGTAGTCGTCTGCGCCCAGTTCCAGGCCGAGCACACGGTCGAGCTCGGTCGTCTTGGCGGTCAGCATCAGGATCGGGGCGGCGCTGCCCTGTGCGCGCAGCGCCTTGCAGACTTCCAGCCCGTCCATGCGCGGCATCATCAGGTCGAGGATCAGCAGGTCGCTCGGCCGCTCGTTGAAGCGCGCCAGCGCCTCGCGTCCGTCGCCCACGGCCGAGACTTCATAGCCGGCGCTGCGCAGGTTCATCACCAGCAGCTCGCGAATATCGGCCTGGTCTTCGGCAACCAGGATGTGGGCGGCGGGGCTCGGCGGCATGCCCGATTGTCGTGCGACGCACGCCCTCCTTACACAAATGTGATCTTCCTGTGATCTTCGGTGAGGTGGGCGCGAGGTGCGCCGAGCAAAGTTCACTCACCGACACACACCCCGGAACGCACCATGAACACCAGCACCGCAACCGCCCTCGGCAGCACCGGCTTCGTGCCGACCGTGAGCTGGGCCGAAATGGTCACGCACCGCAGCTACCTGGTTCGCTTCGCCCAGCGCAAGCTGCGCGACCCGCTGATGGCCGAAGACGTGGTGCACGACGTGTTCGAGGCGGTGCTCTCGGGCCGCGCGGTCTTCGCCGGCCGCGCTGCATTGCGCTCGTGGCTGACGGCAGTGCTGAAGAACAAGATCGTCGACATGGTGCGGCGCAGCGTCGGCTTCGAGTCGTTCGAAGACGATGGCGAAGGCAGCGGCGCACTCGCGGTCGAGTGCCCGCAGCCACGGCCTGACGAGATCGCCGAGCAGCACCAGCTGCTGATGCTGGCGCTGCAGCGCATCGAAGCGCTGCCGCCAGGCCTGCGCGATGCGATGCGGCTGCGCGTGCTGGAAGAGCAGTCCACCGAAGACGTGTGCCGCGAGCTCGGCATCAGCGAAGAGAACCTGTTCGTGCGGATTCACCGGGCGAGGAAGCAGTTGCTGTCCTGAACCCAAGGCGCCGTGGGCAGAACCCCACCGCCGGCGACCCGCGCGGCGACACGGCACACTGCGCGCCATGGACGACGATGTGTTGCGGGTGGTGTGCCTGTGTGCCGCGTGGTGCGGCGTGTGCCGCGACTACGCGGCGCCGTTCGATGCGGCCGCGCTGGGCTACGGCACCGAGGTGGCCTTCACGCGGCTCGACATCGAAGACGAAGCCGAGCTGCTCGGCAGCGTCGACGTGGAAAACTTCCCGACACTGCTGATCGCGCGCGGCGCGCAGGTGCTGTTCTTCGGCACGGTCACGCCGCATGTGCAAACGCTGACGCGGCTGGTGCAGGGCGCGCTCGCGGGCGAGCTCAGGCCGCTGGCCGACGTGTCCGAGATCGGCGCGCTGGCTCTGCGCCTGCAGGCTGCGCGCTGAGCGACGGAGCGCGCAGCTCCTTCTCGGAACGCTGCAGCTCTTCGAGCAACCAGCTCCGCAGCGCGCCCAGCAGCGCCCAGTCGCGCAGCCCGCTCGGGTAGGCGAACCACAGCGCATAGGCCTGGTCCTTCGTCACGGCCAGCGTCGACAGGCGCATCAGCCGGCCGTCGCGCAGCGCGTCGGCCACGAGCAGCTCGCGGGCCAGCGCCAGGCCCAGATCCTGCTCGGCCGCCTGCAGCATCAGCCCGGCGTCGTTGAAGCTTGCGACCGGGTTGACGCGGCAGCGCAGGCCGGCGAGCGCGAACCAGCTTTCCCAGACCTTGGCGTTGCCGAGCAGCGGCTCGTCGGCCAGCGCGGCCGGTTCGCGGCCGAGCAGGCGCCGCGCCGCACTGGGCGAGCCGACCGCGATCAAGGGCGAGTCGATCAGGCGCTCGGCTTCGAGCCCGGGCCACTGGCCGCTGCCTTGGCGCAGGGCCGCATGAAAACCTTCGCGCTTCAGGTCGACGATCTGTTGCGAGGTGTGCACCTCGATCGCGATGTCGGGGTGGCGCTGGCGCCACGAGGCCATGCGCGGCAGCCACCAGCGCTGCGCGAACGAGGGCAGCAGCGTGACGCGCAGGCGATGCTGCGCGCCGCTCGCAGCCACAGCGGCGGCGCGCATGCCGTCGTCGAGCTGGGCCAGCGCCGGTTCGATCGCGCGCAGCAGCGCCTCGCCGGTGGCGTTGAGCACGACGCGGCGCCCCGGCCGGTCGAAGAGTACAAAACCGAGTTGCGCTTCGAGCAGCTTGATCTGCTGGCTGACCGCGCTGTGCGTAAGGTGCAACTCTTCGGCCGCGGCACGCAGGTTGGCCAGGCGCGCGACAGCGCGGAACGCGGGCAGGGTCTGCAACGGAAGGCGCATCGTCCTGGTAAGCATAGCTGACCAAGCTGTCCAAATATGGTCGCTTTCCAGGCACTGTCTGTACACCTATGCTGACCAGACCGTCAGTACAGGAGGCTTCATGATGAACACCGGCAAGCTTCTGCGGCCGCTCGGTTGGCTGCCTTCTTCGCTACCGGTGCCCCGGCTCACTCACTGGCTCACCACGGCGCGCGGCTGGCACACACAACGCCTCGCCGCGGCCGCAGCGGTCGCTGCGCGCGCCGACGACAGCCTGATCGAACTCGATGCCCGCACCTTGTGCGACATCGGCGCGCCACCCGCCCTGCTGGCCCGTGCGCAACGGCGGCGTCAGGCCCAGCGTGAACGGTACGACGACTTGCGCGCGGGCGGCCCGGCGGGCGACTGGCAGGGCTGGTGAACGGCCTTCAGCCGAAGGCCGTGTCGCTCTGCGCGTGGCCGCTGCCGATGTACAGGCGCAGCACCGGCAGCGCACCGTCGTGTTCCCACACCCGCGCCTGAATCACGAACTGGCGGCCGCCGATGCGCAGCACGTCGCCGAGCGCCGGTGCCACCGTGTGGCCGTGCCAGAACGGCGGCACGGCCACGCCTTCGCGGCGCAGCCAACCCTGGTCGTCGGTCGTGAACACCGGGACGATTCTGATGGCTTGCTCGGGCATGGCGCGGGTCTCTCGTGGGCGGTTTCGTGGGCGGCCACAAGCGTACCGCAGCTGCGCGTTACAAGGGGTTTGCAGCGCGGCCGTCGAACACCGTCAGCAACTCGGCGCTGTGCATCAGGCTTGCGGGCGTGACGGTCTCGCGCTGCCATGGGATCTGCCCGAAGTACCAGAGGCGCCAGAAGCCCAGCTCGGTCTGCGGCTGGCGTGACAGCAGCGTCGCGAAGGTTTCGACCTCGCCGAGCCGGATGCCGGTGGCTTCGGCCATCACCTCGCGCACATAGCGGGAGCAGAACTGGCGGCGCGAGTGCAGATCGAAGCCGGTGTCGTAGAAGACGCCGCGGCGGCGCTCGGCGGCGGCGACGATCCGCTGTTGCTGTTCGCTCGTGAGCGGCGCCTTGAGCCGCGCGACGGCCACGCGGCCGGCTTCGGAGCGGGCGACGAACTTCGACAATGTCGTCGTGCGCGACAGCGGGAACGTGCTCTCGGCGATCAGCGGTTCTTCCCCCGCCGCATCGATCACGATGCCGACGTGGTTGGTCCAGGAACCGGTGGCAGCGGCGACCTCGCGAAACGGCCGCGCGCCGACGCGGATGAAGACGACGTCGCCGACGTTCAGGCCCGGTACGAGCGCGCGCACGCTGGTCATCGCAGGTTCGGCGGCCGGCGCGGCACGCGCTGCCGGCGGGTGGGCGGCAATGAACGCCGCGAGCAAGAGTGCGAGGCCGCACCGGGCGGCGGTGCGGTGAGTTCGATTCGTCATGGCGATCCTTCGGGGCAGTGAACGAGCCCGAAGAATGCACGCGCAATCACCGGCCGTGGGGCGGCGCGACGAACGTCGCCGGCGCCGCGCCGAGCGGTATCGCACGTCGATACCGCACGCGGATTGGGCTCAGGGTTCGAGCGTGATGACGGTGTCGCGCGCGCCCGGTTCGCAACCCTCGGCGATCGGCTCCCAGCCGCGCCGGATCACGACATGCCGATCGGTGTGGCACAGCTCCAGCCGCGTCGCGCCCGGCACCTGCGCCTGCACGAAAGCCTCGATCGACGCCGGCATGCTGACGCGGTAGAGCGCCTGCGCCGTGTCTTCTTCCGGGTGGTCGTCGCTGTGCACCCAGGGCACGAAAGCGCCGAGCCACATCATCGGCCGCGAGCCCAGCGCCATCACGCTCGGGGCGTAGCCCTGGTCCTTCAACCAGCCCTGGGCTTGCGCGCGCGGCTCGGCGCCGCCTTCGAGCCGGCCCCAGGTCATGGCCAACAATTCCATCAGCCACTGGTTGCAGTTCTGGTACTGCAGGCTGAAGGGGTAGGCGTTGGCGCTGTAGGCGGGGCTCAGCAGCTGCAGTGCCTGGCGGTTGTCGAGGGCAGCGCGTTCGAGCGCCGTGGCTTCGGCCTCGGGCAGAAACACGATCGAGACATAACCGAGCGTCGGCTCGTTCAGGCCCAGCACGAAGCCGGACATGCCCTGGTCGAAGATGCGCGGGCGCTGTTCGTCGCAGGCGAAGTAGAGCTGGCGAACCGACCACGGTGTGTTCTCGCTCGCCTTGAGGCTCACGCCGGCATGCGAGTAACGCATCGCGAAGCGGCTCAGGTCGAGCCCGGAACGGGAGATCAGCGCAACGCGCTGGCCCGACTTTTCAAGCTCGTCCTTGACGATGCCGCCGAAGCGCAGCAAGGTGTCTTTCTGCGCCGGGCTCAGGCGCTCGGGCTGGTCGCAGGTGCGGACCACGCCTGCGTGGCAGGCAGCCCATGGGCTGCAGCCCACGAGCGCCACCAGCAGCCACGAACGCAGGCGGCGGCGCGCGTGGCGGAACACGCCTCAGAGCACGACGGCGTTGCTCTGCAGCTCGCGGTACCAGTCGTCGGCGAGCACGAGGAAGAAGGCTTCCTTGGTCGCCGCGACCGAGAACTCGATGCCGTAGGCGCGCTCACGCGCCGTCACGACCTGGCCCTGCGCGAGCGCGGTGCGGTCGAATGCTTCCTGCGGCACAAAGAGCTGGAATTCGCCGTCGGCGCTCGGGTCGGCCAGCGACTGCAGCGTCATCCGCAGCGTGCCCGGGCGCTCGGCCAGCGTGGTGACCTCGACGACGCGGTAGTCACCGGCGAGCAAAGGCGTGGGCGGCTTGGACGAAGCGGCACTCGACTTCTGGATCGAGCCCGACACACTGCCCACCGAGGTGGTGGAGCTGTCGGACGCCGACGAGGTGGCGGTGCTGGCCGCCATGGCCGGCAGCACGGCGATCGACAACACGGCGGAGGCGAGGCACTTGCTGAAAAGATTCATGGTGATTCCTGGCAGATTCCTGGGACGCGCCACGATGTTAGCAACCAACGGGCCACGGGCAAATGGCCCGGTGTTTCAACCCGTGTCCGTACCGAATCCCGGAGTGAAGCGTGTTTCAGCCAGCGCCGATCACGTCACCAACGGCGGGCTCGTGCACCGGGCAACGCCCGCGCGACGAGCGTGCCAGCGACGAGCTGGCGTAGGCCTGCTGGCGCACCCGGTTGATCGAGCCCAGCGGCCGGTGCGCCGCGAGCCCATGCCACGGCGAGAACGACAGCCCGTCGTCCATCTCGACCGAGCGGGTCTCGTTCCACGCGCTCTGCGGCCGCACCGTGAGGCGCGCGACCGGGACGAACGGGCTTTCTTCCTCGGGCCAGACGACGGTCGCGTCTTCGATCGGCATGCTCTCCAGGGAGGTGCAAAGCTGCACCCGCAGCTCCCATTCGCCGCCATGCGTGGCGAAGTGTTCGACCACCGCGGCACGCAAGCCGTCGGGCGTGCCGGCCAGATCGACGGGTGCGTCTTTCAGCGCCAGCAGTTCGGGCGAGACCGGCGCGATCTGCCACTTCGCCATGTGCAGCCCGTAGAGGAACGGCACCTGGCTGAAGAAGGTTTCGCCGAGGATGTGCGTCTCGGGGTGGCCGCCCAGGCCCTTGAGCGTGCCGCTCTCGCCGCCGACCGCCTCGATGATCTTCTCGGTGCCGCGCAACAGCGCAGAAAACGCGCGCTTCAGATTCGGCACGCGGTCGGTGGTGGCCGCGAGCAGCTTCAGGCTGCCGAGAAACTTGTGCGCCGTGGGCGCGAGAAACGCCGGCCCGTTGACGAGCAGGAAGTCCTGCGTCACCGCGCCGGGGCTGCCTGGCAGGCGCTCGCCTTGCACGCCGATCACCTTGAGCGCCAAGCCGCGCGGCGTGGAGACTTTGTCGTCGAGCAGGTCGCCCGGCGTGGTCGACAGGCGGATCAGCGCCGGGTAGGTTCGCGGGTTGGCGAACAGGCCTTGTGCATAGGGCAGCGGCAGATCAAGCACCTGCAGCTCGCCGCGCAGCAGGCCGTGGCTTTTGGCGTGCACGCTGCGCAAGCCCTGGCCGCTGTCCTTGAAGGTGATGTCGGAGATGTCGAGCAAGGTCGTCACGAGTTCGCGCTCGGTGTCCACCTCGTGTTCTTCAAGCAGCTCGTGGCCGCTCTCGTAGGGAACCGGCGTGACACCGAGCGACGTGGCGGGCTCGAACAGGCGCTGTTGCATCAGGCTGGCGGCTTGCACCGCTCAGGCCTCGGGGTCGACCGTGCGGTCGTGTTCCGGGTCGGCTGGAATGCCGTCGGGCACCGGGCCCTGGTCGGGCTCGACCGGCAGCAGGCCGGGCTCGGGTTCGTCGGCGTCGTCGGTGTGCGAGCGGTGCGGCTTGTGCGGTGCGTGGATCTTCATCGTGAACTCCAAGTGTTCACGGCATCGTCCCTGATCGCGCGCCCGGCGCCACTCGGACGGCAGCGCGGCGCCGTGTCAGCCAATGCCGACACAGGCGCTTCAGCATGCGCGCATTACACGCCCGCGAGGATCCATTCGGCCGCGCGCTCGGCGATCATCAACGTCGGCGAATTGGTGTTGCCGCTGGTGATGGTCGGCATCACGCTCGCGTCGACCACACGCAGCCCGCGCACGCCATGCACGCGCAGGTGCGCATCGACCACCGCCATCGGGTCGGCGGCAGGGCCCATCTTCGCGGTGCCGACCGGGTGGAAGATCGTGGTGCCGATGTCGCCGGCGAGCTTGGCCAGATCTTCGTCGCTCTGGTACTGCACGCCGGGTTTGACTTCGTGCGGCTTGAACTTCGCCAGCGCCGCCTGGCCGACGATGGTGCGCGTGAGCCGCAGACTGTTCGCGGCAATCAGCCGGTCTTCATCGGTGCTGAGGTACCGCGCGGCAATGGAGGGCGCGTCGGCAGCACGGGCCGAGCGGATCTTCACCGCACCGCGGCTCGTCGGATTCAGGTTGCACACGCTGGCGGTGAACGCGTTGAAGGTGTGCAGTGGCTGGCCGAAAGCGTCGAGCGACAAGGGCTGCACGTGGTACTCGAGGTTCGCGTGCGCGCGGCCCGGGTCGCTGCGCGTGAAGGCGCCGAGCTGCGACGGCGCCATGCTCATCGGGCCGCTGCGCCGCAGCGCGTATTCGAGGCCGATCATCGCCTTGCCCCACAGCGAGTTGGCCATGGTGTTGAGCGTCTTCACGCCTTCGACCTGGTAGACGGCACGGATCTGCAGGTGGTCTTGGAGGTTCGCGCCGACCCCTTCGAGCGCGTGTTCCACCTTGATGCCGTGCGCTTGCAGCAACGCGGCGGGCCCGATGCCCGAAAGCTGCAACAGCTGCGGTGTGCCGACGGCGCCGGAGCAAAGAATGACTTCGCCGCCGTTAGCCTCCACGCGCGCCTGAACCGGGTCGCCGCCGTTGACCGGCTGGGCTTCGATGCCGACCGCCCGGCCGCCTTCGAGCAGCACGCGACTGATCTGCGCGCCGGTCCAGACCTGCAGGTTCTGGCGCTTGTGCTGCGCCGGGCGCAGGAAGGCTTTGGTGGCGTTCCAGCGCACACCGGCTTTCTGGTTCACATCGAAGTAGCCCACACCTTCGTTGTCGCCGCGGTTGAAGTCGCTGCTGGCGGGAATGCCGGCCTGCTGCGCGGCTTGCGAAAACGCGTCGAGCACGTCCCAGCGCAGGCGCTGCTTCTCGACGCGCCACTCGCCACCGCTGCGCGCGCCGGTGCGGTCGAAGCCGGGCGCGGCGTGAAACTCATCGGCACCCTTGTAGAAGTCTTCGTGCTTCAGGAAGTGCGGCAGGCACTCGGCCCAGCTCCAGCCGGGGTTGGCACCGAAGCCGTCGCCTGCGCCCCAGCCGTCGTAGTCGCGGGCTTGGCCGCGCATGTAGATCATGCCGTTGATGCTGCTGCAGCCGCCCAGCACCTTGCCACGCGGGTAACGCAGGCTGCGGCCGTTCAGGCCCGGGTCTGCATCGGTGGAAAACAGCCAGTCGGTGCGCGGGTTGCCGATGCAATAAAGGTACCCGACCGGGATGTGCACCCACAGGTAGTCGTCGTTGCCGCCGGCTTCGATCAGGAGCACGGTCTTGGTGTGGTCGGCACTCAGCCGATTGGCGAGCAGGCAGCCGGCGGTGCCGCCGCCGCAGATGATGTAGTCGTAGGTCGTCGGGGTTGTCATGGTCGTCGAGTTTTTATCGCACCTGGCCGGCGAGGATGGGAAACAGCTTGACCAGCCCGTCCGACATCACCTCGACCGCCAGTGCCGCGAGCAGCAGGCCCATCAGCCGCGTCATCACGCTGATGCCGGTCTTGCCCAGCACCTTGGCGATGCGGCCCGACAGGCTGAACGCGGCCCACACCGCCAGACCGATCACCACGCCGTACAGCACGAGCACGCCGAGCTGCCACCAGTGGCGCGTCTTCTCGGCGTAGATGACCATCGTGGAAATCGTGGCCGGGCCGGTCAGCAGCGGAATCGTCAACGGCACGATCGCGATGCTGGCGCCGGCGTCGGCCTTGTCGCCGCCTTCGCTCAGGTCGTCCTTGCGGCTCTCGGCGGGCTGGGCGTTGAGCATCTGCATCGCCGACATCAGCAGCAGCAAACCGCCGCCGACCTGGAACGACGCCAGCGAGATGCCGAAGAACTCGATGATCTTCAGCCCGGCGACGGCGCTGACCGCGATGACGACGAAAGCACTGAACGCAGCGATGCGGATCGTGCGCTGGCGCTGCTGGCGGCTGAAGCCCTGCGTGAAGTGGATGAAGAAGGGAATCACGCCGATCGGGTTGACGATGGCGAGCAACGCGAGCAGCGGCTTGTAGAGGTCCATGGGCGATTGTCACGCCGCCGCAGGCGGCTTCCGTCAACGTCGGAGCGCCGCTGCGAGCTCGCGCAGGTATCGCAAACCCGGAACCGCGCGGGCGCCGAACCAGCTGAGCATTTCGCCGTCGACCAGGCGCACCTGCGCGTTCGGGCAGAGCCGGCGTGCTTCGTCGAAGTGCTGCTCGCCGAACGTGTAGGGCTCGGAGCTCAGCAGCACCTGCTGCACTTGCGCGAGCCAGGGCTCGGCGCCCGTCACCACGGGGTAGCGCGCGGCGCCGGTGTCTCCGCCGAGTACCTCGGGCAGGGTCTGCAAGTTCACCCGCGCCAGCATGCGCGAGAGGTAGGTGTCGCGTGCCACGGTCATCCAGGGCTCGCGCCAGATCAGGTACAGCACACGCTGTTCGGGCCAGTCATCTGTGCGGGTTTGCACCAACTCGTGTTGAAGCGCGGCTGTGATCTCCGCGGCACGCTCTCGCACGCCGGCCACGTGGGCGAAACACGCGGCCAGTTGCGCCACGAGGGCAAGGTTGTCTTCAGGCCCGAGCGGGTGCGTGACCACGATCTGCGGTGCGGCCTCCGGCGGCCAGGCCCGGATCGCCTCGACCGCTTCGCGCCGGTTCTCGTCCACATTGACGAGCACGTGCGTCGGCCGCAGGCCTTTCAGCTTGGCGAGATTCACATCTTTGGTGCCGCCAACCTTGGGCACGCCGCGCACCGAATCGGCGGGGTGAATGCAATACCCGGTGCGCGCCACGAGCTGCGCGCCGAGGCCGAATGCGACCACGAGTTCGGTCAGGCTCGGCACCAGGCTGGCGATGCGCGGCACGGGCTGCGAACGCGGCTGCCCGAAAACAACACTTTCTGCAAGTGCGATGTGCTCAGTTCTCTTCAATTCACTTATATTCGCAAATCTGTGTATGGAAGCAGCGCCTTCGCTTGAATGGTTCACGATGGGTAGAAGCTCCACATGGTCTTCAGGAAATGGAAAGGGGCTCACCCATGGGCAACAAACTTTACGTCGGTAATCTCTCATACAACGTTCGCGACGAGGATCTGCAACAAGCATTTGCTCAGTACGGCAGCGTCTCTTCCGCCAAGGTCATGATGGACCGTGACACCGGTCGCTCCAAGGGCTTCGGCTTCGTGGAGATGGGCTCGGATGCAGAAGCGCAGTCGGCCATCAACGGCATGAACGGCCAGTCGCTCGACGGCCGTGCGATCGTCGTCAACGAAGCCCGTCCGCGCGAAGAGCGCCCGGGTGGCTTCGGTGGCGGTCGCCCGGGTGGCGGCGGTGGTGGCTTCGGTGGTGGCGGTGGCCGCTCCGGTGGTGGCGGCGGCTTCGGCGGCGGCGGCTCTGGTGGTGGTGGCGGCTACGGCGGTGGTGGCGGTGGCCGCTCCGGTGGTGGCGGCGGCTACGGCGGCGGTGGTGGTGGCCGTTCGGGTGGTGGTGGCGGCGGCGGAAGCCGCGGCGGCTACTGAGCCTGCACAGACCTTGTTCCGGCTCCGGCCGGTTCAGCAAGAAGCGGTGGCGCAACAGCCCACCGCTTTTTTTATGCCTGGTCGGTTTGCCGCGGTTTTCGGCCGCGGCCGGCGAGCAGCCTGTCGAACAGCGGGTTCGGCAACAGGCGCAGCAGCTTGGCCACCACACCCATCTGCCACGGAATCACGCGGTAGCTCGTGCCGGCGGTGATGGCCTCGAACGTGCGGTCGGCAAAGGCCTCGACCGGCATCAGGAACGGCATGCCGTACGGGTTCTTGCGAGTCAACGGCGTGTCGATGTAGCCCGGAACGATGGTCACGACCTTGACGCCGCTGGGGCGCAGCTCGCCGCGCAGGCTTTCGCAGTACGCGACCACGCCGGCCTTGCTCGCACAGTAGGCGCCGTGCCCCGGCAGGCCGCGGATCGCGGCGACGCTGGCGATGCCGACCAGTGCGCCCGAGCCGCGCGCGCACATGGCGGCGACGAAGGGCTGGAATGTGGCCGCTGTGCCAAGGTTGTTGGTCTCGAAGACGGCGCGCATGACCTCGAGGTCGTCGTACTCGGCCGTGTCCATGCCGACGCTGATGCCGGCGCTGGCGATCACCACATCGGGCAGGCCTTGCGCGGCGATGCAGGCGCGGCCCGCGCCGGTGATGGCGGCGAGGTCGCGCACGTCGGCCGCGTAGACGCTGAAGCGGGCCCGCTCGAAACCCTGCCTGTCGGCCCAGGCCTGCACCTCGGTGACCCGGCGCGCCAACAGTGCGAGCCGGTAGCCGGCCGCGTGGAAACGCGCGGCCAGCGCCTGGCCGATGCCGCTCGAGGCGCCGGTGATGAACACGAGCGGCGCGGTCATGGGCGGGCCCCGGGCGACGTGAACACCGCGCGAACCTTGCCCTTGAAGTCGAGTACCCCGGCGAGGTGGTCGTAGGCCATGCCCTCGGCGCGGATCTCGGTGGCGCCCTGGGTGACGACAACCGGCAGATGCGAGCGGACCCGTTCGGTCCGCAGGAACGCGTGCAGGAACTCGCCGCGGAATTCGATCGCCACTTCTTTCGGCGTGGCCAGGCGGGTCACGTGCGCGCCGCCGCTGAGTTGCACTTCGCTGCCGTCGCCGTTGGACACGGCACTCTTTGCCGTGGCCACCGAGACTCGCCCGTCCGGCCCGATGGCGCGGATACGCGGGTTGTCGATCTCGAGTGTGTCGGTGTCGGGGTAGTGGCGCATCTCGTCGCCTTCGATCTGCACGCGCATCGCGCCGTCGGGCCCGAAACGCTGCACCATGAACTGCGACATCGTGTAGTCGGGGTCGTGGGTCAGCGGCGCGGTGGCGCGCGCGTTCTCGAACAGCGGCGTGTTCTTCACCAGCCACCAGGTGCCGAGGGCCAGGAAGGCCATCAGCATCAGCGGCAGGTAGGCCGACGCGGCGTCGAGCAGGCGGCGCGGCCAGTGCGACAGCGGGCGCGCCGGTGCAGGCGCAGCGAGTGGCAGGGCCACCGGCGAGGGCGCGTCTGCTGCACTCATGGCGCCGCCTTCCCGCCAGCCCTCATGCACCTCGTCACGAGCCGCCGTCCAGCGTGTGCAGGTGGCCGTTCAACAGCGCGGCGTAACGGCCCGCGGCCATCAGCAACAAGTCGCAGCATTCGCGCGCGGCACCGTGGCCGCCTGGCGCTGCCGTGACGTGGTGAGCGACGGCCTTGACTTCGGCGTGGGCGTTGGCCGGCGCACAAGCGAATGCGGCGCGGGTCATCAGCGGCAGGTCGGGCCAGTCATCGCCCATCGCGGCGAGCGTGTCCCAGCCGAGGCCGAGTGATGGCATCAGCTGGTTCGCCGCCGCGAGCTTGTCGTGGGCGCCGTAGACCGCGTGTTGAATGCCCAGGTCAGCGACCCGGCGACGAACAGCTGGCGAGTCGCGGCCGGTGATCACGACCGGCGTGATGCCGCCCTGCACGAGCAGCTTCAGGCCGTGGCCGTCGAGCGTGGAAAACGCCTTGAATTCTTCGCCGCGTTCGCTGATGTAGATGCGGCCATCGGTCAACACCCCGTCGACATCGAAGATCGCCCAGCGGATGCCCCGCGCCTTGAGCAGCAGTTCGGGCGGGTAACGAAGCGCCGGTGAGTGGAAGGCCTCGGCCATCAGATCACCTTGGCGCGCATCAGGTCGTTCGAGTTCAGCGCGCCGACCAGCCGGCCCGCCGGGTCGATGACGAGCACGCTGGTGATGCGGTGCTGCTCCATCACGTCCGCCGCGTCAACCGCGAGCGCGTCGGCGCTGACCAGCCGCGGGCCGGGGTGCATCACGTCGGCGGCGCGCAGGGCGCGCAGGTCGGCGCCACGTTCGATCAGGCGGCGCAGGTCACCGTCGGTGAAGATGCCCTGCACGCGGCCTTCGGCGTCGGCGACCGCGGTGAAGCCCAGGCCTTTGCCGGTCATCTCGCGCAGCATCTGCGTGAAGGGAGTGTCGGGGGCGACACGCGGCACCTCGTCGCCGCTGCGCATCAGGTCTCGCACGTGCATCAGCAGCTTGCGGCCGAGGCTGCCGCCGGGGTGCGAGCGGGCGAAGTCTTCTTCGCGAAAACCGCGCGCGTCGAGCAGCGCGACCGCGAGCGCATCACCGAGCGCCATTTGCGCCGTGGTGCTGGCGGTGGGCGCGAGGTTCAGCGGGCAGGCTTCCTGATCGACCGCGCTCGAGAGTGTGTGGTCGGCATGCAGCGCCAGGCTGCTCTCGGGCCGGCCGGTCATCGCCACGAGCGTGACGCCCAGGCGCTTGAGCGCCGGCACGATGGCCGCGAGTTCGTCGCTCTCACCCGAGTTGGAGATGGCCAGCACCACGTCGCCCGGCGTGACCATGCCGAGGTCACCATGGCTCGCTTCGGCGGGGTGCACGAAGAGCGCCGGCGTGCCGGTGGAAGCGAGCGTCGCAGCGATCTTGCGGCCGACGTGACCACTCTTGCCCATGCCCATCACGACGACGCGCCCGCTGCATTCGAGGATCGCGCGGCAGACCTCACCGAAGCTCTCGCCCTGGCGCGCCTTCAGCCCGAGCAGCGCTTGCGCTTCGATGTCGAAGGTGCTGCGTGCGAGTTGCAGCGCACGTGCGGCGTCGAAGGCGGGGAATGCGGGTTTTGCAGGCATGGGGCGAAGTGACGCGTCCAGTAGGATCGGCCGATTCTAGGGTTTGACCCCCGACCATAGCGCGCGAGCACACGGCCAGCGGCACAGGCTTTGCAATCCACCTTCCATGGCATCCACGCTCGAACTGGTTCTGCTCTACCTCGTTGCCGCGGTCGGTGGCGTGGTGGCGTGCCGCCTCGCGAAGCTGCCGCCGATGCTGGGCTACCTTGCGGTCGGTGTGGTGATCGGCCCGAACGCGATGGCGCTGGCTAAGGATTCGGGCGGCGTGAGTTACCTCGCCGAATTCGGCGTCGTCTTCCTGATGTTCGTGATCGGCCTTGAATTCAACCTGCCCAAGCTCAAGAGCATGCGCAAGCTGGTGTTCGGCCTGGGCCTGGCGCAGGTGTTCCTGACCATCGCCGGCTCGGTGGCCGGGCACTTCCTGCTGACCTGGCTGTTCTCGTTCACGGATCGGCCCTGGGAGCTGTCGTGGCGCGGCTCTTTGGTGCTGGGCGGTGCGATGGCGATGTCGAGCACGGCCATCGTCGTGAAGATGATGGCCGACCGGCTCGAGCTCGAAAGCGAACACGGCCGGCGCGTGATGGGTGCGCTGCTGTTTCAGGATCTGGCCGTGGTGCCGTTGCTGGTGCTGATCCCGGCGCTCAATTCCAGCGGCGTGGACATGGCGAGCTCGCTCGCCTGGGCCACGCTGAAAGCGACCGTGCTGCTCGGCGTGCTGCTGGTCGGTGGCCAGAAGGTGATGCGCTGGTGGCTCACCATCGTGGCGCGGCGCAAGAGCGAAGAGCTGTTCGTGCTGAACCTTCTGCTGGTCACGCTGGGCCTGGCGTGGCTGACCGAACACTTCGGCCTGTCGCTGGCGCTCGGTGCGTTCCTGGCCGGCATGCTGATCGCCGAGACCGAATACAAACACCAGGTCGAGACCGACATCCGGCCGTTTCACGACGTGCTGCTCGGCCTGTTCTTCATCACCATCGGCATGAAGCTCGACTGGCGGCCGGTGCTCGACCAGTGGGCGCTGGTGCTGCTGCTGACGCTCTTGCCGGTGCTCGCCAAGTTCGTGCTGGTGGCGACGCTGGCACGCCTGTTCGGTGCGGCGCCGGGGGTGGCGCTGCGCACCGGCCTGTACCTGGCGCAGGCCGGCGAATTCGGCTTCGTGCTGCTGACGCTCGGCGCCGAGCGGCAGCTGATCGACCCGCTCTGGGTCAGCCCGGTGCTGGCCAGCATGGTGCTGAGCATGCTGGCCACGCCGTTCCTGATTCTCTACAGCAACCGCATCGTGATGCGGCTGAGCGCGAGCGACTGGCTGATGCAGTCGGTCGCGATGACCACGATCGCCAAGCGCTCGATCAACGCCGAGGCCCACATCATCATCGCCGGCTACGGCCGCAGCGGCCAGAACCTGGCGCGCCTGCTCGAAGGCGAGCGCATTCCCTACATGGCACTCGACCTCGACCCCGACCGCGTGCGCCAGGCCGCCGCGGCCGGGCAGAGCGTGGTTTTCGGCGACGCAGCACGCCTGCAAAGCCTGATGGCAGCCGGCCTGGCGCGGGCGAGCGCGGTGGTGGTGAGTTACCACGACACGCCTTCGGCGCTGAAGATCCTTCGGCTGGTGCAGGAGCACGCTCCGAAAGTGCCGGTGATCGTGCGCACGATCGACGACAGCGACATCGAACGCCTGCGCGCTGCCGGCGCCACCGAAGTGGTGCCCGAAGCGATCGAAGGTTCGCTGATGCTGGCCAGCCATGCGCTGGCGCTCGTCGGTGTGCCGATGCGGCGTGTGATCCGCGTGGTGCAGGACCAGCGCGACGCGCGCTACGGCCTGCTGCGCGGTTACTTCCACGGCGCCGACGACGACACCGTCGACGAGTTGCAGACCGCGCGCCTGCTCAGCGTGACGCTGCCCGCGGCCGGCAGCCACCTCGGTCAAACATTGGCTGACCAGGCGCTGCACGCGGTGGGCGTGACGGTCGTCTCGGTGCGGCACGCGGCCGGTGCCGTCACCACGCCCGACGATTCGCTGGTGCTCGCCGCCGGTGACACGCTGGTGTTGTCGGGTCTGCCCGAGCCGCTGGCGCTGGCCGAGAGCAAGCTGCTCGGGCGCAGCTAATGCCGCTCAACTGAACGGCGTTTGTTTCGCGAGGTTGGCGCGCATGCGCGTGGCCATCACCGAGCCCGCGGTGCGCAACAGTTCGAGCGCCAGCGATGGCGAGCGTTGCGCCAGCTCTTCGAGCCGCGGCCCGCGCAGGGCCCAGACCACACACGGTGTCATCGCTTCGACATTGGCCATGCGCGCGGTCTCGCCGAACAGGCCAGGTTCCCCGACGACCGAGCCGGCGCGCAGGATCGCGATGCGGTTGCTGCCCGGCGGGCCACCGGTCACAAAGACCTGCAGGCTGCCCTGCGCCAGAAAATACATCGAGCGATCGGCGTCGCCTTGTTTGATGAGCAAGTCGCCGGAACGGATGTCGTGGCGCGTCAGGTAAGGCGCGATGGTGCGCCACTGTTCCAGATTCAGCCGCGCGCGAAACGCGTCTTCGGCATTGAGCGTCTGGATCGCCTGCACCAGCTCGTTGATTTCCATCGACTTCTCTCTTGTGGCAGCCTCGTCGAAAACGCGGGCTGCTTTTTTGGGTCCCTGCGCGGTGTCGATTATCGATGCGCGGCCCCGGCCTCTACAACCATGCAGCCGAGTGGCGCGCGCCCTTCCATCGCCGCGCAGCCTCCGTCTGTCGACTTTTGACGCGGGCTTACTTGCCGATACAGAAACGGCTGAAGATCTCGCCGAGCAAGTCGTCGGGGGTGAACGCACCCGTAATCTCGCCGAGCGCGTCGTGCGCGAGGCGCAGCTCTTCGGCCAGCAGGTCGAGTGCGGCGTCGGCGCGCGCCGCTTGTGCTTGCGCGCGCTGCAGGTGGTCGCCGGTGCGGCGCAGCGCTTGCACGTGGCGGGTGCGTGCGATGAAAACACCCTCGGGTTGCGCGTGCCAGCCCGCCAGTTCGAGCAGCTGTCGGCGCAAGGCCGCGATGCCTTCGCCGGTGCGCGCCGAGATCACGAGGCCGGTGTGGGCCGCCGGCGCGGCGTCGGCCTTGTTGAACACGTGCAGAAGACGATTCGTGCTCCCCAGCGCGGCGGGCAGGCGGCTTTCGATGCGCGCTTCGCCGGCGTCGTAGCCCGGCTCGCCAAGGCGGGTGAGGTCGTGCATGAACAGCACGGCGTCGGCACCTTCGATTTCGCTCCAGCTGCGGGCGATGCCGATGCGCTCGACTTCGTCGTCTGAATCGCGCAGGCCGGCGGTGTCGATCACGTGCACCGGAACGCCTTCGATCTGGATCGTCTCGCTGACCTTGTCGCGGGTGGTGCCGGCGATCGGCGTGACGATCGCGAGCTCGGCCCCGGCGAGGGCGTTGAGCAGCGAACTCTTCCCCACGTTGGGTTGCCCCGCGATCACCACCTTGATGCCTTCACGCAGCAGCGCACCGTGGCGTGCGCTCTCGAGCACCGCGACCACGCTGCCAGCAATGTCGTTCAGGCGGCCGCGGGCGTTGGCCTTCTCGAGGAAGTCGATCTCTTCTTCGGGAAAGTCGAGCGTCGCTTCGACCAGCATGCGCAGCGCCACGAGCCGGTCGCGCAGGCCGTTGACTTCGGCGGAGAACGCGCCGCTCAGCGAACGCCCCGCCGAGCGTGCCGCCGCTTCGGTGCTGGCTTCGATCAGGTCGCTGACGGCTTCGGCCTGTGCCAGATCGAGCTTGTCGTTGAGGAATGCGCGCTCCGTGAACTCACCCGGCTCGGCCAGGCGCAGGCCGATGGCCGCGCCGGCTTCGAGGCAGCGCGCGAGCAGCAGTTGCAGCACGACCGGGCCACCGTGCGCCTGCAGCTCGAGCACATCTTCGCCCGTGTAGGAGTGCGGTGCGGGGAAGTGGATCGCCAGGCCCTGGTCGATGGCCCCGCCGGCCCCGTCGGCAAACGGCAGGTACGTGGCGCGACGCGCGTCGAGCGGGCGCGCGCAGAGTGCTTCGATCAACCCCCGAAGGTCGCGGCCCGAAGCACGCACGATGCCGACCGCCCCGCGCCCGCTGGCCGTGGCAACGGCAACGATGGGGTCAGTGTGGCGCGGCAGCATGCCCTGATTCTCGCGCAGTGCCCCATGAAAAATGCCTCGCTCGCAGCGAGGCATTTTTGCGGCAGCGCCGGCAGCGCGGCTACTTGCCGAGCACCCCGAGCCGCTTGTTGATGACGTACTGCTGCGCGATCGACAGGATGTTGTTGGTCAGCCAGTACAGCACCAGGCCGGACGGGAACACGAAGAACATCACCGAGAAGATCAGCGGCATGAACCACATCATCTTGGCCTGCACCGGGTCGGGTGGCGTCGGGTTCAGCCAGGTCTGCAGCAGGCTGGTGAGCGTCATCAGGATCGGCAGGATGAAGTACGGGTCTTTCGCCGAGAGGTCGGTGATCCAGCCGATCCACGGCGCGCCGCGCATCTCCACGGTCGAGAGCAGCACCCAGTACAAGGAGATGAAGAACGGCATCTGCACCAGGATCGGCAGGCAACCGCCGAGCGGGTTGATCTTTTCTTCGCGGTAGATGCGCATCATTTCCTGCTGCATCTGCTGCGGCTTGTCTTTCAGCCGCTCGCGCATCTCGGTGATCTTCGGGTTCACGGCCTTCATCTTGGCCATCGAGCCGTAGGCCTTGGCGTTGAGCCAGTAGAAAGCGATCTTCAGCAGCACGACCAGGCCGACGATCGACCAGCCCCAGTTGCCGAGAATCTTGTGCAATTGCGTGAGCAGCCAGAACAGCGGCTCGGCCAGCATCTTGAAGATGCCGTAGTCCTTCACCAGCTCGAGGCGCGGCGCAAGCTTGGCGAGCTTTTCTTCTTCCTGCGGGCCGACGAACAGCTTGGCGTCGAAGCTCTTGGTGGCGCCGGGTGCCACCTCGCCGAGCGGCACGAACATGCCGACCGAATACACGTGCGCCGGCTGTCCGGTGGCGGGGTTCGTGACGTCGGCCTTGCCGGTGAAGTATTCGCGCGTCTGCTTGCTGCCGTCGGCCTTGTCAATCAGCCAGGCAGAAGCGAAATAGTGCTGCACCATCGCGACCCAGCCGGCATCGGACGTGGTCGTGTGGTCGGCCTTGTCGGCCGCGGTGCGCTTTTCGATTTCCTTGAACTCGACCTTCTGGAACTTGTTGCCGTCGTCGATCGACGGGCCGGTGAAGGTGAAATAGAAGCTCGACTCGCCAGGCGGCGGGATGCCGTCGCGGACCAGCTGCAGGTACAGGCGCGGCGAAACCGGTGCGCCCGACTCGTTGACGACCTCGTTCTTCACGTCGATGACGTAGTCGCCACGCTTGAAGGTGTAGGTCTTGACCAGCTTGACGCCGCCCACGACCGGCGACTCGAACTTCACCTGAAGCGCGTTATCGCCCGGCTTGAGGCTGCGTTCTCCGGGCAGCAGCGTCATCAGGGTGTGGTGATTGGGCAACCCGGTGCCGCCGGCCGCCGGGATCAGGCCGGTCTCGGCCATGTACAGGCGCTTCGGGCTGGCGTCGAGCAAGACCACGGCAGACTCGGGCGCCGCTGCCGCCGACGTGCGGCCGAACAGCGCCAGCAGCGGTTCGTACCACTCCTTCTCGACGTGATCGGCGTACTTCACCAGCTCGACCCGCGTCAGCGTGCCGCCGGCACCACTGAGGGTGGCCTTGACGACGTCGGTCACGATCGTGGTCTGCGCCGCAACCACGGGGGCCAGGCCAGGCGCCACGGCGGGCGCAGCGGTTGGGGCAACGCCAGCCAGGGTGGGTTGTGGCGGCAAGCCAGCTGCGGGCGGCGAAGCCGCTGGTGCTGCCACCTTGGCCGGCGCCGGGCTGAACAACGACGGCTGCCCGTTGTGCTTGTTCCAGGCGTCCCAGATCAGGAACAAGGACATGGAGAACACCACCCACAGCAGGGTGCGGCGCATATCGGTCATGGGGAAGTCTTGTCGGTGGAAGGGGAAGAGGCGGCGCCGGGATGCGCACGCACGCCGGCAGAAAAAGATCGAAACAGCGCCGGCGGCAAGGCGGGCACCGGGTCGTGCCCTCCCTCGCACCAGGGCTGGCACCGCGCCAGGCGATGCAGAGTCATGTAAGTGCCCGCTCCGGCGCCGTGCATTTCAATGGATTGCAGCGAGTAGGCCGAGCAAGTCGGTTCGAAGCGGCAGGCGCTGCCGAGCCAGGGGCTGAGGAAAAAGCGGTAGCCGCGCACGAGGCCCATCAGGGCACGCTGCGGCAAGCTCAGGGTCGAGGTGTTCATCGTTCGTGTCCGCAGTCAGCGCGCGCCGGCGCGCAGCGCAGCGGCACTCAGCAGCAGTTCGAGCTCTTCACGGGCACACAGCCTGAGCGCGTCGGACGCGGCGCTGGGAAACCGGGCCTTGTCGAAGGGGGCGCGAAGCCGCACCACCCACAAGCCGCTGAGCAAGGCGCCGGCGCGTGCGTCGACCACCGACCGGATCTGCCGCTTCAGCAGCGTGCGCGTGACGGAGCGGCGAGCGTGGCGTTTGGGCACCACGGCGCCGAGCCAGAGGCCTGCGGGGGTCGGTGCGGGCAAGTCATCCACAGGTTCGACCAGTATTGGTGCAGCCCCTGTTGATAACTCGCCGGCAGCAGCGGGTTTGTGCGGCTGGCTCGGCCGATCAGCCAGATGGTGAACAGCAAAATGCGCGCTGCTCGCCCGGGTTCGGGTGCGCAGCACGCGCTCGAAATCAGCGGAATGCAAAAGGCGGCCAATCACGGGGTGGTTGCGGCCAGGCCGCGCATCCGGTGATCGGGCAGGGCGCGAGTCGCGGCAGGCGGAACCGGCCTCAGACTGCCAGGCGCTTGCGGCCCTTGGCGCGGCGCGCGTTGATCACGGCACGGCCCCCGCGCGACTTCATGCGGACCAAAAAGCCATGGGTGCGTGCACGGCGAACTTTGGAGGCTTGGTAGGTGCGTTTCATGATCTGCTCGACTCTGTCTGAAATGTAGTTTGATGGGAGACCCCGATCCGGCGGTCACGTCGTGACCGCCGCAAAAAGCGCCACGCTGGAAGGCGCTGCACCGCGCAGGTGCTCGGGGCTCCGGGAAACCCACTATTACACCAAAAACACCCTTCTCCGTCAATGACTTACACCGTGATCTCGTAGCCTGCAGGGCCTTTCAGAACCGGTTCCCAACTGTGGATAACTGTCGATTCCGGGCCCGCACAACGTACAATTCGCCCGCTCCACAGAAGAACTTTTCCACAAATGAGCGCTGACCTTTGGCAGCGCGGCTGCGAGCGCCTCGCCGCCGAGTTGCCCGAACAACAATTCAACACCTGGATACGCCCGCTGCCCGCGGCCGAAGTCACCGATCAGGGTGAACTCGGCGTCGTGGTCACCTTGCGCGTGCCCAACCGTTTCAAGCTCGACTGGATTCGCAACCAGTACGCCGGGCGGATCGAAGCCGTGCTCGCCGAACTGGCGGGCAAACATGTGCGCCTGGACGTGACGCTGGCTGCACGCGATGCGCAGCCCGCTGCCGAGCACGCGTTCATGGCGCCGGCCGCTGCGGTTTCTGCACAAGCCCTGAAAGGTGTGGTCTTGCCCACCGGGCGCAACAGCGTGGCAGTGGCATCGCTGCAATCGGCGGTGTTGCCTTCGCGCAGCCGCCTGAACCCGGTATTGACCTTCGACACGCTAGTGCCCGGCCGCGCCAACCAGATGGCCCGAACCGCCGCGCTGCACGTGGCCGGCGCGCCGGGGCAGATGTACAACCCGCTGTTCATCTACGGTGGTGTCGGTCTGGGCAAGACCCATTTGATCCACGCGGTGGGCAATGCGCTGCTGGCCGACAAGCCCGACGCGCGCATCCTCTACCTGCATGCCGAGCAGTTCATCACCGACGTGGTGAAGAACTACCAGCGCAAGACCTTCGACGAACTGAAAGCCAAGTACCACCAGCTCGACCTGCTGCTGATCGACGACGTGCAGTTTTTCGCGGGCAAGGAGCGCACGCAGGAAGAGTTCTTCAACGCCTTCGAAGCGCTGCTGGCCAAGAAAGCCCACATCATCATGACCAGCGACACCTACCCGAAAGGGTTGGTGGACATCGACGAGCGCCTGACCTCGAGGTTCGATGCCGGCCTGACGGTCGCGATCGAACCACCCGAACTCGAGATGCGTGTGGCGATCCTGATGCGCAAGGCCGAACTCGAAGCGACGCTGATGCCCGAAGACGTAGCCTTCTTCGTCGCCAAGAACGTGCGCGCCAACGTGCGCGAGCTTGAAGGCGCGCTGCGCAAGATCCTCGCGTACTCGCGTTTCAGCCACAAGGAAATCAACATCGGCCTGGCGCGCGAAGCGCTGAAAGACCTGCTGTCGATCCAGAACCGCCAGATCGGGGTCGAGAACATCCAGAAGACGGTGGCCGACTTCTACAAGATCAAGGTCGCCGACATGTACAGCAAGAAGCGCCCGGCCAGCATCGCCCGGCCGCGCCAGATCGCGATGTACCTAGCGAAGGACATGACGCAGAAGAGCTTGCCCGAGATCGGCGAGCTCTTCGGCGGTCGTGACCACACGACGGTGTTGCACGCGGTGCGCAAGATCGGCGCGGAGCGGCAGAAGAACACCGAGCTGAACCAGCAGCTGCACGTGCTCGAACAAACGCTCAAGGGATGAAGACGAATGCAGCAGCTGTCAAGCAACAAGGTTGGGGACAACTTCGGAACAAGTACGAGGCTGTCCACAGGTTCGGCCGTTCCGGCGAAGTTGTTGTCGTTCGCGCTTTGGCAAACACGGCCTTCGCCCCCATGGTTTCCAGGGACCTAAGTGGATGATCGGGCAGGCGAAAATGGCCTTGTACACAGAAAATGGCTCGCTCTACTATTACGACCAAGTTGAGAGGTTCAAATGATTGTCTTGAAGACAGCACAGGAAAAAGTTTTGAGCGCCCTGCAAGCGGTGGCCGGAATCGTCGAGCGGCGCCACACCTTGCCGATCCTCGCCAACGTGCTGATCCGCAAGACCGGCTCGCAACTCGAGCTCACCACCAGCGACCTCGAGATCCAGGTGCGCACCAGTGCCGAGCTCGGCGGTGACGGTGGCAACTTCGCGACCACCGTGGGCGCGCGCAAGCTGATCGACATCCTGCGTTCGATGCCGACCGACCAGGTCGTGACACTCACGGCGAACCAGAACAAGCTGACCTTGCAGGGCGGCAAGAGCCGCTTCACGCTGCAGACGCTGCCGAGCGACGACTTTCCGCTGGTGCAGGAAGCCGCCGACTTCGGCCCGATGTTCAGCGTGCCGCAGAAGGCCTTGAAGGGCCTGATCAACCAGGTGCACTTCGCGATGGCGGTGCACGACATCCGCTACTACCTGAACGGCATCCTGTTCGTCGCCGAAGGCAAGAACCTCACGCTCGTCGCGACAGACGGACACCGCCTGGCGCTGGCGCAGGCCACGCTCGATGTCGAGATCCCGAAACAGGAAGTGATCCTGCCGCGCAAGACCGTGCTCGAACTGCAGCGTTTGCTGAAGGACGAAGACACGCCGATCGAGATGCGCTTTGCCGGCAACCAGGCCAAGTTCAGCTTCAGCGGCATGGAGTTCGTGACCAAGCTGGTCGAGGGCAAGTTCCCCGACTACAACCGCGTGATCCCGAAGAACCACAAGAACCATGTGACGCTCGGCCGTGTGCCGTTTCTCGCCAGCCTGCAGCGTGCCGCCATTCTCACGAGCGAGAAGTTCAAGGGTGTGCGCGTCAATATCGAGCCCGGCACCCTGCGCATCGCCTCGAGCAATGCCGAACAGGAAGAAGCCAAGGAAGAGCTCGAGATCGACTACGCCGGCGACAGCATCGAGATCGGCTTCAACGTGACCTACCTGATCGACGCGTTGATGAACATGAGCGTCGAGATGGTCAAGCTCGAGCTGCAAGACACCAATTCGAGCGCCTTGATCACCGTGCCCGAACAGGCCGGCTTCAAGTACGTGGTGATGCCGATGCGCATCTAGCGCAGGCCGAACTCAGCAAAGAACCAAGCGGGCTTCGGCCCGCTTCACTGCTTTTGATGGGGCCCAACGTCGATCGAACGTGGCCCGAACCGTGAGTGTGAAACCCCGATGAGTGATACGCAGAACACCCCCGAAGACGACGCCGCCGCCAGCAAGAAGGCGGCAGAAACGATGGCCCACGCCGCTGACAGCGCCGCGTATGGCGAAGGCAGCATCCAGATCCTCGAAGGCCTGGAAGCGGTGCGCAAGCGCCCCGGCATGTACATCGGCGACACCTCCGACGGCACCGGCCTGCACCACCTCGTGTTCGAAGTGGTCGACAACTCGATCGATGAATCGCTGGCCGGTTACTGCGACGACATCGTCGTCACCATCCACTCCGACAACTCGATCAGCGTGACCGACAACGGCCGCGGCATTCCGACCGGCGTGAAGATGGACGACAAACACGAGCCCAAACGCTCGGCGTCGGAAATCGCGCTGACCGAACTGCATGCCGGTGGCAAGTTCAACCAGAACAGCTACAAGGTCTCGGGTGGCCTGCACGGCGTGGGCGTGAGCTGCGTCAACGGCCTGTCGAAATGGCTGCGCCTGATCGTGCGGCGCGACGGCCTGACGCACTTCATGGAGTTCAAGCAGGGCATTCCGCAAGACCGCGTGATCGAGCTGCGCGACGGCGTCGAGGTGTCTCCGATGAAGATCACCGGAGAGACCGAGAAGCGTGGCACCGAAGTGCACTTCCTGCCCGACCTGGAAATCTTCTCGAACATCGATTTCCACTACGACATCATCGCCAAGAAGCTGCGCGAGCTGAGCTTCCTGAACAACGGCGTGAAGATCCGCCTGGTCGACGAGCGCAACAACAAGGAAGACACCTTCGCGTATGCGGGTGGTGTGAAAGGTTTCGTCGAGTTCATCAACACCGGCAAGAAGGTGTTGCACCCGACTGTGTTCGGTGCCGCTGGCGAAAAGCAGAGCGACCAGGGCACGACGATCACCACGGACGTGGCGATGCAGTGGAACGACGGCTACAGCGAGAACGTTCTGTGCTTCACCAACAACATTCCGCAGCGTGACGGCGGCACCCACCTGACCGGCCTGCGCGCCGCGATGACGCGCGTGATCAACAAGTACATCGACGACAACGAGCTGGCCAAGAAGGCCAAGGTCGAAGTCACCGGCGACGACATGCGCGAAGGCCTGTGCTGCGTGCTTTCGGTGAAGGTGCCCGAGCCGAAGTTCAGCAGCCAGACCAAGGACAAGCTCGTCAGCAGCGAAGTGCGTGGCCCGGTCGAAGACTCGGTCAGCAAGGCCTTGACCGACTATTTGCAAGAGAACCCCACCGACGCCAAGCTGATCTGCAGCAAGATCATCGACGCGGCGCGCGGCCGTGAAGCTGCTCGCAAGGCCCGCGAAATGACGCGCCGCAAAGGCGTGCTCGACGGCATGGGCCTGCCTGGCAAGCTGGCCGACTGCCAGGAGAAGGACCCGGCGTTGTGCGAGATCTACATCGTCGAGGGCGACTCGGCCGGTGGCAGCGCCAAGCAGGGCCGGGACCGCAAGTTCCAGGCGATCCTGCCGCTGCGCGGCAAGATCCTGAACGTCGAAAAGGCGCGCTACGAAAAGCTGCTGACCAGCAATGAAATCCTGACGCTGATCACCGCCTTGGGCACCGGCATCGGCAAGGGCATGGGCGGCGACGACTTCAACCCCGACAAGCTGCGCTACCACCGCATCATCATCATGACCGACGCCGACGTGGACGGCGCGCACATCCGCACTCTGCTGCTGACTTTCCTGTTCCGCCAGATGCCCGAGCTGGTCGAGCGTGGCCACATCTACATCGCGCAGCCGCCGCTCTACAAGGTCAAGCTCGGCAAGGACGAGCAGTACCTGAAAGACGGCCACGAGCTCGACGCCTACCTGCTCAAGGTGGCGCTGAAGGACGCCAAGCTCGACACCGGCGTGCCCGGCGCGGCCCTGTTGCAAGGCGACGCGCTGGAAGCGCTGGCGCGCCAGTACGTGCTGGCGAAGAACGTGGTCGAGCGCCTGTCGAACTGGATGGACGTGGAAGCGTTGCGTGCCATGGCCAACGGCCTGGCGCTCGACATCGACACGCTCGAAGCGGCCGAAGCCTCGGCCACGGCCTTGAAAGGCGCGCTGCACGATGCCGAAGTCACGGCCGAATTCGACGCGCGCATGGACAAGCACATCCTGCGTGTGAGCCGCATGCACCACGGCAACGTGAAGAGCAGCGTGATCACCGCCGACTTCGTGCACGGCGCCGACTACGAAGCCTTGAGCTTGGCCGGCCAGACCTTCCGCGGTCTGGTGAGTGCAGATGCCGTCGTGCGCCGCGGCGAAGGCGAGCGCCAGAAAGAGGCCCGCGTCAGCGACTTCCGCGAAGCCATGAGCTGGCTCCTGCAACAGGCGGAAGGGGCGGTCGGCCGCCAGCGCTACAAGGGCTTGGGCGAGATGAACCCGGCGCAGCTGTGGGAGACCACGATGGACCCGGCGGTGCGCCGCCTGCTGAGGGTGCAGATCGACGATGCGCTCGAAGCCGACCGCGTGTTCACGATGTTGATGGGCGACGAAGTCGAACCGCGCCGCAACTTCATCGAGACGAATGCGTTGCGGGCGGGGAACATCGACGTTTGACGACGGGCGGGCGCCGTCCGTCGCGTCACTTCTCGGCCGCCGCTTTCAGGTTCGCGAGGCCCGCCTCGAAGTCCTTGCCGATCATGCTGTCCATGCTGACGAACACCCCCATCAGCTTGGTGACGAAGGTCGACGGGCCATACATCGACCAGGTCACCCGGGTCGAGTCGCCTGAAGACGTCAGCGTGTACTCGGCGGTGTTGTGGCCTTCGAAAGGCTTGATGAAATCGAGCTTGATCAGCAGCTTGCTGGACGGCGAGGACTCCAGGATCTCCATCCGCCCCTCGCCGACCTTGCTGTTGCCTTGCCACGCGTAGACCGAGCCCTTGCCGGTGGGGGCGCCGCTGAAGGTGCGCTTCATAGCCGGGTCGAGCTTTTCCCAGGGTGACCACACGGCCCAGCGGTTGAAGTCGTCGAAGTACGGGTAGATCTTTTCCGGTGGCGCCTTGATGGTCACCGAGCGCTCGACCCGGAAGCTGTCGGGCCGCGTGGTGGCGAACACCAGCACGCCGGCGATCAACACGACGACAACGATGGCGATGGTCTTGAACATGCGTGCCTCCCAGGGTCTTCGTACAAGTCCGGTTCAGTCTATCCGCCACCGGCGCGGTGGACAACAAGCGGGTTCGTCGCGCCAGCTCCTAGGGATACGAGTGCCCCGCGCCTTGTGGTCAGATCACCGCGCTCCGGCCGCGCGGGCCGCCGAGGAGAGGCGCATGCTCACCGACACCCAGATCCAGCAGATCATGCCCCGGCTTGCCGCTGCAAAGCTGCAGCTCTATCTGCCGCATCTGAACCGCGCGATGCAGACCTACGGGGTCGACACGATGCCGCGCACGGCGGCATTCGTCGCGCAGCTGGCGCACGAGTCGGGCGAGTTCCGCTGGATGGAAGAGATCTGGGGCCCGACCGACCCGCAGCGCCGCTACGAACCACCGGGCACCCTGGCGGCCAAGCTCGGCAACACGCAGCCGGGTGACGGCAAACGCTTCAAGGGCCGCGGTCCGATCCAGATCACCGGCCGATTCAACTACGCCAAGTACGGCGCACTGCTCGGGCTTGACCTGGTGGCGCAGCCCGAACTCGCGGCCACGCCCGAGATCGCGTTCGCCACGGCGGGTCTGTACTGGAAGTCGAACGGCCTGAACGAACTGGCCGACGCGAACGATTTCATCAAGATCACACGCCGCATCAACGGCGGCACCAACGGCCTGGCGGACCGGCAGAAGTACCACGCGCGTGCGCTGCAAGTGCTGGCCACCGGGTTCGTGACAGGCGCTGCGGTGCGCGGCGCCGCCGGGCGTGCGGTGACCATGCCCACCGAGCCTTTGCTGCGTGGCTTCGAGTCGATCCGCAGGATTCGCGGCACTGCGCCGGCCACGTCGAAGCCTCCCGCCAAGGCCACCCGGCGCGGTAGCTGAAGGCATGCGCTCACCTGCGCTGTGCCAGCCAAACCCGATCAGCGAGAAATTTGCCCCGCTTTTGCGCGAACCACATCCGCGCAGCGGTGTCAGACTCGGGCGCAGATCCTGCGTATCTGCCTGTTTGACCCGCCAAAAGATGTTGTCCATGGAGTTCTTCGCCCCTAAACGCCTGAGTTGTGGTGTCGTGATCGTCAACGACGACCATGAGCTGCTGCTGTGCCACGTCACCGGCCAGAACCACTGGGACCTGCCCAAAGGGGGCATCGACGATGGTGAAAGCCCGTTGCAGGCCGCCTTGCGTGAAACGCGCGAAGAAACCGGGCTGCGGCTGGCGGCGTCCGAGTTGATCGACCTGGGCCGCTTCTCGTACACCAACAAGAAAGACCTGCACCTCTTCGCGACGTGCAGCGAGCGATTCGACATCGCCACGCTGCGCTGTGAAAGCCACTTCTCCGAGCGCTACTCGGGCAAGCAGCTGCCCGAGATGGACGGCTTCGGCTGGTTCAACTTCTCGCGCGTGGCCGCGCTGTGCACGCCGAAGATGGCCCAGGTGCTGGGCGACAAGCTCGATCTGGCGCAGCTGCTGCGCGCGTTCGGCCCTGGTGACCGCCAGGGCATCGCGCTCGCGGCCTGAACCTCAGGCCCTGTCGAACAGTCCCGGCCCGGCGCCCCCCAGCGGCGCGCCTTCGATCTCCAGCAAACGCAGCTTGGTGCGTGCGCCGCCCGGTGCCGAAAACCCGCCTGACCTGTTGCCGGCCGCCAGCACGCGGTGGCAGGGAACGATGATCGGGAACGGGTTGGCGCCCAGGGCCTGGCCGATCGCGCGGGCCGCTTGCGGCTCGCCGAGCCGGGCCGCCACTTCGCCGTAGGTGAGGGTCTGGCCGGGCAGGATGCCACGCGCCAGCTCGTAGACACGCTGGTTAAAAGGCGGCAGGGCCGAGGTGTCGAGCGCGATGTCTTGCAGCGCGTCGGGCTCGCCGCTCAACAAGCCAACGATGCGCACCATCACCTGCCGGATCTCGGGCGGCGCCTCCGCCTCGACCGCGCCGTTGAAACGCCGCCGTGCGCGTGCCCGGGTCGCGGCCGCATTCGCCTCGGGCAGCAGCACACCGACGAGTCCGCGCGCACCCCACACCAGCCCGCAGGGGCCGACCGGTGTGTCGAACAAGGCGAAACTCGCTGGGTCCATGCGCCGATGATCGCTCAGCCGACTCAGGCCTGCCAGACCCCGAAACCGCGCTCGCGCAGCGCGATGCCGAGCTCGACTTCCATTTCGCAGGCGCCGCGGTACGGCATCGGGTTGTAGACCTCGTAGAGCTGCGGCAGCAGGCGCACGCCGTACTCGCGCACGAAGCGGTTCGACTGGATGCCGGCCATGTGGCGGTCGAAACGCAGGTCGGGGTCCAGGCCCGTCATGCCGACGTAGACGAAGGGCTTGCCGAGTTCGTAGCCCGGGTTCGCTTCGCGGAAACGCACCACGTTCCAGACCCGGTCCGACAGCTCGATCACGTAGACGCTGTAGTGGTGCGAGCGGGGCGTGGACTTGCGCGTGGCCATGGGTGCCTACACTAGCAGGCCATGACCGAAGAACCCACCACCGCCTTCACCGCGCTGTTCGAACAGGCACTCGCTGCGGGCAGTTTCGTCAAGCTCGTGCTCGGCAAGCCGCGGGCGGCGGCGGGCGGTCTGGTGCGGGTGTCGGCGCGGCCGGTGCTGCTGAAGGGCGAGGCGCTCGTGTCCTTCGTGCACACCCACAAGACCCGCGACATCACGAAGAACCTCGCCGCACCCGACGCCGTGCGCCAGGTGCGCGAGCTGCTCGACACCACGTTCAGCCACGCCCACCTGTTCACCACGACCGAAGAAGTGCAGCTGATGGTCAGCAAGAAGGGCCGCCAGACCTTGATGCGCGGCAAGGCGATTGCCCGCGCCGCGCCGGCCGCGCACGACCGCGAAAAACACCGCTTCCTCGATCTCGACCGCGCCTTCCTCGCCGAGCTCGGCGTCACCAACGCGCAGCACCAGCTCGTGCCGGCGATGGCGCGCAAGTGGAAGCAGATCAACAAGTTCATCGAGGTGCTGGACAACGCGCTCGAATCGTCGGCGCTGAAGGGCGCAGCGCGCATCGAGGTGGTCGACTTCGGCAGCGGCAAGGGTTACCTGACCTTCGCGATGCACGACTACCTGCGCCACACGCTCGGCCTGCCGGCGCGCGTGACCGGCGTGGAGCTGCGTGACGACATGGTGGCTTTGTGCAGCGGCGCCACGCAACGCCTGGGCCTCGACGGCCTGCGCTTCGAGCAGGGCGACGTGCGCAGCCGCGCGCCCGAGGCCGCCGACATCATGATCGCGCTGCACGCCTGCGACACCGCCACCGACCACGCGATCCACACCGGCATCCGTGCCGGCGCGTCGATCATCATGTGCTCGCCGTGCTGCCACAAGGAGCTGCGGCCGCAGCTGCTGAGCCCGCACCCGCTGCGGCCGATCCTGAAACACGGCATCCACCAGGCGCAGGAAGCCGAGATGCTGACCGACGGCCTGCGCGCGCTGATGCTCGACGCCTGCGGCTACGACACGCAGGTGTTCGAGTTCATCGCGCTGGAGCACACCAACAAGAACAAGATGATCCTCGCGGTGAAGCGCCAGGCTGCCGGCAACGCCGACGAAGCCTGGCGCCAGGTCGAGGAGATCAAGTCCTACTATGGCGTGCGCGAGCTTTGCCTGGAAACGCTGCTGAAGCAGCGCAGTGAAAGCCCTTCGCCGGCCTGATCAGCCGCCGATCGCCGGCAGCACCGTGCCGCGGTTCTCGCCGAAGCCGATGCGGGCGTGCCCGGGTTTTTCGCACCAGCCTTTCAGGATCACCGCGTCACCGTCCTGCAGGAAGCCCCGCTGCTCGGTCGTGCCGTTGCCGGCGTCCAGCGTCAGCGGGTTGCGGCCCGACGCGGTCAACTCGATCATCGCGCCGGCCTGGTCGAGCGTGGGGCCCGAGATGGTGCCGCTGCCGAGCAGGTCGCCCGGCTGCAGGTTGCAGCCGCCGACGGTGTGGTGCGCGACCATCTGCGAGACCGTCCAGTACTGGTGCTTGAAGCTCGTGTGCGTGAGGCGCGTGGCGCCGAGGCCGGCGGCGCGGCGCTGAGCGCTCTCCAGCCAGACTTCGAGCCGGATGTCGAGTGCACCTTCCGCGCGCGTGGCCGCCGAGTCGAGGTAGGCCAACGGCTGCGGTTCGTTCGCCGGCCGGTCCCACGCTTGCCGGTACGGCGCGAGCGCTTCCATCGTCACGATCCACGGCGAGATCGTGGTCGCGAAATTCTTCGCGAGGAAGGGCCCGAGCGGCTGGTATTCCCAGGCCTGGATGTCGCGCGCCGACCAGTCGTTGAGCAGGCAGATGCCGAAGATGTGGTTCGGTGTCGCGTCGAGGGCGATCTGCTCGCCGGCCGCGTTGCCCTGGCCGATGAAGATTCCGAGTTCGAGCTCGTAGTCGAGCCGTGCACACGGGCCGTAGACCGGGGCGGTGGCGTTCAGCGGCAACGCCTGGCCCATCGGGCGCCGGAACGTTTGCCCGCTGACACCGATGCTCGACACCCGCCCGTGGTAACCGATCGGGATCCAGCGGAAGTTCGGCGTGAGCACGTCGTCGCCACCGCGGAACAGCTTGCCGATGTTGGCGGCGTGGTGCACCGAGGTGTAGAAGTCGGTGTAGTCACCGATGCGTGCGGGCACGCTGTATTCGACATCGGCCTGCGGGACGAGGCAGGCGCGCAGCACATCGACGTGGGCGCCCGATGCGCTGCTTTCCAGCAACGCGAACAAGCCGTGGCGCAGCGCGCTCCATGCGGCCGGGCCGAGTGCGAAGAAGTCGTTCAGGGCCGGTTGTGCGCAGGCCGTGGCCGCTTGCGCGGCCAGGCCTTGCAGGCAGGCTGTGCGTGCCACTGCCGCCAGGTCGATCACCTGATCGCCGATCGCCACGCCGCCGCGAAACGCTTCGTTCGTGCCCTTGCGGCGGAACACTGCGAACGGCAGGTTCTGGATCGGGAAGTCGTTGCCGGCGACGTTGGCCGAAACAAGCCAGCTGCTGCGCGTTGCGTCGTGGGTGTGGTTGAGTTGAACCATGATTCAAGCTGCCATCAGTTTGTCGTCGAAGATCGCCACGGCGCGCGTCCAGCCGGCCGAAGCCCCACGGATCTTGTGCGGGAAACACGAGATGTAGAAGCCGCTCGGTGGCAACGCTTCGAGGTTGTGCAGCTTCTCGAGATGGCAGTAGCCGATGTCGCGCCCGGCCTTGTGGCCTTCCCAGATCAGCGACGCGTCGTGGCTCTCGCCGTATTTTTTCGCGGTGTGCACGAAGGGCGCGTCCCAGCTCCATGCGTCGGTGCCGGTCAGGCGCACGCCGCGCTCCAGCAAATACATCGTCGCTTCGTAGCCCATGCCGCAACCCGAGGACACGTAGTCGGGCGAACCGTAACGCGAGCCGGCGCGTGTGTTGACGACGACGATCTCGAGCGGCGTGATCGTGTGGCCAATGCGTTTGAGCTCGGCTTCGACATCGGCCGCTTGCACCACATACCCATCGGCGAAATGCCGGAAGTCGAGCTTCACGCCGGGCTGGAAGCACCACTCCAGCGGCACCTCGTGGATCGCGATCGCACGCTCCTTCTCGCCGAGCGCCTGGTTCATCGTCGAGTGGAAGTGATACGGCGCGTCGAGGTGCGTGCCGTTGTGGGTCGACAGATGCACCAGCTCGACGGCCCAGCCTTCGCCATCGGGCAGGTCGTTCTTCTGCAGGCCCGGAAAGAACGGTTCGATCTGCGCGAAGGTGTTCTCGTGCGTGAAGTACTCGATCTTCGGCGCAAAGGCCGGTGGGTCGGAGAGCACGTCGTTTTCGAGGTAGATCGACAGGTCGACGAAGGTGCGGGGCATCTTTTTCCTTTCAGTCCCGGTCAGGGCGTTTGCCATTTCAACAGCCTGCGTTCGCCGAAGCTCAACAAGGCATTGCTCAAGAATCCGATCAAGCCGAGCAGCACGATCCCGGCGAAGAGTTCGCTGGCGCGGAAGGCGCGTGCTGCCAGAAGAATCGCCTGGCCCAGGCCGGCTTGCGACGCGATCATCTCGCCGACCACGGCGACGATCAGCGACACGGTCAGCGACAAGCGCATGCCGGCCAGGATGTCGGGCAACGCGTTCGGCAGACCCACCTTCCACACGAATGCAAAGCGCCCGAGCTGCAGGCAGCGTGCAACTTCGAGCAGGCGCGGCTCCACGTTGGCGAAGCCGTGCACCGTGGCCAGCAGCACCGGCCACATCGCGCCGAAGGCGACCACGAAGAGCACCATCGCCGGGTTCAGGCCGAACAGCGAAATCGCGAGCGGCAGCAAGGCCGAGGCCGGTAGCGGCCGCACGAATTCGAGCGTGGGTTGCAGCCAGGCACGCGCGGTGGGTGAGATGCCGATCAAGGCCCCGAGTGCAACCCCGACGACCGACGCCAGCAACCAGCCTTCGACCATGCGCTGCACGGTGGCCAACGTGAAAGCCCCCAGTTCGCCACCGAACAGACCTTCGCGCAGGCTCGCCAGCGTGGCTTCGGGCGTGGGCAGGAACACGCGGCTGATCCAGCCGGCGTGGCTCGCGGCCCACCACACCGCAACGAGCGACAGCAGCACCACCACGGAGCCCAACCATGCCGATGAGCGGCCTGTGTTCACGGCTGAACCCCCATGCGCCGCGCGACCCGGCGCTGCAGCCACAAGGCCGCCGCGTTGATCACGAAGCCGACCACGCCGATCCAGCCCAGCCACGCGAGCATCAGCGCCGGGTCGAGACTCTGCTGCGCGATCATCATCGCGTAGCCCATGCCGTTCGGGTTGGCCGCGATCTCGACCGTGACCGCGACCACCAGCGCCACCGCCACGCCGAGCCGCAGCGCCACGAACAGGCGCGGCACGATGGCCGGCAGCACGATCTTGAAACAGCGCTGCGTGGCGCTCAGCCCCAGCACGTGGCTGACTTCGAGCAAACGCGGTTCGACCTGCGCTACCGCCGATTGCGTGAGCACCAGCATCGGCCAGAACGACGCGAAAGCGACGACCGCGAACTCCATGCGGAAGCCGAAGCCGAACACCAGCATCGCGAGTGGAATCAACGCGACCGAAGGCACCGGGCGCAGCATCTCGACCGACAGTGAGCTCATCTGCGCCGCGCGTTTGGACAAGCCGAGCGCGATGCCGAGCAGCACACCGAGCGAGCCGCCGACAAACAAGCCGACCGCCGCAGACACCAGCGTGAACGTGGTGGCCTGCAGCAAGGAGCCGTCGAGTGCCGCCTTGCCGAACGCGAGCAGTGCCGCGCTCGGCGGTGCGATCGAATCGCTGCCGGCCGCGGCAGTTCGCGCATAAATCTCGAACAGCGCCAGCACCGCGAGCGGAAAGCACCACGGCCGCAAGAGCAACGCGAGCCTAGTCATGGCCCTGCTCGATGAACGCGAACAACTCGCGCCGCAGGTTCAGGAACTCCGGGTGTTCGCGGGTAGCAAGCTGGTCGCGCGGCCGCGGGATCTTCACGTCGATCATCTTCGCCAGGCTCGGCCGGCCCGGCCCGGGGTTGGCCTGCAGCGCGATCACGCGGTCGCCGAGGTAGATGGCTTCTTCGAGGTCGTGCGTGACGAACAGAACCGTCAGGCCGTCGTCGCGCACCAGGCGCGCCACTTCGTCCTGCAGGCCCTGGCGCGTCAGCGCGTCCAGCGCGCCGAAGGGCTCGTCCATCATCAGCAGCTCGGGCCTTTGTGCCAGGCAACGGGCGATCTGCGCGCGTTGTTGCATGCCACCCGAGAGTTGTATCGGGAACTTGTGGGCGTGCTTGGTGAGGCCGACCTTGGCCAGCACATCGGCGATGCGCGGCGCGCGCTGGTTTGCCGGCGCGGCCGCCGCTTCGAGCGCGAGGCTCACATTGCCTTCGACCGTGCGCCACGGCAGCAAGGCGCGGCCGTAGTCCTGGAACACGAACGCGATTTCACGCGAAGGTTGCGTGACCAACGCGCCCTTGCGTCTGACTTCGCCGCCACTGGCCGCCACCAGCCCGCTCGCCGCGCGCAGCAGCGTCGTCTTGCCGCAGCCGCTCGGGCCGACGATGCAGACGAACTCGCCGCGCGCCACCTCGAACGAGGTGGGCGACAGAATCTCGCGGCCCCCGAGGTGGATGGCCACTTGATCGAAGCTGAGGAAAGGACTGCTCACGGCACCAGCAACGTCGAAACCTTGAGCTCGCTCTTGAGCATCTCCTGGTCCTTCATCATCGCAACCCAGTAGTTCAGCTGCTTCTCGTTCACCAGCGGGCCGGGCGGCGAGATCTGCATCTTCGCGATCACTTCGGGCGGCAGCTTGATGTACTTGCCGATCGCGGCGCGCACGGCGTCGCTGTTCTTCGCCTGCTGCATGAAGGCCGCCGCCTCCTGCACCGATTCGCGGAAGGCCCTGGCGGCCGCCGGATTCTTCTGCGCCCATTCGCGCTTGGCCGCGTGCACGATCGTGTGGTTGCCCTCGGCGAGGAAGGTCGAGTAGTACGAGGCCACGTAGCCCGCGCCGCTGTCGGTGATGCGGCTCATGAACGTGTCGGCCGTGACCACGGCGTCGATCGAGCCGCCACGCAGCAGGTCGGCGTGCTGCGGGAACGAGGCTTCGATGAAGGTGACCTTCTTGTAGTCAACACCGCTCTGCTTGAGCCACGCGCGGAAGGTCACGTGCAGGAAGGCGCCCAAGCCCGGCACGCCGATCTTCTTGCCCACGCAGTCCTGCGCCGTGCGGATGCCGGCGCCGGCGCGCGCGACCAGGCCGAAGCCGGTCATCGTCTTCGAGGTGACACCACCACCGGCCAGCACCACCAGGTCGAGCCCGCCGTCGACGGCCTGCAGGAAGACCGACGGTGTGGGACCGCCGATCTGCAAGGAGTCGGACTGCAGCGCGGCAGGAATGGTCGAGTTCAGTGGAATGAACTTCAGCTCGACGTCGAGCTTGCGCTTCGTGAAGTAGCCCTGTTCGGCGGCCACGAAGACCGAAGCGAAATCGCTGACGGCCGTGTAGCCGAAGACGATCTTCGTCGTGGCCTGGCTCCAGGCAGGGAGGGCGAGCGTGCCGGCGGCAGCGGCCAGGCCTGTCAATGCGGTGCGGCGTTTCATGGGGCTTGTCTCCTTCTGGTTTTGGGGGCGGGTGCGGGCAAGGCGGCCCGGATGCCGCCGACGATGAAGTTCACGAGCATCTGCCCGCCGATCGGGTCGCGCGGGTCGCACTGGCCCTTGGACAGGCGCACGATGCGCTCGTCGCTCAGGTGGTGCAGCAGCGCGCCGAGCGCGAACTGGTAGACCCAGGCCACCTGCGCGCGGCTGGCGTGCGGCAGGCGCTGGTGCAAGGCGTCGATGAAGGCATGTGCCATCGGGTCGAAGTAGGCGCGCAACACGCGATCGGTTTCTTCGAGCGCGTGGTAAAGCTCGCGCGCCACCAGCAAGGCGTAGTACTCGCCTTCGCTGCTGGAGCGCAGGCGCAGCACCGGGCCGGTGAAGGCTTCGATGATCAGGCGCAGCGCGTCGTCGGCGGGCGCGTCGGCGGCGACGCTGCGCAGCCCCGACAGGCGCTCTTCGATCGTGCGGTTCCAGTGCGTGAAGATGGCGTGGAACAGCTCGTGTTTCTGGCCGTAGTAGTAGCCCACCAGCGCCAGCGGCACGGCCGCTTCGTCGGCGATCTGGCGGATCGTGACGGCGTGGTAACCGCGCTGGGCGAAGAGCTTTTCGGCCGCCAGCAGGATCGCCTGCTTGCGGTCGGCACGCGGCTCGGCGACACGGCGGCTGCGCGGGGGTTTGGCGGCGACGGCGGTGGAGCCCATACCGCAATTGAACATTTGTACAAGAAAGTTGTACACACGTGCAAACCCTGATCGGCGTGCGCACGCCTGATCCGCCGCAGAAACAAGAAGGCCCGCGCCGAAGCGGGCCGTTTTCTGATCAGCGTGCGATCAGCCGCAAGGCACGATCTTGAATTCGACCCGGCGGTCGAGCGCGTCGACCGAGTTGTCGGTGCCGCTGCCGACGATGTTCTCGCGAAAGCCCATGCCGCTCGGCTTGGAGCGTTCGCCCAGCGGCGCGGCCTCGGCGCTCAGGCGCTGGCGGATGTAGCTGGCGCGCTGCACCGAGAGCGCGTCGTTGGTCTGCTCCGAGCCGGTGCGGCTGGTGTGGCCGACGATGTTCATGCAGGCTTTCGCGGCCGTGCCTTCCTTGGCGATCTGGCGCAGCCACATCGCATACGGCCCGCTCACCTTCGGGTCGGACCAGAACACCGTGCTGCCCGGGTTGAACAGGAACTTCACCCCGAGCTGGTTGTAGCTGATGCCGTAGGCCACGACCTTGCCGAACGCGAGCTCGGCCTCGGCCGTGCGGCCGAGCTTGGTGTTGGCGAGATAGATGCCGTTGAGCACGCGCAGCTGCTCGCCGCCCGGTGCGCCGCCGGCTGCGCGGTACTGGGCCAGCGCTTCCTGGTACTTCTCTGCGTTGTAGAGCGCGGTCGCGTCGCTGATCACGGTGGCCACGGCCACACGTTCGATGTAGTACGCGTCGGCGCGTTGCCCGGGCGGCGTGGCCGAGGTCTTCACGTAGCCGTCGATGACCTGGTCTTTCACCAGCACCGGACTGTCCTGGTAGTAGGGCAGCGGCGTGTGGTTCAGGCCTTCGTCGCGCGCCAGCGCCGAGGCCTGCGCCACCACGTTGCCACTCTTCAGTTCGGTGAGTGCCAGGTTGATTTGCAGCGGGCCCCTGCTCTTGCCCGCCTGCACGCGCGTCATCGTGCCGGTCAGCAGGTATTGCGCCTTGCCGAGGTTGGCACTCTGGAACGGCAGGATCTCGATCGAATCGAACTTCGAGCCCATGCGCTCGGTGACACGCCGCTCGAGCAACTGCGTGGCCTGGGTCTGCTGGCCGCTGCTCGCGTCGAGCATCGGGTCGAGCACGACACCGCGCTTGGCGATCTTGGCTTCGACCTTGGCGAGGAAGGCGGGCAGCTTCTGGGTTTGCGCGACGAGGCCGTCGGTGGCTTGCGCGACGGCTTCTTCGAACGGCAGCTCGGTGCTGGACGAGCTTGCCTGGGGCGCGGCGCAGCCGGCAATCAACATGGCGGCCACAGCACTGAGCAGGGCAAGCAGGCCGCGATGGCGCAGCAGGGTGGTGGGCATCATCGGCATTCCTTCTTCAAATACTCGGCCTCGCTGGCCGTGAGCGGCTCCAAGGAGGCCTTTTGCAGAATATCACTGCACCTGGCCTTGTTGACCGCTGTGTTCGTGGGGGCGGGTCTTGGCGCAGGCTCGGCGGCAACCGGGCGCGGCTCGAGGATTCGAGGTTCCGCGACTCTCGGTTCGCGCTTCGGTTTGCTCGCGGCCGCGCTCAGCGTCGGGGCGGCGGTGGCCGATGCAGGAGCCGCCTGAACGGCTGGGGGCGGGGTTTCGATCACCGGCGCAGGAGCTGCGGCGGTGGGCGCGGGTAACGG
>JBEBIB010000031.1:0-62026 GCA_040080605.1 Burkholderiaceae bacterium
CCTCCCCCGCCGCCACCGCCGGTGCTGCCGTATCGCTTCGTCGGCCTGCTCGACGACAAGGGTGCCGTCAAGCCGCGGGTGTTCCTGTCGCTTGGCGAAAAGCTGCTGATCGCCAGCGCCGGCGACGCGCTCGAAGGCGGCTTTCGCCTCGACGCCATCACGGCGCAGGAACTCGTCTTCACCCACATCCAGAACAACGTCACGCTGCGGCTCGACGTTCAGGGAGGCAAACCGTGAACCCCTTCGAACTCCGGCGTCCGCGCCTGCGGCTGGCCGCGCTCGCGGCCGCGCTGCTCCTCGCCGGCTGCGCCGCCCAGCAGCTGCACGACGACGGGCTGCGGCAGATGAACGACGGCCAGGTCGGCCCGGCGTTGCAGAGCCTGCGCAAGGCCAGTGAGATGGACCCCGGAAACGCGCGTTACCGGGTCGACTACCTGACCCAGCGCGCGCTGGCCACGCAGGCGGTGCTCGGCAAGGCCGACGATGCACGCGCGGCCGGCCGGCTCGACGAGGCGGGCCAGCGCTACCGCGAAGCGCTGCTCCTGGACGACGCCAACGAGCGGGCCCTGCGCGGCGCCCAGCTGGTGCAGGAGCAGCGCCGCGCCGACAGCGTGCTGCAGCAGGTCGAGCGCTCGCTGAAGGCGGGCCAGACCGAGGCCGCGATCGACATGCTGCGCCGCGCGCTGAAAGACCTGCCCGCCAACGCGAGCCTGAGCGCGCAGCTGCGCAGCCTGGACGAGAAGGTGGAGGCCGAGCGCGCCTCGCGCGAGCGCCAGCAGCTGGCATCGAGCGCGTTCCGGCGCCCCGTCAGCCTGCAGTTCCGCGACGCCAACCTGAAGATGGTGTTCGAGGCGCTGTCGCGCACCGCCAGCGTCAACATCATTCTCGACCGCGACGTGAAGAGCGACCTGAAGACGACGATCTACGTGAAGGACGCTTCGGTCGAAGACACCATCGACCTGATCCTGCTGCAGAACCAGCTGGAAAAGCGCGTGCTCAACCAGAACACGATGTTCGTGTACCCCTCGACCGCGGCGAAGCAGAAGGAATACAACGAGCTGAAGGTGCGCAGCTTCCAGCTGAGCAACATCGAAGCGGCCTACGCGGCCAACCTGGTCAAGACCCTGCTCAAGACCAAGGACATCGTCAGCGACGCGCGCAGCAACACGATGGTGATGCGCGACACGCCCGACGCCATCGCGGTGGCCGAGAAACTGATCGCCGCCAACGACGTGCCCGACCCCGAGGTGATGCTCGAGGTCGAGGTGCTCGAGGTCTCGGCCGACCGGCTCTCCAACCTGGGCATCAAGTGGCCCGAGACCTTCGGCCTGTTCACCCCCAAGAGTGCCGCAACCCTGGGCGACCTGAAGGCGCTGACACGCGATTCGCTGCTGGCCTCGCCGCTGGGCATCAGCCTGAACCTGATGCTGCAGGACACCGAAACCAACATCCTGGCGAGCCCGCGCATCCGGGCGCGCAACAAGGAGAAGGCGAAGATCCTGGTGGGCGACAAGGTGCCCGTCATCACCAACCTGATCACGCCGCAGCAGGCCGGCCAGAACTCGGTGATCACCGGGTCGATCCAGTACGTGGACGTGGGCATCAAGCTCGAGGTCGAGCCGCAGGTGTACGCCGACGGCGATGTCGGCATCAAGATCAACCTCGAGGTCAGCAACATCGCCAAGACGATCACCACCGAGTCGGGTGTGGCCTACCAGATCGGCACGCGCAGCGCGCAGACCTCGCTGCGCCTGAAGGACGGCGAAACGCAGGTGCTGGCCGGCCTCATCAACGACCAGGACCGCAGCACCGCGAGCAAGGTGCCGGGCCTCGGCCAGGTGCCGATCGCGGGGCGGCTGTTCTCGTCGAACAACGGCAACGCGACGAAGAGCGAGATCGTGCTGTCGATCACGCCGCGCATCATCCGCCCGCAGACCTTGCCCGAAGCGCGCTTCGGCGATGTCTGGTCGGGCACCGAAACCGTGGTGCGCGAGAAGCCGCTGCGTCTCGACCCGATCGGCGTGGCACGCGGCGGTGTCGGTGCCGACATGCCGGCGCTCGCCCCGACCGCGTCGCCCGCGACCGGCCCGAAGGCCGGCGGGGCCGGCGGCAGCTCGATCCTGAATTCGAGCCGCCCGCCGATCGACTCTCTCACGCCCCAGCCCGCGGGCGCTGGCGCGGGCGGTGCCGCCGCCGCCGCACCAGCGGCCGCCGGTACCGGCACTGCGGGTGCTGCTGCCGGAAACGGATCGCTGGCGGGCGGTTCGCCCGGGGCGGGAACAGGCACCGGGTCTCCGCAGGTGCCCGCGCCGCGCCGCGGTGTCGCCCCGCCTTCGATCCAGCCGGGCCGCGCCATGTCTCCCGCTGCGCCGAGTGCGCCGCCGGGCACGGCACCCCCGGCGCCTGCGCCGGCGGCGGACCAGGGCTGAAGGGGCAGGCCATGCCGAACCGTGCGCGTGGTTTCACCCTGATCGAGCTCGTGGTCACGCTCGCGCTGCTGGGCCTGCTCGCGCTGCTGGCGGCACCGGTGGCCGAGTCGGCGGTGCAGCGCAGCCGCGAGCAGGCGCTGCACCGGGCGCTGCGCGACATCCGCGACGGGCTCGACCAGTACCGGCGCGCCGTCGAGACCGGGCAGATCGCGCGCCGTGCCGGCGAGTCGGGCTACCCCGCGAGCCTGGAGTTGCTGGTGACGGGCGTGCCTAACGCCCAGGACCCGAAAGGCGGCCGCCTCTACTTCCTGCGCCGCCTGCCGCGCGACCCCTTGTTCGCTGACCGCTCGGTGCCGGCCGAGGCCACCTGGGGCCGGCGCAGCTACGCCAGTGCCGCCGACGACCCGCAGGAAGGCGACGACGTGTTCGACGTCTATTCACGCGCTCCGGGCAGCGGCATGAACGGCATTGCCTACCGCGAATGGTGAGCGGCATGAAACACCCGCATTCCCCGCGTTCGCACGGCTTCACGATGATCGAACTGGTGATCGTGATGGCCATGCTCGGGCTGCTGCTGTCGCTGGCCCTGCCGCAGTACATGGCCACGCTGGAGCGCGGCCGCGAGCAGGTGCTGCAGCAGAACCTGGCGGCCTTGCGCGAGGCGCTCGACAAGTTCTACGGCGATCGCGGCCGCTACCCCGACACGCTCGAGGACCTGGTCACGCAACGTTACCTGCGCGCGATCCCGGTCGACCCGTTCACCGAAGTGCCGAACTGGGTCGTGGTGGCGCCGAAGGATTCGGCCAAGGGTGGGGTGATCGATGTTCAGAGCACGCTCACCGATTCGCGTGGCGAACCCCGCAGCCCCCCCGCGGTGGCCGGGCCGGTGGACACGCTGCCGAACATGGTGGCCCAGGAAGGCGGCGTTCAGCGCACGGTCGGCCCCGCCGATGCCGCATCGGCCCCAGTGAACGAGGTGCCGAGATGAGGCGCAGGCGCGTTCCGCCAGGCGCACGCGGCGTCGTGCTGATGGGGCTGGTCGTGATGCTCGCGCTCGGCGGACTGGCGACGGCCAGCTTCACGGAGTCGGCCCTGACTGCGCGCCAGCGCGAGCGCGAAGCCGAGTTGCTGTGGGTCGGCCAGCAGTATCGCCAGGCCCTCGAGTCGTACTACCGCGCGTCGCCCGGCCCCAACAAGCACATGCCGGTCTCGCTCGATGAGCTGTTGCGTGACTCGCGCTTCCCGCAACCGGTGCGGCACCTGCGCCGGCTTTATCCGGACCCGATGCAGCCCGACGTGCCCTGGGGCGCGCTGCGCCGCGGTGCCCAGATCATCGGCGTGTACAGCCAGTCCGATGGTGTGCCCTTGCGGCGCACCGGCTTTGCTCCCGGGCTCGAATCGTTCGAAGGCGCCGGCCAGTACACCGACTGGCGCTTCATGTTCGTTCCGCGCGCTGCGACCGGCCCTGCCGCGCCGGCTCCCGTGCGCCCAACGGTGTCATCGGTCTCAACCACTCCAACAACGCCATGACCTACCGAATCCTGATCGCCGAAGACCACCCCCTGCTGCGGCACGGGCTGCGGGCGCTGCTCGCGGCGCACCCGGACTACAGCGTCGTCGGCGAGGCCTGCGAAGGACGCGAGGCCGTGCTGATGGCGTTGCAGCTCCAGCCCGATCTGGTGCTGATGGACCTGTCGCTGCCCGGCACCAGCGGCATCGACGCCATCGCGCAGATCCGGCGCCGCCTGCCACAGCAGAAGGTGCTCGCGCTCTGCGAGTACGAGTCCGAAATCTACGCCAGCGAGGCCTTGCGCGCGGGCTGCGCGGGCTGCCTGAAGAAGGACTGCGCGCCCGAGGAAATGATGCTGGCCGTCAAGACCGTGCTCGCCGGCCGGCGTTTCCTCGGCCAGGAACTGGCCAGCCTGTTGCTCGACGGTGTGCTCAACCCCGGCAAGGGCGGCTGCGATGCCAACCCCTGGGAAACGCTCTCGAGCCGCGAACGCACGATCTTCAAGCTGATTGCCGAAGGCGGCACGAACCGGTCCGCTGCGGCCTACCTGAATCTGAGCGCCAAGACGGTCGAGAAGCACCGCGCCAACCTGATGCGCAAGCTCAAGCTCAATTCAGCGGTGGAGCTGGCACTGCTGGCGGTCGACCTCGGGCTGGTGCGCCGGCCGCCCAGCCACGCGCGTGGCATGAGCGAGTTCGAACCCCACGTGGCGGCCTGAGCCGGGCTCGGCTCAGGGGCCTGGCTGCCACTGCCAGTCGACCTGCCCCTCGCGGACCACGCCGACCCAGCTGCCCTTCGACGCGATGCGCTGGCCCGGCCCAATCGCCATGCGCGGGTACGGGCTCAGCGGCACGATGCTTTCAAGGCGGTGCTCCAGCAGCTCCAGCATGTACTCTCGCGTGAAGTCGAAGTCGAGGTGCGCCATGGCCTCGCCGAACACCGTGGCCGCGTAGAGGCTGGAACTCGCTACATCGGCGGGCAGATTCTGCAGACCCATGCTGCGAAGCCAGCTGTTGGCGCGCTGCATGCTCCTGGCAGCCTCGTCGGGTGGCCTGAACGGGCTGACCAGCACGACCGCCGCAGCGCCGGCAACGCCGTCGCTCCATTGCTGCACGCTCAAAGAACGTGCCCCGGGCACCCAGGCCACAAACGCCGGGCGGCTGGCGCGCGACTGCCACCGGGTGATGTGCACATCGGGCGCGAGCACCGACAACACCGCGTCCGTCGCGGCGCCGGCACGCTCGACCTGGACCAGGCCGGCGGCACGAACCTGTTGCGCCAATCGCTTCTGCGTCGCCGGCGCTACGTCGTCCATCCACAGCTCGACGCTGCTGGCACCAGCCCGCTGCAACGCGCCGATGGCCAACGTCAAGTCGTGGTCCAGTCCGGCATGGAAGTAGAGGCTGTAGAAGCGCGTCTGCGGCGCGACCAGAGCCGGGACCTGCTCGACCTGCGGCAGGATGCAGGGCAAGTGCCGTCGTTCACAAAACGAATCCACCGGTGACCAGTCGCCCGTGCCCATACCCGACAGCACGCCGAAGACCGGCTCCTCGGCGTAGCGACGCTCCAGTTGGGCCAGCCAGGAGTCGGGCTCGCCCTCGAGCGCCCAATGGACGATGCGCCACACGCGGAACTTGCGGTTCATGACCATTTCACGCGTGCGAGTCGATTGAGCACTGCGCTGGGCCTCGTGTCTCGTCTGGCTGTTGCGGCTGACCTCGAAACGCCGCAGCACAGTCAACATCGCTTCAGCACGGGTGGCGTCGACGCCCGGTGTCGTGATCGTGGCGATTCGCAGCGTCGTCTCGTCGACACCCGGTACAGGGGCCAGCGACAGCCCACGCAGATAGGCCGTCAGGTCGATGACATCGGAGTCTCCGATCTCGTACACCGGCATCGGCGCACGTGACGTGAGTCCGTCCGGCGTCCGTCCGGTTCGAAGCATCTCGCCGAGCGAGGCGGCGTCATAGGCGGGTCGCACGCGCTGGCGCGCCGCCTGCGGAAAGAAGTTGGCAGTGTCGGGGTTGAAAGGCTTGAACAGATAGCGAGCAGCAATCGGCGGAATGGCCGTGTTGCCCTCAAAACCCCCGAGCCCGCTGGGCCGGTGGCACTGGACGCAGGCGGCCTGCGCGGCAGGAACCGGAGCGCCCCGAGTCGTGGTCGACCTCAAAGGGATCTGCCCGGAATACAGGCCGTACCCTCGCGCGGCGTCACCAAGCTCAGGCGCCGCACCAGCGACGGCGCTCGCCCACGCTAGCAGCGCAGTGACCCCGCAGCGCAGTGCGCGGAGCACGCTTACGCCGCCGGCTTCAGCGACCGCAACGCAAGCGTCAGATCGGCGACACTCGCGACGCCTTCCATGCGCGCCCACGCCGCCCTGGCAGACCCGCGCATCATGACCACTGGCGGATGCGCCGCCTTGCTGCCGCGGTAGACGTCGAAGTGCCGCTGCACGCGCAGCAGATCGTCGAAACGACCGGTCAGGAACTGCCATCCCGGGCGGATATCGAATGACTTCGAGAACTTGCGCAATTGCTCGGGCGTGTCGTTGTCGGGGTCGATCGTGATGCTCACCAGGCGCAGTGCCTGGCCGCGCTGCACGAACTGGCGCTGCAGCTCGGCCAGCACCGCCGTCTGCATCGAGCAGGTCGTGGAGCAGGTTGTAAAGACGAAGTTCAGCAACACCGGTGTGTTGGTGTCGAGCTCGCGATCCAGGCGCACCGCGTGACCGCTCATCGACATCACCGGCACGGCGGGAACTGCATCGAGCCTGACTGCCTTCAGGGTCACGCCTTCGCTGTAATGAGCCGCCGTATTCGCGCGCGCCGTACCGGGCCGCAAACCAGCCGCCCACGCGCCCATCATCAGCGCCAGGAGCACCTTGCGCCGTACAGGATGCGCGGCGCTTCGAGTCATCGCGGCACCTGCTCCGTGGCGCCGGTCGAGGCGATGCTGCTCGTCTTCGGTGCGGCGGCCAACGCCGAGGGATCCAGGGCGCGCAGCAGCGCTGGCCGGTTGTCACCGGGCACGGGGCGCAAGAGCGCCTCTCGCTCAACCATGCCGACACCGGGCCGTGCCTGTACCAGCAGCGCCAGCTCGCCGGCGACGACCGCGGCCGCATACGAGCTGCCGGTGCCTAGGGTGTAGGCGCTCATCACGCCCGCCGACAGGTCGGTCGTGCGCAGCGCTTCGCCGGGAGCCGTGACCTCAGGGTACGGTTTGCGGTCGCAGGCCGACGGGCCGCGGCTGCTGAAGCTCGCCAGTTGGCCGCTTGCATCGAGCGCACCTACCGACAGCGCCCCCGGGTTGTTGGCCGGGCTCACGCTGGTGTTCTCGGACGGCCCGCCGTTGCCGGCTGCGAACACCACGTGCACACCGGCAGCGCGAAGCCACGCGATGTCCGCCGCGAACTCGGTGTCGCAACTGCCGATACGGTCACCCAGCCCCCAGGCATTGAGCGCAATCTGTGGCGTGTCTGGCGTCGCGGGCTTGCCATCGGGGTCAAGCACCCAAGCCATCACCCGGTGCAGGTCCGACAGGCGACCGATGTTGCGGTTGTTGTAGACGCGCGCTGCGATCCACTTGGCGTGTGGCGCCACGCCGAGGGTCTGCCCGCTGCCGCTGGCGCCCACGACCAGACCGGTGATCTGCGTGCCGTGCCCGTGCCGATCGACCGGCCGCGGCTGTTCGTTGTGCACGTCGAACCAGTCGCCCGGGCCTGCTCGGAAACTCCCGGCCAGATCTTGCTGCCGGGTGTCGACGCCGGTGTCGATCACCGCCACCGTCACGCCCTTGCCGGTGAAGCCCGCCTGCCAAGCTTCGGCAACGCCCAGCGGCGCAATCGATGCGGACGCAGGTGCCTGCATCTCGAATGCCGCAGTCAACCCGACCGGTGCAGCGGCCACCTGGGTCGTGTTGTTGCACGACTTGGGCAAGCGCGCGCGTGGCGTGGGCCGCGCCGGATGGCAGGGGTCGGCCATGGCCTGGCGGGTCGGCGCGAGCAGGCCGATGTCGTAGCGCAACATGCCAACATCGGCACGCAGGGCCAGTTCGCGAATGTCGCGCGCTGTGAGGTCGGCGGCGATGGCGTTCACGGTCGTCAGGGGCGTTACCCGCTCGGCGCCGCGCTTCTTGAGTTCCTGCAGCAGCGGCGCCTGTTGCGCCTTGGCGAACCCATCAAGCGCTTCGAGCAGTCGGCCGCCGCGCTGCGCCTGCGGCAACCCCGCAACGCGCGCCGACAACTCGGCCACATTGGCCTGCGTGGCGAGCCGAATCACCACCGGGTAGCGCTGCGCGGCGGAATCACGCTTGAGCTGGGAGGCGAGTTCCGGGTCGATCGAGCCGGCCTGCGCGCTCGGTGCGCCAACCGCCAGGAACACGCCCAGTGCGAGCGCGCTAACCCTCGACAACGATATCGCGTACGACTGAATCGCCTGCATACAAGGTCACCCTTTCGCCGGACTTGAGCTTGCGGTCCGGATTGGCAAACAACATGAAATAGACCCGGTCGACGATCGCCGGTTGCTTGGCCGTCGCCGACTGCTTCAGCGAACCCACCTTGGGCGCCTGCGGAATGTAGTAGCGGTCACCGGTAGCCTCGTTCACGAGCACCGCCTGCACCTTGCGCTCCAACAATGGTTGGGCCTTGGCCACATCCTTGACGCGATAACGCAGGTCGATGAGAAAGTCGGACGCGGCCAGCCGCACCACCATCAACTCGACGCCAAGGTCTTCAAGCACCCGGATCGGCACAGCGGGCTGCGGCCGCGGCGCGGCGGGCTCGGCCGCGAGGGCGCCTGCACTGATCGAGCCAGGCCCTGCACCGATCACGCAAGCCGACGCCACCAGCGCACGACGACGACTGATTCCTTGCACCGGATCGACCATGCTATTGAACTCCTTCATTCAAATGGTGGCACCGCCAGACCGCATCGCCCATCCCGTGGCTGCGTGGCCATCGGGGCTGTCTTCTTAAGAGAAAACAAGGCCCGCGGGGTAGCGACGAACTCAGCCGGTCGAACCACGCCTCGCCCACTGGCGGGCACCACTTCAATTTGCGTCCGCGCCTCGTCGCTGCCACCCGGCTTCGTCGAGGCGCTGGCGATCACGGTGCTGCCAGTTGCACCAAGATGTAGGCGGTCGCAACGTTTGACGTGGCCCCGTCGGTGTCCTTGACGGTGTACCTGATCTGGTACATGCCCAGACCATTGTTCGGCACGACGTCGCCGGACAAGCGCGTGGTTCGCGGTGTGAAGGTGAGGGTGCCAAGGGAGAACACGACCGCAGCCTCGTTCTGTGTGGTGGGAAGCGCCACCTCAGCACCCCCCGTGCCGACCCGCGTGGCCGTGACGATGGTGCCGACCGGCGCGGAGGTTCGCGACCACGACTGGATCGCCAGCGTGCTTGCGCTCACCGAAGTTTCCGCGTCGCTGTCGTTGGTCGTCAGCACCGTGGGCGCGAACTGCCGGTTGGCAAGCGGTGTGGCGATGATTGAACCGGTGGTGGTGCTGGTGCCATTCCGAGCCACCGTGATGGTCTGGATCGCAGCCGTCGGCGTGCCATCGGTGTTCGCCACCGGCGGCACGTTGGCGATCAGGTTCAGAGTCACGGGCACTGGCGCGGACTGCAGGCCGGTCGCGTCCAGCGCCATCGCCTGGAATGTGCGGACCTGGTCAGTTGCGGGGCGTGCCTCGCTGAAGCTGAAGCCACCGTTGGCGGCGAGCGTCAGCCCGGCCAGCGGCCCGCCGACCTGCGCTGCCGTCATGGCATCGCCATCGGCATCGCTCGCAAAGGCAAGCAGGCCTGGCGCTGCCACGGTGAGCGCGCCGCTTACCACCCGGTAGGCTGGCGGCGTGGTCATCACCGGCTTGTGGTTGATCACCTTGATGTTGAAGGTGCGCGACATCCTCGCTCCGGTGCCGCCGGCAGTGGCCCAGGCATTCACGGTCACGGTGCCACCGGCGCCGGTGGGCGACGGCCAAGACAGCAGCCCGCTGCCATCGATCGTCATGCCCGGCAGTGCACCGTTGAGCGTGTAGCTCAGCGTGTTGGTGGCGACCGCCTGCAGCAAGAACGCCACGGCCTCGGCCGCGACCTGGTCGTTGATCGGCTCCAGGAATGGAGAGGTCGTGGCGGAGGTGACGATCCGGGCCACCTGACCACCGGCGAGTGTTGTGCCGCCGGTGTTCTCACTCCCGTCGCGGTTGTCGAACAGCGCCAGGCGCGCGCCCGGTACGGGGTCGGCAACGACGATGTTGGCGTCGGTCGTCTTGCCGGCCGGCAGCAGCAGCGAGGCCTGCTCGCGCGGCGCCGCATAGTCGTAGCCGTCCTCGCCCACCAGCGACCACATGCCGCGGTTGAGCACCAGGCTGCGCGACTGCAGCCCGGCATTGGCGATGCGCAGGCGCACGCTCTGGTTGCGCACCGCCTGCACGTTGATGTCGGTTGCCGCGGTGTCGGTGCCGACCGCGTCGACACCGCCGAAGACCCGGCCATTGACCAGGAAGTAGCCTGGTGTGTAGTTCAGCGTCGAGTTACCGCCGGCCTTCCACGAGGCCGGATTGGCCCCGCCGAGCGTCGTGGCGATGCGCTGGTGCATCGCCACGTCGATCTCGCTCAGAACCACCGGCGCGTCGCCGGTGACGCCCGGCGTCGGCGTGGCTGGGTACACGCGCGCCATGCCCGCCAGGCCCATCTGCACCTGTACCTGCGGGTGCGTGCCGCTCTGGTACAGATAGGTGCCGGGCCGCAGGTTGCTGAACGTGTACACGCGTGTCGTGCCCGGCGCCGTCTCGCCGGTGAACGAGCGCACGCGGCAGGTCAGCGGGTGGTTCGGATCGCCCACGGGCGCCGCGGCGCTGGGGGAACAGACCGGACCGACGACATCGGGGGCCATCACGGGTGCGGTCGAGCTGTTGCCGGTGCCGTCCGCGGAGATCGCCGACGGAAGCGCCTGGGCGGCCAGCACGATCGAGGTCGGCACCGGCAGGCTGTTGATCAGTGTGACCGTCAAGGCGGTGTCGCCCGTGGGCACGGTGATCACCGGCCCCGGTGCGCTGGGGTTGCCACACGCGCCCGCGCTGTAGCCCCACATCGGCACGTTCACACCGGCCACCACGAGCTTGGTGAAGGGCTGAGCGCACAGCGTCACCGCAGCGGCCTGGGCCTGGCTGGAAAAGAGGGCGACAAGCCCTGCCGCGGCGGTTCGCAGCAAGAACTTGCTGCGACCGGTTGACTTGATGGTGTTTTTCATGAGATCGCTCCCTGCGTCCGATCAGGGTTGATCGGTGTCAATTACCACGCCGAAGGGCTCGACCACCAACATGGTCATCATGCCCCCTGGAAAGACGCCGCCGTTCACCACCTCGCGCTCGTTGTGCGAGTGGAACATGTGGAAAAAGCCCCCCGTCGTGTTGGCATTGCCGGCACCGACCGGCCGGATGCCGAAGTCACCGAGGTAGGGGCTGCCGCTGTAGAACTCACCGTACGCGAGCTCGAATTCCGACGGCAGCTTCACCGGCATCGACTTGTACATGTCGGTGATCGGGGACTGAGTCGAGGCGTAGCGACGTTGTGGTATCGCGCCGGGCACGATTGCTGGGAGCGCGGTCTGCGCGCCGGCGGCGTTGTACTTGCCGAAACGGCAGTTGGTAGGTGACACCGCCAAGGCAGCGTCGCAGGTCGCGCCGAACATGTCCCAGCCCAAGCCCTTGCCCGACCACGTCCAGATCGCATCGTAGGTCTGGCCCGGTACGACCTGGATCGTGTAGTCGGACATCGCCAGGTTCGGCCCCGGCGGTGTGGCGGTTAGTCCGTGCGGATCGGTCGAGAGCATGCGGCCGTCGCGGGCGATGGCCCACGAGTTGTTGCCATGGTGATGCATCGGGTGCAGGTCGCGCCCGGCACCGACCATGCGCAACAGAATCTTCTCGCCCGGGTGCAGGCGCGGCACCGCGTTGTAGGGCTGGTGCGGCAGTTCTCCGGCGAAGTTCTTGGCGAATACGTCGGGCGAAGTACGCCCGTTCAGAAACCAGTAGTTCGGGAACCGAGCCGAGGTGTCGACGGTGACGGCACAGTTGTCGGGCGTCGGATTGTTCCGCACGCACACGGCGTTTGCGGCGCGCAGGGCCTTCACCTTCTCATCCACCGCTTGGTGGATGTTTGCGTCGATGTCCGACACCACGAACAAGTTCTCGCGATCAAAGGCGGTGTCGGCATGGTTGTAGGCCTGCGTGAGCGAGTTGGCCGGGTAGACGATCAGCGCACCGACCAGCCCCATCTCGGTCTGCAGCGTGGGCCTCGTGCCGCTCTGGTACAGGTAGGTGCCGGGGTTCGACGCGATGAAGGTGTAGGTCGCTGTCCGGGCTGGCAGAACCTGTGTCGTCAGCAAGTTGTTGTTGGTGGTGCCGGCAGGGATGTTCGCCGACAGAACCTGGCCCGGGAACAACAGGGACGTGGTGACCGGAAGACGATTGGTCAAGGTCACCCGCACGGTCTCGCCAGCGCGCACCTTGAGCGTCGGCCCGCTGAATTGCATCAGGCCGGTCGCTCCTTCGCCATAGCCCCACATGTAGATCTGCACCCCATCGGCCGCACTGATGTAGCCCTCGCTGGCATTGAGCGTGAAGTCGCGCGGCGTCCCGGCCGCCTGGGGCGCGGAGGTGCCGCTGCCCCAGGTGCCCTCGATCTTCGCGTGTGCCTGCAGCGTGCCGCAGCCGGCCGCTGCGATCAGCAGGCTGCGCAGCGTGATGCGGAGAAGTTGGATCGCCTTCATGGTGTTGGTCCTCACGTTGCGCGGTTACTGCAGCACGATCGTGGTCATCAGACCGCCACGGTCTTCGCTGGCCCCGTTGCTCAGGTAATTCAGGTTCGTCGTGTACAGGTAATAGGTGCCGGCGGCGACGCCGCGGGTGTCGATCAGCAGGTCGGTGCCGTCGCCGCCGCCCAGCGTGACCGAGGCGGTGCCATGCGCCCAGCTCGCGCCGCCCGGGCCACGTGCGATCTGCGCGCCACGCCCCATCACGCGCAGTGGCAGCCCGAGTGCGGTGAGGGTGTAGTACGAATCGACGCTGAGGTTGCTGACCCGCAGCAGCACCCGATCACCCACGCTGGCCCGCACCACCGCGTGCTGCATTTGCGACAGCTCAGGCGAGTTGTCGGCCTTCTTCATATCATCCGGGTTTTCGAGAGTGGTCATCGGGTAGCCACGCCCGTTGAGTTGAGCAAAGTCGGCCTTCAGCTCTAGGAAGGGCAGCGGTTGCACCAGGTCGTGGAGCTCGTGGAAGTTGGAATCCACGCCGCCCATCTGTAGCGAAAATTCCTTGTCGTAGCCGGTCGAGCCGTCACCGTCGTTGTAGGCGAACTGCGTGAAGGACTTGGTGCCGACGGCATCGACGACCGTCATTGACGTGCCGTTCTGCTTCGGCCGGACATTGAGCATGCCGAGCATCCCCATCTCCATGTGTTCGGTCGACTCGACGTGGCAGTGCCACATGAAGGTGCCGGGGTCGTTGACCTTGTAGTAGTAGGTGAAGGTCGAACCCATCTGCACGGTGGCCGAGGACTGGGGCACCCCGTCGAAGATGGCCGACGCGTTCGGGAAGCCGTGCCAGTGCACCGAGTGCTGGTCGAACAGGTCGGGCCGGTGCAGCATGCCGACGTTGGTGAGCGACATATAGACCTCGTCGCCCTCCTGGAACGTGATCGACGGCGCCGGGAACTTGGCGTTCATCTGGCCGCTGATCATCACCTGCTCGTCATCTCCGCTGGCGGGCGCGAAACCGAATCCGTAGGTCTGCGCGCCATTGCCCAGCACCATCCAGCCGTCACCGGCCACGACGTGCAGGCAGACCTGGCGGTGCTCGTCAGGGGTCCCGATGCCGACGACCCGGTTGTACAGCTTCAGCCCCGTACCGCCATCGATTTCGAACGTCGCCGTGCTGGTGTCGAACGGGCACTGCGGGTACACGCCGGCCATCGCCGCCGGCACCGCCAGTGCACCGAACAGGGCCGTGATGAGCTTGTTGAACTTCATGATGGTTTCTCCCTGCCTGGTCACTGTGCGAGCGCGCCGCGAACGAAGTTGAGTGAACTCCGAAGGTTGCCGTTGAGGTCGGTCGCCAGCTTCGGCCAAGTCGTGGTCACGCCGTAGGTACCCAACGAGAAGTTGCCACCGACGGCCGTAGCGCTCGGGTTGTAGGTCCCGAAGTCGGCCCAGACTCCTGCCGACACGCCACCGCGTGTCAGCGGGCCGAAGCGCACGTCGATGAAGTTGCCGCCCTCGTCGAAGGCCGCGGCCGTGGTCGCAACCGTGGGCTCCTGCACTTCCAGCACCGGGGCACCGATCACGATCGACTGCTCGAGCGAGAAGAGCAGTTGCTTCAACGCGCCGTTGCTGCCGTTCACGTAGGCGCTCCGGAAGTCGATGCCGGGGACGGCGACGTCACCGACCGCGTTGCTGGCCCCCGTGGCAGTCCCGTCTGCCCCACTCAGGTTCGTGAACACCGAGAAGCTGCTCGTCATCGTCTTGTCGGGTGCCGCAGCCGCCGCGAACAACACCGCGACATCGTTGCCGGCACGTGAGACCAGGGCTGGCCCGATCAACCCGAAGCAGGGCTGCCCGAGGGTGGCCGTGTTGTAGGCGCAGGTCACATCAGGTATCGCGTAGTCGATCTTCCAGTTGTAGCTTCGGTTGCCCATCACCACGCTGTTGACGATCTGCGCGTCGGAGAACCAGCGTGCCTTGCCCGCTGCGTTCTGTTGACCGATGCCGAAGCTCGCGAAGCGCGCCAGCAAACCGCCCGAGTGGCCATAGGCGACGATGCCTGCGCCGTCCTGCACCACCGATTGCGCAATCACGAGACAACCGGGTCCACCGAGGCCCTGCTGGCAGTTGGATGCCTGCGTCGGGCTGGTGCTGCCCTGGAAGGCACGCTCCGCGGTAGCGTAGCTGTCGTTCATCGCCACCGTGTTGTTGACGATGTTGACGTTCGCCGAATCCTGCAGCGAGATGCCGCCGCCAGCGACGCCCGCGCCGTTGTTGACGATCACGTTGTTGAGGATGTCGACACGGTTCCAGTTGGCACGATTGCCGTTGTTGACGTCGGCCGAACCGTTAACGCCCACCAGTGCGATGCCGCCGCCATCGCCCGCGCCGGCCAGGTTGCCCTGAAAGACGTTGTTGATGACCGTGACGTCGCCCGTGCCCAGCGTGATGCCGGTGCCCACCGGCGCGATGATGCCGATGATCGCGAGCCCGCCGCCCTGCACCGACTTGGCTTGCGAGAACGACTGGTTGAAGCGGAACTGGTTGTCCGAGATCGTGCTGGCGAAGGTCAGGCGGGTTCGCACGGCGTTGCCCGGAGCGGGCCCGGGTGTCGTCGCCGCGCTCGTACGATTGTCCTGGCTGATGAAGTTGCCGATGTTGGCGTCGTTCACGTTGAACGCCACCGTACCGCTCGCGCCGTAGTGCGCCATGCCGCCACCGTCACCGGTCGAGAAGTTGCCGGCAATGTAGTTGTTCGCCACCCGGTAGCCACGCGCACCGGTATAGATCGAGATGCCACCGCCGCCGCCGGCCGTGTCGCCCGCGGTGTTGCCGTTCTTCAGGATCTCGTTGTGGTGGATGTTGACGAAAAGGTTGTTGGCATCGACCGGAAGGCTCGCTCCGGCGTTCAGGTCGGCGTGGCCGATGCGGATGCCACCGTTGTACAGCCCCTGGTTGCCCGTGAGGCGGTTGTTGGAGATCTGCAGTTGCGCGGCATTGCCGTTGGCCACGATGGCGCCACCGGTGTCGGCCCCGGTCACTGTGAAGCCGTCGATCTGCAGGGCGAGCACCGGGTTGTTGGCCACGAACGGGCCTCGAGCCGCCGCGTTGGCGCCACCAGCAATTGGCTTTTGCAGGACGAAGAACCCGGACGCCTCTTCTTCCGCGAAGATCAGCGGCGCGTTGTCGACCGTGTCGCCGGTCAGGCAGGCGGCCATGGTGGCCGGCACCGTCTGGCCGGTCAGCAATGCGGCCGACATGCCCTGGTTCATCACCAGGTCGCACGCCTTCTCGCGCCACGCCTGCTGGCGCAGGTACTCAGCGCCCATGGCTGCATTGATGATGGTGGCCGGAGCACCGTAGCCCTGGACACGCACGCGCTTCCAGACGATCGGCGCTTCTTCATACACGCCCGGCGCCACCGTGATCAGGTCGCCGTCGGCAGCCGCGTCGATCGCGGCCTGGATGGTCTGGTATTGGTAGCCCGCACCCTGGCCGACCGTGATCGGCCCGGTGTGACCCAGCGGCATGTTGACTGCTCCGGCGTGCAAGGTCACGCCACGCACGCTCTTGCGTCCGTTGGAGCGCACGACCTCAACCGTCCCGCTCACGCCGCTCGGCACATTGACCGTGATGAGGTCGCTGCCCCAGGTCACGTTGCCGGCGGCGATCACCGTGCCACCAATGATGACCGTCCCGGCGCCCGCGCCGAAGCCGAAGTCGCGGTCGATGTTCTTGGGCGCTGCCGTGCTCGTCAGATTGCCCAGATCGCTCTGGTCGAAGGCCGGGTTGTGCACCTTGGTCGTGCCCATCGACATGATGCGCACCGTGCCGCCTGCCGCCGGAACCCAAGGGCCGACGTCGCCGCCGAGGCCTGCAGCGGCCGTCACCATCTTGATGACGGGCGTGCCGTCGGGCTGCTCCGTGTCGAGCGAGTATTGCGACGGGCCGGCGAAGGCGGCAATCGGCAGCACCGGTGTGTCGAGGTAGGTCGTCTTGCCCGGCAGATATTGGAAGGTGTAGCAATACTGCGTGTACTGAGGGTTGTAGTGCGGGTCGATGATGGTCTTGGTTGGATCGGCCGGGTCCTTCATGGTCGGTGAGTTCAGGCACACATTCACCATGTTCGGGGCGACGCCCGATGGCATGGGCACGTTGTAGCCAAAGGTCGAGGGCACGAGCGCGTTGTAGGTGCCGTAACGGTCGGAGTAGACGCGGTTGATCTCGTTGCCTGCGTAGTCGCGGATCGAGACAGGCATGAACGGCGGCGCATACTTCTCGCCAAAGCTCGGCGAGTACGGATCGAACTCGTTGGCCAGATCGTCCAGGATCATGCCGACGATGTGGCCGGCGATCGGCGCCTTGGCGAACATGTGGAAGTCGGAGAACGGGTTCATGCCCGGCGCCACGACGACCAGCTTCTTGTTGCAGTAAGGTCGACGTGAGAACTGGGTGTCGCGGAAGCGGTCGGGGATTTGGACGCCAGCGAAGGTGTTCAATTCCAGCGGCACCCGGAATGGGTTGTTCAACGGGTCGGTCGTGTACAGGTTGCCCTCACCGTCGCGCGCCTCGTCGCGCGAGCCGATGCACTCGGCCGGGTTGGCCAGCGTGCCGGGCGAGAGCAAATCGCCGAAGTCGACATTCTTGTCTTCTTCCTTCTGGTGCTCGTAGCCGTACGGCGCGACGCCTTCAGTCATGTAGCGGCCGGGTGGCAAAGCGGCGGCGGCGGTGCCCACACAGGTCGTGTCGACGTATTCGCCAATCGCGTCGCGGTTCACCTTCACGCCACCGGGACAGTAGTCGACGAACGCCCAGCCGCCGTCGAACACACCATCACGCACCTGGTTCCAGATGCGCATGCCGTCGTAGCACTTGCTGTGGCCAGAGACGGTGGCAAAGCTGTGGCCGGAACGGTCGGCATAGGGCGCTGGATCGACGCAGTCCTGTGGCGGCGACTTGTTCCAGTCGTCGGACACCACCACCTGGACGGCATCTCGCTCGTCGGCGCTCGCGGGAGGAATCACGCCGCGCGTCGGCGATACCACCTGGTTCTGGCTGTTCAGCCGGTACAGCCGGATCTCGACGCTCGGGATGCCCGGTTCATTGTTCTCCGCCGTGGCGAATTTCGGATCGAACTCGGATCGAGTGGACGCGTAGTGCACGACGCCGGTGATGCCGCCGTGGTCGTTGGCGTCGCCGGGTTTGTATTCGCTCTTGCCCCAGTGAATGATGTTGGTCTGGCCAAGGAAGCCTTGCACCGTCTGCAGCAGGTTGGCCGAGCTTGGCGCGACCGGCGCCCCCAGTGCATCCAGGCCACCGAATATGCGATAAGGCTTGCCGGCATTTTCGGGCTGCGCCTGTGGTGACAGCGTGGCGTCTGGCCAAAGACCTGTCGGTGCGCCACGCGCCAGTGGGTTCTCAACAGGGCCGCCGTTGTCGGCGATGATCGTCGCACCCGTTGCCTTGAAGCGCGTGAAATCGGTCTCGGCGACCATCCAGTTGAAGAACGGGAAGAACTCCGGGAATTCGTAGTCGCCTTCGTCGTTGGTCACTGTGCTCTGGTAGATCGAACCGTCGCGGAAACGGATGTTGACGATCGATCCCGGGATGCCGGGCTTCGCGACGCCCGCGGCGTCAAACGGGAAGCCGGTGCCCTCCTTGTCGTAAAACACCTTGCCCTGGAGGTTGTGGAACCAGCTGAACACCGGCACGTCGTTCAGGGCAACGTCGGTACCATCTGCAGGCACCTTGAACTCGTAGTTCGCAATGACGTTGTCAAGCGGTTCGTCCCAGACCGCCAGCTGGTAGCGCTGGCCCGCCTTCAGCCCGCTGACGCTGAACTTACCCTCTTGGCCAGCCGCCATGTCGCAGGAGTTCGCGTACAGCGTGCGGCCCAAGCCGCCGCCCGTGACCTCATTGATGCCGATCCAGCAACTGGCGACCGGCGCTCCGGAATTGAAACGGATGCCTGGGGGCCGCGACATGTGGGTGCTGACGACCTTGCCGCTCACTGTCGCCGGGCCGTCGAGGGCCACGGTGTTCTTGAAGCGCCGCACGAAGCCGTGCCACACATGGTGCCCCGGGGGCCCGAATTCCTTGAAGAAGGTCGGCTCGCCCGACTTGACCCAGGCATCTACGCCCCAGGTGCCTTCGATCGTCGTGGTCTGGTGCCACTTCGACTGGTCGGCGCCCGTGACTGGCGGCGGAATCTCGAAGCCGTTGTCCCACACGACCTGGTCAGCACGCGTGCGATCGGACTCCCTTGCGATCCAGATCGGCACGGAGGTCGCGTTACCCGCGGCGTCGGCGAAGTTGCAGCGCGTTACGCTGGGCATCTTGGGCGGTGCGACCGAGTAAATCGTGTATTTGGCGGGCGCAAGGTTCTTGATGCGCAGCACGCCGTTGCGGTCGGTCCAGAGCTGGTTCGCACCGAGCTTGGAGTACTTCAGCGAGCCGTCGTCGTTGTAGGTCGGTGTGCCATAGGGATCGAGCGCGTACTCGGTACCCAGCGGATTGCCGAAGGTGTCGGTCGACATGCGGCCGCCCGAGGCACCGTAGGTGCCGCCGGCCTCGAACAGCTGAACCTCGAAGCCGCACAGCGCGGCCTCCTGCTGGCCCGGGGCGTCGGGAGAGCCATTGACCGGCGAGTTGTCTTCGAAAACGAAGACCGAGACTTGCGAGGTCTTGAACGGCAACTTGTTGACCGGCACGATCACATCACCGAACACGCCGTTGACCGCGCGGATCGGCACGCCGTTCATCGTGTAGCCAGTAGGCGTGGCGTCGCCGAAGCTGTCGTTGTCTGGCATGGCCGATACGAAGTAGCGCTTCGTCGAGTCGGGGGGCGTCCAGGTCACCGGGCCTGTCGTTGAGTGACCCACCTTGACGATCTTGGTGTGGCTGGTATGAAAGGACAGCGCCAGGGTCGGATCGGTCAGCGCGTTGCCAGTCAGGCCAGTCACGCCGGGCACGACATCCAGCGTCGAGTCTTCCTCGATCGTGTACTTAAAGGCATTCACAATCACGCCGTCTGTGCCCCTGACGGTGATCGTGACGGCCTCGGCGACTGTGGCCAACCCGGCGCCGGCCACGGCCATCAACACGCGGGCGATGATGCCGGTGCAGGTGCGGTTCCAAACTCCACGAACGTGCGGTGATTCCATGATTCCCCCTGTAGCCTCGGAGCGGCCGCCCCAATCGACGGCCGATCTCCTTGCCTTCGAGGCCACTTTATGAAGCGCGAGCACGACCGCAGCGGGGCGCTGACCCGCATCAATCGGTAGGGAGTCACCCCATGACCCCCGAGTCGCGGGGGGCTGAAACAGGCTGTAAGGCGCTCGTCTTAGCGGGTCTTAATCGTGACGAAGGTACGCTCGGGTCGCCCCTGAATGCCGCAGCCCCGAATTCCGTGGCCCGCGTCGCTCGCGGCCCTGCACACAATCCGCCACCCGGGGCTGCACCCGGGCTCACACGATGCGACTTCTCCTGGTTGAAGATGACGCGCTGTTCGGCGCCGCCCTGCAAAAGTCGCTGCTGCGCGCGGGGTACGCGGTCGACTGGATCCAGGCCGGCTCCGATCTCGTGGGCTCGATGCGCTCGGCCGAGTACGACTGCGTGTTGCTCGACCTGAACCTGCCCGGCGCCACCGGCGAGGAGTGTCTCGCCCGGATCCGCGACCGCAATGCCGGCCTGTCGGTCGTCGTGATCACGGCCAGCGGCGGCCTGATGGACCGCATCCGCCTGCTCGAGCTGGGGGCCGACGACTACCTCGTGAAGCCGGTCGACCTCGACGAAGTCAACGCACGTTTGCGCGCCATCACCCGCCGCGCCCGGCAGGCGCAGGGTGGCAGCGACGTGCTGGCCCACGGGCCGCTGCGCTTGCAGCCGGCGCGCCGCACCGCCACCTGGAACGGTCAGGTGGTCCCGCTGACGAACCGCGAGTTCTGGTTGCTCGAAACCCTGGTGCGCAAGAAGAACCAGATCCTGTCACGCGAGCGCCTGGAAGAGACGCTGTATGGCTGGGGCGAAGAGATCGAGAGCAACGCCGTCGAGGTCTACATCCACCATCTGCGGCGCAAGTTCAGCCCGTCGTTGATCAGGACCGTGCGTGGCCTGGGGTATCAGTTGGGCGCCGAGCCGGCGAACGAGTGACCACGGGCGACCGGTCGGCGGGTTGTGCCTCGGTGACCTGCGCCGTGGCCCGGAACGTTACTTCCACACGCAGGCCGTCGTTCGGCGAGTCTGTCAGGCGAATCCGGGCGCCGTGCAGCTCGACCACCGACAGCACGATCGACAGCCCCAGGCCGACCCCTTCGGTCCGGGTCTGGCCGAGCCGGTTGAAGCGCTCGAACGCACGTTCACGGTCGGCAACCCGGATTCCGGGGCCGGCATCGTCGACAGTCAACACGGTGTCGTCGCCCTGCATCTCGGTGCACACGTCGACACGGCCGCCTGCGGGGCTGTAGAGCACGGCATTGGCCAGCAGGTTGCGCAGCAGCACCGAGAACGCGAACGCGTGGCCCTGCAGGCTCCTGGCGGGGAAATGCGCATCGAGAACGATGTCCTTGTCGGCCAGCCGTGGCCCCAGATCCTGCACGACGCCCTGGAACGTGTTGGGCAGGTCGATGTGCTCCACGGGAATCCCGTGGTCGGTGGGCAGGCCTTCGATGCGCGCCAGATCGAGCAACTGGTCGAGCATGTGCGAGGCCCGGTCGACACCGGTTCGCAGCGATTGCAGGGCGTCCTGCAGCTCGTCGTCGTTGCGCGCCGAGCTCGCCAGCTGGGCCCAGGCGCGCAGCCCGGCCAGGGGCGTGCGCATCTCGTGCGCGGCTACCGAGGTGAAGCGCCGCTCGGCCGAGAGGGCGTGCCCGACCCGCAGGAACAGCGTGTCGATCGACCGCAGAATGGGCATCAGCTCCTTCGGCGGTGCGTCCAGCCGCAAAGGTGTCAGGTCGAGCGGGTTGCGGTGCCGGAGCTGGTCGGCCATCGTGTCGATCGAGCCGAGCGAGCGGCGCAGCAGCACCCACGTGGCGCCGAACACGAGCCCGAACGGAATCAGCAGGAAGCCGACGTAGTACGCCGTCATGAGCCCGGTTTGCGACCAGCGTTCGTCGATGTTCTCGGCGACCTGGATCACGAACTTCTTGTCTTTCGTGGGCAACGAGAACGCGCGGTACTCCTCGCCCTTGAGCTGGACGGTGTCGAACCCGAGCCGGGACAAGGGCATCAGCGGTGCGTCCGACGCCGCTTCGTGCGTGCGCATCAGCAGCGCGCCGTCACGCGACCAGACCTGGTAGCGGTACAGCAGCGCGGCGGTCGGCCGCGTCTTGAGGTTGTGGTACTTCATCGCGCCGGTCGGGTCTTCTTCGTTGAGCTCTTCCTCGACGAAGGACAGCACGGTGGCGGCCAGGTGTTCGAGCCGGGAATCGAGCATCTGGTTTTCCTGGATGCTTGCGGCCCAGTAGATCGCAGCCCCGCCGAACGACAGCGAGGCGAGCATCGCGAAGGCCGCGATCAACGCCATGCGCCAGCGCAGCGACCATCCGTAGACCCGATCGATCATGCGAGTGCGCCTCAGGGCAGGAGCAGTGCCAGTTCCTGATCGAACTGGTCCATGCTCCGAATGGTCAGCCCTTGTGCCGACAGCAGCACGATCCTGAAATCGTGCATCGTGTGTTCACCGTAGCGCCAGTAGCGAACCCCGAGCCGGCTCGCCAGTTGCCGCGTGGAGGCTTCGTCGCCGGAGAGAAACTGCCAGTTGGCGCGATTCAGCTTTCGCTCGGCCCGGTAGTCGGCCCAGTCGGCTGGGCGGTCCTGGCTGGGGTCCAGGCCGACGACAACGATGTTGACCGCGGTGTGGCGCTCGTCGGCGAGCGCCTGCAGACGCTCGAGCACGCGCAGGCTGGTGGAGCAGACCCGCCTGCAGGCGCCATAGGCCATGGTCACGACCGTGGGCGTGCCACGCAACTCCTCAAGCCGGAACGTGCGGGCCTGATCGTCGAGCCAGCGCCCGCCGGTTCGATAGATGTCCTGGGCACAAGCGCTGCCCAGCCCGGCGAACAACACGAGGGCGGCCATGACGGACGGAAGCTGGAAGGAAGGTCTGGACACTGGTTGAACCCTTCGCGGAAACCCGGCGCAGCCCGACGCGCCGTGCGATGAATCGCACAAGCGGCTGGCGCAGGTGCGTGAAAGATACGGCAAGCCGCGCGAATCGGACAGTCCTCCCCCCGGGTTTTGGTGAGCCGGGTGTGCACAGTGTCGCTAGACTTGCCCGGCCATGCAGGCCGCAGTTCGGCCAAGCCCTATTCCGGAAGGGACTCGCGATGATGAGAAGACGCTGGGCCACGAGACTCATGGGAACGCTCGCGTTGCTCGGCGCCGGCCTCTTCCCGACCGGGCCGGCCTGGGCCGACGAGCAGGGCGACCGGATCAAGGCGCTGGAAAAGCGCCTAGAGCGCAGCGTGCAGCTGATCGAAACGCTCTCCGCGCGCGTCGCCGAACTCGAACGCCAGACCAGGGGGCCTGCGCCGAAAGCCGAGGGCGAACGCGCCGCGGCGCATGCCGAGCAGGCGAAAGACATCGTGCAGCTGCAGGAAAGTGTCAGCCAGATTTCATCGGGGCTGAGCCGACGCGAGGATGACAAGGGCCTGCCGGTGCACGGGTTTGCCGACGTCGGCGCCGGCTGGTCGGGACGTGCCGACCCCCACCGGCTGCGCGGCTTCAGCGTCGGAACGCTCGACCTCTACCTGACGCCGCAATTCGGCGACCGGGTCAAGGCGCTGGCCGAGATCGCCTTCGAGTTCGAACGGGACGGCCAGGCCGAAGTCGAAGTGGAGCGGCTCCAGCTGGGCTACACCGTGAGCGACGCGGTGACCGTCTGGGCCGGGCGCTTTCACACGCCCTTCGGTCTGTGGAACACGTCGTACCACCATGGCGCCAACCTGCAGACCTCGATCTATCGCCCCCGGTTCGTGGAGTTCGAGGACAAGGGCGGGATCATCCCGGCCCACTCGGTCGGCCTGTGGGCCAGCGGCAAGACACGGCTCGGCCCCGGCAAGCTCACCTACGATGCCTATCTGGCCAACGGCCCCAGCATCCAGCAGAGCAGGCTCGACCCGAACACCTTCACCGACGACAACAGCGGCAAGATGCTCGGCTTCAACCTGGGCTACCAGCCTTCCGGTGCGCTCGGCGGGCTGACGGCGGGCCTTCACGGGTTCGGCTCCACCGTCAACGCCTACTCGAGCGCCGACACCACGTTGAACCGAACCCGGCTGCGGATGGCCGGAGCCTATTTCGGCTACGACGCGAACGACTGGGAAGCCATCGGCGAGTTCTACAGCTTCAACAATGCCGACGTGGCCGGAGGACCTTCGCGTTCGAGCAGGGCCTGGTTCGTTCACGCCGGCCGGGTGTTCGGTTTGCTGACGCCCTTCGTGCGCTACGAGCACACTACGCTGGACCCGCAGGACAACTACTTCCGGAGCCAGCTCGCGGGGCGCTCGTACCGGCGCAGTGTCGTCGGTGCGCGCTACGCGATGGATTCCGGGTCGTCGCTGAAACTCGAACTGAGCCGCACGAACGAGGTGGCGTCGACGCTGTTCGACGACGGCGGCAACGCGGTTTTGTTCCCGGCTGCCGTCTACCGGCGCGCCTCCATCCAGTACTCGATCGCGTTTTGAGCGCCCGGCGATGAAAAGCGGCTTCGTCACGGCCCTGTTGATCGCCTTGCTGGCGCACGGCGAAGTGAATGCGGGCGAAGTGATCGCTCATCCGACGGTCAGCCTCAGTGCGGACGAGATCCGTGATGTGTTCCTGGGCGAGAAGCAGTTCGCGGGCAACCTGAAACTGGTGCCTGTGGACAACACGGCGATCCAGTCCGAATTTCTGACCACTGTGCTTCAGACCGACGCGCAAAAGTACTCGGCGCGCTGGATGAAGAAGACTTTCCGAGAAGGCCTCGCGCCGCCGGCGCGCAAGGGCAGCGATGCCGAGGTCATCGAGTTCGTGCGGTCGACGCCGGGCGCGGTGGGGTATGTGAGCCGGCCCTGGCCGGGCTTCAAGGTGCTCGAGCGGTTCTAGCGCGCCGGCGCTGGCGCCCGGTGCTCGGCCCAGCCCGGCAGCGACGGGTCGCCGCGCTCGAGCGGGCAGGCAAATCCGCGAACCGTGTCGGCCAGCCACGCATCGAAGGCCTCACCCTTCGCCGACCACAGTGTGAGGAAAGCGCCTTCTTCGTCGTACAGGCAAATGCCGCTCGCGGCCGCGTCTGCACAGTAGGACACGGCCAGCACGGCGGTCAGGTCGACCTCAGCGTCCAGATCGGCACCGCTAAGGCGCAGGGTGCCGTCAAGAATGTTCGGTTCGGACAGGCAACCGTGCCACGCGAAGTGCTGGCCTTCGCGACAACGGCTGCCGAGGCGCGCGTCGGTCAGCCGCGGGGCGGCACGGAGCAGGCGCTCTGCCATGTCGGACGCGTCGGTTCCATCGTCGATCGGCGCCAGCGTTCGCAGCGCGCCTTCGAAGGGCGCCCACGGGCTGGGAGAAGGCAACTGGTGCATCGGAGCCTTCGCAAATGGACGGCAGGTCGGAGCGATAAAGCTAAGGCGATTTCAGCGCTGCGTCTGTTCGCCAGCACACACAGTTCTGCGGATAGGCCCCGGCGCCCGGATACGATCGTCGACATCTGCATCGTCAGCCCGGCAGGAATCCCCCCATGACCCTCACCGAACTCCGCTACATCGTCGCCGTGGCGCGCGAGCGCCACTTCGGCCGCGCCGCCGAAGCCTGCTTCGTTTCGCAGCCGACGCTGAGCGTGTCGATCAAGAAGCTCGAAGAAGAGCTCGACGTGAAGATCTTCGAGCGCGGGGCCAGTGAAGTGACGGTCACGCCGCTGGGCGAAGAGATCGTGCGCCAGGCGCAGATCGTGATCGAGCAGGCGGCGGCGATCAAGGAGATCGCCAAGCGTGGCAAGGACCCGGTGTCGGGCCCGCTGCGCCTGGGCGTGATCTACACCATCGGCCCCTACCTGCTGCCCGACCTGGTGCGCCAGGCGATCGAGCACGTGCCGCAGATGCCGCTGATGCTGCAGGAGAACTTCACCGCCAAGCTGCTCGAGATGCTGCGGGTCGGCGAGCTCGACTGCGCGATCATGGCCGAGCCCTTCCCCGACACCGGCCTGGCGGTGGCGCCGCTCTACGACGAGCCCTTCATGGCGGCGGTGCCGAAGACGCACCCGCTGGCCAAGCGCAAGAACATCAGCACCGAAGAACTGAAGAGCGAGACCATGCTGCTGCTCGGCACCGGCCACTGCTTTCGCGACCACGTGCTCGAGGTCTGCCCCGAGTACGCGCGCTTCGCGAGCAGCGAGGCCGAGGGCATCCGCAAGAGCTTCGAGGGTTCGTCGCTGGAGACCATCAAATACATGGTGGCCTCAGGCATGGGCGTGACCGTGGTGCCGCAGCTGAGCGTGCCGAAAGACGCGCAGCCGCACATCAAGTACATCCCGTTCACGAAGCCGGTGCCGACACGCCGCGTGGTGCTGGTGTGGCGCCGCACCTTCACGCGCTACGAGGCGATCGCGGCGCTGCGCAACGCGATCTACGCCTGCCCGCTCGACGGCGTGAAGCGGCTGTCGTGATCAGTCGATCGTGAGCGTCGCGTAGAGCACGGTCAGCACGAGCACGACGAAGCAGAACGCTCCGAGAAAGTCCGAAGAGGACCGGGTCTTCTTGAGGGTGGCAGCGGGCTTGTTCATGCCAGCATCATCTCGTTACGTTCGTGAATTGCACACCCCCTCGATCACGGGATGTCAGTAACCCGAAGCGGGAAATCCCGCCTGCCACCCCCGTCGCCGGGCCCGTCAGCGGAACACGTCCTGCGCGATGCCGGCGGCGCTAAACAGGTAGTCGCGCGAGTCTTCGAGCTGGTTGCGCAGCCGGGCGAGGTTGACATCGAGCAGCCGGCCCTTGAACTTGCGCACCTTGCCGGCGACGATCACCGTCTCGACGTTGGAGCGCTCCATCAGCGAAACCACCGCACCCGGCACACTGTTGAGCGGCGCGACGTTGATCGCCGTGGCGTCGAGGATGATGATGTCGGCTTCCTTGCCCGGCGTGAGCGAACCGACCTTGTGGTCCAGCCGCAGGCCCTTGGCGCCGTTCATCGTGGCGTAACGCAGCACGTCGCGCGTGGTCAGCAGGTCGGGCACGCCGGCCGCCGGCGTCGGGTATTGGGTGGGCGGCGACAGCGAGCCCTGCTCCAGCACCATCTGGTTCACCAATGCACGCTGCACGTTCATCGTCGAGCGCATCTGGGTGAAGAAGTCGGCCGTCAGCGTGCACTCGACGTCGGTGCTGAGCGACGGCTCCATCTTCAGGCTCTGCATCTTCAGGATCGGCGGCATGCCGTGGCGCATGTTCATCTCGATCGGCACGGCGAGCGACACGTGCGCGCCGGCGTCCTTCGCGCGTTGCCAACCCAGGTCGGACATGCCGGTCATGTGCACGAAGATGTTGTCGGGCCCGAGCCCGAGCGTGCCGCTGTCGCCGCCCTTGCCCTGCGCGAGCAGGTCGAAGATCGGTCGGATGCCGAACGGCGACAGCACGTGGCAGGCCACCTGCAGGCCGAGTTCGCGCCCGAGCTTCCAGGCCTTTTCATACGCCGGCAGATAGAGCTCGCCGCCCATCACCATCGTCATCAGCTGGTCGCTCGACGAGAACCACTGCTTCTTGATGCGGGCCGCGTCGCCCGGGTACTGGTTGCCGGGGTTGGTGCCGAGAATCGCGGCGCCGGCGCTCTCGAAGTAGCCGAACACGGCGCGCCGGCCGGAGTCCATGATGCCCTTGATCGCGGCATCCGAGTGCTGGGGCGAGTGGTGGATCTGCGAGATGTCGTGCACCGTCGTCACGCCCGCGTCGAGCTGGCTGAGCGAGCCGAACAGCTGGTTAATGTAGACGTCCTGCGGGCGGTACACCGGCGCGAACTTCAGCAGGATGTACTCGAAGTAGGTCGGGTCGGCGCTGCGCGTGCCCGAGCCGTCGTTGATCAGGATGCCGTCGGCCAGAAAACTGCGCAGCGCGGTCTCGAACAGGTGGTGGTGCGTGTCGATGAAACCCGGCATCACGATGCGGCCGCGCGCGTCGATCTCGGCCGCGCCGCCGGCGTGCAGGCCGCGGCCGATGGCGACGATCTTCTTGCCTTCGACCAGCACGTCGGCCTGCGCGAAGTCGCCGACCTTCGGGTCCATCGACATCACGGCGCCGCCGCGGATCACGTAGCGCCGGCCGTGCCGGCCGCTCTCTTCGGGCTCGCGGTCGTCGCCATGCGCCGCGGCCGGGCCGGCGGCGAGCAGGTCGAAGGCCGTGGCGGCCACACCGGTCGCGGCCGCGGTCTTGAAGAAATTTCTTCGTGAACCGAAATGGTTCTGGGGTTTACCTTCGTCACAGAGTCTGCACATGGTGTTGTCTCCTGCAAAGTGAGTCACGCCCAGCCATGACCCGTTGTTGGTTTGTCTGCTCGCGCAGTGCTGGGTTGTTCGAACTCAAGTCGGTGGATCGACGAACCCCGCGCGTTGTGGCCAGAGGTTGGTGAAGGCATGCACCTGCTTGTTCGCGTACAGGCCGGCGCGCGTGAACGGCTCCTGCGCGAGCCACGCGAGCGCCGCGGCCCGGTCGGTGAAGTCGATCACGAGCAGGCTGCCCAACATCGTCTGGCTGTCGTCGGCTAGCAGCGGGCCGGCGAACGCGATGCGCTCGGCCACCTGCGCCAAGTACGCCTTGTGCTCGGGCCGCACGCGCTGGCGCAGGTCGCCGGCGTCAGCGCGGTCGGTCAGATGGAAGGCGAACAACATCGCACTCAGCCGCCGTGTTTGCCCCGCAGGACTTTCGCCGCTTCGACCATCGCACGCAGTTTGCCGATGGCGGTTTCGCGCGGCAGGTACTTCATGCCGCAGTCGGGCGCGAGGATCACGTTCTCGGCCTTCACATAAGGCAGCGCACGCTCGATGCGCTGCACGATGGTGTCGACCGTCTCTACCGCCGGATCGGAGAGGTCGATGCAGCCGACCATCACCCGCTTGCCGTCGAGCGCCTGCAGGGCCGAGCAGTCGAGGTGTGATTGCGCGGTCTCGATCGACACCTGCTTGCAACTGCACTGGGCGAGCTCCGGCAGGAAGGAATAACCGCTCGGCCGCGCGTGGATGATCGCCGCGTAGCCGAAGCAGATGTGCACCGCCGTCGCGCCGGTGATGCCTTCGAGCGCGCGGTTCAGCGCCGCCAGGCCGTACTGCCGCGCCTTCTCGGGCCGCGCCTGCATGTAGGGCTCGTCGATCTGCACCACGTCGGCACCGGCCGCGAACAGGTCTCGGATCTCGGCGTTCACGGCCTCGGCGTAGTCCATCGCCGCGTCTTCTTCGCTCTTGTAAAAGTCGTTCTGCGCCTGCTGCAGCATCGTGAACGGGCCGGGTACGGTGATCTTCACCATGCGGTCGGTGTTGGCGCGCAGGAACTTCAGGTCGTCGACCTCGACCGCGTGCTTGCGGCGGATCTTGCCGACGATGCGCGGCACCGGGTTCGGGTGGCCCGACCGGTCGAGCGCGGTGCCGGGGTTGTCGAGGTCCACACCTTCGAGCGCGGTCGCGAAGCGGTTCGAATAACTCTCGCGCCGGATCTCGCCGTCGCTGACGATGTCGAGGCCCGCTTCTTCCTGCGCGCGGATCGCGATCAGTGTCGCGTCGTCCTGCGCTTGCTCAAGGTACTGCGGCGGAATGCGCCACAGCTCGCGCGCCCGGGTGCGCGGCGGGAAGCGCCCAGCCAGTTTTTCGCGGTCGATCAGCCAGTCGGGTTGCGGGAAGCTGCCGACGATGGTGGTGGGGAACAGCATGGTGGTCGTCTCCGTTCTGGTGGGGTTCAAACGCCCAGGTAGGCGCGCTGGATTTCGGGTCGGGCCAGCAGTTCGTCGGGCGCGCCGTCGGCGACGATGCGGCCTTCTTCGAGCACGTAGGCGCGGGTCGAGACGCCCATCGCCATCACGACGTTCTGCTCGACCATCAACACCGACATGCCCTCGGCGTTGATGCGCCGGATCGCCGCGAACATGTCGTGCACGATCAGCGGCGACAAGCCGAGCGAAGGTTCGTCGAGCAGCAAGAGCCGCGGCCGCGCCATCAGCGCGCGCGCGATCGCGACCATCTGCTGCTGCCCGCCCGACAGCTCACCGGCCGGGGCCGCGAGCTTTTCCTTCAGCACCGGGAAGAGTTCGATCGCGGCCTCGAGCGACTGCTTGCGCTGCGCTTTCGCGGCGGGCAAGTAGCTGCCCATTTCCAGGTTCTCGAGCACGCTCATGCCGGTGAAAAGGCGCCGGCCTTCGGGCACGATCGCGATGCCGGCTTCGCAGAAGCGGTGCGGTGCGAGCTGCGTGATGTCGTGGCCCTCGAACACGATGCGCCCGGCGCGTGCCCGCAGGATGCCGGCGAGCGTGTTGATCAGCGTCGTCTTGCCGGCGCCGTTCGGGCCGACCACGCACAGCAGCTCGCCGGTGCGCACTTCGAGCGATACACCCCAGAGGGCGGGCGCTGCGCCGTAGGCCACCTGAAGATCGTGGACTTCAAGCATGGGCCGGCTCCAGGTGCGGTCGGCCGAGGTAGGCGGTCATCACTTCGGGTCGTTGCATCACATCGGTGGCGCTGCCTTCGGCCAGCAACTCACCATGGTTGAAGACGACGATGCGGTCGGTCAGCGCCATCACCGCGCGCATCACGTGTTCGACGAAGACGATGGTCGAGCCCTGGTCGCGGATGCGGCGGATCAGCGCCACCGCATCGTCGATCTCGCTCGGCGTGAGGCCGCACAGCACTTCGTCGAGCAGCACCAGGCGCGGGCGCGAGGCCAGCGCACGGGCGAGTTCGAGGAACTTGCGCTGGTGCAGGTTCAGGTCGTCAGGGTGGGCGTTCGCCTTCTCGGCCAGGCCGGTGAATTCGAGCCAGGTCATGGCCTGCTTGCGTGCGGCCGCGGGGTCGGGCACGGCGCCGCCGAACATCGTGGCCAGCGCCACGTTGTCGAGCACGGTCATGTGCGGGAACGGGCGCGGGATCTGGTAGGTGCGGGCGATGCCTGCCGCGGCGATGCGGTGCGCCGGCAGGCCCGAGAGGTTGCGGCCTTCGAACACGATCTCGCCGGCGGTGGGCAGGTAGTGGCCGCTGACGACGTTGATGAAGGTCGACTTGCCCGAGCCGTTCGGCCCGAGCAGGCCGAGAATTTCCCCGCGCCGCACGTCGACGTCGACACCAGCCAGCGCACGCACGCCCTTGAACGATTTCTGCAGGCCACGCACGCGCAGCAGCACTTCACCCTGTCCGGCGCTCGGTGCGGCTGGCGCCGCTGGCGTGGTCAACTTCGACGGCGGGTGGGCTGCGCCCGGCTCGACGGCGGGTGCGCGTTTGAACACGCGTTGCAGCCGCAACAGAATGCCGTCCGGCATGAACAGGATCGCCGCGATCAGCACCACGCCGATCATCGCCTTGCCCGCGATCGCGTGGTCGGCCGCGGTGAAGGTGTAGAGCAGCGCGGTGATCGCGACCGCACCGACAGCAGGGCCGGCCCAATGCCGCGTGCCGCCGAGCACGCTCATCAAGACGACCGTGAGCGGTACGGTGATCGTGAACACGTCGCCCGCCGTCACGTACGACAGGAAGAGCGCGTGGATGCCACCGGCCACACCGGCCAGCGCGCACGAGATCGAGAGCGCGATCAGCTTGTAGCGGTAGGTCGGCACGCCCATCACTTCGGCGGCGTCTTCGTCGTCGTGGATCGCGAACAGGCCGGCGCCGAACTTCGAGACGAAGATGGCCCACGCCGTCAGCATCGTCACCGTCGCCGCGGCCAGCGCCAGCAGGTAGAACGTGGACGACTGCGTCGGCCCGATCTTCGGCACCGGCACGCCGCTGAGCGGCACGCCGTTGCCGCCGTCGATCGGCGTGTTGACGACGATGGTGCCGATCACGAAGGTGATCGCCAGCGTGAGCAGCGCGAACAGTTCGCCGCGCACGCCCTTGACGCGGAAGACGATCGCACCGAGCGCGACACCGAGCGCAGCCGCCACGAGTGCGGCCACCGGCAGCGTCCACAGGAACGGCCATTCGTAACGCGCAAGCAATGTGCTCGTGGTGTACAGGCCGGCGCCGAAGAACGCGCCGTGGCCGAACGAGAAGTAGCCGGTGTAGCCCGACAGGATGTTCCACGAGGTGGCGAGCACGATCCAGTGCAGCATCAGGTACAGCAGCGAGTCGTAGAACGCCGGCAGGCCGAGCTGCGGCACGAAGGCCAGCGCGACAGCGGCAGCGACGATGATCAGCGGCGTGCGCTTCATGAGGCCTTCCCGGGCCGGAGCACGAGGATGAAGATCAGCAGCGTGAACGAGACGATCGGCGCCCACGAGGGCGCGGTCACGGCCATCGTGACCGCTTCGCTGACACCGATCACCGTGCCCGCGATCAGCGGCCCGAGCGCGCGCCCCAGGCCGCCCAGCATCACGGCGGCGAACACGACGCCGACCCAGGCGTACATCTGCGAGGGCGCGAGCGTGAAGCTCAGCGCCAGGCACACACCGGCGATGCTGACCAGGGCCGAGCAGGTGCCGGCCAGCAGCAGCGCGTTGCGTTTCTGGTTCACGCCGAAGGCCGAGGCGATGGGCGCGTCTTCGGCGGCGGCGCGCATCGCGCGGCCGAGGTCGGTGTAGCGCAGCACGGCCCACACCGCGAGCGAGATGGCGACCGCGAGCACCAGCGTGATCAGCTCGGGCACCGGCATGTAGAGCCCGGCCACCTTGAACTTGTGCTCGCCGTAGCTCGATTCGAGCTTGCGGAAGTCGGCGGTCCAGATCGTCTGGATGATCGCTTCGACGATGCCCATCAGGCCGAAGGTCAGCAGCAGCGAATTGAACGGCGTGACCTTGAAGCGCGCCATCACCCAGTGCAGGCCCGCGCCGATCGCGAAGAACGCGGGCACGATCACGGCCAGCGTCAGCAACGGGTCCACGCCCTTCGACGCCATCTGGTAACAGACGTAGGCGGCGAGGAACGCGAACGCGAAGTGCGCTAGGTTGATGAGCTTGAGCAGGCCCCAGCTCAGGCTGAGGCCCAGTCCCATCAAACCGTACAGCGCGCCGACGAAGACGCCCGAGAGGATGCTTTGCGACAGCAGCGAGATGCTGGGCAGCGTGAAACCTGACATTGGAAGATGCTTTACGGCGCGAGCAGCTTGGCGCCGCCGGAGGTCACTTCCTTCGGCCAGACCACGACCCACTTGCCGTTCTGCACCTGCTTCACGCGCATCAGGTCGTCACCGAAGTTGCCGGTGCCGTTGAAGCGCAGTTTGCCCTGCAGCGTGTCGACGCGGTTGGCCTTGATCCAGTCGGCGATTTTCTTGTCGTCCAGGCTCTTCGTGGCGACGACGCCGGCTTCCAGAATCTGCCAGGCGGTGTACGAAGCCGCGGCTTGCGTTTCGACCGACGGGTCGGCGAAATTTGCCTTGGTGGCGCGCTCGCGGTAGATCGCGACGAACTCGGCCGCGCCGGTGTTGGCGGTGAAGGGCGGCTGCTCTTCGAAGATCGTGACCGACAAGGCGTTCTTCGCTTCGGGCAACGACACCAGCGGGCCCGGCGACGGGTACAGGTAGAAGTGTTGCGGCGGGGCGTAGTCGATCTTCTTCATCGCGTCGAGCAGCAGGTTGCCGTCGAGGCCGATCGCGCCGACCCACACGAAGTCGGGCTTGGCGTCCTTGATGCGGTTGGCGATCGGGCCGAAATCGCGGTTGCCGAAGTCCCACTCGAGGAACAGCACTTCGTTCAGGCCGCGCTTCTTCATCACTTCGCGCGCACCGGCCGACATGAACTGGATCGACGGGAACTTGCTCGTCACCACGGCCACGGTCTTCGGCGGCTTCGGGCCGGCGGCGAGTGCGTCGAACACGGTGTTCGGCACCGTGGTGGCGGGGTCGGAACCGAGCGACCAGGCCGGGAACTGCATCTCGTACTTGGCCAGCGACGGAATGCCCAGCGTGTGGTGAACCAGCACCTTGTTGTAGCGCTGCGCCACACCCATGGCCGAGAGGATCGCGCCGGTGGCGTACGGGCCCATCAGCAGGTCGACCTTGTCGGCGGTGACGAGCTGTTCGTACAGCGTGCGCGCGAGGTCAGGTTTGGACTGGTCGTCCTTCACGATCCACTCGATCGGCCGGCCGAGCCAGCCGCCGCGCTTGTTGGCCTGCTCGACGTAGATCTCGCCGACCAGTTTGTGCACCTGCGCGGTGGCCGAGAGCGGCCCGGTGAGCGCGAGCGAGCTGCCGACACGCACGGGTGTGCCGGCCTGGGCGAAGGCCAGGCCCGAGAGGCCGAGCAGCGTGGCCGCGACGGCGCTGCGGCGCGAAAGGTTCAGGGTGTTCATCAGGCTTGTCTCCTAGTTGATCAATCGACTTGTGCGCCGGAGCGCTTCACCAGTTCGGCCCATTTGGCGAGCTCTGCTTTGTTGAAGGGCAGCATCTCTTCAGCGCGCATCGCGCGCTGTTCGATGCCCTGGTCGCGCAACCTCGTGGCCACGTCGGGCTGGGCGAGCGCGGTGGCGGCGGCGCTGCGCAGTTGCGTGAGCGTGGCGGCCGGCGTGGCCGCGGGGGCGTACACCATGAACCAGGCGACCAGGTCAAAGTCCTTCACGCCCTGTTCCATCAGCGTGGCCACGTCGCTCGCCGCGGCGCTGCGCACCGCGCCGCTGGCGGCCAGCGCGCGCAGCTTGCCGCCCTTGATCTGCGGCATCACGGCGGCCGGGTGGTAGAACATGAAGTCGACCTGCGACGCGATCACGCTCGTCATCGCGACAGCGCCTTCCTTGTAGGGCACGTGGATCATCTTGCCGCCCAGCCGCTGCGCGAGCAGCTCGCCGGCCAGGTGGCCCGAGGTGCCGTTGCCGGCGGACGCGAAGGTCACGCCTTCGGGGCGCGCGGCCATCGCCGCCAGGTCCTTCAGCGACTTGGCCGGGGAGTTCGCGGCAACCACCAGCAGCGTCGGCGTGTAGCCGATGAAGGCAATGGGCGCGAAGTCGCGCAGCGTGTCGTATGGCAGCTTGCGGAACAGCGCGGCGTTGATTGCGTGGGTGCCGACCGTGCCCATCACCAGCGTCTTGCCGTCGGGCGCCGACTTGGCGACCTGATCGCTGCCGACCGAGCCGCCGGCACCGGCGCGGTTGTCGACGATCACGGTCTGATTGAGCTGCTTGCCCAGGGCTTCGGCGACGACACGGCCGACGGTGTCGGTGGTGGTGCCAGGGCCGAAGGGCACGATCATCTTGATCGCGCCGGCGTCTTGCGCGTGGGCGGCGCCCGCGAGCGCGAGCAGGCTCGCCGCAAGCACCTGGCGGCGGGTGGTCTGGGTCATGCGTTGGCTTTCGTCTGGCGCAGCCTCAGGGCGGCGCGGATTTCGTCGTTGTGTTCGCCCAGCGTCGGCGGCGGGCGCACGTCGAGCGCGCGTTCACCGTCGAACGACACCGGCGAGCGCACGGTGCGGAACAGGCCCATCACCGGGTGCTCGGCCGACGCGGTGAGTTCGAGATGGATCGCCTGCGGGTCGGCAAGCGCTTCGCTGGTGTCGTACATCGGCGCGTGCGGCACGTCTTCGGCCTGCAAACGGGCGCACCACTCGTCGCGTGTGCGGTGTTTGAAGCACTCGCCCAGCAGGTCGATCAGCGTTTCCTGGTTCGCGATGCGCGCATCACGCGTGGCGAAACGTTCGTCCTTGAACAGATCGGGTTGTTCGATCGTGACCGCCAGGCCCTGCCAGAATTTTTCGGGCGACGACATGTGCAGCGCGATCCATTTGCCGTCACCGCACTCGAGCACGTAGGACTGCGACACGCTCGGCCGGCTGTACGGGCCCATCACTTCGTTGACCTGGAAGAAATGCGTGAAGGCGTCGAGGTTGAAGTGAGCCATCGCCTCGAGCATCGAGACTTCGACGGTGCGGCCGGTGCCGGTGCGGCTGCGCTCGAACAGCGCGCCCATCACACCGTAGGCGGCGTAGAAGCCGGTCAGCGAATCGGCGATCGCCGGGCCGACGACCCTCGGGTTCTGCGGGTTCACGAGCAGGTTCAGGAAGCCGCTGGCGGCCTGCGCCACGGTGTCGTAGGCCGGGCGGTTCGCGGCTGGGCCGGTGGCGCCGAACCCGCTGATCGAGCAGTAGATCAGCTTCGGGTTCAGCGCGCGCAAACGCGCTTCGCCGGCACCGAGCTTGTCGGCCACGCCGGGGCGGAAGTTCTGGATGTAGACGTCGGCGTCCGCGATCAGCGCGTCGAAGACCTCGCGGTCGGCTGTGTCTTTCGTGTCGAGCGTGATGCTGCGCTTGTTGCGGTTGTAGGTCTGGAAGTGCGGGCTGTACAGGCCGTCCTTGAAGGCGCGGAACGGGTCGCCGGTCTTCGGCATCTCGACCTTGATCACGTCGGCGCCCAGGTCGCCGAGCAGCATGCCGGCGGCCGGGCCCGTGATGAATGTGCCTTGTTCGACGACCTTCAGGCCTTGCAGGACCTTGATCATTCGTGGCTGCCGAAGCCTTCGGGCACATCACCGTCGTAGACCATCTCGCGCGTGGCCTGGTACGACAAGGCGAAGCCGATCGGCTGCTGGATCTCTTCGAACAGGTGCGCGATCAAGCCCGCCGTGCGCGCGAGGATCGGCACGCCCTTGAGCGCCTGGACCGGGAAGCCGGCGCCGAGCAACACGGCGGGAATGGCGCCCGAGACGTTGAGCTTCAGGCTCTTCTTCAGCACCTGCGGCATGTGCGCTTCCACCGCCTCGGCGATCGCGACGAAACGCAGGTCGGTGCCGGCCGCTCGCGCCACGTCGAACAAGGCGCCGACCCGCTCGTCACGCTCCTTGTGCAAAGGATGGCCGTAGCCGGGGATCGACTTGCCGGCGGCACGCCAGGCCTGCATCACCGCGAGCGCGGCGACATCGACGGCGGCTCCGGCCTGAACCTGCGCGTCGATCTCGCTGAACATCCGCCCCGCTGTTTCAGACGAACCGAGCACGACCGAGCCGCAGCCGAGGATGCCGGCCGCCACCGCGCCCTGCATCGCGTCGGGCGCGGCGGCAAACGTCATGCGCGCCGCCTGCACGCTGGGCACGAGGCCGTGGTCGGCAATGGCCACCAGCGTGGCGTTGAGCACCGCCGCTTCGCCGGCCGTCGGCAGCTTGCCGTTGAGCAGCAGGAAGAAGTGCTCGACGAAGGAGACCTTGCCGATCAGGTCTTTCGAGAGATCGCGCCCGCGGACGACGATGGTGTGCGCGTCGGAGGTGGTGATGGACGTGCGCGGAACGGTGACCTTGCCGATCTTCATGGGAACCCTGGGTGTGGGGTAGGGCGCGGCCCGCGAGCCGCGCCGGAGCGGGACGACTCAGGCAGGCAAGGGCGCCAGGCGGAAGTCGAAGCTCGACGAGTGGTAGGGATATTTCATCTCGCGCCCGTCGACGGCCTTGCCGGGCGGATGCGCCTCGAAGTCGCCGACGAGGCTGTCGCGTTTGCCGAACACCGCGTCTTCGTCGATGTATGGGCTGCCGCCCACGAAGACCTGCGTCGTCAGCACCACGTGGCCAGGTGCGGAGACCTGCATGTGGATGTGGCCGGGGCGGTAGATGCTGCGGCCGGTGGCGCGCAGCATTTCGCCGACCGGGCCGTCGTCGGGGATCGGGTAGTACGAGGGCCGGATCGACCAGAACCAGTAGCGGCCCTCGGCATCGGTGCGGAAGCGGCCACGCGCCTTCATCACCGGCTCGGGGCCGAGCTGAACGTCGTACTTGCCGTCGCCGTCGCCCGACCACACGTCGAGCAGCGCACCGGCCAGCGGCTGGCCGTTCACGTCGGTCACGCGGCCCATGTAGAGCGTGGGCTCGCCGGGCACGCCTTCGCCGATGTCGGTGCCGAGCGGCAGGTCCGGCGCCCCGGGCCAGTAGAACGGGCCTTCGACGCTGGCCTCGGTCGCTTCGGTCGCGCCCTTGGCGTTGCCGCTGGCACGCGCCTGTTCGAGCGCGACGACCATCATCGATAGGCCCAGCGTGTCGGACAGCAGAATGAATTCGGGCCGCCGCTCGGTCGAGATCTGGCCGACCGCGTTCAGGAACTTCATGCCGGCCAGCCATTCTTCGGGCTTCAGGTCGACCTCGCGGGCGAAAGCGTGCACATGCTTGACCAGTGCCGTCATCAATTCGCGCAGGCGCGGTTCGGGCGTGCCGGCGAACGCGGCGAGCACGTCCTGCGTCAGCTTGCTCTGGTTGTATTCGGACATGGCGTGTCTCCGTTGTCTCGTCGCCCGAGGTCGTTCTGCCTCGGCATGGGGCGAAGCTTAGGGACATCGCCCACCGCACGAAAATGGTGAATTCACATCGATATGATCGATGGTGTCGATTCGACATCGGGGTTTGTATGGAGCTGCGGCATCTTCGTTACTTCACGGCCTTGGCCGAAACGCTGAGCTTCACGCGCGCTGCCGAGCGGGTTCACGTGACCCAGTCGACGCTCTCGCACCAGATCCGCCAGCTCGAAGAGGAAGTCGGCCAGCCGCTGTTCGACCGCATCGGCAAGAAAGTCGTGACGACCGAGGCCGGCGAGCTGTTTCTCGGTTTTGCCAGCCGCGCGCTCAAGGAAGTCGACCTCGGTGTGGCGATGCTCAAGCCCGGTGCCGGCGGGCTGACCGGTCAGGTGCGCATTGGTGCCACGCACACCTTCAACATCGGCCTGATCCCGGAGTGCGTGGCGCAGTTCCTGGCGCGCCACCCGACGGTGCAGGTGCGCGTGGAAGAACTGCCGGCCGAGCAGATCGGCACCAAGCTGCACGCCGGCGAGCTCGACATCGGCATCGCCTACCGGCCCAACGGCCCGACCGACCTGTGGTTCGAGCCGCTCTACAACGAAGAGATGGTGCTGGTGGTTTCCGACCAGCACCCGCTGGCCGGGCGCAAGCGCATCCGCATGGTCGAGCTGCACCAGCAGCGGCTGGTGTTGATGCCCGACTACTTCGCCACGCGCACCCTGCTCGAAGAGTGCTTCAAGGCGAGCGGCGCCGAGCCGCTCGTGGTGGCCGAGATGTCGACGATCGCGCCGATGCTGGGCCTGGCGCTGCGCACGCAGGTGGGTGCGATCGTCGCGATCAACGCGGTGCCGGCGGGCATGACCGGGCTGCAGATGATCCCCATCGAGAGCCCGACGCCGATCCGCACGCCCGGCATCCTGTGGCGGCTCGAAGGCGAAAAGGCAGCGCCGGTGCAGTCGTTCGCGGTGATCGTGCGCAAGACAGCGCTGGGCAACAGCCTGCGCCAGGACGGGCCGGGGTGATTCATGCTTTGTTAAAGTGGCCTCAACCCCTTTCACCCCGGAGCACTCCAGCATGGCCAAGAGCAAAGCCCCCGTCGGCATGAGCATCAATATCGGCATCAGCGAAAAAGACCGCGCGGCGATCGCCGGCGGTCTGGCCAAGCTGCTGGCCGACACCTACACGCTCTACCTCACCACGCACAACTTCCACTGGAACGTGACCGGGCCGATGTTCAACACGCTGCACCTGATGTTCATGGCGCAGTACACCGAGCTGTGGAACGCGGTCGACCCGGTCGCCGAACGCATCCGCTCGCTCGGCCACCCGGCCCCGGGCTCGTACGCCCAGTTCAGCAAGCTGAGCTCGATCAAGGACGCCCCGGCCGTGCCGCCGAAGGCGCTCGAGATGGTCGCGATCCTGGTCGCAGGCCACGAGGCCGTGGCCCGCACGGCCCGCAGCATCTTCCCGCTGGCCGACAAGGCCGGTGACGAGCCCACCGCCGACCTGCTGACGCAGCGCCTCACGGTGCACGAGCAAACGGCGTGGATGCTGAGGTCGCTGCTCGAAGCGTGACCTCGTGCGCGTCGCGATCCTCACCTTCGACGGGTTCAACGAGCTCGATTCCTTCATCGCGCTCGGGCTTCTGAACCGCCTGAACGCACAGGGCTGGAAGGCACAGATCACGAGCCCGAGCAAACACGTCACGTCGATGAACGGCGTGACCGTGCAGGCACAGCAGCCGCTCGAGTTCGCGAACGAGGCCGACGTGGTGGTCTTCGGCAGCGGCATCTACACCCGCGCGATCGCCGAAGACCACGGCAAGGCCGGCGCCCTGCTCGATCGCCTGCAGCTCGACCCGCTGCGCCAGCTGATCGGCGCACAGTGCTCGGGCGCGCTGTTGCTGGCGCGGCTGGGCCTGCTGGCCGACATGCCGGCCTGCACCGACCTGACGACCCGGCCCTGGCTCGTCGAAGCCGGCGTGCGGGTCGAAGAAGCCCCGTTCCACGCTCGCGGGCCGATCGCCACCGCCGGCGGCTGCCTGGCCTCGCAGTACCTCGCGGCATGGATATTGCTGCGTGGTGCAGGTGAAGAGGCAGCGAGGCAAAGTCTTCATTACGCCGCACCGGTGGGCGAGAAGGAAGCGTATGTCGAGCGCCTTCTGAGCGTGGTGCGGCCCTTCCTGCCCCCCGCCTGACCCGCGTGCCCAGGCCGCGTGGCGGCGGTCGGCCGGCGGTCCGCGCCGATCACACGAGCTGCGACGGGGGGTTGTCATGGCGATGGTTGGTACGGAAAAGAGCGTTGCGGGTGTGCCCGACGCGGCCGAGCGGGTTCGGCAGTTCGAGCGTGACGGCTTCGTCGTGGCGCGTGGTTTGTTCAGCGCCGACGAGATGCGCGACTTCATTGCCGAATGCCACAGCTTCGAAGGCAAGGCCAAAGACCGCGCCGAGCCCAACAGCAAGGGCAGCATGCAGTTCTACAGCGAGCTCTTCCGAAAGAGCGAGCTGATCCGGCGCTTCGTTACCCAACGCACCCTGATCGACTTCGTGGCGCCGATCGCCGGCCCCGACCTGTGGCTGCGTTGGGACCAGGCGGTCGCCAAGGGCCCGCAGTCCGGCGTGTTCGCCTGGCACACCGACACCGGCTACGACCTGCTGCCACAGCCGCATTTCGAGGTCTGGATCGCGCTCAGCGAAAGCCGCGCCGACAACGGCGGGCTCTGGGTCGTGCCCGGCAGCCACAAGCAGCGCCAGCGCCACCGCCGCATCGACAACCACATGGTCGCGCTCGATTCCGAGCGCTACGACGCCGCCGACAGTGGCAAGGTGTGCGTCGAGGCCAGCGCCGGCGACGTGATCCTGTTCTCGTCGCTGCTGCTGCACAAGACCTACGAGAACACGACGACGAATTCGCGCTGGGCCTACGTGGCCGAAATGCTGAAGCTCGGTGATTTCGACCCGACGATCACGCCGCCGTATTTCGTGGTGGCCCGCCACGGCGAGCCGGCGTGCGAGTTCGTCGAGAGCCTGGCCTGCGCGCGTGACCCGGTGCAGATCGTGAAGACCCTGCCGCTCGCGCTGCGCCACCGCGTCGGCAAGCCGCTGGTCAAGCGCATCCGCGCGGCGCTGAAGTCTTCAACCGCGAACGCTTGAGCGGCGCGTCGGCCACCTTCTTTCCGGTTCCACCATGCGCGTCAGCATCGTCATCGACAACTACAACTACGAGGCCTACGTGGCCCGTGCCGTCGACTCGGCGCTGGCGCAAACGCACCCGGACGTGGAGGTGGTGGTGGTCGACGACGGCTCGCGCGACGGCTCGATGGAGGTGATCCGCCGCTACGCCGACCGGGTGACCGTGATCGACAAACCCAATGGCGGCCAGGGCTCCGCGTACAACGCAGGTTATGCGCGCACCACGGGCGACATCGTGGTCTTTCTGGACGCTGACGACTGGTTGTACCCCCAGGCCGCGGCCGAGATCGTGGCGCTGTGGCGGCCGGGCGTCAGCAAGGTGCAGTTCCGCCTCGACATGGTCGACAAGGCCGGCACGCTGCTCGGCCGCCAGGTGCCGCGCGACATGCACGACAAGAGTGCCCTCGAACTGCTGTGCGCCTTCGGTGCCTACGGCTCGCCGCCCGGTTCGGGCAATGCCTTTCACGCCAGCTACCTGCGTCAGGTGCTGCCGATGGACGAAACGGCCTGGCGCATCGGCGCCGATTCGGTGCCGATCCTGCTCGCGCCGGTGTACGGCGAGGTGGTTTCGGCCGAAGGCGCGCTCGGCGCCTACCGGCTGCACCGGCCGCTGAACAACGGCGCGCTGTTCTTCGGCAACTCGTCGAGCGGGCTGGTCGACGAGCACGACCGCATCAACGCCTGCAAGCGCATGGTCGAGGCCGGGCTGGTGCGCAAGGGGCTGGCCCACGACCAGCCGCTGGCGCTGGCGCCGTGGGAAGCACGCACGCTGGCGCTGTGCCTGCGCTTCGGCGGGCCCGACATGGCGCCGCGGCTGACCGGCAGCGCTGCGTCGCAAACGCGTTTCGCGCTCAGCTCGCTGTGGCGCTGGCCGTCGATCACGCCGGTGCGGCGCGCCTTGCTGCTGGGCTGGGTGCTCGCGGTGCAGTGGCTGCCGTTGCCGCTGGCGCGCCGCGTGGCCCGGCTGCACCGCCAGCTGGTGGGCGCGCCGACCGGCTGAGCCGGCGGCCCGCGGCGCGGCTCAGGCCGAGCGGCAGGCGAGGATGGTCTCGACCACGCGCATCACGTCGTCGTCGGCCAGCGCCGGGTAGATCGGCAGGCACATCACCTCGTTGGCGGCCTTGACTGCGTGCGGCAAGCGCTCGGGCGCGGCCGAGGGCAGGCCGCGGTACATCGGCATGCTGCTGAGCAGCGGGTAGAAATAACGCCGCGCGAAGATGCCGCGCGCCTTCAGCCGCTCGAACACGGCGTCGCGGCTCATCGGGAACTCCGGGCCGACGAAGATCGGGAAGTAGGAATGGTTCGCGCGCGTGTCGGGCAGTGCGGTCGGGATGCGGATGCCGGGCACCGAAGCCAAGTGCCGGGCGTAGGTCTGGGCGATCTGGCCGCGCCGCTCGATCAGCTGGTCGACGTGCTGGAGCTGCAACAGGCCGAACGCCGCCTGCACCTCGTTCATCTTGCCGTTGATGCCCGCCGCCATCACCGTGACCTCGTCGGCGATGCCGAAGTTCTTCAGGAAATCGATGCGCTTCTTGGTCTTGGCGTCGGGGCAGACGATGGCGCCGCCTTCGATTGTGGTGAACACCTTGGTGGCATGGAAGCTGAGCACCGAGAGGTCGCCGTGGTTCAGCAGGCTGTCGCCGTGCAGGCGCACGCCGAACGCGTGGGCGGCGTCGTAGATGACCTTCAGGCCGTAGGTGTCGGCGATGCGCTGGATGCGGTCGACGTCGCACGGCGTGCCGTAACAGTGCACCGGCATGATCGCGGTGGTCTGCGGCGTGATCGCGGCCTCGATGCAGTCCGGGTCGAGGTTCAGGGTGCGCGGGTCGATGTCGGCGAACACCGGCTTCAGGCCATTCCACAGCACCGAGTGCGCGGTGGCGGCGAACGAGTACGGCGTGGTGATCACTTCGCCGGTGACGCGCAGGGTCTGCAGCGCGGTCAGCAGGCCGAGCGTGCCGTTGGTGAAGAGGGCCAGGTGCTTCACACCCAGGTACTCGGCCAGCGCCGATTCGAGCCGCTGGTGGAACGGCCCGCCATTGGTGATGAGCTTCGAGTCCCAGATCTCGCGCAGGTAGGCCGTGAAGTCCTCCAGCGGCGGCATGAAGGGCTGTGTCACATAGATCGGCTTGTCGGCACTCACGATCGCCTCCTCGTCCAACGGCTGCAGCAGCCAACGACGAAACCGAGCGATTTGTGTGCCACATCTCACCGCTCACCCCCCGAATGCGGTGTCGAAGCGCAGTCGATAATTCGCGGATGTCCGAATCCATCTCCGCGCAAGTCCGTCGCCGCCGCACTTTTGCCATCATTTCCCACCCCCACAACAGCCTCTGAGTCAGGCGGGGTCAGGCCGCGACACGGTTGACCCTTTCGAGTGGTTTGCGCGAGGAAAGAGGCGTGCGTGGCATGTTCAAGTCATGTCACGTTGAGACAGGTCGAGACGGCGGGTTTGTGTACATAGCTGCGTACATAAAACCGCCTTGCACGCCCCGCTCTCGCGCTATGTACACACGGGGGTGCGTATGGCGTTTTCGGACACATGGCTCAAAGCCAACAACGGGAAGGAGCGCGCAGCGCTCGAAGAGCGGGGCGACCGGGGAGGTTTGGGCGTGCGCATCACGCCCAAAGGCAAGATCACCTTTCAACTTCGCTACCGATATCAGGGGGTGGCCAAGCGGCTAGACCTCGGCAGCTATCCGCTGATGTCGCTCAAGGAGGCACGCAGTGAGGCGCAGCGTCTGCGCGCGCAGCATGAGCAGGGCCACGATCCACAAATCGTTCGCCTGCTTGAGAAGCAGGTCATCCTCAAGGCCGATTCAGTCGAGACACTGTTCCGGCAGTGGCACGAGGCTTACTGCCAGAAGAACAAGAAGGGCGCTCACGACATCCTGCGCAGCTTCGAGATTCATGTCTTTCCGGTGATCGGCAAGCTGCCCGCCGAGAAGGTGAGCCTGCACGAGTGGCTCAACGTTTTAGAGAAGCACGCGGCCCTGCGGCCCGGCATCGCCGAGCGCATCCTGATCAACGCCAAGCAAATGCTCAAGTGGGCTGTCCGGCGTCAGTTGATCCCCGCGAGCCCGCTCGCCGGGATCAACGCTAAGGAAGACCTCCAGATCAAGAAGATGCCGGGATCGCGCACGCTCTCAGGCGATGAGATCACGCGGGTCTGGCGGGCGATTGATCTTTCGCGCATGGCGGCCAAGAACAAGCTCTTCCTGAAACTGTGCCTGCTGTACGGGTGCCGCAACGGTGAGCTGCGCCTTGCCGAGAAGAGCCACTTCGACTTCGAGAAGCGCGTCTGGACGGTGCCCGCGGGCAATCACAAACTCGGGCACGCGACCGGCAAACCACTCTTGCGCCCGATCACGCCCGAGACGGAGCCACTCATCAAGGAGGCCTTCGCGCTGAGCGAGCGCAGCCAGCACATCTTCACAAACGCGGGCACCGACAAGCCGATGGGCACGAGCGCCCCGCTGGCACTGCCGTACAACGTCATGCAGTGGCTGCGCCGACACGAGAGGTTTGAGATGGAGCACTGGTCTGTCCACGACTTGCGGCGCACGGCGCGGACAAACTTCTCAACCCTGACCGAGCCCCACATCGCCGAAATCATGCTCGGCCACCGCATGCCCGGTGCGTGGCAGGTGTACGACCACTACGACTATCTGCCGGAACAGGCCAAGGCCTATACCGCGTGGGCGCAGCGCCTCACGGCGCTTGTCGAGCAGCAGTCAGGCTAGGTATCCGCCCGTGTCCAGCGTCAAAGCGTGCCGAGCGCCCATGAGGGCGCAGTGGTTGGCTCAACGAAAAGGTTGCTCCGGACCATCTGCACCTGGGCACGGCACACCCAAAGCAGCGCCTGCGTGAAGGGCAGTTCACAGGCGGCGACCATGAATCCAACGGCGGCATCAATCGAGCTGACGCACTCGCCGAGGTAGAACTCGGGATAGGCCTCGCGCTCTTGCATGCGGTGGGCCATGAACTCAGTGTCAGTAATGCCAATCAGGTCGCTGTAGCGCGCAGAGCCCCAAGCGAGTGCATTCACGAGCAGGGGATTGATCCCGAAGGCCTCGACCTCGAACGCCGTCAGCTTGTCCCACGTTAGCTCGGCTTCCGTCAGCCGAAAGTCGGTCGCCACGATGATTGGCGACCTGTTGCACTGAGCCACCAGATCGCGATAGAGCCCGTACGCGCCGGGGGAGCGCAGGTGCGCGGGCGGATTGCTTCCTGCGGCCATGACTAGACCTCGGCGCTCTTGGTGGCGGCGGCTGGCCGGGCTTGTGTCTCCTCCACCTGCGGCGAGGGCTTGGTCACCCGGGGGGATGTCGGCAGCGGGATAGGGTCGAACGGAATGTCATCGTCCTGCTCATCGAAGGCCGCTCTCGCCGGTGGCGGCGGGTCTGACTCCATGTCGAAGAACAGCGCCGTGTTGAGAACGCAGTTGAGATAGCCCTCGATGTCGGCGAAGCCTTGCCCGCGCCACTGCGTTTCGGCGAACGCAACCAAGTCCGGGGCAAGGCACAGCTTGACGGCGTAGCAGCCGCTATCGAGCTTACGCAGCGCGCGGCTCATGCCGGGGTCCTTTGTGGTTCGATGGCGGAGCGCTGATCGATGCAGGCCAACGCCGCCGTGCCGAGCCCGTCTCCGAGGTCGTCCTGCATACGTGCGTATGCGCGCTCACGCTGCTCCCATGCAACTACGTCTTCGCTGTCCCAGAGGTTGCAGCTTCCGGCGTGTCGCATGCAGGGAGCCGGAAACGGGTTTCGTACGCGCCTCATGCGGCGGAACAGCGTCCGGCTCGTGCATCGAAATCGCTCGCACAGATCGTGTGTGGATAGGTAGCTTGATGACATCGCCAGTCCTCCGGTGATGCAGATCAGTCTACGGATGACGGCACTTCGTTCGCCTCGTGCATTCCTCGCCGGACCGCAACAGGCCACGCCGGGCGCATGCGGTGCAAGCCGACCCCGAATACAACCATTTGATGAACTCTTAATAACTAATTAGCAAATTGTAGATATATTGAAGTTATATACCAAAGATTACTGCGTAACCCTGGTATTAGATTGGACGGAACTTCGTGCAGATAAATATCAGAGGCGAAATGAGCATGGCTGACATGCGGCAGGCGATTTTCGAAATGCTTAGCCAACTGGAGACGGACTTCGCCGTCAAATTCTCCCAAGGGGCCACCATTTATGTGAATCCCACGGACGGTAAAGGCAGCCATGTCGTACCCCATACACGTGATGGTCGCGCACTCACCAAGATGCAGAGCCAAGGCCCGTATCGCAGCGCCGCTGACGACTTCAAGATTTAGCCCGGAGGCACTCCCAATGAAACAGCCGTTCTACATCGATCTTGAAGAGGCGCGCAAGACGCTTGCTGAAATTGGTATCAGTCTGACGACTAAACAGATTAAGCGCGCTTCAGAACCAGATGCGCATGGGTGCCGGAAGCTCCCGTTCTTCGTTGATCCCATTGATAAACGTCTCAAGATCGAACGCGGGACCCTTCTGGAAATCTATACGCGATGCCAGGTTCAAGCTGAAACGGTATCGCACATAACTCCAACATCTCTCAAAAAAGCATTTGATCACTCACTCTGATTGCGGTATGGAGAATCATGTCCGACATCAGAAAGAGAATAGGCGCCAAAGGTACCACCTACCAAGTCCGCTACGCCGATCCTAGAGTCGCCGGAGGTTATGCGTACAGGACGTTCTCAACCGCCAAGGAGGCTCGGACCTTTCGCGAGGACGCCGCAGCAAGAGCGGCGCAAGGCACGCGACGCGGGGATGCTTGGTCGGTGGCTGATGCCATCAACACGTGGCTTGATGTCTGCGAGAAGGAAGGCCGCGACGGACGTGCCCCGGTCTCCTCTTCAACGCATAAACAGTATCGCTACCTCGCCGACATCATGAAAGCATATCAATGGGAGAAGGGCGTTGCTGCGCTTGCCAAGCCAGACATCATCGCCTTCCGCTCCTGGCTGATCGCCGCGCATGGGCGCTACCTTGCCGCCAAGACGCTGCGTCAATTCCACGGAGTACTCGGCGAGATGGCAACACGGGGAGTTGTGCCGGTCAATGTCTGTACGGGCGTTGGCGTCCGAAAGGAGACGCGCTACGACGAGCCCATCGTCATCCCAACCCACGAAGAAGTCAGGGCGCTCTTGCGCGCCGCAGACGAGCTTGCAAATTCCAAGAACCGTCAAACTGCGCGGGCATGGGCGCGCTATCGCCCGATGCTCTATCTCGCCGTTGACTCTGGCATGCGGCCTCAAGAGTACGTCGCCATTGCAGGCGCAAACCTGCGTGATGGCGGGGTTCATGTGGGCCGCGCCATTGATCGCGGCGGCGAGTTGTCCGTCACCAAGACGCCCGCCGGACGGCGATTCATCGAACTTAGCCCGGAGACGTTTGACATGGTGACGCACTACCGCGATCACCTTGCGCTCAACAACGACTACGACCTAGTTTTCCCTACAGCAGGAGGCAGATGGCAATCTCTCGATAACTGGCGCAAGCGCGGCTTCGGCGAAGCCTGTGAACACGCGGGACTGATCGACATCAGTGAGATGGACGGCGAGGAGATCGCCGCGCCGCGCTTCGCGCCCTATGCCTTGCGGCACTACTTCGCATCAGCGCTCATCGCTTCGGGCACTGACATCGCCAAGATCAAGACCTTGATGGGTCACACAGACATCACCACGACCTATTCGGTCTACGCTCACCTGATCCGCGAGTCAGAACAGACCCGCAGCCAACGGCCCGGGTTGATCTCGACCATCAGGCACTAGGGGGGTGTTCGACGAATCGTGTGGCGAATCTGTGGCGAACGACGTGCATCATGTTGAAATTAACCAGACTTTTGCAGCTTCCGAAACCGTAGGTCGCAGGTTCGAATCCTGCCGGGCGCGCCATTTGAAATCAATGACTTAGCTGAACATTACGGAAAAAAGAGGCCAGTTTCGACCGTTTTTGCCACAAGTCGGTGCCCTCCAGAACCCGCAGAAATACGCCGTATCCCGAAACGACACGCGCCGACTTGTGGCGAGTGTGTGGCAAGTCATGGCCCGGTTGGGCTGCTCATTCGACCACGAACGTTTTCCATAGTCTGTTTGGCTGCCGCTCGTTCCGATGGGTCGCGCTTCTCATCTGCGGCGACCTCCGCAGCCTTGCGAAACATGACGCTCAGCTCTGACTTTGCGACGCCCTGCAATTCTTCGATGGTGTGGATGTAGCTCTTCATGTGTTTCTCCTTGTCTGAGGCCACCCAACGCGGCCTTGTAGGACCGCTAGAGGCGCAAGGGGGGACGGCATGGCACCCGGCAGGGCTGCAACGTCAGAGGAGGAGCGCTACGCGCTTGCTGACCGACCTCCTTGTGCAACGCATGGGATCGAAAAGACGCTTGGGCTGGCCTGAGAGAAACGCCTTGAACCAATCCCCCCATCAGAACCAGGCAGGGCCAAACGCCAGCGTAGCTCACGCCGCACGGCGTGAGCTACGCGGAAGTGGCGCGCAAGGCGCGTTGGCAACACTCCATGTGCTGCGCTTCGCCGCACGAGAGAAAATCGCCTGATCCGGCCACCATGCGAACATGTCGGAAAGAACGACAAGAGGATGCAATGGCAGATCACGCATACCCGGTCGAAGTCCAGTCTGACTTCCTCGAAAAGATCACAAAAGCCAAGCCTGTGCAGGCTTTGGCGGAGCTTGTCTGGAACGGGCTTGACGCAGATGCCACCAGCGTCAGCGTGACCTTCGACTACAACGCGCTTGGCGCGATGTCCGCCATTATCGTCACCGACAACGGCCTTGGCATTCCGTTCGCGGACGCTCCCGAGGGGTTTCGCCGCCTTGGCGGCTCGTGGAAAAGGCCCGGTGCCGTGACCAAAGGCGAGGGCCGGTTCCTTCACGGCCAAGACGGGCGTGGCCGCTTCAAGGCGTTCTCGCTCGGTCGCTTCGCCGAGTGGGACGTGACGTACCAGAAAGGCAAGGAACTCTGGACGTTCAAGATCATGATGAGCGCCAGCAATATCCGCGAAGTCCGCATCTCGGATGAGACGCTTGCACCCGCTAGCAAGGCGCGTGGTGTCACGCTCTCAATCACCGAGCTGTACAAGGAACACCGCTCACTGACGACCGAAGCTGGTCTTCAGGAGCTGGCCGAAATCTTCGCGCTCTATCTCGCTGACTACAACGCTGTTTCGATCAAGGTCGATACCCATCAGATTGACCCTGACTCCGTCATCGCGTCGCGTCACGGTGTCAACCTTGCCGACATCGCCGAGGACGACAAGATGCACTCGGCCAGGCTGGAGATCATCGAGTGGCGCGCCATGACAAACCGCGCGCTGTACTTGTGCAACGAAAAGGGCTTCCCGCTTCTCTCGGTCGATCGTCGTTTTCATATCGGAGCCTTCCAGTTCTCCGGGTATCTCAAGTCAAGCTTCATCTCCAAGCTGCAGAAAGACGGGACGGTCGAACTCGCCGAGATGAATCCTGCCGTGGTCGCCGTCATCGACGAAGCGCAGCAGGCGATCAAAGCCCACTTCCGCAATCGTGCCGCGCAGGAAGCGCGGTCGGTCGTGGAAGAGTGGAAAACCGAAGCCATCTATCCCTATCAAGGCGAACCGGCCACACACCTTGAAACGGTCGAGCGACAGGTGTTCGACATCGTCGCCGTCAACATGGCGCAGCATGTTCAGGACTTCGCCAATACACCGCCCAAGAGCAAGGCATTCAATTTGCGCCTCCTGCGGCAGGCCCTGGAGAAGGGGCCTGAGGAGCTGCAACTTATCTTCGAGGAAGTTCTCAACCTGCCCAAACGCAAGCAGGAAGAGCTGGCCGAGCTTCTGCGGGACGTATCCCTGTCCGCCATCATCGGTGCGGCCAAGATCGTCACCGACCGCCTCAAGTTCCTGACGGGTCTTGAAGCGATCCTTTTCGATGCCGAGCCGAAGAAGCGCCTGAAGGAGCGCTCGCAGCTTCACCGCATCATTGCGCAGAACTGCTGGCTTTTCGGCGAGGAGTACAACCTCTCGGTCGATGATCAATCGTTGACCGAGGTCCTTCGCAAGCACAAGAAGCTGCTCGGCGACGGCCTCGTCATCGACGAGCCGGTCAAGCACATCACCAAGACGCGCGGGATCGTCGATCTCATGCTGTCCAAGGCGATCCGCCAGCACCGCGCGAACACACTTACGCACCTCGTGGTCGAGCTGAAAGCCCCAAGCGTCAAGATCAACGACGATGAGGTCACGCAGATCGAGAAGTACGCCTTTTCAGTGATGAAGGATGAGCGCTTCCGCAACGTCGATACGACGTGGGTTTTCTGGGCCATCAGCGATGATCTTGGCGACTATGCGACGCAGCGCATCAGCGATAGCACCGGCCTGATCTACACGAAGGCGAACGTCTCGATCTACGTCAAGACGTGGGGCCAGGTCCTCGACGAGAACCGGGCACGCCTTCAGTTCTTTCAGGAACGACTTGAGTTCCAAGCCGACAGAGAGTCTTCCCTCAAGCATCTGCAAGAGCGCTACGACGAGTTTCTGAAGGGCGTCCTCAACGAGGACGAGCCGTCGGAACCGTACGTGATCGAGCCCGAAGCAAGGGTTGCTTGATGGCACTGAACGAGGCCGATACCTGCCGCCTGCATGTCACCCCCAAATTGCAAGTCGCAGGCTGGGACACGTCGCCGCACTCGCTGAACGAACAGAAGGTCTTCACAGACGGACGCATCTTCGCCGCAGGCGGCACCGTCACCAAGGGGCCTCAAAAGCGTGCTGACTACCTCCTGCGGTACACGCGGGATTTCAGCATCGCGGTTGTCGAGGCCAAGCCTGAAGACGCCACCGCCGGGAGCGGCTTGCAACAGGCGAAGGACTACGCCGAAATCCTCGGGCTCAAGTTCGCCTACGCGACCAACGGCCACGAGATTATCGAGTTCGACTACATCACCGGGGCCGAGACGCTCCTCTCGGCCTACCCGACACCGGCCCAGCTCTGGCAACGCCTTCGCGGCAATGCGGGGCTGACCGAGGAGAAGGCACAGCAGCTACTCACCGCCTCGCTGCTGTCTGATTCCATCGCGCCGCGTTACTACCAGGAAATCGCCATTAACCGCACCGTTCAGGCCATCCTGACCGGGAAGCAGCGCATCTTGCTGACCATGGCGACAGGGACGGGCAAGACCGTCGTCGCGTTTCAGATTTTCTGGAAGCTGTGGAATAGCAGGTGGAACCGAACTGGCGAGCACAGGAAGCCGCGCATCCTGTTTCTCGCCGACCGCAACATCCTTGTCGATGACCCCAAAGACAAGACCTTCGCGCCCTTCGGCGATGCCCGCTACAAGATCGAAGGCGGCAACATCACGAAGAGCCGCGAGATGTACTTCGCCATCTATCAGGCTATCGCCAAAGACGAAAATCGGCCCGGCCTCTACCGCGAGTTTCCCCCCGACTTCTTCGACCTGATCGTCATCGATGAGTGCCATCGCGGCAGCGCCCGCGATGAAAGCAACTGGCGCGAGATTCTTGAATACTTCGCGCCCGCCTATCAGCTCGGCATGACTGCGACGCCGCTGCGCGACGACAACCGCGACACGTACCGGTACTTCGGCAATCCGATCTACACCTACAGCCTCAAGCAGGGGATCGATGACGGCTTTCTCGCACCGTACCGCGTGCACCGCGTCGTCACTGAAGTGGACGCCACTGGTTGGCGTCCGACTAAGGGCCAGCTCGACCGATACGGCCATCAAATCCCGGATGACGAATACGGCACCAAAGACTTCGAGCGCGTGGTCGCATTGCGCGCGCGCACCGAGGCCATCGCCCGGCATCTGACCGACTTCATGAAGCGGACCGACCGCTTCGCGAAGACCATCGTCTTCTGTGTCGATCAGGAACACGCCGACGAGATGCGACGCGCAATCTCCAACCTCAATCACGACCTCGTCAGGCAGTACCCGAACTATGTGGCCCGCGTGACCGCCGATGAGGGCGACATCGGCAGAGGCCACCTGAGCCGTTTTCAGGAACTGGAAACCGTGACCCCGGTCGTCTTGACGACCTCGCAACTCCTCACTACCGGCGTCGATGCTCCGACCTGCAAGAACGTTGTTCTTGCGCGCGTCGTCAATTCGATGAGCGAGTTCAAACAGATCATCGGTCGCGGCACGCGCCTGCGCGAGGACTACGGCAAGCAATACTTCAACATCATCGACTACACCGGCGCGGCGACGCAGAAATTTGCCGACCCCGAATTCGATGGATTTCCCGAGATCGAGGATCGGGAAGAGATCGACGAGGAGGGCAACGTCATCGGCGACGGAGACGACTCCGCCGAACCACCGAACGGCGGCGATGACGCGCCGGGCGACGCTGGCGATACCGGCGGGCCGGGCGAGGGTGGCGGCGGCGACGATGTCGTCCGCAAGTTCTACGTTGACGGCGGGCAGGTCACTATTTCTGCCCACGTCGTTTATGAGCTTGACGCCGATGGCAAGCAACTGCGCGCCGTCCAGTACACGGACTACACCGCAGAGAAAGTCAGGACACTGTTCAGGTCCGTTGATGAACTGCCCGGGACCATCACTCTTGCAGTTTCTAGGTTTTTCTGTCGTGCCGTTTCTAGGTTTTCGTGCTTGCACGCACCCCAAGTCATATGCATAAACCTTGCCTAATTGTCGGTTTTCGCGTACGTTCTGGGGATGTCTTCACTGGACCGATTCGCAGATGACCGACTAATTCAGGGCCGTGCCACCTTCTCGCGGGAGGAGGCACAGAGCGCGCTCGACCTCAAGCCCAACGCGCTGACGGCGGCGCTCACGCGCATGACCAAAAGGCACCGCCTCGCCAGTCCGCGCACGGGCTTCTACCTCATCCTGCGCCCCGAAGATCAACTTGCCGGAGCGCCCGATCCTGCGCAGTGGATCGACCCGCTGATGAACTACCTCGGCCTTGAGTACCGGGTGTCCATGCTGCGCGCAGCCGCCTTTCATGGTTCATCCCATCAGGCGGCGATGGTCTTCCAGGTGATCGTTCCCAAGCAACTTCGCGATATCGATCTTGGCCGACACCGCGTTCAGTTTCTCTATCAGGCCCCGAGCACGTTCAACAAAGTCAACCAGCGCACCGAGCTTGATCAGATCAAGACCAGTGCCGGTTTCGCAAAGGTGTCGGGTGTTGAGTTGACGCTACTGGACTGCGCGCGCTACTTCCACAAGGCCGCAGGGATCAACGGGGTTGCTCAGGTGATCAAGGACATCGGTGGCAAGGCCGATGCGCGCAAGCTCGCGAAGCTCGCTGCCGCCTATGAGAACTCCTGCATCAGACGCCTTGGCTACCTCCTTGAACTTGCTCACCATACGCGGCAGGCCAGTGCGTTGGAAGCCTTCGCGAAGAAGGCCAAGACGGCCGTGCCGCTAGACCCATCGGTCAAACCCCTGATCGAGTCGCTTGCGGATCAATACGAACGCGATCAGCGATGGAAGCTCATCCTCAATGAGCAGGTGGAGGTGGACTTTTGATCCCGCTTGCTTTCATACAGGCATGGGCAAGCCATGCCCCATGGGCGGACCTGCGTCAGGTTGAACAGGACCTGATCATCTCAAGGGCGCTCTGCGACCTGTTCACATCACCGGCCCTGAAGGGCAAGATTGCCTTTCGTGGTGGCACGGCGATCAACAAGCTTCTCTTCAAGCAGCCGTTGCGCTACTCCGAAGACATCGACCTCGTTCAGACGAATGCTGAGCCCATTGGGGAAACGGTCGATGCGATCCGTGATGCCCTCTCGTGGCTCGGCAAGCCCAAGCGCCAGCAGGCCGGGCACTCGATGCACCTGATATTCAGGTTCACCCCTGAAGTCGATGCCGGTGAGGTTCTCAATCTCAAGGTCGAAATCAATACGCGCGAACACACCAACCTCTACGGTCTGACGCAGATGCCCTTTGCGGTGCAAAGTGACTGGCATCAGGGCGCTGCGGAGATCGCCACGTTTGCGCCAGAGGAATTGTTTGGGACAAAGCTCCGTGCACTTCTTCAACGGCGCAAGAACCGCGACTTGTTTGACCTACACCATGGCCTTGAGCAGCTCGGTCTCGATCCCGAAAAGGTCGTGGCCTGCTTCGACCACTATCTCAAGGAAGAAGGCAACACGATCACACGCGCCCATGCGGAGCAACGGATGCTGGAGAAGCTCACGCGCAGCCTCATAGAGGACATTGCTCCGCTTCTGCCAGCGGGAGTGCACTTCAATGATGAAGATGCGGTGCTCGCGTTTGAGCGCGTCTGGCGCGAGCTGATTGCCCGCATCAAAGGCGATCCGTGGAAGCTCACGGAAAGGGCGCTCGAAGAGTTGCGCGCCAAGAAGTATCCGGGCCTGCTCAGCAACTCTCAGCAGAAGGCCTAGAAATCGTTGTCCAAGCTTCGATCAGGCCGGGCGCGGGAGCGTTCGCGCGACAACGCGAGGGCCTGACCTTCCTCGTCTTTCTCCGGCGCGGCAACGTCGTCCATGTGATTCAGGAGATCGAGTGCCCACAGCATCGCCGCATAGACAGCAATTCCGGTTGAAGCCTTGCCGTGCTCAGCATCGGCAACCACGCGAACGCCTGTGCCAATCTTCTCGGCTACGTCTTCGATGGTGAGGTTCCGGCGAAGGCGTGCCGTACGCAGGTTCGTCCCCAGGCGCTTGAGCGTCTGTTCAACGGGATAAGGCGGGGCGGCTAGCAGCTTGTTCCGAGCGGTCATCAAGTCACCAATGCGAAGAGCACTACACCAGCAGATACCATGCTGGTCTGACAGCATCCAGAATAAAAAGCTCTCAAGAGCATTCTAATCCACATAAACAGCTCTTGAGGGTCGTTATCTGATAGAGTCTGTACCGCTGTAGGCCCTAACCGGCTGACAGCGAAGGCAAAGAGGCTGGTGTGCACGGGCTATGAGCACATTCGGAAATGCGTACATAGCTGTGTACATATCGGGGAAAGTGTTCTGATGGCAGACGGTTCAATCGCAGAGCAGGTAAGGCGTAGAAGAACGTTTGCCATCATTTCCCACCCTGACGCCGGCAAGACCACGCTGACGGAGAAGCTGCTGCTGTTTTCCGGCGCGATCCAGATCGCCGGCTCGGTGAAAGCGCGCAAGGCCACGCGCCACGCCACCAGCGACTGGATGGAAATCGAGAAGCAGCGCGGCATTTCGGTCGCGTCCAGCGTGATGCAGATGGAATACCGCGACTGCGTGATCAACCTGCTCGACACGCCGGGCCACCAGGACTTCTCGGAAGACACCTACCGCGTGCTCACGGCCGTGGACGCGGCGCTGATGGTGATCGACGCCGCCAACGGCGTGGAGCCGCAGACGCGCCGCCTCTTGCAGGTCTGCCGCGCCCGCAACACGCCGATCCTGACCTTCGTGAACAAGATGGACCGCGAAGTGCAGGAGCCGATGGCGCTGATGGACGAGATCGAGCGCGAGCTCGGCATGGAAGTCGTGCCCTTCACCTGGCCGGTCGGTATGGGCAAGGCTTTCCACGGCGTGATGGACCTGCGTGAGAAGCGCATGCGCCTGTTCGGCGGCGCGGAAGCCAACAACGGCGAGGAGTTTCTCGACGGCCTGGACAACCCGGCCTACCCGGCGCGCTTCGGCATGCAGTACGAACAGTCGAAGGATGAGATCGAACTGCTGCGCGACGCCGCGCCGGCCTTCGACCGCGACGCCTTCCTGAAAGGCCACCAGACGCCGATGTTCTTCGGCTCGGCCGTCAACAACTTCGGCGTGCAGGAAGTGCTCGACGCTCTCGTCGACCTGGCGCCCGCGCCCGGGCCGCGGGCAGCGATCCAGCGCATCGTGGAGCCCGACGAGCCCAAATTGACCGGCGTCGTCTTCAAGATCCAGGCCAACATGGACCCGGCGCACCGCGACCGCATCGCCTTCGTGCGCGTGGCGAGCGGCCACTTCCACCGCGGCATGCGTATCAAGGTGGCGCGCTCGGGCAAGGAGATGCGGCCGAACACGGTCGTCAGTTTCCTGAGCCAGCGCCGCGAGCTGCTCGACGAGGCCTTTGCCGGCGACATCATCGGCATCCCGAACCACGGTGTCTTGCAGCTCGGCGACACGCTCACCGAGGGCGAGTCTCTGCAGTACACCGGGTTGCCGTTCTTCGCGCCCGAGATGTTCCGCACCGTCGAAGTGGCCGACCCGCTGCGCACCAAGCAGCTCAAGGCGGGCTTGACGCAACTTGGCGAAGAAGGCGCGATCCAGGTGTTTCGCCCGGTCGCGAGTTCACTGCTGCTCCTGGGGGCCGTGGGGCAGTTGCAGTTCGAGGTGGTGGCGCACCGGCTCGAACACGAATACGGGGTGAAGGCGCGCATCGCGCCGAGCCGCTACCAGGTGGCGCGCTGGGTGACCTGCGCGCCCGAAGACGGCGGCGCGAAGGAGCTGCAGCGTTTCATCGACGGCAACGCGCACCGCGTGGCCTTCGATGCCGTCGACGCGCCGACGGTGCTGGTGGAATACGCGCCCGAGCTGCGCGCGATCGAAGCCAACTGGCCGAAGATCAGGTTCCACGCACTCCGCGAACACGCGGGTCTGGTGTTCCAGAAACAGCTCGACGGGTGATGTTCAACCGAGGACATTGCTCCAGCTTACTGCGCTTGCACCGTTGACGTTGTAGTTCAGCCCGATCACTGCAACTTCGCCGCTGCGGCTCGATGCGGCAGGGAAGCGCGGGAAGATGATGATCGAGTCGGTGCGCTGTTGCAGCCCGGAATCGTAGATGAGCACATTGCTTCCGGCGGCGTAAAGGCGCAGTGTGCAGTTGCGGCTTCCCGAGGCTTGCGGCGCATTGCCTTCGAACCCCAACGCATCGATCAGTTGCACGCCGCCGGCGTCGTCGAAGAGGTCCACGTCGAGCGGCACGGCCGAGTCGAAGTAATTGGTGATGCCGGGCACCAGCGGCGACGAACCGAGCCGAGTCGACGCGAACCGGCGGTAGAACACGAAAAGCGAGGGTGAGCTGCCGTCCACCGGCAGGCCGTCGAAGTTCTGGGTAATGACGGGCGAGCGGTTGCGGATGCTCAGCGTGTAGGTGCCGTACTCTGCGACAAAGGGGGTCGTGATGCCCGGAAACGCGAGTGCCGAGGCCACCGTCGCAGCGCCGAACGTCACGTCGGACAAAGGAAACTCGGGGTTCAGATTCAGCAGCGACATCGACCGTGTCGGCGGCACGTAAGGCACATCGACATAGACCTCGCCTCCACCCCCGCAGCCTGCGAGCGTGGTGGCCGCACTTGCGGCGAACAAGCCGATGATCTTGCGTCGGGCGATGGTCATGGTGTGCTCCGGTGAGGTGATTCAGGGCGGCGTTGAAGTTCCTTCAGACTAACGCCGCTGCAGCCGAATCGGTGTACGCCGCCGCCGCGACAATCGTGGGATGTTGTCCGACACGCCCGCCCCGTCCCGCCTGTCCTTGTACCTCGACCTGGTCCGCTGGAACCGGCCCGCGGGCAGTTACCTTTTGTTGTGGCCCACGCTCTCGGCGCTGTGGATCGCGGCGGGGGGGTTCCCCGGCTGGCACCTGATCGTGGTGTTCACGCTCGGCACCTTCCTGATGCGCAGCGCGGGCTGCGCTGTCAACGACGTGGCCGACCGCGACTTCGACAAACACGTCAAGCGCACGGCGAACCGCCCGGTGACGAGCGGCGCGGTCAGCGCGAAAGAAGCGCTGCTGCTTGGCGCCGGGCTGGCGCTGCTCGCGTTCGCGCTGGTGCTGACCACCAACACCGCCACCATCGTGTGGAGTTTCGCGGCGCTGGCGGTCAGCATCTTCTACCCCTTCACCAAGCGCTTTTTCTCGATGCCGCAGGCGGTGCTCGGCGTGGCCTTCAGCTTCGGCATTCCGATGGCCTTCGCGGCGGTGCAGGGCAAGGTGCCGGCACTGGCGTGGTGGCTGCTCGTCGGCAACCTGTTCTGGGTGCTGGCCTACGACACCGAGTACGCGATGGTCGACCGCGACGACGACCTGAAGATCGGCATCCAGACTTCGGCCATCACGCTCGGCCGCTTCGACGTGGCCGGGGTGATGCTCTTCTATGCCGCCTTCTTGGTGGTCTGGGCCGCGCTCGGCCTGCAGCTCGGCCTGCGCTGGCCCTACTTCGTTGGGCTGACGGTTGCTGCCGGCATCGCCGGCTGGCACTTCACGCTGATCCGCGACCGTTCGCGCGACGGCTGTTTCCGTGCCTTCCGGCTCAACCACTGGGTCGGCTTCGTGGTCTTCCTCGGCGTGTTGCTGGCGCACGCCATCGGCTGAGCCGATCCCGGCGTGCGCCCGCGCGCGTCAGCCGGCGCGGACCTCGATCCGGCGCGGCTTGGCGTGTTCCTGCCGGGGAATGCGCAGGGTCAATACGGCGTCCTCCGACTGCAGCTGCGGCGGCATCGCGGTGGCGACCACGCCTTCGATCAGCAGGCGGTCGCCGTCGACGCACAGTTCCAGCTTGTCCTTGGGCAGGCCGGGCAGGTCGGGCAGGTCGGCGAGCAAGGTGTGATGCCGGCCTCGTCTTCGAACACGTCGACGCGCGGCAGCAGCGCACGCGTGTCCTGCGCGCCGTCGGCGGTGCCTGGTGCCGGCTGCGCTTCGCTCTTGCCTGTCCGGGCGGTGACTTGGCTCGTGCCGTTCATAGTGTCTTTCTCCTGGGAAGAAGGGTCACTGAATGGCGATGCGGGTCGGTTGGGCGGCCGGTCGGCGTGCGATCCGGACAGGCAATACACCGTCGCGGTAATCGGCCTGCACCTGGCCAGCGTCGGCATCTTCCGGAATATTGACGGCGGTGCGGGTTTCAAGAGGGGGCCGCTGTGCCGATGCCGGCTTTCGGACTAGGATTGATCCACCTCAAGCGGTCGCGCGCCGGCGGCGCCGGCGACCGCGGGCCCGACCCGGGAGTGCGCGATGAAGACCGCTGCTGCGTTGTTGCTGTCGTTGGGCCTCGTAGCGTGCGCGAGCGCGCCGCCGATGCCACCCGCCGCCAGCTTGTTTCACGACGAATTGTTCGCTGCCCCGTCGGCGCCCGTCGACCCGGCCGAAGCCATGGCGGTCAGCCCGGCGATGCGCAAGTACCTGGCCGAGAAGATCCTTTCCGGCCCGCGCTTCCTCGACCGCAAGCAAAGGCTGGTCGACGCGCTCTACACCAAGGACGACCTGCTCCTCGAGTACGACGCGGCCGTGACCCGCACCGCCGCGCAGGCCTTCGACGCGCGTTCGGGCAACTGCCTGGCACTGGTGATGATGACGGCAGCGTTCGCGCGAGAGATGGGGCTGTCGATTCGCTATCAGTCGGTGCTCGGCGACGACGCGTGGGACCGCTCGGGCGACATCTACGTCTCGGTCGGCCATGTGAACCTCACGCTGTCGGACCGGCCGCCGCAAGATGGCATCGGCATCATGGACACCGGCCAACTGACCATTGACTTCGTGCCGCCGCGCAATGCCCGGGCGTTGCGCTCGCGCGTGATTCGCGAGCCGACCGTGATCGCGATGTTCGCCAACAACCGCGCCGTCGAGGCGCTGACGCAGGGCCAGCTGAGCGATGCCTACTGGTGGGCGCGCGCGGCGATCGCCAAGGATCCGGAGCTGCTCAGCGCCTACATCACGCTCGGTGTGATCTACCGCAACCGGCAGCGCCCCGAACTGGCGGAGCAGGCCCTGCTCAGGGTCACCGAGCGCGAGCCCGACAACACCAAGGCGATGTCGAACCGCGCGCTGGTGTTGCGCGACCTCGGCCGCCACGCCGAAGCCGACGCGCTGGTGCGCCAGCTCGAGCGGCTCGACCCGCACCCGCCGTTCAGCTACTTCCATGCCGGCATGGTGGCGCTGCGCGAGCGCCGCTTCGAAGCGGCGAAAGGCCTGTTCGCCAAGGAAGTGGACCGCGCGCCCTACCACCACGAGTTCCAGTTCTGGCTCGCGATCACCTACCTGGAGCTGCACGACCCCGCGCGTGCGACCGAGCACCTGACGAAGGCGATGGAAGTGAGCACCACGCGCAAGGACCACGACCTCTACGCCGCCAAGCTCGGCCGGCTCAAGGCGCTCGGCCCGCAGTAGGTCAGCGCCGGCAGGTCACGGGTACAGGCCGCGCTCTTCGCGCGCGGTGAGGATGCGCTCGCAGGCCACCGCGAACGTCGCGGTGCGCAGGCTGATCTTGTGGCGATCGGCTGTGTCCCAGATCTTCTTCAGCGCGTCGACCATGATCTTGTCCAGGCGCAGGTTGATCTCGTCTTCACTCCAGAAGAAGCTCGAGAAGTCCTGCACCCACTCGAAGTAGCTCACGGTCACGCCGCCGGCGTTGCAGATCACGTCGGGCACGACGAGCACCCCGCGGCTGGTCAACACGTCGTCGGCGTCGGGCAGGGTCGGGCCGTTCGCGCCTTCGAGCACCAGCTTCGCCTTGATGCGGTTGGCGCGCGCCGCGGTGATCTGCGATTCGAGCGCCGCGGGGATCAGGATGTCGCAGTCCACGTCCCAGAAGCTTTCGTTGTCGATGCGCTCGGCACCCTTGTAGTTGCCGATGCCGCCGTCGCGCTTGAGCACCTCCATCGTGTCGGCGATGTCGAAGCCCTTGGGGTTGACGAGCGTGCCGGTGTGGTCCTGCACCGCCACCAGCTTGGCGCCGGCCTGCACGAACAGCTCGGCCGCCGAGCCGCCCACGTTGCCCATGCCTTGCACCGCAATGCGCACGCCTTCGAGGTTCATGCCGATGCGCCGCGCCGCTTCACGGCCGGTCACGAACACGCCGCGGCCGGTGGCCTTCACGCGCCCGAGCGAGCCGCCCAGGTGAATCGGCTTGCCGGTGACGACGCCCGTGGCGGTGCTGCCCGTGTTCATCGAATAGGTATCCATCATCCAGGCCATGATCTGGCCGTTGGTGCCCACGTCGGGCGCCGGGATGTCACGCTGCGGCCCGATGATCAGGCCGATTTCGCTGGTGTAGCGGCGCGTCATGCGCTCCAGCTCCTTGATCGACAGCAGTTTCGGGTCGACGCGGATGCCGCCCTTGGCGCCGCCGTAAGGCAGGTTCACGGCAGCACACTTCACGGTCATCCACGCGCTCAGCGCCATCACTTCTTCGAGCGTCACGTCGGGGTGATAACGCACGCCTCCCTTGCCCGGGCCGCGCGACAGGTTGTGCTGCACGCGGTAGCCCTCGAAGTGGGCGACGCTGCCGTTGTCGAGCTCGATCGGCACGTCGACGATCAAGGCGCGCTTCGGGCGCTTCAGCGTTTCCGACCAGCGCGCGAGGTTGCCGAGGTAGGGCAGCACGCGGTCGACTTGCGAGATGTAGGTGTCCCAGGCGGTGTCGCCCTTCTGGCTGACGTAGGAGAGGTAGCTCATGAGGTTGTCTCTGGTTTGAAGTTCATGCTCTGGCGCGGCACGCTCGTGGCGCGCGGCCTGCACGGGACGAAACTGTAGGCGCAAGCCGGCCCGGTTGGGCATGCCGCTCATGCCGGCTTCGCATGGGCTGTGACGCGCCCGGCATGGGGCGTGTCCGGTTTGGTGCCGCCACCCCGTTGGCCCGGGCGAGCGTGCAGTGTCTGCGCGCACCGCCACAGGACCTGCCCGATGACACCGCTGTTCGACACCTGTACCAAGACGCCCTCGATTCCCGCACTGCGACGCCTGGGCCTGCTGACGCTGCTGAGCACGCTCGCCGCTTGCGGCGGGGGTGGTGGTGACGGCGCGGCGCCCGCCCCGGTGCCGCCGCCCGCCCCGGCTCCGCCC
>JBEBIB010000032.1:0-61289 GCA_040080605.1 Burkholderiaceae bacterium
ACGGCAGCAAGGGCGGTAGCTCCAAGGCGGCACCTAACCACTTCATCGAGGGGACGGTCAAAGGGCTGCGCCCTTTGCCCGCCCCTCATGTCGAACGTTAGGCCGCAAAGCACCTTGCCCCTACTATAGGAAAGCCGAATTCCTTCGGTCCACAGTCAGGAGACTCCTTTGATTGTCCAACACACGTACGTGTACATCCAGATTGGCCTCTGCTTGCGACTGCTTAGAAATGTGTCGATAAGCTCAAAGCCTCCTATTGCAAAAACAACCATCAAGACTCTCAAGGAAAATCTTCAAACGGGCAACTTCGAGGTCTCTCTGGCATCGATGAAAGCCATCGACTACGGAAAGATGAATACGGCGCTAGAGGAGTTGGCAGACGACGTGACTCTGCCGCCGAACGTCGCCACGATGATCAAGGACAAGTTCAAGGCCATCGAGAACGTCGTCTTTGCTGAAGCGATAACAAAGAGAATTTATGTACTTCCCAGTCGCCGATTCAACACCGAGTGCTTACTAGCTGAGCCTCATAAGCTGCTTAAGGCGGGAGCCTTTGAGAAGCTTGAAGAGATCGCAAAGCTTGATTTTGCGTCCTCGTGCAGATGCATCCTTTTTGGCGAAGCCACTGCATCTGCGTTTCATATTCTTCGCGCTACAGAGTCTGTTCTCAAGAGCTACTACTGTCACCACCGCCGACAGAAGAGGCTCGCGAAGCCCATGTGGGGAAACATGGTCGATCAACTCAGGGCGAAGTCTAAGAATAAGCCCCCCGTTTCGCTACTCGCCTCGCTAGATCTGATCAGAACCGCATACAGAAATCCCACGCAGCACCCAGAGGCCATTTACGAGATTGACAGCGCTCAAGATCTCTTCGGTGTTTGCCTGGACGTCATTGGCAAGATGGCTGAGGAACTTTAGGCACGATCGGGCACATCGCTATGCTCCTCGCCAAATGCGGCCTAACCCTTCCATCGAGGGGATGCCCAAAAGGCTGCGCCTTTCGTGCACCCCTCATGTCAAACGTTAGACGGCGTGAACAACCTCCGGTGTGCGAGGGAAAGCCCCAAGGCTACACGTCGATTTGCAATGCCACGCATTTGGTAATGTTCAGAGACTTCACTACTTCTAACCACCGGGAGCACTCTTTGAAATACTTCGTTATGGTGACGGTCCTATTCCTAGTCGGCTGCCAGTCGCCACCTAGAGTTCAATCCCCGCTACTCTTAGACTCAAAGCCGATGATTTCTGTTCGTCATGGCGGCGGAGTCCAGGATGGCGCGTGCCCGATGTGGGTCAAAGTAAACGGGGTGATGAAGGGCGAGTTGGAGAACGGGCAAAGTTTGAACATTGACCTTGAACCGGGCGTGTACGAAGTGGCGCTCGGTCGGAGCAGAGGCGGTGTTTTTGGTGCCGGTACGATATGTACTGGCAGTTTGCAAACCACCGCTCTGATCACAAGATCAGTTCAGGTCGCCAATCGCCCGGTCAGGCTCGTGTATGACATGGAGGGCACTGGTAAGCGCTGGATTCCATTGGCCGGTCTCTTCCTCGCTCCCACCCCCGTACTAAATTCCGACGACTAACTACTCTGCCGTATCTGGGCGTCAGAGGCAGTCGGCGTCCGCAGCGCGCCGTCTAACCCTTCCATCGAGGGGATGCCCAAAAGGCTGCGCCTTTCGGTCACCACTCATGTCAAACGTTAGACCCCGCAAACACCCGCTCTTTGACATTCTGTATCCAGTCGGCTACAGTCAATCATGTTCACCGTTCTCCAGACCGAAGAGTTCGTTGCGTGGCTTGATGACCTCAAAGACAAGCGGGCTCAGGTTCGCATTGCCGCGCGATTGCGTCAGGTCGAGTCAGGCAGCCTTGGAGATTGGCAATCCATTGAGGGTGAAGTCTCGGAACTGCGAGTGAACTATGGGCCCGGCTACAGGCTGTACTTCGCTCGCCGCGGGCGAGTCATCATCGTGATTCTGAATGCCGGTGACAAATCAACCCAGAAGCGAGACATTCGTCGTGCCTTGAAGCTGGCTGCAGAACTTGGAGAGGATCTATGACCAAGACCAAAGCTCCGTTGAAACTCGTCGCGTTCGACGCCGCGAGATACCTCGACGATGACGAAGCAATCGCTGAGTACATGACGGCCGTACTAGAGGCCAACGATCCTGACCTTCTGCTTGTTGCACTCAGTGATGTAGCCCGCGCGAAAGGCATGGCTCAAGTGGCCAGAGACGCAGGTCTTGGACGTGAAAGCCTCTACAAGGCCTTGGCGCCGGGGGCGAAGCCTCGCTTCGAAACAATCATGAAAGTAGCGCACGCGCTGGGTGTGAAGTTCACGGCCCAGCCCGTCTGAGACGGTGAGAGCGCGGTCTAACCCTTCCATCGAGGGGATGCCCAAAAGGCTGCGCCTTTTGCGCACCCCTCATGTCAAACGTTTGAGCGCGCGGGAGCGTATGGCTACGGTTGTAGAACGCACCGAGCTGGAGTTGCAGCAGTTGAAGTTCGGAGCGTCTAGCAAAGACTGGGTCGCGTTTTCGGAAGTTCAGACGCATGGTCAGGAAGAAGGCATCGCTCTCCACGGGTGTAGCCCTGCGCTGGCACTGCGCAGTAGCGCAGAGCCGGTCTTTTGGTCTGTTGAGGCGCCAGCTTCGCTCGCGCCGCCACCCGTGAAGCGTTCGGCCAGCAGGTGCGCTAGGAGCGAGCGTCGCGGGGTGAAGGTTTCAATCGTCTCGGCCACGAAAAGCTGGCAGCGAATCGGACGATCCAACACAATGCGGCGGCGGGCGCAAAGCCCTGCGCGTTCTTCGGAAGAGGCCTAACTTGAAACACAAACTCCAATACGGCTCGTTGCAGGCAAAGTTTGTCTCGGCTTCGACCCAAGAGCCGCAGGCAACGGCGCGCCCTAACCCTTCCATCGAGGGGATGCCCAAAAGGCTACGCCTTTTGTGCACCCCTCATGTCAAACGTTAGGCGTCGAAAGCTCATCCTTCGAACATCAGGAGCGCAGATTGGAACAATCCGAAGGAATGGAGTACGTCGCGGATCTGGCCAGCATCGAGGAGTTCTTTGGAGCAAAGCCGGTTCTTGAGTATCCAAACCTACCCTTGCACCAAAACGCTGTCACCGTCGAGGCTGATCTCGGAGACAAGTCCGTCTGGTTCACATTCGTACCATTCCGAGCATTCGGAGAACTTCGAATCGTTGGCAAGCCCTTCAGTGTCACAAAGCTTGCGCTGTCTGATATCTCGCACATCGCCATTCGGAAGACCCGGGAGGAACACTCATTACTCATACGGTTCTCACGAAGCCTCACGAGTAACCTGTCCTTGTCGCTCAGGCCAAGCCTTATGTTGTTTTGGGGAAATGAAGAACCCGATCCAGAAGAGTCTTTGCCTCTTGTCCGGGCGACCGAGCCCGCAAGTGGCAACGACGCCTAACCCTTCCATCGAGGGGATGCCCAAAAGGCTGCGCCTTTTTGGCACCCCTCATGTCAAACGTTAGAGTCCGCAAGCGCTCGTAAAGAGCGGCGGTCCGCCAAAGTCTGGGGCATCGCAAGCAGCCCAACCTAGTTGCAGTCCCCGCCTCTTTGCCGCCGTTGGAAACGTGAGCCACGCCGGAACCGCCCTCCTCCACAGAACCGCCACCGCTGTTGGTCATGCCACTGCTGGCAAGTTCATCAGCCAGAGCGGGAACCTTGTGGTGGCTGCCCGTCCTTCGGCGGGCTGCTCGCCGACAGAGGCGCACAACGCCAACTGCCCATCGCCCGGCGTGTGCCAAATTCGGATGGGTTCGGGCACACTGCGCCTCATGGAAGAACAATGCAAATGTCAGTCCACTGCAAAGGTGTCGCGGCCGTCCCGTCTCCACGTGTGGTTCGGCCACGGAAGCAAGGGCGGTAGCTCCAAGGCGGCACCTAACCCCTTCATCGAGGGGACGGCCAAAGGGCTACGCCCTTCGCCCGCCCCTCATGTCGAACGTTAGACCGCATGAAACGCACTCGCCTCTACTGCAACTCCTGCGAAAGCGACACCTGGCATCAGGTCCCCGCTCATCGCGAAGTAAACAGGGAAGACACCTTGTTCGGCTATCCCCAGCGACTTGAAGCTGAGATTCTTCAATGCTGCGGCTGCGATCTCTTCTCGTTTCGTACGACCACACACCCGTTCGAATTCCAAGACAAAGCCGACATGCCTGAAGTAGTCGTCTTGCCGGAGAGAGGCTACAAGCAAAGGAAACGCAAGTTCTTCTCGACCATGCCGGCGTCCGTTCGTACGCTTTACAACGAAACAGTCACTGCACACGACAACAAACTTGTGCTCTTGTCAGCCGTGGGGCTTCGTGCGCTTCTTGAGGCTATCGTCATAGACAAATTGGCGCCGTCGCTCTACGGGAACAACCTTGAGTCGAAGATCAACGCGCTTGCGCACCTCTTCCCTGCGGATGTCATACAGACACTACATGCGTTTCGCGTTGCAGGAAACGCGGCAGTCCATGATCAAAACCCACCAGATCACCTAGACACGCACCGCGCTCTGTATGTCATTGAAGCGGCCCTGGAATACTTCTACGGTGTCGCCGATAGTGCGCGAACCTACACCACTCTGAAGACGCCGCCGAAGGCCAAGTGAGAATGCGGTCTAACCCTTCCATCGAGGGGATGGCCAAAAGGCTCCGCCTTTTGCCCACCACTCATGTCAAACGTTAGGCGTCATGAACCAGAATCTCGCGAGCTTGATCGCGGCCTTTCAGAACGCCGTCGCTGAGGCGGTGGCGCTTATGGAAGAGTCCGGCATTGCGAGGCCACTCACAAACACCGCGTGGGTAGAGACCGAGCATCAAGAATCTGGCTTTCTGCAGAACGGCGTGCGCTACTACAAACACGGCTACGGTTGCTCAGTTCACCTACCGCAAGGTGTCGTGAACTTCGACTTTGGTGCAAACGGTGAGATTGATGGGTTCGATTGCAATCGCATCATCTTGTTCGCCGAAAACCACAAGTCGGCCTTTGGTTCGGCGACCAAAGGAGAAATCACGCGAGCCTACGAGCACGCGCTCCAAGAAGGCGAGATCATTGCCTCGCCATACATCAATCACTACGTTCGCAATGACGCCTAACCCTTCCATCGAGGGGATGCCCAAAAGGCTGCGCCTTTTGCGCACCCCTCATGTCAAACGTTAGGCGTCTCGAAACATGCCCACAGCAAAGCCCGCCCTAGAAGAAGTCTCAGGCTACTTGGGAGTCGGATCACTCCAACTCCTGGGCATCTTCTTTATCGTCGACGGCTTGACTGGCTTCTACTCTCTCGTAGAGATCTACTCAAAGTCAAACTCGTTTGCCATCCTATTCACGGTCCCGCTGCTGGTCATTTCGTACGTGCTTGGCCTGTTTTCAAGCTTAGCAACGGAGGTTCTTGTCGAGCACATCCTCAAGCCCGCACTCACCGCCGAGCTATTCGCTAACGTAGTGCTCTTTGGGCGAGAGCCCCTCACGGCGCGGTATGCTGAAGTTGAACGCCACTCGCGCTTGCTTCATGGTTGCACGCTCGCCTTCCTGCTCTTGGCCGTAGGTTCCTTGGCAGAGCGCAGCAATATGCCGGGCTACGAGTCTGTTGGAAACACGTGTTTTGTTCTAGGCTTGATTCTCGCGACGGTCTGTCCATTTCTCGCGCGCCGCCTTCAATCTGAGCTCAAGTCCTATGTTCTGGCCGTCAAATCCGCTAGCACCGCGAAAGACGCCTAACCCTTCCATCGAGGGGATGCCCAAAAGACTGCGCCTTTTGGGCATCCCCTCATGTAAAACGTTAGGCGTCGAAACTTCCAGCACTTCCGCATTTGATATTGAAGACGTAGTGTCCAAGGATAAGAAGCCCGAAGACCCCTAGGAACGCCATGTACACATCGTTTGGTTCATTTAGAACTGGCCAGCTCGCAGCCAAGCACTTTGCCAAGAAGATTCGGGCAACTGTTTCACTCGTACACGTGTCGGGGTTCGGCTGGCAGGTTCATCTAGAGACTGGTGAAGAAATCGAAGAACTCAGAAAGCCCTTTGCACTTCCCGTACCTACATCCCGAGAGTCCATCGCCACAGATGAGTACCATGCGGCACGCGAAGAGCACGAGCACGTAAATGCGGCCTACTACGAGGAACAGCGCGTCCTCAATGAAGGAACCCAAGAGGAATACATCCGCTATCTCTACGGTCCATGAACTCCGCGACGCCTAACCCTTCCATCGAGCGGACCAACTCCGGGCTACGCCCTCCGTTGGCCGCTCATGTCAAACGTTAGGCCTGCAGGTCCTCTCTCCAATGTCACAACACTTTTGGCTACTCTGCGGCGTATGGTGTGGGCTCGGAAACGGGGCGCTCATATGGTTTCGTCGCCAGAGGTATGTCGAGGCCGGCTTACTCTCGGAAGAGGAAGTCTTGAGCTTTGCAAGAGGAACGGTTCTCTGGCTCTTGGTTCCGTGCCTGCTTCTATGGGCTCTGCAGCTATCCGCAGGTGGCGATCCGGGTCCCGAATACTGGCGCTGGCCACTGCCACAGAGGTATATAGCCTTCGCGCTACAGGCATTTGTCTGGCTCGCTCTCGCCTATTGGGTGTTCATCAGAGATGGAGCCAATACGCTGTCTGCCTACTTTGGAGCCGGAAGTAAGGCGCCGGCCTTTCTGCATAGCCCGTCAGCCATGAAAGTGGGCACCGTTGCGGTACTCGTGTCAGGTATCGTCACACTGCTGAGCGCGCATGCCTAACCCTTCCATCGAGGGGATGCCCAAAAGGCTGCGCCTTTCGGTCACCCCTCATGTCAAACGTTAGCCGTCACGGCCCGCGATCTCTGTCCTCCTTGACGGTGAGCTACTTGCCACGGTCGACACAAACGGCTACGACGTTGTGTCCGTACACGTACATGGGACAAGGATCGACGACGAGTTCGCTGCGCTGGAAATGTCGGGCGGCTCGTATCCGGAACATGGCGAGTCAACGCACCTCATTTGGATCAATAGCCGAGAGCTACAGCCCGGCCAGCAGATCGAGGTCCGCTTTCAAGAGTCAGGTGACACTTCCCCGCAGGGCAAGACAATCGCTGAACTGTTTCCCGAGGAAACGGGGGAAGACGAGCCAGCAGACTTCAAGCCTACGGAGGCAATGTTCGCTGAGCTTCGCGCCAAGCCGTCACGTCGCGATGGGTTTACCTTCGAACTTCTTGGTTCTAAGGGTACTGCCTTCGCGGGCGGAACTGCGGGCACAGATCACGGGTTTGGCTTCAGTCTTGTCTGGAACTCGCAGCGCCCAAACCGAGCAAGCCACTCGCTTCACGCGTATAACCTCGACGAGCTGGAAAGCCGTGCACCTATGCGAGACTTTGTCCGTGAGTACATCGAAGCACCTTACTCGGCAACGCTGCGACTCGACGCCTAACCCCTCATGTCAAACGTTAGGCGTCGAAAGTCATCCGAAGGCACTCATGGCGATCATCAAGAATTACGGCTTCCTGTGGGGGCGGAAGTACATCTACCGTGGAGCCGGAGGCGATGGAAACGCAGGTCATCTCAAAGGTGACGCTAGCAATAGTCGCCAAGTAGATTTTCGCGAACAGATCGGCGTCTACGTCCTGTACGACAGAAATCAACAGATCGTCTACGTCGGTCAAGCCGGAAACGGCAACGCATCATTGTTCACCCGCCTCAAGAACCACATGGATGGTGCGCTGTGGAATAGATGGGAGTATTTCACTTGGGTGGGTTTTCGAGATGCAAACGCGAATGGCGCTCTCAGCAATCAGCAGAACGTGGACTCCTCTGTTTCTGGTTTCCGCTACTCTGATGACTGTGCAGTCGCCATCGCAGAGTGGCTGAGTCAATCACCCATACCGCAGGCCTTCCGCCGAATGAGCGCTACTCGTGCTGTGGCCTAACCCCTCATGTCAAACGTTAGACCCGCGAGTGCCAATCCCGTGCCCACACGTGAACATGCTGCTCATACGTCTTTGACGTATACTCTCGCGTGCTCTCAATTTTTGAAACACCAACCTTCGTAGCCGAAGCGGCCAAGATCTGGGCCGAAGACGAACGCCTTGAGTTCTTCTCGTGGATCGCAACAGAACCCGAAGCTGGTGCTGTCATTGCTGGTAGTGGCGGCTGCCGAAAGGTCCGATGGTCACGCCCGGGAATGGGAAAGCAAGGCGGAGCTCGGGTGATCTACTTCACTCGTCTTGCGGCCGGTGAACTTTGCATGCTTCTTGTTTATCCGAAAGCAGAGAAGGACAACATTCCCGGGCACATACTGAAGCAAATCCGGAAGGAGCTAGAAGATGACGACTCGTAAATCCAAGCCCACTACGTCTGGTGAAGAACTTGGACTCAAGCTACTTCAGTCTGTGCGCGAGATGAAGGCAGGAAAGTTTGCCCGGGCCACTCAGGTCGCTATCAATGAAGTGGTCGAGGCCAGGCAAAGCACAGGCATGTCGCAAGCCGAGTTTGCGTCAGCGCTGCACATCTCCAAACGCACGCTCCAAGAATGGGAGCAAGGCCGCCGTTCGCCTTCCGGTGCAGCGCAAGCCCTTGTCCGCATCGCCAAGCGCCATCCCGATGTCCTCAAAGAAGCGCTCGCGTAAGACGCAGGTCTAACCCTTCCATCGAGGGGATGCCCAAAAGGCTGCGCCTTTTGTGCACCCCTCATGTCAAACGTTAGACGGCGGAACCGACGCAGCGCAGACCGAGATGCTGCTCGAACGCATCAAAGTCTCGGTCGCTATGAAGCAACTGGTGACCACTGACTATGCAGCGAGTAGCCAGCACCACGTCGATGGTGCCGCGAACCGTGACACCAAGATTTCGCAGTTTTCTATAGTTCCTCGCTGCTTCAATCATCACGTCTTCGCCTCCAAGAACTACGAGATCCAAGCGGGCCAAGAGCCGTCGAACTTCATTGAACTCCTTGTCGAGCTTGCACCCTTGAAGCACCTCCGTGAATATCAGGTCGCCAATTGCAAGCTCCTGCGAATCGAGCAACCCTTCAAGGAGGTCTGTCTGCGCCGTGGGTCTCCCTCGGAAGTAGTCGATCCAAACGCTCGAATCCACCAGAATCACTTGTCACGCCTCATAGCATCCAGATCACCTTCCCAGGTAATCTTGCCGCGCAACTTCCGAATCTCGGTCTGCTGCTTGAGGCGCAGCAAAGTTCTCAGTCCAAGCTCAACCGCTTCACGCTTGGTCCGCAGGCCAGTTGCTCGCAAGGTGTCAGCCATGAGCTTGTCGTCGATAACGATGTTGGTTCGCATAGTGTGCACACTTCGTAGAAGACGTACACACTATACTGCAACGCAAACCAAAGAGCCGCCGTCTAACCCTTCCATCGAGGGGATGCCCAAAAGGCTGCGCCTTTCGGTCACCCCTCATGTCATACGTTAGACGGCGCAGGAGCGGAACTCAACGCCATCGTATCCCATGTGATACATTTCGGTTGTGATCGAAATCCGCCAAACACCCGAATACGAGAAGTGGTTCGCGTCGCTGAAAGATCGAACAGCGCGCGCCCGCGTAGACATACGAATCCGACGCTTTTCGCTCGGGAATCTCGGCATCGTCGAACCCGTTGGAGAAGGCGTCTCCGAATTAAAGATTGACCATGGGCCGGGTTACAGGGTCTATTTCGTTCAACACGGTGGCCACTACGTGTTGTTGCTTGCTGGTGGAGACAAGTCCACTCAAGCTCGCGACATCAAGAAGGCCAAGGAACTGGCACGCAAGTACGCGGAGTAATGAGATGACCAAGACAACTACTCGTATCTGGGATCCCGCTGAACATCTTCAATCAGATGAAGACATGGCAGCCTACCTGGAAGCAGCGCTGGAAGAAGGCGACGCCTCGCTGTTCGCAGCAGCGCTCGGAGACATTGCACGCGCAAAAGGCATGTCGCAGCTCGCGCGTGAGACAGGTCTTGGAAGGGAGAGCCTGTACAAGGCCCTGTCTCCATCTGGCAACCCCGAGTTCGCAACCATTCTGCGTGTAGTCAGCGCGCTGGGACTCCAGCTGCATGCAACGCGTGCACCTATCAAGAGTGCCGTCTAACGCTTCCATCGAGGGGACGCCAAAAAGGCTGCGCCTTTTGGTCACCCCTCATGTCAAACGTTAGGTGGCGCAATCGGTAGTCAGCAGTAGAAGCCTGCGTATCCCGAGGCGTCATGCGCGCGGAAGGTCGCAGCTATTCGTCCGCCGGCTAACTCCGCCTCTCGCACCGGAAGCCCCGAGTTACATAGAACCACCACCGCTGGTGGTCATGCCATCGCTGGCAAGTTCATCAGCTAGGGCGCGAGCCTTGTGGTGGCTGACCTACCCCCAACTGCTGCGCGTGATCGAGCATTGTTGGAAGGATGATTTTGAGGACTTGATTCGCGATCGTGCGCTTATCCAGCAGGCACGACTTGTCGGTCACGCTCACCCGGGCTGTCCTCTTCCATGCCCTGCGCAAGCGAACTCCTGGCCCGGGCCTGATGTTCCACAACGACAGGGGCATCGAATACGCCGCTCGCGCCTACCGCGCATGCGCCACCAAGGCTTCGTCCTGAGCATGAATCAGCCCGGCAAGATGAACGACGACGCCCACATGGAGTCGTTCTTCCATTCCTTGAAGAGCGAGTACATCCATCGCAAGCGGTTCGACACCGGTGAGCAGTTGCGGCAAACCCTTCGAACCAACTTCTCCGTCTACAACCACGCGCGCATCCACACGTCGCTCAGTCGCATGCCACCAGCTTCCTTCGAGCTGGCCCAGACCTGATAACCAGGTGTCGACCTCGTCGACACAAGTTCCCCAACGCCGGGCTGCGCGCTCGGTTTGCCCCTCATGTCAATCGTTGGCCGCCGCGACGCCCTTCCTTCATCCTTAGACCAACCGCGAGATGAAGATGTCCGGTTTCGGCTGGCTGGCAGAAGCAGTGTCACTACGATCACAGGCCACTCAACAGTCAGAGGTAGCCCCGTGAGCCCGAAGGAAACTGTCATCGCTCTCTACGCAGCATTTGGATCTGGCGATCCAGAGCGCATCGCCGCACTGCTCCACAAGGACGTGGTGTGGGTTGCCCCGCCGGGCAATGCCACTCAGGTCGCCCTTGGGCTTGGCAACTCTGAAGATGCGGGGGCGCCGGATGGCTCGAACAATCTGGGGCATCGCCAGATCGTGCAGTTCATGGCGCACAACTTCTCGCGTTTCTTCAGGAACCCGGGAAACGAGTTCCGCGCAATGGTCGCCGAAGGAAACGTCGTATTCGCCGAGCATCGGATATCTGCCACGCTGCCGAATGGCCGACCCTACGTCAACGACTATTGCTTTGCCTATGAAGTCAGCGATGGCAAGATACATCACATTCGCGAGTACATGGACACACGAGGCGGATGGGCCCAGGTCTTTGGCGAAGAGGCGCCGAAGACGCTTCTGGAGTTCGTGGAACACTAGGCGCGCCGCGAACCACGACGACCAAACCTTTCATCGTGGGGGCGCCAGAAAGGCTGCGTGTTTCGGCCCCGTCTCCTGTCAGGCGTTCGGCGTCATTTGCTTCCCGGAGGTAGCCCCATGAACCCTCGTCGTTTGCTTTCGGCCAGCGTGACTTCATGCGCGCTTGCGGTCGCCTGGCAGTTCTCGTTCGCAGCCGGCGCGCCAGACTCGGGGTCGCTCTTGGCAGCGCAACGTCAATCCATGCTGTCGCTCAGTGTGTTTGACGGCACATGGCGAGGTCCGGCCAGGATCATCTTGCCGGACGGAAAAGAAGTCCTGATCACTCAGACCGAGCGAGTTGGCGGCTTCCTCGGTGATACCGTCAAGGTGATTGAAGGCCGCGGCTACGCACAAGACGGAACCAGTTCGTTCAACGCCTTCGCCGTCATCTCCTACTCCCCGCAAACCGGGAAGTACAACTTTCGTTCGTACGCTCAAGGACACTCAGGCGACTTTCCGCTGGAAGTAAGACCCGATGGCTTCATCTGGTCCATCAAAGCCGGGCCTGCAACGCTACGCTACACCGCGACGGTGAAGGATGGGGTCTGGACCGAGGTCGGAGAGCGCATTGTTGAAGGTCAGCCCCCGATAAAGACTTTCGAAATGACACTCCGTCGCATCGGGGCCACCGATTGGCCAGCAGCTGGCGCTGTGCCGCCGAAGTGAGGCGGTCCTTCCATGAAACCAAGTCCCGCGCCACGCCCGACCACGGTAGATGAGTACATTGCAGCCTTCCCGCCAGAAGTACAACGCATTCTTCAGCGCGTGCGGAAGGTTGCCCGCGAGGCTGTGCCCGAGGCGCAAGAAGTCATCAGCTACAGAATGCCCGCGCTCAGGCAAGGCGGAATTCTTGTGTACTTCGCCGCCTTCAAGAGTCACATCGGCGTGTACCCGCCTGTTCGAGGTGACCCGGGCATCGAGAAGGCCATTGCGCCGTACGCGGGAGCGAAAGGGAATCTTCGGTTTCCCTACGACCAACCGATTCCATACGATCTCATCGCACGGATCACAGCGCTTCGCCTGAAGCAAAATCTGGCGAGACAGGCAGCCAAGCCTACAAAAACGAAACCGTGAGCCCTCGGCGCAAGACGACCTCCAAGCGAAACGCCGAGCAGATGCACCCCGGGCCGCGGCTTCCGCTGGCCCTCATGTAAAACCTCATGCCTCGCACCAGCTTTGTCGCCCTCACTTTGCTGTCGCTCGGCGTCGCGGCCTACGCATTCCTTGTCTATGGTTTTCTGCCACTCGGTCGTGCACTCCACCCCGACATGCGTGCAACGTTCGAAAGCTACCGCGCAGGCATCTACCTCCACGTCTTCGCGTCTGCCGTCGCGCTGGTACTCGGCCCATTCCAGTTCTCGGCACGGTTGCGCGGCAAACGGCCAGCGCTGCACCGCTGGATGGGTCGGCTCTACCTGGGTGTCGGCGTTCTGGCGGGGGGACTCGCAGGCTTGTTCATGGCATGTCATGCGTTTGGTGGCATCGTGTCGCGCCTGGGCTTCGGGGCGCTGGCAGTGGCCTGGCTGTACACCGGTCTGCGCGCCTACTTAGCCATTCGCGCCAGAGACATCACCTCGCACCGGCGCTGGATGGTCCGCAACTTCTCGCTCACGTTCGCGGCCGTCACGCTGCGGCTTTGGCTGCCGGCATCCTTCCTGTCGGGCATCCCGTTCGAGTCTTCGTATCAAGTGATTGCCTGGCTTTGCTGGGTACCCAATCTTGTTCTGGCCGAGCGGCTCCTCGGCCGACCGGATCGCACGGCGATCGAAGGACCGACCAGGGTGCCGAGCCCTTAGCCCGTCCGTCGTGGCAAACAGCGCACGCCACGGTTCGGCAGCATCGATGGTCGTTCGTACCGTCGGGCCACCGACAATCTGCTCTCACTCACCACCACGCGGCATCGGAGCTTCCATGAAACGAGTCACCGGCATTGGCGGCATCTTCTTCAAGGCCAAAGACGCTCCGGCGCTGCAGGCTTGGTACAAGCGGCATCTCGGCATCGATGTGCAGGCGTGGGGTGGCACCGCGTTCAGCTGGGCCGACGCTGAAGGCAAGCCGGTGGCCGGTACGACCATCTGGTCGATCGGTCCGGCGCAAGTCGAGACTTTTGCGCCCGGTACCGCCGCGTTCATGGTCAATTACCGCGTGGAAGATCTGCAAGCCTTGGTCGGCGTGTTGCGCGAAGAAGGCTGCAACGTGCTCGACAAGGTCGACGACTCCGAGTACGGAAAGTTCGCGTGGGTCATCGATCCGGAAGGCAACAAGGTCGAACTGTGGCAACCGCCCGCCGGCCAATGACCGCGGCGGCCACCGAGGCCTGACCCGTCAAGCTGAACCCATGCCTCACCGGCCCACGCACCGGGACGATTCATCGCCTCACTTCAACCCTTGCCACCAACGCTGGTTGCGGCGCGGCTGCCCCACGGTCATCACCTCGCCGATCTCGGGCGTGGCCAGCTCGATGTTCTTCGCCGCCGCCAGATCGGCCAGGCGTTCCAGCGGGTCGCGCCAGGCGTGGAAGGCCAGGTCGCAGGTGCTGTTGTGGACCGAATACAGCACCCTGCCTCGCAGGTCCTGAAAGGCCTGAACGCTTTCTTCGGGCGTCATGTGCACGGCGGGCCAATAGGCGTCGTAGGCACCGTTTTCCATCAGCGCCAGGTCGAAGCCGCCGAAGCGCGCGCCGATCTGCCTGAAGCCGTCGAAGTAGCCCGAGTCGCCGCTGTAGTAGATGCGCTGCTCGCCACTCTGGATCACCCACGAGGCCCACAGGGTGCGGTTGCGGTCGGTGAGGCTGCGGCCCGAGAAGTGCTGTGCCGGCGTGGCGGTGAGTTGCACGCCGGCGTGCGTGGTCGCCTGCCACCAGTCGAACTCCTGCACCCGTTCGGGCGGCACACCCATCTCGACCAGCCGGGCCTTCACGCCCAGCGGCACGAAGTAGCGCTGCACCCGCTGCGCAAGGTATTCGATGGTCGGCACATCGAGGTGGTCGTAGTGGTCGTGCGACAGGATCAGGCCTTCGATCGGCGGCAGCTGCTGCAGCGTCAGCGGCGGCGCATGAAAGCGCTTCGGGCCCGCGAAGCTGAGCGGCGACACCCGTTCGCCGAACACCGGGTCGATCAGCCAGTACTTGCCCCGCAGCTTGAGCAGGTGCGACGAGTGCCCGAGCCGCACGAGGTGGTTGGCCTGCACGTCCAGCGCGTCGAGCTGGGCCGTCGTCACCGGCCGCACCGGGATCGGGTCGACCGGCACCGTGCCGACCTTGCTGGCGAAGACAAACCGCGACCAGATGGTCCAGGTGCCGGCGCCCGGCGGTGTCAGCGGGTTGGGCGGGTTCGCGAACAGGCAGCCCTTGAACTGCGGCGAACCGGCGTAGGCCGAATTGCAATCGCCGCTGCTCGCGCAGCCGGCCACGAACAGACAGAATGCGACGAGGCCGGCGCCGAGCAGAGAGTTCATGCGCCGAGTTTGCCCGAAGCGGCGGCCGGTCGGCCACGCTCGTCTACGATGCGGCGGACGCTGCACACCACACCTACCGCTGAACAGCATGCCCGCGACCGCACCGATCACCGACGCGAACCCCACGGTCGAAGAGATGGAAGCCCGGGTCGCGCGGTTCCGCGCGCTGGAGCCAACCGACGACTATGTCGACTCGGGCATTCCGGGCTGCGAACGCACCACGCTGCGGGTTCTCGGCCACCCGCCTTCGGCGCCTCTGGCCGCCGAAGGCTTCCACATGAGCATCGTGCGTTGCGAGCCGGGCAAGGCCGCCCCGCTCCACAACCATCTGACCCAGGAAGTCTTCGTCGCCCTGACCGGGCAATGGGAGGTGTACTGGGGGCCGCAAGGCTACAGGAAGCTGACCCTGGAACAGTGGGACACGGTCAGCGTGCCACCCGGCGTGTCCCGCGGCTTCAGGAACGTGGGCGCGGAAACAGCCTGGCTGATGGGCATGGCCAGCGGCCAGGACCCGGGCATGATCAACTGGCCCGAACATGTGCGTGCAGCCGCCCTGGCCGCGGGCATTGTCCTGCCGTAGCCGGCGCATGCCTTGCGTCGATCGCCGGCCTTCACGCGGGCCGATGGGTGCCCGCGGGTCGCGCCCGCCCGCGCCGGACAATGTTCGCAACACCTTGAGGGAGTGACATCACATGGCGTGGCTGCTGCTGGTCCTGGCGGGTCTGTTCGAAGTCGGCTGGGCCATCGGCCTGAAGTACACCGACGGTTTCACAAGGCCCTGGCCGACCGCGGCCACGGTGCTGGCGATGATCATCAGCCTCGCGCTGCTGGGGGTCGCGATGAAAACCCTGCCCGTGGGCACGTCCTACGCCATCTGGGTCGGGGTCGGTGCGGTCGGAACGGCAATCCTTGGCATCGTCTTGCTGGGCGAGCCGGCCAATGCCGGCCGCCTGGTCAGCCTCGGCTTCATCGTCGCGGGCATCGTCGGGCTGAAGCTCGCTTCGCCGGCCTAGGCGCTCGCTCGTGCTTGCGCTCCAGGCGTTCGCCGTGTGGCTGCTGATCCTCGTCTGCGCGGTCGTGAACGGCGCCTTTCGCGAAGGCTTTCTCGCCCCCCGGTTCGGCGCCTTCACCGCGCTCGTCGCCAGCGGCCTGCTGCTGTGCGCCTGCATCCTCGCCGTGTCGGCCGCGCTGGTGCCCTGGTTCGGCCGCTTGAAGGCGCCGCGGTACGCGCTGATCGGGCTCTTCTGGCTGGTGCTCACGCTCGGTTTCGAGTTCGGCTTCGGCCGCCTGTTGCAGCACAAGACCTGGCAGCAACTCTTCGAGGCCTACACATTCCAGGCCGGCAACCTGTGGCCACTGGTGGTGGTGGTCACCGCACTCGCGCCGCTGTGCGCCGCCCGCCTGCGGGGTCTGTTGCCCAGCCGGCCGGCGTGACGACAGGGCGGTGGCTTCCCTCGTTCCCGCCCGATGGGTAAGATCATCCGGAACCCGGACGGCCTGGCCGTTGAACCCCGGGGCCGAACCACCGGAGCACTGCCTGAACCCGCTCGAACCCTTCTTTCGCGAAGCCGGCACCGGGCCGGGCGTCGTGTGCACGCACTCGAACGCCAGCAACTCCGGGCAGTGGCGCGGCCTGCTCGATCTGCTGGCACCGAAGTTCCACGTCCTGGCGCCCGACGCCTACGGCTCGGGCAAGAGCCCGGAGTGGCCTTCTGACCGGGTCATCTCGCTGCGCGACGAGGTCGCGCTGATGGAACCGGTGATGGCGAGGGCCGGTTCGCCTCTGGTGTTGGTGGGGCACTCCTACGGCGCCGCGATCGCGCTCGTCGCAGCACTGGCCCGGCCCGACCGCGTGCGCGCGATGGCCTTGTACGAGCCCACCCTGTTCTCGCTGATCGACGCGCATTCGCCGGCGCCGAACCAGGCCGACGGCATCCGTGGTGCCGTGGCGGCCGCCGCCGCGGCGCTCGACCAGGGCCAGCCCGATGCCGCCGCCGGTCACTTCATCGACTACTGGATGGGCGCCGGCGCCTGGCGGCAGACGCCCGCGCAGCGCAAGCCTGCGATCGCCGCGTCAGTGGTCAACGTGCGCCGCTGGGCGCACGCGCTCGTGACCGAGCCCACGCCGCTGGCGGCATTCCGTGCGCTCGACATGCCGGTGCTCTTCATGCTGGGCAAGCGCACGACCGCGTCGGCGCGCGGCGTTGCCGAGCTGCTGCTCGGCGTGCTGCCGCGCGCCGAGTTGCTGGAGTTCGACGGACTGGGCCACATGGGCCCGATCACGCACGCAGACCGGGTCAACTCGGCGATTGCGAATTTCCTCGACCGGGTCTGACACAGGAGACGGGCACATGAGCGCAGAGCAGCGAATCAAAGCACTCGGGCTGGAGCTGCCGACCGCCAGCCCACCGGCCGGCAACTACGCGGCCGCGGTGCAGTCGGGTGACCTGCTGTTCCTTTCCAGCAAGGCGCCACTGCCGATCGACGGCGAGTTGCCCCAGGGCCGGCTCGGGCAGGAGTTTTCGGCAGAAGCGGGTTATGCGCTCGCGCGCTCGGCCTGCCTCGATCTGCTGGCCGTCATGCGCCACCAGCTCGGCTCGCTCGACCGCGTGGCACGCATCGTCGAGCTGCACGGTTCGCTCAATACCGCACCGGCGTTCGAAGAGCACGCCCGGGTGCTCGACGGTGCCTCCGACCTGCTGGTCGAGGTCTTCGGCCCGGCCGGCGTTCATGCACGCTCCGTGGTCGGCGTGGCGTCGCTGCGCAAGGGCCTGCCGCTGACCCTCAAGGCCACGGTCGAAGTGAAGCGCGGCTAGCCTGCGCATGAACTTCCGCCTTGCGACACCCGACGACATCGCGGCCTGCGTCGTGCTGCGCGACCGGACACGCGAGAACGCGATCCCGGCGAGTCGGCTCGCGGCCATGGGCATCACGGTGGAAACGTGGTCGCACGACGTTCGCTCGGGCGCACTCACCGGCCACGTCTGCACCGACCGTGAATCGATCGTCGGCTACTGTTTCGGCGACAACGCTTCGGGCGAAGTCGTGGTGCTTGCCTTGCTGCCGACGCACGAGCGCCGTGGCATCGGCCAGCGCCTGCTGAACCTGATCGTCCAGCATCTGGCCGCTGCCGAACACCGGCGCCTGTTCCTGGGCAGTGCGGCCGACCCGGCCACGCGATCGCACGGCTTCTATCGGCACCTGGGCTGGATTTCGACGGGGCGCTTCGACGCGGCCGGCGACGAAATTCTCGAGCTCGTCGTGTCGACCCGCGGCGAGGCCTGAGCCGGCCCGCACCTGCCCCGCGCGTGGCGCAAAATGCCGGGCCCGAGTCGACCGAGCCCCGTCAGATGCACCCCTACGTCAGCCTCCTGAAAACCTACATGACCGCGCTGGGCCAGAGCGACTACGCGACCGTCAAAGGCCTGTTCGCACCCGGTGGCAAGGTGCTGTCGCCTTTCCTCGGCGAGATGCCGGCCGGCCCGTTCTTCGATCGGCTCGCCGGTGCTTCCACGAAGAACGTCATCACCCCGATCGACATCTTTCTCAGCGACAGCGGCAAGCACCATGCCACCGCCTACTTCCAGTACGACTGGACGGTTCGCGACGGCACCCTGATCACCTTCAAGGTGATGGACCTCTTCACCTTCGACGCCGACAACAAGGTCACCTGCCTCGACCTGATCTACGACACGCACCCGATCCGCGCGTCGGCGGGCAACAAGTACGAGCTCTGAGCATGTTCCCGCCCGACGTCCTCGCCGCGTACCTGGCCGCCACGCTGCTCGTGGTCATCGCCCCCGGGCCCGACAACATCCTGGCCATCGGCCGCGGCCTCAGCCAGGGGCGCGTGGCGGCGATCCTGTCGTCCACCGGTGCGGGGCTGGGCATCCTCGTCCACACGCTGGCCGCGGCGCTCGGGCTCACGCTGGTGATCCAGGCGTCGCCAGCGGCCTTCTGGGCCGTCAAGCTCGCCGGTGCCGCCTACCTGCTGTGGCTCGGCTTCAAGGCGCTGACCGCGCGCAACCTCATCTCGTTCACGCCGGCCGCGCGGCAGAGCCTGACGCGCGTCTTCGCCACCGGCCTGTTGTCGAACGTGCTCAACCCCAAACCCGGGCTGTTCGTGCTCGCTTTCATTCCGCAGTTCGTGAGTGCCGGGCGTGGCTCGGTCACGACGCAGATGCTGGTGTACGGCGCGATCTTCGCGCTGCTCACGGCGCTGATCTTCTCGGCGCTCGGCTGTTATGCAGCCGGGTTGTCGGGCTGGCTGGCCCGGCGGCCGCGGGCCACGCACTGGCTCAACGTCGGCGCCGGGGCCACGTTCATCGCGTCCGGCATATCGATCCTGGCGCTCGGCCAGCGGCGATGACGCGCGCCACGAACCCGACCGTGGCCGGCACCGCGCACATTCAGCCGTGAGCGCCGAGTTCATGCTGCTCGTGCTCGGCGCCGGCGTCGCCGGCTTCGTGCAGGGCATGTCGGGCTTCGCCTTCGGCATGGTGGCCATGTCGTTCTGGGTCTGGGGCATCGAGCCCGGTTTGGCCGCGGTGATGTCGGTGTTCGGCGGGCTGACCGGGCAGCTGCTGTCGGCCGCCACCGTGCGGCGCGGCCTGCACCTGAAACTGCTGCTGCCGTTTCTGGCCGGCGGCGTGGTCGGCGTGCCGATCGGCGTGTGGGCCTTGCCGCACCTGAACCCGTCGCACTTCAAGCTCGCACTCGGCACGATGCTGCTGGTCTGTTGCCCGGCCATGCTGCTCGCGCCGCGCCTGCCGCCCGTGACGCGCGGCGGGCGGCTGGGTGACGCCGCGGCGGGCGCGGTCGGCGGCCTGATGGGCGGCATCGGCGGCTTCACCGGCGTGGTGCCCGCGCTGTGGTGCACGCTGCGTGGTTACGACAAGGACGCGCACCGCGCCGTGCTGCAGAACTTCAACCTCGCCGCACTCGCGGCCACGATGGTGGCGCTCATGCTCTCGGGTGCGGTCCGCTCCGACATGTGGCCGAAGTTCGCGGTCGTCGCGCCGGCGCTGATCCTGCCGTCGATGCTCGGCGCGCGGGTCTACCTCGGCCTCAGCCCCGCAGCGTTTCGCCGCCTGATCCTGTGCTTGCTGTCGCTGTCGGGCGTGGCGATGATGGCGGCGGCGCTCGTGGCGCTGTTTCGCCCCTGACCCGGAGCCAACCCATGCCAATCGAACTCGACCACACGCTCGTGCCTTCGCACCACAAGCTCGCCTCGGCGAAGCTGCTGGCCGAGCTGCTAGGTGTGCCCTGGGCAGAAAGCGGGGCCGGCCCGTTCTCGCCGGTCTTCGTCAACCGCGGCTTCACGCTCGACTTCGTCGAAACCGCCGAGCCCTTCCCGATCTACCACTTCTGCTTTCGCGTCAAACAGGCCGAGTTCGAAGCCATCCTCGCGCGCCTGCAGGCCGCCGGGATCGCCTACCGCAGCAGCGTGCGCGGCCCGGTGGACATGGAGGTCAACACCGACTATGGCGGCAACATGGTCTACTGGAACGAGCCCGACGGCCACCAGTGGGAAATGCTCACCGTCAGCTACGCGCGGCAGGGCGCCTGACGCGCAGGCATGCCGGCAACCGCCCTGCCCCGCGCACCGCGAGCGGGCCTGCGCACAGTCGAACTCGGGCCCGCCGACGAGCCCTTGCTGCAAGCCTTCTTCGAGGCCAACGCCGCCTACTTTCTTGCAGTGCAGGGCGAGCCCGCGGGGCCACGCGAAGCGCACGACGAGATCCACGGCGAGCTGCCCGCAGGCTGGCCGTTCACGAAGAAGTGGCTCGTGGCCTGTCTCGACGGCGACGCACGGCCCGTGGCGATGGTCAACGTCGTGAGCGACCTGCTCGCACCGCACGTGTGGCACATCGGCCTGTTCATCGTGGCCAGTGCGCGCCATGGCAGCGGTGACGCCCAGGCCTTGTACCGCGGGCTGGAAGCCTGGGTTGTGGCCCACGGCGCGCAGTGGTTGCGGCTCGGCGTGGTGCAAGGCAACGCTCGGGCCGAACGCTTCTGGGAAAGCATGGGCTTCGTCGAAACCCGCACCCGCGCAGGCATCGAGATGGGCCGGCGCACGAACACGCTGCGGGTGATGTTCAAGCCGCTCGCGAGTGGCACACTGGAGGACTACCTCGCGCTGGTCGAGCGCGATCGACCCGAGTGACCGCCAGTGAGTCGCCCCGGTCGCCGTTCAACACCCCGGCTCATCAAGGAGAGAACATGTTCGATCACCTCGGTCTGGGCGTCAGCGACTACGCGGCCAGCAAGGCGTTCTACCTGAAGGCCCTGCAGCCGCTCGGCGTGGGCATCGTGATGGAAGGCGAGCACGGCCTGGGCCTTGGCCCGAAAGGCAAGCCCGCGCTATGGCTGTTCCAGACGGCCGACAAGCCGGCGCCGCTGCACATCGCCTTCACGGCCGAGAACCGCCAGCAGGTGCAGGACTTCCACCGCGCCGCGCTCGAAGCCGGCGGCCGCGACAACGGCGCACCGGGCCTGCGCCCGCACTACCACCCGAACTACTACGGCGCGTTCGTGATCGGGCCCGACGGGCACAACGTCGAAGCCGTTTGCCACCGCCCCGAGGCCTGAAAGCGCGCGTCATGGCCGACCCGCTGCTGCCGACACTGAGCAAGCTCGCTTTTCCCGCCCTCGGGATCGCGGCGATGCTGTTCGCCGCCCGCCGCAGAAAGCTCTCGTTCAGCGCCGACCTCGGCTTCGCGTGGCCGAAGCCGTTGGCCACGCTGGCGTTCTTGGTGCTGTGGGCCGGGTTGATCGCCGCCGAAGAATGGTTGTCGGCGTCGATCGACGGCGCCACGCCCAAGCCCTGGGCCGACCATGCACCGCTCATCGTGCTGCTTCGTGTCGTGGCGATCGGCGTGCTCGGCCCGGTCGCCGAAGAACTGGCGTTTCGCGGCTTCCTGCTGGCCTGGCTGCGCCAGACCCGGCTCGGCGTGTGGGGCGCGATCGTGGTTTGCGCCGCACTCTGGTCGGCCCTCCATGTGCAGTACGCTCCGGCGTTGCTGCTGCTCATCTTCGTCGACGGGCTGGTGCTGGGCGCGGCGCGCCACCTGTGCCGCTCGCTCTGGGTGCCGATCGTGATGCACGTCGCCGGCAATCTGTTTTCCATCAGCCAGTCGCTCGCGCGCTGAAGCACGCCACCCGACCGGTCCGTCACCACGTCAGCAAGGGAGACCCCATGTCCAATGCAGCCCAGGCCGGCGCCGTCATCTTCGCAAAAGACCTGCAGCGTGTCGCCACGTTCTACGAAAAGCTGCTCGGCCTGACCGCGGTTCACAGCGAGCCCGACCACGTCTTGCTCGCGTCGGCGCCGGTCGAGCTCGTGATCCACGCCATCCCGAAAGTGATCGCCGACACGTTCACGATCGCCGTGCCGCCAGAGCGGCGCACCGAAACGCCGATCAAGCTGTACTTCCTCGTGGCCAGCATCGCCGAGGCACGGGCCAAGGCCGCGGCGCTCGGGGGCGAATTGAACTCGCCCGAAGGCGAATGGGAAGCCCGCGGCTTTCGCGCCTGCGACGGGCACGACCCGGAAGGCAACGTGCTCCAGCTGCGCGAACTCGCACCCTGATCCCGCGTGATGCACGAGCTGCTCGACAACATCGCCTGGCACGCGCTTTCGGGCGCGCAAGCGCCCGTTTCCACCGGAACGGCCGAAGCCCGCCGCTACGCGCCCGGCTTCTCGCCGATCGTCGGCTTCCCGAACCCGGCGCAACCGCGCTTCGATGCGCTCGCGCCCTTCTGCGCAAGGGGCGAGCACTTCTACTGCGTCGGCTGGTCGGGCGCGACCCCGGCAGGCTGGCAGATCGACTCCGAAACCATGATCGTCAAGATGCTCTGGGACGCGCCAATGCCCGCGTCCGACGAAGCGCCCGACGCCGTGCCGCTCGGCCCCGAGCACGCCGCGCAGGCGGTCGAGCTGGCCACGCTGACCCGCCCCGGCCCGTTCGGCCCGCGCACCATCGAGCTCGGCGAGTACTTCGGCTGCTTCGAAGCGGGCCGGCTGATCGCGATGGCCGGCGAACGCATGCACGCCGGCACGCTGCGCGAAGTCAGCGGCGTTTGCACCCACCCCGAGTACCAGGGCCGCGGGCTCGCAAGGCGCCTGATGGGCAAGCTGGTCCGGCGCGAAATGCAGCGCGGCGAAACACCGTTCCTGCAGGTGATGCATGGCAACACCGGTGCCCGTGCGCTCTACGGGCGCATGGGGTTTCGCGAGTACAACCAAGGCGTGCTGCGGGTCGTCTCGCAAGGCTGAGCGGGCCGCACTGCTTGCGCTATCGTTTCACACCGTTCTCCGGAGACCTTGCATGGCCGCTCACGAACTCGCTCAACTGAACATCGGCGTCATCAAGGGGCCGATGGACTCGCCGCTGATGGCCGACTTCGCGGGCAACCTCGACCGCATCAACGCCGTGGCCGAAGCCTCGCCCGGCTTCGTCTGGCGCCTGCAGACCGAAGACGGCGACGCCACCGCGATCCGCCCGTTCGAAGACAACGAGAACATGCTCGTCAACATGTCGATCTGGCGCGACGTGGCCTCGCTCAACACCTACGTCTACAGCTCGGCCCACGTCGAGCTGATGCGCCGCCGCCGCGAATGGTTCGAACCGATGCGTGAAGCCTTCGTCGTGCTGTGGTGGGTGCCGCGCGGGCACCGGCCCAGCGTGGAAGAAGCGATCGCCCGGCTCGACACGCTGCGCGCCCGGGGGCCGACGGCCGAGGCCTTCACCTTCCGCCGGGCCTTTCCCCCGCCGGGCTCGGCCGCGGCCACGCCGCCCGCCAGCTTCGGCGCCGAGTGCCCGGCCGTCTGAGGCCACGCCCATGTTCGACATCGTCGGTCTCGACCATCTGGTGCTGCGGGTTCGCGAACTCGACACGATGCTGGCGTTCTACTGCGGCGCCCTCGGCTGCACGGTCGAGCGCCGGCAGGACGGCATCGGCCTCGTGCAATTGCGCGCCGGCGCGGCCTTGATCGATCTTGTGCCGGTCGACGGCAAGCTCGGCCGCATGGGCGGCGCGGCGCCGGGCCGGGAAGCGCGCAACCTCGACCACTTCTGCCTGCGCATCGCAGCTTTCGACGAAGCGCAGATCCGGCAGCAGCTCGCAGCGCATGGCGTCGACGCCGGGCCGGTCGAGTCGCGGTACGGCGCCGAAGGCGAAGGCCCGTCGATCTACCTCGACGACCCGGAAGGCAACGTCGTCGAACTCAAGGGCCCTCCGGCCCGGGGAGCCGCACCATGAGCGTTCGCATCGTCAGGCTCGGCAGCCCGCGCGCCGAGGGCGAAGGCACCCGCATCGGCACGGTGCGGCGCCCGCCGCGCGGCGTGCCGAGAGCGCAGTTCGCGTCGGGCAACTGGTACGACGTCTGGTTCCCGACGCTCGCGCCGAGCGTCGACACCATGAAACTCGGCCAGGCCGCCGACACGCCGGCCGAGTGGGCCGCGTTCACCCGCAAGTACCGCAGCGAAATGTCCACGCCCGAAGCCAGCCATGCACTCGGCCTGCTGGCCGCGCTCTCGCAGACCAGCCAGTTCTCGGTCGGCTGTTATTGCGAAGACGAGCAGCAATGCCATCGGTCGGTGCTGCGGGCCTTGCTGGCTGAAAAGGGAGCGCGCCTCGATCGAGGTGGCGGCTGACCCCGGAGTGCCTTCATGTCCGAACCGACCCGCTTCGTTTCAGCCACACCCGTGCTGGCCTCGCTCGACATCGAACGCTCGGTCGAGTTCTACTGCGCGCGGCTGGGCTTCGCCAAGGTCCACGTGCAGCAGGGGACCTACGGCATCGTGACGCGCGGTGCCGTGCAACTGCACTTCTGGGCCTGCACCGAGCGTCACATCGCCGAGAACACCAGTTGCCGGGTGCGGGTCGAAGGCATAGACGCGCTGTTCGCGCAGTGCTCGGCCTTCGGCATCGTCCACCCGAATGCGCCTCTGGAGACCAGACCATGGGGCACCCGCGAGTTCGGCGTGCTCGACCCGGACGGCAACCTCGTGACCTTCGCCGAATGGAACCCGGCCTGACGCCTCTTTCCGTCGAGCCCATGCAGGCCCTGACGGCCGGTGACCTGGTGCTCGAGCCACTGGTCGCGGGCCATGCCGAAGCCATGTTCGAAGTGCTTGGCGATCCGGCGCTCTACCGTTACCTCGACCACCCGGCGCCACCGTCGGTCGAGCATCTGCGAGAGGTGTACGCGGGCGTCGAAAAGCGCTTGTCGCCGGACGGCAGCCAGGTCTGGCTCAACTGGGTGGTGCGCCGGGCCGGTGAGCCGCCGCTCGGCTACGTGCAAGCGACGCTCCTGATGAACCACACGGCCTGGGTCGGCTACGTTTTTTCGGCGCGGCACTGGGGCCGGGGCCATGCCACGCAGGCGGGTCGGGCCATGCTCGAACACCTGAGCATCGAGCACGGCGTGCACCGTTTTCTGGCCAGCGTGGAGGCCGGGAACCTGCGGTCGATCCGGCTGCTGGAGCGGCTCGGGTTTCGGGAGGCGCAGGGTCAAGCGCTGCAAGGCCATGACCTGACGCCGAGCGAGCGTTTGTATGTCAGGTGACCCCGGGGTCGAAAAGAATGCCTGTGGCTCGTCGACACCCATCCGACGCGTCAGGCAAGGCCACCACGTTTCGGGAGATTCCATTGTTCTCACACATCTTCGTTGGCGTCAGTGACTTCGAGCGCGCGTTCACGTTCTACAGCGCGCTCATGGCCAGCCTCGGGAACGCCCCGAGGTTCTGCGACCGCAGCCGCCCCTGGGCCGGCTGGCAAAGCCCCGGTGGCCCGCGCCCCTTGTTCGTGATCGGCAAGCCCCACGACGGCGCAGCGCACGGGCCAGGCAATGGCCAGATGGTCGCGTTCCTGGCCGGCAGCCGCGCGCTGGTCGACCGTGCCTATGAAACCGGGCTGGCTCGCGGCGGCAGTTCGGAAGGTGCGCCGGGTCTCAGGCCCGAGTACCACGAGCACTACTACGGCGCCTACTTCCGGGACACCGAGGGCAACAAGCTCTGCGTGGCCTGCCACGTGCCCGAGGCCTGAGCCGATGCCCGGCAACAGAGTGCTCGCATCGCTGGAGAATCCGTGGGGACATCAATGTGTCGACATCTTCGTTCGCGCGAACGGGACTTTCGGTTTCGAGGAGTTCCGCCGCGACCCCGAAGACGGCGGGCTGTGGCAATGCCTCAACCGCTACGCTCAGCTCGCCTTCACGTCGGAAGCCGAGGCCACCGCATCAGCCAGAACGTCGGTGCCGTGGCTCGCGATGATCTGAAACGTCGTTGAACCCGTCCGGAACAAGCTGCACCCATCATGAAGACCACAGACAACCCACCCGCCGCCACACCGCGCGACGGCGAGTTCTGCCATGTTGTCGGCGGCACACACGCTGGCAAGCGCGGCACGGTGCGTGACGTGAAGACCAGCAAGACCGGTCACGTCACGATCACGGTCGTGCAGGCCGACGGCGAACGCTTCAAGACGCTGGCGAAGAATGTCGTGGTCGGGGCGGCCGAGGCCGGCTAGAGTTCTGGACGGGCCCGCTTTTCGGGCCAGTCCATTCGAAGGGTGAACCGATGGCCACCGTGCGTGAAGGCAAGCAGGGCGTCTTGATCGTCGTCGACGTGCAGGTCGGCGTGGTGCGCGACGCCTGGGAAGCCGATCGGGTCGTGGGCAACGTGGCGCGCACCGTCGAGCGTGCCCGCGCCTGCGGCACGCCGGTGCTCTGGGTGCAGCACGCCGACGACGAGCTGGCACGCGGCAGCGCCGAGTGGCAATGGGTGCCCGAACTGGTGCCTGCAAAGGGCGAGCCGCTGATCCACAAAAGCTTCAACTCGTCGTTCGAGCAGACCACGCTCGAAGCCGAGCTCGCCGCCCTCGGCGCCACCCACATCACACTGGCCGGCGCCGCGAGCAACTGGTGCATTCGCGCCACGGCCTACGGCGCGCTGGAGCGCGGCTACGACCTGACGCTCGTGCAAGACGCCCACACCACCGGCAGCATGGTGCAGGGCGACGGGGCGCGCATCGAAGCCGCCAGCGTGGTGCAGGAGCTCAACATCGCGATGACCTGGCTCAGCTACCCGGGCCGAACCAACGGTACCGCCAGGGCGGAGGAAGTGGACTTCGCCACCCCCGGCGGCGTGCGCGCGTAAGTGCGAGCCGCCGGCCGACCGCTGATCGACCGGGCCTGGCGCGGCTTGGCCCTGGGCCTGCTCATGCTGCTGCAGGGCTGCATGGTGCTGCCGCGCACGACGCAGGTCTTCGACCCGGAATGCCAGGTCGTCTCGAACCACATGGTGCTCGAAACGGTGCAGGTCGCGGCCATTCAGCAGTGCGCCAACCAGGGGTGCGTGGCATTGATTGTGGGCGCCGGCATCGTCTCGGCCGCGTCGGTCGTGATCTCGGGCACCATCGTGATCGCGGGCAACGTCGCCTACTGGTTCGAGAAGCAGTCGCAGTGCAGGAAGGGGCCGCCATGAAGCCGACGATCACCGTTCACGACGCGCTGCCCGAGGCCGAAGCCGCGCTCGTCGACGACGGGCTCGACACCTCGAACGCCGCGGCGGCACCGCTCCACGACGTGCGGCCGCTGGCGTGTTTTGCGCGCCTGCCCGACGGCGCGGTGGTCGGCGGTGCGATCGGCCGCACCTGGGGAACCTGCTGCGAATTGCAACAGCTCTGGGTCGAACCGGCCCGGCGCCGCCAGGGCCTCGGCGCCGACCTGGTGAAGGCCTTCGAGGCTCACGCCGCCGCGCGCGGCTGCACCGCCTACTACCTGGAGACCTTCAGCTTCCAGGCCCCCTCGTTGTACCGTTCGCTCGGCTACGAGGTGGCCCTGGCGCTGGAAGGGTTTGCGCCCGGCATCGTCAAGTACATGATGGTGCGCCGCTCGGCCGGGCCCAGCCCGTAAGATCAGGGCCCGCTTCGACCCCGACCGCACGATGAAACTCCACGCCTGGCCGCTACTTCTGACCCTGCTGGCCGCACCGCTCGTGCAGGCCATGTCGATCGACCCGAAGGCGCTGGCCCGCTTCGACCGCGGTTACACCGTGTGCGAAGCGAAGAACCCGGCCATGAAGGGCCAGCGTGACCAGGCCTATCTGAGCCTGTGGAAAGTGAAGGCCGATTCGAAAGCCCGTGCCGAACTCGCGGCCGCGCGCAAGACGGCGGCTTACCGCGCCGAGCAGGCGGCGGTGCAGAAGCGTGACGCCCAGGGCGCTGCGCCGCCGGCGTCGAGCCCGATCGAGCAGCAATGCCAGGCGCTCTGGGCCGAGACGCAGGGCGCGGCGAAGAAGAAGCCTTGACCGGCCCGCGAGCAGGAGTCGCCCATGTGCCGCAACATCAAGACCTTGTTCAACTTCGAGCCGCCCGCCACCGAGCTTGAAATCCGCGACGCGTCCTTGCAGTTCGTGCGCAAGCTCAGTGGCTTCAGCGTGCCGTCGAAGGCCAATGCAGAGGCCTTCGACCGGGCGGTGGAGCAGGTGGCTGCATCGGCACGCGCGCTGATCGAGTCGCTGGTCACGAGCGCTGAACCACGCGACCGCGAGATCGAAGCGGCGCGCGCCCGGGCACGCTCTGCCGCGCGCTTCGGGTCGTGAGCATCGGCGCACGCTGGGCCTTTCCCTTCGCCGTGCTCGGCGCCGGGGCCGTGCTGCTGCTCACGCTGCTGGGTGCGGCCGGCTTTCCGGGTTACAGCCACGAGTCTCAGTTCATCAGCGAACTGGGTACCCGCGGCGCACCGCACGAACGCTGGGTGCGCTTTGCCGGCTTCCTGCCGGCGGGCATCTTCGTCATCCTGTTCGCCGCCGCCGCGTTCGACGGCCTGCCGCGCTCGCGCCTGACGAGCGCCGGGCTGCTCGGGCTCGTGGTCTACGCGCTCGGCTACGTGGCCGCCGCGTTCTTTCCGTGCGACGCCGGGTGCCGGCCGGCGCAGCCGAGCGTCTCGCAGGCGATCCACAACGCCGTCGGTCTCGCGGGCTACGCGCTGGCACCGCTGTTCATGTACGCGCTGGGCTGGCAGGCGCGCCGCTGGCCGGGTGCGACGTACCTGGCCGCCCTGGGCTTCGTTGCGGCGGCGCTGGTGCTCGTCGGCTTGCTGACACTCTCGCCGAAGTCGCCGTTCGCCGGCATCAGCCAGCGTGTGATCGAGGTCGCCGTTCTGTCGTGGGTGCTGCTATGCGGGGTGTACCTGCGCTCGCGCGCTTCGCCAGCGGCCTGACCGACGCCCCCGCACGCATGCCGCCGCTCGTGATCCAGGTGAAGGTCAAGCCCAACGCCCGCAGCGCGTCTTTCGAAGCGGGCGACGACGGCACCTGGCTCGCGCAGCTGAAGTCACCTCCGGTCGACGGCAAGGCCAACGCCGAGCTGATCGCTCTCGTGGCCGCGCACTTCCGGTGCCGCAAGTCTGCCGTGTCGATCAAGAGCGGCGCATCGGGCCGGATGAAATGGGTGCGCATCGAAGGCGACTGACAACGCCGGGCAGAATCCATGCATGGCATCTCCCTGGCTCATCGTTCTTTCGTCCTTTCTCTTCGCCACCATGGGCGTGTGCGTCAAGCTCGCGGCGGCCGACTACCCGCCGGGCGAGATCGTCTTCTACCGCGGCCTGACCGGCGCGGTGCTGATGCTGCTGCTGGCACGCTGGCAGCGCGGCACGTTGCGCACCGGCGTGGCCTCGATGCACTTCTGGCGCAGCCTGTCGGGGGTGATCGCGCTGTGCCTGTGGTTCTATGCGATCGGCAACCTGCCACTGGCCACCGCGATGACGCTGAACTACATGTCGTCGGTGTGGATGGCGCTGTTCCTCGTCGGTGGGGCGGTCATGCTGGGCAGCGCGCGCGTCGACGGCCGGCTGATCGCGACCGTGCTGCTCGGCTTCGCCGGCGTGGCGCTTATCCTGCGCCCCACCATCGACGAGCAGCAGCTCTGGTACGGCCTGATGGGCCTGCTCTCGGGCGTGATCGCGGCCACTGCCTACCTGCAGGTCACGGCGCTCGGCCGCGCCGGCGAGCCGGAGTACCGCATCGTCTTCTACTTCTCGCTCGGCGGCGTGGCCGCGGGCACGCTCACGCTGCTGTGGGGCGGTGGCCTGCACGCCCACACCTGGAAGGGTGCGGGGCTGCTGTTCGCCGTGGGCCTGCTCGCGACCGTGGCGCAGTTCCTGATGACACGTGCCTACAGCACCGGCCGCACGCTGGTGAACGCGAGCCTGCAGTACCTGGGCATCGCGTTCTCGTTCACCTACGGCGTCTTGCTGTTCGACGACCGCGTGACCTGGATGGCGCTGCTGGGCATGCTGTTCATCGTGGTCGCCGGCCTGTCGGCCACACTGCTGCGCAGCCACACCACCCCCGCCGACACCAAGAACGCACCGCTGGAATCATGATGACCACCGACCTCACCACCCTCGTTTCCGCCGACGCTTTGCGCACTCTGCTCGGCTCGGGCCGGCCCGTTGCCCTGATCGACACCGGCTTCGACCTGGCCGACGTGCCGGCCGGCGAGCGCGCCTGGCGCGAAGGCCATGTGCCGGGCTCGCTGTACCTGCACCTCGACCGCGACCTGAGCGGCGCCAAGACCGGCACGAATGGCCGCCACCCGCTGCCCACGCGCGCCGCCTTTGCCGCCACGCTCGGGCGCTGCGGCATCACGCCGCAGACGCAGGTCATCGCCTTCGACCGCCAGGGCGGCATGTACGCTGCGCGGCTGTGGTGGATGCTGCGCTGGATGGGCCATTCGGCCGCGGCCGTGCTCGACGGCGGCGTGGCCGCCTGGGTCGCGGCCGGCGGCCCGCTCACCACCGACACCGCCACCCCGGCCGCCGCCCCGCCCTATCCCGAACGCCCTGCGCTCGCGGCGACGATCGAGGCCGACCCGCTCGCCGGTCGCCTGGGCCGCGCGCGCCTGATCGACGCGCGTGCCGCCGAGCGTTTTCGCGGCGACGTGGAGCCGCTCGACACCACCGCCGGCCACATCCCCGGCGCCTTGAACCGCTTCTTCAAGGACAACCTCGACGCCGCCAGCGGCCGCTTCAAGCCGGCCGAGCAGTTGCGCGCCGAATTCGCCCCGCTGCTCGGTGCCGCGGGCGCCGCAGAAGTCGTGCACCAGTGCGGCTCGGGCGTGACCGCCTGCCACAACCTGCTGGCGATGGAACACGCCGGGCTGGCCGGATCGGCACTGTACGCCGGCTCGTGGAGCGAATGGTCAGCCGACCCGGCACGGCCGGTGGCGCGCGGCTGATCGGCAAACGGCGTCCTTGTCCTACGTCAAGGCAGGACCTGCGAAACCACTCGCGCAGGAACGCCCGGCGGCGCATGATGTCTCATGGTTTCCGCAACGTTAGGAGATGACCATGTTCAAGCGCATCCTCGTTCCGACCGACGGCTCCGACATCACCGCCAAGGCTGTCGAGACCAGCATCGCACTCGCCAAGTCGGTGGGTGCGCAGCTCTACACGATCAGCGTGAAGGAGCCGTTCCCTTACAGCGCCATTTCCGAAATGCAGCCCACGCCGCCGCAGGAATTCTTCGACGCGCAGGAGCGCATCGCCTCGAAGCGGGTGCAGCATGTGATCGAGCTGAGCCAAGCCGCCGGGCTGGTGTGCCACGGCCACACGGTCGAGGCCCTGCACCCCTGGGAAGCGATCATCGACCATGCCAAGCGCCAGGAATGCGACCTGCTCGTGATGGCCTCGCACGGCCGGCGCGGCGTGTCGGCCTTGCTGCTCGGCAGCGAAACGCAGAAGGTGCTGACGCACTCGAAGGTGCCGGTCCTGATCGTGCGCTAGACCGAGCTCGTTCAGTGCCCGTGCAGTTGCTGCACCAGCACCAGAACGATCAGCAAGCCCGCTGCCAGCCAAGCCAGTTGCGCCGCCGTCTCACGCAGCGTGAGGCGGTGCTGCAACTGCGGGATCAGGTCGGCGACCGCCACGTAGATGAAGCTGCTCGAGGCCACCACCAGCAAGTAGGGGAACAAGGCTTCCCACGGCCCGACGACGAAGTAGCCGATCACGCCGCCCAGCACCGCGGCCATGCCCGAGAGGGCGTTGTAGAACAGCGCCCGGCCGCGTGAAAAGCCGGCGTTCAGCAGCACGATGTAGTCGCCCACCTCCTGCGGAATCTCGTGCGCGATGATCGCCAGCGAGGTCACCACGCCGAGCCGCGTGTCGGCCAGGAACGCGGCGGCGATGATGATGCCGTCGCAGAAGTTGTGGATGCTGTCGCCCATGATCACGCTCCAGCCACCGCGCCCGGCCTGCTCGTGGTCGAAGCCGTGGTGGTGGTGGTGCTCGTCGCCTTCGTGGTGGTGGCTGTGGCGGTACAGCTCGGCCTTTTCCAGCAGGAAGAAGAACAGCAGGCCGCCCAGCAGCGTGCCGAACAGCGCCTGCGGGCTGGCCTTGCTCTCGAAGGCTTCGGGCAACACGTCGAGCAGTGCGGTGCCGAGCAGCACGCCGGCCGACAGGCTCACCAGGTGCTGCACCACGCGCGACAGCACGGTCGCCGTGAGGCTCGCGGCGATCAGGACCGACAGCAGGCCGCCGACGCCGGTTGCGATGACGATGTAGAGCAGCGTCACGCGACGCCGTTCGGCTGTGTTGGGCTCGCGTCTTGTACTGACGGCATGGAATGTTCCGGAAAAGTGCAGGCGGCGGAAGCGGCATTCTAGGAGGCCGCGCGCAGCCCGGCGTGCGGCCGGCTGCCCCGCGGTTTGCACTGACAATGCCGCATGGACCGCACCCCGTCTTCAAGCCCTGAACCGGCCTCGCGCTGGCCCGGCCAGCTGGCCGCCATCGACATGGGCTCGAACAGCTTCCGGCTCGAGATCGGCCAGCTGATCGACGGCCGCTACCGCCGTATCGACTACCTGAAGGAAACCGTGCGCCTGGGCGCCGGGCTCGACCTGAACGGCCTGCTCACCGAAGAAGCCACCTTGCGTGGCCTGGCCTGCCTGGCGCGCTTCGCGCAGCGGCTGAAGGGTTTCGTCGCGCCACAGGTGCGCGCCGTGGCCACGCAGACGCTGCGCGAAGCCCGCAACCGCGACCAGTTCCTGGCGCGCGCGCAGGCCGAACTCGGTTTCCCGATCGAGGTGATCTCGGGCCGCGAGGAAGCGCGCCTGATCTACGCCGGCGTCGCACGCCTGCAACCATCGTCGGTGCCGCGCCTGGTCGTCGACATCGGCGGGCGTTCGACCGAAATGATCCTCGGCCAGGGCCGCAAGCCGATCCGCGCCGAATCGTTCCAGGTCGGCAGCGTGAGCCTGTCGATGAAGTACTTCGGCGAAGGCCGCTTCACCGAAGAAGCGTTTCGCCAGGCGCAGGTGGCGGCCGGCGCCGAACTCGAAGAGGCGCTGGAACCGTTCGCCGCCGTGCACTGGCAGGAAGCGCTGGGTTCTTCGGGCACGGTCGGCGCCGTCTCGCAACTGCTCGGCGCCAGCGGCGTGACCGACGGCCGCATCACGCCCGACGCGCTGCGCTGGCTGATGGAGCAGTGCCTGCGCGCCGGCAAGGTCGAGAAGCTGACGCTGCCCGGGCTGAAGGAGGACCGGCGCGCGGTGATCGCCGGGGGTTTGTCGATCCTCTACACGCTGTGCACGCACTTCGGCATCCAGGCCCTGATGCCGGCCCGCGGCGCGCTGCGCCAGGGTGTGATCTTCGATCTGGACGAACGCCTGCACGCCACCGAACTGCCACAGGACGGGCACGACATCCGCGATGCGTCGGTCCGCGAGCTGCAGCGCCGTTTCATGGTCGACACGCACCAGGCCGAACGGGTCACGCGCGTCGCGCAGACGCTGTACGAGAGTGTGCAGCCTCGCGCCACGGTCGAGGCGCGGCGCGAGCTGCTGTGGGCCTGCGCGCTGCACGAGATCGGCATGATGGTCTCGCACCACGACCACCACCGCCACAGCGCCTACGTGCTCTCGCATGTGGACGCAGCCGGCTTCTCGCAAAGCCAGCTGCGCCGCGTCGGCGAGCTGGTACTGGGGCAGCGCGGCGGGCTGCGCAAGATCGAAGAGAGCCTGACGCGCGAAGACTTCGCCTGGCAGGTGCTGTGCCTGCGCCTGGGGGTGATCAAGTGCCACGCACGTGGCGAAGTGGTGGCTGATGCGATGAGCCTGCGCCGCAACGGCGCGAGCGCGCAGATCGAGTTCGCGCCGGGCTGGAGCGAAGCGAATCCGCGCACCCGCCACCTGCTGAACGAAGAACTGGCGCTCTGGGAGCGCAACGGGCCGCTGAAGCTCGAACTGCGGCGTTGAGCCACCCGCTGACTACAGCAGGTCGGGCGCCTGCACCGCCTGCAGGATCACCTGCTCGGTGTCTTCGCGGTTGCGGCCGCGGATCCACCACACCGCGCCCTTCTTGATCGTCCACGGCTGCGGGTTGTCGGTCAGCAGGTAGGACGCCACCAGGCCGAGCACCGGCTGGTGGCCGACGATCAACACCGGCTCGCTCGCGTCGGGCCAGCGCGCGGCTTTCAGCAGCGCCTCGCCATTGCCGTCGGGCGCGAGTTCGGGCAGGGTCTTGAACTTCTTGCCGAGCGCCTTGGCCGTCTGCTGGCAGCGCACGGCCGGGCTCACGAGGATGCGCGTCGAGTGCGCGATGCGCTGGTTCAGCCAGTCGGCCATACGGTGGGCCTGGCGCTCGCCTTTCGCGGTGAGCGCACGCTCGATGTCTTCGCGGCCTTCGGCAGGATCGGAGGCTTCGGCGTGGCGCCAGAGGATCAGGTCCATCACGCAGGCGCGGCGTAACGCCCGGCCAGCGCCTGCTGCGCGCTCGGGCCGGTGCTGCCGATGCGTTCGTACTGGCCGTCGGGCAGCAGCCTCCACGCGTCCTGCCGGTCGTGCAGGTAGGGCACGAGGCATTCGTCGATCACCCGCTGGCGCAGCTTAGCATCGCGCACCGGCCAGGCCACTTCGATGCGGCCGAACATGTTGCGGCTCATCCAGTCGGCGCTCGACAGGAACAGCGCTTCGTCGGCATCGGTGTTGCCGAAGCGGAAGTACGCGACCCGCGAGTGTTCGAGGAATCGCCCGACGACCGAACGCACGCGGATGCGGTCGGTCACGCCCGGAATGCCCGGCGGCAGCATGCAGGCGCCACGCACGATCAGGTCGACATCGGCACCGGCCTGCGCCGCCTGCACCAGCGCCTGCATCAGCGGCACATCGGTCAATGCGTTGACCTTGACGACGATGCGCGCCGGCAGGCCGGCCTCGGCCGAGGCCTTCACCTTCGCGATGTGCGCGAGCATCTGCTTGTGCAAGGTGAACGGCGCCTGCAGCAAGGCGCGCAGCGGCTTGGTGCGGCCCAGGCTCGCGAGCTGCTGGAACACCGCGTCGGCGTCGGAGGTGAGGTCGCTCTCGGCCGTGAAATAGCCCAGGTCGGTGTAGAGCCGCGCTGTCTTCGGGTTGTAGTTGCCGGTCGACATGTGGGCGTAGCGCTTCATCTTGCCGCCCTCGCGGCGCGTGACCAGCAGCAGCTTGGCGTGGGTCTTCAGGCCGACGATGCCGTACAGCACCTGCACACCCACCGCTTCGAGCCGCTCGGCCCAGTTGATGTTGGCCTCTTCGTCGAAGCGCGCCTTCAACTCCACCACGACCATCACTTCCTTGCCGCGGCGCGCGCCTTCGATCAGCAGGTCCATCAGCGGCGACTCGCTGCCGGTGCGGTAGATGGTCTGCTTGATCGCCAGCACGTCGGGGTCGTAGACCGCTTCGCGCAGGAACTGCACGACCGGCTCGAACGATTCGAACGGCTGGTGCAAGAGCACGTCGCCTTCGCGCAGCCGCTCGAACATCGACTGCTGGCGTGGCAGCGTGGCTTGCGGCCACGCCGGCTCGAACGGCGGAAAGCGCAAGGCCGGCGCCTCGGTCTGGTCGATCAACTGGTTCAGGCGCACCAGGTTCACCGGGCCGTTCACACGGTACAGCGCCGCCTGCGGCAAGCCGAACTGCGTGAGCAGGAACTCGGCGAGCTCGGGCGGGCAGGTGTTGACCACCTCGAGCCGGATCGCGCGGCCGAAGTGGCGGGTGGTCAACCCCGAGCGCAGCGCCTGGCGCAGGTTGACGACATCGTCTTCATCGACATCGAGGTCGGAATCGCGCGTGATGCGGAACTGCGAAAACGCCTCGACCTCGCGCCCCGGGAACAGCTCGCCCAGGTGGGCGCGGATCACGCTCGTCAGCAGCACGAAGGCCTGGCCACCGGCGCTCAGCCGCTCGGGCAGCTTGATCACCCGCGGCAGCACCCGCGGCACCTTCACGATCGCGATGCTGTTGACCCGGCCGAAGGCGTCCTTGCCACTCAGGCGCGCGATGAAGTTCAGCGACTTGTTGGCCACCTGCGGAAACGGGTGCGACGGGTCGAGCCCGACCGGCACCAGCAGCGGCCGCACTTCGCGCTCGAAGAAGTTAGCGACCCAGCGGCGCTGCGCGTCGTCGCGGTCGGCGTGGTTCAGGATGACGATGCCTTCGGCTTTCAGCTTGGGGGCCACGTCGTCATTGAAGACGGCGTACTGGTCGTCGATCAGCGCATGCGCGTCGGCGGCCACCGAAGCGAGGTCGCGGCTCGACACACCGGCGCCGGGGCGGCGCGCCGCTTCCAGGTAGTCGGCGAAGCGCACTTCGAAGAACTCGTCCATGTTCGACGAGACGATGCAGACGTAACGCAGCCGCTCGAGCAAGGGCACATCGGCACGCCGCGCCTGCGCCAGCACACGGCGGTTGAACTCGAGGATCGCGCGCTCGCGGTTCAGGAGCGCCGGCATCTTCAGCGCGGTGGAAACAGCGGCATCGTTCATCGTTCGAGTTTATGAAGCTTTTGCGACAGGTTCGTGACAAGTCTCAAAGCCTTGCCCCGGGCCGGCACGAGGAAATGAACGAACTGGCGGCACACGCCGCTCCAGTCGAATTCGAGCGCCCGGGCACGGGCACCCTCGCGCGGCAGTGCCAGCGCACGCAGCGCGGCGCTGCGCAGATCGGCGTCCAGCACGCCACCGGCCGAGTCGCCCACCACGTCGAGCGGGCCGGCCACCGGGTAGGCCGCGACCGGCGTGCCGCAGGCCATCGCTTCGAGCATCACCAGGCCGAAGGTTTCGCTGCGGCTCGGAAACACGAACACGTCGGCGCCGCTGTAGACGCGCACCAACTCGCTGCGCGGCACGACACCGCGCCAGTGCACCTGGGGGTACTCACGCTGCAGCCGTTCGAGCAGCGGGCCGACGCCGTAGACGAGCTTGGAGCCTGGCAGGTCGAGCTTCAGGAAGGCGTCGAGGTTCTTTTCGTAGGAGACGCGGCCGACGTACAGGAACACCGGCCGTGGCAGGTCGAGCTCGGCGCCGGGCATCGGCTCGAACAGATCGAGGTCGACACCGTGGGACCATTGACGCAGGTTCCGGAACCCGTAGCCGCGCAGGATTTCCAGCATGCCGGCGGTCGGCACCATCACGCCCGACGAACCCGCATGAAAACGCCGGAACCAGACGTAGCCCCAGCGCTCCGGCACGTGAAGCGCCTTGGCCAGGATCTCGGGAAAGCGCGTGTGGAACGCGGTCGTGAACGCCAGACCCTGGCGCTTGCAATACGCCCGTGCCGCACCACCGAGCGGCCCTTCGGTCGCGATGTGGATCGCGTCGGCATCGGCCACCTGCAACAGCGCCGCCACGCGCCGCCCCGGCCGCCACGCGAGTTCGATCTCGCGGTAACCCGGGCACGGAAAGCGGCGGAAGCCCGAAGGCTCGACCATCACCACCTCGTGGCCGCGCGCGATCAAACCCTGGCGCAGCTCGACCAGCGTGGTGACGACGCCGTTGACCTGCGGCAACCACGCGTCGGTGACGATCGCGATCTTCACGCGGCGGCGGCCCCAGCCTGCCACACCGTCGCGCTAGCCCTGGGGCGCATGACCCGGGCATGAATGCTGCCGTCGATGATCTCGAGCCGGCCGTCGGCGTGTTCGGCCAGTGCCGTGAGGCTCTCGACCCAGTCGCCGTCGTTGGCGTAGAGAATGCCGTCGATCATGCGCAGCTCGGCGTGGTGGATGTGGCCGCAGACGACACCGTGCACGCCGCGCTTGCGGGCCTCGCGCGCCAGCGCGGTTTCGAAGTCACCCACGTAACTCACCGCGCGCTTGACCTTGAGTTTCAGGTACTTCGAGAGTGACCAGTACGGCAGCCCCAAACGCGCTCGCAACGAGTTCAGGTGCCGGTTCAGGCGCAGCGTGAACTCGTACAAGGAGTCGCCCACATGCGCGAGCCACTTCGCACACTGGATCACGCCGTCGAACAGGTCACCGTGCGTGACCCAGAGCTTGCGGCCGTCGGCGGTTTCATGCACCCAGTCCTCGGCGACCTCGATACCGCCGAAGTCGTGGCCGACGTAGCGGCGCGCGAACTCGTCGTGGTTGCCGGGAATGAAGATCACGCGCGTGCCTTTGCGCGCCTTGCGCAGCAGCTTCTGCACCACGTCGTTGTGGGCCTGCGGCCAGTACCACTGGCGCCGCAGCTGCCAGCCGTCGACGATGTCGCCGACCAGATACAGCGTTTCGCACTCGGTGTGTTTCAGGAACCCGAGCAGCGCTTCGGCCTGGCAGCCCGGCGTGCCCAGGTGCAGGTCGGAGATCCAGAGGGTGCGAAAGCGCCGCGCGGGCACGTCGGTGTCGTCGTCACCACGATCCTGCGCGTTGGCAGATCGAGCCCATGCATTCACGAAAGCGGCATCGCGGTCCATGGCCCGGGATGCTGCGTGACGCGCATGACGGCAGCGTGGCCGCGCCGTGTCGGCCGCGTGACGCGGCCGCTTCGTTCACCGGCCGGCCACCAGCAGGCGCGCACCCTTCATCTGCTCGGGCGTGAGGCTGTCGGTCGAGACGATGGTCAGCGTCTGGCCGGCCGACGATGTCTTGGCCGCCTGCGGTTCGAGCGTGCCGTTCACCGAATCGGGAAAGGTGTACATGCCACCCGTCGCCGGGTCGACCGCCAGCATGCCGATCAGCCCGCCGATCAGGATGTTGCCGATGTACCAGCCGCTGACCGTGCCCACGATCGTCAGCTCCTTGTCGGCGAAGCCTTCCTTCGTCAGCAGCACGGTGTAGGTTTCGGACCGGAAGTAACCCGCGCCCCGCTTGAGCGTGAGGGTCACCGGCGCGGTGCCGGTGTGGATTTTCTCGCCGGCGCGGTTCGTCACGGCAACGAAGGCGCCTTCGGGCGTGCTGCGGATCGTCACGGCCTGGGTCGAGCCGTTGAAGATGCTGGCGCAACCGGACAACACGAACACGGCGGCGCTGGCGACAAAGGTAGGTTTCATTCTTGTCTCTCCTTGAACTTCGGGAGCCGCAGTCTCGGGCAGGCGCGCCGCGGTTTTGTGGTCAGCAGGCGACGCTCGCGGGCGACAAACGCGTCGGCCGGGCAATCTGCCGCGCACTCCGAAAAGGCCGGTGTCGGTGTCGATGGGCTCGGATCCTGCTTGTTGTCTGACAGCACCCGGCTCGCGCAGGTGGTACCGTGCTTCACGCACGGAGTTCCCGTTGAATGCTGGTCGGCAAGCGACTCGGGCTGCCGCCGCGCGGCCTGCTCCAAAGGTGGCTCGCCATGGTCAGACTCCAGCTTTCACTCCAGCTCGACTACGAGGTCTACGGCCCGGGTTGCGACTTCGTCTTCAACATCCACGCCGCCCACACCGCGCGCCAGCGGGTATTGCACGACGCGCTCACGATCAACCAGAACATTCCCTCGATGGTCGAGACCGACCCGGCCACCGGAAACCGCTACCTGCGCCTGACGGCGATGGCCGGGCCGCTGAGCGTGCGATACGAGACCACGGTTGACATCGAGCACCACTTCGCGCTGCCGGCCGACGTGCCCGAAGTGCCGGTGGCGCGTGTGCCGGCGCACGTGCTGGGCTACATCTACCCGAGCCGCTACTGCCAGTCGGACCGGCTGCACAAGTTCGCCACGCGCGAGTTCGGGCAGCGCTGGCAGGGTTACAGCCGCGTGCAGGGCATTCGCGACTGGGTGCTCGAGCGCACGCTGTTCTCGTCGAACACCTCGAACTCGCAGACCTCGGCGCTCGACACGCTGCTGGAGCAGACCGGCGTGTGCCGTGACTTCGCACACCTGATGATCGCGCTGTGCCGCGCCATCAACATCCCGGCACGTTTTGCGACCGGCATCGACTACGGCGCCGACCCCGCGCTCGGCCCGACCGACTTCCACGCGTACGTAGAGGTCTACCTCGGCGACCGCTGGTACATGTTCGACCCGTCGGGCACCGCGATCCCGATGGGCTTCGTGCGCTTCGGCACCGGCCGCGACGCCGCCGACGTGGCGTTTGCAACGATCTTCGGCTCGGTGCAGTCGGCCGCGCCGATCATCCACATCGAGGCCGTGCCAGGGGGGGATGGGCAGTTGAGGGTGCCCTACCACTGTGTCGAGGCGATCTCGACCGACGGCTGAGCTTCACTCCGATCAGTGCGCCTCATCCCAGTTGGCGCCCACGCCCACTTCCGCGAGCAGCGGTACTTTCATCTTTGCCACCGAAGCCATGACCCGCGGCACCGCTTCACGCGCCCAAGCCAGCTCGACCTCGGGCACCTCGAACACGAGTTCGTCGTGCACCTGCATGATCATGCGCGTGGCGCGTTGTTCTTCGTCGAGCAGCTTCTGCACCGCGATCATCGCCAGCTTGATCAGGTCGGCGGCCGTGCCCTGCATCGGCGCGTTGATGGCCTGGCGCTCGGCGCCGCTCTTGCGCGGGCCGTTGCCGCCGTTGATCTCGGGCAGATACACACGCCGCCCGAACAGGGTTTCGACATAACCTTTTTCACGTGCTGACACCTTGGTCTCGTCCATGTAGCGCTTCACGCCCGCAAAACGCTCGAAATAACGCTCGATGTAGGTGGCCGCCGCACTGCGTTCGATGCCCAGGCTCTGCGCCAGGCCGAACGCGCCCATGCCGTAGATCAGGCCGAAGTTGATGGTCTTTGCGTAACGCCGCTGCTCGCTCGTGACGTCGCCGGGCGCCGTGCCGAACACTTCGCTCGCGGTCGCGCGGTGGACGTCCATGCCTTCGGCGAACGCCTTCAGCAGGTTCGGGTCGCCGCTGATGTGCGCCATGATGCGCAACTCGATCTGCGAGTAGTCGGCGCTCAGGATCGAGTGCCCCTTTGGTGCGATGAAGGCCTCGCGCACGCGCCGGCCTTCGGGTGTGCGGATCGGGATGTTCTGCAGGTTCGGGTCGTTGCTCGACAAACGCCCCGTCACCGCCACCGCCTGCGCGTAGTTGGTGTGCACACGGCCGGTCTGCGGGTTCACCATCAGCGGCAGCTTGTCGGTGTAGGTGCCCTTCAGCTTCGAGAGGCCACGGTGTTCGAGCAGCTTGGCCGGCAGCGGGTAGTCGGCGGCCAGTTCGGCCAGCACTTCTTCGTCGGTGCTCGGCGCGCCGCTGGCGGTCTTCTTCTTCACCGGCAGGCCGAGTTTGCCGAACAGGATCTCGCCGATCTGCTTCGGGCTGCCCAGGTTGAAAGGCTGGCCGGCGATCTCGTAGGCCTGCTGCTCGAGCGCGACCATGCGCTCGGCCAACTGCTGGCTTTGCGCAGCGAGCTTCGCGCTGTCGATCAACACGCCGGTGCGTTCGATGCGGCCCAGGATCGCGGCGGCCGGCATCTCGATGCGCTGGTACACGTCCAGCAGGCCCGCGCTCGCCTGCACTTGCGGCCACAGCGTGTCGTGCACATGCAGCGTCATCTCGCTGTCTTCGCAGGAATACTCCGACGCCCGCTCGATCTCGACCTGCGCAAAAGAGATCTGGTGCACGCCCTTGCCGCACAGGTCTTCGTAACTGAGCCCGCTGCGGCCGAGGTGGCGCAAGGCCAGGCTTTCCAGGCTGTGCGGCTTGTGGGCTTCGAGCACGTAACTTTCGAGCATGGTGTCGTGCGCATAACCCTGAACGGCGATGCCGGCGTTGGCGAACACGTGCGTGTCGTACTTGATGTTCTGGCCGAGCTTGAGCGCGTTCGCATCTTCCAGCCAGGGCTTGAGCAGGGCGAGCACCTCGTCGGCCGGCAACTGGTCGGGCGCGCCGGGGTAGGTGTGGCGCAGCGGGATGTAGGCGGCCTCGCCCGGGGCGGTCGAGAGCGAGATGCCGACGATCTGCGCGCGCATACCGTCGAGCGAATCGGTCTCGGTGTCGATCGCGGTCAGTTTGGCGGCCTTGACTTTCGCGATCCACGCGTTCAGCACGTCGAAGCTCAGCACTGTTTCGTAGTGCTTCTCGACACTGCTCGCCGCCACCGGTGCGGCCTCGGGCGCCACCGCGGCGGCCCCCAGGCCGGAAGCATTCTCGAGCTCGCGCTTGAAGGACTTGAAGTCGTAACGTTCGTAGAACGCGATCAGGCGCGGGGCGTCGACCGGCGCGAACGTCAACGACTCGAACGCGGGCCAGCCGGGCACGTGGCCCGCCAGATCACAGTCGGTCGCCACGGTGACGAGCCGCCGCCCCTGCGGCAGCCAGTCGAGCGCCTTGCGCAGGTTTTCGCCGGCGGCGCCCTTCATCGACGGGGCGGCGGCGATCACGCCGTCGAGCGAGCCGTACTCGGCGATCCACTTCGCGGCCGTCTTCGGGCCGACCTTCTCCACGCCAGGCACGTTGTCGACCGTGTCGCCGACCAGCGTCAGGTAGTCGACGATGCGCTCCGGCGCCACGCCGAACTTGGCCAGCACGCCGGGTGGGTCGAGCCGCTCGTTGCTCATCGTGTTGACGAGCGTCACGTCGGCATCGACGAGCTGCGCCATGTCCTTGTCGCCGGTCGAGACGATGACCTTGAAGCCGGCCTTCGTCGCCACCTTGCAGAGGGTGCCAATCGTGTCGTCGGCCTCGATACCGGGCACGGTGAGCACCGGCCAGCCCATCAGCTTCACCGCCTCGTGGATCGGCTCGATCTGCAAGGCCAGGTCGACCGGCATCGAGGCCCGGTTGGCCTTGTATTCGCTGTACCACTCGTCGCGGAAGGTCGGCCCCTTGGCGTCGAACACGCAAGCGCCGAGCGCGGCCGGGTGCTGCTCGCGCAACAGCTTCAACATCGAGACGACGCCACGCAGCGCACCGGTCGGCACGTTGCCCGGGCCGCGCAGGTCGGGCAGCGCGTGAAAGGCACGGTAAAGGTAGCTGGAACCGTCGACCAGCAGCAAGGTTTTGTCGCTCATGGGGCCATTGTGATGGCTCTGGCGGAGCCTCCACCGGCGGCGACCTAGAATGGGCGTATGAACTCGACACCCTTGCTGGCAGCGCTGCTTTTCTGCGCAACCTGCCAGGCCCAGCCAGCTCCGGCCGCCAAGGGCCCCACCGCAGCGGCCCTGACCGAAAACGCGCGCAGCGGCGAGCCCGACGTGAAGCGCACGGTCATCGAAGACGAAGGCGCCCGCATCGAGGAGTTGCGCGTGCGCGGCGAAGCGCAGCGCATCGTCGTCACGCCGAAGATCGGCATCCGCAAGAGCTACGAGATCATGACCGGCGACGGCGCCCGCGACGCGTTCGACGGCACCGGCGGCGCCCGCAGCTCGGCCGGCAAGCGCGTCTGGAACGTGCTGCAGTTCTGACGGTCGTGGCGGTCTACACCGAGGTCTCGTTCGCCGAGGCGGCCACGCTCGTCGGCCGTCTGCACATCGGCGAGCTCAGCGCGTTGAACGGCATCCAGAGCGGCATCGAGAACACCAACTACTTCGTCGACACGAGCGCCGGGCGCTACGTGCTGACGCTGTTCGAGCGGCTCACGTTCGAGCAGCTGCCCTACTACCTGCAGCTGATGAAACACCTGGCCGGGCGCGGCATTCCGGTGCCCGACCCGAAGGCCGACGCCAGCGGCACCATCCTTCACACCCTGCTCGGCAAACCCGCGGCCGTGGTCGACCGCCTGGCCGGCGGCCACCGGCTCGCGCCGGCCGCGTCGCACTGCGCAAGCGTGGGCAACGTGCTGGCGCGCATGCACCTGGCCGGCGCCGATTTCGCGATGCACCAGCCGAACCTGCGCGGCGCGGCCTGGTGGGCCGAGACCGTGCCAGTGGTGCTGCCCTTCCTCGCGCCCGATCAGCAAGCACTGATCGAAACCGAACTCGCGTTCGCGCTGCAGGTGACCGGCTCGGCTGCGTACGGTGCCCTGCCCCACGGGGCGATCCACGCCGACCTGTTCCGCGACAACGTGATGTTCGAGCACGCTGCCGATGGCCACGACGTGCTGACCGGCCTGTTCGACTTTTACTTCGCCGGCGACGACGCCTTCCTGTTCGACATCGCCGTGTGCCTGAACGACTGGTGCATCGACCTCGAATCGGGCCGCCTGGTCGAAGAGCGCGCCGCCGCCTTCGTGGCCGCCTACGACGCCGTGCGCCCGCTCGCCAGCGGCGAGCTGCGCCTGATGCCGGCGCTGATGCGCTCGGCCGCGCTGCGCTTCTGGCTCTCGCGCCTGTGGGACCTGCACCTGCCACGCGACGCCAGCCTGCTGACCGCCCACGACCCCCGCCACTTCGAGCGGGTGCTGCGCGAACGCGTGGCCACGCCCTGGCACTTTGCCCGCTGACAAGCTCCGCATGATCCCCTTCATCCTCAAGACCGTTCCCGCCCGCCGTGGCTCCGCGTGGGCCCGCCAGGGCTTTGCCGTGTTCTTCAAGCGGCCGATGGTCTTCGCCGCGCTGTTCGCGCTGTTCATGTTCATGGTGTTCGCACTGGCGCTGCTGCCGCTGGTCGGCTCGGTGCTGCTGCTCGCGCTGCTGCCGATGGTCACGCTGGTGTTCATGCTCGCCACCAAGGCCGCACTCGCCGGCGAGCTGCCGACGCCGGCCGCGCTCATCCGGCCGCTGCGCATGGACCGTCCGCGCCAGCTGGCCATGCTCAAGCTCGGCGCGATCTACGCGGCCACGACCTTCGCCATCCTGGGCTTCAGCGACCTGGTCGACGGCGGCGCGTTCGACGCGCTGATGGAAGCGCTGCCCGACGTGCAGACCAAACCCGAACTGTTCAACGCAGCGCTCACGGACCCGCGCCTGAGCCAGGGCCTGCTGATCCGCACCGGTCTGACCGGCCTGCTGTCGGTGCCTTTCTGGCACGCCCCGGCGCTGGTGTACTGGGGCGGCCAGGGCTGCGCGCAGTCGCTCTTTTCGAGCACGCTGGCCTGCTGGCGCAACAAGGGCGCGTTCAGCGTCTACATGCTGACCTGGGTCTCGGCGGTGCTGCTCTTCGCCACGCTCGGCAGCATGGTGTTCGGCCTGCTCGGCCAGCTGCCGCTGTTCGCGCTGGCGGCCACGCCGTTCTCGCTGATGCTGACGACGGTGTTCTACGCATCGCTCTACTTCACCTTCGCCGATTGTTTCGAAGCCATCGTGCCGAACGCACCTGCACCCGCCGCCGATCCCCCACCGTTCGACTGACCGAACGACCGACAACCCAGACAGCCATGAAGATCGCCCTCGTCACCGGAGCCGGCAGCGGCATCGGCCGCGCCACCTCGCTCGCCCTCATCACCGCCGGTTACCACGTGGTGCTGGCCGGGCGCCGCGCCGACGCGCTGCAGCAGACCGCCGAGCTGGCCGGCACCCTCGCCGGCAACGCCCTGCCCGTGCCCACCGACGCCACCGACCCGGCGGCCGTGAAAGCGCTGTTCGACACCGTGCATGCGAAGTACGGGCGGCTCGACGTGCTGTTCAACAACGCCGGCACCGGCGCGCCGGCGATCCCGATGGACGAGCTGACCTTCGAGCAGTGGAAAGCCGTGGTCGACATCAACCTGACCGCCGTGTTCCTGTGCACCCAGCAGGCGTTCAGGCTGATGAAGAGCCAGAGCCCGCGCGGCGGCCGCATCATCAACAACGGCTCGATCTCGGCCTACGCGCCGCGCCCGTTCAGTGCGCCCTACACGGCGACCAAACACGCGATCACCGGCCTCACGAAAGCGACCTCGCTCGACGGCCGCGCCCACGACATCGCCTGCGGCCAGATCGACATCGGCAACGCCGCCAGCGAGATGACCCAGCGCATGACGACCGGCGTGCCGCAGGCCAATGGCACGACGATGGTCGAGCCGCGCATGGACTTGGCGCACGTGGCCAACGCCGTCGTGCACATGGCCAGCCTGCCGCTCGAAGCCAACGTGCAGTTCATGACGGTGATGGCAACGAAGATGCCCTTCGTGGGGCGCGGTTGAACGACCCGCTTTTGTTCTGCTCGAACAAATATGTAGCGTAAAGAACATTTGGTAGTAATATCTACCAAATGCTCTGGCACCTCCTCGTTCTCTCGCTCCCCACCGAAAACGCCACGGCCCGCATGCGCGCCTGGCGAGCGCTGAAGGCCTGCGGCGCGGCGGTCCTGCGCGACGGGGTCTACCTGCTGCCCGAAGGCGAAGACCAGCGCGTCGCGCTCGCCACCATCGCCGACGACCTGCGCGCCAACGGCGGCACGGCCCACCTGCTCGGCACCGACGCGGCACGCGCCGACTTCGAGCCGCTGTTCGACCGCAGCGCCGAGTTCGGCGCCCTGCTCGGCGAGATCACCGAGCGCCGCGCCGCGCTGACCGAGACCAACGCCTTCGATGCCATCAAGGCTGCGCGCAAGCTGCGCAAGAACTTCGAGCAGCTCACCGCAATCGATTTCTTCGCCGGTGAAGCGCAACGCCAGGCCCGCGAGGCCTTGCGGGAACTGGAAGCCGAGGCCCAGCGCACGTTCGCGCCCGACGAGCCGCACGCCGCATCGCACGGCATCCGCGTGCTGAACCTCGCCGACCACCGCGGCCGGGTCTGGGCCACGCGTCGCCGGCCCTGGGTCGACCGGCTCGCCAGCGCCTGGCTGATCCGCCGGTTCATCGACCCGGAAGCCCGCTTCGTCTGGCTCAAGACCCCGGCCGATTGCCCGAAGAAGGCGATCGGTTTCGACTTCGACGGCGCCACCTTCAGCCACGTCGGCGCGCGCGTGACTTTCGAGACGCTGCTCGCGAGCTTTGCACTCGAATCGCCCGCGCTGCTGCGCCTGGGCACGCTGGTGCACGGCCTGGACGCCGGCGGTGTGCACCCGCCCGAGGCCGACGGCGTCGAACGTGTGCTCGCCGGCTTGCTCGAAGCGATCCCCGACGACGACCAGCTGCTGCTCGTGGCCGGCGGTGTGTTCGAAGGCCTGTTCACTGCATTCCAGAAAGAAACGACGACGTGAGTTCCTCGCTCCCCACCAACGACGCCGGCGGCACCAACGCACCACCCGCGGCGGTCAGCTTCGGCGAAGCCTTCCGCTTCTGGCTCAAGCTCGGCTTCGTCAGCTTCGGCGGGCCGGCCGGGCAGATCGCGATCATGCACACCGAGCTCGTCGAACGCCGGCGCTGGATCAGCGAGCGGCGTTTCCTGCACGCACTCAACTACTGCATGGTGCTGCCCGGCCCCGAAGCGCAGCAGCTCGCCACCTACATCGGCTGGCTGATGCACCGCACGCGCGGTGGCGTGGTCGCGGGCGTGCTGTTCGTGCTGCCGTCGTTGTTCATCCTGATCGCGCTGTCATGGGTCTACATCGCGTTCGGCAACGTGCCGCTGGTGGCCGGGCTGTTCTACGGCATCAAGCCCGCGGTCACGGCGATCGTCGTGCAGGCGGCGCACCGCATCGGCTCGCGGGCGCTGAAGAACAACGTGCTGTGGGCGATTGCTGCCGCGTCGTTCGTCGCGATCTTCGCGTTGAACGTGCCCTTCCCGGCCATCGTCGCGGCGGCGGCGCTGATCGGCTACATCGGCGGGCGCGTGTCGCCTGAGCGCTTTCGTACCGGCGGTGCGCACGGTGCCGCCGCGAAGTCGTTCGGCGCCGCGCTGATCGACGACGACACGCCGACACCCGCGCACGCGCGCTTCAAACCCTCGCGGCTCGTGGCGCTGATCGTCGTCGGCGCCGTGCTCTGGGCCACGCCGATGGCGCTGCTGTACGCACTGCAGGGTTGGGCCGGCACGCTCACGCAGATGGGCTGGTTCTTCACCAAGGCCGCGCTGCTGACCTTCGGCGGCGCTTACGCCGTATTGCCCTATGTCTACCAGGGCGCAGTGTCGAACTACGGCTGGCTCACGCCGACGCAGATGATCGACGGCCTGGCGCTCGGCGAAACCACGCCCGGCCCGTTGATCATGGTGGTGGCCTTCGTCGCCTTCGTCGGCGGTTACCAGAGCAGCGAGCTCGCTGCGAGCTTCGGCACCGACCGGCTGTTCCTCGCCGGGGCGGTCGCGGCCACGCTGGTCACGTGGTTCACCTTCCTGCCCTCGTTCCTGTTCATCCTGGCCGGCGGGCCGCTGGTGGAAGCCACTCACGGCGATCTGAAGTTTACCGGCCCGCTCACTGCCATCACCGCCGCCGTGGTCGGCGTGATCCTGAACCTGGCGCTGTTCTTCGGTTACCACGTGCTGTGGCCGAAAGGCTGGTCGGGTCCGTTCGACGCGGTGTCGGCGCTGATCGCGCTCAGTGCTGCCATTGCGTTGCTGCGCTTCAAGCGCGGCGTCATCGAGGTGATCGCGGCCTGCGCCGTGGTCGGCCTTGCCGTTCACCTGCTTCGTTAGGAGAGCCCGCCATGAATCAGATCGTCCCCACCGAACTGGCCCTGTGGAAGAGCGCGGGCTTCGCGCACCAGCTGCTCGACGTGCGCCGCAGCAGCGCCCGCGAGCGCGACGGCACCGACATCGACGGCGCCATCTGGCACGACCCGGCGCATTGGCTCGAATGGAAAGACAAGATCCCGGCCGACACACCCGTCATCGTGTACTGCGCACACGGCCACGAGATCAGCCAGGGCCTCGCTGCAGCGCTGTGCGCCATGGGGCGCGACGCACGCACGCTGGTCGGGGGCATCGCAGCATGGCAAGAAGCCGGGCTGCCGGCACTGCCCCACGCCGGCACACCGTCATGAAGTGGGTGACGCGCGAACGGCCGAAGATCGACCGCATCGCGTGCCCCTGGCTCGTGGCGCGTTTTGTCGATCCGGAGGCCGAGTTCCTCTACGTGCCTGCGGGCGACGTGTTGCGTGTGGCGGCCGAGACGGGCGCCGTGCCCTACGACGTGCCCGGTGTCGAAATGACACACGTGGGCGGGCTGTGCAGCTTCGATGCCTTCATCAAGAAGTACACGTTGACCGACCCGGCGCTGGCGCAACTCGCCACGATCGTGCGTGGCGCCGACACCTCGCGGCCCGAGCTGACGCCGCAGTCGGCCGGGCTGTACGCGATTTCGCTCGGCCTGTCGCACAACTTCAGTAACGACCACGAGATGCTCGCCCACGGCATGGTGCTCTACGACGCGCTCTACGCGTGGTGCCGCAGTTGCCAGGGTGAAACGCACAACTGGCCACCCACGATGAAGTGAGGATTGCGCTCGTCCCGCAGCTGCGCTAGCGTCGCCGACTTGTTCCAACACCGGGACGTGAGATTGAAGACCCCCGTCATCCTGAAGGCCCTGGTCGTGGCCACCGCAGCGCTCGTGTTCGCGCTTCACCCCGCCCATGCGGCCGACACGGTCGACCCGGCCGAGACGAAGCGCCTGCACGCGCTTTTCGACGCGCGCTGGGAGTGGTCGATGAAGACCTTCCCAGAGTGGGCCACCTTCGTCGGTGACCACCGTTACGGCGACCGCCTGGGCGACGCGTCGCGCGAAGCCGAGGTGGCCATCCATGCGGTGGCCCGCAGCGACCTGGCCGCGGCGCAAGCGATCCGCCGCGAAAGCCTGTCGACGAAAGACCGGGTCTCGCTCGACATCTTCGTGCTGCAGCTGCAGGAGCAGTTGCGCTTCGAGCCCTTCCTCGGCTTTCGCACGATGAGCCTGGGCGCGCTCGGCGGTTTTCACACCGACTTCGCCGACCTGCTGGGCGCCAGCCCGGTGGGCCAGCGCCGCGACGTCGAGAACATGCTGGCGCGCATGGCGGCGTACCCGAAGCGGGTGGATCAGGAACTGATGTGGCTGCGCGAAGGCATCAAGCTGCGCTGGGTGCCACCGCGCGCGGTACTCGACCGGGTATTGCCGGCGATCGACGGCCAGTTCAACACCGACGTCGAGAAGAGCCCGTTCTTCGAGCCTTTCACGCGGCTGGGAAAGGACATTCCTGCCGCAGAACAGGAAACACTGCGGGCGCAGGCCCGTCGCGCGATCAGGGAGCAGTTGGAGCCGGCGCTGCGCCGCTTGCGCGCCTTCGTGGTCGACGAATACATGCCGGCCGCGCCCGCCAGCGGCGCCCTCGGCAGCTACCCCGGCGGCGCCGAGGTGTACGCGGCGCAGGTGCAGTCCAGCACCACCACCGAGCAGACACCGGCGCAGATCCACGCCGTCGGCCAACGCGAGATGGCCCGGCTGCGTGCCGAGATGGAAGCAGTGATGAAAGAGGTGAAGTTCGAAGGCAGCTTCACGGCCTTCGCGCGCCACCTGAACACCGACCCGAAGTTTTTTCACACCAGCGCCGAGGCACTGCTCGCCGGTTACCGCGACATCGCCAAGCGCATCGACCCCGAGCTGCCGAAGCTGTTCGCCGAGTTGCCGCGCGCGCCTTACGGCGTGCGCGCCATGCCGTCGCACTTCGGCCCCGACCGCGCCGAGTACTACAGCGGCCCGGGGCTCGAAGGCACCCGCGCCGGCTGGTTCAATGCCAATGTGCAGGGGCTCAACAAGCGCCCGATCTGGGCCATGGAATCGCTGGTCGCACACGAGGCCGTGCCAGGTCACCACCTGCAGATCGCCCGCGCGGTCGAGCTCGGCGAGCTGCCACGCTTTCGGCGCGGCGGCGGCTACACCGTGTTCGGCGAAGGCTGGGCGCTCTATGCCGAGACACTCGGCTTCGACCTCGGCCTGTACAAGGACCCGCTCAGCCGTTTCGGCCACCTGCAATGGCAGGCCGTGCGCGCCGCCCGGCTGGTGGTCGACACCGGCATCCACGCGCTCGGCTGGAGCCGCCAGCAGGCGGTCGACTACATGATCGAACGCACCGGCGTGGAGCCGGATTTCGTGAGTTCCGAGGTCGACCGCTACTACTCGTGGCCGGCGCAGGCGCTGGCCTACATGACCGGCGAGCTGAAAATCATCGAGCTGCGTGACCGCGCGAAGGCGAAGCTCGGCGAGCGCTTCGACATCCGCCAGTTCCACCGCGTGGTGCTCGACCAGGGCTCGGTGCCGCTGCCGGTGCTGGAGCGCGCGGTCGACGGCTGGATCGGCGAGTTGCTGGCCGCGAAGAAGCCCTGAGACTCAGAGCCACTCGATCCGGTGCTTCGTCACCAGCGGGTCGAGCCGCGCGTCCACCTGCTGCGCGAGTGCCGCGCGCGCGGCGTCGGCCACGCCACCGATCTGCACGCTGATCAGCGCGCCGTGCACGGCGTGTGCACCAGCCTCCACGTTGATCGTCGCGCCGGCCGGCGCCAGGTCGGCCAGCATGCGGCTCACGGCACGCCGCGTCGCGTCCCGGCGCAGGGCCGGCTTGAAGACCTTGCCCACCGCCGTCAGCGGAATCGTGTCGATGAAATACACCTGCACCGGCACGGCCGCGCGCTCGGGCGTTCGTTCGCGCACGAACTCGGTCAGCTCGCCAGCGTCGAGCGTCACGCCGGGTTTGAGCTGCACGAAGGCGACCGGCAATTCGCCCGCGTACGCATCCGGCTCGCCGACCACGGCCACCAGCGCCACACCGGGGTGCTGGAAGAAGACCTCTTCGATGGCGAGCGGGTCGATGTTGTGGCCGCCGCGGATGATCAGGTCTTTCGCGCGGCCGGTGATCCACAGGTAACCCTCTTCGTCGAGCCGCCCCAGGTCACCCGAGTTGACCCAGCCGGGTTCGACGAAGGCGCCGTGGTTGTGCACCTCGCTCAGGTAACCCGAGAACACACCCGGCCCGGCCATCGCGACCACGCCGATCTCGTTGGTCGCGCATTCGCCGAGCAGGCGCCCTTCGCCGTCGACCTTCACGATGCGCACGCGGCTGTAGGGCACGGCGTGGCCGGCCGAGCCCAGGCGCACCGGCCGGTCGCGGTAGGCGATGGTGTGCACGCTCGAGGTTTCGGTCATGCCGTAGACCTCGAGCACCGGCACCTTGAGTTGCTCGGTATAGACCTTGCCCACCGCCACCGGAATGGCCGAGCCGCCGCCCGACGCGAAGCGGATGCTCGACGTGTCGGCCCCGCCCACCGGCACTTGAATGGCCGCCGCCAGCACCGTCGGCACACCGCCGAACACTTCCGGCCGGTAGCGCTCGACCAGCCGCCACACGTTGCGGATCGCGTTCGCTTCGCGCCAGCCCGACGGCGCGAGCACGACCAGGGTGTTGCCACCCGCGAGCGGCGCCAGCCCTTGCGTGAGCGCACCGCCGACGTGGAAGAGTGGCAGGCCGAACAGCAGGTTGCAGCCCGGCCCGAAGGGCAGCATCAGCCCCATCACCCAGGCCTGGTAGACCTGGTTGGCGTGGGTGTGGCGCACGAGTTTGGGCGTGCCGGTGGTGCCGCCGGTGTGGAAGTAGCCGGCCGTGTCGCTGGCCAGGATGCGCCGGCCACTGGTCAAACGGTCGGCCGGGAATGTGCCCACCATCGCATCGAAGTTGTAGACCGCATTCGCTTCGTCGGCCGCGCCGTGCACCACGACAATGGCCTTGAGGTTCGGCAACTGGCCCTTGATCTGCTGCACCTTGTCCCAGATGTCGGTGCCGGGCACCGGGCCGAGCGCCACCAGCACCTTGGTGTTCGCCGCACGCAGGATCTCGGCGATCTGCGCGGCCGAGAGCAGCGGGTTCACCGGGTTGGCGATGCCGGCCGCCTGCGCGCCGAACAGCGCGAAGAAAGTCTGCGGCACGAGTGGCATCAGGAAACTGACCACGTCGTTCGGCCCGCCGCCCAGCTCGTGAAAGAAGTTGGCCGACTGCGTGACCCGCGCAATGAATTGCGCGAAGCTGACCGTGATCGGCGCTTCTTCGGGGTCGCCCTTTGCCAGGAACCGGATCGCCGCCGCTTCCGGGTCGATCGCCGCACCGAGCTGCAGTGCCTCGTAGGTGCTCTGCGCCTTGATGCGGTCGGCGTAGGGCGCGGCTTCGAAGCCTGCGACATCGGCCGCCGTTCGGAACGTTGGCATCTGGGCGCCGATCAGTCGATCCAACGGGTGGGCTTGGGCCATCGGTTTCTCCGCAAGGGATGGGTCGGACGATGGTAGGCGGGCACTGCCGCGCGGACCTCCCGATCAACCCCTAGCCGTACACTGCAAGCGGTCGACGCTCAGGCCAAGCCGCGAGGAGACAACCATGCAGCCGGTGCGACTCGAATTGCTGCAGCGCATGCCGATTTTCGGTGCGATCCGCGACGATGCGTTGTTGTTCCTGTTGGCGCAGGCGCGCGAAGTGAGCGTCGCGGCCGGGGCGTATTTCTTCCGCGAGAACGAACCGGCGCAATCGATGTTCGTGGTGGAATCGGGCAGCGTTGCGGTGTTCAAGAGCTGGCAGGGGCGTGACTTCATCCTTCAGACCCTGGACGCCGGCGACTGCTTCGGCGAGATGGCTTTGATGGACCTGTGCCCACGCAGCGCCTCCGTGCGCGCACAGAGCGACTGCGTCGCGATCGAGCTCGGCAGCGGCGACCTGCTGCGCCTGTTCGAGCGCGACGCCGAACAGTTCGCGCTGATCCAGATGAACATGGGCCGAGAGGTCTGCCGGCGCCTGCGCGCCACCGACGAGATGCTGTTCCGCACGCTGATGGCCTGAAGCGTTCCCCCCCCAAAAAAAAGAAGCCGCGAGCGTCTTGCCTGCGGCCATTCCTCTGGGAGGAGACAGGCCCGTCGAGCGGGCCTGTTGTTTTGCAGTTCGTTCTTGCCCCGGCCTGGCTCAGGCCAGCTTGATCCCGGTCAGATCGGCGGTGAGGTAGCCCACCGACGCCGCGAAGCGGTCCTTGTAGTTCGCACGCACCAGCGGGTCGAGGGTGGCCTGCACCTTCGAATGCAAGCCCGTCGTCGTCGTACCGATCCAGTCGCCAGCGTGCTGGAAATTGCTCATGATGTAAGTCCAGCCATTGATCTCGTCGACCGCGTGCAGGCCCGTCGATTCGCCGCCCGAAGGGATCGACATGACCCGCGCCAGCGCCTTGGTATCGACGTTGTAGGCCCACAGGAAGTTGTTGACGTGGGTGCTGCTGTCTTCGCCGATAAACAGGGTGCGCAGCTTCTCCGAGAACTTCAGGTTGTCGGGGTTGGCAATCTTGTCGGGGTTCGCGAGGTTGCCCAGCGCGTCGGCAGCGATGTCTTCGCCGATCAGGAAGGCACGGGTCTGCACTGGCACCCATTCGCTGTTGATGGCCGCACCGCCCAGATCCTTTTGAGCGCCTGCCAGGTTGTGGGCGAACACACCCCCGGCGACGATCGCTTTCTCGACCGTGATGCCGGTCGACTCGCGCCAGCTCGCCGCACCGCGCACCATCGAGCCCTGGATGTTCTGCAGCGCAGAGTAGGCGATCTTGTCCTTGGCGTTGACGGTCGTGCCTTCGAGCTTGGTGAAGCCCATGCTTGCACCCACCAGGTTGGCGTAACGGTGGGTTTCGAGGAAGGCCGCAGCCTTCTCCATGCCCGGCACGAGCTTGACCCAGTTGGCGGCGCCTTCGACGAAGATCTTCGTGTACGACACGTCGGCCGGATCGGTCTTCGAGACGCTCATGATGTCGGCTGGCTTGAGCGTGTTGGCCAGCGCTTCGATTTCGGCGCTGGTGGCATGGCCAAGCTTGATCCAGGTGAGCGCAGCACCCGCGGCATTCGGGTCGACCGAGAAGCCGGTACCGACCTTGGCCACGTAAAGCGTGCCGGCCGAGAGGTCGGCTTCCTTGTCGGCGACGAACATGAACAAGCCGCCGTTGGTGTAGTCGTCGCCCATCAGTGCGGTGCGCTTGTCAGGCATCACCTGGATCACTTCGTGCGAAATGCGGCCCAGGCAATAGTGCTTCTTCACCGTGCCGGTGCCGTCGGGGTTCACCGTCACTTCGGGCAGATGGCCATAGTGGTACGGGTTGGCGGTGGTCTCGTTGCCGAACACGTTCTTGCTGTAGGCCTTGAACTGCGCGTTCGTGGCCACGAACGGCGCGTCGGGTTCGTACTCTTCGCTCGACAGGTGCGTGCCCCAGGGCGAGAGGCTCGCGCCGCAGGTGATCCACAGGCCGTGGGCGCTCGACATGTCGACGTTGTGGTACTTCACCAGCATCAGGGCGCCGGTGCTCTGGTCCTGGTCGAGGGTGAGCACCGCGATCGGCGAGGGCAGCACGCCGTAGGTGCTGGCGCCGCTCTGATCACGCGTCGTGTACTCGAACTGCACGACCGCGAACACGGCTTTGCCCTTGATGCCGGCGACGGTCGGGTTCGGCAGCGACAGCAGCGAGGTGCCGTCCGGCGAGTCGGAAAAGAACTGGCGCTCCTTGCCGGCCACCGACCGGTCGACGATCGGCTGGTTGTTGATGTCGACGTAGCCGCCCGCCAGGATCGTGCCCCCGCTGCCGTTGGGCACGAGGTCACCAGTGGCGAAGAACGGGTGATAGGCAAGCGCATAGGATTTCTTGCTGCCGTCGCTGTAGGCCACGTTCAGGCTGGAGCCGACCGATGTGGTAACCATGGCCGCCGGAGCCGCGAGCGTCGGGGCGGCCATGCCGGTGAAGCTCGACGAGGTGTAGGTGACTGCCGGCGTTTCGTCGCTGCCGCCGCAGCCGGCGAGCAAGGCGGTAGCGAAGGCCGATCCGCCAAGAGGAAGCATCGGAGCACCGACGAAGAACTTCAGCAGGCGGCGGCGGGATTCGAGGTTTTGCAGGGACATGAAGACTTTCGGTTGCTTGAGAGAAGATCGGTTCGATGAGCTGGTCGACGCATGCTAGGCAGCAAATGTGAAAGCATTGTTAAACCGCGGTGGTAAAACACGCGCTGACCGGGTCTGCAAATTGCTGGCCCCGGGCGCTGGCCGAAAAGGCCGGCTTCAAGCTGTAGACAATCCGGAATCGACGCAACAAAGGACTCACTCTGATGGCGCATATCCACTTCATCGGCGGCGAAAAGGGCGGCGTCGGCAAGTCGCTGATGTCGCGCGTATTGGCGCAGTACATGATCGACCGGGAAATCCCGTTCATCGGCTTCGACACCGACCGCTCGCACGGCGCGCTGATGCGCTTCTATTCCGGCTACGCGTCTTCGGTATTGGTCGACAACATCGAAGCGCTCGACACCATCATCGAAGCCGCGGCCGAACAGCCCGAGCGCCGCGTGCTCGTCGACCTGGCCGCGCAGACGCACGACCCGCTGGTGAAGTGGATGGACGACGCCGGGGTGCTGAACCTGGCCGACGAGATGGGCATGACGATCCACTACTGGCACGTGATGGACTCGGGGAAGGACTCGGTCGACCTGCTGAAGAAGCTGCTCGACCGCTTCGGCACCGGCATGAAATACGTGCTGGTGCGCAACCAGATCCGCGGCAACGACTTCAGCGTGCTCGAGCAGTCGGGCGAGCAGGCGCGTGCGATGCAACTCGGCGCGCGCGTGGTCTCGATCAAGAAGCTCGGCGACAGCGTCATCAACAAGATCGACGCCGGCAGCAGCAGCTTCTGGAAAGCCAAGAACCCGCAAGACCCGACCGGTGGCGGCCTCGGGCTGATGGACCGCCAACGCGTGAAAGCCTGGCTGCGCGACGTGTACCGCGAGATCGACGACGTCGGCGTCTGAGGCACGGGCCGCGATGAACCGGCCCCTGCCCTCGCGCCGCGCGCTGCTGCAAGGCACCGCTGCCCTCACCTTCGCGCCCTGGCTGGTGCACGACACGCGCGCCGCCGACGTGCCACGCTTTGCGCTCGGCGTGGCCTCGGGCCAGCCGCGCAGCGACGGTATGGTGCTGTGGACCCGCCTGATCGGGGCCGACCTGCCTGACCGTGTGCCGGTGCGCTGGGAGCTGGCGCGCGACGAGCAGTTCCGCGAGGTCGCTGCACTCGGCGTCGAAACCGCCGAAGCCGCCTGGGCCCACAGCGTGCACGCCGAGGCCGCGGGCCTGGAGCCGGGCCGCTGGTACTGGTACCGCTTTTTCGCGCTCGGCCAGCAAAGTGCGGTCGGCCGCACCCGCACCGCACCGGCCGCGGCCGACACTGCCGCGTCACTGAAGTTCGCGATCGCCAGCTGCCAACGCTGGGACGTGGGCCACTACGCCGCGTGGCGCCACCTCGCGGCCGAAGAGCTCGACCTCGTGCTGTTCCTCGGCGACTACATCTACGAATACGCGTCGCGGCCCGACTCGGTGCGACCGACCGAGAGCAAGGCCACGGTGACCACGCTCGACCAGTACCGCGCCCGCTACGCCACCCACAAGAGCGACCCCGCGTTGCAGACCGCGCACGCCGCCGCGCCGTGGCTCGTGGTGTGGGACGACCACGAGGTCGCCAACGACTACGCGAAGCTGCAAGGGCAGATGCTGCAGCCCAACTTCAAGGCCCAGCGCGCCGCGGCTTACCAGGCCTACTGGGAACACATGCCGTTCCCGAACTCGGCGCGCCCGAACGGCGCCGACATGCGCATCACCGGCCGGCTCGACTGGGGCCGCCTGGCACGCATCCACCTGCTCGACGACCGCCAGTACCGCGACGTGCAGGCCTGCCCGAAGCCCGGCCGCGGCGGCTCGAACACCGTGTCGCTGAAAGACTGCCCCGAGTTCCTCGACCCGAAGCGCACGCTTCTCGGCAGCGAGCAGGAACGCTGGCTCGCCAGTGGCTGGAGCCTGGAGCGGCCCTGGAACCTGCTGGCGCAGCAGACGCTGATGGCGCGGTTTGCATGGACCGACCCGGCCGGCAGCAGCGGCGGCACCTACTGGACCGACGGCTGGGACGGTTACGCGCCCGCCCGCAACCGCTTGCTCGGCACCGTTGCCGAACGCAAGGTGCCCGGCGTGGTGGTGCTCGGCGGCGACGTGCACACGAACTACGTGGCCGACCTGAAGGCCGACTTCGACGATGCATCGGGCAAGGTCATCGCCACCGAGTTCTGCGGCACCTCGATCAGCAGCCTGGGTCTGCCGCAAGACCGCATCGACGCGGCACGATCCTTCAACCCGCATCTCAAGTACGGCCGCGGCGATCAGCGCGGCTACATGCACTTCGTGCTCGACACGAAGCAGTTGCAGGCCAGGCTGCAGGTGGTGGGCGATGCGCTCGACCCGGCGAGTGGCATCTCGACCGCGGCGCGCTTCGTGGTCGAGGCTGAGAAGCCGGGGGCGGTCGGCGCCTAGTTAGAGCAAGCTCTTTCACCAAAGACACCATGTCGAACGACACCACCTGTCGTTCGACATGCTCAAACTCCAAGCGCTGGCTCAACTGTCGACAAGGAGCAACCGCCATGTTCTGGATCCTGATCTTCTTGGGTGCCCTCGCACTCACCTTCGCCAAGCTGGGTGCGTACTTCGTCATGACAAAAGTCCTCGCAGGCGGGTTGCTTGTGGCGATACTCGTGATCGTGTGCCTATCCGTTGCGCTGATCGGGCGCGAACTGAGTGGCAGGCGCAACCGCTGACCATCCTAGGCGATCCAGCTGTGGATGGCTTTCCCTATCGGTCAATCAACCTGCTGAGGTCGTCCATGGTGGTTCCCGTCGCTGTTCCCTTGATGATTCCCGTGTTTGCCTTGAGCGCAATCACCAAGGCCATCAAAGGTCTCTATGGCATAGCGGGAGATATCAACGAGTACGTCGACACGCACATAGTGGAGATGAAGCGCTCGGACAACCCGACCGTTGCGAAAACGGGTCGTGTGTTCGAGATGGCAAAGCTCGGGTTCGGGATCGGCTACATGGGCTCGGTGATCATCATCGCCGTGGGACAATTTCTGCTCGGCAATACGTTTGCTGCACTCGCCACGGTTGCTACCGCGGCGACGCTTAGCAATCCCATCGCGATGACGTGCGCAGCGATGGGAGCCATCCTCTACGGCTGGAATGCTCTCAGCGACCCAGAAAAGAACGACATTCTCGACAAACTCTCCCGTGGCTTGGAGACGGGCGTGGAGCTAATCCGATCGATCATCAACTTCGTGATCGACACAGCCAAACAGGTGATGGACTCCAAGGTCCTCAAAGACCTCAAGAGTTTCATTGCTGATAAGGCGGCGCTATTCGGACGCAGTCTGTCGGATGTCACGCATTCAACCCTCGATGCCATCAGCGATGCCGGCGCCGCAGTCAAGAAACATACCGGCATCGCCATCGATGAAACACGCAAAGTTGCTGCCAGGACAAGCGACAAAGTAGGTGAGGTTCTTGTCGATGCAAGTGGCGCCATCAAAAGACACACCGGCATCGCCGTCGACGGAACCCGGAGGGCCGCGACGAGGACTGGCGAGAAGATGGGCGAGGTCTTCAACGACGCCACCAAGGTCACCGGCGAAACCTTCGACGCTGCAAGCGAAGCAACCAAGAAGGTGATTGAAAGCGGCAAGATTCTGGTTAAACGGAACCGCAAAGACACGCCGCCAAAGTGACGGCGCGATTCGAGAGCCCTTCGCTCATGCGCGCCCCCAATCACGACACCCTGGTTCGCCGACTGGCCATCATATTGGTCAAGCTGAATCAAGGCGAGTGTCTCGAACCGGTTGCGCTCGCGGAAGAATTCGGCGTCAACCTGCGCACCATCCAGCGCGACCTGAACGATCGTTTCGCCTACCTTCCTCTGGAGAAGACGGACGGGCTATACCGGCTCGACCCAGCATTTCTCGGCAAGCTCTCCACCCGTGACATCGAACGCTTTGCAGCCTTGGCTGGTGTACGCGGGCTGTTTCCGTCGCTTTCAGACGACTTTCTGCGCGACATCTTCGACACTCGCATCCAGACGGCATTGCTGGTCAAGGGGCACAACTATGAAGACCTGCGCGGGAAGGAGCAAAGCTTCCGGCACTTGGAACAGGCGATCGTGGGTCGTCATCAAATCAGTTTCAGCTACCGGAACACTGACGCGACCAAAGACTACGTTCACATCGAACCCTACAAGCTGGTGAACAACAAAGGCATTTGGTACTTGGCAGCCAAGAACTTCGGCAAGCTCAAGACGTTTTCATTCTCGAAGATGGAGCGACTGCTTGTATCCGATGTGAAGTTTCAAGCTGACCACACCATCGAACGCACGTTAGTGGATGACGACGGCATCTGGCTAAGCAGTGAGAAGCAGGAGATCGTCTTGAAAGTGTCCGCAGAGGTGGCGGCGTATTTCAAGCGTCGAAAATTGATCGCGAATCAGGTCATCGAGAAAGAACTGGAAGATGGCGGACTCATTCTCTCGACCATCGTGGGCCACTCGAACCAAGTCGTGCCAATCGTTCGGTACTGGATACCGCACGTCCGGATCATTAGCCCCGAGACGTTGCAGACGGAGGTGGAGGACGAACTTGCCAAATACCTCAAGTACTGATCCCATCGCTGGGCATCTTTCTGCCAATTGCCACCCACCATCTATGCACACCATTCGAAGTCTGAGAACTAAATGAAACTGTCGCCGATCGCGTTCGTTGTTGGCTGTGCGCTTGCTTCAGGCGCCACGTACTGGGCCATGAACGGTCGCTTGCAAACCGTATTCGCGAGGGTAGGTGCGCTTGAGAACGAGGTTTCCGTCAGGGAATCGGAACTGCTCGGCTACACGAAATACACGTCGTATCTCACTGTTGGTAAGCAATCCCTTGGCGAGCAGACAAAACTCATCACTGCCTCCGTCGTCCGCGACGAAGGCATCACGCAGGTCATTGAAAAGTCGACGCTCGGCTTTTCAACGAACGGGACGGTACAGATCTGGCACAAGGTCGAGTATTCATTTGGCTTCGACTTGCGCGCTGGAAGCTATGACATTCAGGCCACACCTACGGGCATTGAGGTCCGCGTCGGAAAGCCTGTTCTGGTTGTTACGCCAGCCGTTACCGACTTGAAATACAAGATTCTTTCAGGCGCTCTATTTGGCGACGAGAAGGGCGCCGTTCTCCGCCTGTATGAGGAAGCATCAAGACGGGCTACAGAACAGGGGCGCGTCATCGCCACCGAACCCGCAACCATCGCGTTGTGCGAAAAGAAGCTGACCGCATTCCTCCACGACTTCCTTGCTAAACAACCTGGCGTGAAAGTCGTGCCTACGATAGTCATCGCATACAAATAGCCGCTGCCGCGAGGTCACCGCCGTGCGGATCCCCGCATTCAAGAGGTGAGCGCCGCCTAGGAGTCTGGGCGGCAGACGGTTTGTAGCCGACTCAAGCACCCAGCCGAGGCGCCGCAGGCCGTCAGATGCTGTTGCGACGAGCCGCAGTGGTTGCGGGTTGGTCGTGGCCGTTGCGGTGGTCGCACAACAA
>JBEBIB010000006.1:0-207272 GCA_040080605.1 Burkholderiaceae bacterium
CGTCTGGCGGGGTCGGGGCGGCGACGGGTTCGTCGGCCGGATCTTGGTCATGTCCAGGTGGCGCAGCGTCGAGCGTCTCGGCAGCCGTCGGCACCTCGGCGCTCTCTTCGATCTGCAACTGCTGCGGGTCGAGCAGCGACGGCTGATCGGCCAGCGCGCTCGCGAGCGCCTGGCCATCGGCGCCACTGCCGCTCAGCAAGGGCAGCTGCTCCAGGCTCGCCAGCCCGAGGTCGTCGAGAAATTGTTTGGTCGTCGCCAGCAAGGCCGGGCGGCCGGGCGATTCGCGGTAGCCGATCGCTTCGACCCAGCCGCGGTCTTCGAGCTGCTTGACGATCTGGCTCGCGACGGTGACGCCACGGATGTCTTCGATGTCGCCGCGCGTCACCGGTTGGCGGTAGGCAATGATCGCCAGCGTTTCCATCACGGCACGCGAATACTTGGGCGGCTTCTCGGGGTTCAGCCGGTCGAGGTATTCGCGCATCTCGGGGCGGCTCTGCAGGCGCCAGCCGGTGGCCAGAGCCACCAGCTCGACGCCGCGGCCGTCCCATTCGCGCGTGAGCTCGTCGAGCAGCGAACGCAGCGTGTCGGGGCCGAGTTCGTCGGCGAACAGCACGCGCATGTCGCGCAGCGGCAGCGGCTGGCTCGCGCAGATGAGCGCGGTCTCGAGGACGCGCTTGGCATCCAGGCTATTCATGGTCTTTGATCACATTTTCGGCCGGGGGTGCGGCACAAACATTCAGCTGTTTTCTCGGGGCAGCAAGTTGTCTTCAGCCTCGGCACGGGCCCGCTCTTGTGGCTCGGGCATGGCGTTTCTCGGCTGGCGGCTGGGCGCCGCTTCTCGCGGCTTCCCATGTTGACGCACCAAGGAGTGCGCCTCGCTTCAACTGGACTACTGGGTTGCCCGCGTGCACAGGTCGGTGCAGGGCGGGGCTTTCGTTCCAGGAAGGATTTTGCGCATTGTACCCAACCTGCAGGCCGCTGCGGCGCATCTCAGTGCGCCCTGCCGGCCACCTGTTGCCAGGCCTGCGAGATGTCAGCCGGCAATTCGGCGTCGAACAGCATCTCAGGCGCATCGCTGCGCGTCGGGTGCTTGAAGCCCAGCTGCGCGGCGTGCAGCGCCTGTCGTGTCATGCCCAGCGCCGGTTTGCCGCCATAGACCGCGTCGGCCACCAGCACGTGGCCGCGCGATGCGAGGTGCACGCGGATCTGGTGCGTGCGCCCGGTGTGCAGCGTGCAGCGCAGCGCGCTGAAACCCTCGGCGCTGGCCAGCAATTCCACGTCGGTGCGTGCCGGTTTGCCGGAGCCGACCACGGCCATGCGGATGCGCGATTTCGGGTCGCGCCCGATCGGTGCTTCGACCGTGAACGTCGCCGGCCCGACCTCGCCGTGCACGATCGCCAGGTAGCGCCGGTGCACCTCGCGTGCAGCGATCGCGCGCACCAGCGCGGTCACCGCCGGCAGCGTCTTGCCGACGACCATCAGGCCCGAGGTGTCCTTGTCGAGGCGGTGCACGATGCCGGCGCGCGGCAGGCTGGCCGCGCCCTTGTGGTGGGCCAGAAGCGCATTGAGCAGCGTGCCCGACCAGTTGCCCGCGGCCGGGTGCACGACCATGCCGGCCGCCTTGTTCACGACCATCAGGTGTTCGTCTTCGAAGACGATGTCGAGGGCGATCGGCTCGGGCCGGAAGGCCCGGCTCTCGGCCGTGGGCACGAGCTCGACCGACACGATCTGCCCGGCCAGCACCTTGCGCGAAGCGGAGCCAGCCACCACCCCGTCGACGCGAACATGGCCTTGTTCGATCAGGCCCTGCAGGTGGGTACGCGAGAACTCGCCCGCCATCAGCACCACAGCCTTGTCGAGGCGCTGGCCGTGCAAGGCCTGTGGCACCGGGGATTCGCGCCGTTCGGGCTCGTCGAGCCAGGGTGTGTCGCCGGCTTCGGCTTCGTCCGGCACGGGGCCAGGGTTCTCGGGGTTCGGCAGGGGCTCAACCATATAATCGCGCTTCGTTTTCAGACAGGACAGCGCAAGCGCGCGCTGGCTCCCGCCCCATGATTGAGTTGAGTGTGCTGCGTCGGCCCGTGGTCGCCGTGATGGCCCTGATGCTGGCCTTGGTCGCGGGTTGTGGCACGTCCCCCAAGGACGTCGAGGCCCAGTGGAGCGCCGAGAAATTGTATGCCGAGGCCAAGGAAGAGGCCGCGATCGGCAACTACGAACGCGCCGGCAAACTCTACGAACGCCTCGAAGGCCGGGCATCCGGCACCGCGCTCGCGCAGCAGGCGCAGATCGAGCGCGCCTACATGCACTACAAGAACAACGACAAGGCTCAGGCGCTGTCGGTGCTCGAGCGTTTCATCAAGCTGCACCCCACCAGCCCGGTGCTCGACTACGCCATGTACCTGCAGGGCCTGGTCAACTTCAACGACAACCTCGGCCTGTTCGGCAACCTGGCGAAACAGGAATTGTCGGAACGTGACCAGCAGGCGGCGCGCGATTCCTACCAGTCGTTCAAGACACTCACCGACCAGTTCCCGCAGTCGATCTACGCCGACGATTCACGCATCCGCATGAACTACATCGTCAACTCGCTTGCTGCCTATGAAGTGCACGTGGCGCGTTATTACTTCCGGCGCGGCGCTTATGTGGCGGCGGTCAACCGCGCGCAGCAGGTGGTGCTGGAGTACCAGCAGTCGCCGGCCGCCGAAGAAGCGCTCTTCATCATGACGCAGAGTTACGACCGGCTCGGTCTGAACGAGTTGCGCGACGACGCCGATCGTGTGCTGCGCAAGAGCTTCCCGAACACCACGCTGCACAGCGACGGTATCGGCGGCGCCAAAAAGGGCGCCTGGTGGCAGCTCTGGTGAACGAACGGCCGCGCCTCAGTACGGCAAGGCTTCTGCAGACAACAACGCCAGCCACTCGAGTGCCTGCGCTTCGGTCGTGACCAGCGCCATCGGGGGCAAGGCCTGGCGCAGCCGCTTGCCGTAGTTCATGCCCGCCATGCGCGGGTCGCACACCACCAGCAACCCCCGATCGGTTTCGCTGCGGATCAGCCGGCCAGCGCCCTGCTTCAGCGACACCGCGGCCTCGGCCACGAAGTAGTCGGCGAACGGGTTGCGTCCTTCGTCTTCCAGGCGCTTGACCCGCGCTTCGACCAGCGGATCGTTGGGCGGCGGGAACGGCAGCTTGTCGATCAGCACGCACTGCAGCGCGTCGCCGGGCACGTCGATGCCTTCCCAGAAGGTCTGCGAGCCGACCAGCACCGAGCGCGGCTGCGCCAGAAACTGCTGCATCAACTGGCGCTTCGGAATCTGCCCCTGCATCAGCACCTGGATCGAATCACCTTGCGCCTCGAACTCGCCACGCAACGCGTCGCCGATGCTCTGCAAGGCGCGCAGCGTGGTCGTGAGCACGAAGGTGCGACCGCCGAGCGCCCGTGCACAGCGTGCCGCCAGCAAGGCCACGGCGCCCGGGTGCCCGGGTTCGTTGGGCTTGGGAAATGCACGCGGGATGTACAGGCGTGCGTTGCTTTCGTAGTCGAACGGGCTACCCAGGCGCAAGGTGCGCGCATCTCCGAGCCCGGCCGATTCGGTGAACCACGAGAGCTGTTCGTCGTCGCCGAGCGTGGCCGAAGTGAAGACCCAGGCCTTGGGCGCGGCGGCCATCTGCTCGCGCAGCGCGTCGCGGATGTCGAGCGGCGACTCGACCAGGCGCGCCTGGTGCGGCGATACGTCGATCCAGCGCACGTTGCCACTCTCGGCCGCTTCACTGAACTGCGTCGCGAGCGCGGCCAGCTGCCCGGCGCGTTCGGCGAGCTTGACGAAGTCGGGTGACATCTCGGCGACGAGCTTCAATCCCTCTTGCGCAGCCTCGCAGGCGCTGCCAAGCGCCACCAGCGCGGCGACGAACTCGTCGCGCTCGGCCCGTTCGCTCCAGCGCAGTTTCAGCGTGCCGCGCAGTTCGCGCAGCGGCCCGGCCGCGGCAATGCGCAGGTCGCGTGCCGTGCGGTCACAAGCGCCTGCGAGCTCTTGCCAAGGCGCGAGCCCACGCGCCTGCTGCAACCCGGCGCCCAGCATGTCGCGGGCGAAGTCGATCACCTGCGCTGTGCCGAGCGTGGTGCCTAGGAATTGCACGCCAGCTTCGGTGAGCTGATGGGCTTCGTCGAACAAGGCCACTTCGACACTCGGCAACAACTCGGCCACACCGGTGTCGCGCAAGGCCATGTCGGCGAAGAACAGGTGGTGGTTGACGACGACCACGTCGGCCACCATCGCTTCGCGCCGCGCCTTGATCACGTGGCACTGGCGAAACTCCGGGCACTCCGCGCCTAGGCAGTTCTCACGCGACGAGGTGACGAGCGGGATCACGCTGCTGCGCTCGTCCAGCCCTTCGAGTTCGGCGAGGTCGCCGCTGACCGTCGAATGTGACCACTGCTCGACCTTCGCCAGCGTGCGTACGGCCCAGCGGTCGGGCAATTCGGCCGATTGGCGTGCGATGTTCATGCGGTGCAAACAAAGGTAGCTTCCGCGGCCTTTCAGCAAGGCCACGGTCACCGGCAAGTTCAACGCATCGCGCAAGCGCGGAATGTCGCGCAGGAACAGCTGGTCCTGCAGGCTCTTCGTGGCGGTGCTGACGAGCGCACGTGCGCCGCTGAGCAAAGTGGGCACGAGGTACGCGAAGGTCTTGCCGACCCCGGTGCCGGCTTCGACGACAAGGGCGCTGCGCTCTTCGATGGCCTGCGACACACCGAGCGCCATGCGCAACTGAACCTCACGTTCGACGTGCCCTTCGTCGGCCAACGCCAGCGCGCCGCCGCGGCCAAACGCCGCGGTCACGGCCTCGCTCAGCGCGCTCACGCGGGCTCTGGCGGGTCGAGCTCCGCTTCGAGCCGCGCGATCTGGTCGCGCAGCAACAGGCGCCGCTTCTTCAGGCGCCGCACCGTGAGTTCGTCGTCGGGCACCGTCACCGCCGCCTGGTCGATCAGGCTGTCGAGATCGCCGTGTTCGATGCGCAACTCGATGAGCCGACGGGGCAGTGAATGCAGGTTGATATCCATCGACACGCGACTTATGAGCGGTTTTCAGTGCCTTGCAGGAATGCAGACAGATTATAGTTTTCGACCATGAGTACAGCCAGCCTCGGTTACCGTCTTTCAGCCACCACCGGCCTGCACCGCGGCGACCGCGCCTACCAGCAAGACCAGGTCGAGATCATCGCTCACGACCGCACCCCCGGCTGCCTGCTCGCCGTGCTGGCCGACGGCATGGGCGGCAAGAGCGGTGGCCGCAAGGCCGCCGACCAGGTGCTGCTGACCGCACACCAGTTGTTCGAGCGTTACGCGCCGAGCCGCGACGACGCCGCCGAAACGCTGAAACAACTCGTGCTCGAATCGCACTTGATGATCAAGCTGACCGCGATCACCGCCGAAGAAGAGCCGCACAGCACCGTGGCCGCGTTTCTCGTGAGCCCTTCACGCGAGTGCGACATCGTGCATGCCGGCGACTCGCGGGTTTATCACTTTCGCGGCGCTGACATGGTCAGCCGCAGCATCGACCACTCGTACGTGCAACGCCTCGTCGACGAAGGTTCGATCACCGAAGACGAAGCCAACGTGCACCCGCAGTCCAATCTGCTGACCGGTTGCCTCGGCACCCACCAGGACCCGCCGCTGGCACACAACCGCATCGACCGTCTCGAGGTCGGCGACTGCGTGCTGGCCTGCAGCGATGGCCTGTGGCACTACTTCACGCCGCGTGAAATCGGCGCGATCGTGCATGCCTTGCCGCCGCGCGAAGCCAGCGAAATGCTCGTGACCAAGGCGCGCCAGCGTGCGCGTGGCGCGGGCGACAACCTCTCGCTGGCGCTGGTTCGCATCGAACCGCTCGACTGAGCCGACGCGTCGAAGCTTCCCTCAGGGTGCGGACGCGCCCGCCGGCACCGGCAAAGGCGCTGCCTTCTTGCCGCTGTCTGCACGCTCTGCAATGCGCTTTTCAACAGCCGCGCGCCGCGCGCTCGCCGCCTGTGAAGCAGCCTCGAACTTCTGCTCGCTGAGCGCCTCGGCCTTCTGGCGCTCTTGCGCCGACAGCTTGGGCACGGGCGCCGCATGCGCCCGCACACGCGGTGTGTCGGGTTTCGCCGCACGCGGCTCCGGCGCCGAGGCCTGGCGAGGCGCGGGTTCGGCGGCGGCCGGCCGGTTGCGAATCGTCTCCAGGCGTTGAGCCGCGCGCTCGCGGCGCTGCATTTCGTCGAGCACCGCTTCCTGGCGGCGCAAGCGCAACATCACTTCGCGCAAGTCGCGGCGCGCCGTTTCCACGCACGAGGTGACCACAAAACTGTTCTGGCAATCACGTTCCCGCGACACGAAGGCGGCTTGCGCTGCGGCCCGCTCGCTGCTGATGCGGGCGCGCTCCTGGCTTGCGGTGCCGACGCCGGCGCCCAACGCGCACGGGGCGGCGCAAGCCAGCAACAAGGCGAGCGCGTGGCGCCGGCATTCGCGGTTCATGTGAGCGACGTGTCCACATCGCGCCGTGCGAGCGCCAGGAATTCCGCCGACTGCATTTCGCGCAGCCGCGACACGGTGCGCGGGAACTCGTGTGCCAACTGCCCTTCGGTGTAGAGCAGTTCCGGCTCGCACTCGGCCGAAAGAATCAGCTTGACCCGCCGGTCGTACAGCACGTCGACGAGCCAGGTGAAACGCCGCGCTTCCGAGGCCATGCGCGGCGACATCGCCGGCACACCCGAGACCAGCAAAGTATGGAACTGCGTGGCGAGCTCCAGGTAGTCGTTCTGCGAGCGCGGGCCGCCGCACAGTTCCTTGAAGTCGAACCACACGACGCCACCGGCACGCCGGCGCGAGCGCAGTTCGCGGTGTTCGATGTGCAACAGCGGGCTCTCGTCCTTGGCCTCGGCCAGGCGCTCGAAAGCGTCTGTCATCGCCGCGTCGGCCGCTTCACCGAGCGGCGTGTGGTACAGCCCGACCTGCTCCAGCGTGAGCTGGCGGTAGTCGGTGCCGTTGTCGACGTTGACGACCTCGAGCTTGGCCTTCAGCAACTCGATCGCCGGCAGGATGCGGTCGCGGTGCAGGCCGTTAGGGTACAGGTCGTCGGGCTTGAAGTTCGACGTGGTGATGATGCTGACGCGGTTCTCGAACAAGGCTTCGAGCAGCCGGTGCAGGATCATCGCGTCGGTCACGTCGGAGACATGGAACTCGTCGAAGCAGATCAGCCGGTAGCGCCGCGCCATGCGCTTTGCGAGTTCCTGCAGCGGGTTCACCGTGCCGTGCAACTCGGCGAGTTCGCGGTGCACTTCGCGCATGAACTCGTGGAAATGCAGGCGTGTCTTGCGCTGCAGCGGCACGGCGTTGAAGAAGCAGTCCATCAGGAAGCTCTTGCCCCGCCCCACTCCGCCGTACATGTACACGCCCCGCGGGATCGGCGGGCGGGCGATCAGCTTGGTCAGCGCGTTGCTGCGCCGCGCCTTGTAGTCGGCCCACTCGTTCTCACAACGTTCGAGCGAATCGACGGCACGCAGCTGGGCGGCGTCGGGTTGGTACCCGCGCTCGGCCAGCGTGCGTTCGTAGAGTTCGCGGACCGCCACGGTGCAGCCGGCCGCGGCGTCAGAAGTTGAGGCTGCGTTTGTCCACGGCCAGCGCGGCTTCTTTCGTCGACTCGCTCAACGAAGGATGGGCGTGGCAGATGCGCGCGATGTCTTCGGCAGATGCCTTGAACTCCATCGCCACCACCGACTCGGCGATCAGCTCCGAGGCCATCGGCCCGACGATGTGCACACCGAGGATCTCGTCGGTCTTCGCATCGGCCAGGAACTTGACCATGCCGGTCGTGTCGCCCAGCGCGCGCGCGCGACCGTTGGCCATGAACGGGAAGGTGCCGGCCTTGTAGGCACGGCCCGATGCCTTGAGCTGCTGCTCGGTCTGGCCGACCCACGCGATCTCGGGCGAGGTGTAGATCACCCAGGGCACGGTGTTGAAGTTGACGTGGCCGTGCTGTCCGGCGATGCGCTCGGCCACCGCCACGCCTTCTTCTTCGGCCTTGTGCGCGAGCATCGGGCCGCGCACCACGTCACCCACCGCCCACACGTTCGGCAAGTTGGTCTTGCAGTCGTCGTCGACGGCGATGAAACCGCGCTCGTCGAGCTTCAGGCCGACCGCTTCGGCGTTGAGTCCGATCGTGTTCGGCACGCGGCCGATCGAGACGATCAGCTTCTCGCATTCGAGCTTCTGCTCCTTGCCGGCTGCATCGGCATAGGCGACGGTCACGCCCTTCTTGGTCGAGGTCACCGCGCTGATCTTCACGCCGAGGTTGATCTTCAAACCCTGCTTCGTGAACGCCTTGTGCGCTTCCTTGGCGATCTGTTCGTCGACCGCGCCCAGGAACACCGGCAGCGCTTCGAGCACCGTCACGTCGGCGCCCAGACGGCGCCACACCGAACCCATTTCCAAGCCGATCACACCGGAGCCGATCACGCCCAATGTCTTCGGCACCGACGGAATGCGCAACGCGCCGTCGTTCGACAGGATGTTCTCTTCGTCGAACGCCGCACCCGGCAAGGCGCGCGGGTTCGAGCCGGTGGCGACGATCACGTGCTTGGCGATCAGCGTCTCGGGTTTGTCGCCGCCAACGGCGATCTCGACGGCGCCATCGGCCGCCTTCACGAACGAACCGCGGCCGTGGAAGAACGTGACCTTGTTCTTCTTGAACAGGTACAGGATGCCGTCGTTGTTCTGCTTCACGACGGTGTTCTTGCGGCCGAGCATCTTGCTCACGTCCATCGTCAGGTTCGTGAGGCCGATACCATGGTCGGCGAAGTGGTGCCCGGCATGCTCGAAGTTCTCGCTCGACTGCAGCAGCGCCTTCGAGGGAATGCAGCCCACGTTCGTGCAGGTGCCACCCGGTGCCGGGCCGCCCTTGTCGTTCTTCCACTCGTCGATGCAGGCGGTGTTGAAACCGAGCTGCGCAGCGCGGATGGCCGCGATGTATCCACCGGGGCCGCCGCCGATCACGACGACGTCGAATTGTTTGCTCATAAGTAAGGACTCGGTTGTTTGACGACTAGCTGGCCGAGCGCCGGGCCGCTCCCAAGCCGGCCCGCGTCCCCTCGGGGGACCGACCGACGTACGCGTCGGGCGAGGGGTTCCATTCGTTCAGATGTCGAACAGCAGACGCGCCGGGTCTTCCAGCGCTTCTTTCATGGCCACCAGGCCGAGCACGGCTTCACGGCCGTCGATGATGCGGTGGTCGTAAGACATCGCGAGGTAGTTCATCGGGCGGATCACGATCTGGCCGTTCTCGACCACGGCGCGGTCCTTGGTCGCGTGCACACCGAGGATCGCCGACTGCGGCGGGTTGATGATCGGCGTGGACAGCATCGAGCCGAAGGTGCCGCCGTTGCTGATCGAGAAGGTGCCACCGGTCAGGTCGTCGAGCGAGAGCTTGCCTTCGGCCGCCTTCTTGCCGTACTCGGAGATCTTCTTCTCGATGTCGGCAAAGCTCATCTGGTCTGCATTGCGCAGGATCGGCACGACCAGGCCACGCGGTGAACCGACGGCGATGCCGATGTCGAAGTAGCCGTGGTAGACGATGTCGTTGCCGTCGACCGAGGCGTTGATCACCGGGTACTTCTTCAGTGCTGCGACAGCCGCTTTCACGAAGAAGCTCATGAAGCCGATCTTGACACCATGCTCCTTCTCGAACTTCTCCTGGAAGCGCTTGCGCATTTCCATCACGGGCGCCATGTTTACTTCGTTGAAGGTGGTCAGGATCGCGTTGGTCGACTGCGACATCACCAGGCGCTCGGCGATGCGCGCGCGCAGGCGGCTCATCGGCACACGCTGCTCGGGGCGGTCGCCCAGCGATTGCGCGGGCGGCGCAGCGACGGTCGGCAGCGCGGCCTTCGGCGCAGCGGCCACGACGGGTGCCGTCATGGCGACCGGCTTCGCGCCGGCTTCGATCGACGCGAGCACGTCGCCCTTGGTCACGCGGCCGTCCTTGCCGGTACCGGGAACGGTGCCGGCAGGGATGCGGTTGTCGGCCATCAGCTTGGCGGCGGCCGGCATGGCCGGGGCACTGGCGGCAGCGGCCGAGTCCTTGGGCGGCGGCGGTGTGACGCCAGGCGTGGCGCCCGGTGCCGGTTCACCGGCGGGAACCGGCTTGACTTCGAGCGGGCTGGTCGCCTCGACCCCTTCGGTGTCGATCTTCGCGATCACTTCCTCGGCGATGCACAGCTCGCCGTCGTTCTTGACGAGCTGGGCGAGCACGCCCGACGCCGGCGCCGGAACTTCGAGCACGACCTTGTCGGTTTCGATCTCGACGAGGATCTCGTCCATCTCGACTTTTTCACCGGGGCGCTTCTTCCACTGCAGCAAGGTCGCCTCGGCGACGGACTCTGACAACTGCGGGACTTTGACTTCTACGATGGCCATTTGAATATTTCTCTGTATTTTTGAGGTGCGAAGCAGCGCGCCTTACTTGGTGAGCACGAAGCCCTTGAGCTTGCCGTAAGCCTGCTCGAGCAGCGCTTTCTGCTGCTCCTGGTGCAGGTGCGCGTAGCCCACCGCGGGCGAAGCCGATGCCGGGCGACCGGCGTAACCGAGCTTCTGGCCGTCGACCATGTTCTCGTGGATGTAGTGCTGCACGAAGAACCATGCGCCCTGGTTCTGCGGCTCGTCCTGACACCACACCACTTCGGTAGCATTCGGGTACTTCTTCATCTCGGCCGCGAAGGCCTTGTGCGGGAACGGGTAGAGCTGCTCCACGCGCATGATCGCCACGTCGCCGTTCTTGCGTTCGGTGCGCGCTTTCACGAGGTCGTAGTAGACCTTGCCCGAGCAAGCGATCACACGCTTGACCTTGTCGGCATTGACCTCGGCGCTGACCTCGCCGATCACGGTCTTGAACTCGCCCTTGGTGAAGTCCGACAGCGGTGAGGTCGCGTCCTTCGCGCGCAGCAGCGACTTGGGCGTCATGATGATCAGCGGCTTGCGGAACATGCGCACCATCTGCCGGCGCAACACGTGGAAGATCTGGCTTGCCGAGGTCGGCTGCACGATCTGCATGTTGTTGTCGGCGGCGAGTTGCATGAAGCGCTCGAGGCGGGCTGAACTGTGCTCCGGCCCCTGCCCTTCGTAGCCGTGCGGCAGCATCAGCGTGATGCCGTTGGCGCGGCCCCACTTCACTTCGCCCGAGGCGATGAACTGGTCGATCACGACCTGCGCGCCGTTGACGAAGTCGCCGAACTGCGCTTCCCAGATCACCAGCGTGTTCGGCTCGGCGCTCGCGTAGCCGTACTCGAAACCGAGCACCGCTTCTTCGGAGAGCAGCGAGTCGATCACGACGAACGGCGCCTGGCCATCGGCCACGTGCTGCAGCGGCGTGTAGGTGCCTTCGTCCCACTTCTCGCGGTTCTGGTCGTGCAAGACCGAGTGGCGGTGCGTGAACGTACCGCGCCCGCAGTCTTCGCCCGACAGGCGCAGCGCGTAGCCACTGGCCACCAGCGACGCGAACGCGAGGTGCTCGCCCATGCCCCAGTCGACGTTGATCTCGCCGCGGCCCATCGCCGCACGGTCGGCCAGCACCTTCTCGACCAGCGTGTGGGCCTTGAAGTTCGGCGGGATCGTGGTGATGCGTTCGGCCAGACGCTTCACTTCGGAAAGCGGCAACGCGGTGTCGGCCGCGTCGGTCCACTTCTTGCCGAGGAAGGGCGCCCAGTCGACCGCGTACTTGCTCTTATAGTTGGTGAGCACCGGGTCGTAGGTGCTCTTGCCGGCGTCCATCGCGGCACGCAAGGCTTTCACCATGGCGTCGGGCCCGTCGGCCGGCAACACGCCTTGCGCCACCAGCTTCTCGCCGTAGAGCTTGCGCGTGCCCGGGTGTTGCGCGATCTTCTTGTACATCAGTGGCTGCGTCAGCGCCGGCGTGTCCTGCTCGTTGTGGCCGAGCTTGCGGAAGCAGACGATGTCGACGACCACGTCCTTGTTGAATTCTTGCCGGTAGTCGAGCGCGAGCTGGGTGCACAGCACGACCGCTTCGGGGTCGTCGCCGTTCACGTGCAGCACCGGCGCTTCGATCATCTTGACCACGTCGGTGCAGTACAGCGTCGAGCGCGAATCGCGCGGGTCGCTGGTGGTGAAACCGATCTGGTTGTTGATGACGACGTGCACCGTGCCGCCGGTGTAATAACCACGCGTTTGCGCCAGCGCCAGCGTTTCCATCACGACGCCCTGGCCGGCGAAGGCCGCGTCGCCGTGCACGATGATCGGCAAGACCGAATCACCTTCCTTGTCGCCACGGCGGTCGAGGCGCGCCTTGCACGAACCTTCGACGACCGGGTTCACGATCTCCAGGTGCGAAGGGTTGAACGCGAGGCTCAGGTGCACCGGGCCGCCGCTGGTCGTGATGTCGCTCGAGAAGCCCTGGTGGTACTTCACGTCGCCCGAGGGCAGGGCCTCGGGCGCGGTGTGGTCGAACTCTGCGAACAGATCCTTGGGCATCTTGCCCAGCGTGTTCACGAGCACGTTCAGCCTGCCGCGGTGGGCCATGCCGATCACGATTTCCTGCACGCCCTTGGCGCCGGCGCGTTGCACCAGTTCATCCATCGAGGCGATGAAACTCTCGCCGCCTTCGAGCGAAAAGCGCTTCTGGCCGACGTACTTGGTGTGCAGGTAACGCTCGAGGCCTTCGGCGGCTGTGAGGCGGTCGAGGATGTGTTTCTTGGCGTCGACCGTGAAGTTCGGCTTGGCGCGGATCGACTCCAGCCGCTCCTGCCACCAGCGCTTCTCGATCGGCTCGGTGATGTGCATGTACTCGGTGCCGATCGAGCCGCAATAGGTCTCGCGCAGGGCCTGCACGATCTCGCGCAGCGTCATGTTCTCGGCGGTCGAGAAATAGGTGTTGGTGGCGCTGAAGGCGATGTCCATGTCGGCTTCGCTCAGGTCGTAGAACGCCGGTTCCAGCTCGGGAATCTTCGGGCGTTCCTGGCGCTTGAGCGGGTCGAGGTCGGCCCAGCGTGAGCCGAGGAAGCGGTAGGCCGCGATCAGCGACTGGACGTGGACTTGCTTGCGCGCGATCGCCAGGTCGGTGGTGGAGGCCTTGCTGCCGAAGGTACCGGCCTTGGCCCGCTGCGCGAAGGATTCGACGACGGGCGCATGGGCCACGTCCTTGGCGTTCGAACCGTCGACGGCGGGCACGTGCTGCAGCGCGTCGAAGTACTTGCGCCAGTTGTCGGGCACGGACCCCGGGTTGTCGAGGTAAGCCTCGTACATCTCTTCGACGTAGGGCGCATTGCCCCCGAACAGGTACGAATTCGCCCTGGATTCCTGCATCATCTCGCTCACCTTTCACACCGGTTTCCGGTGCTGTAGTGGGTTGAAAAACCTTCCGCGACGCGGCTACGCCACTGGCGGACAAGCGACCCGCCTCGCTGTTGCCGGCGAGGGGACGGGAAGGACCTAGATACTCAAGTCAAGAGCGCGACTTTACCACCGCGACCTGCGGCGCCGGTCGCCAGAGAAGGCGGGCAAACACAGCGCAAGCGTGCTGTCAGCTAGCGCAGACACGCTTTTTCGCCACCTCGTATTCACGCACCAGCCGCGCGATCATCTCGCCGGCCGGCTGCACGCTCCTGATCGCACCGATGCCCTGGCCGCAGCCCCAGATGTCTTTCCAGGCCTTCTTGGCGTCGCCACCGAAGTTCATCTTGCTCGGGTCGCTTTCGGGCAGGTTGTCGGGGTCCAGCCCGGCCGCGCTGATCGAGGCCTTCAGGTAGTTGCCGTGCACGCCGGTGAAGAGGTTGCTGTAGACGATGTCGTCGGAGCTGCCGGCAACGATGGCCTCTTTGTAGCCGTCGACCGCGCGCGCCTCGAGCGTGGCGATGAAGGCCGAGCCGATGTAGGCGAAGTCGGCGCCCATGGCTTGCGCCGCCAGCACCGCACCGCCGCTCGCGATCGAGCCGCTCAAGGCGACCGGGCCGTCGAACCACTGGCGAATCTCCTGGATCAGCGCGAACGGGCTCTTCACGCCGGCGTGGCCACCCGCGCCAGCAGCCACCGCGATAAGGCCGTCAGCACCCTTCTCGATCGCCTTCCTGGCGAAGAAGTTGTTGATGATGTCGTGCATCACCACACCACCCCAGGCGTGCACCGCGTCGTTCACGTCGGTGCGTGCGCCGAGCGAGGTGATGACGATCGGCACCTTGTACCTCGCGCACATTTCCAGGTCATGGTCGAGCCGGTCGTTGCTCTTGTGCACGATCTGGTTGATCGCGAAGGGCGCGGCCGGTTTGTCGGGATTCGCCTTGTTGTAGGCCGCGAGCGTTTCGGTGATCTCGGCCAGCCATTCGTCGAGCTGCGCGGCGGGGCGCGCGTTCAGCGCCGGCATGGAGCCGACCACGCCGGCCTTGCACTGCTCGATCACGAGCTTGGGGTTGCTGATGATGAACAGCGGCGCGCCGATGATGGGCAGCGGCAGGGTCGCAAGAACTCCGGGCAAGGGCATGGTTCGGTCTTTCACCCGCGGCGCGGGTTGGTGGGTGGATTGACTGCGGAGCAGGTCAGAAGGAATCGAGCGCGAGCGCATTCACGCTGTCGGCGCCCTCGACGATCGAGTCGCGCAGCCCCGGCACCTTGTTCAGCAGGTGCTCGGCATAGAAGTGCGCGGTGGCGACCTTGGCCTTCAGGAAGGCTGCGTCGCCCTCGCCTTTGGCCAGTTGGAATTCGGCGACGACGAGTGCCCGCGCCATCTGCCAGCCGGAAACCACATTGCCCGCGAGCATCAGGTACGGCACCGAGCCGGCGAATACCGCGTTCGGGCTTGCCTTGGTGTTGCCGGCGACGAAATCGACGACCTGCTCGAAGGCTTCACGCGCGGCGCGCAGGCGCTTGAGCATCGAGCGCGCGGCGGCGCTGTCGTGTTTCGCCAGCTCGTTTTCGGTGACCAGCATCTGTGCCGCAATCGCCTTCGGCGTACGCCCGCCATCACGCGCGGTCTTGCGCCCGACCAGATCGTTCGCTTGAATGGCCGTCGTGCCTTCGTAGATCGGCAGGATGCGCGAGTCGCGCAGGTACTGCGCGGCACCGGTCTCTTCGATGAAACCCATGCCACCGTGCACCTGCACGCCCAGGCTCGCCACTTCCACGCTCATCTCGGTGCTGTAGCCCTTCACGAGGGGCACCATGTACTCGTAGAAGGCCTGGTTCTGCTTGCGCACTTCGGCATCGGGGTGGTGGTGCGACGCATCGAAGGCGGCCGCTGCCGTGATCGCCATTGCGCGGCAGCCTTCGGTGTAGGCGCGCATCGTCATCAGCATGCGCTTGACGTCGGGGTGGTGAATGATCGGGCCGCTGCCCGGCAGCGAGCCATCGACCGGGCGCGACTGCACGCGGTCTTTCGCGAACGTCGCGGCCTTCTGGTAGGCCCGCTCGGCCACCGCGATACCCTGCATGCCGACGGCATAACGCGCCGCATTCATCATGATGAACATGTACTCGAGGCCGCGGTTCTCTTCGCCGATCAGCTGGCCGATGGCACCGCCGTGGTCGCCGAACTGCAACACCGCCGTCGGGCTGGCCTTGATGCCGAGCTTGTGTTCGATGCTCACGCAGTGCGCGTCGTTGCGCGCGCCCAGCGAGCCATCGGGCTTGACCAGGAACTTGGGCACGATGAACAGGCTGATACCCTTCACGCCCTCGGGTGCGCCGACCACACGCGCCAGCACCAGGTGCACGATATTCGGCGCCATGTCGTGCTCGCCGTAGGTGATGAATATCTTCGTGCCGAAGATCTTGAAACTGCCGTCGGGCTGCGGCTCGGCACGCGTGCGCACCTGGGCCAGGTCGGAGCCGGCCTGCGGTTCGGTCAGGTTCATCGTACCGGTCCACTCGCCGGAGATCATCTTCGGCAGGTAGAGCGACTGTTGTTCGGGTGAGCCGGCGGTCAGCAACGCTTCGATCGCACCGTCGGTCAACAGCGGGCACAGAGCGAAGCTCAGGTTCGCGCTGTTCAACATTTCGATGCAGGCCGCGCCGATCGTCTTCGGCAGGTTCTGGCCGCCGAAGTCGGTCGGGTGCTGCAGGCCTTGCCAGCCGCCTTCGCCGAACTGGCGAAACGCCTGCTTGAAGCCGGGCGTTGTCGTGACCACACCGTCTTTCCACGACGACGGGTTGCAGTCGCCTTCCCAGTTCAGCGGCGCGACCACACCTTCGTTGAACTTGGCGCACTCTTCGAGTACCGCCTGTGCGGTCTCGATGCCGGCTTCTTCGAAGCCCGGCAGTTGGGCCACGTCTGCGAGTCCGGCGAGTTCCTTCATGCAGAAGAGCATGTCGTTGACGGGGGCGCGGTAGGTCATGTTTTGTCTCCAGATGCGATGAGGGCGCGACAACTTGCGTTGCGCGCCCCGAATGTCAAAACCTCGTCTATGTGCGAACTGTCAGCCGAGCGCAGCCACCAGTTCGGGCACGGCGACGAACAGGTCGGCCTCCAAGCCGTAGTCGGCCACGCTGAAGATCGGAGCCTCCGGGTCCTTGTTGATCGCCACGATGACCTTGCTGTCCTTCATGCCCGCCAGGTGCTGGATCGCACCGCTGATGCCGGCTGCGATGTAGAGCTGCGGCGCAACGATCTTGCCGGTCTGGCCCACTTGCCAGTCGTTCGGTGCGTAGCCCGCATCGACGGCGGCGCGGCTTGCACCGAGCGCGGCGCCGAGCTTGTCGGCCAGCGGCGTCAGCACTTCATTGAACTTGTCGCTGGAGCCGAGCGCGCGGCCGCCGGAGACGATGATCTTCGCGGCAGTCAACTCGGGCCTATCGTTCTTCGCTATCTCGCTGCCGACAAAGCTGCTCTTGCCGGAATCCGGAGCTGCAGAAATGGTTTCGACGGCCGCGGAGCCGCCGGTCGCTGCGGCCGGGTCGAAGCCGGTCGTGCGCACGGTGATGACCTTGATCGCGTCCAGGCTCTGCACGGTCGCGATCGCGTTGCCGGCGTAGATCGGGCGCTCGAAGGTGTCGGGGCTGTCGATCTTGGTGATGTCGGAGATCTGGCCGACGTCGAGCTTGGCGGCCACACGCGGCGCCACGTTCTTGCCCGCGGCGGTGGCCGGGAACAGGATGTGGCTGTAGTCCTTGGCGAGTGCCAGCACCTGGGCAGCGATGTTCTCGGCCAGGCCGTGGTCGAGTTGCGCACCGTCAGCGTGCAGCACCTTGGCCACACCTGCGATCTGCGCTGCAGCCTTGGCCGCGCCCGACGCGTTCGCGCCGGCGATCAGCACATGCACGTCACCGCCGCACTGCAATGCTGCGGTCACGGTGTTGAGCGTGGCACCCTTGACGGTGTTGTTGTCGTGTTCAGCAATAACCAGCGTAGCCATCTCAGATCACCTTCGCGTCGTTCTTGAGTTTGGAAACCAGGGTGGCCACGTCGGGCACCTTGATGCCGGCGCTGCGCTTGGGCGGCTCGCTGACCTTCAGGGTCTTGAGGTGCGACTTGACGTCCACGCCCAGGTCGGAGGGCTTGAGCACATCCATCTGTTTCTTCTTGGCCTTCATGATGTTGGGCAGCGTCACGTAGCGCGGCTCGTTCAGACGAAGGTCGGTGGTGATGATGGCGGGCAAGGTCAGCTTCAGGGTCTCGGAGCCGCCATCGACTTCACGCGTGACGCTGACCGAATCGGCGGCCAGTTCGACCTTCGAGGCGAAGGTGGCCTGCGGCAGATCGGCGAGCGCGGCGAGCATCTGGCCGGTCTGGTTGCAGTCGTCGTCGATCGCTTGTTTCCCGAGGATCACCAGGCCCGGTTGTTCCTTGTCGATCAAGGCCTTCAGCAGCTTGGCCACGGCGAGCGGTTGCAGTTCTTCGGTGGTCTCGACCAGGATGGCGCGGTCCGCGCCGATGGCCATCGCGGTGCGCAGGGTTTCCTGGCATTGGGTAACGCCGCAGGAGACGGCGATCACTTCGGTCGCGACGCCCTTCTCCTTCAAGCGCACCGCCTCTTCGATGGCGATCTCGTCGAAGGGGTTCATGCTCATCTTGACGTTGGCGATGTCGACACCCGTTCCGTCGGACTTGACCCGAACCTTGACGTTGTAGTCGACGACACGTTTGACGGGAACCAGGATCTTCATGCAGCGGTCTCCTCGGAGATGGGGGCTTGGGGTTGGGCTGATTCTAGTTCGCGCACCTCGCACCACAGCGCTGGCAGGCCGGGTACACAACGCCAAATAGAACGATCGTGCTATTTTAGCCCGAGGCCGCCGGCGTGCTGTCAATCCGGCGACAGGAGCGCTGATAGACTGCGCCCGCCTCGCCCATGCTGATCGACATCACCGCCACTCAAACCGCCGGCCTGGCGCGCATCGGCGTCTTCGACTCGGGTGTCGGCGGCTTGTCGGTGCTGCGCGAGTTGCGCAAGGAATGGCCCGGCGCACACTTGCATTACGTGGCCGATTCGGGCCATGCGCCTTACGGCGAACGCAGCGATGCCCATGTGCTCGCCAGGTCACGCGCGGTGGCGGCGCACCTGATCACTGGTGGTGCCAGCATCGTCGTCATCGCCTGCAACACGGCCACAGCCGTCGCGGCGCAATCGTTGCGCGAAGCCTGGCCACGGACGCCCATCGTCGGTGTCGAACCCGGCATCAAACCGGCGCTCGCGGCCACCCGCAACGGCCGGGTCGGCGTCATGGCCACACGGGGCACTCTCAACAGCGAGAAGTTCAAGCGCCTCGTGGCCGCGCTCGCGCCGCACGAACCGCTGCACTTGCGCGCCTGCGACGGCCTGGCCGCAGCGATCGAACAAGGCTCGATGGACGCACCCGACTTGCTCTCGCTCGTCGAGCGCCATTGCAGACCATTGCGCGAAGCGTGCGTCGACACGGTCGTGCTCGGCTGCACGCACTATGCGTTTGCAGCTCCGCAGATTCACGCGGCGCTGGGACCAGATGTGCACGTCATCGACACCGCAGTCGCGGTGGCAAAGCAGGTTGCACGCATCGGACGGCCGCGAACACCGGTCACAAACAGGGCGGCGCGAGCGGCCCCGCCTTTGCTGCAGACCACGGGCAACCCTGACCAGTTGCGGCGAATTGCCAGCGCATGGCTCTGCGAGGCGGTCGAAGCGGCGCACATCACGTTGTAGAACGCTCGCCGGACCTGGTACCGGGGCGGGGCTCGAACATCGGCCGGGAAGCCCCGGAGGCATTGAGCCTCGCCGCACGAAGAGTCGATACGTTCCCCGGTTTGTTCCCCGGTTTGCTTCACGGTACACACTGTTTGTTCTACGCAACGGGTCGTGCCGTGAAGGGGTATTCGCCTGAGCGAAGCCCTTCGGCCAGCGATTCGCGACGCGCCCAAGGCGCAGCTAGTCAAACTGCAGGAGCGGGTCTACAGCTCCGCAGTGAGGGCCGAAGCTCAACGGCGCACGTCGAAGGGGCTGACTTCCGTGCGGACCCATTCGGAGAACACTTCGCGCGATAGCTCGTCGCCGTCGCGGCCAGCTTTGGATGGGTTCGGGTACGGCCGCGGCGCGCCAGACTTGAAGCTGAATGCAATGCACGACGCATCGGCCAAGACCACGACGGGGATGCCGTCAACATCGAGAAACCGCGCCGATGCGGGTACGTCTGAAAGCTTCATGGCGTCAGTCCTGCGGCTTGTAGTTCGGATCGTTGGTGAAGACCGGCCCGAAAGTGAACCACCCGTTGCGCGCATCTTGCACGATCGACCACAGGATGCTTCCCGGCGCGACCGGCACTACCTGAGGGCCGGCCTCGCTAGTCATGCTCATGTTCTCGCAAGCGTCAGAACACTTCATGAGCACCGTCGGATTCAGCGCCACGAAACGGTGCGTCGTGCCCTGCTTTCCCTGATAGACCACGAGCAAAAGAGGTGCCGTCACGATCCCGAGGCGCCTGTCGGACTCACTGAGCGCCTTGCGATAGCCGAACTGCTCGCCTTCGTGCCACGCCCAATGATGCTGGCCGCGCGGCTTCGGGCGTTCAATGCGATAGACCGGCGCAGGCGGGGTCAGAGCTCTGAGCCGTTGCTGCTCAGTTTCGTCGCGGGCCTTCTGATCCGCAATCTGTTTGTCGTTTGCCTGCTGCTGTAGGCGCAAACGGGATGCCTCGTCGCGGGCATCCATCGCCCTCAGCTTGTCGCAATATGAAGTGACGAACTGCGTTCCGTTGTAGATGCAGGTCTCCATATCGAGACCCGGCATGCGCTCCGAGGCATTGCATTGAATTCCATTCGCGCACGACAGAACGACCAACGCACCTGAAACAAATTTCATTCGTTCCCCTCGTCGCGGCTGCCCTTGTGCGACAGATCTCGGTCTATGACTCGGGCCGGCGCCTCGCCTGGGTCGCAGAAACAAGCCACGCTTTCAGTCTACGCGAAGCCCAGGTTCTGACCACGCACTTCGCCGAAGACTCAGACGACGCAAGCCGCCCAATGTGGATAACTTCGGCCGCGTGATCGTCGATTGGCAGAAGTGACTCGGGTTAGATCCGCTCAAAAATGAGGCATCGCCAGGAGCGCAAGCAATCGTGCGGGCTGCAGGCGAGTGGGGGTGTGCACAACATCAAATAGAAGCCACGTACAACAGGCGTTATGTCTACTTCTGATGATGTTTTAGCGCGTTTCATACGCTTTAAGAGAAACATGCTAGAGTAGCAGCCATGCTATCCCCGTGCAACATTCAATGACTTCCGACGAGTTCACACAAGCCCTCGCCGCCCTCGGCTGGAAGCAATCGGACTTCTGCCGCAAGACCGGCGTATCGAAAGACACGCCGAGCCGGTGGGCCAGCGGCAAGACGCCGATTCAGGCATGGGTGCCCGCCTACCTGGGCGCCATGCAAGACCTCGCGAGCCTTCACGCAAAGTACATCGCCCCTGGCAAGGCCGATCAGACCGATTGACGACCGGCACCGCAGCGGCACTGCGGTATAGCGGCGAGCCCGAGTGCTTGGAACCACTCGGGCCGCCTGACCACAACGTGCAACCTTGAAGGGAACAGCACACCATGGCTAAGAAAATCGTACTCGATACCTCCGAGGGCTTCCTCGTCATCATGAACCCTGAGCAACGCAAGCATGCCGAGGCACTGCCGCTGCCAGAGCTCGCCCAGCTCTTGCGCAAGCGGCTCGACGAGCAGACCGCCGTCATGAATCGGATGGACGCATTTGTGTCGCTCACCAGGAAGACCTTAGTGATCGCCGACGACGAGGACTGCGAAGGGGCCGAATCGCTCTTGTGGGCGCTTGACGAATGCACGAGCGACTTCGGCGACGGGCTGTGCGAGTTCGGCGGCTACTTCGAAGCGCTGATCGCGCGGGCGAGCAGCTTGGAGACTGCCAATCGGACGTGACGAGCAGACCCACTCCTGAGCGTTTGGGAGCCGCAGTCGCCGACCGTTTTGGGTATCGGTGCAGGGGGTGTGCGCAAAGTTGCGCAGACTCCATTGCATGGGAGGGCAACGTGAAGTTGCGTGATCGAGGAGCAATTAGACTGCACGCAGCACGCGGTCACTCCGTTTGCCAAAGACTGCTTCAACCCCGGACGTTCAGGGTAGCAACATTGACGGGCCGAAATTTCAGCCCATCATGATCGGCAATCTCGGGGAATGAACCCAGCTCCGGAAGCCCCCTCCGGCGTTGTTCGGTACATCGGCTTTTCTCGGTTCATCGAGTCGACGATTGAGATCGGCTCAAAATTGAGCCGATCTGCCCTTTGAGCTTCGAAGGCATTTCGCGGCGCTCCAACGCATGAAGCTGGTCGGTGATCGTCTTGTCGGTGCGAGCCAGGCGCTGCGCCACCTCTTCGAACGCATAGAGGAACCGGATGCGCACTTCGCGCGCGTCGTCGTCGATGAAGCTCATTGCCAGCTCCGACAAGCCCTTCGCCGTCATGCGGAACATCGGGCGCGATTCGCCATTTCCGCCTGCGTAGGTGACGGGCTCAAAATTGAGCCGTGCATGCTCAGAGATCACATCGCGGTCGTTGGCGAGCATCGTGTCGATGGTTCGCGCTGGTTCTTGATGAACGCAGCCATCGCATTGAAAGCCTCGATGTAGGCGATCTGGTGCTGCGTCGCGAGCTTCCCAGTCAGCTTTCCGACCAAGAACGTGTAGCCGTCGCGCGTCATCGTGAAGACGGGGACATCCTTGCCTTGCTCGCTCACGTAGGAGGACAACGCAAAGTTGCGTTGTCCCCATTCGCCGGCATCTGTCATCCGAAGCCGGATCAGTCGCAGCACGTCCGCATGCCGCTTTCGGTGCACCTGCGCCACCTTGAGCGAATCCGTCGTCAGTTGCTCGCCATCGATACCGATGAAATCTTGGAAGTTCAGAACGTGGGCTTGATTCATGGATCGGCTCCGGAATGGAAAAGGCCCGCGTGGTGCGGGCCTGGTTGCTGGTGTCGCGGGTTACTCGACCCCGGAAACCGCCGCCTGCGACCTGCTCCGGGCGACGTGCTCACGCACCCATGACCCGGGCATAGACCGCTGCGGCATCGAGTACGTTCTCAGGAAGCGAGCTCGGCAGTTCTGGCGATTCGAGCGGCGCGCCTTTGTTCGCCGCCAGCAGGTTCAAAGCGATATGGGCGGCGTCGTTGCCCATCTTCGTCAGCAGGGCCACAGCCTTCATGCTCTCCATGGATGCGAGCGGATCTGAGTCGTCGACTCTTTGCACGATGCCATTTGCGATCCCGTGCAGCCGGTGCGCGTTGGCCGCACCCATCGCTGCAGCTCCGACTACGTTGTCTTGAAGCGCGAGCATTCGAGCCGCGAAGTTTTGGGCCGAAGTTTGCGAAGTTATCGGCAGCTCGCGCAGGGCAAGAGTCGTTGCCACTAGCTGGTTTGCGACCGATTTGATCTTTTCTACGTCCGAAGTTTTGCGCTGACGAATTGCCGCTTCGCTGATTCCGTATTCCCGTGCCAAGGCAGTCCGGTTCACGCCCTCGACCAGGCGGCGCTCGACCTCAAACCATTGAGCTTCCGTGAGTTTCGACTTCCGGCCCATGCCTAGATCCTCTTCCGTTTGATCGCATCGATCTGCGCCTTGAACCCTCTGAACGAGCCCAGGTGCACAAACCTAACGCCGGCCTGGTCGCATGCCGACATGAGCCACAAGCTGCGCTCTGGCGCGATCGGCGCGCACAGGATGCGTGTGAGGTACGCCGGCTGCCCGTCGGCCGGCAGGGCCGCGGGGAGTGCGGCCGAATGCATATGAAGGCGCCCAATACCGACGGCGATCGCCAGCACGTCCGCGTTGTCGGCCTTCACCTCGACGATCGTCACGCCGCCGTCTTGGTGAAACAGCAGCAGATCAACCCGCCCCGTCTTCACCTGGAAGTCGAACTGGTAGCCGTGGAATGCAGAAACACCCAACACGTCGCGTAGGTCACCGCCAATCAGCATGATCTTGATCTGCGCCATCGCGGCGCTCTCGTCGTCACGTAGGTCGTTCACCACGTGCATCACACCGTCGGACAAGAGTCGTCGTGCAACAGCCAATCTGTCGTCCAGATCCAGCGGGCTCACGGTGCGCATCCCGGCCTGCGCCGACATCACTGGTGGCCCCCAAAGGGCGAGGCGTTGAACTGGCTGAACCACTTCCCACCCGGCGTTTCGCTCTCAAGCGCGTGAGCGATATTGAAGACAGTCCAGGTGCCGTTCGCGACTTTCAGGGAACTCTCGATCTTCACGGGCTTGCCCACACGGAGCAGGGGATTGAAGATCGTTGTGACCGAAAGCCCTTGGAACTGACCCGAGGAATAGGCCGGGTACCCAACCAGGCCGGTCTCGGGGGAGATCAACGGGATCGCGCCGCCGCGCCCGCGCCCCTTGTCCCAAATCGCAAGCGTGTTGTTCTCGATCGTCCACCCGAGGTTCGCGGCCCGCGCGCAGCTCTCCGCCTGGTCGAGCAGCGAGCCGGAGAAGTACGGGGTCGACAGCATCACAGACACGTCGTTGGCTTCGAACCCGAAGCCCATCCTGACGGCGAAGTCGGCCATGATGACCGCGGCATGGGCGCTGCCAGGGTAGCTCGTAGCCGGCGCCGTCTTCATCTTTTCAAAGTAGCCAGCGAAGGCGCAGACGGTCAGCGACGAGTCAGGCGCGTTCGCCATGTCGATCTGCGCCAGGCTGATCGTGCCCTGGAAGACAATGGGCATCCCGGAAACTTCATCGCCTGCGTACACAAGGATCTTGTTGTTTCGGACAGCCTGCGCGGCCTGGTTCAAGCCGGAGAGCTGATTGAGCAACGACGGCGGCAGGCCGAAGATCCGGAGCTGCGCGTTTCCCATCGCGGGTCCGTCGGTATTCATGATGTTCACCTGAACGCGCAGGCCCTTCACTCTGACCGTATTGAATTCGGTGTTGTCGAAGTTGCCCTCGTTGAGGAGGAATTCGACATCGATCTGGCGTTTTTTGAGGGTCATGCTGTGCGTCCTTTTAGGCTTGGGTGGCTTGGTGTTTCGATGTCGGGTAGCGTCCGCATCGGGCTGTCCGTCGTCGGTTGTCGATCGCGGCGGATCTCGCGCGCGGCGGCGGCCCAAGCTTCGATCGCGCCCTCTGCCGTCCACCCGTAGGCTTTCCAGTAGCCGGCGTCTTGGTGAGTCAGGAACAGCGCCAGCGGCCAAACTGCGCGCCAAGCGTCACGGTCGACACGGAAGAACAGCACTGGCAGCGCAGCGGCCCGCTCGGCTTGATCGACGGTCTGGCGCCACCACGCCGCGATGTCTCCGCACGATGCAGAGCGGTGACGCTTGACTTCGACCGACCAGCCGGGCACGCCTTCGAGGTCGCTGTCGCCGTCGTGCTGCCGAATGCGCCGCCGCACGTCCCAGCCGGTCAGGTCGCGCACGATCGTCGCAATCTCGCGCTCTCCGCTCGCGCCCTTCGTCCGTTGCGTCGCGCTCATAGGTCGTCCCCACGCCCGTGCGCCTGCGCTGGCCGGATGTCGGCCGTGCTCTCGCCCCAGCGCTGCGTGTCGCCAAAGAAGTCGAGCCCGAACTCGCCGAGTCGCCCCTGCCGGTTCTTGTCGATGCCCAGGCCGATGATTCGTCGGCCCTCGTCCTCGAATTCACGCACAGGCCACAAGAACATCACGACATCGGCGTCTTGCTCGATTGCGCCGGAGTCGCGCAAGTCACTCAGCGCGGGCCGCTTGTTCGTGCGCTTCTCGACATCGCGGTTCAACTGCGATAGTGCGATCACAGCAATGCCGAGCTCCTTCGCGAGTGCCTTGAGGCCGCGGCTGATTTCCTCGATCTCGCCATTTCGGTTGCCGTCGCGCCTCGTGCCGGCGCAGAGCTGCAGGTAGTCGAGGATCAGCACCTTGAGTCCCTTGATCGACTTGGCCTTGACGCGGATGTCGCGAAGCGTCAGCGCAGGCTGATCGTCGACGTAGAAGGGCAAACGGCCGAGGCGCTCCATCGCCTCACTCGCTCGGCTCCAACTGTCATCGGTCATCTTGCCGGTGAGAAGCGCGCTGTAGCTCAAGCGGCCAGCGTTTGCCACGCCACGGTCGGCAACTTCGGCGTCGCCCATCTCAAGACTCAGGAATAGTGTTGTAAGGCCGTCGCCCGCCAATGCCAGGCCCATGTTCTGGCTGAACGACGACTTCCCGACCGCTGGCCGCGCCGCGACGATGTACAGGCCGCCGGCGCGCAGGCCACCATTCAGCCGAAAGTCGAGCGCCGGGATGTGCGTAGGCCAGCCAGCAGTGACCGTGCCATCTTCCAACGCGGTGTAGTGGTCGAGGCGCTCGATGGCGATGTCAGCGATCGAGCGCGGCATCTTGCGCGCTTGGTGGCGCTGCAGCTCGCCGAACATCGTCGTGATGCGGTCGATCGTCGCGCCCAGGTCGACCTGCTCGCGATTACAGGTCAGGGTCAGCGCTTCGTCCGCGGTGGCGATCAGCGCCCGGCGCGCGGCATGCTCACGAACGATCTCGGCGTAGCGGCGCATGTTCGCCGCGCTGGGCACGCTCTGCGCAAGCTCGTTCAGATAGACCATCCCGCCGCAGTCGTCAGCCTTACCCGCCCGCTGCAAGGCCTCAAAGACCGTGATCACGTCGGCGGGTCTGCACGCGACCACGATTGCCCCGATGGCCGAGAAGATCGCACGGTGCTGCGCGTTGTAGAAGTCGCGTTCGACCAGGATGTCAGCGGCGCGATCCCAGGCGCCGTTATCAAGAAGCAGTCCCCCAAGTACGGATTGCTCGGCTTCGCAGCTCCACGGCACGTTTGCGGACTTCCCAGAAGCATCGGCGTTCATGCTGCAGCCTCGGTTTTCTCGATGACGTGGCGTAGGCCCTTGTCGGTCAAAAGGAAGTCGATGTCGCAGCGCCAGTTTGCGTGCGACCCGCTTCGATCGCCGCGGCCCATCAGGAAGTCGTTCTCACCCGCCCGGGCGAAGTAGTCGCCGATCCACGTCAAGGCCTGCTCGGCGGTCGTGGCGCGCCGGTCACCGCTCGCCTTGCTGGTGCTGAGAACCCAGCCCCAAAGCTTGCGCAAGGCCTTCTGCCGGCCCACGGGCATCAGCTTTACCTTTGGCAGTGACGACAGCTTTTCGTGAAACAGGTCAACGATCGATTGGTATGGGCAGGGGATGGTCGGCCTGGCCGACAAGTCCGAAGGACGCTTCTCTTTCTTCTGCTCCTGCTCCTGCTCCTGGCATCCAAGGGGCTTCGAAGGGGCTTCGCGGACTTCCGTCGATTCATCAGCTTCGGGCAGATTGAACGGCAGCGCATAGCGGGCCTGAAACCCGCGCCGGCATTGACCGTGAGGGACTTTTACGAGCGCGTTGCGAACGCCGACGCACCGCTTGTCTGACGACTCAAGTTTTGGCCCGACCTGGTACGAGGCGAACTCGTGCACGAACACAAAATCGGTGTCTGCATCGAAGGTGCAAAAGTCAGCTTCAATGGAGCTTGTAAGCCCCTTCGATGCCCCTTCGATGGTCAGCCCGGTATCGATGGCTATGTACGCGACCGGGCAGTGATAGACGCCGATCATGTTCGCGTGCGGGCTGGTCATCAGGTACATGCCGACGATGACCGCCTCGGGCCCGGCCGTCTTCAATGCCTTGCCAGTGCGTCCAGTCCAGAACTGCGGAGAGACCTTTGCATAGTCACGCATGCTTGGGCACTCCCCAAGCGATGCGACGGTCAGTCACCGCGCGGTGGTGGCGCCCCCAGCGCGCGCACGTCATGCACCGCGCGAACGGTGTCATCCTGCAGCGGCATGCGTCGAAGAGCAACGGGTGAGCGTGACTCGGCGCCGGAACTGATGGGGGCGTCATGGCGTGCCCACCAGTCGATTCAGCAGTGCGCCGACCGAGCGAAGGTCGGGGCAGCTCTTCGCCATGCTCCACTTCGTCAGCAGAAACGAGCCGTCAGCAAGCCGATACAAACCGCAGCCGGCCAGTGTGGCGCGGGCCTGCATGTTGACCTCGATTTTGTGTTCGGGTGCATCCGCAATCACTTGATCTGCGACCGGTTCAGCCACACAATCGATCTCGTTGGTATTCCCTTGCTCTTCGATCCGGCCCGCGCTCGCAACGTGGGCCGTTTCACTTCCGATCGGCGGACTCAAGCCGGGGGGCTTGGCAGTGAGACGGCCTTGTTCCGCATTGCCCATGGCGCGGCCATCAGTTCGCATGGCACTGGCGCAAGTCGCCGACGTTCCACCGGGTCACGCCGCCGCGCTTGACCGGGGCCGGAATCTTGCCCTGAGCAGCCCAGCGCCAGATCGTCACGGGACTGACCGTGAATCGTGCGGCAACCACCTGAACGGGAACCTCGGCAGAGCCGGGCAGTTGATCGAAGTCTCGGAGAGCCTTCTCATGCACCGGCCTGAGCGCCGGTTTCGTCTTCGCGTTCGCAATCATCGTCGCATCGCTCCATGCTGTTGCGGGGAGTGGCCCGCTGCCAGCAGCCAATGCGGTGTGCATCGGCGCGATACGAACTGTCTACGCCAGTACGGAAATCATGTACGTGGCTTCCGCTCTTCGGAGATCATGTACGTCATTTCCGCGCCAAAAACGCCGTGCGCGCTGTGCGAACGGTCTTTGGAGCGCATCCAACGCTCTTTGCAATCTGCCCCGCGACGTGAGAGTCCATCACGTTCTCGCCGTTGCGTTTCATTCCCTCAAGTTGTTTCGTCGCCATTGCGTACTTCGTCTTGCCGTCGTTGACCTTCTTCGTGTTGGAAACAAGAGCTTGTCTGGTTCTTGCGCGATCTTTTTCCGTCGCCTTCGCTGCGGCGTCGGCCCGAATGTCGTTGCCGCGGCGCACGAGCAGAAGGGCAATCACCTCCGCACTTGGTGGGTGATCATCGACGTACTGCCGAAAGGCGTCTGTCGACTCACCTTCGACGAGCTTTGCCTGCAATCGCATGACTTCTGAGTCGAGCTTTTCAAGCGCAACGGCGAGCGGCGCGATGGCGTCTTCTATGCCAAGGTAGCGAGTCCCATCCCGCGTTCGAATGTGCTCTTCTTCGAGCATCTTACGAACAGCCATTTCGCTCCCGTCAATCTTCCCACCGGCCATGAATGCGAGAACGCCGGCAGTGCGGGAAGTGACTGGTATCCCTGCCGCAGTCCTAGGCTTCTTTGGCTTCTTCGTAACCATGCGTCCCTGCGCACCCCTGAGAGAAGGTGCCGCGCCGGCCCGCAGGGAAACGGGTTTTCGGGGATCAGCCTAGGCGCAGCGAAACGGTTGGCGCCTTCGCTACGGACGTGCTCCATAGGCTTGATCAAAGATCGCTTCGAGGCGTCCGTCTACGCCACGCAATCGGTCAATCACGGACTTCGCCCAGTCGAAATACTCGCGACGCCGCTCAATGGGCCAGTCGGCCGGCGGGGTCAACGCCACGTCGCGCAAGTTGCAGATCTTGTCGGCCAGCTTCACGCGCTTGGCCTTCGAGTTGATGTGCGCAGCGTGGTCGACCTGGGCGCGCTTGCGTTCTGCCTTCGGCAGCGACTTGTCGTCGGTCACATCCTCGACCAGGTGGCGCACCTCGGGCCCGAACTCGCCCTCGATCTCTTCGCCCGTCGTTTCGGTGTCCTCGATGGTGTCGTGCAACAGAGCCGCGCAGAGCGTCGCCACGTCGACGATGCCGCCCTCCACTGCCAACACACGGGCCAGAGCCAGCGGGTGGTTGATGTAGGGCGAGGCGGCGTCATCCTTGCGGCGTTGGTCGCGATGCTTGTGTGCGGCGAACGCGGCCGCGTTCAGAACAATTGCGAGGTCGTGCACTGGTTCTTTCCGATCGATGTTGAAGTCATGCAGCTTTGAATGGAATCACTTTGGCACCGGCGCGCAGCGAGTCGAGATACGCGGCCCACGCGGACATCATTACGCGGCGTTGCTCCATGAACTCGGCCCGGTCATAGGCCATGCCCAGAGGCCCCGACTTGCCATGCGCGAGCTGCGCCTCAAGCACATCAGCGGACATGCCAGGAAGCCGCTCGATCATGAGCGTTCGCGCCATCGCGCGGAAACCGTGGGGCGTCATCTCGTCGTTCGAGTAGCCCATGCGTCGCAAGGCACTGCGGATCGTGTTCTCGCTCATGCACCGCTCGCCACTGAGCAGGCTTGGGAACACATAGCGGCCACTGCCCGTGAGTGGTCGCAGCTCGGCGAGCACGGCGAGGGCTTGCGGCGATAGCGGCACCAAGTGCGGCCGGCCGTTGACCTTGCCACCCACCGTGCGCTTCATCTTGTCGGCCGGGATCGTCCAAAGCGCGGCTTCGGTGTCGATTTCGACCCACTCCATAGCCCGGATGTTTCCCGGTCGTTGGAACAACAGAGCCGAGAGAGCAAGGGCTGCGCGCGTCGCAGGGTGTCCGGCATAGGCGGCAATTGCGCGCAGCAGCTCGCCGGCTTTGATCGGCTCAAGAACTGCCGCCATGTGCTTCTCGGTGTAGGGCGTGAGCGCGCCGCGAAGATCAGTCGCTGCGTTGCGCTCGCAGCGGCCTGTCGCAATCCCGTAGCGAAACACCTGGCCGCAGAACTCGCGCAGATCGTGCGCCATCCGAACGGCGCCGCGTGCTTCCACCTTGCGCAGCGTGTCGAGCAAGAGCGGCGCCGACACGTCGACCAGGGGCAGCGAGCCGACCCGAGGGAACACGTCCTTTTCCAAGCAGCGCAGCCACTGCTTCGCGTGGGTCGTGCTCCATCCGCTTGCCTTCGTTGTGTGGAGCTCGCGCGCCACCGCTTCGAAAGTGGTCGCGCTGCTGGTCGCCTTGGCGAGCTTGTCCGCCTTGCGTGCCTGCACGGGGTTCGTGCCGCCCTGCCGGGTCTTGCGAGCATCGTCGCGCGCGACACGCGCGGCTTTCAATTTCACTCCGGGGTAGCTGCCCAGCGCCAGGCGTGATTCCTTGCCGTCCGGGTAGAACTTCCAGAACCAGCGCTTCGAACCGGCTGGCGAGACTTCGAGGTAGAGGCCGCCGGCATCGGTCAGGCGCAGCCGTTTTAGGCCGGCTGGGCAGGCAGCGTTTCGGCAGTCGGCATCGGTCAGCACGGGGCCCCTCCGAGGTGTCCCGGGACGGATGAACCGGGGAACGTTCCCCGGTTTTTGTGCCGAGTCTTGTTTCGTTCCCCGGTATGTTCCCCGATTTCGTATGACCTGTAAAGAAGCGGACTGATGCTGTGCGTTGCTGATATTCACAGGTGAATGGGACGATCGATCCGAATTCTGCTCTTGGCCGATACCAACTGATATGGTTTCCTGGTGCCCGGGGCGGGGCTTGAACCCGCATGCCCTCTTGCGAGAAGCGGCGGATTTTAAGTCCGCCTGTTCTACCTATGGCAGTCACCGGGCACAGGGTGCCGTGTAAGCGGCAAGTAACCGGGAGCGCACTTCGTCGCCGCGGCGCGCGACAGGGGTCGCATGCTCGCACAAACGCAGCGGCCCCGGGAGATGGTGCACCCGGGGCCGTGTTGTTGCTGCGGCCGGCTCATCGCCAGGAGAACTGCACGACGCCGACTGGTCCCGTTCGGTGGCGTTCACCCGCGCGACGGACGGTGACCTTTGCATTCGCGCGGGAGCTGGAGAACCTAGTCGGGGTGGCCGCCTTCGCTGTCGTCGTAGCTCAACCCCTGCGGGCCGTAGATGGGGAAGAAGAGGCCGAGCGCGGCGGCGGGGCTGCCCATCTGTCTGCATCGGCTTGCCAACTGTGCCGCCTGAGCCAGCACTTCGGCGCCGTGCTGGCGATCGATGCGGCTCAGTCTCTGGCCCAGCGCGTCAAGCTCAATCGCAGCGGTGGCAAGCTGACTGCGCAGGCGCAGGAACGCGGGCTCGTTCATTCGCGGCGATCCTCTGCGCAGCGCGCGATCAGCGCCTGCTGGCTTGCCTTTGCGATTCGCTCCCAGTCCTCCGCGCTTCCGGTCGGCACGATCATCACGCCGGTTGCAACAAGCTCCTGCCGCTGCGGCGCCGCGTTGCGCGGTGCCTTCAGCTCGCGCAACTCGCGCAGCATGGCGGTGGTGGGTGCAAGTGCGCGCGCCATGTCACCAGCCCGCCTCGGCAGGCACAAGACCGTGGATGCGGTTCATCGCCTTGATGGCGGCCAGTCGAACGTCCACGTTGTCCGCCGTGTTGTCCGCGACCGCTCTGAGCGCCCTCAAGTTGTTAGACCTTTCGTCGTCGCCGAAGTGCGGGTCAGCCTCGACGTTGGGCACGTTGTAGATGCACTCGATGAAGATCCACCGACGAGCACCGTGCCGCAGCCACAAGCGATGCGCCGCACCCTGTGCCCGGTGATAGAACGCGGTGTCGTCCTCGCCCTTGCCACGCCACAGCGTTAGCTGTTCCGAGGCGTGCCGCAGATCGTCAGCCACGATGACACGCAGGACAGGTGGCACTTCGCCAACGCGGGCGAAGATGGTCTTGAATTCGTTCATGGTGTGTATGGCACCTCCAAGACACCGCCACGACCGCCGCGCGCCTTCACAAGTTCCGCCATGCCTTCGCGCAGTTGACGAAGTTCTTCTGCGAACTCGTCGAAGCGTCGAAGGCCCGCGGCGGCGGTGATGCAGTCGATCAACATCTTTCCGGTATCGGGGTCGATCTCAGAGCGTGACACGCCGAGCAAGACAGCAGAAGCCTGCTGTGCGTATGGCGCGTCCGGGTCCAACTCGAATGCCACCTTCTCGGCCCGCGCACGCAGCGGCGGGCTGATGCGCTGCAGTGCGATGTTCGCAGCCTGGAGGTCTCCGGCGAGCGCGGCCTCGATGACCTTATCCATGATGGCTTCGCCATGCTCGGCAACGCGCGCTTCGAGCGGACTGCGCCTGTTGGGCACGCCGGCGACACGGCCGCGCGGGTTGCCAGACACGCCGGGGAGCCATCGACCTTTGCCGTCCTTCGGTGGCAGCGGCTCAGTCGATTCGTAGGTCGAAGGAGCGGCGGGTGTCGCGCCAGTGGCCCACGGTGGCGGAATGCTTGGTGTGGTCATGGAACTTGTTCTTCAGCTGGTTGATGCAGGCGCGATTCGCTGGGAGCTTTAGGCCGCTGGCATCCGGCCGCCGATGACGGCGAGGCTCTTCTGCGTCTTGCCCCGCTGCGCGCGAAGCTTCGCGACGGTCTGCTGCGGCACGCCCATCGCCTTCTCGATGTTGGCGACGAAGACGCTGCCGGCGTGGGTCAGCCGTTCGGCCGCCTTCTCGTACATCGCAAGCCTGCGCGTCGAGTCGGGGTTCAGAACGCGGTTCAGCTGCTGACTGATGCTGGCCTGCGTTGCTTGGTCGATCCCTGAGAGGAACGGCTTCGCCTTCACAACGGCCGCGACCGTTTCCGCGTCGCCATCTTTGGCGGCACGCAGCAAGAAGCCGAGGCGCTCGGTGTCCTTCAGGGAGCGAACGAATTGCCTCAGTTCCTGCGCCATGGCCGGGCTGACCGCAGAGGCGACCGGACCGTCAAGCGCGGCACGCTCGAAGGCAATCGCCTTGTGCAGCGTGGACAACGCGGCATCGGCCTTCTTGGTCGCACGCAGCGACAACGCGTCGGCCGCATCGGCAACCGCAAGAGCGCGGGCGGCGTCCGTCATGGTGGGGTCGGCGAGCACAGCCGCGCGGGCCTCGATGATCGAATTCAGAGTGCCATTGATCACGCCCATTGCATCAACGACCAGCTCGAGCCCATGACCGTTGAAGTGCTCGTAGTCGTCGAGGTTCCTGATGACGCCCGGGTCGGTGGACACGGGTGCGAGGGCCAGCGCGTCGCGCATCCACACGGAGTTGTCGGCCTGCACGTTCGGGCGTGCGTTCCCGCGCTGGAATGAGGCGTCGAGCGGGCTGGCCGGGCGTGCCGGCTGGAGTGCTACGTGGGCGGTGTCGGTGTCGTGCTCGTCGATGACGGCCGTGTCGGTGGTGGTGTCGGTGGTGCTCAAGGGCCTGCTCCGGTTACGTGCTGCATGCACTGCGCTGCACTGTGCCCTCGCAAGCCGGTTTCAGGGTCGAGTAATCAAGCACTTAGCGCAGGGTCCGCATCGTTTGGTCCATACGATGCGGGGCACCGGGCACAGGTGCGGCTATGCTTCGACCCACGCGCGAGTGACGAAATTGGTAGACGTAGCAGACTTAAAATCTGCGGCCGTAAGGCGTGCGGGTTCGATCCCCGCCTCGCGTACCAAATTGGGGGCTACGGCAGGGGAATGCCGAGCGCGAGAGCCAATGCCTTCACAGCCTCATACGCAGGCTGAACACTGCCAACGGCTCCCACAACGGCGCCGATGCCACCGAGCCAGCGAAGTAGCTTCTCCCTGTTCGGCTTCTCCTCGCGCAGTTCGGCGCGAGCATGCTCGACGTTCGCCACAAGTTCGCGCTGCGTCTCGACCTCAAGCCCCTGCGCGCGTTCCAGCGCTCCACGCAGTGTGTCCAGCGCCGACTGCAACGCAGTCGTGTCTCCCGTAACCCATTGCTGCTGCACGTGGGCTATCGCCCCAGGACCTGTCTGCAGGACGTTGATTGATCCGTAGTTGGCTATGTTCACTGAGCCCGGGGCAGGCGGAGTGGGTTGCTTGGGGCGCTTGGCAGGCACGTTTCTTAACTCCCAAAGATGGCGGGCTGGCAGGTTGGAGACCGTTGCTTGAGCAAGTGAGTACGTGTGGTCGAGCCCGCTTGCGTGGACCGCTTGAATCCCGAAGCGCTGAAGGTGGCGCGCATATGCTCCCTCAAGCCCCTGATAGGTTGCAGAGAGCGCGCGGGCGCCCCAGTCACGAAGCTGCGCATCGACACCATCATCCAAAGGACTGTCGAATGAATGGTGCACCGTCTTCAGAGTCTCGGCGATCATGGTGGCGCGCCGCGAAAGGTCGTCCTTGTAGAGCGCCGAAAGACGCGCGGCAAAGCCCGCACCGCCCGGACCTCGCCCTTTTGCAAATTCGCCTTTCTCAAACTCACTTTGTTGGCGCGAAAAGCTGACCGCTGCATCCGTAGATTGAGCGGACCACAACATATCGAAATGGGTCTTCGCTTCCGGTGGCAGCACAGTAATTCCCTTAGCGAGCATCTCTGTCAGCCCCGTGCCGACGACATATGGAATGGTGCCATAGCGGGCGCTGGCGGCGCCCGGTGCTGGCCTACCCTTGGGAGCAGCGCTGCGGCGCGCTGGTGGGGGCCGCTGGACCTCGTGCCGCGCCGTTGCGCACTTGCACGCGCCGGCCGTTTCGATATAGTGACGGTATTGGCCGCGCGTCGGCCAGCCCGCTCACACTGGCGAAGCCGTATCGGCAACGTGTTCCGCAGCAATTGCGGAACGAGGTTCACTGGCTTCCTTCGTTTGCCATGAGGACGCGGTGTGTGGGCGCATCGTTGTCGCGTGGCAAAACTTAGGAAACTAACCGTGACCTCATATACCCCTGCTCAAATCGAGCGTTTCAAGCGCGAAGCAAAGTTGTTGCACCGCGCCTCTGCTATTCCCCACAGCCAAGCACTCGACCGCGTAGCTACCGCAAACGGCTACGGCAATTGGTCGCTGCTGATGAAGCACAGCGACGCGCATGGCGCAGCCCAGTCGAACGGCGGACCTCCGCCATTCCTTTTCACGCGGACCACCGCGGAGATGCGCTCGGCCCTTCTAAAAGTCCCTGAACCGCGCGGCTGGGGCACGAGCCGAAGTGACGTCGCCCAGGCGCAAGTCGATGACATTTCGCATGACTTCGTGTCACCACAGAACGCGGTGAAGTTCGCAATCGACTACATGACGTGCCTGCTCACGGCGCCACGCTTCAAGATCTACGGCTCAGCGCCGGTGTACTGGGAGATGCGCGCCTGGCTGCCTTACTCCTGCAAGAAGGTCGCGGATGGCGTGTATGTCCCTGTGAACCGCAGATACAAGCCAGTCGGCCAAGTAGGCGATGAATGGGCGAAGTACGAAGACTTCCCGAACTTGCACGCGCGCCTGACAGAGGAGCAATGCAAGCAGTTCAAGGCTCCGGATGCGAGCGACGGCTACCTGTTCAACGACGGGTGCCCACCTTGGCATTCAAGGGCCGACGCGACGGCATACCTGGAGCGCCTGCACCGGCTGCGCGATACCCTGCAGAAGTAGGTCGCCCACCTGTGCCCGGTTCCTGTATCGGGCACAGGCGCTTGCCTGTTGCATACAAACTCCAACAGCCCGACCGTGTGCTACAGGCGGACGCGTCGTTGAGTGGGACCGATGCACTTGGGCAACGAGCAAGGCTCCCGAACTACAGCGCGCTTTGCTGCCGCCTTGCTCGTTGCTCTTGCTCGTTGCCCTATAGGGGCTAACGAGCAACGAGCAACAGCGCTCGTTGTTGCTCGTTGCTCGTGGCCGGTCGCCCAACGAGCAAGCAACGAGGAACAACGAGCAACGAGCAAGGGGCTATGTCGGCGTTGCGGGGCTGGACTCCATGGCACGCAGCCACGCCTTCTTGCCCGATCCTTCAGGTGCCAGACGATTGCCGGCCAGCAGCCGCGCGATAGCCTCGCGCAGTTGCACCTGTGACAGGTGCGGCGCCTTGGCGGCCCGCTGGCCGTTCAGCGAATTACCGCTGGGGTGTTGGCCTTCGGCCACCTCGTCACGAATCCAAGTCCAGACAAAGTCGTCGGTCTTCGCGTGCTGCTCGGCCATCTCCTGCCGTACCTCTTCGTGCGTAACGGGTGCCTGCGGCTCGACGACCAGAGAGGTGATTTGCTCCAGGTCTTCATCGCGTCCGAGCATCACGGTTGCCAGCCGGAATCGGAACGCACGCCCATCCTCGCCGTCCTTCACCTTCGCCAGCACAAACTCTCGGTCGTCCTTGTGCGCGCCGGGCGACTTGACGAACTTGCACTCGATAGAGAAGTCCATCGCGGCCGGCAAGCCAGACCAGCCGCGCATGCCGGCCGATTCGTCCTTGCCCGTGTGGTGCACGACCATGGCAACACCGCCGATGCCCGTCGAAAGAGCCTCGGCCGCTTCAATCACCGCGCCCATCTGGCTGCTGTTCTCGTCCAGTCCGGCGAATGCTTGCGCCAGCGTGTCGATGCAAATGATCGCGCCCGCCGCACCAGCGGCCAGAAGTTGCGCGACCAGTTCGTCTACGTGGTCAGACTTGCGAAGGTCGATACCGTCCATCAAGAATCGGATGTCGGTTGACGAGCCACCATGTGCCCGCTGCCACGCCTGCACGCGCCGAGGTATGCCGCCACGACCTTCAAAGGGGATGTACACCACCGGCCGCGTGTTGACCTTGCAACCGAACCAGCGCGCGCCGTGCGCGATGTGCGCGAGCAGGTCAATGCAGAGGAAGGACTTGCCGGAGCGCGAAGGTCCGTAGATGGCGCCGACGCCACGCGAGGGGATCACGCCCTTCACGATCCACGCCGCCTGTGGCATCGCCGCTAGGTCAGCGTCCGTGTAGAGCTTGAACATCGGCGACTTGTCCGCGCGCATGTGGAGGGGGAGGATCACAACGCTCATCGCGCACCTCCCATCGCGGCGGCGATGGCCGCGCTGCGGGCCAGCCTCGGCGCGTGCAGCGCTCGGGCTCCTGCCACCGTGCGGTCGATGTAGTCTTGGCGATATGCCTTGTCGCGCTGGCCGAGCGCGCTGGCGTGAAACAGGCGAACCAGTTGCTGGTTGTTGAGCGTGTAGAAGGCGAGCTGCTGCACAAGGGCGAAGTCGCCCTTGCTGTGGTCGCCGTTGTACGCGCTCAGGTCGCCGAACCAAAGCGCTCGGTATCGGGCTGCGTTGCTGGCGTTCCAGAACGACCGCATCACCTTGTCGTCGCTCTCCGTCTGCGGTTCATCGGGCATGCGCTCGGCCGGCTCGGCATCAGCGCCGCACCCACCGTGCCGGATGACCAGCGCCTGTTCAACAAAGTCCGCGATGCAGCACAGCGGGCCAGGTCGGATCACGTTGCCGGTGAAGGTGAAGAACCGACTGCCGGCATACGCTTCGATACCGCTCTTGTTCGGTGCCAGCGTGTGGAAGTGCCGTCCGTAGCCGATGGCGTGGCAACCCATGCCGCTCGGGCTCAGTTCGACGTAGCTCGGCGCCGCGTTCGCCAGATCGGACAGGCGGTTGTGCGGCACGTCATCAAAGTCCCCGCCTTGCCAGTAGCCACCGGCACCGTCAAAGCCGAGAGCGAAGCCGAGTCCATCGAAACAGTCTCGGGATCGGCACAGGTCGGCCCACGCTTCGTCGTAGGTGACCAGCCGCGCCGAGTCCTCCGGGCAGTCCAGCGGCCCGTGTCTCCTGCCGCCGTTGCTGTACCAAGGCACCTTCGGTCGGCGGCCGGTGAGCGTGTCAGCCGGGCCGTAGCGCCAGCGTAGCCAGCGCCGCGCGGACGCCATGGCAACGGGGGGCCGCGCCGCGGCCAGCGCGCCCGCAGGCGGCCCGTTTGGCGCTGCGGTGGGAGTCGGGTAGCCGCCCGGCCGTTGCGGGCTGCCGTGGGGCGCTGGCGCGCCCGGTTGTTCAAGCTGGTTCATGGTGATTCGCCGCATACTGGCGGCTCATGGTTTGTTGCTGCTGCTCGCGGCCCGCTGGCTCTACCTGCCACCGGGCCGCTTCTTTGAGCGCGCTCGGTTGCGTACCGCATACATGGTTCGACCTCTGGCCCGCGCGCCATTGGCAGGCGCGTCGTACTCGTAGGCCGATGCGGGGGCTTAGGCGGCTTGCGCCTCGCGTTGCTCGCGGCGCTGCGCGTTCCACTTGGTGGCTGCAGCAGAGATCGCTGCAGAGCGGGGGCCGGTGTCAAACTCGGCGGTGGACTGATGGGTGCGCGCAGCTTCCCACGCTTCAACCACGTCCAGGTCGTACAGCACGCGACCATTCACGATGATGAACAGCGGGCCTTTGCCGTCGATGGCCCAGTGCGCGAGCGTGTTTGTCTTCAGGCGCAGGCGCTCGGCCAGCTCCTTGCGGGTGAGTCGGATCTTGTTCATGAGTCAGTTCCTTGCGAACTGCTCACCTCGCAAATGCGAAAGCGGGTGAGCCCGGTCGTCCAATGTCGAATTGCTTCGACGCTGGCGGTGGGTCACCCGCTTCGGTGTCCGTGCCCTAGGGGACTCTCACCCTTGCGACACTGGCTCTGGTTTCTGTCTCTGCCTCACGGGCGCGCTACAGCGGCGCTTAGAAGGTGCCTGCCGTGCGACCGGCAGGACTCCCATGCGGCGCAGTGTATGGCGTGATCGCGCCTCAGAGTTTGATTAGTCTGCCTCTGGCGTGGCGCTGATCCAACGCCCGACCGTCTCTGCATCCGCCGACAGATGGCGCACGTCGTACTTCTGCCGGTAGTGCCTGCCTGTAACGCTCCGCGGCTTGTGGGAGGTGAGCAACTCTTAGCGCCATTCCTCGATGCGGCACTCAGCGGCGACGGACATATAGGTACGCCGCAAATCATGGAAGGAAAGATGCAAGCCCGCGACCTTGCTTACGCGATCCAGCGCACCGCGTGGGGCCTTGAAATGCTGCCGGCCTGCCATCGTGCGACTGGGGAACACGAAGGGATTGCCGGGACGCGCCGCCCGTGCCCGAAGCAGCGCCACCGCAGCCGCGCAGAGTGGCAGGGTGCGTGCCTTCCGATCCTTCGCCACCGCGGCGGTGATCTTCCACCAGCCTTCTTCCAAGTCGATCAGATCGAAGGTCAAGTTCTGCGCTTCGCCAAGCCGGCAGCCCGTTAGAAGGCCGAATGAAACTATGTCGATCCCCGTGCGTTCCGGGCTGTCGGCGATGGATTGCGCGCGGCGTTCCTCCAGCATGCGCCAAGTCGCGCGCACCCTGTCGAGAGGCACCATTGTTTCGCGCCCATCAGCGGGCTTCAGCTTGCGCTTTAAGCCAGCGGACACCGGGTTCAGCGCCAGCAACGGGAAGGTGTTGCCACCGGCCTTCGTCGATGCTTCATCGCGTGCGAACGACAGCAAGGCTCTGAGGATGCCCATGCCTTGCTTCGCTTGTTGCGGGGCTCGCGCTTGCAGCTTGGCGAACCGTACCTTCACCGCCTCCACAGTGATAGCAGCCACAGGGGCGTCGGCCCAGTCGCCGAAGTTCTTCTCAACATGCCGGCGAATGTCACGCTTCGTGCTGTCCTTCAACGGCCGGTCGTTCACCGTGCGCTCGCGCAGGTACTGCTCCATTACCTCCCGCAGAGTCCAAGCCTGCGTCGCGTCCTTGACTCGCTTTGCCTTCGCCGCGGCGCGACCCTCGCGCTTCTCGGCCGTTAGGTCGACTTGCTTGTCCTTCAGCTGCTCCAACATGCCGCCAGCTTTGCGGAGGGCCTGTTCGAGCGCTATTGCGCTCCGCCCGGTGCACTGGCCGACAACGACGCGACGGCTGGCACCGTTCACGCGGGCCTGCACGACATACGCCTTCTTCCCGTTCGCGGTGACGCGCACGCCGAAGCCTTCGATGGCGCCGTCACCCGTGTCCCAGTAGAGCGCCTGCCCGATGACGGGCACCGGCAGCGCCGCAATCTGCGCCTTCGTCTGCAGCGGCGTCTTCATGCTTGTTCTCCTTCGTGCAGCACTTCCCAGCCGGCGCCCGAGAGTGCGAGTCCACGCCGAAGGCACTCAAGCCAGTAGACCGAACTGCACCGCCTGTAGTGGCTGCGCGCGCCGGCCGGCTGCCGTGGGTCGTTCTGCATCTTCGTTGCCTCTGCGAGCAGCGCGCGCAACGTGTCGTTGCCTGCCGCGTGCGCGGTTGAGTAGGGGTCGTGGAACAGCGGGGCCATGCAGGCGCCGGAGGCGCGCGCAGGGCGTGACGGGGTGACGAGCGCTAACGCCCGAGCGACAATTGACATTGCAAGACTCCAGTAGAAGTGGAGTTGAGCCAAGCGGTCGGGCACTGTTAGCGCAGTGCGCCGGCCGCACCTGTTACACGGCCACGCCCCGCAGAAGCAGGAATCGGTCGTGTAAGCGGCAGTGTAGCGTCGAGCAAGCGGCGTGTAAGCGCGGCGGCAGCACAACGGCACACCGCCGTACATCGTCCAACCTCGCTAAGTGTCTGATTTAGCCCGACCTTCCCAGGTGGCGTGCACTGAGGTGCACATGCCTACATACCCATCGCCCAGTTTTTTAAGTCCGCTGTGTATACCAGTTTCACCACCCGGGCGGCTTGCGATTATCGGCGCCGCTTCGATGCGGAAAGACGAAGGCCCCGCGTTGACGCGAGGCCTTGAAGACTGGAGGCGCGACCGAGAGTCGAACTCGGCTGATCGGATTTGCAATCCGGTGCATAACCGCTTTGCTATCGCGCCACTTTGCCCTGATGGTTCGGCAGGCCAATTCTAGATAGAAAAAAGGGAAGCGCTGGGCTTCCCTTTTTCAACATCTGGAGCGGGAGAAGAGTCTCGAACTCTCGACCTCAACCTTGGCAAGGTTGCGCTCTACCAACTGAGCTACTCCCGCATTGCTTTTTCAAGCTCGATAAGTACTGTGTGTATTTACCGAAGCCCTGATTATAGACCGAAGAATCAGTGCCGCGCAACGCGCGATCCTCAGTGCGTCAACAACTCCGGGCCCGCGGGGGGCGGCGTCGTGGCCGCGGCTTCGGCCGCCTTGACAGGTTCGTCTTCCGGTAACGCCTCGGGCACACGTTCCAGCGCCACTTCGAGCACGCGGTCGATCCACTTCACCGGCACGATCTCGAGCTTGTTCTTGACGTTCTCGGGGATGTCGGCCAGGTCCTTGACGTTCTCTTCCGGAATGATCACGGTCGTGATGCCACCACGGTGCGCCGCCAGCAGTTTCTCTTTCAGGCCGCCGATGGCCGTGACCTCGCCGCGCAGCGTGATCTCGCCGGTCATCGCGACGTTGGCCCGCACCGGGATGCCGGTGAGCGCCGACACGAAGGCCGTCGTCATCGCCGCACCCGCGCTCGGGCCATCCTTGGGCGTGGCGCCGTCGGGCACGTGGATGTGCACGTCGCGCTTCTCGAACATCTCGTCCTTGATACCCAGGCGGCGTGCGCGGCTGCGCACCACCGAACGTGCGGCCTCGACCGATTCCTTCATGACGTCGCCGAGCTGGCCGGTGCGGATGATGTTGCCCTTGCCGGGCATCACCGCCGCTTCGATCGTCAGCAGGTCGCCGCCGACTTCGGTCCACGCGAGGCCGACCACCTGCCCGACCTGGTTCTTCTTTTCGGCCTGTCCATAGTCGAACTTGCGGACACCGAGGTAGTCGTTCAGGTTTTCGTCGGTCACGACGACCTTGTCGGTCACCTGCTTCAACTGGATCGCCTTCACCACCTTGCGGCAGATCTTGCTGATCTCGCGTTCGAGCGAGCGCACGCCGGCTTCACGGGTGTAGTAACGGATGATGCCGCGCACCGCCGATTCGGTGAGCTCCATCTCCTCATCCTTCACGCCGTTGTTCTTCGCCTGCTTCGGCGCAAGGTACTTCAGCGCGATGTTGAGTTTTTCGTCTTCGGTGTAACCCGACAGGCGGATCACTTCCATCCGGTCGAGCAGCGCCGGCGGAATGTTCATCGAGTTCGACGTGGCGATGAACATCGTGTCGGACAGGTCGAAGTCGACCTCGACGTAATGGTCGCTGAACGTGTGGTTCTGTTCCGGGTCGAGCACTTCGAGCAGCGCGCTCGACGGGTCGCCTCGGAAGTCCATGCCGAGCTTGTCGATCTCGTCGAGCAGGAACAGCGGATTCTTCGTGCCGATCTTGGTCAGGCTCTGCAGCACCTTTCCCGGCATCGAGCCGATGTAGGTGCGGCGATGGCCGCGGATCTCGGCTTCGTCGCGCACGCCGCCCAGGGCCATGCGCACGAACTTGCGGCCGGTGGCGCGTGCCACACTCTGGCCGAGCGAGGTCTTGCCCACGCCCGGGGGGCCGACCAGGCACAGGATCGGCGACTTGACCTTGTCGACCCGCTGCTGCACCGCGAGGTACTCGAGGATGCGGTCCTTGACCTTGTCGAGGCCGTAGTGGTCTTCGTTCAGCACCGCTTCGGCGAACGCCAGGTCGTGCTTGATCTTGGTCTTCTTCGCCCACGGCAAATTGACCAGCGTGTCGATGTAGTTGCGCACGACGGTGGCTTCGGCCGACATCGGCGACATCAGCTTCAGCTTCTTGAACTCGGCGTCGACCTTCTTGCGCGCGCCTTTCGGCATCTTCGCAGCGATGATCTTCTTCTCGAGTTCTTCCATGTCGGCGCCTTCTTCGCCGTCGCCCAGTTCCTTCTGGATCGCCTTGACCTGCTCGTTCAGGTAGTACTCGCGCTGGCTCTTCTCCATCTGGCGCTTGACGCGGCCACGGATACGCTTTTCGACCTGCAGGATGTCGACTTCGTGCTCGAGCTGTTCAAGCAGTTTCTCGAGGCGCTTGTCGACCGCGTACAGGTCGAGCACCGACTGCTTGTTCTCGAGCTTGAGCGGCAGGTGCGCCGCGATCGTGTCGGCCAGGCGGCCGGCATCGTCGATGCCGGCGATCGAGGTCAGGATCTCAGGCGGGATCTTTTTGTTGAGCTTGACGTACTGGTCGAACTGCTGGGTCACGGCACGGCGCAGCGCTTCAATTTCGGGCTTGGTGTCGAGCTCGGGCGGCACCGGCGTCACATCGGCAACGAAGTACTCGCCGTTGTCGCTGATGCTGTGGGTGTTGGCGCGCTGGATGCCTTCGACCAGCACCTTCACGGTGCCATCGGGCAGTTTCAGCATCTGCAGGATGCTGGAAACGCAGCCCACGTCGAACATGTCGTCGGGCTTGGGCTCGTCCTTGCCGGCGGCCTTCTGCGCCACCAGCATGATCTGGCGGCCGGCCTCCATGGCGACTTCGAGCGCCTTGATCGACTTGGGGCGACCCACGAAGAGCGGGATCACCATGTGGGGGAACACGACCACGTCGCGCAGCGGCAGCAGCGGCAGCGTGATTTGTTCAGCAGGCAAAATCGGGTGTCCGGACATTGAAGAATCCTCTCTTTCTCAAACCGATGTAGGGGCTTGAGCGATCAATTGCAAGAAGCCATCGCGGCGCGAGGCCGCTGGCGGGGAGCCGGACTGCTGACTCTGGGGCGCTTCAGGCGCTCGCTTTCTGCTCTCTGTACACGAGCAAGGGTTTGGCTTCGTCTTCGATCGTGTGTTCGTCCAGCACCACCTTGGCCACGCCGTCGAGGGTGGGCAGGTCGAACATCGTGTCGATCAGCGACTGCTCCATGATCGAGCGCAGGCCGCGCGCGCCGATCTTGCGCTTCAGCGCCTTGCGGGCAATGGCCTGTAGCGCGGAAGGGCGAATCTCGAGCTCCACGCCGTCCATCGCGAACAGCTTCTGGTACTGCTTGACCAGCGCGTTCTTCGGCTCGGTCAGGATGCGCACCAGCGCGTCGTCGGTCAGCTCGCCCAGTGTGGCGACCACCGGCAGGCGGCCGACCAGTTCGGGAATCAGTCCGAACTTGATCAGGTCTTCGGGCTCGACATCGCGGAACACTTCGGAAACGCGCTTTTCGCTCTTGGTGTGAACCGTCGCGCCGAAACCGATGCCCGACTTCTCGGAACGGTTCTGGATCACCTTCTCCAGGCCGTCGAACGCGCCGCCGCAGATGAACAGGATGTTGGTCGTGTCAATCTGCAAGAAGTCCTGGTTCGGGTGCTTGCGCCCGCCCTGCGGCGGCACTGAGGCCATCGTGCCTTCGACCAGCTTGAGCAAAGCCTGCTGCACACCTTCGCCCGACACGTCGCGCGTGATCGAGGGGTTGTCGGCCTTTCGACTGATCTTGTCGATCTCGTCGATGTAGACGATGCCGCGCTGGGCCTTCTCGACGTCGTAGCCGCAGTTCTGCAGCAGCTTCTGGATGATGTTCTCGACGTCTTCGCCCACGTAGCCGGCCTCGGTCAACGTGGTGGCGTCGGCGATCACGAAGGGCACGTTCAGCAGGCGCGCCAGCGTTTGCGCCAGCAGCGTCTTGCCCGAGCCGGTGGGCCCGATCAGCAGGATGTTGCTTTTCGCGAGCTCGATCTCGTCTTTGGTGCGGCTCATGTGCTTGAGCCGCTTGTAGTGGTTGTAGACCGCCACCGAGAGCGTGCGCTTGGCCACGTCCTGCCCGATCACGTATTGATCCAGGCTCGCCTTGATTTCGCTCGGGACCGGCAGGTCCGACTTCGCAGGCTTGGTCTCGGCGCCCTCGGCGGGCACCTCGTCACGAATGATGTCGTTGCACAGCTCGATGCACTCGTCGCAGATGAACACCGACGGGCCGGCGATCAGTTTCTTCACCTCGTGCTGGCTCTTGCCGCAGAACGAGCAGTACAGAACCTTTTCGCTCGACGAGCCTTTTTTATCGGCCATAAAAGTGGGGGTTTCTCAGGGCGTGGCGGGAGTGTTGAACGGATGATAGTTCAAAAGAAAACGGGGCCTTCTTCAGAAGAAAGGCCCCGTTCGTGGAGTTGTTGCAGAGCTGGCGCCCGGCCTGTGCCGGGCTGAACCGGGTCAGGAGCTCGAAGGCGGCGTGGCGCGGTGCAGCAGCACCTGGTCGATCAGGCCGTAGGCCTTCGATTCTTCAGGATCCATGAAGAAGTCACGCTCCATGTCGCTGCGGATCTTCTCGATCGTCTGGCCAGTGCGCTCGGCGTAGATGCGGTTCAACTGCTCGCGGGTCTTCAAAATCTCGCGGGCGTGGATCTCGATGTCGGTCGCCTGGCCCTGCGCGCCGCCCGAAGGCTGATGGATCATCACGCGCGAGTTCGGCAGCGCGAAACGTTTGCCCTTGGCACCCGCCATCAGCAGGAACGAGCCCATGCTGGCCGCAATGCCCATGCACAGCGTCGACACGTCGGGCTTGATGAACTGCATGGTGTCGAATACCGACAGGCCGGCGCTCACCGAGCCGCCGGGCGAGTTGATGTACAGCGAAATGTCCTTGTCCGGGTTTTCGCTTTCCAGGAACAGCATCTGGGCAACAACCAGGTTCGCGGTCTGGTCGTTCACCGGGCCGACCAGGAAGATGACCCGCTCGCGCAGCAGGCGGCTGTAGATGTCGTAGGCGCGCTCACCGCGGCCGGAGGTTTCGATGACGATCGGGACCATGCCCAGATCGTTGGTATCAAGCGCGCTCATGGCTTTCCTTGCAAAGGGAGATGGGTGGGTAGGTTGGGATCGATTATGTCGCCACAAGAGCGCGGCCCGGGAATCGTTCGCCGCAAACAAAAGAGCGCCGGCCTTTCGGCGCGGCGCTCTCGTGAGATAGCCCCGGAAATCAGTTCGCCATCAGTTCGTCGAACGGCAGAACCTTCTCATTCACCTTGGCTTTGGAAAGCACGAACGCAGCCACGTTGTTCTCGACCACCACGGCTTCGACCTCGGCCAGGCGCTGGCGGTCGCCCAGGTACCAGCGCACCACTTCCGACGGCTTCTCGTAGCTCTGCGCCATCTCCTCGATGTGCGCCTGCAACTGGTCGGGCTTGGCTTGCAGGTTGTTGCTGCGGACCAGTTCACCGACGACGAGACCCAAGCGCACGCGCTTCTCGGCCTGCGGCTGAAAGATCTCTGCCGGGATCGGTGCCGTCTCGGCATCCTTCACGCCACGCTTCTTCAGGTCGGCGCGGGCCGCTTCGGTCATGCGCTCGACTTCGCCGCTGACCAGCGCTTTCGGCACGTCGAGTTCCGACGCCTTCACCAGCGCGTCCATCACATTGGCCTTGTTGCGCGCCAGCACGCGGAACTTCACTTCACGCTCCAGGTTCTTGCGCACGTCGTTGCGCAGGCCTTCGACCGTGGCGTCGCCGATGCCGAGCGACTTGGCAAACGCCTCGTTCACTTCGGGCAGGTTCTGCGATTCGATCTTCTTCAGCGTGACGAGGAAGTCGGCTTCCTTGCCGGCCACGTCCTGACCCTGGTAGTCGGCCGGGAACTGCAGCGGGAAGGTCTTCGACTCGCCCGACTTCATGCCACGCACCGCGGCGTCGAACTGCTCGAGCATCTGGCCTTCGCCGATCAGGAACTGGAAGGCCTCGGCCTTGCCGCCGTCGAAAGGCACGCCGTCGATCTTGCCTTCGAAGTCGATCGTCACGCGGTCGCCGACCACGGCCGGCTCGACCGCCGGCCGCTGCGCGAAGGTGCGGCGCTGCTTGCGCAGGATGTCGATGGTCTTGTCGATGGCAGCGTCGGTCACTTCGGTCGACACGCGCTCGACTTCGGCCGCGCTCAGGTCGCCGACCTTGATGTCGGGGTAGACCTCGAACGTCGCGTCGAAGGCGACCTGGCCTTCGGCCGCGCCTTCTTTTTCGGTGATGCGCGGCGCGCCGGCAACACGCAGCTTGGCTGCGTTGACGGCTTCCGAGAACACCTGGCCGACCTTGTCGTTCATCACTTCGTAGTGGACCGAGTAGCCGTAACGCTGCGCGACCACGCTCATCGGCACCTTGCCCGGGCGGAACCCATCGGCCTTGACGGTGCGCGACAGCTTCTTCAGCCGGGTCTCGACCTCGCTGTTGATGGTGGTGGCAGCCAGCGTCAGCGTGATGCGGCGCTCGAGCTTGTCTAAGGTTTCAACTTGAACGGACATGGTGTGTGAGCTCTGTAAATTTCAATGCTGGTGCGCGGGGCGGGACTCGAACCCGCACACCATTGCTGGCGTCAGGACCTAAACCTGGTGCGTCTACCAATTTCGCCACCCGCGCGAACGGCCTGCAGCCAAACGGAAAACCCTTCCGTCAAGCCTTGGCCTTTTCGGCGAACTGCGGATTTTAGCTGTTCGCGGCGTCCGTTTCGGCGTCCGACGGTTTGACGCGGAACCAGGCTGCGTACATCGCTGGCAGCGAGAGCAGCGTCAGCACCGTCGCCACGACCAGACCACCCATGATGGCGACGGCCATCGGGCCCCAGAACACGCTGCGCGACAAGGGGATCATCGCCAGCACCGCCGCCGCCGCCGTCAGGATGATCGGCCGGCAGCGCCGTACGGCCGCTTCGACCACCGCCGTCCAGGCCGGCACGCCCCGGTCGCAGTCCTGCTCGATCTGGTCGATCAGGATCACCGAGTTGCGCATGATCATGCCCATCAGTGCGATCACGCCGAGCAGCGCCACGAAGCCGAACGGGCGGTTCAGCAGCAGCAAGGCCCCGGCCACCCCGGCAATACCCATCGGCGCCGTCAGGAACACGAGCACCGAACGGCTGAAGCTGTGAAGTTGCAGCATCAGCAGCGTGAACATGATGAAGAGCATCAGCGGCGCCCCGGCCGCGATCGAGCCCTGCCCCTTGCTGCTTTCTTCGACCGCCCCAGCCACCTCGATGCGGTAGCCCGGCAGCATCTTTGCGCGCACCGGCTCGAACAACGGGTTGAGCTGGGCCGTCACCGTCGCGCCTTGCAGGCCTTCGATGATGTCGCCCTGCACGGTGGCGGCGTAGTCGCGCCCCTCGCGCCACAGCACGCCCGGCTCCCACACGAAGTTGGCCTTGGCGATCTGGCTGATCGGAATGCTGCGGCCGGTCGTCGTCGGCAGGTAGGCGTTGCCCAGGTCGGTGAGTGCGTCGCGCTCGTCGAGCGGCTGGCGCAGCACGATGTCGATCAGCTTGTCGCCGTCGCGGTACTGGCCGACGTTGGTGCCGGTGTTCAGCGTGCGCGCCGCCTGCGCGATCGACTGGCTCGACACACCGAGCGCACGCGCCTTGTCCTGGTCGACGTCGAGGCGCAGCACCTTGACCGACTCGTTCCAGTTGTCGTTGATGCCGCGCAGGTTCGGGTTGCCGCGCATGATCGCCTTGACCTCGTCGGCGTACGCACGCACCTTGGCCGGGTCGGGCCCGACGACGCGGAACTGCACCGGGTACGGCACCGGCGGGCCGTTGGGCAACAACTTTGCGCGGCCGCGCACTTCAGGGAACTCGGTCGCGAGCAGTTCGGGCAGCATCTTGCGCAGGCGCTCTCGCGAAGCCATGTCCTTCGGCAGCACGACCATCTGGCTCGCGTTGCTCTGCGGGAAGACCTGGTCGAGCACGAGCACGAAACGTTCGGCGCCACTGCCGACCCAGGTCGTCACGTGGTCCACGCCATCGAGCTTCATCACCCGCGCCTCGACGCGTTTCGTGACCGCTTCGTTGGCGGCATACGACGTGCCTTCGGGGTACCAGAGGTCGATCAGGATCTCGGGCCGGCTCGAATCGGGAAAGAATTGGTTCTGCACCTTGCCCATGCCGAACAACCCGAGCACCAGCGTGCCAATGGTCAGGCCGATGGTGATCCAGCGGTGCTGCACGCACCAGTTCACGGTGGCACGAAAGCGCGAATAGAACGGCGTGTCGAACAGCTCGTGCGGTTCGCCCGCGACGCCGGCGTGCGGGCTGATTCTCAGGATGCGCGTGCCGAGATAGGGCACGAAGTACACCGACACGAGCCACGAGATCAGCAGGGCCGCGGCCGTGACCGCGAAGATCGCGAAGGTGTATTCGCCGACGGTCGATTGGGCCAGACCGATCGGTAAAAATCCCACCGCCGTGATCAGCGTGCCGGTGAGCATCGGCATCGCGGTGGCTTCGTAGGCGAAGGTCGCGGCGCGCACCTTGTCGTAGCCTTCTTCGAGTTTGCGCACCATCATCTCGACCGCGATGATCGCGTCGTCCACCAGCAGGCCGAGCGCGATGATCAGCGAGCCGAGCGAGATCTTGTGCAGGCCCACGCCCCAGTAGTACATGGTCACGAAGGTGATCGCCAGCACCAGCGGGATCGTGATGCCCACCACCATGCCCGGCCGCCAGTCGATCGTGAACTTCCACGAGTTCGGCTTGAAATGCAGGCCCAGGCTGATGAAGCTGACCAGCAGCACGATGACCACGGCCTCGATCAACACGCCGACGAACTCGCCGACCGAGGTCGACACGACCTTCGACTGGTTCTGGAACTGGTGCAGTTCGATGCCCGCCGGCAAGTCGGCGCGGATCGACGCGGTCACGCCTTGCAGCGCCTTGCCCATGTCGATGATGTCGCCGCCCTTGGCCATCGAAATGCCGAGCGCGATCACCTCGTGGCCCTGGTGGCGCACTTTCACCTGCGGCGGGTCGACATACGCGCGCTGAATCTGCGCGATGTCGCCAAGCCTGAAGCTGTTGCCACCAGCGCGGATCGTGAACGCGCGCAGCTGTTCGACCGAGTTGAACTGGCCGCCCACGCGCACCTGCACGAAGTCGGTGGGCCCGTTGATCGTGCCGGCCGATTCGACCGCGTTCTGCTGGCCGATCTGCGCCAGCACGGTGTTGAAGTCGAGCCCGAGCTGCGCCAGGCGCTTCTGCGAGATCTCGACGAAGAGTTTTTCGTCCTGCGCGCCGAACACCGCGACCTTGTTGACGTCTTTCACCTTCAGCAGACGCTGCCGCACGCGGTCGGCCTGGTCTTTCAATTCCTGGTAAGTGAAGCCGTCGGCCGAGAGCGCGTAGATCGAACCGTAGACATCGCCGAACTCGTCGTTGAAGAACGGCCCGACCACACCCGCCGGCAAGGTGGCGCGCATGTCGCCGATCTTCTTGCGCACCGTGTACCAGATCTGCGCCATCTCTTTCGGCGGCGAAGAGTCGCGCACCTGGAAGATGATCAGCGCTTCACCGGGCTTGGAGTAGCTGCGGATCTTGTCGGAGTACGGAACTTCCTGCAGCGTCTTCTCGAGCTTGTCGGTCACCTGCTCGGCGACCTGTTGCGCGGTGGCGCCGGGCCAGAACACGCGCAGCGCCATCGCGCGGAACGTGAACGGCGGGTCTTCGTCCTGGCCCAGCTGGAAGTAGGCGACCGAGCCGAGCACCATCAGCACGATCAACAGGTAGCGCGTCAGCGCCGAATGATCGAGCGCCCAGCGCGAGATGTTGAAGCGCGACGACGTATCGGTGTGCTTCGCGGGCTCGGCGGGCGTCACGTTCGGCCCGCTCACTTGACGGTCACCGGCGTGCCCGCCCGTGCCGAGGCCGACGCCGCGGCGGCGCCGGGTTCGACGTAGAACTTCACCTTCTGCCCCGGACTGAGCACGTGCACGCCCGCGGTCACAACGATCTGGCCGGGTGCCAGGCCGCCCGAGATGACGGCCTCGTTGCCGTCGGCGCCAGCGATCTGCACGGCGCGCGAGCTGACCGTCATGGCCTGGCTGTCGACCAGCCACACGCTGCTGCGGCCCTGTTCTTCACGCAAGGCCGAAAGCGGCAGCTTGGTCACGCCCGGTGTCTGCGGCAGTTCGACCTGCACTGCAGCGGTCTGGCCCAGGCGGATGCCATTCGCCGCGGCGTTGCCGATGTCGGCCTTCACGAGGAAGGTGCGCGTCACCGGGTCGGCGGCGGCCGAGATCTCGCGGACCGTCGCCGGCAGCGGATCGCCCGTGGCGCCCCACAGGCGCACCTTGAATTGCCCCGGCTTCGAGGCCAGCGCCTTGATCAAACCGACCTTGTCTTCCGGCACCGCGAAAACCACGTCGCGCGGCCCGTCGTGCGCCAGCCGCAGCACCGGCGTGCCGGCCGCGGCGACCATGCCGGGCTCGAGCTCGACGGCGGTCACCACCCCGCTCGCATCGGCGAGCAAGGTCGAATAGCCGGCCTGGTTGCCTTGCACGTTCGACTGCGCCTTGGCCTGCTCGAGCTGGGCACGCGCGGTCTTCAGGGCCGACTCGCGGCGTTCGAGTTCGGCCGCGCCGATGAAGCCCTGGTCGTGCAGATCCTTGTAGCGCTTGAAGTCGGCGGCATTCTGGTCGTAGTTGGCCTGCGCCACGGCCACGCCAGCGCGCGACGCGTCCTGGCCGAGGCGCAGATCCGCCGGGTCGAGCTGCGCCAGCACCTGCCCTGCCTTGACCGAATCACCGAGATCGACGGCGCGACGCAGCATCTTGCCGCCGACACGAAAACTCAAACGTGATTCGGTGCGCGCCCGCACCTCGCCGGCGTATTCGTAACTCCCCCCTGCCGACTGCGCCGCCACCGTGAGCGTGCGCACCGCGCGCACCGGATCGGGCGCGGTCTCGGTCTTCGAGCAGGCCACCAGGCCGAGTGCTGCGGCAAGTGCGATGGGCAAGGCGTAACGCATGGGGATCCTAAATGACTGACTGGTCAGTAATATATTCGGGGGTCGGGTCGCTGTCAAACGCATGGCACCGGCGCGTTCGAGCAACCCGTGTGCCCGCCCGCCGCGCAACGTGGACAATCACGGCCGTGAGCATCGACCACTACGAAAACTTCCCCGTCGCGTCTGTCCTGTGCCCGCCCGCCTTGCGCCCGGCGGTGGCTGCCATCTACTGGTTCGCGCGCACCGCGGACGACATCGCCGACGAAGGCGACGCCGACGCAGCCACCCGGCTGGCCGACCTGGCCGCGTACCGTGCCGACCTGCTGGAGATGGTGGCTTCTGCAGCACCGTCACAGCGTTGGCCCGGCGTGTTCGGCCCCTTGCAGCGCACGCTGCAACAGCACGCCCTGCCTGCCCCCCTGCTGCTCGACCTGCTGAGCGCCTTCGAGCAGGACGTGGTCAAGAACACCTATGCCGACCGCAGCGAACTGCTCGACTACTGCCGGCGCTCGGCCAACCCCGTCGGGCGCTTGTTGCTGCACCTGTATCGCGTGAGCGGGAGCGCGCCACATCGCCAATCGGACGCAATCTGCACCGCGTTGCAACTCATCAACTTCTGGCAGGACCTGGGCGTCGACACCCGTCGTGGCCGCCTCTACGCGCCGGCCACCGACTGCGAACGCTTCGGTGTGTCGCCCGCGGCGCTGCTGCAAACACGCACCGAAACGCTAGCCACGCGGGCGCTGGTGCGTGAGCTTGCCTCCTGGGCACGCAGCCTGATGCTCGAAGGCGCGCCACTGGTGCACGCCGTGCCCGGCCGCGCGGGCTGGGAGCTGCGGCTGGTCGTGCAAGGTGGGCTGCGCATCCTCGACAAGATCGATGCCCTGAACTTCGGCACCTTGAGCACGCGCCCCGCCCTGCGCTGGTACGACGCGCCGCTGCTGCCGTGGCGCGCGCTCTGGATGCGTGCGCCGACGGCTCTGGTCGCGAGGGAATCGGCATGACACCCGAGCAGTACGTGCAGGACAAGGCCGCACGCAGCGGGTCGAGTTTCTACTATGCCTTCCTGTTCCTGCCGCCGCCGCGCCGCGCCGCGATCACGGCCTTCTATGCGTTCTGCCGCGAAGTCGACGACGTGGTCGACGAGGTCAGCGACCCAGCCGTCGCCGCGACCAAGCTCGCGTGGTGGCGCAAGGAAGTCGCTGCGAGCTTCGACGGCAACCCTAGCCACCCGGTGACGAAGGCGCTTCTGCCGCACACGCAGACCTTCGGCATCGAAGCCCGCCATCTGCTGGCCGTGATCGACGGCTGCCAGATGGACCTCGACCAATCGCGTTACCTCGACTACGCGGGCCTTGCGCACTACTGCCATCTGGTGGCCGGCGTGGTCGGCGAAGTGGCGGCCGGGATCTTCGGTCGCACCGCTCCGGCCACGACCGCCTACGCCCACAAGCTGGGCCTCGCGATGCAGCTCACCAACATCATCCGCGACGTCGGCGACGACGCACGCCGCGGCCGCATCTATCTGCCGTTGTCTGAACTGAAGCAGTTCGACGTGAAAGCGCAGGAGATCCTGAACCGCGGCTACAGCGAGCGCTTCACGGCGCTGATGAAGTTTCAGGCCGAGCGCGCGCACCGACTCTACGACGAAGCCTTCGCGCTGTTGCCCGACGCCGACCGCGTGGCGCAGAAGCCGGGCGTGATGATGGCGAACATCTACCGCACCTTGCTTCGCGAGATCGAAGCCGACAACTTCCAGGTGTTGCATCAGCGCACCTCGCTCACGCCATTGCGCAAGCTGTGGATCGCGATGCGCACGAACTGGCGCGGCCGCTAGTGAGCGTGCGGCGCACGGTATCGGTGATCGGTGCGGGTTGGGCAGGTCTGGCGGCAGCCGTCGAAGCCACGCGCCGCGGCCACGAAGTCACGCTGTTCGACATGGCGGCGCAGACCGGTGGCCGCTCGCGCGGCGTCGACGTGGCCGGCATGGCACTCGACAACGGCCAGCACATCCTGATCGGCGCTTACGCGCAGACCCTCGCGCTGATGCGAACGGTCGGCGTCGACATCGACCAGACCATGCTACGCACGCCGCTGCGCATCACCTACCCCGAAGGCTCGGGGCTGCAGTTGGAAGCGGGTGCACCGCTGTTCGCCTTCGCGCGCGCGGTGCTGCGACTGCGGGCGTGGCACTGGCCCGACCGGTTGGCCCTGCTGGCAGCGGCCGGCAGTTGGGCGTTGCGCGGGTTTCGCTGCGATCCCGCGTTGACCGTGGCGCAGCTCACTCGCCGTTTGCCGGCGAGCGTGCGCCACGAGTTGATCGACCCGCTGTGCGTGGCGGCGCTCAACACGCCGTCGAGCGATGCAAGTGCCGCCGTTTTTCTTCGCGTGTTGAAGGACGCGCTGTTCTCAGGGCCGGGGTCGGCTGACTTGCTGCTGCCGCGCGCCAGCCTGAGCGCGCTGCTGCCAACGCCGGCCGTCCGTTGGCTCGAGGCCGCGGGTGCGCGCACTGTGTTGTCGCAGCGCGTGAACCGCCTGGCTGCCCAAGGTGATGGCTGGTCGCTCGACGACCAGGTTTTCGATCGTGTCGTGCTTGCCACCAGCGCCGTTGAAGCCGCGAGGTTGACGCAGGGCTTTGCGCCGGCGTGGGCCAGCACGGCGGCAGCCCTGCGCTACGAACCGATCGTGACCGTCTACCTGCGCAGCGAGGGCGCGCGCCTGCCCGAGCCGATGCTGGCGCTGCGCGCCGACGCCGATGCACCTGCGCAGTTCGTATTCGATCGCGGGCAACTGGGCGGACCGCCGGGCCTGATGGCCTTCGTCATCAGCGGCGCACAAGCGTGGGTCGAGGCCGGCCAGCCTGCCACACTGCGGGCCACCTTGAACCAGGCCCGGGCGGTACTCGGAGCTTATTTGCCGAATCCGCTCGAACCGGTTCAGGTGCTCTCGGAAAAGCGCGCCACCTTCCGCTGCACACCCGGGTTGCAACGCTCGAAGATGCAGATCGCTCCCGGGCTGCACGCCGCTGGTGACCATGTCGTCGGCCCGTACCCGGCCACGCTGGAGGGGGCGGTTCGCAGCGGCATCGACGCGGTTCGTGCGCTCGGTTGATTGCGACGATCGAGGCGTTATGACTCCCGGATTGCAACCCATCCTTTCGCCATGCAAAATTGCACCGAGTTGACGGAGAATGCAGGCCATGGCGAAACGTGAGAACAAGACCCCGACGATTCAGGTGCTCGAACGCGCCTTCGGTTTGCTGGACGTGCTGGCCTCATACCAGGATCCGGTGTCGCTGAAGCACATCAGCGAGCAGACCGGGCTTCACCCGTCGACCGCCCACCGCATCCTCAACGACCTTACGATCGGCCGTTACGTCGATCGCCCCGAAGCCGGCAGCTACCGCCTGGGCATGCGCCTGCTCGAGCTCGGCAACCTGGTGAAAGCGCGTCTCGACGTGCGCGACGCCGCGCTCGGGCCGATGCGCGAACTGCACAAGCTGACGCACCAGCCGGTGAACCTCTCGATGCGCCAGGGCGACGAGATCGTCTACATTGAACGCACCTACAGCGAACGCTCGGGCATGCAGGTCGTGCGCGCCATCGGCGGGCGCGCGCCGCTGCACCTCACTTCAGTCGGCAAACTGTTCCTGGCCCACGACGACGCGCAGCGCGTTCGCGCCTACGCCACGCGCACCGGGCTGGCCGGCCACACGCGCAACAGCATCACCGACATCACCGCGCTCGAGCGTGAACTGACGCGCGTGACGCAATACGGCACGGCGCGCGACGACGAAGAACTGGAGTTGGGTGTGCGCTGCATGGCCGCCGGCATCCTGGACGACCAGGGACAGCTGGTGGCGGGCCTGTCGATCTCGGCGCCCGCGGACAGGCTCGAAGAGGCGTGGCTCGACCGCTTGAAGGCGACCGCGGCACAGATCTCGGCGGCGCTCGGCCACCGCACCGCGCCGGAAACCGGCGCCGCTGTCAGGACGTGAGTTTGGGCAGGCCGACGACCGTCGGCGCAGGCGCCACCGGCGCTTCGTTGATCCAGCGGCGCACCCGTTCGGCGTCGCCGATGCGCGAGTACTTGCCGGCCGAATCGAGGAACACCATGATCAGCTGGCGCCCGGCGAGCTTGGCCTGCATCACGAGGCAGCGGCCGGCTTCGGTGATGTAGCCCGTCTTCTGCAGGCCGATTTCCCACTCGGGGTTGCGGACCAGACCGTTGGTGTTCCGGAATTGCATCGGCCGGTTGCCGACTTCGACCAGGAACTCAGGCGAGGTCGACAGCTCGCGAATGATCTGGTGTTCGTGGGCTGCGCGCACCAGCGTGGCAAGGTCACGCGCGCTCGACTGGTTCTTGCTCGACAGGCCCGTGGGCTCGACGTAGTGCGTGTCGTTCATGCCGAGCTCGATGGCCTTGCGGTTCATCGAGGCCACGAACGCATCCAGACCACCCGGGTAAGAACGACCGAGCACATGGGCGGCCCGGTTTTCGGATGCCATCAGCGCCAGATGGAGCATTTCTTCGCGGCTGAGCTGGGTGCCAACCTTCAGGCGCGAGCGGCTGTTCTTTTCGGTGTCGACGTCGTCCTGGCTGATGCTGAGCATCTCGCCGAGCGGGAGCTTGGCTTCGGTCACGACCAGGGCCGTCATCAGCTTCGTGATCGACGCGATCGGCAACACGGCACCGGAATTCTTGCTGAACAACACTTCGTTGGTCTCGGAGTCGAGCACCAGGGCCACGCTCGACTTCAGGTTCAATGCGTCGGCCGTGTTCTGCAGGCCATAGAGCTGCCCGAACGACGGGCGTGCCGGCTCGAAACGAACCACTCTGGACACGTTGCGTGTCGACACGCGGCGGCTCGAACGCAGTGCCTGTTTGGAGGCCCGCGACGCCGCGGCAGTCGCCGTGGCGCTCTTTTTCTTGGCGCTGGCACGCTGGGCCGCGTCGGCAGCCGTGGGCAACGCGAAGGAGACGGCGGCAACCAACGCCAGCAGCCCGGTGGTTACAAATTTGTGAATGGTTGCCACAGCAGTCCTTTTGCGCCAATGCATCAAATGTACGTGAAACGAAAAAAGCGCGCAAGATCAAAACCTTACGCGCTTTTCCTCAAGTCAGTACTTGGAAGCTGGGTTCCGTGAAATAGTTACCCTTGTGCAGCGACGCGTTCGATCTTGCTGTGCAGCTTGTTCAACGCGGAAAGATAGGCCTTGGCCGACGCCACGACGATATCCGGGTCCGAACCCACGCCGTTGACGACCCGCCCGCCGTGTTGCAGCCGCACCGTCACTTCGCCTTGGGATTCTGTGCTGCCCGATGTGATGGCATTGACCGAATAGAGCAGCATTTCGGCGCCAGTATTGAGCTTCGACTCGATCGCCTTCAGGCTCGCGTCGACCGGGCCGTTGCCGTCGCTCTGCGCATGGTGCTCAACCTCGCCGGCCGCGAAGGCCACGCTGGCGTGGGGTCGCTCGCCGGTTTCCGAGTGCTGCGACAGCGCCACAAAGCGATAGAACTCGTGCTCGGCGGTGAGTGACTCGTCCATCACCAGCGCCAGGATGTCTTCGTCGAAGATGTCGCTCTTGCGGTCGGCCAATTCCTTGAACTTGGCAAAGGCGGCGTTGATCTCGGCCTCGGATTCCATCTGGATGCCGAGTTCGGTCAGCCGCATCTTGAAGGCGTTGCGACCCGACAGTTTGCCCAGCACGATCTTGTTCGCGGCCCAGCCCACGTCTTCGGCGCGCATGATCTCGTAGGTGTCACGTGCCTTCAGCACACCGTCCTGGTGGATGCCGGATGCGTGCGCAAACGCGTTGGCACCGACGACCGCCTTGTTCGGCTGCACGACGAAGCCGGTGGTCTGCGCCACCAGCCGCGAGATCGGCACGATCTGCGTCGTGTCGATGCCCAGGTCGAGCTTGAAGTAATCGCGGCGCGTCTTCACCGCCATCACCACCTCTTCGAGCGAACAGTTGCCGGCGCGCTCGCCGAGCCCGTTGATCGTGCACTCGACCTGACGCGCGCCGCCGATCATCACGCCGGCGAGCGAGTTGGCCACCGCCATGCCGAGATCGTTGTGGCAATGCACCGACCAGATGGCCTTGTCGGCGTTCGGAATGCGCTGGCGCAGGTTCAGGATGAAGTTGCCGTAGAGCTCGGGGATCGCGTAGCCCACGGTGTCGGGCACGTTGATCGTGGTCGCACCTTCGTTGATCACCGCTTCGAGCACGCGGCACAGGAAGTCGGGGTCGGAGCGGTAACCGTCTTCGGGCGAGAACTCCACGTCGCCCGACAGGTTGCGGGCGAAACGCGTCGACAGGCGTGCCTGCTCGAAGACCTGGTCGGGCGTCATGCGCAGCTTCTTTTCCATGTGCAGCGCACTGGTCGCGAGGAACAGGTGGATGCGCGTCGAGTGCCCGCCCTTCAACGCTTCGGCGGCACGCGAAATGTCGCGGTCGTTGGCGCGGGCGAGCGAGCAGATGGTGCTGTCCTTGATCGCGTGCGCGATCGCCTTCACGCAGTCGAAATCGCCGTTCGATGAAGCCGCGAAACCGGCCTCGATCACGTCGACCTTCAGGCGTTCGAGCTGGCGCGCGATGCGCAGCTTTTCGTCCTTGGTCATCGAAGCGCCGGGCGACTGCTCACCGTCGCGCAAGGTGGTGTCGAAGATGATGAGTTTGTCGGCCATGCGAATGCTCCTGATGAATCTTGTTGATCTTAGGCGAGTGCCTGTTCGGTGCCGTACTTCACCGCGCTGCCCGAGCGGCTCAGCCCGGAGACGATGGCCTTGAGTGAAGCCGACACGATGTTCGCGTCGATGCCGACACCGAACAGGGTTTGCGACTCGCCGATGCGCAGTTCGAGGTAGGCCACCGCGCGCGCATCGGCACCGCTGCCGATCGCGTGCTCGTGGTAGTCGAGCACCCGCAGCGCGGCGCCGGTCGTTTCGTTCAGGCCCGCGACGAAGGCGTCGATCGGACCGGTGCCCACGCCGTTGACGTGCATGGTTCGCGCGCCGATCGTCACGTCGGCAGTCAGGCGCACAACGCCCTCACCCTGCTCGGCGATCACCGGGTGCGAAACGGCGTTGCGGCTCTCGGCACCGAGCCCGTATTCACGCTCGAAGATGCGCCAGATGTCGGCCGCCACGAGCTCCTTGCCGCTGTCGTCCATGACCGCCTGAACGGCCTGGCTGAACTCGATCTGCAGGCGCCGCGGCAGCTCCAGCCCGTATTCGCTTTCCAGCAGATAGGCAATGCCGCCCTTGCCCGACTGGCTGTTGACGCGAATCACCGCGTCGTAGCTGCGACCCAGGTCTTTCGGGTCGATCGGCAGATACGGCATCTGCCAGACATCGGCTTCCTTGCGGGCGGCGAAAGCTTTCTTGATCGCGTCCTGGTGCGAGCCGGAGAACGAGGTGTAGACCAGGTCGCCGGCATACGGGTGGCGCGGGTGAACGGGCAACTGGTTGCAGTGCTCGACGCAGCGGCGCACTTCGTCGATGTCGGAGAAATCGAGCTTCGGCGCCACGCCCTGCGTGTACAGGTTGAGCGCGATGTTGACCAGGTCGACGTTGCCGGTGCGCTCGCCGTTGCCGAAGAGACACCCCTCGATGCGGTCGGCACCCGCCATCAGCGCCAGCTCGCCGGCCGCCGTGCCGGTGCCGCGGTCGTTGTGCGGGTGGACAGACAACACGATCGCATCGCGCCGCACCACGTTCCGGTGCATCCACTCGATCATGTCGGCGAAGATGTTCGGCGTGGAATGCTCGACCGTCGACGGCAGGTTGATGATGCACGGGCGCTCACGCGTCGGCTGCCAGGCCTCGGTCACTGCGTCGACCACCCGTTTTGAGAACGCGAGCTCGGTGCTCGAGAACATCTCGGGCGAGTACTCGTAGCGGAAATCGGTGTCGGGCTGTGCCTGCGCCAGTGCTTTCACGAGCCGTGTGTTCGTCACGGCCAGCTCAACGATCTGGTCTTCGCTCATGCCCAGCACCACACGCCGCATCACCGGCGCGGTGGCGTTGTACAGGTGCACGATCGCGCGCTTGGCGCCTTGCAGCGATTCGAGGGTGCGGCGGATCAAGGGCTCGCGGGCTTGCGTCAGCACCTGGATCGTCACGTCGTCGGGGATCAGCTTCTGCTCGATCAGCATCCGCACGAAGTCGAAATCGGTCTGCGACGCTGACGGAAAGCCGACCTCGATCTCTTTGAAGCCGATGCGCAGCAGCATCTGGAACATCTTCAGCTTGCGGCCACTGTCCATCGGCTCGATCAGCGCCTGGTTGCCGTCGCGCAGGTCGGTGCTGAGCCAGATCGGCGCCTCGGTCAGCACGGCGTCCGGCCATCGGCGGTCGGCCAAAGCGACCGGTGCGAAGGGTCGGTATTTCTGCTGCGGGTTTTTCAACATGGTGGTTCCAAAGGATTCGGGGTGGAGACCAGCAGCTGTTGAAATGACAAACGGCCCGCTGCTGGTTGCATGCGGGCCGTTGAGGTCGAAACGTGTTGACGTGTGCGATCAGCGAGCCCGCGGGTCTCCTAGAAGCAGTAGCGTGATCGCGGGCAGGAACGTCATGACCCGAACTCTAACATGCAGATGTCAACGGTGGAGGCCTTGTTCGTCGGGGTCGTCGGTCGAGGTGACGATCACGCTGGTGCGCCGGCCCTTCATCCGGCGCCAGCCGTAGATGGCGTAACCCGACAGGCCGTAGATACAGAAGATCGCGAACAGGACCTTCGGCGGGTCGAGCGCGACCAATGCGATCGCCAGTGCGATGGCCACGATCACGATGAACGGAACCGTGCGCCGCGACCCGACCACCTTGAAACTATAGAACGGCGCATTCGTCACCATTGACAGGCCGGCGAAGAGCGTCACCGCGAACGCGGTGTACGCCAGCGCCGGGATCTGCGACACGCCTTTGAAGCCGGCGTCGTCGACGACCCAGATCAAGCCGATCACGAGGGCGGCCGCCGCCGGGCTCGGCATACCCTGGAAGAAGCGCTTGTCGACCACGCCGATGTTGACGTTGAAGCGCGCCAGCCGGAGCGCCGCGCCCGAGATGTAGACGAAGGCCGGGATCCAGCCCGCCTTGCCCAGGTCCTTGAGCGCCCAGATGTAGATGATCAGCGCCGGGGCGGCCCCGAAACTTACCATGTCGCACAGGCTGTCCATCTGCTCGCCGAACGCGCTCTGCGAGTTCGTCATGCGCGCCACGCGGCCGTCGAGGCTGTCGAGCACCGCGGCGCAGAACACCGCGATGCAGGCCAGCTCGAAGCGGCCGTTGATCGCCATCACGATCGCGTAGAAGCCCGAGAACAATGCGGCCAACGTGATGGCGTTGGGCAGCATGTACAAGCCCTTGCGTCGCGGCCGGGTTTCGGCCGCGAGCGCGGGCTCGTCGTCAGGATGGTTCTGGGCTTCGTTCATGCGCCGGAGGATACGCCTGCGTGATCAGTTCTTCGACTGGTCCACCAGGCGGTTCTTCTTGATCCACGGCATCATCGCGCGCAGCTGCTCGCCCACCACTTCGATGGGGTGCTCGGCGGTGATGCGGCGGCGCGACATCAGCGTCGGCGCACCGGCGCGGTTCTCGACGATGAAGCTCTTCGCGTATTCGCCGGTCTGGATGTCCTTCAACACCTGCTTCATCACCTTCCTGGTCTCGTCGGTGATGATGCGCGGCCCGGTCACGTACTCGCCGTATTCGGCGTTGTTCGAGATCGAGTAGTTCATGTTGGCGATGCCGCCTTCATAGATCAGGTCGACGATCAGCTTGAGCTCATGCAGGCATTCGAAGTAGGCCATCTCGGGCGCGTAACCGGCTTCGGTCAGCGTCTCGAAACCGGCCTTGATCAGCTCGACAGCACCACCGCACAACACGGCCTGTTCGCCGAACAGGTCGGTCTCGGTTTCTTCGCGGAAGTTGGTCTCGATCACGCCGGCCTTGCCGCCGCCGTTGGCCGCCGCGTAGCTCAGCGCCAGGTCGCGCGCCTTGCCGGTCTTGTCGGCATGCACGGCGATCAGGTGCGGCACGCCGCCACCCTGGGTGTAGGTCGAGCGCACGGTGTGGCCCGGCGCCTTGGGGGCGACCATCCACACGTCGAGGTCGGCGCGCGGCACGACCTGGCCGTAGTGCACGTTGAAGCCGTGCGCGAACGCGAGCGACGCGCCTTGCTTGATGTTCGGCTCCACGTCGTTCTTGTAGACGGCGGCGATCTGCTCGTCGGGCAGCAGCATCATCACGACGTCGGCCTGCTTCACGGCATCGGCCACGTCGGCGACCTTCAGGCCGGCCTTCTCGGCCTTGGCCCACGACGGCCCGCCCTTGCGCACACCGACCGTGACCTTGACGCCGCTGTCGTTCAGGTTCTGCGCGTGGGCGTGGCCCTGCGAACCGTAGCCGATGATGGTGACGTTCTTGCCCTTGACGAGGCTCAGGTCGGCGTCTTTGTCGTAGTAAACCTTCATGTGTATCTCCTTCGGATCAATGGAATGCGGGTGGTGGTTTGTCTGAGCGATCAGACGCGCAGAATGCGCTCGCCGCGACCGATCCCGCTGGTGCCGGTGCGCACGGTTTCAAGAATGGAAGCGCGGTCGATGGCTTCGAGAAAGGCATCGAGCTTGCCCGTGTCGCCGGTGAGTTCGATCGTGTAGCTTTTTTCCGTCACGTCGACGATGCGGCCGCGAAAGATGTCGGCCATGCGTTTCATCTCTTCGCGCTCCTTGCCGACCGCGCGCACCTTGATGAGCATCAGCTCCCGTTCGGTGAACGCGCCTTCGGTCAAGTCGACAACCTTCACAACCTCGATCAGCCGGTTCAGGTGCTTGGTGATCTGCTCGATCACTTCGTCGGAGCCGGTCGTCACGATCGTCATGCGCGACAGCGAGGCGTCTTCGGTCGGCGCGACCGTCAGGCTTTCGATGTTGTAGCCGCGGGCCGAAAAAAGGGCGACCACGCGCGAGAGTGCGCCGGGCTCGTTTTCGAGCAGCAAGGCAATGATGTGTTTCATGTGTCGTTGTGAGCGCGCTCTTCAAGCCGCCGGCGGTAACCGGTCGGCCCTTGGCCACGCTGTTCCGAGTGAATGGAGAAGTGAATACGCCGAAGCAGTTCGGCACGTTCCACCGGAGCCCGGGCGCGGCGCGGTAACGCCCTGCCCTGCGCCGGTGTTCAGTGCCTCACAGGTCTTCGGACCCCAACAGCATTTCAGAAATGCCCTTGCCCGCCTGCACCATCGGCCAGACGTTTTCGGTCGGGTCGGTGCGCACGTCGAGGAACACGGTGCGGTCTTTCAGGCGGATGGCTTCGCGCAGTGCCGGCTCCACGTCCGAAGGGCGCTCGATCTTCAGGCCGATGTGGCCGTAGGCCTCGGCGAGTTTCACGAAGTCGGGCAGCGCATCCATGTAGCTGTGCGAGTAGCGGCCGCCGTAGTCGAGCTGCTGCCACTGCCGCACCATGCCGAGGTAGCGGTTGTTCAGCGAGATCACCTTGACCGGCGTCTTGTATTGCAGGCAGGTCGACAGCTCCTGGATGCACATCTGGATCGAGCCTTCGCCGGTGATGCAGAAGACATCGGCGTCCGGCTTCGCGAGCTTGATGCCCATGGCATACGGCAGGCCCACGCCCATCGTGCCCAGGCCACCGGAATTGATCCAGCGGCGCGGTTCGTCGAAGCGGTAGTACTGCGCTGCCCACATCTGGTGCTGGCCAACGTCGGAGGTGATGTAGGCGTCGCTGTCTTTCGTCAGCTCCCAGAGTTTTTCGACCACGTACTGCGGCTTGATGACTTCGGTGCTGTTCTTGAACTTCAGGCAGTCGCGCTTGCGCCATTCGTTGATCTGGCTCCACCACGCCGACAGCGCAGGCACGTCGGGCTTGGCGTGCGCTTCCTTGAGCTGCGCGATCAGTTCCTGCAGCACGTCCTTGACGTCACCGACGATCGGGATGTCGACCTTCACGCGCTTGGAGATCGACGACGGATCGATGTCGACGTGGATGATCTTGCGTTCGACCGACGCGAAGTGCTTCGGGTTGCCGATCACCCGGTCGTCGAAGCGCGCACCCACGGCCAGCAGCACATCGCAGTTCTGCATCGTCATGTTGGCTTCATAGGTGCCATGCATGCCGAGCATGCCCAGGAACTTCGGGTCGCTCGAGGGCATCGCGCCCAGGCCCATCAGCGTGTTCGTGACAGGGAAGCCGAGCAGGTTCGCGAGTTCGCGCAGTTCGGCCGAGGCGTTGCCGAGCACGACACCGCCGCCGGTGTAGATGTAGGGCCTCTTCGCGCCGAGCAGCAGTTGCACCGCCTTGCGGATCTGCCCGCCGTGGCCCTTGCGCACCGGGTTGTACGAACGCATTTCCACGCGCTCGGGGTAGTGGAACGGCGTGCGGTACTGCGACACGTCTTTCGGGATGTCGACGACCACCGGCCCGGGCCGGCCGGTGCGTGCGATGTGGAAGGCCTTCTTCATCGTCATCGCCAGATCGCGCACGTCCTTGACGAGGAAGTTGTGCTTGACGATGGGGCGCGTGATGCCGACGGTGTCGCATTCCTGGAAGGCGTCGAGCCCGATCGCCGGGGTGGGCACCTGGCCGGTGATGATCACCATCGGGATCGAGTCCATGTAGGCCGTCGCGATGCCGGTCACGGCATTGGTGACGCCCGGCCCCGAGGTGACGAGCGCCACGCCGACCTCGCCGGTGGCGCGTGCGTAGCCGTCGGCCGCGTGAACGGCGGCCTGCTCATGGCGCACCAGCACGTGTTCGATCGTTTCCTGCTTGTAGAGCGCGTCGTAGATGTAGAGAACCGCGCCGCCGGGGTAACCCCAGAGGAACTTGACACCTTCGGCCTGAAGGCAGCGGATCAAAATTTCGGAGCCGTTCGGCTCGACGACGGGGGGTTGCGCTTGTGCCGAGGCGGCGCGCTTGACTTCTGCGGGTGACATGTCCATGTTCAAAAGACCTTTGTGAATTTCTCTGACGAAAAACCATCGGTGCGCCTCTCCGCGTCCTTGTGAGACGGGTGTGGTGCCTGAGGGCCGAACCAGCGAGCGCCCCGGTTGGGTACTCGGCCTGCGGCCAAACTGTTGTGCAACCGGTGATTATGGCACTGCTCTGCTGCAGCGCCGCAACCCCATGGGTCGGGTGACATAATCGTGCCCGTCTCTCCGGGCAAACCGCCTGCGGTCAGGTCTCATTGGCATCCGACAAAGAACTCTCCGACTTCCTCAAGAGCGTCGAAAAGCGCGCCTTCAAACGGGCGCTGTACGCCGTTCGGGACGAAGATGCTGCCCTCGACATCGTGCAGGACACGATGATCCGGCTGGCCGAGAAGTACGTCGACCGGCCCGCCGCCGAACTTCCGTTGCTGTTCCAGCGCATCCTGTCGAACGCGACGATGGACTGGTTTCGGCGCAAGAAGGTGCGCCATGCCGTCGTCAGGAACTTTTCCGATTTCGAAGGGCCTGACGGCGACGATTTCGACATTCTCGAGACATTGCAGGCGCTGGGCGGCTCGATGGCGTCGGAAAGCGCGGCCGATTCCGTCTCGCGGGCGCAGATTCTGCTAGCCATCGAAGCCGAAGTGGCCCGGCTGCCAGGGCGTCAACGAGAAGCCTTCCTGTTGCGTTACTGGGAGGAGCTCGATGTCGCCGAGACCGCTGAAGCCATGGGCTGCTCGGAAGGCAGCGTCAAGACACATTGCTCACGGGCAGTGCACGCCTTGGCCAAAGCCTTGCAGACAAAGGGAATCACGCTATGAACAACTCGACGCTTTCGCACCCGACCACCGCGACCTTCGCCCCGCAGCCCGCCGCGCTCGACGCGTTGCAGGCGCGCTTCGCCATCCGCGTGGCCGCGCGCCTGACCGAACGCTCGCAAGGTCTCGAGGCCGACGTCGGCGAGCGCCTGCGCTTCGCGCGTGAAAAAGCGCTCGAACGGGCTCGTGCCAGCCGCACGGCCAGCGCGTCGCAGCCGCTGGGCACCACGGCTGCGGGCGCGCTGCTGCTGGGCCGCGTTGGCTCGGGCTGGTGGATGAAACTTGCGTCGGTGCTGCCAGCCCTGGCCTTGATCGCCGGTCTGCTGCTGATCCAGAAGTCACAAACCGATGAGCAGGTCTCGGCAGCGGCCGAGATCGATGCCGCGCTTTTGTCCGACGACCTGCCGCCAGCGGCCTACAGCGACGCCGGGTTTGCAGAATTCCTCAAGACCCCCCGCGAATGACGGGTGAGCCCAGGCCGCCCCGACGGCACGCTGTCACGCCGGGCACGGTGCGCGCGGCAGCCGTGGCCGCCCTGACGCTGGCGCTGATGTGTACCGTCGGTCTGCACCGCCCGGTACAAGCTGCCGGGCCAGCCACACCGGCAGCCCGGTCGGCGCCGGTCCCCGTGGCCGAACAGGGCGTGCGCTGGCAGGAGCTGAAGCCTGCTCAGCAAACGGTGCTCAGGCCCCTCGAACGCGACTGGTCGGGCATCGATCTGCCGCGCAAGCAGAAGTGGCTTGAACTCGCGACGCGTTTCCCGCGCATGTCGGCCGACGAACAATCGCGTGTGCAGGCGCGCATGGCCGCGTGGGCCAAGATGACCCCGCAGGAGCGCGGGCAGGCGCGGCTGAACTACCAGGACGCCAAGCAGGTGCCGGCCCAAGACCGCCAGGCCCGCTGGGAGTCATACCAGGCGCTGTCACCCGAACAGAAGCGGCAGTTGGCAGCACGCGCCGCACGCCCGGCGGCGCCTGCATCGTCGTCGGCGTTCGCGGAAGCGGCTCGGAAGCCAGCTTCGCCCCCGGCCCCGGTGGTTCGTGACGCTCCGCAGGCCAAATCGAACCTGGTGCCAAACCCGGCCTTCGCGGTTCCGCGCAAACAGGTCGAGCCCACGGTGACGCGGGCCGGCCCTGGCGCCACGACGACACTGATGTCCAAACGCCCGGTGCCGCCCTCGCACCAGCAGACGGGGTTGCCCAAGATCGCCGCGACACCCGAATTCGTCAACAAGGCGACGCTGCAACCCAAACGCGGCCCGCAAGCCGCCGCCACCCGGTCTGCAAAAGCTTCGGACACCGATACCGCGCATCGCCAATGACCGGGCACGTCGCGAACGGCGCGGCCACGGCGGCCGCGCCCAGCCTGACGCGCCGCATGGCGTGTTTTGTCTACGAAGGCATGATCCTGTTCGGGATCGGGCTGATCCCCGGGGCCATCGGCGCGCTGTTCGTCGCCCTCACCGGCCACCAGCACCCGCTGCAAAGCGACACCGCGCTGCGGGTGATCACCTTCACGATCTACGCGGTGTACTTCACGTGGTTCTGGTCGGTGCGCGGGCAGACCTTGCCGATGCAGACCTGGCACATCCGGGTGCGCACCGCGCAAGGCGCGCCGCTCTCGCAGCCGCGCGCGCTGATGCGCTTCCTGGCCAGCTGCGCCTGGTTCGCGCCGGCCGCCGTGCTGGCCTCGGTCAACGGCTGGACACGCTGGCAAGGGCTGGGCGCGATTGCCGTGGGCGTGGTCGCCTACGCGCTGCTGGCGCTTCTGCACCCGCAGCGCCAGTTCTGGCACGACGCGCTGTGCGGCACGCGCCTGATCGATGAACGCCCCCGGAAGGCCACCTGATCCACGCCCGGGCCGCGCACCCGGCCCGAGGCACAATTCCACCGCATGAGCAATCCCCACAAAGGCCGCACCGGCCTCGACCGCGTGATCCGCGCCACCGGCTATTCGATGGCCGGGCTGACGGCAGCCTACCGCGGCGAAAGCGCCTTTCGCCAGGAGTTCTGGCTCGCCGCATTGATGTTCCCGCTGGCGTTCTGGCTCGGCCGCAGCTGGGTCGAGATCGCGCTGCTCGCCGGTTCGCTGATGCTGGTGTTGATCGTCGAGCTGCTCAACTCCGGCATCGAAGCCGCGATCGACCGGGTTTCCTACGAACTGCACGACCTGTCGAAGCGCGCCAAGGACCTGGCCAGTGCGGCCGTGTTCCTGTCGCTCGTGCTCTGCGCCGGCATCTGGGCAGCGGCGCTGTGGCAACGTTTCCTGGCCTGAGAATGCGCGGATGAGCACACTCTCGATCTGCGTCTACTGCGGCTCGCGCCCCGGCGAGTCGGGCCTGCATGCCGACGCGGCCCGCAGCATCGGCACCGAGATCGGCCGGCGCGGCTGGCAGCTGGTCTACGGCGGCGGGCGCGCCGGGCTGATGGGCGTGGTGGCCGACGCGGCGCTGGCCGCCGGTGCGTCGGTGATCGGTGTGATCCCGCAGTCGCTGATGGCGCGCGAACTCGGCCACACGGGCCTGACCGAACTGCACGTGGTCGAGACCATGCACGAGCGCAAGATGATGATGGCCGAACGCAGCGACGCTTTCCTGGCGCTGCCGGGTGGCATCGGCACCTTCGAAGAATTGTTTGAGGTCTGGTCTTGGCGCCAGCTCGGTTACCACGACAAGCCGCTCGGCCTGTTGAACGTGGCGGGCTACTACGACGCGTTGATCGCGTTCCTGCACCAGAGCCGCGACCACGGCTTCATGTCGCAACTGCAGCTCGACCTGCTGCACGTGGGCAGCGAACCGCTGGCGATGTTGCAACGCCTGGGCGAGCTGTCGCCGCTGGCGACCGCGCCCGACGACTACCGGCGGATCTGAGGACTCCAGGAAATGTCTTCGACGTTCCCGCCCCCAGGGGTCAAGCAAAGTGGCAAAGCCACATTTGCTTTAGAGCGCCGGGCCGCCGGCTCAGATCGCGTCGTCGTTCACTTCGCCGGTACGGATCCGCACGACCTGCTCGACGTTGGTGACGAAGATCTTGCCGTCGCCGATCTTGCCGGTCTTGGCGGCTTTCACGATCGCCTCGATGCAGCGGTCGACGTCACCGTCCTTGACGACGACTTCGAGCTTCACCTTCGGCAGGAAATCGACCACGTACTCGGCGCCGCGGTAGAGCTCGGTGTGGCCCTTCTGGCGGCCGAAGCCCTTCACTTCGGTGACGGTGAGGCCGGTCACGCCGACCGCCCCCAGCGCTTCACGCACCTCTTCGAGCTTGAACGGTTTGACAATCGCGGTGATCTGTTTCATGGCCGGTTCCTGCAGAGGTTGAACTCGCCCGAGTTTACGCGCGGAACTTCGAAGTGATGGGGTAACGCCAATCGCGCCCGAAGGCGCGGTGGGTAATGCGGATACCCACTGGCGACTGGCGCCGCTTGTACTCGTTGATCTTGATCAGCCGCGTCACCCGCTCCACGTCGGCCGGCGCAAACCCGGCCGCCACGATCTCGTCGATGCCCTGGTCCTGCTCCATGTAGCGCTGCAATATTCCGTCGAGCACCTCGTAGGGCGGCAGGCTGTCCTGGTCGGTCTGGTCGGCACGCAGCTCGGCCGAGGGCGGGCGCGTGATGATGCGCTCGGGGATCACCTCGGCGCCCTGCGCGTTCTTCCAGACCGCCAGCCGGTACACGAGCGTCTTGGCCACGTCCTTGATGACTGCGAAACCACCCGCCATATCGCCGTAGAGCGTGCAGTAGCCGGTCGCCATCTCGCTCTTGTTGCCGGTGGTCAGCACGATGGAGCCGAACTTGTTCGACAAGGCCATCAGCAGCGTGCCGCGAATGCGCGCCTGGATGTTCTCTTCGGTCACGTCTTCTGGTCGGCCGGCGAACTCGCCGGCCAGGCTCTGCTTGAAGGCATCGAACATCGGCACGATCGAGATCTCGTCGTAGCGCGCGCCCAGGCGCTGCGCCATGTCACGCGCGTCGATCCACGAGATGTCGGCGGTGTAGGGCGACGGCATCATCACGGTGCGCACTCGGTCGGCACCGAGCGCGTCGACCGCCACGGCGAGCACCAGCGCCGAGTCGATGCCGCCGCTCAGGCCGATGATGATGCCGGGAAAGCCGTTCTTGTTGACGTAGTCACGCACACCGACAACCAGCGCCGCCCAGGCCTGCGCCTCGATGCACGGCACCTCGGCCACGTCGCCATGCGAGCTCTTGGCGCCCACGTCGACGATCAGCAGCGCGTCGTCGAACATCGGCGCGCGGGCCGTGACTTCGCCCGACGCATCGAGCGCGAACGAGGCGCCGTCGAAGACCACTTCGTCCTGCCCGCCGGCGAGGTGCGAGTACAGCAGCGGCATGTTCAGCTGGCGCACCCGGTCGGCCATGCGCTGCTCGCGCTCCGCGAGCTTGCCCAGGTGGAACGGCGACGCGTTGAGCACACACAGCACTTCGGCCCCGGCTTCCTTGGCGGCCTGCCCCGGCTCGTCAAACCAGGCGTCTTCGCAGATGTTCAGGCCGAACTTCAAACCCTCGACTTCGAACACCACCGCGCCCTGCCCGGCGTCGCGGCCCGAGGCGAAATAGCGGCGTTCGTCGAACACCTGGTAGTTGGGCAACTCGCGTTTGCAGTAGGTGGCGACCACGCGCCCCCCTTCGAGCACCGAGGCCGCGTTGTAGCGCTGCGGCACCGAGACCGAGTTCGACCTAACATCCGCTCGCTCACCGAACTGATGCGGATGCCCCACCACCACGAACAAACCCGGCAGATCGGCCAGCGCGCGAGCGCAGTCGGCCAGCGCCTCGGCACAGGCCTGCATGAAGGCCGGGCGCAGCAGCAGGTCTTCGGGCGGGTAACCGCACAGGCCGAGTTCGGGCGTCAGCACCACGCGGGCGCCGCGGGCATGGGCGTTGCGTGCCGCGTCGATGATCAGGCGGCTGTTGCCGGCGAGGTCTCCGACCGTCGCATTGATCTGCGCCAGAGCCACTTTCACCGAAGGTTTTGCTGACATATGCGCAATGGAGAACGGGGCGAACCCGAAGCGGGGAAACGAGGGGCGGAAGAGCTGAACGATTATGTCATTCGGGTCTTCGAGGACCCTGCGGCCATCGATGCGTTGCAGTGGAATGCGCTGCTCGACGAACAGGCCTCGTCGACACCTTTCATGCGCCATGAGTACCTGCTGGCGATGCACACTTCGGCGAGCGCGACGGGCGCGACCGGCTGGCTGCCGCAGTTCCTCGCGGTCGTGCGCGACGACGCGCTCGTCGCCGCCTGCCCGCTCTACCTGAAGGACCACTCCTACGGCGAATACGTCTTCGACTGGGCCTGGGCGGACGCCTACCAGCGTCACGGCCTGCACTACTACCCGAAGCTGCTCGGCGCCGTGCCGTTCACGCCGGTGCCGGGCCCGCGCCTGATGGCCCGTGATCAGGCGGGCCGGCGTGTGCTGTTGCGTGCGATGCGGCAGCTAGCGCACGACGCAAAGCTCTCTTCGGCACACCTGCTCTTTCTCGATGACGCCGACGCCCAGGCTGCGCGCGACGAAGGCTGGATGATGCGCAGCACGGTGCAGTTCCACTGGCACAACCGCGAGCCCGTTCCCTACACCGATTTCGCGGATTTCCTCGCCAGCCTGCAGCGCGAGAAGCGCAAGAAGATCCAGCAGGAGCGCCGACGTGTCGCCGACGCGGCGGTGACGCTCACGACGCTCGTCGGCGAAGCGATCGGCCAGGACGACTGGGACTACTTCTACCGTTGTTACTGCCAGACCTACCGCGAGCACCACTCCACGCCCTACCTCACCCGCGCGTTCTTCGCGCAGATGGCAAGCGCAATCCCGCAGAACTGGCTGCTGTTCACAGCCTGGCGCGGCGGCGAGCGCATCGCCGCGTCGCTGATCTGCATCGACCCGGTTCGAAAGGCCGCATTCGGCCGCTACTGGGGCGCGACCGAACACGTGCCCTGCCTGCACTTCGAGGCCTGTTATTACCAGCCGCTCGCCTGGTGCATCGCCCACGGCTACGCACGCTTCGAAGGCGGCGCGCAAGGCGAGCACAAGATGGCGCGTGGCCTGCTGCCGGTGCAGACCTGGTCGGCACACTGGCTGGCGCACCCGCAGTTCGCGCAGGCCGTCAGCGACTTCCTGGAGCGCGAAGGCGCCGGCGTCGCGAACTACATCGACGAGCTCAACGACCGCATGCCGTTCAAGACACCCGCCTGAACCCGCGGCGCATCACGGCCCCTTGAAGTCACCGGCGAAGGCCGAGACGAAGCGCTCCGGCGCCAGGTATTTGCGCAGCGCGGCGTTGACCTGCTCCAGCGTGAGCTTCGCGATCGCCGCGTCGACCTGGGCCGCGATCGCGAACGTGCGGCCGAGGTACAGGTTGTTCGCCAGTGCCCCCGCCACGCTCGCGTCCTGCGCGCGCGACAGGCGCCGGAAGCCGAGCACGCTGGTCTGCGCCTCGGCGAGTTCCTGCGCCGTGAACCCGTCCTTCAACGCACGCGCCACTTCTTCCTGGAACGCGGCTTCGACCTTGGCACGGTTCTGCGGCGCGTAGATGGCGGCCGCCTGCCAAGGCGAATTCGGCTCGACACTGTTCCACTGCACGTTGCTGCCCACACCGTAGGACAGGCCTTCGCTCTCGCGGATGCGCTTCCACAGGCGCGAGCTGCCGCCCGAACCGACGATGTGGTTGGCGAGCGTGAACGCCGGGTAGTCGGCATCGGCATCGGTCAGCGGCACGCCCAGGCGCACCAGCATGTAGGCGTTCTGCTTGTCGGGGGTGAGCAGCAGCAGGCGCTCGGGTTTGACGGGAAGTAGCGGCTGCGGCACGCGTGCAAAGGCACTCGGGCTCTTCCAGTCGGCAAAGGCGGCCTGCAGCGCGGCCCTGACCGCTGCCGCGTCCATCGCGCCGACAGCCGCGAATTCGGCATGGCTCGCGCCGTAGAAGCGGGCATGGAATGCGCGCAACTTGTCGACGGTGACGGCGTTCGCGTCCTCGACCATTTCGTCGAACGTGCGGGCGTAGCGAACGTCACCGCGCGGGTAGGGGTTGCCCAGCCGCGCCACGGCGTTCTGCGCCAACGCATTCGGTTCCTTGCGATTCTGTTCGATGCTGCTGAGCGTCTGGCGGGTGCGCTCCGACAAGGCATCGGCCGGGAACACCGGGTCACGCAACAGCTCGCCGACGAGGCTGATGGCGGCCGGCAGGTGTTCGCGCCGAGAGCTCAGCGTCAAGGTCACGCGCCCGGCCGCGGCGCTCACGCCGAGCTGGGTCTTGAGCTTGTCGAGGCGGTCCTCGATCTGCTCGCGTGTGAGTGTTCTCGTGCCCGTGTCGAGCAGGGCTGCCACCGCTTCGGCCACTTCGTTCTGCCCCGCCAGGCTGGCCTGGTCACCGTAACGCAGGGTCAGCACCGCCTGCACCGCATCGCCACGCGTGCCCTTCGGCAGCAGCGCGGCCTTCAGGCCGCCGAGCGTGAAGGTCTGGGTGCGCGCGTCGATGTTGGCCGGCGTGGCTTCGAAGGCTTCGACCTTTGCCGCCGCCACCTGTGGCTTGAAGGCCTGCATCGTCTGCGCCACGTCGACCTGGGTCTGCGCCGGTGCACGCTGCGGCTTGTCGGTGGGCAAGTAGGTCGCCAGCGTGCGGTTGTCGGCCACCAGGTACTGCTCGGCCACCCGCTGCAGATCCGCCACCGTCTGTGCCTGAACCCAGTCGCGCTTCAGGAAGAACAGGCGCCAGTCACCCAGCGCCACCGACTCCGACAACGAGACGCCGACCGTCTCGGGGTTCGAGAACGACTTCTCCCAGTTCGTCATCCACTTGAGCCGCGCTCGCGCCAGCTCGTCGGCCGTGATCGGCTCCGTGCGCACCGACTCCACAGTAGCGAGCAACTCGGCCTGCGCCTTGTCGACATCCTGCCCCGGCGCGAGCTGGGCGATCGTGAACAGCGCGCTCGGGTCGGCCAGGCTCCAGGCGAACGCACCGGTGTCGGCCGCGAGCTGCTTCTGCGTGAGGCGTTTGTGCAGACGCCCGGTCGGCGTGTCGCCGAACACGATGGCCAGCAACTCGGCGGCGGTGAAGTCCTTCGTCGCCCCGGCCGGCACGTGGTAACCCACGTAGCTCATCGGCGTACCCCCCGAGCGGCGCAGGGTCACGCTGCGCGGGCCGTCCTGGGCCGCGTCGAGCGTGTAGAGCACGGGCAGCTTGCGTGTCGGCTTCGGGATCTTGCCGAAGGCACCAGCCACCCACGCGAGTACACGCCCTGTGTCGAACTTGCCCGAGACGATCAACGTCGCGTTGTCGGGCTGGTAGTACATGCGGTAGAAGGCCTGCAGGCGCGGAATGTCGACGTTCTCCACGTCGGCGCGCGCGCCGATGATCGAATTACCGTAGTGGTGCCAGTCGAACATCAGCGACATCGTGCGCTGCACCAGAATGCGGCTCGGGTTGTTCTCGCCCGACTCCATCTCGTTGCGCACCACCGTCATCTCGGTGTCGAGGTCCTTGCGTGCCACGTAGCTGTTGACCATCGCGTCGGCGAGCCAGCCCAGGTACCACTGCAGGTTGTCGTCGTTGGCCGAAAAGCTGGCGAAATAATTGGTGCGGTCGAACGAGGTGCTGCCGTTCGCGGCCAGGCCACGCTTCTGGAACGCGTCCCACACCTTCTCGTGGGTCGGCGTGCCCTTGAAAAGCATGTGCTCCAGCAGGTGCGCCATGCCGGTCTCGCCGTAGTTCTCGTGGCGGGAGCCGACCCGGTAGGTGATGTTGACGGTGGTCGTGGGCTTCGAGTCGTCGGGCACCAGCAGCAGCTGCAGGCCGTTGGGCAGCCGATACTCGTCGATGCCTTCGACCGAGGTCACGCTTTGCAGGCCTTGCGGCAGCGGCTGCGCCACGCAAGGCACGGCGGCGCAGGCGGCCAGAACAGAGAAGACGATCGAGCGCAGGGGCTTCAGCATGGCAGCACCGGGAGACGGGAGAGCCCGCAGTCTAGGGGCCGCGCAATGCCCCCGCGCGGCACTGCGCTTAGCCCTTGCGCGCGCTGCGCAGGCTCAGGGCTTCTTGTAGTTGACGATGCCGAGGCGAATCTCTTCCTTGGCCGACTCCGGGCCTTCCCACCCCTGGATCTTCACCCACTTGCCGACCTCGAGGTCCTTGTAGTGCTCGAAGAAATGCTGGATCGCCTTCAGGCGCATCTGGTTGATGTCTTCAGGCTTCTGCCAGTGCGTGTAGATCGGCAGGATCTTGTCGATCGGCACGGCCAGCACCTTGGCGTCGCCACCGGCTTCGTCTTCCATCTTCAGCACGCCGATCGGGCGGCAGGTAACGACCACGCCCGGCGTGAGCGGGAACGGCGTGATCACGAGCACGTCGACCGGGTCGCCGTCGTCCGACAGCGTCTGCGGCACATAACCGTAGTTGCAGGGGTAGTGCATCGCGGTCGTCATGAAGCGGTCGACGAAGAGCGCGCCGGTGGCCTTGTCGACCTCGTACTTGATCGGGTCGGCGTTCATCGGGATCTCGATGATCACGTTGAACTGCTCGGGTGCGTTCGCGCCGGGGGTGACGTCTTGCAAACTCATGGGGGTTTCCTGCGGTGCTCGTACAAACCCCGATTTTATGTCGCCAATTCTTGCGGACCTTGTTCGAAACTGACGCCGCTGTACCGCTGGAAAACACCATGCTGGCGTCGTTGCCTTGTCATGCCCCATCCCGTAGCATCCCGCGTGGTTCGGCCGGCCGCGCCAGTGCAAGTGCGGCAGGCCTGATTTGCAGGTTTTCACCATAGCACTCGACGAGGAAGGATCCCCCTTGATCACATCATCCATGGCGCTGTATTTCGCGCTGGCCTGCGGCTTGGCTGCAGTCATCTACGGCTTCGTGCAACGCAGCTGGATCCTCAGCCAGAGCGCCGGCAACGCGCGCATGCAGGAGATTGCCGCGGCGATCCAGCAAGGTGCTGCGGCGTACCTGGCGCGGCAGTACAAGACGATCGCCATCGTGGGCGTGGTGCTGGCGATCCTCATCGGCGTGTTTCTCGACACGACCAGCGCCGTCGGCTTCGTGCTCGGCGCCCTGCTCTCAGGCGCCTGCGGCTTCATCGGCATGAACGTCTCGGTCAAGGCCAACGTGCGGACCGCGCAGGCCGCCACCAAGGGCATCGGCCCGGCGCTCGACGTGGCCTTCAAGGGCGGCGCGATCACCGGCATGCTGGTCGTCGGCCTGGGCCTGCTCGGCGTGACGATCTTCTTCATGTTCCTCACCGGCAACGGCAACCTCACCCCCGACAAGACGCTCTCGTCGGTGCTCAAGCCGATGCTTGGCTTCGCCTTCGGCGCGTCGCTGATCTCGATCTTCGCGCGGCTCGGCGGCGGCATCTTCACCAAGGGCGCCGACGTCGGCGCCGACCTGGTGGGCAAGGTCGAAGCCGGCATCCCGGAAGACGACCCGCGCAACCCGGCGGTGATCGCCGACAACGTGGGCGACAACGTCGGCGACTGCGCCGGCATGGCCGCCGACCTGTTCGAGACCTATGCCGTCACGCTGATCGCGACGATGGCGCTCGGTGCGCTGGTGGTCAAGGGCGGCGCCACGATGGCCGCGGTGATCTACCCGCTGATCCTCGGCGGCGTCTCGATCATCGCCTCGATCATCGGCTGCTACTTCGTCAAGGCCTCGCCAGGCATGAAGAACGTGATGCCGGCCCTGTACAAGGGCCTGGCCGTCGCCGGCGTGCTGTCGCTGATCGCCTTCTACTTCGTCACGGTCGCCGTGATGCCGGCCGATGCGCTCGGCGCCGGCACGCACATGAAACTCTTCGGCACCTGCGCCGTCGGCCTGGTGCTGACCGCTGCGCTCGTGTGGGTGACCGAGTTCTACACCGGCACGCAGTACAGCCCGGTGCAGCACATCGCACAAGCCTCGACCACCGGCCACGGTACCAACATCATCGCCGGCCTCGGTGTCTCGATGCGCTCGACCGCCTGGCCGGTCTTGTTCGTCTGCGCCGCCATCCTCGTGTCGTACTGGCTCGCGGGCCTGTACGGCATCGCGATCGCCGCAACGTCCATGCTGAGCATGGCCGGCATCGTCGTCGCACTCGACGCCTACGGCCCGATCACCGACAACGCCGGTGGCATCGCCGAGATGGCCGAGCTGCCCGCCAGCGTGCGTGACGTGACCGACCCGCTCGACGCCGTCGGCAACACCACCAAGGCGGTGACCAAGGGCTACGCGATCGGCTCGGCCGGCCTCGCCGCGCTGGTGCTGTTCGCCGACTACACCCACTCGCTCGAAGGCCGCGGCCTGAGCGTCAGCTTCGACCTGTCCGACCCGAAGGTGATCGTCGGCCTGTTCATCGGCGGCCTGATCCCTTACCTGTTCGGTGCGATGGCGATGGAAGCGGTGGGCCGCGCGGCCGGTGCGGTGGTCGTCGAAGTGCGGCGCCAGTTCCAGGACGGCGCGATCATGGCCGGCAAGCGGAAGCCCGACTACAGCGCGGCGGTCGACATGCTGACCACCGCCGCGATCAAGGAAATGATCGTTCCGAGCCTGCTGCCGGTGGTGGTGCCGATCCTGGTCGGCCTGCTGCTCGGGCCGGCGGCGCTCGGTGGCCTCCTGATGGGCACGATCGTGACCGGCCTGTTCGTCGCGATCTCGATGTGCACCGGCGGCGGCGCCTGGGACAACGCGAAGAAGTACATCGAAGACGGCCACCACGGTGGCAAGGGCAGCGATGCACACAAGGCCGCCGTGACTGGCGACACCGTGGGCGACCCCTACAAGGACACCGCCGGCCCGGCCGTCAACCCGCTGATCAAGATCATCAACATCGTGGCGCTGATGATCGTGCCGCTGCTGTCCACCGGCACGGCCACCGGCGGCGCCATGCCGCACACGGCCGCCCCGGCTGCCGCGGTGGTCACGGCAGCGGCTCCGGCCGCAGCCGCCGACGCCGCATCGTTCAAGGTCGAAGGTGGCGTGGTGAAATTCTACTTCGCCAGCGGCAAGGCCGAGCTCGCCGGTGGCGCCGGCGCCGCGCTGGCCGATGTGGCCAAGGGCGTGGCAGCGGGCAAGAAGGCTGTCGTCAGCGGCTTTACCGACGCGACCGGCGATGCCGCCAAGAACGAGGAGTTGGCCAATCAACGTGCTTTTGCCGTGCGCGATGCGATCAAGGCGGCCGGTGTGGCGGAAGACAAGATCGAGTTGAAGAAACCCGATACCCTGACGGCCAGCGGCGGCAACGCCGAAGCGCGCCGGGTCGAGGTCTCGTTGCAGTAAGAGGCAGCGGCCGCAAAGACAGAAGGCCCGTGTTCTTGCGAACACGGGCCTTTGCTTTTTCGTTGGTCGGGACGGCGGGATTCGAACTCGCGACCCCTTGCACCCCATGCAAGTGCGCTACCAGGCTGCGCTACGCCCCGATTCAGCTCGCATTATAGAGTGAAGCGGAGGCTGCGATTCCGCTCAGACGGTAAGCAGGCCGCGGATCGAGATCAGCTCTTCGCGCATCTGCGGCATCGAGAGTGTCAACGTGGAGACCTCGGGTTGCGGCAGGTCGGAGAACTCCACCGCCACGGCATCAACCGGCTCGGCCAGGTCTTCGAGGTCGGGCAGTTCGGCATCGTCGAAGGCTTCGAGCACCTGGACCGGCGCGCGCCCCTGGCCGGCTTCGGTCAGGCGGTTTCGCGCACCGCTGATCGTGAAACCCTGTTCGTACAACAACTCGCGGATCCGGCGGATCAGCAGCACTTCGTGGTGCTGGTAGTAGCGCCGGTTGCCACGCCGTTTCATCGGCTTGAGCTGTGTGAATTCCTGCTCCCAGTAACGCAGCACGTAAGGCTTGACGCCGCACAGTTCGCTCACCTCACCGATGGTGAAGTAACGTTTTGCGGGGATGGCTGGGAGCGCTTTCTCCATGAAAATCAATAAGATCGATGGGGAAAGCTAAGACTTTACTCGAACTCCTCCTCTGGCGGGATGTCGCCTTGTACAACTCCTTTCAACTTGTGACTTGCGTGAAAAGTTACAACATTTCGAGCCTTGATCGGGATCGCTTCGCCGGTGCGCGGGTTGCGCCCCGGGCGCGGCGCCTTGCGCCGGATGTTGAAGTTGCCGAAGCCCGACATCTTCACGTCGTCGCCCGACACCAGCGTGGCATGGATCAGGTCGAAGAAGGCCTCGACCATGTCCTTGGACTCACGCTTGTTGAGGCCGAGGCGCTCGAACAGCAGCTCGGCCAGCTCGGCCTTGGTGAGCGTCGGCGTCTCGATCGTCGGCAATTGCACCGAGCGAACGGGCGCAGCGGCCTCCGCGGGTTCGTCGTCCGGAAGGTCGAGCGGGTCGGGGGCGTTCATGTCGGTCATGGCTCAGCCCCGCAGCCGAACGCCGAGGCGCTGGCTCAAGGCGGCAAGCACGTCGGCCACCACGGCGTCGATGCGGTCGTCGGTCAGGGGTGTTTCATCGTCGAGCAGTTCGATGCGCACGGCCAGGCTGCGCTCCCCGGCGGCCATGTCGGCCGAGGCGGCTGACGGTTTGTAGACGTCGAACAGGCGGGCTGAGCGCACGAGCCCTTGGTGTGCGGTCGCGATCGTGTTCATCAGGCCTTCGTGCGTCACCGTGTCACCGGCGATCACGGCGAGGTCACGCCACACCGATTGCTGGCGCTGGATCGGCGTGAACGCGGGAAGCTCACGCTGCGTCAACGCCGCCATGTCGAGCTCGAAGAGCAGCGGCGCAGTGGGCAACTCGTAGGCCTGGCGCCACTTCGGGTGCAACTCGCCCGCGTGGCCGACAGCCTCGCCATCGGCCTCGATGCGCGCACAGCGGCCCGGGTGCATGGCCGGGTGCTCGGCCGCCACGAAACGCAGTCTGCGTGGCGCGAACAAGGCTTCGATGTCACCCTTGATGTCGAAGAAGTCGACTGCCCTGTCCTTGAGCGACCACTGCATCGAATCGGCCGGGCCGAACGCCAAGCCGGCCAGGCGCATCGGCTGGTGGATGCCGGCCACGCTGGCTTCGCCGTCGGCCACGTCCGCGTCGCGCGCGTACACCCTGCCTGCCTCGAACACCCGCACGCGCGGCGCCTTGCGGGCGAGGTTGAAGCGCAGCACGCCGATCAGGCTGCCGAGCAGGCTGGAGCGCATCACGGCCCAGTGGCTGGCCATCGGGTTCAGCAGCTTGATCGGGTCGGCGTTGCCGGCGAGTTCACGTTCCCAGCGTTCGTCGACGAAGCTGAAGTTGATCGTTTCCTGGTAGTCGAGCGCAGCCATGCAGTGGCGCACGGCATCGGCCCCGCGCTGCGCTTCGCTGCGCACGCGCGCGGTCAGGTCGGCACGCGGTGGCGACTCGGGCAGGCTCGCGTAACCGAGGACGCGGATCACTTCCTCGATCAGATCTTCTTCGATCTGCAGATCGAAGCGCCAGCTCGGCGGCGTGACCGTCAGCGAACCGGGCGCGCTGGTGAACGCCAGGCCCAGGCGCTGCATCACGGTTTCGCATTGCGCCTGTGTCACCGGCATGCCGATCACCTTCGCAGCACGCGCGACACGCAGCGTGACGGGCTGGCGTTTCGGCACATTCGGTGCCTGGTCGTCGACCGGCCCGGCTTCGCCGCCGCAGATATCGAGGATCAGCTGGGTGATTCTTTCGATGTGCTCGACCGTCGAGGCCGGGTCCACGCCGCGTTCGAAGCGGTGGCCGGCGTCGGTGCTGAAGTTGAAACGGCGCGAGCGCCCCGACACGGCTTCGGGCCACCAGAACGCGGCTTCGACGTAGACGTTCTTGGTGTCGTCGGAAACCGCCGTGGCGTCGCCGCCCATGATGCCGGCAAGCGACTCGACCGCTTCGTCGTCGGCGATCACACCGACCTGGGCATCGACTTCGATCGTGGTCCCGTTGAGCAGCTTGAGCGTTTCGCCTGCGTGGCCCCAGCGCACGTTGAGGCCGCCGTGGATCTTGTCGAGGTCGAAGATGTGCGAGGGCCGGCCGTACTCGAACATCACGTAGTTCGAGATGTCGACAAGGGCCGTGACCGAGCGCTGGCCGCAGCGCGCCAAGCGGTCGACCATCCACGCCGGCGTTTTCGCGCGGGTGTTCACGTTGCGAATGATTCGGCCCGAGAAACGCCCGCACAAGTCGGTAGCGTCGACCTTCACCGGCAGCGTGGCCGCGTGCAGCACCGGCGCGGCCGGGAATGCCGGCGTCAGCAGCGGCGAACCCGTCAGCGCCGACAGCTCACGCGCGATGCCGTACACGCTCAGGCAGTGGCCGAGGTTCGGCGTGAGCTTGAGCGTGAGCAGCGTGTCGTCGAGCAGCAGGTGCTCGCGGATGTTCTGGCCCACGGTCGCCGCACTGTCGAGGATCAGCAAGCCGCCGTGGTCTTCCGAAAGCTTCAGTTCGCGCGCCGAGCACAACATGCCCTGGCTCTGCACGCCACGCAGCAGGCCGAGCTTGATCTCGAACGGCGTGCCCCCCGCATCGGCCGGCGGCAGCTGCGCACCCACCAGCGCACACGGCACCTTGATGCCGGGCCGCACGTTCGGCGCGCCGCAAACGATGCTGAGGGTCTCGCCGGTACCGGCATCGATCTGGCAGACGTTGAGCCGATCGGCGTTCGGGTGGCGTTCGACCGCCAGCACTTCGGCCACCACGACCCGCGTGAACGGCGGTGCGGCAGGCCGCGCTTCTTCGACCTCCATGCCGGACATCGTGAGCAGCTCGGCGAGCGCTTCGCTGCTGAGGGGGGGGTTGCAGAACTCGCGCAACCAGGACTCGGGGAATTGCATGTCGTTGTCGACTCGTCAGGAAATCGGAAACCGCGTCAATTGAATTGCGACAGGAAGCGCAGGTCGCCTTCGAAAAACAGGCGCAGGTCGCTCACGCCGTAGCGCAGCATCGCCAGCCGGTCGATGCCCGAGCCGAACGCGAAGCCGATGTAGCGTTCTGAGTCGAGACCCATGTTGCGCACGACCTGCGGGTGCACCTGGCCCGAGCCCGACACCTCGAGCCAGCGGCCTTCGAGCGGGCCGCTCTCGAACATGATGTCGATCTCGGCGCTGGGCTCGGTGAATGGGAAATAACTCGGCCGGAAGCGCAGCTTCAGGTCCTTGGTTTCGAAAAAGGCCTGCACGAAGTCGAGGTACATCGCCTTCAGATCCTTGAAGCTCACGTTTTCGCCGATCCACAGGCCTTCGACCTGGTGGAACATCGGCGAGTGCGTGGCGTCGCTGTCGACACGGTAGGTGCGGCCCGGCGCGATCACGCGGATGTCGGGCATCGACGCCTGGCCTTCGTACTTCTTCGCGTGGGCTTGGGCATAACGCACCTGCATCGGCGAGGTGTGCGGGCGCAGGTTGAGCCAGTGGCCGTCGGCGTCCTTCATGTCGACATAGAAGGTGTCCTGCATCGAGCGTGCCGGGTGGTTCTCGGGGTTGTTGAGAGCCGTGAAGCTGTACCAGTCGGTCTCGATCTCGGGGCCGTCGGCCACGTCGAAACCCATCGAACCGAAGATCGCCTCGATGCGCTCGCGTGCGCGGCTGATCGGGTGCAGGCCACCGCTGCCACGCCGACGACCCGGCAGGCTCACGTCGAGCGCTTCGCCCTTCAGCTGGGTTTGCAGTTCGGCATCGGCCAGCGCTTCGCGGCGCGCGTTCAGCGCCGATTCGATCTGCTGCTTGGCGGCATTGATCAAGGCGCCACGGGCCTTCTTGTCGTCGGGCGCGAGCGCCCCGAGCGCCTTCAGCTGCTCGGTGATGCGGCCGGACTTGCCCAGGAACCGGGCCTTGGCGTTTTCGAGATCGGCGGGCGTGCTGGCCTGCGCAAAATCGGCGTGGGCTTCCTGGACAAGGGGCTCGAGATCGTTCATCGGTTCGCAAGAAAAAAAGGCCGCTCAAACGGGCGGCCTTGGAGAGTGCTCACCCTGATCGTGTTGCCACGGTCAGGGCGCGCCGCGCTGCAAGGCGCCGAAGCACCATGCAGTTCACGACATTCAAGCCAGCTGGGCCTTCACCTTTTCGACGATGCTGCCAAAAGCGGCAGGATCGTTGATGGCCATGTCGGAGAGAACCTTGCGGTCGATCTCGATCGACAGCTTCTTCAAGCCGGCCATGAACTTGCTGTAGGTGACGCCATGGCTGCGGCTGCCGGCATTGATCCGGGCGATCCACAGGTGACGGAACACGCGCTTCTTGGTCCGGCGGTCACGGTACGCGTATTGCCCTGCACGCATGACTGCTTGCTTGGCAATGCGGAACACGTTCTTGCGGCGGCCACGGTAACCCTTGGCGAGTGCGAGAACTTTCTTGTGACGTGCGCGGGCGGTTACACCACGTTTGACGCGAGGCATGTTTTATCCTTTCCTTGAAGCGGTTACAGACCAGCGAAGGGCATCATCTGCTTGATGTGCCCCATGTTGGTCTCGTGCACGGCGACAGAGCCACGCAGGTGGCGCTTGTTCTTCGTGGTCTTCTTGGTCAGGATGTGGCGCTTGAACGCCTGGCCCCGTTTGACGGTGCCACCTGGTCGAACGCGAAACCGCTTGGCGGCGCTTTTCTTGGTCTTCATTTTGGGCATGTGATGCTCCTTCTTTGTTGCTGCTGCAGGCGCCGGCAAAACTCTCGCCGTCTTGTAAGCCTGCAGTCGCTTCTGGCAGTGCGCTGGCGACCAAACCAACGCGCTGAACTCTCTTAAATCTTCAACCCTACTTCCGCTTCGGCGCCAGCACCATGATCATCTGGCGCCCTTCGAGCTTGGGCATGTGCTCGACCACCGACACGTCTGACAGTTCGTCGCGGATGCGTTCCAGCAGGCGCATGCCGATGTCCTGGTGGGTGATCTCGCGGCCGCGGTAGCGCAACGTGACCTTGCCCTTGTCGCCGTCTTCCTCGATGAAGCGGCGCAGGTTGCGCATCTTGATGTTGTAGTCGCCTTCGTCGGTGCCAGGCCGGAACTTGACTTCCTTGACCTCGACGACCTTCTGCTTGCTCTTGGCTTCCGCCGCTTTCTTCTGCTCCTGGTACTTGAACTTGCCGTAGTCCATCAGGCGGCACACCGGCGGATCGGCCTGCGCGACGATCTCGACCAGATCGACGTCTTGTTCGCCGGCGAGGCGCAAGGCCTCGGTGATGCTCACGATGCCCAGAGGTTCGTTCTCGGGGCCGTTCAGGCGGACTTCAGGAGCCAGGATCTCGCGGTTCAAGCGGTGTTTGCGCTCGGCGTTCGGAGTACGGCGGTCAGCAAAAGTAGCGATGGTTCAAATCCTTCAACAGACCCCAAGGCAGCGGAGCCCAACAATTGTTCGAAACGCGCCCCGCTTCCGGGTACGCCGCCACGTCAGTGACGGCGCAGGTGTTTTCACACTCTTTGGGCAATGTCGCCGGCGATCTTCTGAGCGAAGTCGGCCAGTGGCATCACACCGAGGTCCTGGTTGCCCCGGGCGCGCACCGCAACGGCCCCGTTTGCCTTCTCCTTGTCGCCCACGACCAGGATGTACGGAACCTTTTGCATTGAATGCTCGCGGATTTTATAGTTAATCTTCTCGTTGCGCAAATCAGACGCCACCCTAAGTCCTTGTTTTTGCAGCGTTTTGACGACTTCCCGGGCGTAGTCGCCCTGCGCGTCGGTGATCGGGAGCACGCTCACCTGCTGCGGCGCCAGCCAGGCCGGCAGCGCGCCGGCGTGCTGTTCGATCAGGATGCCGATGAAACGCTCGAGGCTGCCGACGATCGCGCGGTGCAGCATCACCGGCGCATGGCGCTCGCCGGTTTCGGCCACGTACTCGGCGCCCAGGCGCTCGGGCATCGAGAAGTCGACCTGCATCGTGCCGCACTGCCATTGCCGGCCGAGCGCGTCTTTCAGCGTGTATTCGATCTTCGGGCCGTAGAACGCGCCGTCGCCCGGCGCCACCTCGAACTCGCAGTTCGAGCGGCGCAGGCTCTCCATCAAGGCGAACTCGGCCTTGTCCCAGACTTCGTCGGAGCCGATGCGCGCCGCCGGGCGCGTGGCCACCTTGTAGATGATGTTGGCGAAGCCGAAGTCGGCGTAGACCTTCTGCAGCAGCGCCGTGTAGGCCACGCACTCGTCGAGGATCTGGTCTTCCAGGCAGAAGATGTGGCCGTCGTCCTGCGTGAAGCCACGCACCCGCATGATGCCGTGCAGCCCGCCCGTCGGTTCGTTGCGGTGGCACTGGCCGAACTCGCCGTAACGCAGCGGCAGGTCGCGGTAGCTTTTGATGCCCTGCTTGTAGATCAGGATGTGGCCGGGGCAGTTCATCGGCTTGAGCGCGTAGTCGCGCTTTTCCGATTCGGTCACGAACATGTTCTCGCGGTACTTGTCCCAGTGGCCCGTCTTTTCCCACAAACCCTGGTCGAGCAGTTGCGGGCCTTTGACCTCCTGGTAGCCGTTGTCGCGGTACACGCCACGCATGTACTGCTCGACCTGCTGCCACAGCGCCCAGCCCTTCGGGTGCCAGAACACCAGCCCCGGGGCGTGTTCGTCGAGGTGGAACAGGTCGAGCTCGCGGCCCAGCTTGCGGTGGTCGCGTTTCTCGGCTTCTTCGAGCATGTGCAGGTACTGCTGCAGTTCGTCCTTCGTGGCCCAGGCCGTGCCGTAGATGCGCGTGAGCATCTCGTTGCGGTGGTCGCCACGCCAGTAGGCCCCGGCCACCTTCATCAGCTTGAAGTGCTTGAGCTTGCCCGTGCTCGGCACGTGCGGGCCGCGGCACAGGTCTTCGAACGCGCCTTCGCGGTAGAGCGACACATCTTCATCCGACGGAATGCTCGCGATGATCTCGGCCTTGTAGGCTTCGCCGATGCTCTTGAAGTAGGCCACCGCCTCGTCGCGCGGCAGCACGCGGCGTTCGACCTTCTCGTCCTTGCGCGCCAGCTCCGTCATCTTCGCTTCGATGGCGACCAGGTCTTCGGGTGTGAACGGGCGTTTGTACGAGAAGTCGTAGAAGAAGCCGTTCTCGATCACCGGGCCGATCGTGACCTGCGCGTCAGGGAACAATTCCTTCACCGCATAGGCGAGCAAGTGCGCCGTGGAATGGCGGATCACGTCGAGGCCGGCCGCGTCTTTCTCGGTGACGATCGCGAGCGCCTCGTCCTTGTCGATCACGAAGCTCGTGTCGACAACGCGGGCGGCATCGCCCTGCCCCACGCAGCCGGCGAGCGCCGCCTTGGCCAGGCCGGTGCCGATCGACGCGGCCACTTCAGCCACCGTCACCGGGCCGGGGTATTCGCGCTGCGAACCGTCGGGCAATTGAATCGAGATCATCGGAAGCTCCAGAAATGCAAAAGGCGCGGACTGAGCCGCGCCTTTGTGTGAACGAAAAGGGACTGGGATGAAAGGTCGAGACGCGCGGTCGACTAGGCCTTCTGGAAGAAGGTGGTAGTTCGCGGTGTCATAACCATCATTGCCTTTCTCGCCCTTGTTCGTTGAAAGCGCCGATTCTAGCCGCGCTGCGTCATATCGGCATCAGCGACACGTTCGCCGTGCGTTCGACCAGCCACAGCACGCCGACCAGGATCGCCGCGAACGAGCCGCCGCGGATCACCCACGAGCGGTAAGCAGGCCGCTCGCGGAAAAGGAACAGCAGCGCGGACACGCAGACGACGATCAGCAACTGCCCGAGCTCGAGGCCGACATTGAATTGCAGCAGCGCCCAGGCGAATGCCGTGGTCGGCAGGTTCAGTTCGGCCAACACGCCGGCGAAGCCGAACCCGTGGATCAAACCGAAGAAGAAGGTCACAACCATGCGCCGCACCGGGAAGATCGGCCACACGTTGTCGAGCGCCGCCAGGATGATCGTGACGGCGATGGCCGGCTCGATGAACGCCGGTGAGAGCGACACGATCTTCAGCGCCGCCAGGCCGAGCGTGATCGAGTGCGCCACGGTGAAGGCCGACACGATGCCGACGATGGGCCATACCGCCTGCGACAAACGCTCGACCGGCCGCCAGCCCTCGGGCGTGCGCCGCATCACAGACGGCAGCAGCAGGCACAGCAGGAACAGCACGTGGTCGTAGCCGGTCAGGATGTGGCGAATACCTTCGCGCAGGAATTCCCAGCGGGAGTCGCCGGCCAGGTGTTCGGTGGCGGTGGGCGCGGCGGTCTGCGCAGCGGCCGGCACGCTGGCCGCCTGGCCCGGGTCGAGCATCGCCAGTACCAGCGGCTGGCCGACACGCTGCACGCGGGCGATGCCGCGGTGGGTCGGGTCGACCTCGCGGAACAGGGTGTAGTGAATCGCCGGCGCCTGGCTCAGCACGCAGTCGGAAGCGAGAAAGAGCACAGCGTAGGCGCCATCGTTGCGCCGCTCGAGCGCGCGATCGGTCGCGCGCAGCGCGCAGCCGTCGACCTGGAGGCGCGCGAGCGCGTAGTCCTGCACCCGCGGCCACGCGCCTTTCACTTCGGCCCAGGTCAGCTTGCCGTCTTCGTCGGCATCGACGTCGAGCGTGGCGTCGAGGTCACGCAGCGCGATGTCCCAGCGCAGCGTCATGCCGGAGGCGCCGGCATCGAGCTGCAGGTAAGCGTCGCTCGACTTGTGCGCGTGCGCTGGTGCCACGCCACCGAGCAAGGCCACGCCCATGCACAGCGCGCGCAGCAGCGGCGAGCGCCTCAGGGCTTCAAAGCAGCGCTTGAACACGTGCATCCTTCAGGCCCACTTCGCGGGTGAGGCGTTGAGCTTCCTGCAGCGCAGCGGCCTGACCGGTCGCACGCGCGGCCTGCGCCAGCACCAGCAGGTCGAGCGGCTCGCGCTGCTGGGCCACATTGCCCCGCGCGAGTTCGAGCGCCAGCTCGGGCCGCCCATCGACGAACAGCGCGAACATCGCCTGCTCTCGGCCGTGGAACACCTTGGCGTCGGGGCGCTGGTTGGCGAGGTTGATGCGCTCGCGCATTTCCGCCACATTGGCCGCGGCCGACGCCGCTTTTGCCTGCGTGCCGGCGATCGCCAGCCGCAACACGACGGCGTCGCTGCGTGCCTGGTCTTTCAGCAAGGCCAGTGCCTCGCGCGGACGTTTCTGTTCGATCAGGAAATCTGCGTATGCCAGCGTGGCGTACGCATCCGATTCGAGCTTCAGCGCAGCGCGGAACGCCGCATCGGCGGCGCTCGCGCGGCCGGTCCGCTGCTCCAGCTCGGCCAGGCTCGTCGTCAGCCAGGCGCGCGTCGCGGCTGGCAGCGATGGCGTTGCGAGCAAGCCGGTGAACACCGCACGGGCGCGGTCCACCTCACCACGCAACGCCAGGTTTTCCGCGATGCAGGCATTCGCATGCAGTGACGCTCCGGCCTGCCCGACCTGTTGGCACGCGGCATCGGAATCGGCATAACGCCCCTGCACCCGCCGCACCGTCGCCAGCGTCAGCCAGGCCTGCGGCCGCGGCTGCGCCGCCGGGCGCTCCAGCAGCTGCTGCAGGCTGCGGGCCGACGCGTCGAACTCGTGCAGGTACTGCTGCAGGTTGGCGCGCATCAGCAGGATACCGTCGGGCATCGTCGCCTCATCGGTCCAGCCTTCGATGGCAGACATGGCCATGCCGGCGAAGCGCGGGTCGCCAAGTTCATGCGCCTGGTCGAGGTAACGCTTCGCCGCGGCCAGCGCCAGCGCCGGGTCTTGCGGCCGCTGCGCCAGCTGCTTGCGCAAGCGGCGCGCTTCGGCGCGGCTGCCGCTCACGGCGGGCAGCACTTCGATCACCTCGCTGTCGTTCACCGGCACGATGGGCGCCGCGTGTGCACCCATGGCGCAAACCAGCGCGAGCGCGCCAACGAAGCTATGAAGTGGGGAGGTGTTCATTTGGAATGAGGAAGGCGGCGGGCCTGTGAGCCCGCCGCCTCGTGCGGCTTGTCGCCGGGGTCAGTCTACGACGGCGGGTTCGGCGGCGTCGTCAGCGGGCGGCGTGACCGCGCTGACATCGACCGGCTCCAGCGTGTCGGCGTCCGAGACCACCAGCCGCTTCAGGTAGGCGATGAACCCGCCCGCCGATTCGCTGGCAGAAGCCGGCACCTGGCTCGTGGCCGGCGGCGTGTCGTCGTCGTGACCGCCACCGCAGGCGGCCAATACCGCCGCGGCGCAGAGCGCAAGAATCAAGGTCTTCTTCATGCTGTGCTCCTTGGGCTGCGTTTACTGCGCACCCGGCAGCGGCGTGCCAACGTACGGGAAGGCGGTCAGCAGCGGGCCGGCAGCGCGAACCTTCGGGCCGGCCTGGTCGACCGCGTCGTGCAGGCCGAACACGGCAGTACCGAGCGGCACGGCCGACGGCTTGCAGGCCGCGCCGAGCTGGTAGGTGTTGGCGTCACCGTTGGCCACGCACAGGCCGCCCATCACCGCGATCAGCGAGATGTCGACGATGTCGTCGTTCGGGCGGCGGCCGTTCGGGTAACCGGCCAGGTCTTGCGGCGCGGGGCCGAGCAAACCACCCAGCAAGCCCAGACGGTTCTGGTTAGCATACGCCGTCGGCGGGATCGCCGTGTTCAGGCGCAGCATTTCCGAGCCGACCACGTTCGCCGGCTGGTTCACGCCCTTGATGCCGGTCAGGAAGGTGGTGACGAGGTCGGTCCGCGGGAAGTTCGTCGGCGCGATGCCGGGCGAGGCGAGCGCGATCTCGACGAGCGCCGGCAGCGTCGGGTTGGTCACGTAGGTCGCGAACTGGCCGTCGTCCTTCGGCTTCGAGGCGTTGAACTTGTCCTTGTCCCCCAGGCCGATCACGACTTCGTTGACGAGCGGCATGCCCAGGCGCGAGACCTGCGTCCACGCGCCGCCGGTGACGGCTGCCGTCTGGTAGCCGCTCTTCGGCGCGGCGCTGAGCAGGCTGCCCTGGCGCAGGCTGGCGCTGGTCCAGCCGCCGATCACGGTGTCCGTCGAGCCGCTCGCGGTCAGGCAGGCGGTCGGCACTTCGATCGCGAGGCTGGTGACGTTCTTGTCGTTCAGCTTGTCGACGGCCGCATCCTTGTTGGCCGGGTCGAGGATGAAGGCGGCGCTCGGCACGTTGATCAGGTCGAAAATCGCGCCCAGGTTCACGGCGAACGGGTCCTTGCGCTGTCCGACGAAGAGCTTGGCCGGCGTGGTGCAACCCGGAATGTTGACCGTGTAGATGTGCTTGGCCGCGTAGGCCGCGTAGTCGGGAATCGTCTTCGTGCCGATGTTGTCCGACGGCTTGTTGAAGGTCGCGCTGCCACCGGTGGCGTTGGTCACGGAGCCTTTGGTGCCGGTGCGGCGGTCACCACGCACCACATCGACCGTGAAGGTCTCGTTCACGTTCAGCGCCGCGGCGTTCGGGTCGGTCACGCCGCCGAACTGCGTCAGCGGGATCGCCACGTTCTGGCCGCCGATGTTCAGCGTCTTGGCCTTCAGCGTGTTCTTGAACTTGAACTGGAAGGTGATGTCTTCCTTCGCGTCGCCGTTGTTGTCGATGTGGATCTCGTACAGCGCGTTCGGGTCGAGCTTGAAGTAGTTCGGGCCGCCGTAGGCGTCCTGCAGCGGCAGGTAGTCGGCGATCACGGTCACGAAGCCGGTGCGGCCGGGCTCGTAGCTGTTGAACATGTAGAAGTCGGCGGCGTCGACCTTCGGCGTGGTCGTGATCGACGGCGCCTCGCGGTGGCTGGAGGCGTGTGCCGGCAGCGAGCAAAGGCCGTACACGGCGCCGATGGCTGCCAGCAGCGGCAGCACTCGGGTGGAACCCAATCGTTGAGATTTCATGTCGTCATCCTTGGCTTGAAGTGGTTCGGTGGCGGCCACCGGTTCACCCCGTGGCTGACTCCTCTTGACGCTTGAGGCGTGAGCCCCTGCTTTCAGCGTCTGCGGTGCCTTACGCCGTCACTTCGGTGCTGGATGCAATGTTCGACAAAGTTTCTGTACCGATCGGTTTCGATGGGTCGTGTCAGACCAGCGGCTGCACGTCGATGGCCAAACGGCCACCCACCCATGCGGTGAATTCGTCGCGCAGCCGCTCGCTTTCTTTCACCGCCGTCGACCATGCGGCAACACGCGCCTTCGTGTCGTCGCCGAAGTGCCGGAAGTCGGTGCGGTCGGGCAGCTTCGCGTTCGGCAGCGTCTTCACCCATTCCGGGTCCGGCGACAGCACGATCAGGTTCGACAGGTGCGCCGTGGCGCGGTGGCGGCGCTTGAAGAACTTGTCGAGCCAGCCGGGGATCACGGTGCTCTGGAAGTGCGGGTACAACACCAGCGCAGGTTCGTTGACGCTGTCGGCCATCGACGCGTAGTTCAGGTGCAGGTGGTAGTCGGTGATGCCACCGTCCCAGTAGGCGCCGCGCGGTGCGTCGGGAATGTTGTGCACCGGGTCGAGCCAGTAGGGGATCGAGCAGCTCGCGAGGATGCTCAGCGCGAGGTTGTCGCCGTTCAGCGGTGCGGTGTGCGTGCGGTAGTCGTGCAGGTGGAACGGCAGCGGATCGCGCGTGTCGGAGAACACCACACGCTCCCACCAACCACTCATCGCACGGCGGCTCACGGCATTGGTCGCAAAGGCGCCGAAGTAGCTCAAAGGCGTGCTGATCGACGACAACGCGCGGCCATGTCGGCGCAGCAGGTGCCGGCCGCGGCTCGTGAACACGTGCAGGCGAAAGCGCGGGTTGACGAGCAATTCGCCCACGCGGCCGTCGAAGCGCGCTTTCAGATTCGCACCGAAAACATCGCTCACGTGGCGCGGCGTCGGCGGTTTGCAGGGCGCGTGTTCGTAGTCCTGGTGGATGTAGTCGTGCGCCATCTGCGCCAAGGCGGCGGCCGGGTCGTTCAGGCACGCAGCCGCCATGCGCCACGCGCCGATCGAGGCGCCGAGCAGATGCACAGGGCTCGCATTGGTCGCGAGCCATTCACCGAAGAGAAACTGATCGAGCGGGCTCAACACCAGCCCTTTCGGGCCGCCGGCCGCCGCCGGCACCGCACGCACGTGCTCCGCTTGCAGGCCGTGCTCGCGCAGGGCCTTCAAGGCCCGCGGGCCGGCGTGGACGCTCAGGGCTTTCAAGCTGCGAACTCTATGCGGGTTCGCGGATTCCTTCAGCGCTTGCTCTGCAGGCGCGCAAAAGCATCGGCCATCGCCGAGCCGCCGGCCTGCGGTGCGGGTGCACCGCGATGCGAGGCCGCCCGCTCGCCACGTTCCGGCGCGCGGTAGGCGTTGCCACCGTGCTCGCCTTGCGGCACCGGCTTGGCGTCGAGCTTCATCGTCAGCGAAATGCGCTTGCGCGCCAGGTCGACTTCGAGCACCTTCACCTTGACGATGTCACCGGTCTTCACCACTTCGCGCGCGTCGTTCACGAACTTGTTGGCCAACTGGCTCACGTGGATCAGCCCGTCCTGGTGCACCCCCAGGTCGACGAAGGCGCCGAACTGCGCCACGTTGCTGATGGTGCCTTCCAGCGTCATGCCGGCGACCAGATCCTTGATGTCTTCGATGCCGTCGGACAGGCGCGCCACCTTGAAATCGGGGCGCGGATCGCGGCCCGGCTTCTCGAGTTCGGCAAGCACGTCTTTCACGGTGATCGCACCGAACTTGTCGTCGGCGAAGGCTTCGGGCTTCAGCGTTCGGATCACATCGGCGCGGCCCATCACCTCGGCCGCGGGCTTCTTCAGCGCGGCGAGCAGGCGCTCGACCAGCGGGTAGGTTTCCGGGTGCACACCCGACTGGTCGAGCGCGTCGTCGCCACCGCGAATGCGCAGGAAACCGGCGCTCTGCTCGAAGGTCTTGGCGCCCAGGCCGCTGACGTCGAGCAACTGCTTGCGGCTCCTGAACGCACCGTTCGCATCACGCCAGCGCACGATGCTGGCCGCCACGGCGCCACTCAAGCCCGACACGCGCGACAACAGCGGCGTCGACGCGGTGTTCAGGTCCACGCCGACCGAGTTCACGCAGTCTTCGATCACCGTGTTCAGGCTCTTCGCCAGATCGCTCTGGCTCACATCGTGCTGGTACTGGCCGACGCCGATGCTCTTCGGGTCGATCTTCACCAGCTCGGCGAGCGGGTCCTGCAGGCGGCGTGCGATGCTGACCGCGCCGCGCAGGCTCACGTCGAGATCGGGCAGTTCCTTGCTCGCGTACTCGCTCGCCGAGTAGACCGACGCGCCGGCTTCGCTGACGACGACCTTCTGGATCTGCGTGTCGGGCGCGAGCTGCAGCAGGCGCTTGATCAGGTCGCCGGCGAGTTTGTCGGTCTCGCGGCTGCCGGTGCCGTTGCCGATCGCGATCAGGTTCACGCCGTGCGTGGCACACAGCAGGCCGAGCGTGTGCAGCGAACCTTCCCAGTCCTTGCGCGGCTCGAGCGGGTAGACGGTGTGGGTGGCCAGCACCTTGCCGGTGGCGTCGACCACCGCGACCTTGCAGCCGGTGCGGATGCCGGGGTCCAGGCCCATCACGACCTTCGGGCCGGCCGGTGCGGCGAGCAGCAGGTCGCGCAGGTTCTCGGCGAAGACCTTGATCGCGACCTTGTCGGCTTCTTCGCGCAGGCGGGCGAACAGGTCACGTTCCAGGCTCAAACTCAGCTTGACCTTCCAGGCCCACGCGATGCACTTGCGGATCAGCTCGTCGGCCGGGCGTTTCGCGTGGCTCCATTTCAGGTGCATGGCGATGTGACCTTCGGCGAGCACGGGCTTGCCGGGAACCACTTCTTCGTCCGTCACCAGCTTCGCGTCGAGCAACTCCAGCGTGCGGCCGCGGAACACCGCGAGCGCGCGGTGCGACGGCACGCTGCGGATCGGCTCGGCGTAGTCGAAGTAGTCGCGGAACTTGGCGTGGTCGGGCAGCGTGCCGTCCTTGCCCGCCATCAGCTTGCTCTGGAACAGCGCCTCGCCCCACAGCCAGTCGCGCAGCTTGCGCACCAGCGTGGCGTCTTCGGCCCAGCGTTCGGAGAGGATGTCGCGCACGCCGTCGAGCACGGCTTGCGCGTCGGCGAAACCTGCCTCGGCATTCACGAACGCGGCAGCTTCGGCGAGCGGTTCCAGCGACGGGTCAGCGAATAGCTTGTCGGCCAGCGGCTCGATGCCGGCTTCGCGCGCGATCATCGCTTTCGTGCGGCGCTTCTGCTTGTAGGGCAGGTACAGGTCTTCGAGTTCCTGCTTGGTCGGCGCGGCGTTGATCGCGGCCTGCAACGCGGGCGTCAGCTTGCCCTGCTCGGCAATGCTCTTGAGCACCGCCTCGCGTCGCTCGTCGAGTTCACGCAGGTACGACAGGCGCGTTTCGAGCTCGCGCAGCTGGATGTCGTCGAGGTTGTCGGTCGCTTCCTTGCGGTAGCGTGCGATGAAGGGCACCGTGGCCCCACCATCGAGCAACTCGACGGCGGCGTGGATCTGGGCCGGCCGAACCTTCAGTTCGGCGGCGATCTGCAGAAGAATCTTGTCCAAGGGAACGGGGCCACGCAGGCCGTCAAATCGAAGCGGCGCAGTGTGCCACAGGCCCCGCCGCCCGCCCCTCGGGCGTCAGGGTGCGGACGCGGCCGATGCAGCCGGTGCGGACGCGGCCGTGGGCACGGGGCCGACCTCGATCGTCACTTTCTCGCGCAGCACGCCGCCGCCCGCGACGCTGCCGCTGGTGGAGCCCTCGCCCTTCATGCGTGCGAAACAGGCCTGGGCTTCGTCGCCGGCGAGGACGCGGCAGCGGTCGAACTTGTTGTCGCGGTAGGTGGCGTCGTCGTGGATCGGGGCGTTGCGGGCGGAAGTGCGTGCTTTGGTCGCTTCCCTCATGCAGGCGTCGCGCGCGGCGCCGGGCTTGCCGGCGAGGCAGTTCGCCTTGTCCTGCTCGAACTTCACGTTGATCTCGGCCGCCTGGGCGCTCGGCGTGGGTGTGGGTGTGGCCGACAGCGCCGGGAGGCTCAACAATGCGCCAGCGAAGAACAGGCCGAGCAGAAAATGGTGGCGTGTGCGCAGGGTGTTCATGGCGGGCAAGGTCGAGGAGTGATCGATCGATCACTCTAGTGGCCGCAACACGGAAGCAGCGTCGGACAGCACCGCGTTCGGCCGCAGCCCACCGCCGCGCCCGTGCAGCGCAGGCTGCCCGCTCAGCGCCTGGCTGACAAGTGCTTCAGCACCCCGTTGCCCGCCGCCACGCCGCTGGCGAAGCAGGCCGTTAGCAGATAGCCGCCGGTGGGCGCCTCCCAGTCGAGCATTTCGCCGGCGCAGAACACGCCGGGCAACGCGCGCAACATCAGGCCAGTATCAAGCCCTTCGAAACGCACGCCGCCGGCGCTGCTGATGGCTTCGTCCAGCGGCCGTGCGGCGAGCAGCGGCAGCGGCAAGGCCTTGATCGCCGTGGCCAGCCGCAAGGGGTCTTTGACCACCTCGCGCGGCAGCAATTCGTACAACAAGACCGCCTTCACGCCGTCGATGCCGAGCCGGCTTTTCAGGTGGGTCGCCAGCGACCGAGGACCGCGCGCACGCGCCACTTCGGCCTGCACGAACTCGGCGCTGCGCCCCGGCAGCAGATCGATGTGCACGAGCGCGTGGCCTTGCGCAGCGATCTGCTCACGCGCCAGTGCCGAGAGCGCGTAGACGAGGCTGCCTTCGACGCCGCCTTCGGTGACGACGAACTCGCCCGCCTGCTCGAAGACCGCGCCGCCCGGCGTGCGAATCGACAGCGCCACCGTCTTCAGCGGCTGGCCGGCGAAGCGGCTGCGGAAGTGATCGGTCCAGCCGCTCGCCAGGCTGCCGTCCGGCGTGCTGCGCGCCACGTCGAAGCCGCAGTTCGACGGCTGCAGCGGCGCCACGTCGACACCCCGTTGCATGAGCAACGGCACCCAGGCGCCATCGGAGCCGAGCCGGGCCCAGCTGCCGCCCCCGAGTGCGAGCACGACCGCGTCGAACGGCTTCACGAGCTCACCGGCAGGCGTTTGAAACCGCAGCGTCTGGTGTGCGTCCTCGCCCTGCCCCCAGCCCGTCCAGCGGTGGCGCATATGGAAGCGCACGCCCGCCGAGCGCAAGCGGTGCAACCAGGCCCGCAACAGCGGCGCGGCTTTCATGTCGATAGGGAACACACGGCCCGAGCTGCCGATGAAGGTGGCCACGCCGAGGGCCTGCGTCCACGCCCTGACCTGCGCGGCGCCGAACTGATGCAGCATCGGCTCGATCTGCGCGCGGCGTTCGGCGTAGCGCCCGACGAAGGCGCCGAAGTCTTCGTTGTGCGTCAGGTTCAAACCGCCCTTGCCGGCGAGCAGAAACTTGCGGCCGACCGAGGGCATGGCGTCGAACAGGTCGACGCCGGCACCGGCCGCGGCCAGCACCTCGGCCGCCATCAGGCCTGCCGGCCCGCCGCCGATCACGGCAACGCTGGGTTGGGAGCTTGAGTGCAGGGGCATGAATGACGGGCAGCGGGCGTGGGGCGGCGCAGTGTGGCACAGGCCTTCGGGTAAGAAGATTCGAAGCGCGGCGACAAAGTGCCATCGTCACTCCCCACGGAGCACACCATGGCTTCTGTCGCCCCGCCCGGCGCCCTGCTCGCGCTGCTGATGCTCCACGCGACCCCGATTCAAGCGGCAGGCAGCTGCAGCGCCCGCAGCGGCCCGGCCATCGCCCCGGTCGTCGAGCTCTACACCTCGGAAGGCTGCAGTTCCTGCCCGCCGGCCGACGCGTGGCTGTCGCGCCTGAAGGCCGACCCCGGTGTCGTGGCGCTCGCCTTCCACGTCGACTACTGGGACCGGCTGGGTTGGAAGGACCGTTTCGCCAGCGCCGCCTACACGCAGCGCCAGGCGCAGTCGCAGCGCAGCAGCGGTGCACGCTTCAGCTACACACCGCAGGTTATCGTCGACGGCGCCGACCGGCCGGCGTGGTCGCGCGCCGGCCTGCCTTCATCGGCCCAGGGCCGCGCCGTGGCCAGCGTCGACGTGAGCCTGGCGCGCGACGGCAAGCGCTTCAGCGCCAGCGTGACCGCTGCGCCTGGTACACCGGCGCGGCTGGCCGCGTATTGGGCCGTGACGGAACAAGGCCATGTCAGCACGGTGAGGGCCGGCGAGAACGACGGCGCGACGCTCAAACACGACTATGTGGTGCGCGAGTACAAGACGGTGGATGCGTGGCGCGCCGCGCCCGACGCCCCCGCCCTGCTGGCCTTCGAATCGACGCAGGCGGCCGACGCTGCCCACCCCCGCACCGTCAACCTCGTGATCGTCGACGCCGACAGCGGCCGGCCGGTGCAGGCGCTCAAGCTCGATTGCTGAGCCGTGTCGTCGCGGAAACTCAGGCCTCGGCCTGCTTCGTCGCCGACGCCGGAAGCCCGAACACACGGTCGAAGGCCCAGGTGAAAACGATCGCGTAGACGAAGAAGAACGCCAGCAGGCCGAGGTTCGCGAGGAAGGCCACCTGAGCCGAGGTGTTCAACCAGAGCGCCATGACCGGCACCAGGATGACGACGAGTCCGCCTTCGAACCCCAGGCCATGCGCCAGGCGCCTGGCGAACGACCGGCCTCGTACCGCTTGGCGTGCCTCCCATCGCTCGAACAAGGCGTTGAACACGTAGTTCCACGCCAGCGCGATGCTCGACAGCACGAAAGCCAGCGCCAGGGTCGAAGACGCCGGCTTCTCGAAGACCACGCTCAGAACCGGGCCGACGAAGGCAATCGCGAATGCTTCATAGAGAACGGCCTGGAGGACGCGCCGGGTCGTGGGGTTCATGGCGAGATCACCGTGGGGTGGGTTGTCGGAGCAGATGCGCAGCAGCGCGCTCCGGGGCTTGCATTGTCTACGCCGGGCTCAGCCCTCTGTTCGACCAGCAGGTTTGCCAGACCTTGGCGAAAACCACCACCAGGTGGCGGCGACCGCGAGGCCGAACACCGAGTAGGCCACGGTGAAGACCCAAGTCGGCGCCTCCCAGTAGAGCACGCGGCCCAGCCAGTGCTCGATGAAACTGCCGCTGTAGGTGGTGGCCCGCGCCTGGGTGCGCAACCACATTTCGGCCGACGTGAGCGGGCAAACGATGCCGAGCCACGACTCGGCGACAACGACGGCGATGGCCGCCAGATGCACAAGCCGAAACCACAACGCGTTCGCCCAGCGCCATGCCCGAAGATTGCCGACAACGATGAAGGCCAATCCGCCCACGACGAAGACGACGATGGCCAAGTGCAGCGACAGCACCGCATCGGCCAGCAGTTGATAGGGCAAGGCGTCACTCATTCATCGTCGCGGCCCGCGAATGCCTGGCGACCTTCGCAAGCTCAGGCCTCGGGTTCGCGGCAAACCACCTCGATGTTGTGCCCGTCCGGGCCGATCACGAACGCTGCGTAGTAGCTCGGGTGGTAGTGCGGGCGCAGGCCGGGCGCGCCATGATCCGTGCCACCCGCCGCCAGCGCCGCGCGATGAAAGGCTTCAACTTGCCGGCGATTGCGCGCCACGAACGCGATGTGAAGATGCGCCGGCTTCTCGTCGGTCTGGAACAAGCACAACGACACCTTGCCGTCCGCCGGGCTCAACTCGACACCGTAGCTCGGCGCTCCCTCGGAAACCACCGCGACGCCGAGCGGCTCGAGTGCCTTGAGGAAGAAGGCCTTGCTCGCCGCAAAATCGCTGACGCCGAATTTGACGTGGTCAAACATGAGTTCTCGACAGGTGTGAGGCAGGCACGTCGGGCGAGTCCGGTCAGTCCGGAATCACGGGCTCGACCAACTGCAGCAACTGGATCAGCGATTCCTGCCAGCCGAGGTAGCACATCTCGACCGGAACGAGCTCAGGGATGCCTTCCTGCACGATCGTCAGGTCGGTGCCACACGCCACCTTCCGAAGCGTCACGGACGTCTGCATCTCCCCGGGCAGATTCGGATCGTCGAACTTGTCCGAATAACGAATGCGCTCGTGGGGCACGAGCTCGCGGTACTCGCCGCCAAACGAATGGCCGTTGCCCGTCGAAAAGTTCTTGAACGACATCTTGAACGTGCCACCGACCGTGGCGTCCAGGTGATGAACCTGGCAGGTGAAACCGAACGGCGGCAACCATTTGGCCAGCGCGTCGGGCTCGAGGAAAGCGCGGTAGACCTTCTGCGGATCGGCTCTGACCACACGGTGAAGTCGAACGGTGCCTGTGGGCATGATCATCTTTCAAGGCAGAGGAAGACCCTCTCACTGTACGACGAGCGAAGCCGGGCAGCTTCGACCCACGCCGCGATGAAATTTCGCCGCCGCATCAGGCGGCTTTCACCATCGACTTGGACATTTGCGCCAGCCTGACACCAGGGCGAGGCGCCGTGTACTCGACGACGTGGTATCCGTGGCGCTCATAGAACGCCACGTTGTCTTCCATGATCGTGTTCGTTGTCAGGTCGACGCGGTCGACGTCTTTCAGCTCGGCCTCGAGCGCCTTGAGCAGCTGCGTTCCGACGCCTTGCCCGTGCCGGGCCGGCTCGACCACCAGTGCACGAACCGTGCAGACCCTGCCCTCCACGACGCCACGCACGCAGCCGACCGCACTTGCACCCTCCCTGGCGATGAGCGCGATCTGTGTCTGCACGTGCTCGGCAATCGCGGCGATCTGCTCTTGCAGCGGCGGAATGTCGCGCGTGTCGCCCCGACGGCCCTCTTCCTCGAAGGCGCGCATCTGAATGCCGTGCATGTCTTCAACGTCGAAAGCCTGCGCGCGATGGATGGTGAGCATGCTCAAGGCGATCGGGCAAGAACCACGTGCGTGGCCAGTGCCGATCGCTCGTGTCGGGTGCAGGCGTAGCCCAAGGCAGGCAGGTTGATGCCTTCGAACAGCCTTTCGCCGGCGCCGAGCAGGACCGGCGAAATGGCAATGTGCATTTCGTCGATCAGGCGGTGGCGAAGGTACTGTTGAATGACGTTCACGCCGCCACCGACACGAACGTCCTTGCCCTGGGCCGCCTCGCGCGCTTGCGCCAGCGCGGCAGCAATGCCTTCCGTCACGAAGTGGAAGGTCGTTCCTCCTTCCATGACCAGCGGTGCGCGTGCGTGGTGGGTCAACACGAACACGGGCACGTGATAAACCGGGTTCTCGCCCCACCAACCCCGCCAGCTCTCGTCTGGCCACGGCCCGCGAACCGGCCCGAACATGTTCCGGCCGAGTATCCAGGCGCCGATGTTCTGAAAGCCCCGAACGGCAAAGTCTTCGTCGATGCCCGTGGCGCCGCCGTCGCTGCCGAACAAGTGCTTCTGAAACGTTCGTGTGGACAAGGCCCAGCCATGCAGCGCGGTGCCGCCCACGCCGAGCGGGTTGTCGAGGTCCTGGTCCGGGCCAGCGCCGAAACCGTCGAGCGAGAGGGTGAAACTTTCTACACGAAGCTTGGACATGGTGTGTCTCGGGGCTGTGAGTGAGAGGTGGTCATGACGCCCAACGCAGGGAGCCAGCGGCTTGCTCATTCCGCGCGGACGCTCGGCCTTCCTGGAGTCGGGCGTACGCGCGCGTGATCAGACGTCATTCTGGACGCTGTTGTCGAAACATTGAAGGAAGCCGTCCCTGAAAGGCGCAGCCTTCGAGGCATCCCCTCAATGGAAGGGTCAGGCATCACGAATTGAAGCGCAGATTGGACGGTCGTTCAGGCTACTTGATGGCCTCATGGACCTGCTCTGCAATTCGCTTGCCTATCGCCTGTGTGCCGATCTGAAATGCGGTTTGTACTTCATCAATGTTCGAGAGCACGGCCTCGAAGCTGGTGTACGCGAACTTCGGGTCAGAAGGAATTGACCACAATGCGCTGCTAGTGGCGTCCACGCCGTAGTAGACCTGTTGGTCGTACAGATAATCAGGTCGGCCCACTACGAACAGAGTTCCATAGGCATTGACGCGAGGGATGTAGTTCGCTGAAGAGCGAGGCGAGAAGAGGCCTACTTGAGTGAACTGGACATGAAGCACCGCGTTTGCCGTAGTGATGATCTTTGCGTAGTCCACATTGTCGAGATCACCAGGTGGGCGCAAGACGCCTTCAAGTATCTGGACTTCATAGCCGAGAAGCCTAAGCGACCGTGCCACTTCGTCAGTGAAGTTTGGCCCCAAGGACGGCGGCCGGGCGGCCAACTTCTCATTGAACGCCTTGGCCTTTTGCTTGCTATCAAGGTAGTTGAAAGTTGCGGCCAGAGGTATCACAAACTGTACTGCGCTGACATTCTCCAGCGTGTAGTTCGCGGGACTCGTCGCCGGGATGATTGCGATGCTCTTGATGACTGGCTTCGGGGCGATGACCTTTGGCTGTGTGGAACAGGCAGTGGCAAACAGAAGAGTTGTGGCCACAAGCAAAAATCTCAGCATCTGCGTTCCTTGAAAGTTGGGGGCAAAGTCGTGCATCGAATGCCTAACGTGTCGTCGATGACAGGAGCTGTCCAGGGGGTCGGTGCATGCATTCGAGGCGGCTCACCCCAGCCCGTGCGGCCAAACACTTACCCCGTGGCCACCGGCCACACCAGCTCGAAGTGTTCCAGCACGAGCTCGGTGCGTTCGCTGACCTCGAAGCCTTCGGCCTCGGCACGTTCGGCAAAGTCCTGGCGGTGCGCGGTGAGCCACCAGCGCAGCGTCAAATCGCCCTCGCCGGCTTCGAACGCGAAGGTGTCGTCGATCTGGTTGAACAAACGCTTCTCGACGTGTGTGCAGCGCACGATCGCGCGCGCCGTGCCGTCGCCGTCGAGCACCACGAGGTGGTCGCCGGGCTGAGGCAGAGGCTCGAGGTCCTTTTCGAAATCACGCAGCAGGGTGGCATGCGCACGCTTCACGCCCGAAAGAATCAGCTCGGCGAGCGTGTCGGCCAGCTCGCGGCTATGCCCGAGCGCGCTGGCCGAAAAACCTTCGACCTTGACGCTGCAGGCGCGCTGGTAGGCCAGCCACAGCGCTTCGATGTCCGCCGCGCGGCCGGGCAAGGGTTCCGACATGCGCGTGCCTTCAGTCGACCGCGCGCAACTGCGCGCGCAGGGCCGCGCCCAGCTCGGGCTTGTGCGCGAACGGGTCGCTCGGGTTGCGCGGCGTCATCAGGTCTTCGAGCCGCACCTGCACACTGCCGAGCGCGCGCGGATGGCTGTAGATGTAGAAGTTGCCCTCGGCCACGCCGTCGAACACGAACTGCGCCACCTGCGCGGCCGTGAGCTTGCCACTGGTCACCGCCTTCTCGCTCATCGCCTGGGCGATGAGCTGGCTCTTGGTCGGCTTGCCTTCGTTCGCCAGTTCGGCGGACCGGTTGCGACCGCTGTGGACGATGCCGGTCGGCACGAAGTACGGGCACAGGACCGAAGCGCGCACCTGGTCGGTGACGAGGCACAGGTCGTGGTACAGCGTTTCGCTCATCGCGATCACGGCCGCCTTGGTGGCGTTGTAGACGCTCGAACACGGCGGGTTCAGCAGCCCGGCCATCGACGCGGTGTTGACGATGTGGCCTTCATAGGCCGGGTCTTTCGCAGCCGCTTCCAGCATCATCGGCGTGAACACGCGCATGCCGTGGGCCACGCCCATCAGGTTGACGCCAACGACCCATTCCCAGTCTTTCAGCGTCGTTTCCCAGATCAGGCCACCGGCACCGACACCGGCGTTGTTGAACACGAAGCTCGGCGCGCCGAAGCGCTTGAACGTGGCCTCACCCAAGGCTTCGACTTCGGCCGCCTTGGCCACGTCGAGCCGGAACGGCAGCACCTTGGCGCCGAGCGCTTCGATCTCGGCAACGGCCTTGTCGAGCGCGTCTTGCTGCACGTCGGCCATCACGACGTTCATGCCCAGCTTCGCGGCGATCCGCGAGGCTTCGAGGCCGAAGCCCGAGCCCGCGCCGGTGATGACGGCGGTGCCGCCCTTGAAGGTCTTCATGCGATGTTCTCTTTAGTGAGCGGGTTGTTTCTTGATCTGGAAGTTGATGCGCGGGAAGTGCACGTGCAGGTGACCGGCACGTTCGTCGCTGCGCGCGATCACCACTTCATCGATGCCGAGGCCGACCAGGCGGCCGGCCACCGCGTCGTGCGCGTAGTCGGTCGGCGTGACGGTGACGTCGTCGCCTTCTTCGAGCCCGGCTTCGGCTTCGAACGACAGCGCCGCGTGCGAGCCGGTCGCTGCGATGGCGATCGCCTCCGTGCTCGTCATTGGCGTGGGGCTGCCGTGGCCGGACGCGGTGACCCGCTCGTACCAGGCCTGCAGCCTTGCGAACGGCTCGAGCACGGTCGCGACCGGCGGCGCGCGCTTGATGAACCAGACCGATTGCGCGGTCGAGAAATCGGCGATGCTGGGCAGCGCACCCAGCAGGAACGGCCGGCCGTCGGCCAGCATGTTCTCGATGCGCCCGAAGTAGGTGTTCAGGGCCGCCGCGCCGTCGGCCAGCGTGGCACGTTTCAGGTTCGGCGACATGGCGGCGCGGTCGGCCGCGAACGCCTTCAGCGTGTCGAGCGTGGCGCCCGGCATCAGGTGCACCGCACCGGCCGGCTGCATCGTGTAGGGCGCGGCGATCCAGAACAGCGCGCTGTCGGCCCACTGCGCCACGATCTCGGCGAGGCCGGCCACATCGTCTGGGTAGAGCGCCGGCTCGGGTTGCAAGCGATCGACCACGCGGCAGATCAGCGCGGTGTCGCAGTACACGTCGGCGCCGATCTGCATGAAGGGCGTGCGGCGGTAGCCGCCGGTCAGCGCCACCACGTCGGGCTTGGGCATGACAGCCGGAATGTCGACCGAGCGCCAGGCCAAGCCTTTGAAGCCGAGCACGAGCCGCATCTTCTCGGCGAAGGGCGAGATTGCGTAGTGGTGCAGGATCAGTTCGGGCATGGTGACCTTTTTTGTGTGCGTGAACGTCAGTGCGGCACGGCGCGCTGAATGATGGGGTCGAAGGCGACGTTCGCCGGCAGCGTTCCGAAGACTTGCGGCCCGCTGCCGGCCAGGCGCGAACGGCAGAAAGCGTCGAACACGAAGTCGTGCGCGTGGCGGCGAAGCAGCGAGGCTTGCACCGCGAGCGCCACGTCTTGCGCGAGACGGCGTGCGCCGGCTTCATCGCCGTCGCCGTCGGCGGCGTCGGTGAAGCGCGCAAGCAGGGCGTCGACGAAGCGGTCGTAGGACGCCACGGCACCACGCGTGGTTGCCAGCTCGGCTTCCAGCGCCTGCAGCACGTCGGCGTTGCGCCCGTCACGCCTGCGCAGTGCGCGCAGCAGGTCGAGCGCCATGATGTTGCCGGCACCTTCCCAGATCGAATTCAGCGGCATCTCGCGGTAGATGCGCGCCATCGTTCCTTCGCCGTGTTCTTCGACGTAGCCGTTGCCACCCAGGCACTCCATCGCTTCCTGCGCCAGCATCGCGCCGCGCTTGCAGACCCAGAACTTCGCGACCGGCGTGAGCACACGCCGCATGAGCGCCTCGAAGGGATCGTCCTGCCGGTCGATGGCGCGCGCCAGCCGCATCGCGAGTGCCGTGGCGGCTTCGCTTTCCAGCGCGATGTCGGCGAGCACGTTCTTCATCAACGGCTGCTCGACGAGCCGCTTGCCGAAGGCCCGGCGCTGCGTGCAGTGGTGCAGTGCCAGCGCCACCGCACCGCGCATCAGCCCCGCGGTGCCGAGCGCGCAGTCGAGTCGCGTCAGCGTGCCCATCTCGAGGATCTGCGGAACGCCGCGCCCTTCTTCGCCCACCAGCCACGCGAGCGCGCCGTTGAACTCGACTTCGGAACTGGCATTGGCGTGGTTGCCGAGCTTGTCCTTGAGGCGCTGGATCGCGATGGCGTTGAGGCTGCCGTCGGGCAGCACCCGCGGCAGGAAGAAGCAGCTCAAGCCGGCGGGCGTTTGCGCGAGCACCAGGAAGGCATCGCTCATCGGCGCCGAGAAGAACCACTTGTGGCCGACGAGCCGGTAGCAGCGGCCCCAGGCCGTGTCTTCCACGTAATCGGCGCGGGTGGTGTTGGCCCGCACGTCGGAGCCGCCCTGCTTCTCGGTCATGCCCATGCCCATGGTCACGCCGGTCTTGGTGTCGACGAAGGCCAGCCGCGGGTCGTACTGCGTGCTGGCGAGCTTGCCGAACCAGTCGCCGAACACGGCGGCGTTGCCACGCAAGGCGGGCGTCACGGCATAGCTCATCGACACCGGGCACAGCACCGACGGTTCGAGCTGCGTGAACATCAGAAAGCGCGCCGCGCGCTCGATGTGTGCGCCCGGCCCTTGCGACCACGGCGTGGCGTGCAGTCCGGCGCCCACCGCCGCGCCCAGCAGCGCGTGGTAACTCGGGTGGAACTCGACGCTGTCGCTGCGGTGGCCGAAACGGTCGTGCGTGTGCAGCGCCGGCTTGTGCACGTTGGCCAGCCGCGCGTGCGTTTGAATCGCTTCGCTGCCGAGCAACGCGCCCAACGCCACGCGCCCGGACTCATCCGCGCCCGGCGCATGAAAAGCCAGCGCATCGCGCAGTGCCCTGTCACCGCTGTAGACGTTGTGGCCGGTCAGCGCGGTGCTCTGGTTCAGCACCTCGTGCGTGGCGGCAGGCGCGTTCATCGCCAGCCTCAAACCAGCTTGACGACCTGCTTGCCGAAGTTCTTGCCCTTCAGCAAGCCGAGGAAGGCTTCGGGCGCCGCGGCCAGGCCTTGCGCCACGCTCTCGCGGTACTTCAGCTTGCCGGTGGCGACCATCGTGCCCAGCTCCTTCAGCGCCTCGGGCCAGAACTGCATGTGCTCGCTGACGATGAACCCTTCGATCGTCAAACGCGACTGCAGGATCAGCTGCGGGCTCTTCAGCGGGATCGGCTCGCCGTCGTAGCCGCTGATCATGCCGCACAGGGCAATGCGACCGAAGGCGTTCATGCGCGCCAGCACCGCGTCGAACACCGCACCGCCGACGTTTTCGAAGCAGCCGTCCACGCCGTCGGGCGTGGCGGTCTTCAGCGCTTCGTACAGTGCCTTCGGATCCTTGTGCGCCTTGTAGTCGACGCAGGCGTCGAAGCCCAGTTCGTTGACCACGTAGCCGCACTTGTCGGCTCCGCCGGCGATACCGACCGCGCGGCAACCGCGCGCCTTGGCCAACTGGCCCACTGCGCTGCCCACCGCGCCGCTGGCGGCGCTGACCACGATCGTCTGCCCCGGCATCGGCTTGCAGATCTGCGTCAGGCCGTACCAGGCCGTGACCCCCGGCATGCCAACCGCGCCCAGGTAGGCCGAGAGCGGAATGTGCGTCGTGTCGACCTTGCGCAGCACACCCGGCGTGGCGGCATCGGCCACGCTGTAATGCTGCCAGCCGCCGAAGCCGACGACCTTGTCGCCGACCTTGTAGTGTTCGTTCTTCGAGGCCACCACCTCGCCGACCGTGCCGCCCTGCATCACCGCATTCAACGGCTGCGGCACGGCGTAGCTCTTGGCGTCGTTCATGCGGCCGCGCATGTAGGGGTCGAGGCTCATGAAGTGGTTGCGCACGAGCACCTGGCCGTCTTTGAGCTCGGGCACCTCGGCTTCGATGAGCTTGAAGTTGTCGACCGAAGCTTCGCCGCTGGGGCGCGAGACGAGGTGGATCTGCTGGTTCGTGGTCATGGTGTTCTCCTTGTGTCGATCAGTCGGTGGACAGCGGTGGCACCTGCTGCGCGTTCGCGGCGCTGGCGCCCACGGGCAGGCGTCTGACGTACTTGAAGGTGCCGGTCGAATGCGAGCAGGCCCGGCCCTTGGCGTCGTAGATGGTCGCTTCCGTGAAGGCCATCGTCGCGGTGCGGTGCATCAGCCGGCCCTTGGCGATCAGCGGGCCGACGGCCGGTTGCATGAAACTCGTCTTCATCTCGATCGTGACGACGCCCATGTCTTTCTGCACGCTGCGTGCGGCCACCGCCATCGTCACGTCGAGCAGCGTCATGCAGGCGCCGCCGTGGGTCACCTGGAAGCTGTTCATGTGCTCGGGCAGCGCGGTGTAGTGCAACTCCGACTCGCCCCCTTCGAAGCGTTCGATCGTGAAGCCGAGGTGTTCGACGAAGGGAACGACGATGCCGGTCGTGATGCTCATGGCTGCGCCGTTCAGGCGGCGCCGAGCACGACGCTCACGCCGCCGTCGACCGCGAGCCACTGCCCGGTGATGTGCTTGCCGGCCGCGCTGGCGTAGAGCAGCGTCAGGCCTTTCAGGTCGTCTTCGTCGCCGAGCCTGCCGAGTGGTGCTTTCGCGGCCATCTTCTCTTCGCCGAGCTGCGCGATCAGGCCGGCGGCCATCTTCGTCATGAAGAAACCCGGGCAGATCGCGTTGACGTTGATGTTGTACTTGCCCCATTCGGCGGCGAGCGTGTGCGTGAAGCCGATCACCGCGGTCTTCGAGGTGTTGTAGGCCAGCATCTGCATCTCGGGCGGGTTGCCGTTCAGGCCGGCGATCGACGCGATGTTGATGATGCGGCCGTGCTTTTTCGGGATCATCGCGATGCGCGCGACCTGCTGGGCCAGGATGAAATAACCGCGCACGTTAAGGTTCATCACCTTGTCCCAGGCCGGCACCGGGTGGTCTTCCGCCGGGGCGCCCCAGCTGGCGCCGGCGTTGTTGACGAGGATGTCGATCGCGCCGAGTTTCGCCAGCGTCTGGTCGGCGAGCGCGCGAATGTCTTCTTCCTTCGAGCAGTCGGCGGCGATCCATTGCGCGTCGATGCCGTCGGCCTTCAGCTCGGCCGCGGCCTGCTCCAGGTCTTCGGCCTTGCGCGAGCTCAGCATCAGCTTCGCACCGGCTTCGCCGAGCGCATGCGCCATCTGCAGGCCCAGGCCGCGCGAGCCGCCGGTGATCAGGGCGGTCTGGCCGCTCAGGTCGAAGAGTTTCTTGATCGATGTGCTCATGCTGTTCCTTGGTGGTTTTCTGCCTGCTTTCAGGCTTCGTCGTTCGCGCGCGAGCGAACCCAGATCAACGCAACGCCGAGCGCGTCGAGCACGATGCCGACGATCGTGATGCCCCAGCCCAGCGTGGCGTCGCTGCGCTGCACCGACATGCCGATGCCGATCAGGACCAGGCCGAGGTAGACCAGGATCCAGACCCAGCCTTCGACGCGTTTCGTGTCCATCAGAACCAGGCCTCGTCCATCGTGCGGCAGGTGGCGTCGCGTGTCTCGACAACCTTGAGCCACGCGCCGATGCGCGGCAGTTCGTAGTGGAAGAAGTAGGTGCAGGCGGCGAGCTTGCCGTTCAGCAGCGCGGTGTCGGAACCTGCTTGGGCCAGGCCCGCCTGCGCGCACAGCGCCACATCGAGCCAAACCCAGGCCAGCACGGTGTGGCCGAAGGCTTGCAGATACGGCGTGGCGTTGGCCAGCGCTTCGTCGGGATTGCCGGTGGCCCACGCGGCTTTGGTTGCGGCACCCAGCTCGGCAAGCGCAGTCGCCAGTGCGGCCGCGTGCGCAGCGAGCACCGGCACTGCCCTCGCACGCTCGATGGTCGTACTCACGGTGCGCGCGAGCAGGTTCAGGCCCGCACCTTCCTGCATCACGACCTTGCGGCCCAGCAGGTCGAGGCCCTGGATGCCGTGCGTTCCTTCGTGGATCATGTTCAGGCGGTTGTCGCGCCAGTACTGCTCGACCGGGAAGTCGCGCGTGTAGCCGTAGCCGCCGTGCACCTGGATCGCCAGGCTGTTCGCTTCCAGGCACCACTCGCTCGGCCAGCTCTTCGCGATCGGTGTCAGCATTTCGAGCAGCAGCGCGGCTTCGGCGGAACTCTCCTTCGAACCGGTGTGCTGTTCGTCGACGAGCTTCGCGCAGTACAGCTCGAGGGCGAGCGCGCCTTCGCAATAACTCTTCTGCGCCAGCAGCATGCGCTTGATGTCGGCGTGCTGGATGATGGGCACCTGCGGCTTCGCGGCGTCCTTGCCGCCCACGCCCATCGGCCGGCCCTGCGGCCGGTTCCTGGCGTAGTCGAGCGACGCCTGGTAACCCGCGAAGCCCAGCATCGTCGCGCCCATGCCGACCGCGATGCGCGCCTCGTTCATCATGTGGAACATGCAGCGCAGGCCCTCGTGCGGCTTGCCGACCAGGTAGCCGATGGCCCCGGCCCCGCGGCCGTCGAGGCCGCCGCCTGATCCTTCCCGCACCGGGAACTTGCCCTCGCCGAAGTTCAGCAAGGTGTTCGGGATGCCGCGGTTGCCGAGCTTGTGGTTCAGGCCGGCCAGCGCCACGTCGTTGCGCTCGCCGGTCAGCTCGCCGTCGGTGCCGACCAGCTTCTTCGGCACGATGAAGAGCGAGATGCCCCTGGTGCCCGGGATCAACTTGCCGTCGGGTCCGGGGATCTTCGCCAGCACCAGGTGGATGATGTTCTCGGTCAGCTCGTGCTCGCCGTTGCTGATCCACATCTTGTTGCCGCGCAGGCGGTAGCGCGCGCCCAGCGGGTCGGCCTCGAAGCCGGCGCCGTCGGGCGTGGCGCGTGTGATCACGTCGGACAGGCTCGAGCCGGCCTGTGGTTCGCTCAGGCACATCGTGCCGGAGAAGCGGCCGGCGAATTCCTGCTTCGCGAACACCGCCTGCTGCAACGGCGTACCGTGCACCATCAGCAGGTTGGCATTGCCGCTGGTCAGCATGCCGCCGCCGGCAACGTTGCCGCCGGCGAGCGCAAAGAAACCGTTGGCGGCCATCTGCACGACACACGGCAACTGCATGCCGCCGATTTCGTAGTCTTGCGCCGCGGCGAGCATGCCCGTCTCGGCATAAGCCGCCGCCGCATCGTGGCTGGCCCGCGGCAGGTGCACACGGTCGCCGTCGAAATGCGGCTCCTCGGTGTCGGCCTGGCGGTTGAAGGGCGCGAACTTCTCGCGCGCCAGCCGCTCGCAGGTGTCGAGCACCGAGTCGAAGGTCTCGCGCGAGTGGTCGGCAAAACGTGGCCGTGCCTGCAGCGAATCGACGGCGAGCCAGTCGTTCAGCAGGAAGTCGAGGGTCGGTCGGTAGCTCATGGGATCTCGCTCTTGTCAGGCAGCCTGGCGATCGTGCCCTGGGCCATCGCACAGAGCTTCTCTTCGGTCCCGGTCAGCGCGAACACTTCGCACTGGCACACGGCCTGCGACTTGCCGACATGGACGGCGCGGGCACGCGCCACCAGCCGATCGCCGATGCCCGGCCGCAGGTAGTTGATCTTGTACTCGCTGGTCACGACCGGCACGCGCAGCGCGGTGCCGCCCGCATAGGTCAGCGCGTTGTCGGCCAGGTAGCTGATCACGCCGCCGTGCGCGAAGCCCATGTGCTGCTTGAGCTGCGCGGTCAGCGTGACCGCCAGTTCGCAGCGGCCGGGTTCGAGCGCGAGCAACTCCGCACCGAGCAGCACGCTGAACGGTTGCTTCGCCAGCGTCTCGCGGCCCATCGCCAGGAAGACGTCGGCGCTCACCGCGACGGGCTCGGCCATGACCGCTTCGTTCAAAGCACTTCGAACACGCCCGCCGCGCCCATGCCGCCGCCGATGCACATCGTGACGACGACACGCTTGGCGCCTCGGCGCTTGCCTTCGATCAGCGCGTGGCCGGTCAAACGCTGGCCGCTCACACCGTAGGGGTGGCCGACGGCGATGGCACCACCGTTGACGTTGAGCCGGTCCATCGGAATGCCCAGCGTGTCGGCGCAATACAGCACCTGCACGGCGAAGGCTTCGTTCAGTTCCCACAGGTCGATGTCGGCGACGGTCAGGCCGAGTTTCTTCAGCACCTTGGGCACGGCGAAGACGGGGCCGATGCCCATTTCGTCGGGCTCGCAGCCGGCCACCGCGAAGCCGAGGAAACGGCCGATCGGCTTCAGGTTGCGCTTGGAGGCGAGCGCTTCGTTCATCAAGACGCAGGCGCCGCCGCCGTCGCTGAACTGGCTGGCGTTGCCGGCCGAAATCAGCCCGCCGGGCAAGGCCGAGCGCAGGTCCTTGATGCCGTCGTAGGTGGTGCCGGCACGGATGCCTTCGTCGTTCTTGATCGTCACTTCCTTCGTGCGCAGGCCCATGGTCGCGTCGGCCACGCCGGCCATCACGGTGCAGGCGACGATCTCGTCGGTGAACTTGCCGGCTTCGAGCGCGGCGGCGGCCTTCTGCTGGCTGCCGGCGCCGTACTGGTCCATGCGCTCGCGGCCGATCTTGTAGCGCTTGGCGACCTGCTCGGCCGTCTGCAGCATGTTCCAGTAGATCTCGGGCTTGTGCTCGACGAGCCAGGGGTCGGCGCCCATGTGGCGGTTGGCTTCGTTCTGCACGCAGGAGATGCTCTCGACGCCTCCGGCCACCAGCACGTCGGACTCGCCGGCGATGATGCGTTGCGCGGCCATCGCGATGGTCTGCAGGCCGCTGGAACAGAAGCGGTTCACGGTCATGCCGCTTGTCGTGATCGGCAGGCCGGCGCGCAAGGCGATCTGGCGTGCGATGTTGCTGCCGGTCGCACCCTCGGGCGTGGCGCAGCCCATGATCACGTCGTCGACTTCGGCGGCTTCGATGCCGGCGCGTTCGACCGCGGCGCGCACGGCGAAACCGCCGAGCGTGGCGCCGTGCGTCATGTTGAAAGCGCCCTTCCAGCTCTTGGCGAGGGGGGTGCGGGCGGTGGAAACGATCACGGCGCTGGTCATAACTTTCTCCTGAGGGTCAAGCGGTGGCGGCTGCGCTGCCGGAGACGGCGGTCGAAGCCTTGTAGATGCTGTTCTTCGGCTGCGCGAACACGCGCCGAACCATCGGTTCGAACTCGCTCATCGGCAGTGTCTCGGCTTTCGCGTCGAACGCCGGGTTGTCGTAGAGGTCGCAGAACTCGGCCGTGCGGTCGAAGTGCGCGTGGCCGCAGAACTGCTCGCGCAGGTTGCGGTCGAGGCCGATGTGGTGGAAGAAGTAGTAGCCCTGGAAGATGCCGTGGTTCTGCACCATCCACAGGTTCTCTTCGCTGACGAAGGGCTTGAGGATCGCCGCGGCGATGTCGAAGTGGTTGTAGGTGCCGAGCGTGTCGCCGATGTCGTGGAACAGCGCGCACACCACGTACTCTTCATCGCGGCCGGCGCGCAGCGCGTTGGTGGCGGTCTGCAGCGAGTGCGTGTAGCGGTCGATCGGGAAGCCGCCGTAGTCGCCTTCCAACACCTTCAGGTGCGCCATCAGGCGGTCGGGCAAAGTGCGCGCGAACGGCATGAATTCGCCGCCGATCTTTTGCCAGTCGGCCTGGGTGCTCATCTCCATGCGGGTGAAGGTGGCGCGGTCGTTCATGGTGGGGCTCCTGCGGTATTGCGGTGGGGCAAGTTCATTGGGTCGCCTGCGAGACCAGCCGGTGGTAGAAGCGGATCAGGTCGGCCAGGTTGGCAGTGGTGATGCGCTCGTTGGTGCCGTGAAATCGTGGCAGGTCTTCGGCCTTGGCACGCACCGGCGAGAACTTGTAGATGTGGTCGGCCACGATCTCGAAATGCTGCGAATCGGTGCCACCGATCATCAGGCCCGGCGCCACGATCGTGCCCGGGAACAGCTCGCGCACGGTGCGTTCGACCAGGCGGTACGACGCGCTGTCGGTCGGCGCCACCTTTGACGGCTCGGTCGCACCCGGCAGCATCTTCACTTCGACGCGCTCGTTCGCCACCGTCTGCTTCACGTGCGCCAACACGCTCTCGCGGCTGTCGCCCGGCAGCAGGCGGAAATTGACGGTGGCTTCGGCGCGGCCCGGCAACACGTTCTCCTTGTTGCCGGCGTTCACGATCGTCAGCGCGGTGGTCGTGTGCATCATCGCGTTGGTGCTGGCGCCGGCTTCGAGCTGCTTGCGCACGATGGGGCCGAACAGCCACAGGTTCGACAGCGCCACACGCCCGAAGCCGCTCATCTCGGGCGCGACGGTCTCGAACATCTCGCGCGCCACGCCCTGGATGCGCGGCGGGAACTGGTTGTTCTCGATCCGGCTCAATGCCGCGCTCATCACCGCGATGGCGCTGGTGCCACGCGGCGGCGGCATCGACGAATGCCCGGGGGTCGCAGGCACGCCGACCGCGACCGACATGTAGCCCTTCTCGGCGATGCCGACGATCGCCGCCGGCGCCTTCAGGCCCGGCAGCACCCCTTCGGTGATCAGCAGGCCCTCGTCGATGACGAAGTCGAGCTTCACCTGGCGGTCGGCCAGCAGCTTCGCGATCGCTTTCGCGCCGCGCAAGCCGCCCACTTCTTCGTCGGCGCCGAACGCGAGGTAAACCGTGCGCTTCGGCTTGAAGCCGGAAGCCACCAGCATCTCGATGGCTTCCATCTGCGAGACGAGGTTGGCCTTGTCGTCCCACGCGCCGCGGCCCCAGACGAAGCCCTCGCGGATCGTTCCGGCGAAGGGCTCGGCCTGCCAGTCGGCTTCGGTGCCGGGCGCGACCGGCACCACGTCCTGGTGCGCCATCAGCAGAATCGGCTTGGCAGCGGGGTCGCTGCCGGGCCAGGTGTAGAGCAGGCTCAAGCCGGCCACCACCTCGCGCTTCAGCGCCGTATGCAGCTTCGGGTAGCGCGCCTGCAGGTGGGTGTGCAGCAACTCGAACTGGTCGGCATTGAGCGCAGCGTCGGTGGCCGACGAAACCGTCTTCGCCCGCACCGCCGCCGCGAGCGATTCGCCGGCCGCCTTCTCGTCGACGGCGATCGGCGCGAGCGCCGGCACGTCGACCTGGCGCGAGCCCTGGCGCCAGGTGTTGGCGGCCACGGCCAGCACCAGCACGGCGACCAGCGCGAACAATCCGATCAGCAAACGTTTGAGCACAGGTGGCTTCGTATCAGCTGAACGATTTGCCTTCGGCCGCCAGCTTCGCCAGCAGCGGCGCCGGCGTCCAGAAACCGGCGTCGTCGAGCGGGTTGGCCGCGAAGCGCTTCATCGCACCGACCACATTGAACAGCCCGACCGTGTCGGCGTAGTTCATCGGCCCGCCGCGGTGCAGCGGGAAGCCGTAGCCGGTGAGGTAGACCATGTCGATGTCGGAGGCGCGCATCGCAATGCCCTCTTCGACGATCTTCGCGCCCTCGTTGACGAGCGCGTAGACCAGCCGGTGCACGATCTCGTCGTCGCCGATCTTGCGCGCCGTCACGCCCTGGTCGGCACGGTGTTTTTCGATCATGTCGGTGACGAGCTTGCTCGGAATCGCATCACGCTTGCCCGGCACGTAGTCGTACCAGCCGGCGCCGGTCTTCTGGCCGAAACGACCGAGTTCGCAGAGCAGGTCGGCCGTCTTCGAGTAGCGCATGCCCGGCTGCTCGGCATTGCGCCGCTTGCGGATGTACCAGCCGATGTCGTTGCCGGCCAGGTCGCCCATGCGGAACGGGCCCATCGCCATGCCGAATTTTTCCATCGCCTTGTCGACCTGCGCCGGGGTGCAGCCTTCATCGAGCAGGAAACCGGCCTGGCGCGAGTACTGCTCGATCATGCGGTTGCCGATGAAGCCGTCGCACACGCCCGAGACCACGGTCGTCTTCTTGATCTTCTTGCCGAGCGCCATCACGGTCGCGAGCACGTCTTTCGCGGTCGCCTTGCCGCGGATCACTTCGAGCAGCTTCATCACGTTGGCGGGGCTGAAGAAGTGCGTGCCGATCACGTCCTGCGGGCGCTTGGTGAACGCAGCGATCTGGTCGACGTCGAGCGTGCTGGTGTTGCTGGCCAGGATCGCGCCGGGCTTCATCACTTCGTCGAGCGTCTTGAAGACCTTCTCTTTCACGCCCATGTCTTCGAACACGGCCTCGATCACCATGTCGGCGTCTTTCAGGTCGGCGTAGTTCAGCGTGGTGCTCAGCAGCGCCATGCGGGCGTCGAGCTTGTCTTGTTTGAGCTTGCCCTTCTTGACCTGGGCTTCGTAGTTTTTCTTGATGATGCCGACGCCCTTGTCGAGCGCTTCCTGTTTCATCTCGAGCATCACGACCGGAATGCCGGCGTTCAGGAAGTTCATCGCGATGCCGCCGCCCATCGTGCCGGCGCCGATCACGGCGAGCTTCTTGACCTCACGAACCGGTGTGTCGGCGGGCACGTCGGGGATCTTGCTCGTCGCGCGTTCGGCCATGAAGGCATGGCGCAAGGCCTTGCACTCGGGCGTGACCATCAGGCCGAGGAACAGCTCGCGTTCGAGCTTCATGCCGTCGTCGAACTTCAGCTTCAGCGAGCCGGCCACCGCCTCGACGCACTTCAGCGGCGCCGGGAAATTCTTCGACATGCCGGCGACCATGTTCTTCACGAACTGCACGTAGGCGTCTGCGCTCGGGTGGCTGACGTTCAGGTCGCGCACCAGCGGCAGCGGCCGCACATCGGCCACTTCGGCGGCGTAGGCCAGCGCGCCGGCCATCAGGTCGCCTTCGATGATCTTCTGGAACAGCTTCTGCCCCGGCGCCATCGCAAGCATCTCGCTCTTCACCGGCTCGCCGCTGACGATCATGTTCATCGCGTTCTCGACGCCGAGCACGCGTGGCAGGCGCTGTGTGCCGCCGGCACCGGGGATCAGGCCGATCTTCACTTCGGGCAACGCGACCAGCGTGCCCGGCGAAGCGACGCGGTAGTGGCAGCCGAGCGCGAGCTCCAAGCCACCGCCCATCGCGACGCTGTGCACGGCGGCGATGATCGGCTTGGTGCTGGCTTCGAGCGCCAGGATCACGCTGATCAGGTTCGGCTCGGCCAGGGCCTTCGGCGAGCCGAATTCGCGGATGTCGGCGCCGCCGGAAAACGCCTTGCCGGCGCCGGTGATCACGATCGCCTTGACGGCGGCATCGGCCAGCGCGCGCTCCAGGCCGGTCGTGATGCCGAGGCGTGTTTCGTAACCCAGGCCGTTGACCGGCGGGTTGTTCATCGTGATGACTGCGACGTTGCCGCGTATCTCAAAGGTGGCGCTCATGCGTTTTCTCCGGAAAAAGGTCTGCAGAATCACAAAAAAGAACGATCGTTCGATTCTAGGCTGCGACGAAAAAAGGGCGCTGTCCCGACCGCGACAACGCCCTTGGTGTGTCGACGTGCGAGGGCTCAGACTTCGAGCCACTCCTTGCGAATATAGGCGTCTGCACGCAGTGCTGCCGGCGTGCCTTCGAAAACAATGCTGCCGTGGCCCATCACGTAGCAGCGCTCGGAAATCTGCAGCGCGATCGTCAGCTTCTGCTCGACCAGCAACACCGACACGCCGCGCTCCTTCAGCGTCTTCAGGTACTCGGCGACGAGCTCGACGATCTTCGGCGCCAGGCCTTCGGTCGGCTCGTCGATCATGATCAGGTCGGGGTCGCCCATCAGCGTGCGGCACAGCGTCAACATCTGCTGCTCGCCGCCCGAGAGCACACCGGCTTCGGTGTGCTCGCGCTCCTTCAGGCGCGGGAACATGCGGTACATGTCGCCGAACGACCAGCGCGGGGTTTTCTTGCCGCGTTTTTCGCCGAGCTGCAGGTTCTGGTGCACCGTGAGCTTGGGGAAGATGTCGCGGTTCTCGGGCACGTAACCGATGCCGCGATGCGCGATGTCGAAAGCGTGGTGGCCGAGGATCTCGGTGTCGCGGAACTTCACCGAGCCTTCGCCCGTGACGAGCCCCATGATGGTCTTGACCGTGGTCGAACGACCCGAGCCGTTGCGACCGAGCAGCGCGACGATCTCGCCTTCGCCGACCTTCATGTCCACACCGTGGAGGATGTGGCTCTTGCCGTAGTAGGCGTGCAGGCCTTGCAGTTGAAGCATGTGATTCCCCGGGCTCAGTGCCCGGCCTCCGCGGCTTGGGCATCGGCCAATACCGAGCCGAGATAGGCTTCCTGCACGCGCGCGTTGGCCCGCACCGCGTCGGGCACGTCGAAGGCGATCACCTCGCCGTAGACCAGCACCGCGATCTTGTCGGCCAGGCCGAAGACCACACCCATGTCGTGCTCGACCGTGAGCAACGTCTTGCCGACCGTGACTTCGCGGATCAGCTCAATGAAACGTGCTGTCTCGCTCTTGCTCATGCCGGCGGTGGGCTCGTCGAGCAGCACCACGTCGGCGCCGCCGGCGATCGTCAAGCCGATCTCGAGTGCGCGCTGTTCGGCGTAGGTGAGGTTCATCGCCAGCGTGTCGCGCTTGCGGCCGAGCTTGATCATTTCCATCAGCTGCTCGGCCCGTTCGTTGGCATCGCGCAGGCCGGCCAGGAACTTCCAGAACGCGTACTTGTAGCCCATCGACCAGAGCACCCCGCAGCGCAGGTTCTCGAACACCGACAGGCGCCCGAAGATGTTGGTGATCTGGAAGCTGCGCGACAGGCCGAGTCGGTTGATCTCGTAGGGCGCGAGGCCGGCGATGTTCTGCCCGTTCAACAGGATCTCGCCGCTGGTGGCACCGAAGCGGCCGCTGATCAGGTTGAAGAGTGTCGACTTGCCGGCGCCGTTCGGCCCGATGATCGCGACCCGTTCGCCGGGCGCGACCGCCAGATTGGTGCCGCGGATGATCTCGGTCTTGCCGAAGGACTTGCGCAGGTCTTTCAGTTCGACGGCGTATTGGGAAGTGCTCATGCCGCCTCCCGCGCGCGAATCGCCGCTTCGATCTGGCCCTGCACTTCGCCCCAGTGGCCGGCGAAACGCCTGCGCGTGAGCTCGAACAGCACGAAGCCGACCACGCTCAGCGCCAGCGCACCCATCCAGCTGCCCAGCGACTTGGCGTTCAGTTCCACGCCCATGAAACGCATCACCGGGCCCATGGCTTCGTTGAGCTGCAGGTGGTAGACCATCTCGATCATCGCGGCGACACCGCAGAAGGTGGCGATGCCTGTCAGCGCCAGCAACGCATACCAACCGAGAAGCCCCTTCAGCTTGCCGAACATGTAGACCCGCAGGTTCATCATGATCAGGCTGGCGATACCGCCGGGCGCGTACATCACCATCAGCAGGAACACGAGGCCGAGGTAGAGCAGCCAGGCCTTGGTGAATTCCGACAGCAGCACGAAGGCCACGATCATCAGCACCGCGCCGATGATCGGCCCGAAGAAGAAGGTGGCGCCACCGAGGAAGGTGAACAGCAGGTAGGCGCCGGAGCGTGCGGCACCCACGACTTCGGCAGTCGCGATCTCGAAGTTCAGCGCGTACATGCCGCCCGCGATGCCAGCGAAGAAGCCGGCGATGATGAAGGAGATGTAGCGCACCCGCTGCGTGTTGTAGCCGATGAACTCGACCCGCTCGGGGTTGTCGCGCACCGCGTTCAGCATGCGGCCGAGCGGCGTGCGCGTGAAGGCGTACATCAGCGCGGTGCAGACGATCGTATAGAGCGCGATCAGGTAGTAGACCTGAATCTGCGGCCCGAAGGTGATGCCGGTCGTGCCCTTGCCGATGACCCGGTTCGCCGACACGCCGCCTTCCCCGCCGAAGAACTCGGGGATCATCAGCGACATCGCGAACACCAGCTCGGCGATGCCAAGCGTGATCATCGCGAAGGTGGTGCCCGACTTCTTGGTTGTGACGAAGCCGAACAGCACCGCGAAACCCAGGCCCGCGACACCACCGACCATGGGGATCAGGCTCACGGGCACGGGAAAACTGCCGCCACCGGCCGCCTTGAGCGCGTGGATCGCCACGTACGAGCCCAGGCCCGAGTACACGGCATGGCCGAAGCTCAGCATGCCGCCGTGCCCCAGCAGCATGTTGAACGACAGACAAGCGACGATCGCAATGCCGATCTGCGACAGCATCGTGACCGCCAGGCCACTGGTGAAGATCTGCGGTGCCACCAGCAGCACGAGCGCGAACACACCCCAGACGATGAGGTCGCGGGGCCCGAGGGCACCGAATTGTCTGGCTGATTTATTCATGCGTCAGCCCTCGCGTGTGCCCATCAGGCCTTTGGGCCTGAAGATCAGGATCAGCACCAGGAACAGGTACGGGAGGATCGGCGCCACCTGCGACAGCGTGAGCTTGAGCAGGGAGTTGTCGGCCGCACCGGCCGAGAGCGTGAAGCCCGCGCCCTTCAGCGCGCTGAGCACCGAGTAGTCGAGCGCCACCGCGAAGGTCTGCAACACGCCGATCAGCAGCGAAGCCACGAAAGCACCGGCGAGCGACCCCATGCCGCCGACCACGACCACGACGAAGATCACCGAGCCCACGGTGGCGGCCATCGCCGGCTCGGTCACGAAAGTGCTGCCGCCGATCACGCCGGCCAGGCCGGCCAGGCCGGCACCGGCGCCGAACACCAGCATGAAGACACGTGGCACGTTGTGGCCGAGCGCCTCGACCATTTCGGGGTGCGTGAGCGCGCTCTGGATCACGAGGCCGATGCGGGTGCGCGTGAGCATCAGCCACAAGGCCACCAACATCACGAGCGCGATGAACATCATGAAACCGCGGGTGGCCGGGAACGGCGAACAGACGACGCGCACCGCGGCGTCGGCGCTCGCGCACATCGCCGAGGGCGCTGCACCCCAGAGCAGCCGCATGCCGTCGACCGACGAGGTGACGAGCGTGAACATCGGCCCGCGCAGCACCTCGGGCGGCTGGAACTCGACGGCGTTGCGGCCCCAGATCAGCTGCACCAGTTCGAGCGCCACGTAAGACAGGCCGAAGGTGATCAGCAGTTCGGGCACGTGGCCGAACTTGTGGACGCGGCGCAGACAGTATTTCTCGAAGGCGGCGCCAAGTGCGGCCACCACCAGCGGCGCGAGCACGAGCCCGGGCCAGAAACCGGTCACGCGAGTGATCGAGTAGCCCACATAGGCACCGACCATGTAGAAGCTGGCGTGGGCGAAGTTCAGCACGCCCATCATGCTGAAGATGAGCGTGAGGCCCGAACTCAGCATGAACAACAACAGCCCGTAACTCAGGCCGTTGAGCATCGATATCGTGAAGAACTCCATCGGCAGCTTCTCAGAGTGAACACGAAAGCGCCCGGCGGGTCATCCCGCCGGGCCTGCTCGCAAAAAAGCGAGTGTCGCTCAGCCGCCGGCCGGGCGGGTCATCTGGCAGCTGGTGGGCGTGCTCGACACATAGGGTGCGTACTCGGCGACCGGTGCCAGCGTCATGCCGGTGTTCTCGGGCGAGTACGGGTACTTCGCGTCCGCCTTTTGCCACACCGTCATGTAGAGTGACTGCTGCAGTTGGTGGTCGCTCTTGCGCATCTCGATTTCGCCACCGAAAGCACTCTTAATCTTCAAGCCTTCGAGCGCGAACGCCACCTTGACCGGGTCGGTCGACTTGGCCTTGAGCATGGCCGCACCGAGGGTCTCGTAGATGCGGATGATCGAGCCGGTGTAGAAGTCGTCGTTGTTCTTGGCCTTGAACTCCTTGCCCCAGGCGTCCATCTGGCCGCCCATGTTGTAGTGCACGTAGGAGACCTGGTACACCTTGCCGGCGCCACCCGTGCCCAGCGCCGAGGGCGTGCCGGTCACGCCGGTGTAGTAGGTGAAGAACTTGCCGGTGTAGCCGCCTTCGTTGGCCGCCTTCACCAGCAGCGCCAGGTCGGAGCCCCAGTTGCCGGTGATCACGCTGTCGGCGCCCGAAGCCTTGATCTTGGCGATGTAGGGCGCGAAGTCACGCACCTGAGCCAGGGGGTGCAGGTCTTCGCCGACGATCTGGATGTCGGGGCGCTTGCGGGCCAGGTATTCCTTGCCGTACTTCGCGACCTGCTGGCCGTGCGAGTAGTTCTGGTTCAGCATGTAGACCTTCTTGACGTCGGTCTGGTCCTTCATGAAGGTCGTCATCGCCTCCATCTTCATGGTTGTGTCGGCGTCGAAGCGGAAGTGCCAGAAGCTGCACTTGCTGTTGGTCAGGTCAGGGTCGACCGCGGCTTCGTTCAGGAAGACGATTTCATTGCCCGGGTTGCGCTCGTTGTGCTTGTTGATCGCGTCGACCAGCGCCAGCGCCACCGACGAGCCGTTGCCCTGAATGACGTAGCGGATGCCCTGGTCGATGGCCGACTTGAGTGCGTTCAGGCTTTCGGTCGGGCTCAGCTTGTTGTCGACCGCGATGACGTCGAACTTCACGCCGGCCGGGTTCGACGCGTTGAACTTTTCCTGGAAGAACTGCCAGCTCTTGTACTGGTTCGTGCCAACCGGGCCCATCAGGCCGGTGAGCGGGTCGATCCACATCATCTTGACGGTCTGACCTGCCAGCGGCTTGGCCTGGGCCAGTGCGGAACCGGCCGAGGCGACCAACGCGGCGCCCACGGTGAGGCTGAAAAGGCTGCGGGTCAGCGAGCTGGTCTTGAACTTCATGCGATGTCTCCTGCGACAAAAAGTGAACGCCGCAACGGTAACGGATGCGCGGTGCGTGCAGTTACAGGGACTACCCCGAAAGCTTGTCGCACCCGCGACAACGCCTTCGGGCCACAGGGGCCGTCCCGGTCGCGCGCAGGGGCATTCGGCGGCTCCAAGGCCTTGCAACCGCGAATCACGCTGTGCTCGCTAAACTCGCCGCGATGAGCATTGCCCTGCAGGCCGACGTGGCCGAACCTGTTACCGCAGACGCGCGGTCGGCTTGGCCGAACCGGTTCCTCGCGCTCGGCCCGGCCTTCTTCACCGCCCTGCCCGCCGAGCGCCTGCCCGAGGCGCACTGGGTAGCGCGCAGCGAAACTTGCGCCGAACTGCTCGGCCTGCAGGCCGACTGGTGGCAGCGCGCCGACCTCAACGCACTCGACGTGCTGAGCGGCAACGCACTTTGGCCCGGCATGCACCCGCTCGCCAGCGTCTACAGCGGGCACCAGTTTGGTGTGTGGGCCGGGCAACTCGGTGACGGCCGCGCGCTATGGCTCGGCGAGATGGCCACACCGAACGGCTCGATGGAACTGCAGCTCAAGGGCGCGGGCCGCACGCCCTATTCGCGCATGGGCGACGGCCGCGCCGTGCTGCGCTCTTCGATCCGCGAGTTCCTGTGTTCGGAAGCTATGCACGGGTTGGGTATTCCGACCACGCGCGCGCTGTGTGTCACCGGCTCGCCGTTGCCGGTGCGGCGCGAACAGATCGAAACCGCGGCCGTGCTCTCACGCGTGGCGCCCAGCTTCATCCGTTTCGGCCACTTCGAGCACTTCTCGCACCGCGACCAGCATGGCGACCTGAAGCGGCTGGTCGACTTCGTGATCGAACACCATTACCCCGCCTGCCTTGAGGCCGCCCACCCGGTCGTGGCGCTGCTGGAGCAGGTGACGCTGCGCACCGCGGAGTTGATGGCCGGCTGGCAATCGGTCGGCTTCTGCCACGGCGTGATGAACACCGACAACATGTCGGTCCTCGGCCTGACGATCGACTACGGCCCGTTCGGGTTTCTCGATGCCTTCGACCCCGGCCACATCTGCAACCACTCCGACCACCAGGGCCGTTACGCCTGGGCGCGCCAGCCGAACGTCGGCTTCTGGAACCTGCACGCGCTGGCGCAGGCGTTGCTGCCCTTGATCGGTGATTCCGACCTGGCGCTGGCCGCACTCGAAACCTACAAGACGGCCTATTCGCAGGCCATGTTGATGCGCTGGTCGGCCAAGCTCGGTCTGCGCACCCGCCAAGCCGACGACCAGACGCTGGTCGACGACCTGCTCAAGCGCATGGCCGCCGACAAGGCCGACTTCACGATCACTTTCCGCCGCCTGGCCGCGTTCGACAGCGCCCCCGGTGCGCCGAACACCACGCTGCGCGACCTGTTCCTCGATCGCGACGCCTTCGACGCGTGGGCGGCGCGCTATGCCGAGCGGCTGCGTGCCGAGGCAAGCGTCGACGCCGAGCGGGCCTTGCGAATGAACCGCGTGAACCCCAAGTTCGTGTTGCGGAACCATCTGGCAGAAGTCGCGATCCAGAAGGCCCAGGCCGGTGATTTCGCCGAGGTCGACCGCCTGCTGAAAGTTCTGCAGCAGCCTTTCGACGAACACCCGGCCGGCGCCACGCCGGGTGACGCCGGCTTCCCGCCCGAGTGGGCGCAAACCATCGAGGTGTCCTGTTCATCATGAGTGACTACAAGGTCAAGAAAACCGACGCCGAGTGGCGCGCCCAGCTCGACCCGATGCAGTTCGAAGTGGCACGCAAGTCCGCGACCGAGCGGCCGTTCACCGGCAAGTACTGGGACCACTGGACCGCCGGCAACTACAACTGCGTCGGCTGCGGCACGCCGCTCTTCAAGTCCGACACCAAGTTCGACGCCGGCTGCGGCTGGCCGAGCTACTTCGAGCCGATCAACAGCGAGGTCGTCGAGCGCATCGTCGACAAGACGCACGGCATGGTGCGCGTGGAAGTGCGCTGCAACAGTTGCGGCTCGCACCTCGGCCACGTGTTCGAAGACGGGCCCGAGCCCACCGGCGAGCGCTTCTGCATCAACTCGGCCGCGATAGACTTCGCCCCGAAATAAGCTGCTGGCGCACCCGCGCCGGCACCTGCGCTCCACGGACTCTTCATGAAACTGCTGCTCGACTTCCTGCCTCTGCTGCTGTTCTTCGGCACCTTCAAGTACGCCGAAGGCCACAAGGACTGGGCCGCCACCTTCACCTCCGACCACTTCGGCGCGATCGTCTCCGGCGGCGTGGTCGGGCCCGACGAAGCGCCGGTGCTGCTGGCCACGCTGGTGGTGATCGTCGCCACGCTGGCGCAGATCGCCGTGATCTTCGCGCGTGGCAAGAAGCCCGACATGATGCTGTGGATCACCTTCGTGCTGGTCGTGGTGCTGGGCGGGGCCACGGTGTGGTTCCACAACGCCACCTTCATCAAGTGGAAACCGAGCGTGCTGTACTGGGCGATGGGCCTGACCTTCTGGGTCAGCCAGACGCTGTTCCGCAAGAACCTGCTGCAGTCGCTGATCGGCGACCAGCTCGAGCTGCCGCCGGCGGTGTGGCAGCGGCTCAACTTCGCCTGGATCGGCTTCTTCGCCTTCATGGGCCTGCTCAACCTGTACGTGGCCTACAGTTTTTCCACCTCCACCTGGGCCACCTTCAAGGCCTTCGGCGCGACCGGCCTGATGCTGGTGTTCATGCTGGCGCAGGGCCTGTACCTGAGCCGCCACATCAAGCCCGAACCCGAAGGCGCCGCCGCGCCCGACCAAGCGCCGTGAGGCCATTCCAATGAGCGTGTCAGCCTCCCAGATCGAAGCCGAGCTGAGCGCCGCGCTGCAACCCGCGTCGCTCGAAGTGCAGGACGACAGCCACCTGCACGCAGGCCATGCCGGTGCCCGTGAAGGGCGGCATTTCAGCGTGCGCGTGGTCAGCGAGCGCTTCAACGGTTTGTCACGTCTTGCCCGGCACCGCCTCGTATATGATTCCTTGAACTTGCTCATGCAGCGTGGCATCCATGCCCTGGCGATCGACGCCCGCGCCCCGGGCGAGCCCTGATTCACCCCCACACCGATTCCGCTTCACCCTGGCCTTCGGCTTGGCGTCGGCGTGAACCGTCCGCACCGTTTTTTCGTTGAAAGGCATTCGCCCATGAAGAAGAGTTTTTCCGCCAGCGCATCACAAGTCCTGCTGCTGTGCGCCACGCTGGCCCTGTCGCTGGCCGCCCAGGCGCAGAACATCGCCATCGTCAACGGCAAGGCCGTGCCGAAGGCGCGCGCCGATGCCTTCATCAAGCAGATCCAGGCCCAGGCCGCGGCACAGAACCAGCAACTGCCGCCCGACCTCGACGTGCGCGTGCGCGACAAGCTCGTGATGGACGAGATCTTCACGCAGGAAGCCGAAAAACGCGGCCTCGCAGGCTCGGCCGAATACAAGCAGCAGATGGAGCAGGCCCGCCAGGCCGTGCTGATGCAGGCGCTGATGGCCGACCAGGCGAAGAAGAACCAGGTGACCGACGCCGAGATCAAGACCGAATACGACAAGTTCAAGGCGCAGTCGAGCGGCACCGAATACCGCGCGCGCCACATCCTGGTCGAGAAGGAAGAAGAAGCCACCTCGCTGATCAAGCAGATCAAGGCCGGTGGCAACTTCGAAGAGCTGGCCAAGAAGAACTCGAAAGACACCGGCTCGGGCGCCAACGGCGGCGACCTCGATTTCGCGGCACCGGGCGGCTTCGTGCCCGAGTTCTCGCAGGCCATGGTCAAGCTAAAAAAAGGCGAGATGACGCAGGAGCCGGTGAAGACGCAGTTCGGCTATCACATCATCAAGCTCGAAGACACGCGCGAAGCCACCTTCCCGCCGCTCGAGGAAGTGAAGGCGCAGATCAAGCAGCGCCTGGAGCAGCAGAAGATGACGGCGTTCCGCGACGAGATCCGCGCGAAGGCGAAGACGGACTACAAGTTCAGTAATTGAACGCTTCGAGAATCGAGCGCTTCGCTACTGCTACAAGGGCGCCGTTGGCGCCCTTGTTCTTTTATGCGGGCTGCTCCGTCCCAAGATCGACGCGGCCCGCTTCGATGCGCAGCTGCCGATCGCAGCGCGCGGCAATGCTGCGGTCGTGGGTGACGAGAACCAGCGTCGTGCCGGCTTCGCGGTTCAGGTCGAACATCAGCGCCATCACGGTCTCGCCGGTGGCGAAGTCCAAGCTGCCGGTCGGCTCATCGGCCAGCAGCACGGCCGGCTGCACGACGAAGGCACGGGCCAGCGCCACACGCTGTTGTTCGCCGCCCGACAGCACCTTCGGGTAGTGGCGCAGGCGTTCGCCCAGGCCCACGCGCTGCAGCATCTCGGTCGCCATCGCGCGCGCGTCGTTGCGGCCCTGCAGTTCGAGCGGCAGCATCACGTTTTCGAGCGCATTCAGGTTGCCGAGCAACTGGAAACTCTGGAACACGAACCCCACCTTGGCTGCACGGACTGCGGCGCGGGCGTCTTCGTCGATCGTGAACAGGTCGGTGCCGGCCAGCTTCACGGTGCCGGTGGTCGGTGTGTCGAGCCCGGCGATGATCGACAGCAGCGTGCTCTTGCCCGAGCCCGATGCGCCGACGATCGCGGCCGACTGCCGCGCCGCCAGGGTGAAATCGATCTCATGGAGAATGGTAAGGGTGCCGGTGGAGTCTTGCACTTGTTTGGTGACACGCTCGACCGCAATGATGGGTTCAGACATGGATGAGGTTCAGTTGTCTTCGGAGTTCGCTGCACAGCACCGAGCCACACGCCGGCAGTGGCTGGCGCACTGTAGCGTGCTTGCCGTGATGGCGAGCCTCGCGCTGCCACAGCCCTCACACGCACAGGCGAATGCGGCCGCGGCCACTGCGGCGGCAGGCAAGCTCGTGCTCGTGGTCGGCGACAGCCTGTCGGCCGAATACGGCCTGACGCGCGGCAGCGGATGGGTCGCACTGCTCGAAGCGCGCTTGGCGCAGAAGAAGGTCTCTGCCCGTGTCGTCAACGCCAGCATCAGCGGCGACACCACCTCCGGCGGTCGTTCGCGCCTGCCGCAGTTGCTGAAGCTGCACCGTCCCGCGGTGGTGGTGCTCGAACTCGGCGGCAACGATGCGTTGCGAGGCCTGCCCTTGAACACGAGCCGCGACAACCTCGCGCAGATGGCGCGCAGCGCCAAGGCCGCCGGTGCGAAGGTGTTGCTGCTTGGCATGCAGGTGCCGCCGAACTACGGGCGCCAGTACAGCGACCAGTTCTTCGCGGTGTTCGGCAGCGTCGCCAAGGCCGAGGGCACGGCGCTCGTGCCTTTCATGCTCAAGGGTGTGGCCGACGGACCGCAGGCCGCCGAGATGTTCCAGGCGGACCGCATTCACCCGAAGGCCGAAGCTCACCCCTTGATCCTCGACAACGTGTGGCCCGCGCTGGAGCCGCTGCTGCGCTGAAAGGGCCCGCCGCGGCCGTCGCGGCAGGGCGCGGGTCAGTCTTTCTTGTCGCCGCGGTCGCGCGCATCGTTGCGCCGGTCTTCACGTCGGTCGTCACGCGCGCCTTCGGCACGAGCACGCTGTGGCGGCTCGGGTCGGCGTGCATCCGGCGCTGCCGGCGCTGCCGGCGCTTGCGCTTCGGCCGGCCGGGGCGGGGCGGCAGCCGGCTCGGCGCGCTGCGGCGGCCGCGGCGCCGGCGCTTCGCCGCGCGGTGGCGTGCGACGTTCGACGGCCGGAGACGGCTGCTGCTGCGCCTGCGGTTGCGGCTGGGCTGGCTGAACCGCGGGGCGCCGCCCCGGCGCATCGGCGCCCGGCGCCTGAGCTCCAGCGCGGTCGCCTGCGTCGCGCTGCGGGGCCGGCCGGTTTACCGGTGCCACGGGTTGCGGTGAAGTCACCGGCCGGCCCGGTGCGACGACGGCCGGTGCCGGTGTCGGCGCGGCGGCGGGCGCGGGGATCTGCTCGCGCACCGGCCCACGCCGGTCGTCGCCGGCGCCCGACGGGCCGGGCCGGCGGCCGGGAGCGTCAGCGCCCGGACGCGCAGCGGGTGTGGCGTTCGCCGGCGGCGTGGCGGGTGTGCCCGCGGTCGGGGCCACGGGTGCGACCGCCGCGCCCGGGCGGTTCGGCGCCGCATCGGGGCGATTGCCGTCGTCACGCTGGCCGGGCCGGCGATCGTTGCGGTCACCACCGCGCCCACCGTCCTGTGCCTGGCCCGGCGCACGGCCTGAATCTGCGCCGCGAGGCGGAACGCCTTCACGCGGCGGGCGCGGGTTGCCCGCGACACCCGGCGGCGGCGCGATCGGGCGGCGGTCGTTCTGCTGAGCGCGGCCGGGTGCCACCGGGGCGGCGATCGGCGCCACCACCAGGGCCTCGCCACGGCGTGGCTCGCGGGTCAGGTCACGGACCCAGGGCGTGTTGCGCATCTGCGCCGCGGCCGGTGCGACCGGCTGGCGGGCGGTGAGCACGCTGCCTGGCACGACCGTCAGCGCGTTCGGAAAACGCCGGTTGCCGAAGTCACGCGGCGCACGCGGGTTGTTGACCACCGCGTTGATGGTGGTGATGTTCGTGACGTGCGTGATGTTGATGTTCTGCACGTAGCGCGGGCTGTGGCGGTAGGACGGCACGTAGACCTCGCGCGGGGCCAGCGGGAACCAGCCCACTGCCGGGCCACCACCGATGTTGATGGAGACGCTCACGTTCGGCCCGCCGACCCACGCGACGAGCGCCGGCGCATAAACCGGCCGCACCACGCGCGCGCCCGGCGCCCAGCCCCACCGGTCGCGGTGGTAGACCCAGCGGCCGTAGTGGAACGGCGCGAAGCCCCAGGGTGCGTCGTCGACCCAGGTCCAGCCCCAGGGGCGCACGTAGGCCCAGTGGCCGGTGCTGTACGGGGCCCAGCCCACGGCCACGCCACGCGGGTACCACAGGGCGCCGTATTCGGAGTTCTGGTCCCAGCTGCCGTAGCGGTCGAGCTCTTCAACGCCGGTCATCTCGGCCGACACATAACGGGGTGCAACCACGCGGTCGGCAGCCCGATCGCGCTCGCCGTTCCAGCCGGCGAAGTCGTCGTTGACGGGCGAGCTCAGGCTGTACTGCGCGGCGTTGCCCGAATCGAGCCAGAACTCCGCACGCTGGCCCTGCGTCACGGTCAGCGCGCTGTTCGGGCCTTCGTAGACGGCCTCGCCGGTGTAGACCGTCAGATGGCTAGCAGGCCGGTCGCGGTCGATGCGGTAACGGCCGGCGCGCTGCAGGACGAAGCGGCCCTCTTCGGTCAATATGTCGACTTCGCCGGCATCGTTGAAGTTGCGAACGCGGGCGGTCATGCTGCCGCCGTGCAATTGCAGCGAGATGGTGTCGTCGTCGAGTTCCACCACTTCGAGTTCCGAAGACGCGTCGAGCCGCAGAATGGTCGAACCGACCTGCAGTTCGGCCCGCGCACCGGGGTCGGTGGCCAGGCGGTCACCGCTGGTCAGCGGCCGGTTGCGGTCGGCGGCGCCCCACTCGGCGGTGTCGGGGCTGTAAAGCCAGACCTGGCCGTTCAGGTCGGACAAGCGCGCCACGCGGCCCGGCGGGTCGGCCTCGGGCGTGGTGGACTGGGCGCTGGCGTTGAACGCGGCCGACAGGCCGGCGACGGCGATGAGCAAGGCACCCATCAGGCCGAAGAATCGTGGCGGTTTGAACGTCATGGTGCTGAACTCCTGTGAGGCGCGGCGTGCGCTCTGCTTGTTGCAACGCCACCTTTCGGCAGCATGCTGCCCTGCTTCAACGCCCCTGCCGATCATCCGGCCGACCCGAATGGCGTAGGAAAAACGCCCGTTTACACAACAGCAACCTGCCCGATCAATCGTCGTCGCCCGCGTCGAGCCCGGGAAACAGCACGCTCGTGAAGCCGAAGCGGCTGAAATCACGGATGCGCATCGGGTAGAGCTTGCCGAGCAGATGATCGCACTCGTGTTGCACCACGCGGGCGTGAAATCCCTCGGCTTCGCGGTCGATGGGCCTGCCTTGCGGATCGAAGCCGCTGTAGCGGATGCGCGCGAACCGCGGCACCACGCCGCGCAGGCCGGGGACTGACAGACAACCCTCCCAGCCCTCCTCTTCCTCGTCCGAGAGCGGCGTGATCACCGGGTTGATCAATACCGTCTCGGGCACCGGCGGCGCGTCGGGGTAACGTTGGTTCTGCTTGAAACCGAAGATCACCAGCGCCAGGTCGACGCCGATCTGCGGCGCGGCCAGCCCGGCACCGTCGACCGCGTGCATGGTCTCGAACAGGTCGTCGACCAGTGTGTGCAGTTCCGGCGTGTCGAACGCGCGCACCGGCTGCGCCACGCGCAGCAGGCGCGGGTCGCCCATCTTCAGGATTTCCCGAACCGTCATGCCGCCAGCTCCGCGAAGGCCTTGATGACTTCAGGTGGGGCCTGCACCAGCTCGATCAACACCCCCTCGCCGCCAACCGGGAACTCATCGTTGCTCTTCGGGTGCACGAAGCAGATATCGAAGCCTGCGGCGCCCTTGCGGATGCCGCCAGGCGCGAAGCGCACGCCGTTCGCACCGAGCCACCCGACGGCAGCGGCCAGATCGTCGATCCACAGACCGATGTGGTTCAGCGGCGTGGTGTGGACCGCGGGCTTGCCATTCGGGTCGATCGGCTCCATCAGGTCGACCTCGACCTTGAACGCACCCGCGCCCATCGCGCAGATGTCTTCGTCGACGTTCTCGCGCTCGGAGCGGAAGTTGCCGGTGACCTCGAGTCCGAACTTCTCGACCCACAGCGTGCGCAGCCGCGCCTTGCTCGGGCCGCCGATCGCCACCTGCTGGATGCCGAGCACCTTGAACGGTCTTGCAGTCATCACCATCACCTCACTGGAATTCCATGATCACCTGATCGACCGACAGGCTCTCGCCCTTCGTGGCCTTGACGCTGGCGACGACGCAGTCTTGCGTCGCGACGAGGATGTTCTCCATCTTCATCGCCTCGATCACCGCGAGCTTCTCACCGGCCCGCACCGTTTGCCCGGGCTGCACCGCCACGTCGACGAGCAGGCCCGGCATCGGCGAGATCAGGAACTTCGACAGGTCGGGCGGTGCCTTGAATGGCATCAGCGCGTTCAGCTCAGCCGCGCGCGGTGAGAGCACCCGCACTTCGACTTGCGCGCCGTGGTGCATGACGCGGTAGGCGAGCGTCATCCGTTCGACCTGGGCGCCGAAGGGCACGCCGTTCACGAAGCCGTGAACCGCCACGTCGCGCAGCGGGCCGGTGAAGCGGATCGGATAAGGACGGCCGGCGACAGTGACCTTGAACAGCTCGCCCTCGACCGTCACCATGGCCGCGGTTTGATGGCGCGTGCCGTCGGCATCGGTCTGCACGACGACGAAGTCTTCACCGACCTGCAGTTCGTGCCCCGGCAACTGCCCGCTGATGCCGGCCGAACGCGCCAGCAGGCGGCGGTTCGTCGCGACCGCGAGTGCCAGCAGGAAGGACGGGTCGTCGTGTTTCACCGAAGCGCGCGTGAAACCCTTCGGGTACTGCTCGGCGATGAAGCCGGTGTTGAAGTCGCCCGACACGAACTTCGGGTGCGCGAGCAAGGCAGCCTGGAACGGGATGTTGCTCGAAATGCCCTTGATCACGAAAGCGTCGAGCGCGTCCCGCATCCTGGCGATCGCCTGCGCGCGGTCGGCGCCGTGCACGATCAGCTTGCAGATCATCGAGTCGTAGAACATCGGGATCTCGCCGCCTTCGTAGACACCGGTGTCGACGCGGACGCCTCCGTCGGCAGGCACAGGCAACGACGCGTGCATCGTCTGTACCGGCGGCTCGAACGCGACCAGTCGGCCGGTGCTCGGCAGGAAACCGCGCAGCGGGTCTTCGGCGTTGATGCGGCATTCGATCGCCCAGCCCTTGCGCGGGATCTGCGCCTGCGTGAACGCCAGCGGCTCGCCGGCCGCCACGCGGATCATCTGCTCCACCAGGTCGAGCCCGGTGATGCTTTCCGTCACCGGGTGCTCCACCTGCAGCCGGGTGTTCATCTCGAGGAAGTAGAAGCTCCTGTCCTTGCCGACCACGAACTCGACCGTGCCGGCCGACTGGTAGTTGACGGCCTTGGCGAGCGCCACCGCCTGCTCCCCCATCGCCTTGCGCGTGGCATCGTCGAGGAAGGGGCTCGGCGCTTCTTCGATCACCTTCTGGTGCCGGCGCTGGATCGAACACTCGCGCTCCCACAGGTACACGCAGTGGCCGTGGCCGTCGCCGAGCAGCTGGATCTCGATGTGGCGCGGCTCCTCGACGAACTTCTCGATGAACACGCGGTCGTCGCCGAAACTGTTGCGCGCTTCGTTGCGGCACGAGGTGAAACCTTCGAAGGTTTCCTTGTCGTTGAAGGCGACGCGCAGGCCCTTGCCACCGCCGCCGGCCGAGGCCTTGATCATCACCGGGTAGCCGATGCCCTTGGCAATCTCGACCGCGTGCTCCGCGGTGTCGATGGCCGCGTTGTGCCCCGGGATCGTGTTGACCTTCGCCGCAGCCGCCAGCTTCTTCGACTCGATCTTGTCGCCCATCGCCGCGATGGATGCGTGCTTCGGGCCGATGAAGACGATGCCCTCTTCTTCGACGCGGCGCGAGAACTCGGCGTTTTCGCTGAGGAAGCCGTAGCCCGGGTGCACGGCCTGCGCGCCGGTCTGTTTGCACGCGGCGATGATCTTGTCCATCACCAGGTAGGACTCGCGACTCGGCGCCGGGCCGATGAAGACGGCTTCGTCGGCGAGCTCGACATGCAGCGCGTCGCGGTCGGCTTCGGAATAGACCGCCACCGTCTTGATGCCCATCTTCTTCGCGGTCTTGATCACGCGGCAGGCGATCTCGCCACGGTTGGCGATCAGGATCTTGGTAAACATGTTCTTGTTCTCCTGAAAGCTCAAAGGGGAATGTTGCCGTGCTTGCGCCACGGGTCGTCGACCTTCTTGTCGCGCAGCATCACCAGCGAGCGGCAGATGCGCTTGCGGGTTTCGTGCGGCTGGATCACGTCATCGATGTAACCGCGCGCGCTGGCGACGAAGGGGTTCGCGAACTTCGCCTTGTATTCGGCTTCGCGCGCGGCCAGCTTCACTGGGTCGCCTTTCTCTTCGCGGAAGATGATCTCGACCGCGCCTTTCGCGCCCATCACCGCGATCTCGGCGTTCGGCCACGCGAAGTTCACGTCGCCACGCAGGTGCTTGGAGCTCATCACGTCATAGGCACCGCCGTAGGCCTTGCGCGTGATCACGGTGATCTTCGGCACCGTGCATTCGGCGTAGGCATAGAGCAGCTTCGCACCGTGCTTGATGATGCCGCCGTACTCCTGCGCAGTGCCGGGCATGAAGCCGGGTACGTCCACAAACGTGAGCACCGGGATATTGAACGCGTCGCAGAAGCGCACGAAGCGCGCCGCCTTGATGCTGCTCTTGATGTCGAGGCAACCCGCCAGCACCAGCGGCTGGTTGGCGACGATGCCGACCGCCTGTCCATCCATGCGGCCGAAGCCGATGACGATGTTCTTGGCGTAGTCGGGTTGCAACTCGAAGAAGTCGCCGTCGTCGACGGTCTTCACGATCAGCTCCTTCATGTCGTAGGGCTTGTTCGGGTTGTCGGGCACCAGCGTGTCGAGCGACAGGTCGCTGCGGTCGGCCGGGTCGCTGCTCGGCCGCACGGGCGCCTTCTCGCGGTTGTTCAGCGGCAGGTAGTTGAAGAAGCGGCGCAGCATCGCCAGCGCGTCCACGTCGTTGTCGAAGGCCAGGTCGGCGACACCGCTCTTGGTCGTGTGCGCCGAGGCGCCGCCCAGGTCTTCGGCCGTCACTTCTTCGTGCGTCACGGTCTTCACCACCTCGGGGCCGGTGACGAACATGTAGGAGCTGTCTTTCACCATGAAGATGAAGTCGGTCATCGCGGGTGAATACACCGCGCCGCCGGCGCACGGGCCCATGATCATGCTGATCTGAGGCACCACGCCCGAGGCCATCACGTTGCGCTGGAACACCTCGGCATAACCACCGAGCGAGGCCACGCCTTCCTGGATGCGCGCGCCACCTGAGTCGTTCAGGCCGATCACCGGCGCGCCGACCTTCATTGCCTGGTCCATCACCTTGCAGATCTTCTCGGCGTGGGCTTCGCTCAATGCACCGCCGAACACGGTGAAGTCCTGGCTGAAGACGAACACGAGGCGGCCGTTGATCATGCCGTAGCCGGTGACCACGCCGTCGCCGGGCGGGCGGTTGTCCTGCATGCCGAAGTCGTGGTTGCGGTGCTCGACGAACATGTCCCACTCTTCGAAGGTGCCTTCGTCGAGCAGCAGATCGAGGCGCTCGCGCGCCGTGAGCTTGCCCTTGCCGTGCTGCGCGGCAATGCGCTTTTCGCCGCCGCCCAAACGCGCCTTGGCGCGCTTGGCTTCGAGCTGCTGGATGATGTCGTGCATAGTCGGGTTACCTCGTTGGATTCTCGAAAAGATTCAGCAGTGTGCGTGCGGCCGACGACGGCGCGACGCGTGCTTCGGTCACGTCGCGCACGGTCTGCGGCAACGCGTTGCGCACGGCCGGGTGCTGGCGGAAGTCGGCATTCAGGCGGGCGTGCACGATGTCCCACATCCAGGCCAGCGCCTGCCGCTTGCGGCGCGTGTCGAACTCACCGGTGGCGTGGCGCTTGCAGTGGAATTCTTCGACGAAGTTCCAGAAGGTGTCGATACCTTGGCTCTTCAGCGCACTGAGCCGCATCACACGCGGCGACCAGTGGACGTCGTCACCGTGACCGCCGAAGAGCCGCAAAGAACTCTTGATGTAGGCCTCCGCTCGCGAGGCAGCGTCGGGATCGATGTCGGCCTTGTTGATGACGACCAGATCGGCCAGTTCCATCACGCCCTTCTTGATCGCCTGCAGGTCGTCACCGGCATTGGGCAGCTGCAGCAGCACGAACATGTCGGTCATGCTGGCGACCGCGGTTTCGCTCTGGCCGACACCCACCGTTTCGACGATCACCACGTCGTAGCCAGCGGCCTCACAAACCAGCATCGCCTCGCGCGTTTTCTCGGCCACGCCGCCGAGCGTGCCCGACGCGGGGCTGGGGCGGATGTAAGCCGCCTCGTTGACCGACAGCATTTCCATGCGCGTCTTGTCGCCGAGGATCGATCCACCCGACAGGCTGGACGACGGGTCGATGGCCAGCACCGCGACGCGATGGCCGGCCTTGATCAACGCCAGACCGAGCACTTCGATGAAGGTCGACTTGCCCACACCGGGCACACCCGAGATGCCCAGGCGCATCGCCTTGCCGGTGTGGGGCAGCAGCGTGTTCAGCAAGGCATCGGCCCGCGCCCGGTGGTCGGCACGGGTCGACTCCAGCAACGTGATGGCCTTGGCCAGCGCGCGCCGCTCGCCGCGCCGCACGCCGTCCGCCAGAACCTGATCGACGGTGGTCAAGGTCACTGCGCGCTCAAGCCTTGGCGACGCTGGCCTTGATCTGTTCGAGCACGTCTTTCGCGCTCGCCGGAATGGGCGTGCCCGGCCCGTAGATGCCTTTCACGCCGGCGGCATACAACATGTCGTAGTCCTGGCGCGGGATCACGCCGCCCACGAACACGATGATGTCGTCGGCGCCCTGCGCTTTCAGCGATTCGATGATCGCCGGCACCAAGGTCTTGTGGCCGGCCGCGAGCGTGCTCACGCCGACAGCATGCACGTCGTTCTCGATCGCCTGGCGCGCACACTCTTCGGCCGTTTGAAACAGCGGCCCCATGTCGACGTCGAAGCCGAGGTCGGCGAACGCGGTGGCCACCACCTTGGCGCCGCGATCGTGTCCGTCCTGCCCGAGCTTGGCGATCATCACGCGCGGGCGGCGGCCCTGCGCTTCGGCGAACGCGTCGATTTCGCCCTTGAGCTTGTCCCATCCCTCGGCGCTGTCATAGGCTGCTGCGTACACACCGGTCACCTTTTGTGTATCGGCGCGGTGGCGCCCCCAGACCTTTTCGAGTGCGTCGGAAACTTCGCCAACGGTCGCGCGCAGGCGCACGGCCTTGATGCTCAGGTCGAGCAGGTTGCCCTTGCCGCTCTCGGCGCAGGCCGTCAGCGCGTCGAGCGCCGCCTGCGTGGCCGTCATGTCGCGCTTCGCGCGCAGCGCTTTCAGCCGCGCCACCTGGTTCTCACGCACCATCACGTTGTCGATGTCCAGCGTGTCGATCGCAGCCTCGGTGCCGAGTTTGTACTTGTTGACGCCGACGATCACGTCCTTGCCCGAATCGATGCGCGCCTGCTTCTCGGCCGCGCTCGCTTCGATCTTCAGCTTGGCCCAGCCGCTGTCGACGGCCTTCACCATGCCACCCAACGCATCGACCTCTTCGATGATCGACCAGGCCTTGTCGGCCATGTCCTGCGTCAGCTTTTCCATCATGTAGCTGCCGGCCCAGGGGTCGACTACGTTCGTGATGTGGGTCTCTTCCTGGATGATGAGCTGCGTGTTGCGGGCGATGCGCGCGCTGAACTCGGTGGGCAGCGCGATCGCTTCATCGAGCGCGTTGGTGTGCAGCGACTGCGTGCCGCCGAACACGGCCGCCATCGCTTCGATCGTGGTGCGCACGACGTTGTTATAAGGGTCCTGCTCGGTCAGCGACCAGCCGGAGGTCTGGCAGTGGGTGCGCAGCATCAGGCTCTTCGGGTTCTTCGCGTCGAAGCCTTTCATGATCTTCCACCACAGCAGCCGCGCCGCGCGCATCTTGGCCACTTCGAGGTAGAAGTTCATGCCGATGGCCCAGAAGAACGAAAGCCGCCCGGCGAACTCGTCCACGTCGAGCCCCTTCGAGAGCGCCGCCTTCACGTACTCGCGCCCATCGGCCAGGGTGAAGGCGAGCTCGAGCGCCTGGTTCGCGCCGGCTTCCTGCATGTGGTAACCCGAGATCGAGATCGAGTTGAACTTCGGCATGTTCTTCGCCGTGTACTCGATGATGTCGCCGATGGCGCGCATGCTCGGCTCGGGCGGGAAGATGTAGGTGTTGCGAACCATGAACTCCTTGAGGATGTCGTTCTGGATCGTCCCCGAGAGTTTGTCCTGCGACACGCCCTGCTCTTCGGCCGCCACCACGTATCCCGCGAGCACCGGCAGCACGGCGCCGTTCATCGTCATGCTCACGCTCACCTTGTCGAGCGGGATGCCGCCGAACAGGATCTTCATGTCTTCGACGCTGTCGATCGCCACACCGGCCTTGCCCACGTCGCCGGTCACGCGCGGGTGGTCGCTGTCGTAGCCGCGGTGGGTGGCCAGGTCGAAGGCCACGCTCACGCCCTGCGCGCCGGCGGCCAGCGCCTTGCGGTAGAAGTCGTTCGAAGCTTCGGCGGTGGAGAAGCCGGCGTACTGGCGGATCGTCCACGGCCGCACCGCGTACATCGTGGCTTGCGGGCCGCGCAGGAACGGCGCGAAGCCGGGCAAGGTGTCGGTGTATTGCAGGCCGTTCAGGTCGGCCGCCGTGTACAGCGGCTTGACCGCGATGCCTTCTGGCGTGACCCAGTTCAGCGCGTTCACGTCGGCGCCGGGCGCCGACTTGGCGGCCGCCTTCTGCCAGGCAGAAAGCGATTCGGAGTTGAGCAGAGGTTCGTCAGCCATGGTGCCCCTTTCGGGCCTGTGAGGATGCGCGCATCGGCGGCACCGCGTCAATTGGTTCGAGCGCTTCTGGGCTGGACGACAAGGTCGGTCTCAGCCATAATGCAAAATTGAATTATATCTTCAGATGCATTGTCCGGCCACTGGCTTTCGCCGAGCTTGCATCACCACCGACAAGGTACCGACCCGCCCGATGGCCGCACCCAGAGCACCGACCGCCGCACCCCTCGTCGTCCCGCGCGGCGCTGCAGCGGCACGCCTGCCGCAAGGTGCGCTGTACGAGCAGGTGGCCGAGCAGCTGCGCACGCGGATCATGTCGCACAGCCTGGCGCCAGGCAGCTGGATCGACGAACAACTGCTCACGGCCGAGTTCGGCATCAGCCGCACGCCGCTGCGAGAAGCGCTGAAGGTGCTGGCCTCCGAAGGGCTGGTGACGATGAAGCTGCGGCGTGGCGCCTACGTCACCGAGGTCTCGGAACGTGACCTGGCCGAGGTCTACCACCTGCTCGCGCTGCTGGAAAGCGACGCTGCGGTCGTCGTCGCCATCAACGCCACCGACGCACAACTTTCCGAGCTCGACACGCTGCACCAGAAGCTCGAGGCGAGCGTGACGGACCGCGACCGCTTCTTCGCCGCCAATGAACGTTTCCACATGCGCCTGCTCGAGATCGCCGACAGCCGCTGGCGTTTGCAGCTGGTGGCCGACCTGCGCAAGGTGATGAAGCTGAACCGCCACCATTCGCTCTTCAAGCAGGGCCGGCTCGAAGCCTCGCTGAAGGAGCACCGCCAGATCATGGCCGCGCTGAAGGCGCGCAACGGGCCGCGGGCGCTGCAGCTGATGCAGCAGCACTTCGCACGTGGCAAAGAGGCGGCCGCGCTCGGCTGACGCCGCACACAGCACCGCTGCCACAATCGTGGCCATGAACCGCCCTGCCCTGTGCCTCATCGCCGCTGTCGCCCGCAACGGCGCGATCGGCAAGAACAACCAGTTGCTCGTACACCTGCCCGGTGACCTGCCACGCTTCAAGAAGCTCACGCTTGGCCATCCGGTGATCATGGGCCGCAAGACCTGGGACTCGATCGGCCGGCCGCTGCCGCAGCGGCGCAACATCGTCATCACGCGCAACGCGGCGTGGCAGGCAGCGGGCGCCGAAGCCGCTACGTCGCTGGCCGATGCCCTGGCCGACGTGGCGAGCGAGCCGAAGGTGTTCGTGATCGGTGGCGCGCAGATCTATGCGCAAGCCCTGCCGCTCGCCGACGAACTCGCCTTGACCGAGATCGATGCCGACTTCGACGGCGATGCGTTTTTCCCGGAATGGGACCGCACACGGTTCGAACAGATCTCCCGCGAAGACCACCGCACGCCGGAAGGCCTGCACTACAGCTTCACCCACTACAACAAAAATCGAGGAGACTGACATGTCCGCAGACGGCTTTCACGTACACGGTCCGCACGACCACGAACTCGAACACGCTGCACAGCACGAACCCGGTGGCACGGCGGGCCAGCTGGCGGTCATCACCGCCGTGCTGGCCACCGTCGGCGCGATGTTCTCGTACATGGGCGGCGCCACCCAGGCCGATGCCGGCCTGCTGAAGAACGACGCAGCGATCCGCAAGACCGAGGCCTCGAACCAGTGGAACTACTACCAGGCGAAGAGCAGCAAGCAGAACCTCTCGGAGCTGGCGATCGAACTTGCACCCGAAGCGCGCAAGACCTTCTACCTGGACGAGATCAAACGCTATAAGACCGAGAAGGCCGAGATCAAGCTGGCGGCCGAAAAGCTCGAAGCCGAGTCGACGGCTTTCGACAAGCAGAGTGCAGAGAAGATGCATCAGCACCATCGCTGGGCCCAGGCCACGACGGCGCTGCAGATTGCGATCGCGATGGCGGCCATCGCGCTGCTGACCAAGAGCAAGGGCCTGGAAAAGGGCGTGTTCGGCCTGAGTGCGATCGGCCTCGTGCTGGGCGTGCTGGCCTGGCTGCACATCTGAGCCCGGGCCGGCCGCCGGCACATCCGGCAAACTTCGTCTTCGACCACATTGAGGAGCCTCTTCATGGCTGATCTTTTCGAGAACCCGATGGGCTTGATGGGCTTCGAGTTCGTCGAGTTCGCCTCACCCGTGCCGAACACCCTGGAGCCGGTGTTCGAGCAGCTCGGCTTCACGCTCGTGGCGCGCCACCGCTCGAAAGACGTGGTGCTGTACCGCCAGGGCGAGATCAACTTCATCGTCAACCGCGAGCCGCGCAGCCCGGCGGGTTTTTTCGCCGCCGAACACGGCCCCTCGGCCTGCGGGCTGGCCTTCCGGGTCAAGGACTCGCACAAGGCCTATGAACTGGCGCTGTCGCGCGGCGCCCAGCCGGTCGAGATGAACACCGGCCCGATGGAGTTGCGCCTGCCCGCCATCAAGGGCATCGGCGGCGCCCCGCTCTACTTGATCGACCGCTTCGAAGAAGGCAAGGCGATCTACGACATCGACTTCGAGTTCATCGAGGGCGTGGACCACCACCCGGTCGGCCACGGCCTGACTCTGATCGACCACCTGACGCACAACGTCTACCGCGGCCGCATGGCGTACTGGGCGAGCTTCTACGAGCGCCTGTTCAACTTCCGCGAGATCCGCTACTTCGACATCAAGGGCGAATACACAGGCCTCACATCGAAGGCGATGACGGCGCCCGATGGCAAGATCCGGATTCCGCTGAACGAGGAATCGTCGCGCGGTGCCGGCCAGATCGAAGAATATTTGATGGCCTTCAACGGCGAAGGCATCCAGCACATCGCGCTGTTCAGCGACGACCTGCTCAAGAGCGTGGACAGCCTGCGCGCGGCCGGCGTGCCGCTGATGAAGGCCCCGCCCGCCACCTACTACCGCATGCTCGAAGAACGCCTGCCCGGCCACGGCGAGAACCCGGCAGAGCTGCAGGCACGCGGCATCCTGCTCGACGGCAGCACGGCAGGCGGCCACAACCGGCTGCTGCTGCAGATCTTCTCGGGCACGATGCTCGGCCCGGTGTTCTTCGAGTTCATCCAGCGCAAGGGCGACGACGGCTTCGGCGAGGGGAACTTCAAGGCGCTGTTCGAGTCGCTGGAACGTGACCAGATCGAGCGTGGCGTGCTGGACGTGCCGGCCGCGCGCTGAACGCCGAGCGCAACAAAGATGCGAACCGAGGACGGAGTGACGCTGTGTTGAGTCTTCGGGGCCCTGCCGCGGCGTTGCTGCTGTGCCTGCCGCTCCTGGCCGCAGGTCAGACAGCAGTCGTCACCACGCCGCACATGCGTGCCGAGTTGCTGGCGCACGCGCCGCAGGGTGTCGGCCCCGGCAAGCCGGTGTGGTTCGGCCTGTCGCTGCAGCACGCGCCGCACTGGCACACCTACTGGAAGAACGCCGGCGATTCGGGCCTGCCGACCACCGTGAGCTGGCAGTTGCCGGCCGGCGTGCAGGCGGGCGAGATCAGCTGGCCGACACCGAAGCAGCTCAAGCTCGGCCCGTTGATGAACTACGGCTACGAGGACACGCTGCTGCTGCCGGTACCGGTCACCGTGTCGGGCGACTTTTCGGCGTCTGCGCTGGCCGTGAAGCTTCGCGCCGACTGGCTGGTCTGCCGCGAAGTGTGCATCCCGGAGTCGGGCGAGTTCATGCTGACGCTGCCGAGCGCTACTGCAACGGGCGTGCATGAAGCCGCGTTCGCCGCAGCGCAGGCACGGGTGCCGCGGCCGGCGGGCGATGCAGTCGCCACCGGCCGAGTCGAAGGCCAGGCGCTGGTGATCGCTGTGAACGGGTTGGCCGCGGCCGATCAGGGCAAGTCGTTCGTCTTCTTCCCCGAAACCGGCGGCGTGATCGAACCGGCTGCCCCCATTCAGCAGGCCTGGAACGGCAACACATGGTCGGCACGCGTGCCGCTGTCGGCGCAGCGCAGCGAGAGCCCGTCGCAGATGCAGGCGGTGCTGGTGGCAGGGGCGGCCACGGGCATCCAGCTGCGCATGGACATCAAGGGGCCGTGGCCGGATGGCGCGCCGGCTAGCGCACCGAGCAGCACGAACCCGGCGCCACTGCCAGCCGAAGTCTCCACACCGCTGCTGGCCACGCTCGGCCTGGCCTTGCTCGGCGGGCTGCTGCTGAACCTGATGCCCTGCGTCTTCCCTGTCCTGTCGCTGAAGCTGCTGAGCTTCGCCCAACCCGGCCAACGCCGCCGCGCGCGCGTGGCGGCCGGGCTGGCCTACACGGCCGGCGTGCTGGTGTCGTTCGTCGCGCTGGCCGCCCTGCTGCTCGTGCTGCGCGCGGGGGGCGAACAACTCGGCTGGGGTTTTCAGCTGCAGTCGCCGCTGTTCGTGGCCGCACTCGCACTGCTGTTCACGCTGATCGGCCTGAACCTGGCCGGGTTGTTCGAATTGCGCGGCGGCCTGCCGGGCAACCTGGCAGCGGCACGCGCCCGGCATCCGCTGGCGGACCACGCGCTGACGGGCGCACTCGCGGTCGCCGTGGCCTCACCGTGCACCGGCCCGTTCATGGGCGTGGCGCTCGGCAGCGCGCTGACCTTGCCCGCCGCGCAGGCGCTGCTCGTGTTCGCCACGCTCGGCCTCGGCATGGCCCTGCCCTACCTCGCCATCGCGCTCTCGCCCGGCATCGCGCGCCACCTGCCACGCCCGGGTGCGTGGATGCAACGCCTCAAGGTGGCGATGGCCTTCCCGATGTTCGCCACCGTGCTGTGGCTGGTGTGGGTGCTGGGCCAGCAGGTCGGCATCGACGGCGCCGTGGGCGTGCTGGCCGTGTTGCTCGCGACCGCGCTCGTCGGCTGGGTCGTCGGCATGGCCGGCATCGGTGGCCGCGGCCGTGGCGTCGGCACCGTGCTGGCTGGCGTGCTGTGGGTGGCCACGCTCGCCTGGGCCTGGCCGGCGCTGCGCGACCCGGCTCCGGCAGCATCGGTCTCTTCGGTCGCGGCCCCGGCTGCGGCGTGGCAGCCCTGGTCGGCCGAGGCGGTGACCCGCGCCCGCGCGCAGGGCCGGCCTGTCTTCGTCGACTTCACCGCCGCCTGGTGCGTGACCTGCCAGTACAACAAGCGCAACGCACTCGCCGACGCTGGCGTGCTCGCCGACTTCACCGCGCGCAACGTGCTGCTGCTGCGCGCCGACTGGACCCGCCGCGACGCCGCCATCACGCAGGAACTGACCCGCCTCGGGCGCAGCGGCGTGCCGGTGTACGCGCTCTATGGCACGGGCACGAGTCCACCGACCCTGCTGCCAGAGATACTTCGCGCCAGCGCCTTGCGGCAAGGCCTCGCCGCCATGCAAACTGGCGCCCCGCGTCCCGCCCTTGCACCCGTCTGACTGAAGGAGAACGATCATGAACCGTTTCATCTCGAGCCTGGCGTTCGGCGCCGCGCTTCTCGGCACCGGCGCCTGCATGGCGCTGGCCACGGTCGGCCAGCCGGCACCCGCGTTCACCGCCACCGACACGTCCGGCAAGACCGTGACACTGGCCGACTTCAAGGGCAAGTACGTGGTGCTCGAATGGACCAACCCCGGCTGCCCCTTCGTGCAGAAGCACTACGACAGCGGCAACATGCCGGCGACGCAGAAAGAGGCCACCGCCAAGGGCGCGGTCTGGCTCTCGATCAACACCACCGCGAAAGACGCCGGCGACTACATGCAGCCGGCCGAGCTGCAAGGCTGGATGAAGTCCAAAAGCGGCGCGCCCACCGCGACGCTGATGGATTCCGACTCGAAGGTCGGCCGGGCCTACGGTGCACGCACCACGCCACACCTGTACATCATCGATCCGCAAGGCAAGCTGGTCTATGCCGGCGCGATCGACAGCAAGCCGACCGCGAACCCGGCCGACATCAAGACCGCCACCAACTACGTGACGCAGGCGCTCGGCGAAGCCATGGCAGGCAAGCCCGTGAGCCGCGCCACAACGCAGGCCTATGGTTGCTCGGTGAAGTATTCGAGTGCCGGCTGAACCCGCACGCCGCACTGCCTGCCACGGACGACCGATGAAACTCGCCACCTGGAACGTGAACTCGCTGGCGGTGCGCCTGCCACAGCTTATCGACTGGCTCGCGCTGCACCAGCCCGACGTGCTGTGCCTGCAGGAAACCAAGCTCACCGACGACAAGTTTCCGCACGCTGCGCTCGCCGCCACGGGCTACCAGCTGCAGTGGTTCGGGCAGAAGACCTACAACGGCGTGGCGCTGCTCTCGCGCACGGCCGCCACCGATGTGGTGAAGAACATCCCTGGTCTCGATGACCCGCAGGCGCGCGTCATCGCCGGCACCGTCGATGGAGTGCGCGTGATCGGCGCCTACATCCCGAACGGGCAGGACGTGGAGAGCGACAAGTTCGTCTACAAGCTGCGCTGGCTGACGGCGCTGCGCGAATGGCTCGCCATCGAGATGGCGGCGCACCCGAAGCTCGTGCTGATGGGCGACTACAACATCGCCCCCGAAGACCGCGACGTGCACGACCCGGTGCTGTGGGCCGGCCAGGTGCTGTGCACGCCGGAAGAACGCGCGCATTTCAAGGGGCTGATCGCACTCGGCCTGCACGACTCCTTCCGCCTCTTCGAGCAGCCGCCGAAGAGCTGGAGTTGGTGGGACTACCGCAACCTTGCGTTCCGCAAGAACCAGGGCTTGCGCATCGACCACATCCTCGTCAGCGAAGCGCTGCGTGGCGGCGTCACGTCGTGCGTGATCGACAAGCCGACACGCAAGAACGAACGGCCGAGCGACCACGCGCCGGTGTGGGTCGAGCTGGCCCTTTGACGTTTCGGGCCAGCGCGGCCCCTCTCAGTCGTCCAGGCCGAGTTCCTGGATCTTGCGTGTGATCGTGTTGCGGCCGATGCCGAGTTTCTGGGCGGCTTCGATGCGCCGGCCACGGGTGATCTCGAGCGCAGTGTGGATCAGCTGCGCTTCGAACTTGCGCGTCAGCGTGTCCCACACTTCAGGCTGACCCGACTGGAGCAAGGTGCGGGCGTCCTGCTCCAGGCCGGCGAGCCAGTGCACTGCGGGTGCGACGGCACTCGCCGGCACGTCCGGGCTGGCGACAGGGCTCGGCGCATGCGCCACAGGCGCCGCCATCGTCACCGCCTCGACGGGCACAGATGCGACCATTGGCGGTACCACGGCGGCTGGCAGCGTCTGCAGCTCGGGCGGCAGGTCTTTCGCTTCGATCATCTGCGACGGCGCCATCACGGTCAGCCAGTGGCAGATGTTCTCGAGCTGGCGCACGTTGCCGGGAAAGTCGAAACGTGTCAGCCGCGCCAGCGCCGCATCGGTGATGCGCTTGGCCTCGACGCCGAGCTCCTTGGCGCTCTTCTGCAGGAAGAAGCGGGTCAGCGCCGGCACGTCTTCGTTGCGCTCGCGCAGCGCCGGCAGGCGCAGGCGGATGACGTTCAGGCGGTGGAACAGGTCTTCGCGAAACGCCCCGAGCCGCACCCGGTCTTCCAGGTTCTGGTGGGTCGCCGCGATCACGCGCACGTTGCTGCGCATCGGGTTGTGGCCACCGACGCGGTAGTACTGGCCGTCGGACAAAACCCGCAGCAGACGCGTCTGCAGGTCGAACGGCATGTCGCCGATCTCGTCGAGGAACAGCGTCCCGCCATCGGCCTGCTCGAAGCGGCCGCGTCGGGTGGTCTGCGCACCGGTGAAGGCGCCCCGCTCGTGGCCGAAGAGTTCGGACTCGAGCAGGTCTTTCGGGATCGCCGCGGTGTTGATCGCGACGAACGGGCCGCTGGCGCGCGGGCTGTGCTTGTGCAGCGCGTTGGCCACGAGTTCCTTGCCCGAGCCCGACTCGCCGGTGATCAACACCGTGACGATGCTCTGGCTCAAGCGGCCGATGGCACGGAACACGTCCTGCATGGCCGGCGCCTGGCCAAGCATTTCGGGCATCTGCGCGGACTTTTCGTCGCGCACTTCTTCGCGCAGGCTTTCTTCGACCGCGCGGCGGATCAGCTCGACCGCCTTGGGCAGATCGAACGGTTTGGGCAGGTACTCGAAAGCGCCGCCCTGGAACGCGCTGACAGCGCTGTCGAGGTCGGAATACGCCGTCATGATGATGACCGGCAGCGCGGGGTGGCTCTCGCGCACCTTGCCGAGCAGGTCGATGCCCGAACCGCCGGGCATGCGGATGTCGGAAACGAGCACCTGCGGTTCGTCGTCTTCGAGCGCCTTGAGCACGTCGCGCGTGTTCGTGAAGCTGCGCACCGTGAACTCTTCGCGCGTCAGCGCCTTCTCCAGCACGAAGCGGATGGATTGGTCGTCGTCAACGATCCAGATGGGTTTCATGCAGTGCCCGCGGTTCGTTTATTCGTGGCCCGCTCCGGCGCCAGGCGACCGCTCGTGGCAATCGGCTGACTAGGGTAGCGGAATCACTATCTTGAAAATCGTCTTGCCCGGTTCACTCTCGCATTCGACCGTGCCCAGGTGTTGCTGCACGAACGTTTGCGCGAGTGTGAGTCCGAGACCGGAGCCGCCGTCCCGCCCCGATACCAGCGGGTAGAAGATGCGATCCCGTATGGACTCGGGCACGCCCGGGCCGTTGTCCTGAATATGCAAGTCCAGTGCCAGACGGTAGCGCTGCTTGCCCAGCGTGACCTGGCGGGCGATCCGGGTGCGCAGCAGAATGCGCGCGTCGCCGCCGGCGATGCGCTCGGCCAGCGCCTGCGCGGCGTTGTGAGCGATGTTGAGCACAGCCTGGATCAGTTGCTCGCGGTCACCCCTGAAGTCGGGGATCGAGGTGTCGTAGTCACGCTCGACCGTGAGCCCGCGCGGGAACTCGGCCAGGATCAGCGCCCGCACCCGCTCGCAGACCTCGTGGATGTTCACGTCGCTCACCACGTGCGGCTTGCGGTGCGGCGCCAGCAGGCGGTCGACCAGGCCCTGCAGCCGGTCGGCCTCGTTGATGATGACCTGGGTGTATTCGGTCAGCGCCCGCGATTCGACTTCCATTTCCAGCAGCTGGGCCGCGCCGCGGATGCCACCGAGCGGGTTCTTGATTTCGTGCGCCAGGTTGCGGATCAGCTCCTTCGTGACCTGCGCCTGATCGAGCGCGCGCTCTTCGCGGTCTTGCCGGGTCTGCTGCTCGATCTCGACCAGCTCGACCACGACGTGCGGCGACTGGTCCATCTGGTTCACGATCACGTGCACCGGCAGCGGCTCGCCCGGACTGCCGGCCGGGCGGCGCAAGATTGCTTCGAGGCGGCTGGTCGAATACTCGTTCCGGCTGACGGCGACGACGGTGTCGCGCAGCTGCGCTCCGTCGACGAACCAGTCGAACACCGAACTGCGCTGCACGTTGCGGCGCGACAGGCCGAGCACGCTCTCGAACGACGCGTTGGCGAAGATGCACTGCCCTTCGGTGCCGACCACCGCGACCATGGTCGCCAGGTGGTCGAAGGCCGCGTAGGGCGACGCGAGCGTCGGTTCCTGGGCGCTGTCGGGCGCCGGGTCAGGCTTGCGCCTCACGAGGGCAGCTTGGCCAGCTCGCGCTTGATCGACGCGATGTCGTTTTCCTTGCGCGCCAACGCGGACTTCATGTCACTCACACGATCGAGGTACTTCTGGTTGTTCTTCTCGTCGCCGCGGCGCTCGGGCTCGCCGTTGTTGTACTCGGTGCGCATGGCGGCCAGGCGCTCTTCTTCACGCTTGAGTTCGGCTTCGAGGATGCGGCGCGCATCGTTGTCTCGGGCGCGCTGCTCCGCCGGGTCGATGCGCGTGGCGGCGGTGCCGGACGCGCCGGGCGCAGCCGCCGCAGCGGGGCGCTGCTTCGTGATCTGGATGATCGTGATCGGCGCGCCGTCGATGGTCTTGCAGCCCTTGTCCTTGGCCTCCTTGGCGGTCAGCGTGTTGTTGTAGTCGTTGCCCGGGCAGCGGTACATCGTGCCGGTCTGCGCAGCGGCGGGTGCGAGCGCCGCGGCGCCGAGCGCCAGAACCGCTAAACACCTGTGCCCCGCCCGATTCAAAAAGCTCATGCGACTGTTCTCCACCCAGATGCAACGCGGCGCAGGTGCGCGCCGCCTACAGGCCAGACCGGATTGTGTCGCACGTTGCGGGTGCATCGCACAGAGCACCCACAAAGTGAAAGGGACGGCCTGAGCCGTCCCTTGTTCGCTTGCCGGCCCGTCTTGCGACGGCGACCTTACAGCGTGTAGTACATCTCGAACTCGATCGGGTGCGTTGCCATGCGGAAACGCGTGACTTCCTGCATCTTCAGGTCGATGTAGGCGTCAATGTAGGCGTCGGTGAACACGCCGCCCTTGGTCAGGAACGCGCGGTCCTTGTCGAGGTACTCGAGCGCCTGGTCGAGGCTGTGGCACACGGTCGGGATCAGCTTGTCTTCTTCCGGCGGCAGGTGGTAGAGGTCCTTGCTGGCGGGCTCGCCCGGGTGGATCTTGTTCTCCACACCGTCCAGGCCGGCCATCAGCATGGCCGAGAAGCCGAGGTACGGGTTCATCAGCGGATCCGGGAAACGCGCTTCGACGCGGCGGCCCTTCGGGTTCGCGACGAACGGGATGCGGATCGAGGCCGAGCGGTTCTTCGCCGAGTAAGCGAGCTTCACCGGCGCTTCGTAGCCCGGCACCAGGCGCTTGTACGAGTTCGTGCCCGGGTTGGTGATGGCGTTCAGCGCGCGAGCGTGCTTGATGATGCCGCCGATGTAGTACAGCGCGAACTCGCTCAGGCCGGCATAGCCGTCACCGGCGAACAGGTTCTTGCCGTCTTTCCAGACCGACTGGTGCACGTGCATGCCCGAGCCGTTGTCGCCGACGATGGGCTTGGGCATGAAGGTCGCGGTCTTGCCGTAGCTGTGGGCCACGTTCTGGATCACGTACTTCTGCAGCTGAACCCAGTCGGCGCGCTGGATCAGCGTGCTGAAGCGGGTGCCGATTTCCATCTGCGCCTGCGCCACTTCGTGATGGTGCACTTCGCAGGGGATGCCCAGCGATTCGAGCACCAGGCACATCTCGGAGCGCATGTCCTGCATCGAGTCGATCGGCGGGGTCGGGAAGTAACCACCCTTCACGGCCGGGCGGTAGCCGCTGTTGCCGTGCTCATACACCTTCTTGGAGTTCCAGGACGCCTCTTCGGAGTCGATCTCGGCGAAGCAGCCCGACATGTCGTTGCCCCAGCGCACGCTGTCGAACACGAAGAACTCGGGTTCCGGGCCGAAGAAGGCGGTGTCACCATGGCCCGAGGCTTTCATGTAGGCCTCGGCGCGCTTGGCCAGCGAACGCGGGTCGCGCTCGTAGGGCTTGCCGTCACCCGGCTCGACCACGTCGCAAGTCAGGATCAACGTCGGCTCTTCGAAGAACGGGTCGATGTTGGCGGTGTTCGCATCGGGCATGAGCTGCATGTCCGAAGCTTCGATGCCCTTCCAGCCCGCGATCGACGAGCCGTCGAACGCGTGGCCGGCGGTGAACTTGTCTTCGTCGAAGTGAGACACGGGCACGGTGACGTGCTGCTCTTTGCCGCGGGTATCGGTGAAACGGAAATCAACGAACTTGATTTCGTTTTCTTTCACCATCTTCATCACGTCGGCAACGGACTTGCTGGCCATCTGGAACTCCTGGTGGGACTTGCTTGTTTGAGGTGGGGCGGAAACGAGAGATCAGCATCGAACGGCCTGCGGTCAGGCCCAAAAATGCGCACAGGAATGTAGCAGAAAGCATGCCTGAAAAAGCCGCGACACCGCGCTTAGCCGCCGACTCACCGCTGGCGCAAGGGGGAAACCCGGGGACATGTTGCCATCCCAAACCGGTGCAAACAATAGCACCAATGAAGAGCGTCGCTCGAGGGCTTAGCGCACCAACTCGGGGCCCAACTTGGCGCCGTGGGTTTCGAGCCCGGCCAGCAAATGAGCGTACGCGGCGTCGAGCAAGCTGGCCTCGCCCTTCACGCCAAGCTCGATGTGGCGGCCCCACTGGGGGTGGTCGACGCTGGGCAGGCTGAACACCTTGACACCTGGGAAGCGCGCTTCGATGGCCTCCATCAGCGGCGTGAGCGTCGCTTCCATCGCGCCGAACACGATGACCGACTTTTCTCGTTGCGCCCCTTGGCCTTGCAGGTGGGCATAACGCTGGTCGAGCACCCACTCGACCATCGGCCAGGCCATCACCGGAAAGCCGGGCACGAAGTGAACGTCGCCGACCGAAAAGCCGGCGATCTTGTTGTACGGGTTCGGGATGATCGTTGCGCCCTCGGGGAACACGCCCATGTTGAGCCGATGCACGTTGTCATGGCGGTCGGGCTCGAAGGGCACGCCCTGCTCCGCGGCGGTGTCACGCATGCGCTCGAAGATCAGGTCGCGCGCTTGCGCGTGCAGGGCCAGCGGACGGCCGAGCGCGGCGGCGGCGCACTGGCGCGTGTGGTCGTCGGGCGTGGCGCCAATGCCGCCGCACGAGAACACCACGTCGCCGCTGTCGAAAGCGAACTTCAGGTCGGCGGTGATGCGCTGCGGGTCGTCGCCTACGTAGCGCACCCACGACAACGCCAGGCCGCGCGCCGAGAGCAGTTCGATCACCTTGGGCAGGTGCTTGTCGGCGCGCTTGCCCGAGAGGATCTCGTCGCCGATGATGATGAGGCCGAAGTTCATGGTGCGGGTCGGTTCAGGGAGGGGCGAGCGGCGGCAAGGCCGGCGGTGGAGAGCGCGGGGTCACGTCTTCGATCAGCAGGGCGTCGGACGATGTGTTGCGCGCCGATGGCACGACCTGCACCCCATCACGCTCGGCACGCAGGGCCTGCAGCGCCGAGAGTGCGTAGTGCGCGAACCAGAGCGCCGAGAACGCGAACACCAGGGTGTAGATCCACACCGCGAGCGGCACCAGCACCGGCGCGAACACGACCACGAGCGCGCCCGAGGCCCACACCAGCGACGGCGCGGCACCGAGGTAGCCGGTCAACACGCCCATGCCGAGCAGGCTGGCGCGGTGGCGCTTGACGAGCTCGCGGCGCTCGTCGCGGCTGGCGTGTTCGGCGAGCACGTCGTAGGTCATCACGCGGTAGGTCAACCAGCCCCAGATCAGCGGCGGCAATATCAGCACCAGCGGCGGCACGAACCACAGGGGGATCGACACCAGCAAGGCGACCATCGCCACCAGGGTGGCCCACAACGCACCGAACAGGCTGCCCAGGAACGAGCCGCCGCGCTTGCGCTCCATCAGCGCGAAACGGCGTTCGCCGACGAGGCTCAACATCGAAGGGGTCATCAGCGCGGCCACCATCAGCAGCGACAGCACCACGATCACCGGCGTGCTGACGAACACCACGATCAGCGGCGCCAGCACCGATTTCAGGTTCGACAGTCCCAGTCCTTCGAGCCAGCCGATGAAAGTGGCGACGAGCTGCCACGACTCCAGCGCTTCGCGCACGCCCGACACGGCGGGCTCCCAGAAAAAGTAGCCCACGCCGAACGCCAGCCCGGCCATCAGCACCAACGGCAAGACCGACAGCGCGATCACGCGCGGGTGCAGGCAGTAGGCCGCCGCGCGCCAGAAGGAATCGAGCAACAGCTTCACGTGACGGCCCTCGTTCGCGGGCACTCAGTCATCGTCACCGCCGCCGAGCACGCTGCCGAGCAGGCCGCCCACTGCGAGGCCACCGAGCACCGAACCCTCTTCGCGCGAGCCGCCACGCTGCGGTGCGGCCGCGAACACGCGCGAGGCCAGGCGCGAGAACGGCAGGCTCTGCAGCCACACCGTGCCGGGCCCGGTGACCTTGGCGAAGAACAGGCCCTCGCCGCCGAAGAGCGCGGTCTTGATCTTGCCGACGTACTGGATCTCGAAGTTCACGGTCGGCGTGAGCGCGACGATGCAACCGGTATCGACCATCAGCGTCTGCCCGGGCCGCAGCTCACGCTTGAGCACGGTACCGCCGGCATGCACGAAGGCCAGGCCGTCACCTTCGAGCTTCTGCATGATGAAGCCTTCGCCGCCGAAGAAGCCGACCGAGAGTTTCTGCTGGAAGTGGATGCCGAGCGACACACCGCGCGCGGCGCACAGGAAGGCGTCTTTCTGGCAGATCAGGGTGCCGCCGAGCTGGCGCAGGTCCATCGGCAGGATCTTGCCCGGGTAAGGCGCCGCGAACGCGATGCGCGCCTTGCCCGAAGTCTGGTTGGTGTAGACCGTGGTGAACAGCGACTCGCCGGTGACGAGCCGCTTGCCCGCGCCGAGCAGCTTGCCGAACAGGCCGCCGCCACCGCTGCCGCTTTGCGCACCGTCGCCGAAGACCGTGTCCATCTGCACGCCGGCGTCCATGAACATCATGCTGCCGGCTTCGCCCACCGCCGCTTCGCCCGGGTCGAGTTCGACCTCGACGAACTGCATTTCGGCGCCCTTGATTTCGTAGTCGACCACGTCCATTGCCATGAAGATTGCTCCGTGTGATGTCTCTGATGGTGTCACTGTGCCACGAGCCAGGCGAGCGGCTCGGGCTTCTTCACGGCCGGCATGCCCGCGGCCGCGCGTGCGCGCAACTGGCCGCAGCCGCCGTCCACGTCCTGACCGGCCGACTGGCGCAGCTTGGTGAGAATGCCGCGCCGGTGCAACGAACGTGCGATGGCCGCTGCCTTGTCTGGCGACGGGCGCGCGAAGTCGAGCCCGTCGACGCTGTTGTACGGGATCATGTTCAGGATGGCAAACTTGCCCGAGAGCAGCCTGACGATGCCGTCGAGTTCGTCGTCGCCGTCATTGATGCCGGCGAGCAGCGTCCACTGGTACTGGATCGGGTAGCCGGTGGCACGGGCGTAGATCTCACCCAGCGCCACCAGTTCGGCCGGGTCCATGCACGGCGCGCGCGGCATCAGCTTCGCGCGCAGCTCGGCGTTAGTCGAATGCAGTGACAGCGCCAGCGCCGGCTTCACCGCGCCGAGCGGCAGCCGCTCGAACACCCGCCGGTCACCGACCGTCGAGAACACCAAGTTCTTGTGGCCGATGTTGCCGGCCGTGCCGAGCAACTCGATCGCGTCCATCACGTTGTCGAGGTTGTGCGCCGGCTCGCCCATGCCCATGAAAACGACCTTCGTGACCGGCCGCAGCGTGCGCGCCAGCGCCACCTGCGCCACGATCTCGGCGCTGCCGAGCTGGCGGATCAGCCCGCCCTGCCCCGTCATGCAGAACACGCAGCCGACCGCACACCCCACCTGCGTCGACACGCACAGGCCGTTGCGCGGCAGCAGCACGCTTTCCACCGTCTGACCGTCGGCCAGCCCGACCAAGAGGCGCGCGGAACCGTCTTCGCCCGGATGCTGCGAACGCAGCCTCGCCAGGTCGAGCAGATCGGCTTCGAGCGCCGGCAATGCGTTGCGCACGGCCAGCGGCAGATAGTCTTCGGGCTTGCGCTTGCCGCTGCCCTGCGGCAAGGCCTGCGACCACAACCGCAGCACACGGTACGCGTGGCCGGGCCCGGCACCCTGGGCGTGCAGGCGTTGTCTGATCTGTTCGATGCGCATGAGGCTGCAAGTGTAGGCATGGCGAGCGTGGCCGCGCGCACACCCACATAGTTGACACATTCGTCAACTATTGATAAATTGCTTGCACATTGCAGCACCCCATGAAAGGCAGGCACCTGAATGAAAGACACCCCCAAGGACTGGCCCCGCATCTCTTCCAGCCTGTACTACCAGGACGCCGCGAAGATGATCGACTGGCTGTGCGACAGCTTCGGCTTCGAGCTGCGGTTGAAGGTCGAAGGCGACGACGGCCGCATCGAACACAGCGAACTCGCCTACGGCGAAGGTGTGATCATGGTCGGCTCGGAAAACGTCGGCCCCGGCGCGCGCTGGGGCGTCGACCGCCGGAGCCCGAAGTCGCTGGCCGGCGCCAACACGCAGGGCCTGATGGTCTATGTCGACGACGTAGATGCCCACTGCGCGCGTGCGAAGGCGGCAGGCGCCACGATCGTCGACCCGCCGAGCGTGCACGACTACGGCGAAGACTACTGGACCGACCGCAGCTACGGTGCGCTCGACCCCGAAGGCCACCTGTGGTGGTTCACTCAGCGCCTGCGCAAGCCCGGCCAGAAGTGACGAAGTGAAGACCGACCCGAGCGTCGACACCACGCTGGCCGCGCTGTCCGACCCGACACGCCGCGCCGTGATCGACCTGCTGCGCGTGCAACCCCGCCGCGCCGGCGAACTCGCCGATGCCCTGGAGATGAACGCCGCGGCCTTGAGCCGCCACCTGCGCGTGCTGCGCAAGAGCGGGCTGATCAAGGACGACGAGGTCGAACACGACGCGCGGGTGCGCCTCTACAGCCTCCAACCCGAAGCCTTCGTGTCCTTGCGCGATTGGCTGAACGAAGTCGAGGCGTTCTGGGGCGACCAGTTGCAATCGTTCAAGCGCCACGCCGAAAAGCGTGCTGCACGGCCGAAAAAATGAGTGCACTCCCAACGCCCGGCGATCAGGCCAGCGTGACGATCGGCCTGGCCGTGAGCCCGCTCGAAGCCTTCGAAGCCTTCACACAAGACATCGGCCTGTGGTGGCGGCGCGGCCCGCGCTTTCGCAACGCGCGCGGCGAACAAGGCATCGTCTGCCTCGAACCTGGCGTCGGCGGACGGGTCTTCGAGTCGTTCGACGGCCCGGCCGGCGAGGTGGTGATCGAGATGGGGCGCACCGAGGTCTGGGACCCGCCGCACCGGCTGCTGTTCGCGTGGCGCTTCTCGAATTTCGCGCCTGGCGAATCGACCGAAGTCGAAGTGTTGTTCCAGCCGAGCGCGAACGGCTGCCGCGTGACCGTGATGCACCGCGGCTGGAGCCAGGTGCGGGCCGATCACCCGGCGCGTCATGGGCTGCCGAGCGCAGAGTTCATCCGGATGATCGGTTTGTGGTGGGCCGATCTGCTGCGGCCGCTGGCCGAGCGCTCGAAGCGTTGACGCGCTTCAGCGCGCCAGGTTCAGCACCTGCCAGCCCGCCGCGCGCGCGTGGGCCAGCAGGCGCGCGTCGGGGTCCACGGCCACGGGCTCGCCGACGGCCCCGAGCAGTGGCAGGTCGTTGCTCGAATCACTGTAGAGCGTGGCCTGCTCCAGCAACGCGGACGGCTGGTTTCGGTCGGCGAGCCAGTCACGCAGCCGTGTCACCTTGCCTTCACGCATGTTCAGCGTGCCGCTGGTGCGGCCGGTGCACACACCGCCTTCGAGTGCGACCTCGGTGGCGATCAGGTTCTCGATGCCGAGGAACTTCGCCGTCATGCCGGTGATGACCCGGTTGGTCGCGGTGGTCAATACGAGCGTGTGGCCTCGTTGGCGGTGTTCGTCGACCAGCGCATGGGCAGCGGCCGGGATGCGCGGCGCGATCACTTCGCGCAGGAACTGATCGCACAGCGGCTGCCACGCTGCCGGCGAGCGCCCGGCCAGCGTGCCCACATAAAAGTCGCAGAAGTCCTGCACCGACACGCTTGCGTCGGCATAACGCCGTGCCATGTCGGCGTTGCGCGGCTCGAACTCGGCGCGGTCGAGCACGCCCTGCTGCATCAGGAACTCGCACCACAGCACGTCGCTGTCGCCGCTGAGCAGCGTGTGGTCGAGGTCGAACAGCGCGAGCTTTTCCGTCATGCAGGTTGGCGCAGGTGCCAGGCGCGCGGACGCGTAAAGGCTTCTATGCCGTAGGTCGACAAGGTCAGACCGACGCCGGAATCGCCGTGCCCCGACCACGGCAGGCGCGGGCTCACGCGGTCGCAGCAGTTCCAGTACACCGTGCCGGCGTTCACCTTCGAGAGGATCGCCTTCGCGCGCGCCTCGTCGCGCGTGAACACGCCGGCCGTGAGGCCGTAGCGGGTGTCGTTCATCAGCGCCAGCGCCTCTGCGTCACCGCTGACCTTCTGGACGCCGATGACCGGGCCGAAGCTCTCTTCCTTCATCAGTGCCATCGTGTGATTCACCTCGGTCAGCACGCTCGGCTCGAACCAGTTGCCCGCACCTTTGATGCGCGCGCCGCCGACCCGCAGCGTGGCACCGCGCGAGACCGCGTCGGCCACCTGCGCTTCGAGCATGTCGAGCTGCGGGGCACGCGTGATCGCGCCGATGTAGGTGTCTTCGCTGGTCGGGTCACCGATCCGAAAACCCTGCACCGTTTCGACGAAGGCCGCGACGAAGGCATCGTGCACACGCTCGTGCACGTAGATGCGCTCGACCGAGCAGCAGCTCTGGCCCGTGTTGTACATCGCACCGTCGGCAAGCGATTCGGCGGCGCTCTTCACGTCGGCGTCGTCCGCCACGTAGGTCGGGTCCTTGCCGCCGAGCTCCAGCTGCAGCTTGATGAAACGCGGGCCGACGGCCGCCGCGATGCGCGCGCCGGTGGCGTGCGAGCCGGTGAAATACACGCCGTCGACGTTCTGCGCCAACAGCGCCGCACCGACCTCGCCGCGCCCCACCAGCGTGATGAACACGTCCTTCGGCACCCCCGCTTCGCGCAGCAGCCGGTCGATGTGCAAACCGGTGAGCGTCGAGAATTCCGAAGGTTTGTAGAGCACCGCGTTGCCGGTCAGCAAGGCCGGCACGAACACGTTTCCACCCACGAAGTACGGGTAGTTCCAGGCCGAGATGTTGGCCACCACGCCGAGCGGGTCGAGCCCGATCACTTCGCGCGTGCCGCCTTCATCGAAGACCTGCTGCGGCGCGAGCGTGGCCTCGACCTGGGCGACGAAGAAATCGATGCGCGCGAGCAGGCCATTGATTTCGTTGCGCGACTGGCGGATCGGTTTGCCGACTTCGGCCGTCAGCGTTGCGGCGAGCGTTTCGACCTGCGCAGCGAGCGCGGCGCGGAAACGCTGCATCACCTCGATGCGGTGAGCCAAGGGCGCCGCGGCCCAGGCCGGTTGCGCGGCGCGCGCGGCCGCGGCACTCGCAGCCACCGTCTCGCGCGTGGCCTCGGGAACTTCGGTGATCAGTGCACCGGTGGCAGGGTTGTGGATCTTCAGCATGGTGTCGGTTCGGATTGTGCGATCAGGCGACGCGGCAAGCGCGTGCGGTGTTCAGGAAGTCGGCGAGGATCGGCGCGCCGTCGAGCTGCGTCTGGTCGAGCGAGGCGAGCGCCAGGAATTCCGGGTGCCACTGCATGCCGAACACATAACTCGGGCCGCGCCAGCGGATTGCTTCGACGATGCCGTCGGGCACGCCGAGCGCTTCGACGACGAGGTCACGCCCCAGGTCCTTCACGGCCTGGTGGTGGATCGAGTTGATCTTCGCCTGGTGCAGCCCCGGGTACATCTTCGCCAGCCGTGTGCCCTGCACCAGGTTCACGTCGTGCAGCGCACGCTCGTAGAGGTCGGTGTCACGGTGCGTGACGGCCTGCGTCACCTGCGTCGGAATGTCCTGGAACAGTGTGCCGCCGAGCGCCACGTTGATCAGCTGGCAGCCGCGGCAGATGCCGAGCACCGGCTTGCCGGCCGCGACAAAGGCGTTGAACAGGTCGATCTCGTAGCGGTCGCGCACGCGGTCGCCGGCCCAGGCCGGGTCGAGCGGTGTTTCGCCGTAACTCTCGGGCGCCATGTCGGCGCCTCCCTGCAGCACCAGGCCGTCGAGGTGCTCGGCATACGACGACAGGCTCATCTCGCTGCGCTGGATCAGGCCTTCGCTTTCGATCGCGGGGATCATCACGGCGAGCACGTCCTTGGCGAGCACCCAGTGCGCCACCGACTGCTCGAGGTAGTGCAAAGTCTTCGTGTACACGCCGCCCAGGTCGAGCACCGGGCCGACCGGGTGATGGATGCGCGCCGAGATGCCGATGATCAATGGCTTGGCCATCTCAAAAAGCCTCGGTGAAGAATCGCTCGAAGTCGGCCGGTGAGCAAGCCCGCGGGTTGGTCTGGTGGCACATGTCTTTCGTGGCGATCTCGACGAGACGCGCGAAGTGTTCGCGCTTCACGCCCACCGCCGCCAGCGAAGGCGCGATGCCGATCTGGTGTTTCAGGTGCGCGAGCCACGGCACGAAACCGCTCGCCACCGGCACGCCGACCACGTGCGCCAGCTCGGCGAACTTGGCCGGCACTGCTTCCAGGTTGAAGTTCATCACCGGCTCGATCATCAACGCGTTCGCCAGGCCGTGATGCAGGTCGCAGACCGTGCCAAGCGCGTGCGCGCACGAGTGCACCGCGCCCAGGTCTTTCTGGAACGCGATCGCGCCCATCATCGAGCTCATCATCATGTCGGCCCGCGCCTGCACGTTGCCCGGCTCGCGCACCGCCGTGAGCAGGGCGCGCGCGCCGATGCGCACACCTTCGAGCGCGATGCCGTCGCAGAGCGGGTGGTAGGCCGGCGACAGGTAACTCTCGATGTTGTGCGTGAGCGCGTCCATGCCGGTGGCGGCGGTGACGGCGGGCGGCAACGCGAGCGTGAGTTCGGGGTCGGCGAACACGACCTTGGCCAGAATCGCCGCTGAGAAGATCACCCGCTTCACATGCGTGTCTTCTTCGCTGATAACGCTGCTGCGCCCCACTTCGCTGCCGGTGCCCGAGGTGGTGGGCAAGGCGATGAAATACGGCAACGCACCGATGGGCCGCACCTGCGGGTGGTCCCACACGTACTCCATCACGTCGCCGGGGTGGGTGGCGAGCAGGCCCACGACCTTGGCCACGTCGAGCGCGGCGCCACCGCCCACGCCGACCACGCAGTCGGCCTCGTGCGCCTTGTAGGCCGCTGCACCGTTCATGACCTGGCTGCCGGTCGGGTTGCCGAACACGCCGCCGTAGACCGCGACCGCGAGGCCCGCGGCTTCGAGATCGGCCTTCAACGCGGCGATCAGCGGCAGCGCGGCCAGCCCCTTGTCGGTGACGATCAGCGAGCGCTTCAGGCCGAGTTCCGCCAGGTGCGGGCCGGCGAGCCGGCCCGCGCCGGCGCCGAAGTGGATCGTGGTCGGGAATGAAAAACGGGTGATGCTCATGCGGGGTGTCTCGGAGTCGTTCGTGTCATGTGGGGTGCCTACTGCATGCGCACCCAGCGCAGCTCGATGGTGTCGGTGGGCCATTGCACGGCGCGAACCTTCTTGGCCATCGCCCAGGTCAGCGTGCGCCGGTACAGCGGAATGAAGGGCAGTTCGTCGCCGACGATGCGCAGCGCCACGCCGACCATCGCACGGCGGCGCGTGAGGTCGGGCTCGACACGCATGTTGTCGATCAGCGTGTCGAGCCTGGGGTTGCTGTAGCGGCCGGCGTTGAAAGTGCCCAGGCCCGACTTGTCCCAGGTGCGGAACAGCGCGTTGAGCGAGGCCCAGGCGTCGGGGTTCGGCGTCCAACCGAATTCCATGAAACTCGCCGTGGCCGCACTCAGCTTCGGAAAGAACTGGTTGGTCGGCGACGAGCGCAGCTTGGTGCGGATGCCGACCTGCGTCAGCATCGCCGTCATGGCCTGGCACACGGCCTCGCGCCAGGGCACGTTCACGCAGTCGAGCGTGATCGAGAAGCCGTTCGGGTAGCCGGCCTCGGCCAACAGCGCCTTGGCTCTCGCCGGGTCGAACGGCAAACGCTTGTCGAGCTCGGCCAGCGACCCGTCGACCTTGGGCGACAGGAAGGCGCCGGTCGGCGTGCCCAGCCCGCGCAGCACCTTCTGCACGATCAGGTCCATGTTGATCGCGTGGTACACGGCGCGGCGCACACGAACGTCCTTGAACGGGTTCTTGCCTTTGACGTCGCTGTCGAGCAATTCGTCGCGCGACTGGTCGAAGGTGAGGTACTGCTGGCCGAGATCGGTGGTCTGCAGCAGCGTGATCGCGGGTTCGCGCTTCAGGCGCTCCACGTCTTGCACGGGCGGGTCGAGCACGAGATCGATCTCGCCGGACACCAACGCGGCCAGCCGCGTGGCGTCGGAGCGGATCGCCACCAGCGTCACCTCGTCGACGTTGCCCGAGCGCTTTTCGCTCCAGCCCCACCAGCGGGGGTTGCGCTTGAGGACAGTGCGCACATCGGGCTCGAAACGTTCGAGCGCGAACGGGCCGGTGCCGTTGGCGTTGCGCACCGCATAGGTTTCCTGCTTGCCGTTGAAGTCCTGCGCCAACTCGACCTTGTGCTTGATGCACCAGGCCTTGTTCATCATCCCCAGGCCTTGCAGCTTCTCGGGCAGCACCGCGTCGGGCGCTTCGAGGTTGATGTCGAAGGTGAGCGCGTCGACCTTCGATGCGCCCTTCACGCCCTTGAGCTGGAAAGACCGCTGCGAAGGAGGCGCCAGCGCGCGCTCGATCGAGAACACCGCATCGTCGGCGGTGAACGCCGCGCCGTCGTGGAAGGTCACGCCCGGCCGCAGCTTGAAGCGCCACGTGGTCGGTGACACGGCCTGCCACGACAGCGCGAGCGCCGGTTCGAGCTGGAACTTCTCGTCGCGGTTGATCAGCGAGTCGTAGACCTGCCAGGCTACGCGCGAGTGGTACAGCAGCGCCAGGCCATGCGGGTCCATGGTCTGCGGGTCGAAGGCGCTGGCGATGCGCAAGGTGTTGGCCGCATGCGCCTGGCCGGCCACGAGCACGGCCAGCAACAGCCCGCGACGAAGGGTGCGAAACAGGGGCATCATCAGATGATCTCGAAATAACGCTTCAGTTCCCAATCGGTCACGCCGTCGAGCCACTGGCGCCATTCCCATTCGCGGGTAGCGGCGAAGTGGTCGACGAAGTCGTCGCCGAACCAGTCGCGGGCGATGTCGGAGTCCTTGAACACACGCGTCGTCTCGATCAGCGTGCGCGGCGCGCGCGGGATGTTCTCGGCTCCACCGTTGGTGCCGGTGATCGGCGGTGTCGTCAGCTTCAGGCCCTTCTCGACGCCATCGAGCCCGGCCGCGATCACTGCGGCCATCGCGAGGTACGGGTTCACGTCGGCACCCGGGCAGCGCGTCTCCAGCCGTGTGGCTTTCGGGCTGCCGGCGATCACGCGGAAGCTCGCGGTGCGGTTGTCCATGCCCCAGGTCGGTTTCACCGGCGCCCAGAAACCGTCGACGAGGCGCTTGTAGCTGTTGATCGTGGGCCAGAACATCGGCGCCATCTGCATCAGGCAGGCCACCTGGCCGGCGAGATAACTCTCGAAGAGCTTGCTCATCTTGCGCGGCGACTTCGCGTCGAAGAACAGGTTGGTCTTGCCGTCGGGCCCCTCTTTCAAGCTCTGGTGGATGTGCCCGCTGCAGCCCGGGTACTGCTGGCTCCACTTGGCCATGAAACTCGGCATCACGCCGAAACGCGCGCCGATCTCTTTCGCACCGGTCTTGAAAAGGATCGCGCGGTCGGCCTGCTCGAGCGCTTCGCCGAAGGAGATGGCCACTTCGTACACACCCGGCCCGGTCTCGGTGTGCAGGCCTTCGATCGGCACGCCGAAGGCCGGCATCTCGTCCATCAGCGCTTTGAAGTACTCGCGCTTGTGGTTCATGCGCAAGAGCGAGTAGCCGAACATGCCGGGCGTGATTGGCTCGGGGCCGACGCCTTTCTTCGCGGCCCAGCTCTGAGGCGTCTCGGCGAAGTTGAACCACTCGAACTCCATGCCGCACATGGCCGCGAGGCCCATCTTCTCGGCGCGCTTCAACACCCGCTTGAGCGTCTGGCGCGGGCAGATCGGTGACGGGCTGCCGTCGATGTTCACGAAGTCGCCGAGGAAGAACGGCACGTTGTCGTCCCAGGGCACACGCCGGTAGGTGTTCAGGTCGAGCCGCGCCAGCGCGTCGGGAAAGCCGTGCTGCCAGCCCGTCAGCGTGGCGTTGTCGTAGCAGTTGTCGTTCGCGTCCCAGCCGAACACCACGTCGCAGAAGCCGAAGCCGCCGCCGGGGTGCGGCTCCGCGGCGCCGAGGAACTTGTCGATGTGCAGGTACTTGCCACGCAGGATGCCGTCGATGTCGCTCACCGCGACCTTGACCTTGCCGGTGCCACTCTCGCGCACGGCCTTGAGGGCCGGGTGTTCTTTCTGCTTGCTCGCCACGCTCGTCTCCTTGGGTACTTCTGCTTCAGCGCACGGTCGGGATGCCCATCTCGCGCAAGACCTCGCCGACCGCGTTGACCGCCTGCTGCATCTCGGTCGAACCGATCGCGCCGATGCAGCCGACGCGGAAGGTTTCCACCAGCGTGAGTTTGCCCGGGTACAGGATGAAACCGCGCGCTTTCGCGGCGGCGTAGAACGCCTTGAAGTCGTAGTTCGGGTGCGCCGGCGCGTGGAACGTGACGATGATCGGCGCTTGCAGCTCGGGCCGCAGAAAGGGCTTCAGGCCCAGCGCCGTCATGCCGTCGATCAGCGTGCGGCAGTTCTTCGTGTAACGCGCCAGGCGCGCCGGCTGGCCGCCCTCTTCCACGAACTGCTTCAACGCTTCGCTCAACGCCGCCACCACGTGCGTCGGCGGCGTGAAGCGCCACTGGCCGGTCTTTTCCATGTAGGCGTGCTGGTCGAACAGGTCCATCGCCAGCGAGTGCGAATTGCCCTCGCAGTGGGCGAGCACCGCCTTGCGGATGAACACGAAGCCCATGCCGGGCACACCTTCCAGGCACTTGCCGCTGGCCGCGACGAGCGCGTCGAAGTGCACGCTGCGCGCGTCGATCGGCAGCGCGGCGAACGAGCTCATCGCATCGATGATCAAGCCCTTGCCGTGGCGCGCGCACACGTCGCTCACCGCCTGTAGCGGGTTCGCCACGCCGGTGCCGGTTTCGCAGTGGATGAAACCGACGTGGGTGATGCTCGGGTCGGTACGCAAGGCAGCGTCGAGTTCTTTGGGCGACACCGCTTCGTCCTCCTGGCGCGCCAGCACCGTGGTGCGCCGGCCCATCAGCGTGGCGAGCTTGCCCAGGCGTTTGCAGTAGGCGCCGTTGTCGAGCACGAGCACGTGGCCGTCGCGCGGCACGACCGTGGCCACGGCCGCTTCGACCGAAAAGGTGCCGCTGCCCTGCAAGGGCACGACGGTGTGCGTCTCCTCGCCGTGCACGATGGCGAGCAGCTGGCGCCGCAGTTCGGCGACCATCTGGTTGAAGTCGGCGTCCCACGAGCCCCAGTCGCGCAGCATCGCGAGCTTGGTGCGCAGCGTGGTCGTGAGCGGCCCGGGGGTCAGCAGGATGGCGTCGCGGTCCATGAAGGTCTCCTGAATCTTTTGGATGTCATGCCGGCAGCGGCGTCCAGCGGAACGCACGCTCGCCGAGGGTGAACACGCCGACGCCGGCCTCGTCGCGCGGCAGCGTGAGCAGGATCTCGCCGTCGGGTGCGTAGGCCTTGCTCTCGCCGAGGTACGTGGACTCCGGCGTGTTCAGCGCCTGCGGCCAGTTGCTTTGCACGACGAAGGCGGCGAGGCGCTGAGCCAGAACCGCCGAGCGCTTGAAGTAGCCCAGGTCGGCCGTGTCTTCGGGCGTTGGGTGGACGGTGCCTGGCGGGTTGCCGACCATCGAAGGCCAGAAGACCAGATCGACCGGATCGGCCTGCAATTTCACGGCGATCGCGTCGAGATCGTCGATCTCGCGGCACATCACTGTGGTGCAGGTGCGGCCGGCGAACTGCATCACCGGGCGCTCGGTACCGGCGGTGAAGAAGGTCAGCTCGGCCGGCGTCAGGCCATTCTTGCTGACCGACGAGACGATCTCGCCAGCCGCATCGATGTGCAGGTAGCTGTTGAGGATGGCGCCGTCGGCGGCGAAGGTCGGCGCACCCAGCGCACAGGCGATGCCGTGTTCGCAGCAGGCCGCGCAAACCTGCCGCAGCGCGGCGTCGACCGTGGCCGGCACCGCCTCACCACGGATGCCGCGGTGAAAGCCGGTCAGCGCCAGTTCGGGGAAGACCGCGATGCCCGCGCCCTGCTCCGCCGCCAGCGCGAGCGCGGCGAGGATGTGCGCCACGTTTCCCGGCGTTGTCCACGCCATCGGCTGCTGGACGATCGCGATGCAAAGGTGCGTCTCGCTCATCGTGTGCTCGTGTTGCGCCAGGCCTGGGTGCGCTTGTCGACCCACCAGCCGAGCGCGATGAAGAGCAGCGTCACGACCGTGGAGCCGGCGGTGATCAGCATCGCGCAAGCAGCCGCCGCGCCGGCTTCACCCGCTTCGTCTAGGTTCAGGATCGCGATCGCCGCCACCTTGGTGTCGGGCGAGTACAGGAAAACCACGGCCGAGATCGTCGTCATCGCGTTGATGAAGAAGTAGCGTGCGATGTCGAGCAGGGTCGGCGTGCAGATCGGCAGCGTGACGCGCCAGAAGGTCTTGTAGAACGGCACCTTCAGCGACGCCGAGACCGACTCGAACTCGGTATCGAGCGCCTTCAGCGCCGTCACCGCCGTGAGGTGCCCAGTCGTGTAGAAGTGGACGATGGTGCAGACGATCAGCAGCGGCAGCGTCTGGTACAGGCCACTCAGCGGATTGCCCGGCAGGTTGAAGAAGAAGATGTAGCCCAGGCCGAGCACGAGGCCGGGCACGGCCATCGGCAGCATCGCGAGCAGGCGCACGATGGGGCGGGCCCAATCGAGGCCGCGGGTCTTCTCGAGCATGTAGGCGCCGGTGAACACGAGTACGGTGCCGAAGAAGGCGGTGCCGGCCGCGAGCTTCAGGCTGTTGAGGAAGGCGTCGCCGACCTCGGCATCGACGAGACCCATCGTGTAGTGCTTCAGCGTCGGCGTCAGGTTGTAGGGCCAGAAGCTGGCGAAGGACGCGAAGGCGGCCATGCCGATCATCAAGAGCATCAGCGCGCTGATCAGCACCACGTAGGCCGTCATCAGCGCATCGAAGCCGCGCGAAGGCGACGGCCGGTAGGGCACTGCCCTAGCGCTCAGCATCGCAGTCTGCTTGCGCTGTACCAGCCAGTCGATCACGAAGGTCAGCACCGCCGGCGTGAGCAGCAGCAGGCCGACGACCGCGCCACGCTGGAAGTCCTGCTGGCCAATCACCAGCTTGAACACGTCGGTGGCCAGCATGTTGAAGTTGCCGCCGATCACCTTCGGGATGCCGAAGTCGGTCATCACGAGCGTGAAGCTGACCAACGCGGCCGAGATCAAACCGTATTTCGCACCCGGCAGCGTGATCGTGAAGAACTTGCGCCTTGTGGAGGTGCCGAGCGCGTTGGCCGCCTCGTACAGGCGCGCGTCGGCGAGCGACAGCGCCGTGATCAGGATCATCAGCGCGTGCGGGAACACCGCGAAACACTCGGCGACCACGATGCCCGGCGCGCTGTAGATGTTTTCGAACCCGAAGGCCTGGATGAAGCCGCGCGCCAGCCCCTGGTTGCCGAACCAGTAGATCAGCGACAGGGCAGAGAGCAGCGAAGGCGCCAGCAACGGCACCAGCGCGATGGTGCGGAACAGCCCCTTGAACGGCATGCAGCTGCGGCTCAGTGCATAGGCGAAGACAAAGGCGAGCGGCAAGGTGATCAGCGTGACGACCGCCGAGACCCAGACGCTGTTCCACAGCGATTGCAGCAACGCCGGCGTCGCAAGGTAACTCGTGAAGTTGCGCAACCCGACGAACGCGCCGTCCGCGTTCTGCAGCGACTTGACGAGGATCGCCGCGAGCGGAAACGCCAGGAAAGCCAGCAGCGCCAGCACGATCAGCAGCAACGCCCCGTGCGCAATGCGGTCGCTCCAGTGCGCACGCTGGCGCAGCGGCGCGGTGGCGGGCAAAGGCAAGACGGCGGACATCACCGCACAGTCAGAAGAAGCGCATGCGCTCTGGCAACAAGCGCAGCGGCAAACGGCTGCCCACTTCCAGCCCCTGCTCGGCCAGGAAGTTGAGCGACAGGTAGACCGTGACCGGCAGCGGCCCGATCTCGACGGCGCGCACGCTCACGTGGCAGTAGGAGCCGAGGAACTCGATCTTGTCGATGTCGCCATGGAACACGTTCGAGTCGCCCGGCACGATCGGCCGCGCGAGCACGTCTTCGGGGCGCAGGTAGACCTTCACGTCGCGCGCGCTCTCGGTGTCGACTTCGCAGGCGAACCGGCCTTGCCCGATGTGCAGTTGCCGGCCCGGGTGCAGCTGGCCCGAGAGCACGTTGATCTTGCCGACGAAATCGGCAACGAAAGGCGTGGCCGGGTCGCGGTAGACCTGCATCGGCGTGCCGACCTGCTCGATCACGCCGTGGTTCATCACGACGATGCGGTCGGCGACCGACAGCGCCTCTTCCTGGTCGTGCGTGACCATGATGGTCGTGACGCCGAGCTTGCGTTGCAGCGAACGGATCTCCTGCCGCAGGCGCACCCGTTCGAGCGCGTCGAGCGCCGAGAGTGGTTCGTCGAGCAGCAGCAGCCCAGGCGATGTGGCGAGGGCGCGTGCGAGCGCGATGCGCTGCTGCTGCCCACCTGACAGCTGCGCCGGGAACTTGGCCCCGCTGCCGGGCAGCCCGACGAGCTTGAGCAGCTCGTCGACACGCTGCCTGATCTGCGCGCGCGGCTGCTTGCGGTTGACGAGCCCGTAGGCCACGTTGTCGGCCACCGTCAGGTTCGGAAACAGCGCGTACGACTGGAACACGATGCCGTAGTCGCGCTCGGCCGGCGGCAGCACCGAGATGTCGCGCCCGGCCTGCGCGATGCGGCCGGCGGTCTGCGTTTCAAGCCCCGCGATGATGCGCAGCAGCGTGGTCTTGCCGCAGCCCGAGGGCCCGAGAAAACAGACGAACTCGCCCTTTTCGATGGCCAGGTGAATGTCTTGCAGCGCCTGGAAGGAACCGAAGTTCTTGCGGATGCCTTCCAGGCGCAGGTACTCAGCCATGGGTGTGGGCAGGCCTTACTTCTTGACTTCGCTCTTCGCGTCGTAGCGCTTGTTCCACTCGGCCAGCACCCGCTCGCGGTTCGCTGCGGTGGTCGCGAAGTCCATCTTCACCAGGCGCTTTTCGTAGTCGGCCGGCACGTTGGCGAGCGGTTCGGCCACGCCCGGCACGGCGGTGATCGCGAAGTTCTTGCCGTACAACTTCATCGCGTCCTTGCTCGAGGCCCAGTCGGCCAGCTTCTTCGCCGCGTCGAGCTTCTTGGTGCCGACGTGGATGGCGAAGGCCTCCAGGTCCCAGCCCAGGCCCTCTTTCGGGAACACCAGGTCGATCGGTGCGCCCTTGGCCTTGTTGCTGTTGCCGCGGTACTCGAACGAGATGCCCATCACGTACTCGCCGGTCGCCGCCATGTTGCAGGGCTTGGAGCCGGAGTGGGTGTACTGGGCGATGTTCTCGTGCAGTGCGTCCATGAACTTCCAGCCGCCGCCCTTGCCGTTGTCGTCGCCCCAGAGCGTGAGCCAGGCGCTCACGTCGAAGAAGCCGGTGCCGGACGAAGCCGGGTTCGGCATGACGATCTGGCCCTTGTAGATGGGCTTGGTCATGTCCTTCCACGTTTCGGGTTTCGGCAAGCCCTTCTTCTGCGCTTCGACGGTATTGAAGCAGACGGTCGCGCCCCACACGTCCATGCCGAACCAGGCCGGCGGGCTCTTCTTGTCGCGGTACTGGCTCATGATCGCGTCGAGGTTCAGCGGCGCATAGGGAATGAGCATGCCCTGCTTGTCGAGCAGCGCCAGGCTGCTGGCGGCCACGCCCATCACCACGTCGGCCTGCGGGTTGGCCTTTTCGGCCAGCAGCTTGGCGGTGATCACGCCGGTGGAGTCACGCACCCACTTGATCTCGATCGTCGGGTTGTCTTTCACGAAGCCCGCTTCGTAGGCCTTCAGCTGGTCGGTCTCGAGCGCGGTGTAGACGGTGAGCTGGGTCTTCTGCGCGAGGGCCGCAGAGGAGACGAACAAGGCCAGAACGGCCAGCAGCGGTTTGACTGAAACCCGATTCATGCACATCTCCTGTGAGGGTCGCCGGGGCGGCGGGGAAGGATGAAGAGCCGGCTGCAAGGCGCGTGCCAAATGGGGAGGCAGGCATCACAACGAAGTGGCTTCAGTCTAGGGGCGTCTTGCAAATGTCGTCAACTGTTTCTTGAGAACTGTTGACAATCTCCAAACCCTGTCATCTACTCGTCACCCATGACCGCTACCGTGGCGCCCCACCCCACCATCACGCTGCTGCAGACCAGCTCGCTGACGAGCGTGGTGCAGGGCGAGCTCGAACGCATGATTCTTTCCGGCGAACTGGCCCCCGGCGCCAAGCTGACCGAGATGGCGCTGGCGGCGCGCCTGGGCGTGTCGCGAGGGCCGCTGCGCGAGGCCTTCCGCATGCTCGAGGAAGCCGGTCTGGTGCGCACCGAGAAGAACCGCGGCGTGTTCGTGCGCGACATCCCGATCGAAGAAGCGGTCGAGATCTTCGACTTGCGCGCCGCGATGGACGAGCTCGTCGGCCGCCGCCTGGCCGAGCACATCACCGCCCCGCAACTCAAGGAGGTGCGCGGCCTGGTCGAGCAGATGGAAGCGGCCGTGAAGGCCAAGGACACCTACCACTACCACCTGCTGAACCTGAAGTTCCACGACCGCCTGGTCGAACTCGCCGGCAACAGCAAGCTGACCGCGATCTACCGCAAGCTGATCAAGGAACTGAGCCTGTTCCGGCGCCTGAACCTGGCCGACGGCTGGCTGATGCCGATCTCGGCCGGAGAGCACCGCGGCATCGTCAAGGCGATCGCTTCAGGCGACCCCGACGCAGCCGGCAAGGCGATGTTCGACCACGTGATCGAAAGCAAGGAACGCACGATCAAGAACAACCTGCGCCAGCAGGCGCAGGCCGTTGCGGCCGCACCCGCCGCCAAACCCCGCGCACTCGAACGAGCCTGAGGGCACCACCCATGATCACCGTCAACCAGCGCAACTACCGCCTGCCGACACACCCGACCGTCGTGGTCTGCGTCGACGGTTGCGAGCCCGACTACATCGCCCAGGCCGTGGCCCACGGCCGCACGCCCTGGCTCAAGCGCGTGCTGGCCGAAGGCACGGTGCTGGTGGCCGACTGCGTGATCCCGAGCTTCACGAACCCGAACAACCTGTCGATCGTGACCGGCGCGCCGCCCTCGGTGCACGGCATCTGCGGCAACTACCTGTTCGACGTGGCGAGCAACACCGAAGTGATGATGAACGACCCGAAGTGGCTGCGCGCGCCGACGCTGCTGGCAGCCCTCGCCGACTCGGGGCGCTCGGTCGCGGTCGTCACCGCTAAAGACAAGCTGCGCAAGCTGCTCGGCCACGGCATGAAAGGCATCTGCTTCTCGGCCGAGAAGGCGGACGAGACCACGCAGGCCGAGAACGGCATCACCGGCGTGCCCGACCTGGTGGGCATGGGCGTGCCTTCGGTCTACAGCGCCGAACTGTCCGAATTCGTGTTCGCCGCCGGCGTGAAGCTGATGGCCAACGCGCGCCGACCCGACGTGATGTACCTGTCGACCACCGACTACGTGCAGCACAAGCACGCGCCCGGCACGGAAGGCGCCGACGCGTTCTACGCGATGATGGACAAGTACCTCGGCCAGCTCGACGCGATGGGCTGCGTGATCGCGCTGACCGCCGACCACGGCATGAACGCGAAGACGCGCATGGACGCGCAGCCCGACGTGATCTACCTGCAGGACGTGCTCGACGGCTGGCTCGGCGCCGGCCGGGCCCGCGTGATCCTGCCGATCACCGACCCGTACGTGGTGCACCACGGTGCGCTCGGCTCCTTCGCCACCGTCTACCTGCCGAATGACGTGAACGCGGCCGAACTCGTGGCGCGCATCGCCGCGCTGCGTGGCATCGAGTCGGTGCGCGACCGCGCCGCGGCCGCCGCGCACTTCGAACTGCCCGCTGACCGCATCGGCGACGTGGTCGTGGTCTCCGAGCGTTCGACCGTGATCGGTACGGCGGCCTCGCGCCACGACCTGAGCGCGCTCGACGCGCCGCTGCGCTCGCATGGCGGGGTTTCGGAACAACGCGTGCCGCTGATCCTGAACCGCCGAATCAACGGCCTGGACCTGCAGCGCCGCTGGCGCAACTTCGACGCCTTCGATCTGGCCCTGAACCACGCGCAATGAGCGATTCGATCCTCAACCATGGCATGCGGATCGCCGGCGAGAAGGTCGGCACCGACCGAACCGGCGAGCGCTGCATCGAGGTCTTCAACCCGTTCACGAAGCAGTGCATCGGCAGCGTGCCGAAAGCGACGCTCGAAGAGGTGCAGCGCGCCTTCGCGATCGCCCACGCCTACAAGCCGCGGCTCACACGCTTCGAGCGCGCCAACATCCTGAACAAGACCGCTGCGCTGGTGCGCGAGCGCACGCGCCAGATCGCGAACCTGATCAGCGCCGAGGCCGGCCTGGGGATGAAGGACGCGACCTACGAAGTCGGCCGCGTGGCCGACGTGCTGGTGTTCGGTGCCAACGAGTGCCTGAAGGACGACGGCCAGATCTTCTCCTGCGACCTCACGCCGCACGGCAAGAAGCGCCGCGTCTACACGCAGCGCGATCCCTTGCTCGGCGTGATCACCGCGATCACGCCTTTCAACCACCCGATGAACCAGGTGGCACACAAGGTCGTGCCCAGCATCGCCACCAACAACCGCATGGTGCTCAAGCCGTCGGAGAAAGTGCCGCTCTCGGCGCTGCTGTTCGCCGACCTGCTGTACGAAGCCGGCCTGCCGCCCGAGATGCTGTCGGTCGTGACCGGGGACCCGCGCGAGATCGCCGACGAGCTGATCACGAACGAACACGTCGGTCTGGTCACTTTCACCGGTGGCGTGGCGATCGGCAAGTACATCGCGTCGAAGGCGGGGTATCGCCGCATGGTGCTCGAACTCGGCGGCAACGACCCGATCATCGTGATGGACGACGCCGACCTCGACGAAGCCTCGACGCTCGCGGTGCAGGGTTCGTACAAGAATTCGGGGCAACGCTGCACAGCGGTCAAACGACTGCTGGTGCACGAAGCGGTGGCCACACGCTTCACCGAAATGGTCGTTGAAAAGACCCGCGCCTGGAGCTTCGGCGACCCGAGCGATGCGAAGCTCGAAATGGGCACCGTGATCGACGAAGCGGCCGCACGTTCCTTCGAAGCGCGCGTGAACGAAGCGGTGGCGCAAGGCGCACGATTGCTGGTCGGCAACCAGCGCGACGGCGCGCTGTACTCACCGACCGTGCTCGACCGCGTCACGCCCGACATGACCGTGGCGCGCGAAGAAACCTTCGGCCCGGTCTCACCGATCATCCGCTTTACCAACATCGAAGAAGCGATTCACATCTCGAACGGCACGGCCTACGGCCTGTCGTCGGCCGTGTGCACCAACCGGCTCGACTACATCAGCCGCTTCGTCGCCGAACTGCAAGTGGGCACGGTCAACGTGCGCGAAGTGCCGGGCTACCGTCTGGAGCTCACACCCTTCGGTGGTATCAAGGACTCGGGCCTGGGTTACAAAGAAGGCGTACAAGAGGCCATGAAGAGTTTCACCAACATCAAGACCTATTCCTTGCCCTGGGCCTGATCTGTCCCGATGCTCCACTTACTGAATCTGCTCGCCGCCATCGCCCTGCTCGTCTGGGGCACGCACATCGTACGCACCGGCGTGTTGCGAGTCTTCGGCGAAAGCCTGCGTGGCATTCTGGCCAAGAGCTTCTCGAACCGCGCCACCGCCATGCTCGCCGGCATGGGCGTCACGACGATCGTGCAGTCGAGCACCGCCACCTGCCTGATCGTGGCCTCGTTCGTCGGCAAGGGGCTGGTGACGACAGGCGCCGCGCTCGCGGTCATCCTGGGCGCCGATGTCGGCACCGCATTGATGGCGGTCGTGTTCTCGTTCGACCTGTCGTGGTTGTCGCCGCTCTTGATCTTCGTCGGTGTCTTACTCTTCATCTCGCGCCAGGACACGATGGCCGGGCGCATCGGCCGGGTACTGATCGGTCTGGGTCTGATCACGCTGGCGCTGCAGTTGATCGTGGGAGCGACCAAGCCGCTGACCGAATCGCCCGCGGTTCGCGCGCTGCTCGTCGCGCTGCCGAACGACGTGTTGCTCGACATCATCGTCGGTGCGGTCCTGACCGTGCTGTCGTACTCGAGCCTCGCGATCGTGCTGCTCACTGCCACGCTGGCCTCGTCGGGCCTGCTGCCGGTGCCGGTGGCGCTTGGCCTGGTGCTCGGTGCCAACCTGGGCAGCGGCATTCTGGCGATGCTGGCCACCAGCGGCTCGTCGCCGCAGGTGCGGCGCCTGCCGCTGGGAAACCTGATCTTCAAGGCGCTCGGCGCGCTCGGTGCCATCGCCTTGCTGCCACAAGCGCACGTGATGCTGCAGCAGCTCGTGCCCGACATCCACCAGCAGATCGTCTTCTTCCACCTCGTCTTCAACCTGGTGCTGGCCGGGCTGTTCATCAGCTTCACAGGGCTCGTCGGCCGCACGGTCGAACGTTTCCTGAAAGAACCGACGCTGGCCGCCAACATGGCCCGGCCGCGACACCTCGACCCGCTGGCGCTGGCCACGCCGTCGCTCGCGATCAGCTGCGCCGCGCGCGAGGCGCTGCACCAGGCCGATGTGGTCGAGACCATGCTGCGCGGCATCCTGCCGGTGCTGCGCCACAACGACCTGGCGCTGGCCGACCAGCTGCGCAAGATGGACGACACGGTCGACGAGCTGTACTCCGCGATCAAGTTCTACCTGACCCAGATCTCGCGCGAGGCGCTGAGCGAACGCGAAGGCCGGCGCTGGACCGACATCGTCTCGTTCACGATCAACATGGAACAGATCGGCGACATCATCGAGCGTGTGCTGCAAGACATCGAAGACAAGAAGATCCGCAAGAACCGCAGCTTCTCCGACGCCGGCATGGCCGAGATCTGCCACCTGCACGAGCGCCTCACCTCGAACCTGCGGCTGGGCATGAGCGTGTTCCTCGACGGCCACGTGCGCGACGCGAAGAAACTGCTCGAAGAGAAAGCGCGCTTCCGCGACCTGGAGCACGAGTACGCCGCCTCGCACATCACACGCCTGCAGGACAACACCGCGCAGAGCATCGAGACCAGCTCGCTGCACCTCGACCTGATTAGCGATCTGAAGCGCATCAACTCGCACATCTGCTCGATCGCCTACCCGATCCTCGAGTCGGCCGGCGCCTTGCGCAAGACGCGAATCCGCAATTCGCAGCTGGCCACTCTGTCGCCCGACGACCCGATCAACTGACAACCTGCGCAACCATGCTGAGCCTGCAAGACATCGCCCTGCTCTTCGCCCGCCACGGCGCCAGCCAGTACAGCGGCGAGCCGGTCACCCAGCTGCAGCACGCGTTGCAGACGGCCCACCTGGCCGAGGCGTCGGGTGCCGACGATGCGCTCGTCACGGCCTGCCTGCTGCACGACCTGGGGCACCTTCTCAACGACCAGGGCGAAACACCCTCGTTGCGCGGCATCGACGACACCCACCAGTACTTCGCCCTGCCCTTTCTGCGCGGTCTGTTCCCCGACGCGGTGCTCGACGCGATCAAGCTGCACGTCGATGCGAAACGTTACCTGTGCCAGGCCAACCCCGACTATTTCGAGCGCCTGTCCGACGACTCGAGGCGCAGCCTCGCGTTGCAGGGCGGCGTGTTCAGCGCCGACCAGGCCGCCACGTTCCTCGAACAGAGCGGCGCGCGTGACGCGGTGGTGCTGCGCCAGTGGGACGATCTGGCCAAACAGGCCGATCTGCACACGCCATCGCTCGCGCACTTTCTGGGGCGCGCCGAACGCTGCGCCCTGGTGACGCCCGCCACGCAAGCTGCATGAGCCTGACCTGGCCGGTCGTACTGGCCGTGCTGTGTGGCGCGATGCTGCACGCCTCGTGGAACGCGTTGATCAAGTCGGGCAATGACAAGGCGGTCGACACGGCGCTGGTGCACTTTCTGGGCGCGCTCGTCGCCTTGCCGATCATGCTGTGGGTCGGCCCACCACCGGCCGCCGCCTGGCCCTACATCGCGGCCTCGCTGGTGATCCACATCGGCTACTACATCGCCCTGGTCGGCGCGTATCGGCACGGTGAACTCGGCCTCACCTACCCGATCATGCGCGGCTTCGCGCCGCTGCTGGTGGCGCTGGCGAGCAGCGCGTTCATCGGCGAAGCACCGTCGCCCGGCGCCTGGCTCGGCATCGTCGGCATCGCGGTCGGCGTGGGCCTGGTCGGCCTGGCGCACCCGGGCGAAGCGCTGCATCACCGCAAGGCGCTGGCCTTCGCTTTTGCCAACGCCGCGATCATCGCGCTCTACACCGTGGTCGACGGCCGCGGTGTGCGCGCGAGCGTGGTCGACGACAACGGCGCCTTGCGCTACGTGATGATGCTGTTCGTGCTCGACGGCATCGCCTACCCGTCGCTGGTGTGGTTGCGGCGCAGCAAGGTGCAACGTGCACAGATCGTGGCCTACGCGCGCCAGCGCTGGCCGATCGCCGCGCTCGGCGGCAGCGCCTCGATCGGTTCCTACGCAATCGCGCTGTGGGCGATGACCCGCGCGCCGATCGCCTCGGTGGCGGCGCTGCGCGAGACCTCGGTATTGTTCGCGGCGCTGATCAGCACCGTGCTGCTGAAAGAGGCCTTCGGCCTGCAGCGCGCGATCGGCACCTGCGTCATCGTCGCCGGCGTGATGGCGCTGCGCTTCGCCTGACGCGTTGTCAACAAGTCCAGGAGTTCGTCGATGGCCCTTCCCAGCCAGGCCCGCATCGTGATCGTCGGCGGCGGCATCGCCGGCTGTTCCACCGCCTACCACCTGAGCCTGATGGGCGAACGCGACGTGCTGCTGCTCGAACAGGGCAAGCTCACCTGCGGCACCACCTGGCACGCGGCCGGGTTGGTCGGCCAGATGCGGCCGAACCGCAACATGACGCAGATGAGCAAGTACGGCATCGAGCTGTACTCGAAGCTCGAAGCCGAGACGGGCCTCGCGACCGGCTGGAAACAATGCGGCAGCGTCAACGTGGCCGCCACGCCCGAACGCATGCAGGTGCTGCGCAAACAGGCCTCGCTGGCGCGCAGCTTCGGCGTCGAGGTGGAAGTGATCAGCGCGCAGCGTGCCGGTGACCTGTACCCGCTGCTGCGCACCGACGACCTGCAAGGCGGCCTGTGGATTCCCGGCGACGGCAAGGCCAACCCGGCCGACCTGACGATGTCGCTTGCGAAAGGCGCGCGCAATCGCGGCGTGAAGGTGATCGAAGACATCGAGGTCATCGGCGTGCTGACCGAATACGGCGCGGTGACGGGTGTGCGTACGACACAAGGCGACGTGCGGTGCGAGGTGCTGGTGAACTGCGCCGGCCAATGGGCGCGCCAGTTCGGGCGGCTGGCGGGCGTGAATGTGCCGCTGTATTCGGCCGAGCACTTCTACATCGTCACCGACCGCATCGAAGGTGTGCACACCATGCTGCCGGTGATGCGCGACCCCGACGGTTTCATCTACTACAAGGAAGAAGTCGGCGGCCTCGTGATGGGCGGCTTCGAGCCGCAGGCCAAGCCGTGGAAGATGGACCCGATTCCGAGCACCTTCCAGTTTCAGTTGTTGGGCGAAGACTGGGACCAGTTCGAGGTGCTGATGAACAACGCGATCCACCGAACGCCGTGCCTGGAAACCGCGAAGGTCAAGATGCTGCTCAACGGGCCCGAGAGCTTCACGCCCGACGGCAACTTCATCCTCGGTGAAGCGCCGGAGCTGCGCAACTACTTCGTCGCCGCGGGGTTCAATTCCGCAGGCATCGCCAACTCGGGCGGCGCCGGGCGCTTGATCGCCGAATGGATAGTCGGTGGCGAAGCGCCGAGCGACCTGTGGGACGTGGACATCCGCCGCTTCGGCCCCTTCATGGCGAACCGCAAGGCCTTGTCGGACCGCACCGGCGAAACGCTGGGCCTGCACTACGCGATGCGCTGGCCGCGGCAGGAGCTCGTCACGGCACGGCCGCTGCGCACGTCGCCGCTCTACGACCTGCTCGGCGCGAAAGGCGCGGTCTTCGGCAGCAAGAACGGCTGGGAACGGGCGAACTACTTCAAGCCGGTGGGCGCGGCCGAGGCGGCCCACGGTCTCGGTCGCCCGCAGTGGCTCGACTGGGTGATCGAAGAACAACGCGCCACGCGCGAAGCGGTCGCGGTCTACGACCAGATCTCGTTCTCGAAGCTGCTGCTGCAGGGCCGCGACGCACTCGCGGTGTTGCAGCGCCTGTGTGCCAACGAGATTGACATCGCCGTGAACAAGATGGTCTACACCGCGATGCTCAACGAGCGTGGCGGTTTCGAAAGCGACCTGACGGTGATCCGACAGACGCGCGACCGCTTCCTGATCGTCACCGGTTCGGCGCAAACCACGCGCGACATGGACTGGATCTCGCGCCACATCGCTCCCACCGAACACGCCGTGCTCACCGACGTGAGTGCGATGTTCTCTGTGCTTTCCGTGATGGGCCCGAAAGCGCGCGAGTTGCTGGCGCGCGTGAGCCCGGACGACCTGTCGCCCGAGTCACTGAAGTTCTCGCACACCCGCGAGATCGACGTCGGTTTCGCCCGTGTGCGCGCGGCGCGCATGAGCTACGTCGGCGGGCCGGGCTTCGAGCTCTACGTGCCGGTCGAGATGGCGCGCCACGTCTACCTGGCGCTGCACGAAGCAGGCGCCGATCTCGGCCTGAAAGACGCCGGCTACTACGCGCTCGACGCCTTGCGCATCGAAGCCGGCCGGCGTGCCTGGGGCGCGGAACTCGGGCCGGATGAAACACCGTTCGAGGCCGGGCTCACGTATGCGGTCAAGCTCGACAAGCCTACCGACTTCATCGGCAAGGCGTCGCTGCTGAAGGCGCAAGGCCGGCCCTTGCGCAAGAAGCTCGTCACCGTCGTGTTGAATTCACCGCAGCACTACGCCTGGGGCGGCGAAGCGCTGAGCTTGGCGGGGCAAGCGGTGGGCGAACTGGCATCAGTCGGCTGGAGCCGGAAAACCGATGCTTGCGTGGCGCTGGCCTACGTGCGTGGCAACGCGGCGCAGCGCGCCCATGCGGGAACGGTCGTCGAGGTCGACCTCTGGGGCGAGCCGGTTGCTGCCAGCGCCTGGGACAGCTGGCCGCCGAAAGCTTGACAGCCCCCCGGCGCGGCTCACCCCTGCAGCCAGCGCCCCAAAATCAGCGACGCCTCGAGCGTGAACATGCCCTGCATCAGCCGCTCGCGCAGCGGCACCCGCTCGACGCGTTCGAAGCGCTGCACTTCGCCGTCCTGGTTCTCGGGCACGACACCCCTCCGCACAGTGGCTTCGAACACGTCGATGTGCTCGACCATGTAGCCGTGGGCATCGACCGGGCGGCGAATCGTGATGCGCCCGAGCGGGTTCAGCTCGCGCAGTTGCGCCAGACGCAAACCGGCCTCTTCCCAGGTTTCACGTTCAAGTGCCTGCGTCACCGTCTCACCGCCCGCCACGAGGCCTCCCATCGCCGTGTCCCACAGGCTAGGGTCGGTGGCTTTGTCGAGGGCACGCTGTTGCACCCAGGTGCCACCTTCTTCGGCATGTGCAACGAGGTGCACCGCGAAGCTCGTGATGCCGAGCGGGCGAATCGCGGCACGTTCGATGTGGCTCACCCCATGGCCATTCGCGTCGGTCACCGCCAGCAACTCGTCGCGCCAGCGGCCGCCGACGTCGTTGGCATTCATCCAGCGGGCGATCTGCGCGAGCGCGGCGTCGGCCGCGCCGGTGACGCGCCAGCCCTCGGACGAACGTTGCACAGGCAACCCGGCAGCGACGAGCCGTTGCCCCAGGGCCGCCTCGATGCTGCCGACATGGGCCTCCGCCGCTTCCAGCCAGAGCCGCTCACGCGGCGCCTCGGGTGCTGCGTCGGCCCGAGCCTGCTGTCGCGCGAGCCAGCCGGCGAAATCGGCGTCGGGTTTCACGGCGCGGGCGCTGCGAGCATCGCGAGCAGGCCTTCTTCGTCGAGCAGCGTGACCTCCAGCTCGCGCGCCTTGTCGAGCTTGCTGCCGGCCTCGGCACCCGCCACGACGAAGTGGGTCTTCTTCGAGACCGAGCCGCTGACCTTGCCACCGGCCGCTTCGATGCGGTCTTTCGCGTCGTCGCGCGACAGCGTCGGCAGCGTGCCGGTCAGCACGAAGGTCTTGCCCGCCAGTGGCTTCGGTGCGGTGTCGGCGGTGCCGTCGCTCTCTTCCCAGCCCAGGCCCGCAGCACGCAGCTGTTCGACCACTTCGCGATTGTGCGGCTGCTCGAAAAAAGTTCGAACACTTTGCGCCACGATCGGCCCCACGTCGTTCACTTCGAGCAACTGCTCCAGGCTCGCGTTCATCAGCCGGTCGATGCCGCCGAAGTGTTTGGCCAGGTCCTTCGCCGTGGTCTCACCGACGTGCCTGATGCCCAGGCCATAGACGAAACGCGCGAGCGTCGTGCGCTTGCTGCCTTCGAGCCCGGCGAGCAGGTTGACCGCACTCTTCTCGCCCATGCGGTCGAGCTCGGAGAGCTTGGCCAGGCCCAGCGTGTACAGCTCGGGCAGCGTGCGGATGAGGCCGCTCTCGACCAGCTGGTCGACGAGCTTGTCGCCGAGACCCTCGATGTCGAGCGCACGCCGCTGCGCGAAGTGCAGGATCGCCTGCTTGCGCTGCGCCGGGCAATACAGGCCGCCCGAACAACGCCAGTCGACTTCGCCTTCTTCGCGCGCGATCGCGCTGGCACAGATCGGGCACTTTCCGTTCAGGCGCTTGACCAGATCGAAGGGCTCGCCCACGTCGGCGAGCCGGCGCTCGAGCACCACACCCACCACTTCGGGGATCACGTCGCCCGCGCGCCGCACGATCACCGTGTCGCCGATGCGCACGTCCTTGCGGCGGGTTTCGTCTTCGTTGTGCAGCGTCGCATTGCTGACCGTGGTGCCACCGACGAACACCGGCTCCAGTTTGGCGACCGGCGTGAGCTTGCCGGTGCGGCCGACCTGGATGTCGATGTCGCGCACCACCGTCATCTGCTCCTGCGCCGGGTACTTGTGCGCCACCGCCCAGCGTGGCTCGCGCGTCACGAAGCCGAGCCGCTGCTGCAGGGCGCGGGAGTTCACCTTGTAGACCACACCGTCGATGTCGAACGGCAGCGCGTCACGCTTCGAACCCATGGCCGCGTGAAACGCGACGAGCCCCTCGGCGCCCTGCACCACCGCACGGTCGGCGCACACCGGCAGGCCCATGACCGCGAGCGCGTCCAGCAGCGCGCTGTGCGTGGCCGGGATCTCACAGCCCTGCACGTCGCCCAGGCCGTAGGCGAAGAAGCTCAGCGGCCGTTTGGCCGCGATGGCCGGGTCGAGCTGGCGCACCGCGCCCGCGGCAGCGTTGCGCGGGTTGACAAAGGTCTTCTCGTTCTTCGCGCCACCCGCGATCAGCTCGCGCTGGCGCTCGTTCATCGCGTCGAAATCGGCGCGGCGCATGTAGACCTCGCCGCGCACTTCGAGAACCAGCGCGTCCACACCCACCAGCCGCAGCGGGATCTGCGCGATGGTGCGGATGTTCTGCGTGACGTCTTCGCCCTTCTCGCCGTCGCCGCGCGTGGCCGCTTGCAGCAGCACGCCTTGTTCATAGCGCAGGTTGATCGCCAGGCCGTCGAACTTCAGTTCGGCGGCGTATTCCACCGGCGGCGCCGATTCGTCGAGTTCGAGTTCACGCCGCACCCGCGCGTCGAAGCTGGTGGCGCCACTGCTCTCGGTGTCGGTCTCGGTGCGGATCGACAGCATCGGCACGGTGTGGCGCACGGCCTTGAACCCGTCGAGCACCTTGCCGATCACGCGCTGCGTCGGCGAGTCGGCGCTCAACAGGTCCGGGTGCTCGGCCTCGATCGCCTGCAGTTCCTGGAACAGGCGGTCGTACTCGGCGTCGGGGATGCTCGGTGCGTCGAGCACGTAGTAGCGGTGGGCGTGCAGTTGCAGTTGTTCGCGCAGCGCGGCAGCGCGTTGCGAAGCGGGGCTGGATTCGGTCGTCGGCATGGCGACATTCTCCGACGCCGCAGCGCCGCTTGCCCGCGTCAGCTGAACAAACGCCTTGCCGCCGCCGAGCCGGCGGCGATGTCGCGCGCCGCGAGCTGCTCGTACAGCTGCCCGAGCTCGCGCCCGATGCTGTCGAAGCCTTCGGGGCTGAGCGGCTGGCCGTTGTCGTCGACGATGCTCGCGTCCATGCCGAGCGAGAGCGCCTGCGCGCTGGCTTGCCAGGCCACGAAGGGCTCGGCCTTGGGGTCGGTCTGCGGCACGTCGAAGCTCAGCGTCACGTCGCGTACCGCGGCGCGGTTCGGGTCGTCGGCGAGCGCAGCCTGCGAATCGAAGGTCAGCGTCAGCACCGGCGGCGCGCCCTCTTCGGTGGAAGGCAAGACCAGCCGGCCCGGCACCACGCCGGGCACGAAGCCGTGGCGGCCGGCGTGCTGCTGGATGTAGCCCACGCTCCAGGCCGCCGAGCGCGCCTGCAGGTGCACGGCGAGCTGGGCGTCGTGGTCGCCGGCAAAAGCATCGAGCTCGCGGGCGCTGGCCACCGCTTCGAGCATGTCGGGGAAGTCGGGCATGGCGTTCACGCCGTCGGCGAAGGCCTGCACCTTCTGCACGAACTCGGAGTACTCGATCTCGTTCAACGCCCCGGTGCGGTTGGCGAGCTGCACGCCGGCCTGGAACTCGCCGTAGCGCTGGCCGCTGGCGGGTGTTTCCCACTCGCCGGTCTCGGCGTTCAGGCCTTCGATCAGGAACGGCTTGCCGCCCGCGCGGCGCGTGGGCGGCAGGTGCGTGACCACCATGTCGCCGCTGACCGGTGCTTCGACCGTGATCGGCGCGATGGCGTCGATCAGCGCATCGAGCCGGTTGACGAGGCGCTTGTTCTGGCGCCGTTCGAGCACGCGCGGCGCCGGGCGCCCGGCGTCGATGCCGTCGATGCTGATGGCCGGTTCGGCGGTGGCCTGTGCCGGCTCATCGCCCATCACCGGGTCGCGCGGTTCGGGGCGCGGCTCCATGATCAGCGCGCGTTTCGGCCCGGCCTTGCGCGCTGCCCAGGCGCCGTGCGCGATCACGCCGGCCAGCACCACACCACCGAGTGATGCGAGGGCGATGGTCAGGGTGCTCATGTCGAGGCTTCGGTCACGCGGCTTCCGCCAGCGCGACCGCCACTTCCATGTCGACGGTCACGATGCGCGACACGCCCTGCTCCTGCATGGTCACGCCGATCAGCTGCTCGGCCATTTCCATCGCGATCTTGTTGTGGCTGATGAACAGGAACTGCGTGCCCAGCGCCATCTCTTTCACGAGCTTGGCGTAACGCTCGGTGTTGGCATCGTCGAGCGGCGCGTCCACTTCGTCGAGCAGGCAGAACGGTGCCGGGTTCAGCTGGAAGATCGCGAACACGAGCGCGATGGCCGTCAGCGCCTTCTCGCCGCCCGAGAGCAGGTGGATGCTGGCGTTCTTCTTGCCCGGCGGTTGGGCCATCACCTGCACGCCGGCGTCGAGGATCTCGTCGCCGGTCATCACCAGGCGCGCGTTACCGCCGCCGAACAGGCTCGGGAACATGCGGCCGAAGTGTTCATTGACCTGGTTGAAGGTGCTGGCCAGCAGGTCGCGTGTCTCCAGGTCGATCTTGTGGATCGCGTCTTCGAGCGTGGTCATCGCTTCGATCAGGTCGGCGTTCTGCGCGTCGAGGAAGGTCTTGCGCTCGCGCGCCGCGGTCAGCTCGTCGAGCGCGGCCAGATTGACCGCGCCGAGCGCGTTGATCTCGCGGTTGATGCGGTCGATCTCGCTCTGCAAGCCGGTGAGCCTGACGCCGCTCGATTCGATGCCTGCCGACAGCGCTTCGAAGTCAACGGCCGCGGCGACGAGCTGATCGAGGTATTGCGCACCGCCGAGCTGCGCGGCCTGCTCTTCGAGTTGCAGCTTCATGATGCGGTCGCGCAGCGGCTGCAGACTTTGCTCGTGCTGCAGGCGTTGTTCGTCGGCGCGGCGCAGGCGCATCGTCAGGTCGTCGTACTCGCTGCGCTTGGCGCCGAGCGCGGCTTCGCGTTCCAGCTTCAATGCGAGCGCGGTCTGCAGGCCGGCCTGCGCGGCCACGTCGGTCAGGCGCACCAGCTCTTCGTTGAGCTGCGCGCCCGATTGTTCGTTGCCGGCCAGTTGCTGCGCCGCGGTTTCGATGCCGCGCTGCAACTCGCCGCGCCGCGCCGCCAGGGCGCGTGACGAAAACTGCGCCTCCTGCGACTGGCGTTCGAGCGCGCGCAGTTGTTCGCGCGCTTCGGCGAGCTTGCGCTCGGCGTTGATGACCGCTTCGTCCAACTCGGCATGGCGCTCCTGCGTGGTCGCGAGCTGCATGTCGAGTTCTTCGAAGCGCGCTTCGCCGGTGGCACTCCGTTCGGCCAGTTCTTCGAGCTGCGCATCGACTTCGGCCAGCTCTTCGTCGAGCTGGCCGCGCCGCAGGCTGCTGGCCTCAGTGAGCTGCGACAAACGCAACAGCTCGACCTGCAACTGGTGCGCACGCGTCTGCGCTTCGCCGGCCTCGCGGCGCACGCCGATCAGGCGCTGCGACGCGTCGGTGTAGGCGGCTTCGGCACGCACCAGCGCGCTGCGTGACTCTTCGGCGATCAGCACCTGGGCGCGCAACTGGCGCTCGAGGTTCTCGATCTCCTGGGCACGGGCCAGCATGCCGGCCTGTTCGGAATCGGGGGCGTAGAAGCTGACGGCGTACTGGCTGACCGCGTGGCCGTCGCGCGTCATGATCACTTCGCCGTGCGTGAGCTTGCCGCGCGCGCCGAGCGCTTCGTCGATGTTCGCTGCGGTGTACACACCTTCGAGCCAGTCGTTCAACAAGGCCTTCAGGCCGGCATCGCTCAGGCGCAGCAAGTCGCTGAGCTTCGGCAGTGTCTGGTGCGTGTTCGCGATCGCCGCCTGCGGCGGTGTGTAGAACGCGAGCTTGGCGGGCGGCGCGTCGCTGGCAAAAGCACGCACCGTTTCCAGGCGGCCGACTTCGAGTGCGCCCATGCGCTCGCGCAGCGCAGCTTCGAGCGCGGTCTCCCAGCCCGACTCGATGTGGATGCGCGTCCACAAACCTTGCAGCGCATCGAGCCCGTGTTTGGCGAGCCAGGGCTTGAGCTTGCCTTCGGTCTGCACTTTTTCCTGCAGCGCGCGCAGTGCTTCAAGGCGCGCGCTCAGGTCGGCCTGTTTGCCGCCCTCGGCATTCACGGCGTCCTGCTTGGCGCGGCGCTGTTCGTCGAGCGCCGGCACTTCTTCGTTCAACGCCTGCAGGCGAGCGTCGGCGACAGCCTGCGTTTCTTCGGCGCTGCCGAACTGGCGCTTCAGCTCGGCCAGTCGGTCGAGGTCGGGCGCCGCGAGTTGGCCTTTCTCGGTGGCCAGCTTGTCGCGGCGCGCGTTGAACTGGCGGCGCTGGTCTTCGACGTTGCGGCTTTCCGAGGCCAGCACCTGGATCTGCTGCTGCACCGCAGCCACTTGCGTGCGCTGCTGGTTGGCGATGTTCTGCGCCGCGCGCACAGCGTCTTCGAAAGTCGGCAGGTTGCCGGCCTGGTCTTCGGCCTGCGCGGCCAGCACTTCACCTTGCTCGTCGGCACCGGCGATCTGCTCGGCGATCTGCTCCAGCTCGTGTTGGGCCTCGGCACGGCGCTCGGCCCATTGTTCGGTCTGGACCTTCAGCTCGACCAGGCGCTGCTCGACACGCTGCCGGCCTTCGACGACGTAACGGATGCGTTCTTCGAGCCGGCTGACTTCGAGCGCGGCCTCGGCGAGTGATCCTTGCGACGCGTGCAGATCGTCGCTAGCCTGGTAGTGCGCCTGGCGGATCGTCTCGAGCTCGGCTTCGCCGTGGCGCAGCTCGGCGGTACGGGCTTCGAGTGCGTTCGTCGCTTCGAGCACGGCCTTCTTGACGCGTGCCTCTTCGCTGGCCGCGTCGCGGTGCTTCAGGAACCACAGCTGGTGCAGCTTCAGCTCGCCCTGCTGTTGCAAACCACGGTACTGGCTCGCGACCTCGGCCTGCTTCTCCAGCTTGTCGAGGTTGCTGTTGAGCTCGCGCAGGATGTCTTCGACGCGCGTGAGGTTCTCGCGTGTGTCCTTCAACCGATTGTCGGTCTCGCGGCGGCGCTCCTTGTACTTCGAGACGCCGGCCGCTTCTTCGAGAAACAGGCGCAGTTCTTCGGGCTTGCTCTCGATGATGCGGCTGATGGTGCCCTGGCCGATGATCGCGTAGGCGCGCGGGCCGAGGCCGGTGCCGAGGAACACGTCCTGAACGTCGCGGCGGCGCACCGGCTGGTTGTTGATGTAGTAGCTGCTGGTGCCGTCGCGCGTGAGCACCCGCTTGACGGCGATCTCGGCGAAGCGGTTCCATTGCCCGCCAGCGCGGCCGTCTTCGTTGCTGAACACCAGTTCGACACTGGCGCGCGACGCCGGCTTGCGCAGGCCCGAGCCGTTGAAGATCACGTCCTGCATCGACTCGCCGCGCAATTCGCTCGCCTTGCTCTCGCCGAGCACCCAGCGCACCGCGTCCATGATGTTCGACTTGCCGCAGCCGTTGGGCCCGACCACGCCGACGAGCTGGCCCGGCAGCTGGAAGTTGGTGGGTTCGGCGAAAGACTTGAAGCCAGACAGCTTGATCGAATTCAGGCGCATGAGCAGGTGGCAGGCCGGTAACGCCTAAGTACTTGATTCGGTTGAGAAAACAGCTCAGAGCGGGGCTCTGCGGGCGGCGCCGATGATACCATCCGCCCTCGGCCAGAAGGCCCTGAACACTCACCCGAAGCGTCACCGAAAGCAACCCCGAAATGGCCCGATCCGCCACCCGCAAATCCGCAACCGCGCTCAAGCCCGCCCAGCAACGCGCCGTTCCCGTGAACCCGCCGACCGCGCCGAGCAAGGACCTGCACGTCTTCCCGAACCCGGCGCGCGAGCGTGACTACGTGATCCAGTTCCAGATCCCCGAGTTCACCTGCAACTGCCCGCTGACCGGCCAGCCCGACTTCGCGCACTTCACGATCGACATGGTGGCCGACCAGCTCTGCGTCGAGCTCAAGAGCCTGAAGATGTACTTCTGGAGCTACCGCAACGAAGGCGCGTTCCACGAGAAGGTGACGAACACGATCCTCGATGACATCGTGCGCGTCACGAAGCCACGTTTCGTCCGCATCACCGCCAAGTGGTACGTGCGTGGCGGCGTCTACACCAACGTGGTGGCCGAGCACCGCAAGAAGGGCTGGAAGCCGGAGGCGGTGGTGGTGTTGCCGCAGCATGCTTCGGCGACCGGGCTGCTTTGAGATGAGACTGTTGCGGCTCAATGCACTGCGGCCGTTGGTGCCGTCAGGGGCACGGGTGGGCAAGCGTCGGCGCTTCACTGGGGTACCAGCGGCGCGCCGCCACTCACCCACCCTTGCCCCTGCCAGCGACGATTTTCACTACTCGACGAAAAGCACCAGCGGTCGCAGCAAGGCCGGGGCGGATGGGTGTGGAGGCGCCTATGCGGCGCTGAGCATCGCAGCGCAGCGGGGGGAGTCCGCTGTACCCGGCGGACCGGCGAGAAGGATTTATGCAGCGGCGCGTTCAGCGCTGATGCGAAGCCATCGCAGCCGCCCCGCGGAGCGAGAAGCGCAAGGCACCCGTAGCGCAGCGAAGGGCGCTGCATCGAAGCCGGAGCGCCCATCCGCCCCGGCCTTGCTGCTCCACACACCGCATGCAGCAAGGTGCAATAGATGAACCCGCTCCTCGCAAAGCTCCACCCCTACCCCTTCGAACGCCTGCGCGCGCTGACGAAGGACATCAAGCCGAACCCGGCCCACACCCCGATCAGCCTCGGCATCGGCGAACCTAAGCACCCGACGCCAGACCTGATCAAGCAGTCGATCACCGACAACCTGGCCGGCCTGGCCAGCTACCCCGCCACCGCCGGTGACCCGGCCTTGCGCAAGGCCATCGCCGGCTGGGTGCAGCGCCGCTATGGCCTGGCCATCGACCCGGCAACCCAAGTGCTGCCGGTCAGCGGCTCCCGCGAAGCCCTGTTCGCTCTCGCCCAGACCGTGATCGACCCGACCCGGCCGAACGCCACCGTCGTCTGCCCGAACCCGTTCTATCAAATCTACGAAGGCGCCGCGCTGCTCGCCGGCGCGCAAACGGCCTTCGTCAACAGCGACCCGAAGCGCAACTTCGCGGCCGACTGGTCCAGCGTGCCCGAAGGCACCTGGGCCGCCACGCAGCTGCTCTACGTCTGCTCGCCCGGCAACCCGACCGGTGCAGTGATGCCGCTGGCCGAGTGGCAGCGCCTGTTCGCGCTGAGCGACCAGCATGGCTTCGTGATCGCGTCGGACGAGTGTTATTCCGAGATCTACTTCCGCGAAGAACCGCCGCTGGGCTCGCTCGAAGCGGCCACGAAGCTGCGGCGCGACTTCCGCAACCTGATCGCGTTCACGAGCTTGTCGAAACGCTCCAACGTGCCCGGCATGCGCTCGGGTTTCGTGGCCGGTGACGCGGCCATCCTGAAGCAGTTCCTGCTCTACCGCACCTACCACGGCAGCGCGATGAACCCGGTCGTGCAGCAGGCCAGCATCGCGGCCTGGAACGACGAAGTGCATGTGGTCGCCAACCGCGACAAGTACCGCGCGAAGTTCGCGCAGGTCACGCCGGTGCTGGCGCAGGCGCTCGACGTGGCCCTGCCCGACGCCGGCTTCTACCTGTGGGCCGACGTGTCGAAGCACATGCCCGACGACGTGGCTTTCGCGCAGGCCCTGCTCGCTCAATACAATGTGACCGTGCTGCCGGGCAGCCTGCTGGCGCGCGAAGCGAACGGCGTGAACCCCGGCGCGGGCCGCATCCGGCTGGCGCTGGTCGCCGAAGTCGAAGAATGCCTCGAAGCCGCGCACCGCATCGTCTCTTTTGTTCAATCCCTCTGAGCCCCCGACCATGACCGCCACCAACGTTTCCGAGCTGCAAAGCATCATCGACCTCGCCTGGGAAAGCCGCGCGTCCATCAACGCCGCCAACAGCCCGCAGATCTTCGAAGCCGTCGAGACCGTGATCAAAGAGCTGAACGCGGGCCGCCTGCGCGTGGCCGAGCGCCAGGGCGTGGGCCAGTGGACGGTGAACCAGTGGGTCAAGAAGGCGGTGCTGCTGAGCTTCCGCCTGAACGACAACAAGCTGATGCGCGCCGGCGACCTCGGTTTCTACGACAAGGTGCCGACCAAGTTCGCGCACCTCGACGAAGCCGCCTTGCGCGAAACCGGCGTGCGCATCGTGCCGCCGGCCGTGGCGCGGCGCGGCAGCTACATCGCGAAGAACGCGATCCTGATGCCCTCGTTCGTCAACATCGGCGCCTATGTCGACGAAGGCACGATGGTCGACACCTGGGCCGCCGTCGGCTCCTGCGCGCAGATCGGCAAGAACGTGCACCTGTCGGGCGGCGTCGGCATCGGCGGCGTGCTCGAGCCGATGCAGGCCAACCCCACCATCATCGAAGACAACTGCTTCATCGGCGCCCGCTCCGAAGTGGTCGAAGGCGTGATCGTCGAAGAAAACTCGGTGTTGTCGATGGGTGTCTACATCGGCCAGAGCACCAAGATCTACGACCGCGCGACCGGCGAAGTTACCTACGGCCGCATTCCAGCCGGCTCGGTGGTCGTGAGCGGCAACCTGCCCAGCGCCGACGGCAAGTACAGCCTGTACTGCGCGGTGATCGTGAAACGGGTGGATGCACAAACACGCGCCAAGACCAGCATCAACGACTTGTTGAGAAGCTGATCACGCGCCGGGCGTTGCCCGAGCGCGCCGCGGCGGCGCCGCGGGCGTCGAAGCGTGGAATGATCGACATTCGGGCCAGCCTGGCCCGGGTCAACGGAAAGGGAACGGCATGAGTGGCGGAAACATGGAGCGCGTGCTGCGGCTGATGTCGGAGAAGGGTGCATCCGACGTCTACCTTTCGTCGAGCTCGCCGATCCTGATCAAGATCAACGGCCAGTTGCTGCAGTTGAGCGACCAGCCGCTCACCAACACGCAGCCGCGCCAGCTGCTCGCCGAGCTGCTCACGCCGAGCCAGCTCGAAGAACTCGAAGACTCGCACGAGCTGAACGTGGCGGTCAGCATCCCCGGTGTCGGCAGCTTCCGCCTCAGCGCCTTCCGCCAGCGTGGCTCGATCGCGGCGGTGTTCCGCTGCATCCCGTTCCAGATCCCCACGCTCGAGAGCCTGAACGTGCCCGACGTGCTGAACACGATGGTGCTCGAGAAGCGCGGCCTGATCCTGATGGTAGGCGCCACCGGCGCCGGCAAGAGCACCACGCTGGCCGCCATGCTCGAGCAGCGCAACCAGCAGCTGGCAGGCCACATCCTGACGATCGAAGACCCGATCGAATTCCTGTTCAACAACAAGAAGTCGGTGATCAACCAGCGCGAGGTCGGCCGCGACACGCAGTCCTTGCAGGTCGGCCTGAAGAACGCGCTGCGCCAGGCGCCCGACTGCATCCTGATCGGCGAAATCCGCGACCGCGAAACGATGACCTCGGCGATCTCGTATGCGCTGTCGGGCCACCTCGTGCTCTCGACCCTTCACGCGAACAACAGCTACCACGCCCTCGGCCGCATCCTGTCGTTCTACAGCCCCGAAGCGCGCCCCGCCCTGCTGGCCGACCTGGCCGCAGGCTTGCGCGCCGTGGTCTCGCAGCGCCTGATCCGCGCCGTGGCCGGTGGCCGCGTGCCGGCGGTCGAGGTGATGCTGAACACCAAGCTGGTCTCCGAGCTGATCGAAAAAGGCGATTTCTCGGGCGTGAAAGAGGCGATGGACAAGTCGATGGCCGAAGGCTCGCAGACCTTCGAGCAAGACCTGGCACGCCTCATCAACACCGGCATGATCACGCGAGACGAAGGCTTGGCCTTCGCCGACTCGCCGACCAACCTGATGTGGCGCCTGCAGAACGACCTGACGCCGGCGACACGCATCGTCGCCAAGAAAGAAGAGCAGGACGACACCGCCACTTTCACCGAGATCACACTCGATGTGCGCCCCGACGAACCGACCACGATGTCGGGCGCGTTCCGTCGGCTCTGATTCGCCCATGGCCCTGTCGTCACGCACCCTGCAACTCACCGAAGCGCTGATCTCCCGGCGCTCGGTCACGCCGGACGACGGCGGCTGCCAGGCACTCATCGAATCGCGCCTCAAGCGACTGGGCTTCGACTGCGAAACACTGGTTTATGGCCCCGAAAGCGCGCAGGTCACCAACCTGTGGGCGGTGCGGCGCGGCTCGTCGACCCAGGGCAAGTTGCTGGCCTTCGCCGGCCACACCGACGTGGTGCCCACCGGCCCGCTCGAACAGTGGCGCAGCGACCCGTTCGTGCCTTCGCACCGCGACGGGCACTTGTTCGGTCGCGGCGCCGCCGACATGAAGACCTCGATCGCGGCGATGGTGGTCGCGGTCGAAGAGTTCGTCGCGGCGCAGCCGGCACACCGCGGCTCGATCGCCTTCCTGCTGACGAGCGATGAAGAAGGCCCGTCGGTCGACGGAACGGTCAAGGTCTGCGAATGTCTTGCGGCACGCGGTGAGCGGCTCGACTACTGCATCGTCGGCGAGCCGACATCGGTCGACGCCCTCGGCGACATGATCAAGAACGGCCGGCGTGGCACGCTTTCCGGCAAGCTGAAGGTGAAGGGCGTGCAAGGCCACATCGCCTACCCGCACCTGGCGAAGAACCCGATCCACCTGTTCGCGCCGGCCATGGCCGAACTGGTGGCCACGCGCTGGGACGAAGGCAACGCCTACTTTCCGCCGACGAGCTGGCAGATGTCGAACATCCACGGTGGCACGGGTGCGAGCAACGTGATTCCGGGCGAACTGGTGATCGACTTCAACTTCCGCTTTTCGACCGAGTCGACACCGCAGTCTCTGAAAGACCGCGTTCACGCCGTGCTCGACCGCCATGGCCTGCCGTACGAACTGGCCTGGACGCTCGGCGGCGAGCCGTTTCTCACGCCGATCGGCGAGCTGAGCGAAGCGCTCTCGCAAGCGATCGCAGCGCAGACCGGCGTGAAAACCGAACTCTCCACCACCGGCGGCACGTCCGACGGCCGGTTCATCGCGAAGATCTGCCCGCAGGTCATCGAATTCGGCCCGCTGAACGCCAGCATCCATAAAATCGACGAAAACGTGGCCGTGGCCAGCCTCGACCCGCTGAAGAACATCTACCGCGACACGCTGGAACGGCTCCTGAGATGACCCTGATCGACCTCATCACAGCGCAAAGCGCCCGCCTCAAACAGGCGGGCGTTTCGTTTGGCCACGGCACAACGAACGCCTTCGACGAATCGGCCTGGCTGGTGCTGTGGGCGCTCGGCCTGCCGCTCGACGCGCTCGAAGTCAAGGCGAAACACGAACTCGCGGCCGAGGAGCTGGCGAAGGCCGAAGCCCTCGTCACGCAGCGCATCGAAACACGCAAACCCGCCGCCTACCTGACGAACGAAGCCTGGCTCCAGAACGTGCCCTTCTACGTCGACGAGCGTTGCATCGTGCCGCGCTCCTTCATCGCCGAGCTGCTGGCCGACGGCGAAGACACGGGCACGCTCGACGCGTGGTTGTCCGATCAAACGCACAGCGTGCTCGACCTGTGCACCGGCAACGGCAGCCTTGCCGTGATCGCCGCGATGGCCTACCCCGACGTGGTGGTCGACGCGGCCGACATCTCCGAAGACGCGCTCGCGGTGGCGCGCATCAACGTCGACAAACACAAGTTGGGAAACCGCATCACGCTGCTGCAGTCCGATCTGCTCGCTAACGTGCGCGGCCCCTACGATCTGATCCTGTGCAACCCGCCCTACGTGAACACGCACAGCATGAAGGAACTGCCGGCCGAATACCTGGCCGAGCCCGCGCTCGCGCTGGCCGGTGGCGAAGACGGCATGGATCTGGTGCGCGCGATCCTGCGTGAAGCACCGGCACGCATGACACCAAACGGCGTGCTCGTGCTCGAGATCGGCAACGAGCGTGCGCACTTCGAGCACGCCTTCCGCAAGCTCGAAGTGGCCTGGCTGGAGACCAGCGCCGGCGACGACCAGGTGCTGCTCGTCTCGCGCGACGCCCTGCTCAAACGCAAATACTGAAGCGGCAACGCCCGCACACCTTTTTCCTGGCTCTCGATCTCCATGCTCGTACTGAATCAAATCTCGCTGCGCCGCGGCGTCAAGCTCGTGCTCAACCAGGCCAGCGTCACGCTGCAGCCGGGCGAGAAGGTCGGCCTGGTCGGCCGCAACGGCGCCGGCAAGTCGTCACTGTTTTCGCTGCTCACCAAACGCCTGCAGTCCGACGCCGGCGACGTGAGCATGCCGCCGCGCTGGCGCATCGGCGAAGTGGCGCAGGACATGCCCGAGACCGAACAGGGCGCGACCGACTTCGTGCTCGAAGGCGACACGCGGCTGATGGAAGCGCAAGCCCAGCTCGTGCAGGCCGAACTCGACGACGACGGCCACGCCATGGCCGAAGCCCACCACGCGATCAGCGACGCCGGGGGCTTCGAAGCCCGGCCCCGCGCGCAGGCCATGCTGCTCGGCCTGGGCTTCAAGCAGGCCCAGCTCGACGGCCCGGTCAACAGCTTTTCGGGCGGCTGGCGCATGCGCCTGCAACTCGCCCGCGCGCTGATGTGCCCCGCCGACCTGATGCTGCTCGACGAGCCGACCAACCACCTGGACCTCGACGCGCTGGTCTGGCTCGAGGCCTGGCTGAAGAAGTACGAAGGCACGATGATCGTGATCAGCCACGACCGCGAGTTCCTCGACGCCATCACGAACGTGACGCTGCACCTCGACGAGACCAAGCTCACGCGTTACACCGGCAACTACACCGCCTTCGAAGAAATGCGCGCCGAACGTTTGCTGCAGGCCCAGGCCAGCTTCGAGAAGCAGCGCGAGCGCATGGCGCACCTGCAGAAGTTCATCGACCGCTTCAAGGCCAAAGCCAGCAAGGCCAAGCAGGCGCAGAGCCGCGTGAAGGCGCTGGCGCGCATGGAAAAACTCGGACCGGTATTGACCAGCGCCGACTTCCAGTTCGAGTTCCGCGAACCGATGAACCTGCCGAATCCGATGCTCGCGTTCTCGCAGGTGGCCTGCGGTTACCACGCCGAAGACGGCAGCGAAACGCGCATCGTGCACGACATCAACCGTTCGGTGCTGGCGGGCCAGCGCATCGGCATCCTCGGTGCCAACGGCCAGGGCAAGTCGACGGTGGTCAAGACCATCGCTGGCGATCTGCCACGCCTGGCCGGTGACATCACCGAGGGCAAGGGCCTGACGATCGGCTACTTCGCGCAGCAGGAGCTCGACGTGCTTTCGCTCGACGACGGCCCCTTGATGCACATGATCCGCCTCGCCCGCGACGTGGGCCCGCAGGCGCGCGAGCAGGAACTGCGCGACTTCCTCGGTTCGTTCCGCTTCGTCGGCGAGATGGTCACGCAGGCCGTGGGCACACTCTCGGGCGGCGAAAAGGCGCGGCTGGTCCTGGCGATGCTGGTGTGGCAACGCCCCAACCTGCTGCTGATGGACGAGCCGACCAACCACCTCGACCTGACCACGCGTGAAGCGCTCTCGATGGCGCTGAACGAGTTCGAAGGCACGGTCATGCTGGTGAGCCACGACCGCGCGCTGCTGCGCGAAGTCTGCGACGAGTTCTGGCTCGTCGCCGACGGCGCCATCAAACCTTTCGACGGCGACCTCGACGATTACCAGCGCTGGCTGCTCGAACAGTCGCGCGACGCCGCGCGCGAGCAGAGCAAGGGTGACAAGAAGCGCAAGAAGCAGGCGGCGCAGGACGCCGCAGCGCCGGTTGCGGCAGTTGCAGAAGCCACGAAGCCGAGCCCCGACCGCAAGGCCACGGCCGCCGTGCGCCAGCAGCGCAGCGACGAACAGAAGCCGCTGCGCAAGGAACTGGGCAACGTCGACAGCCGCCTCGCCGCGCTGGCGCGTGACCGCGAGGCCGCCGAATCGCGCATGGCGGCTGCCTCGGCCACACCGGCCGAGCGCGCCGAACAAGGAAAGCGCCTCAAGCAGATCGGCGACGAAGTCGAGAAGCTCGAAGCACGCTGGCTCGAATTGAGCACACAACTCGACGCGCTGAGCGCCTAGACTGCGGGATAAACCGCGTCCGACCCGGCGCGGTCGCTGCTAGAGTGGCCTCACACCACGGGGGAGGCGCATGCCTTCGATGCGTTCGGATCGAACGATCTACGCCAGTGTGCTGGGGCCACTTGTGCTGGCCATCGTCACGCTGGTGCTCGTGAGCGTGGGGGGCTTTCAGGCGCTGTCGGCTGCACGCGCCTACGTCGGTGGCGAAAGCCTCTGGTCCAAGGCCCGCAGCCAGACCGCCGCCCATTTGCGAGAGCGCCTCAGGGCGAGCCAGGCAGCACCTTGCCAGCCCTTGCCGGTGTGGCTCGCCGTGCCGCTGGGCGACCGCGTTGCACGGCTCGCCCTCGAACAGTCACCACCCGACCTGGCCGCCGCTCGGGTCGGCTTCCTGCAGGGCGGGAACCATCCCGACGATCTGTCCGGGATGATCCACCTGTACCTGTATTTCGGTTCGCTGCCGCTGCTGCGCGAACCTGTCGCCGCCTGGCGCCGTGGCGACGAACTGATCGCGCAGATGCGCGTGCGTGGCGAACGCATCTGCGCACGCGCGCCCGGTGCCGCGGCCGACCTCCCGGGCGACCCGGACCTGCAGGAGCTCGAACGCCTCGACACCGAACTGATCGCGGTCGAGAAACACTTCTCCGCGTCCCTCGGCCACTCGTCACGGCTGACCGAGCACTTGCTGATCGGCGCGATCCTGTTGCTCGCCTTCCTGCTGGCCGGCGGCAGCATCTGGTTCGTGACCCGCTCGATGCGGGCACAGATCGAGCAGCGCCGCGAACTGCTGGACGCCAACACCCGCTGGGACCTGGCCGCCGATGCGGCCGGCGTGGGCGTGTTCGTCTGGCACCCCGCCACCGACGCGCTCGAGCTCGACACCCGCGCGCGCCAACTCTACGGCCTGAGCCCGGACCCTGCGGTGCCGGTCACCAGCGCGCAATTGCGCGATCTGATGCATCTGGACGATCGCGCCGGCTTTCAGGAGTTGTCGGACGCCACGCTGGCACGCAACGAGCCGCTGCGCGCACGTTACCGCGTCGAGACCGCCGGCGGCCCGGTGCGCCACCTCGAAGCCATCGGCGTGCTGCGTGAGGGTGGCGATGCGCGCGCGCCGCGCCACATGGTGGGCGTGCTGCGCGATGTGACCGACGAGATGGCAGCCGCCCGGCTGCAGGTGGAGCGAGACGCCGCTGAACGCAGCGCGCAGGCGCGCAGCGAGTTCCTGTCACGCCTGAGCCATGAGTTGCGCACGCCGCTGAACGCCGTGCTCGGGCTGGCACAGCTGCTCGACATGGACACCCGCGAGCCGTTGACCGACGGCCAGCGCGCCCGCATCAAGCTCGTGCTCGAAAGTGGCTGGCATCTGCTGCATCTGGTCGACGACGTGCTCGACATCACCAGCATCGACTCCGGCCTGCTGGCGATCACCTCGGCGCCCGCCGACCTGGCCGCCGCGATCCTGACGGGCCTGAACCTGGTCGAGCCGACGCGCCAGGCCTATGCCGTTCAGGTGAACAACCTGCTGCCCCCCGAACTGCCGCCGGTGCTCGGCGACGCCCGCCGGCTCGAGCAGGTGTTCGGCAACCTGCTCAGCAACGCCTGCAAGTACAACCGCCGTGGCGGCACGCTCACGCTGCGCTCGAGCGAGACACTCGGTCAGCTTCGTGTTCATGTCGAAGATGAAGGCCGCGGCATGAGCCCTGCCTTGCTGGCCGAGCTGTTCCAGCCCTTCAAGCGCCTGCAGGTCTCGGCCGACGTGCCCGGCACCGGCCTGGGCCTGGTGGTGGTGAAACTGCTGGTCGAACAGATGGGCGGCAGCATCGAGGTCGGTAGCGAACCCGGTAGGGGCACCTGTTTCACGGTCCGCCTGCGCAAGGCCTGAACGCAGCCCGGCCCTGATTCCCTTTGTGCCAACGTGGCATTTATATTGCACACAATTCAATTGCCAGCATTCGAATAAACTGACACCCATGTCTTCACGACCCCCCCGCAGCGAAACAAGCACCACCGCCCCGGCCGAGTGGATGCAGCGCCTTGACCACCAGCTGTGTTTTGCGCTGTATTCCAGCTCGCTCGTGATGACCAAGCTCTACAAGCCGGTGTTGTCGGCGCTCGGCCTTACCTACCCGCAGTACCTCGTGCTGCTCGTGCTGTGGGAAACCGATGCTGTGAGCGTGAGCGACTTGGGCACCCGCCTGTTCCTCGACTCCGGCACGCTCACGCCGCTGCTCAAGCGCATGGAGGCCGCCGGCTGGCTGACGCGCCTGCGTGCGGTCGACGATGAGCGCCGCGTGATCGTCTCGCTTACTGCCACAGGGCGTGCCCTGCGCCGCAAGGCTCAGCACGTGCCGAACGAAGTGGCGTGCGCCGCCGGCTGCGAACTCGACGAACTCGCCGACCTGACGCGGCGGCTGCAAACGCTCCGCACCAATGTCGGCCAGCACCTCGAAGCCTGAATTCCGTTTCCCCCACCCACCCTTGAAAGAGGACACCACCATGTCGATCGAAAAAGTTCTGTACACCGCCCACGCCACGTCCACCGGCGGCCGCGAAGGTTCGTCCAAGTCGTCCGACGGCGTGCTCGACGTGAAGCTCACGACGCCGAAGGAACTCGGCGGCAACGGCGCCGTCGGCACCAACCCCGAGCAGTTGTTCGCCGCGGGTTACTCGGCCTGTTTTCTCGGCGCGATGAAACACGTGGCGATGATGCAGAAGGTCGCGCTGCCCGCCACCACCTCGATCACCGCCGATGTCGGCATCGGCCCGATCCCGGCCGGCTTCGGCATCCAGGTCGCCATGACGATCACGATCCCTGGCATGGAGCGCGCAGCGGCCGAGAAGCTGGTGCAAACCGCCCACGGCGTGTGCCCGTACTCCAACGCCACCCGCGGCAACATCGACGTGACGCTGACGGTCGCGTAAGTCTGTCGAGCGGGTTCGCCCTCAGCGCGGGCCCGCTTCGAGCAGCGCGAGGATCATCTCGACCCGCGCCTGCACCGGCGTGAGTGCGCCGGCCGAAGGCAAGGCCTGACCGGCGGAGGCGATCACTGCGCCGTCGAGGCAGCGCGAGCTGCGCACGACACGAACGCCGGCCAACTGCGCTTTCAGCAAAGCCACTTGCAGATCGTGATGCAGCGTGCCGTTGCCCGTGCACGCAGCCACAATGCCGTGAACGCCGAGCTGGCGCAAAGCCGCCACGATCTCGGCGCCCGAGCCTGCGTGGCTGGTGACGATTTCGACACGGGGCCATCGAGCCGCGTCTTCGGGCAAACGACCGACGCCGACCGCGTCACATTGCGGCCAAGGCCGATGCTGGCGCAGCCTCCCTTCTTCGACTTGGGCGATCGGGCCCGCATCGCCCGAACCGAAGGCCGCCAGCCGGTAGGTGTGGCGCTTGCGCACGTCGAGCCCGGAATGAACCTCGCCGGCCAGCACCGCGACCACCCCGCTCACACCCACCGAGCGCGCCACCGTCACCGCATCGAGCAAGTTCTGCGGCCCGTCGGCCAGCAACGCGGTGGCCGGTCGCATCGCGGCGGTCAGCACCACCGGCTTCGCCGGCGCCAGCACGCGCTGAAGAAAATACGCGGTCTCCTCCAGCGTGTCGGTGCCGTGCGTGATGACGATGCCCGCCACTTCGGGTCGCGACAGGTGGTGCGCCACGCGCAAGGCCAGCGCACGCCAGATCAGGAAGCCCATGTCCTTGCTGTCGATCTGGCTCACCTGCTCGGCTTCCAGCGCCTGGCCCGCCAGCGCCGGCACGGCCGCGAGCAACTGCGCCACGCCGATCTGCGCGGCGGTGTAGCCGACGTTGTCGGCAGCGTTTGTCGCCGTGCCGGCGATGGTGCCACCGGTGCCCAGGATCACGACCGTCTGCGCGATGTTTTGCATTTTTCTCGAAGCTGGATGAAAATACAGGTACTGGATGAATCGCCAGCCGGCCGCGCCGCGGCCTTGGGGCTGGTCATCATGAAGGATTTCCGTGTACGAAAAGCCCAAACTCACCGACCGCCAGCAACAGATTCTCGACCTGGTGCAAAGCGCCATCGAACGCACCGGCGCGCCGCCGACCCGCGCCGAGATCGCGGCCGAACTCGGCTTCAAGTCGGCCAACGCGGCCGAAGAGCATTTGCAGGCGCTGGCACGCAAGGGCGTGATCGAGCTGATCGGCGGTACCTCCCGCGGCATCCGGCTGCGCTCGGAAACCTTGCGCGCGCTCAACGAATCACGCGGCAAGCAGTTCTCCCTGCCCTTGCCCAGCCTGTCGCAGCTCACGCTGCCGCTGGTCGGCCGCGTGGCCGCCGGCAGCCCGATCCTCGCGCAGGAGCACATCGACCAGACCTATCTGGTCGAAGCCAGCATGTTCCCGCGCCGCCCCGATTACCTGCTGAAGGTGCGCGGCATGAGCATGCGCGACGCCGGCATCATGGACGGCGACCTGCTCGCGGTACAAAAGGCCAAGGACGCGAAGAACGGCCAGATCGTCGTGGCCCGGCTCGGCGACGAAGTGACCGTCAAGCGCTTCCGGCGCACCCGCGGCACGGTCGAGCTGATCCCCGAGAACCCCGACTTCAAGACCATCGTCGTCGAAGGCGATGTCGACTTCGAACTCGAAGGTCTGGCCGTGGGCCTGATTCGCAACAACATGATGATGTGAACGCCATGGCGGCCACGATCAAATCGCCCAAGGCCGCCAGCGCCGCCGAATGCCAGGTGCTGGAGCAGTTGCCCAACATCGGCCCGTCGCTCGCGGCCGACCTGCGGCTGATCGGCATCCAGCACCCGAAAGAGCTGCGCGGCAAAGACGCTTTCGTGCTGTACCAGAAGCTCTGTGCCGCCACCGGCCAGCGCCACGACCCCTGCGTGCTCGACACCTTCATGGCCGCCACCGACTTCATGGGTGGCGCACCTGCTGCGCCCTGGTGGCACTACACGGCGCAGCGCAAGGCCTTGTTCGGGCAAGTCTGAACCGAGGTGAACTGACGCCAGTCCGTGCCTTATTTCCGGCTTTCAGCCTCGGCGGGTACGCGAACAATGAGATCCATGCCTGCCGCATTGGCGGGCACGAGGATCGTCGATGTTCGCCCTGACCCTGAAGCGCTTTCTGCACGCCACCCCCGAGCCCACCGTGTGGGTGCACAGCCGGGTCTGCCCGCCGAAGCCGCGCCACCCCTTGCGCGCAGGGCAATGGCGCGAATGGCTGACCGGCATCCCCGACACACGTTTTCCGGGTGACTCGCCCGCCGCAGCCGCACCGGCCCGCAGCGACACCCGACTCACGAACGTGCGAAACGAGTTCATCGACACGCTCGACGACATCCCCGGCCACGCGGCCGACGACGCCATCGCCCAGATCTACGCGGCCGCGTCGATGCACGACCTGTGGCACCTGCGCCTCGACGTGTTCAACCTGGTGTCGTGCCACCACGACCAGGCCGAGGCCGACCAGCGCTTGTCGCAACTGAACCGGCACTTCCCGACACGCTCGCCGCGCTCGGGCTTCGGTGCTTTGGGGAACCGCTGACGCCCGCTACCGCGAACTGAACGCGAGCTTCAGTCCGAGGCCGACGAACAAGGCGCCGGCGGCTCGCTGCAGCCACAGACCGAGGCGCGCACTGCCGCTGCGCCCGGCCAGGCCTTGGCGCACGCGATGTGTCAACAGCGCCACGGCGATGTTCACCACCACGCCGCCGACCGTGAACAGCAGTCCCAGCGCCAGGAACGACAGCGCCCGATGCGGCGCGCCCGGCACGATGAACTGCGGCAGGAAAGCCAGAAAGAACAAGGCGACCTTCGGGTTCAGCGCGTTCGTCCACGCGCCTTGCCAGAACACGCGTGAAGCGCGCTGCACCGGCGCTGCACTGGCCGCCTCGCTCGCCGCGGGACCATCGGCGCGCGCCCGCGCCTGCAACATCGAAATACCGATCCACACAAGATAAGCCGCGCCGACCCATTTGACGACCGCGAACGCCGTGGCCGATGCGGCCAGCAAAGCCGACAAGCCGACCGCCGCCAGCGCCACATGCAGCAGGCAGCCCGCGCCGACACCGAGCGCGGCCAGCACACCCGCACGCCGCCCGTGGACAGCACTGCTGCCGGCCACGAACAGCATGTCGGGCCCGGGGGTCAGGTTGACGAGCAGCGCCGCCGCCAGGAACAGCGGCAGGTCGTGGACCGCCAGCGTCACTGCTGCAGTGCGCCGAGGAAGTCGTTCTTGCCGAGCTCGACGCCGTTATGGCGCAGCAGCGCGTAGGTGGTGGTCATGTGGAAGTAGAAGTTCGGCAGCACGAAGTGCTTCAGGTAGACCTCGCCCTTGAGCGTGATCGGGCCGGCGCGGCGCGGAATCGTCACGTCCTTGTCGTCGGTGCCCTCGATCTTCGACGCCGGCACCGACTGCACGAAGTCGAGCGTCTTGCGGATCCGCTCGCGCAGTTCGGCGAAGCTGGTTTCGTTGTCCTCGAACTTCGGCGCGTCCACGCCCGACAGGCGCGCGACGGCGAGCTTGGCACCGTCGCAGGCGATCTGGATCTGGCTCGTGAACGGCAGCATGTCGGGCGCCAGGCGGGCACCGAGGTAAACGCTGGTGTCGAACTTCTTGGCCGCCGCGTGGGCCTCGGCCTTGTCGAGCCACTGGCCCAGATTGGTGAGCATTCGAACGAACACCGGCACGCTGGCCGAATGCATGGTGATAGACATGTTTGTCTCGTCTCAAAAAAGTGGGAAGCGGGCATGCTACAGGCCTTCGCGCAGGCGTGCACAATCGCTGCCACCGACGAAAAACTGCGAGCTTCGTGAACATCATCATCCTCGACGACTACCAGGACGCGGTGCGCAAACTCAAGTGCGCGAGCCAGCTGGAGCACCTCAACGCCAAGGTCTTCACCAACACCGTCAAGGGCATCGGGCAGTTGTCGGTCCGGCTGCGCGATGTGGAGGTGCTGGTCCTCATTCGCGAGCGCACGCAGTTCCCGCGCGCGCTGCTCGAAAAGCTGCCCAAGCTCAAGCTGATATCGCAGACCGGCAAGGTCGGCGCCCACGTCGACGTGGAGGCCTGCACCCGCCTGGGCATCGCGGTGGCCGAAGGGGTGGGCTCGCCCGTGGCTGCAGCCGAGCTGACCTGGGCGCTGATCATGGCGGCGATGCGGCGCTTGCCTCAATACATCGGCAACCTCAAACACGGTGCCTGGCAGCAGTCGGGCCTGAAAGCCGGTTCGATGCCGCCGAACTTCGGTCTGGGCATGGTGCTGCGCGGCCGCACGCTCGGCATCTGGGGCTACGGCAAGATCGGCCAGCTCATCGCGGGCTACGGCAAGGCCTTCGGCATGAAGGTCGTGGTCTGGGGCAGCGAATCGGCGCGCTCGCGTGCCGAACACGACGGGCTCACGGCGGCTGCGAGTTGCGAAGAATTCTTCGAGACCTGCGACGTGCTGACGCTGCACCTGCGCCTGCACGACAGCACGCGCGGCATCGTCAAGCTCGACGCGCTCTCGCGCATGAAGCCGACCGCCCTGCTCGTCAACACCTCGCGCGCCGAGCTGATCGAAGAAGGCGCATTGGTGTCGGCCTTGAACCGCGGCCGCCCCGGCATGGCGGCGGTCGACGTGTTCGAGAGCGAGCCGATCCTGCAAGGCCACCCGTTGCTGCGCCTCGAGAACGCGGTGTGCACGCCGCACATCGGTTATGTCGAGCAGGACAGCTACGAGATGTACTTCAGCGCGGCGTTCGAGAACGTCGTTAACTTCATCGGCGGCAACCCGACGAACATCGTCAACCCCGAAGCGCTGCGCGTGATCCGCTGATGACTGGCGTGCCGCCCGCGCTGGCCTCTGCGGCGCCCCGGCTGGTGCCGAGTGCGCGCTGGAGCCTGATGTTCGGCAACTTCGTGATCGGCTGCGGCGTGATGGTGGTGCCGGGCACGCTGAACGACCTGGCCCGCTCGCTGCAGGTGTCGGTGTCGCTGGCCGGCCAGGTGATCGCGATCGCCGCCGCCACGATGGCGCTCGGCGCGCCGCTGATGGCCGGCTGGGTCGCCGGCTTCGACCGGCGCCGGCTGCTCACGCTCTCGCTGCTCTGGTTCGCCGCCGGCCACGGCCTGAGTGCCTGCATGCCTGATTACGCAACGCTCTGGCCGGTGCGGGCGCTGACGATGCTGGCGGCGGCGGTGTTCACGCCGCAGGCCGCTGCCGCGATCGGCTTCATGGCCGCGCCGAACGAACGCGGCCGCGCGATCACCTTCATCTTTCTGGGCTGGTCGGTCGCGTCGGTGCTCGGCATGCCGATGTCGGCCTGGATCGGCGAGACCTTCGGGTGGCGGGTTGCGTTCCTCACGGTCGCGGCGCTCGCCGTGCTCGCGGCGGTGTGGGTCTTCGCGGTGCTGCCCGATGGCATCCGCCCCGCCGCACTCTCGCTGCGCGCGTGGAAAGACGTGTTCACGAGCCCGTTGCTGATGGCCATCGTGCTCGTCACCGCGCTTTCGGGCGCGGGCCAGTTCACGCTGTTTTCCTACTTCACGCCGTACTACAAGCAGACCCTGGGCTCCAGCACCGAGCAGCTCACGTTCCTTCTGATGTGGTTCGGCGCGTTCGGGCTGATCGGCAACGTGGTGCTCACGCGCGTGATCGACCGGGTCGGGCCGAACGCCGCGGTCGCAGTGGCCTTGGGGCTGATCGGCGTGTCCTTGTTGTTCTGGCCGCTCGGCACCGGCATCGTCAGTGTCTCGGTGATCCTGATCCCGTGGGCGCTGGGCTGCTTCTCGTCCAACTCGACGCAGCAGGCGCGGCTCGGCATGACGGCGCCGGCGCTGGCGCCCGCGCTGATGGCGCTCAACACCTCGGCGATCTACCTCGGCCAGGCGATGGGCGCGTCGAGCGGCGGCTGGCTGATCGCGCACTTCGGTTTCGGGCCGCTGAACTGGGTTGGCCTGGTGTGGTTGGCTGCGGCGCTCTCGCTCAGCCTGTGGGCGGGGCGGCGCGCGGCGAAGGGGTTGGCATGAGCGTCAGCGCCCCCGCGTTGAACACGCCGGGCTCGGTGCGCGAACTGTTCTTTGCCTTCAACCGCCTCGCCTTGCAAGGCTTCGGCGGTGTGCTGCCGGTGGCCCAGCGCGAGCTGGTCGAGCGGCTGCGCTGGCTCGACAAGGAGCAGTTCGTCGAGATGCTCGCGATCAGCCAGGTGCTGCCGGGGCCCAACATCGTCAACCTCGCCCTGATGTTCGGCGACCGCTTCTTCGGCATCCGCGGTGCGATGGCCGCGCTCGCCGGCATGCTGCTCGCGCCGCTCGTGATCGTGCTGGCACTGACCGCGCTGTACGCGCAGTTTGCCCAACTACCGATGGTGAGCGGCGCGCTGCGGGGCATGGGCGCGGTGGCGGCCGGGCTCGTGATCTCGACCGCGCTCAAACTGCTCGGCACCTTGCGACGCAACGCGATGGGCCTGCCGATCAGCCTGGCCTTCGCCGCCCTCACCTTCGCCGCCACCGCCTGGCTGCGCCTGCCGCTGGTGTGGGTCATCGTCGGGCTCGGATCGCTGGCGATGGCGGCGGCCTGGGTGAGGTTGCGCGCATGAACACCGGACTCAGCCCCACCGACCTGTTCGGCCTGTTCACCCACTTCCTGGTGCTGAGCCTGCTGGCCGTGGGCGGCGCGATCACCACCGTGCCCGACATGCACCGCTACATCGTGGCCGAGCACCACTGGATCAGCGACGCGCAGTTCACCTCGTCGATCGCGATCGCACAGGCGGCGCCGGGGCCGAACGTGCTCTTCGTCGCCGTGCTCGGCTGGAACGTGGCGGGGCCACTCGGTGCGTTCGCCACCATGGCGGGCATCCTGCTGCCCTCGACCGTGCTTTCGCTTTGGGCCACACGCTGGGGCGCGCAGCGGCGCGAAACCCGCGGCGTGCGCGCTTTCACGACCGGCCTCACGCCCCTCACGCTCGGCCTGCTGCTGGCCACCGGCTGGGTGCTCGCCGAGCCCTACCTGCGCGACGCCAGCCACCGCTGGGGCGCGCTCGGGCTGATCGCCGTCACGGTGTTCGTGATGCTGCGCACCAGGCTCAGCCCGATGTGGCTGGTGGCGCTGGGCGCCGGGGCCGGTTTGCTGGGCTGGGTCTAGCGATCAACCCAGCGCGCGGTCGACGAGGCCGGGCAGCGCGGCCAGATCGTCGGCCACGGCCGGCGGCAACTCGCGCCACCGGGCCTGATCAGCCGGCGAACCCGAAGCGATGTACACATCGGCGCCACCGGCCGCGCCGGCACGCACCATCACGCTCAGCGGCACGTCGAGCGCCGAGGTGCTGCCGTCCATCACGACCAGGGTGCCGCCCACCGACGAGGCGAGCACGATCACAGGCCGCGAGCCGCCGATGCGCGCCAGCACCGACAGGCCCTGCAGGCGCGCCGACTGCTCGATGCGCAGCACCGTCTCGTTCACGTCGAAGCGGCTGTGGCGCAGCACGCGCATCGAACTGCTGCGCTCGCTGTCGGGCACGTCACGCACCGGCACCAGCGCAGCCATCACGACCGCGAGGCTGCCGGTCATCCACAGACGGAACGGGCGCGGCGTTTCGAGCAGGGGCCGCGATGGCACGGCGCCACGAAGCCGCGCGACGAAGGACGAATCTTTCATGCCCCAAGACTAGAAGCCTCGCGTGTCAGAGGCAAGACAGCCGGCGTCAATTTTGGTGAAGAAATGCGTCGGGCCGCCGCGCCTGCCTCAGCGGGTCCCGAAGATCTTGTCACCGGCGTCGCCGAGTCCGGGAATGATGTAACCCACGTCGTTCAAGTGGCTGTCGATCGCCGCGGCCCAGCAGCGCACGTCGGGGTGAGCGGTGTTCAGCGCCTGCACACCTTCGGGCGCAGCCACGAGCACGAGCGCGCGGATGTCTTTGCAGCCACGCGCTTTCAGCAGGCTCACGGTCGCGATCATCGAGCCGGCAGTCGCGAGCATCGGGTCGATGATGATGGCGGTGCGCTCGTCGAGCTTGCCGACGAACTTCTCGAAGTAGTTTTCCGGCTGCAGCGTCTCGTGGTTGCGGCTCAGGCCGACCACGCTGACCTTGGCGCTCGGGATCATGTCGAGCACGCCGTCGAGCATGCCCAGGCCGGCGCGCAGGATCGGCACCACCGTCACCTTCTTGCCGCTGATCTGCTCCACCTCGGCCGGCCCGCTCCAGCATTGCACGGTGGTCTTCTCGAGCGGGAAGTCGGCCGTGGCTTCGTACGCCAGCAGGCGCGCCAGTTCGTTCGTCAGCTCGCGGAATTTCTTGGTCGAGATCTGGTCTTCGCGCAGCAGCCCGACCTTGTGTTTGACGAGCGGGTGTTTGACATCGATCACGGGCATGGGGAACTCCGGTTGTTCAGGCTGCAGACTTGATTCGCTGGCGCACCGCTTCGTACAGGCACACGCCGCTGGCGACCGAGACGTTCAGGCTCTCGACCGCACCGGCCATCGGCAGGCGCACGAGTTCGTCGCAGGTCTTGCCGGTGAGCTGGCGCATGCCGCTGCCTTCGGCGCCGAGCACGAGCGCCACCGGGCCGGTCAGGTCCAGGTCGTACAACGATCGCTGCGCGTCGTCGGAGGTACCGATGACGCGAATGTCGCGCTCCTTCAACTCGTTCAGCGTGCGCGCCAGGTTGGTCACCATGAAGTACGGCACCGTGTCGGCCGCGCCGCTCGCCACCTTCGACACCGTCGCGTTGATGCCGACCGCGTGGTCCTTCGGCGCGATCAACGCGTGCGCGCCGGCCCCATCGGCCACCCGCAGGCACGCGCCCAGGTTGTGCGGGTCGGTGATGCCGTCGAGCACCAGCAGCAGCACCGGGCCTTGCACCGCGTCGAGCGTGTCGTCGAGCGAGTGGCTGATCGTCATCATCTCGACGCGCGCCACCACGCCCTGGTGGCGGTGCGAACCGCAGAGTTTCTGCAGGCGCTCGTCGTCGCTGTCGATCAGCTTCGCGCCGGCATCGCGGGCGCGCTCGACGAACTGGCGCATGCGCTGGTCGCGGCGGGTGGTTTCGACGTGGATCTCGATCACCGACTTCGGCGCCGACTTCAGCCGCACCGTCACCGCGTGGAACCCGAAAAGAATCTGTTTGCTCATTGCGCCGATGTTACGGCCAAGTACCATTAGGCATGGACAGCTCGCTGCACACCCAGTGCTGCATCGCCGGCGGTGGCCCGGCCGGGCTGCTGCTGGGTTATCTGCTGGCGCGCGCCAGCGTCGACGTCATGGTGCTGGAAAGGCACACCGACTTCCTGCGCGACTTTCGCGGTGACACGATCCACCCTTCCACGCTGACGGTACTCGACGACCTCGGCCTGCTCGAGGCCTTTCTCGCGTTGCCGCACCAGGAGGTGCGCGAACTCGTCGGCGATGTCTACGGCCAGAGCGTCACGCTCGCCGACTTCGCGCACATCGCGGCCCCACGGCCCTTCATGGTGCTGATCCCTCAGTGGGACTTTCTCGACTTCATCGCCGACCAGGCGCGTTTGTTGCCGAACTTTTCGCTGCACATGGGCGCGAAGGCGACGGGCGTGATCGAAGCAGGCACGGCGGTCGTCGGTGTGAATGTGCAGACCGCCGAAGGCGGCTTTGCGGTGCACGCCGATCTGGTGGTCGCCGCCGACGGCCGCCACACCACGCTGCGCGAGAGCGCTGGCCTGGCCAGCGACGACCTCGGCGCACCGATCGACGTGTTGTGGTTCCGCCTGCCGCGCGACCGCCTTCACGACCGCTCGCAGACCGGCGGCTATATCCGCCCCGGTGCGATGCTGGTCACGCTGAACCGCGACGACTACTGGCAGTGCGCCTACGTCATTCCGAAAGGCACGCTGCCAGCCTTGCAAGCCGACGGCCTCGAGGCGTTCCGCGAGCGCATCGCCGCGGTGGCGCCGTTCCTGCGCGCAGCGCTGCCGGTGCTCGCGGGATGGGACGACGTGAAGCTGCTGAGCGTGCAGATCAGCCGCATGCCGCGCTGGTACCGCGACGGGCTGCTGTGCATCGGCGACGCGGCGCATGCGATGTCGCCGGTCGGTGGCGTGGGCATCAACCTCGCCATACAAGACGCGGTGGCGGCGTCGAACCTGCTGGCCGAAGCACTGCGCGAGCGACGTTTGACCACAACCGATCTCGCCGCGGTGCAGAAGCGCCGCGAATGGCCGGCCCGCGTGACACAACAGGCCCAGATCGCGGTGCAGAACGAACTGCTGACACCGGTGCTTTCCGGCGCACCGGCGCCTGCCAGTTTGCCGTTGCCGCTGCGCCTGCTGCAGCGCCTGCCGATGCTGCGCCGTTTGCCGGCACGGCTCGTCGGCATCGGGGTGCGGCCCGAACGGGTGAAGACGCTGCCGCACCCGCCCCGACCGTGATGTGACGGCGACGCAGCGGCCGTCGGGTACGATGCGCGCCGCCCACAACCACGCGCCTTGCGGAGACCGCCACCATGCAAATGATCTGCCTCGACCTCGAAGGCGTGCTCGTGCCCGAGATCTGGATCGAATTTTCCAAGCGCAGCGGCATTCCCGAACTCGCCCGCACCACGCGCGACGAGCCCGACTACGACAAGCTGATGAACTTTCGCATCGGCCTGCTCGCCCAGCACAAGCTGAAGCTCGCCGACATCCAGAACGTGATTGCCGGCATGGGTCCGATGGAAGGCGCACGCGCGTTCCTCGACGACCTGCGCAGCCGCTACCAGGTGCTGATCCTCTCGGACACGTTCTACGAATTCGCGCAGCCGCTGATGCAGCAGCTGGCGTGGCCGACGCTGCTGTGCCACAAGCTCGAGATCGACGACGCCGGCTTCGTGCGCCGCCACGTGCTGCGCCAGCCCGACCAGAAGCGCCACGCGGTCAACGCGTTGCGCTCGCTCAACTTCCAGGTGATCGCGGCGGGTGATTCGTACAACGACACCGGCATGCTGAGCGCGGCGCACGCCGGCTTCTTCATTCACCCGCCCGAAGCCATCACGAAACAATTTCCGCAATTCCCGGTGACGCGCAGCTACGCCGAATTGAAGACCCAGATCGACACTGCCGCGCTGCGCCTGAGAAGCTGAGCGTCTCTCGAGCGGACATGCCCGAGCCGAGCCTGCCCTTCGTCGGCCTGCTGGTAGCGCTGGGCTGCGGCATCCTGATCGGCCTGGAGCGCGAGCGCCGCAAGGGCGAAGGTGATGACCGGGCCGCGGCGGGCATCCGCAGCTTCACCGTCGCAGCGCTCAGTGGTGCGATGGCCCAGGGCCTGGGGCAACCCGGCCTGGTGCTGATCGGGGCGCTGATGGTGCTCGCGCTGGTGGCCGTGGCGTACTACAAGAGCCGCTCGCGCGACCCCGGGCTGACGACCGAGCTGGCGCTGTTCGCCACCTACCTGGTCGGCGTACAGGCCGTGGTCTCGCCGCCGCTCGGCGCGGCCTGCGGCGCCGGCCTGGCGGTGCTGCTGGCCGCGCGCCAGCGTTTGCACTGGTTCGCGACCCATTGGCTGAGCAGCGACGAATGGCGCGACGCGCTGATGCTCGCCGCACTCGGCCTGGTGGTCCTGCCGCTGCTGCCGAACACCCCGCAGGCCTGGCTCGGCGGCATCAACCTGCGCCCGCTCGGCGCGATGGTGTTGCTGATCCTGTTGCTGCAGGCGGCCGGACACGTGGCGCTGCGGATCGCCGGGCCGCGCTTCGGGCTGGCGGCATCGGGTTTCGTGTCGGGCTTCGTCTCGAGCACCGCCACGGTCGCATCGCTCGGCAGCCGGGCGCGTCGCGAGCCCGAGTCGGTGGGCGTGCTGGCCGCGGGCGCGGTGTTCTCGAGTGCGGCCACCTGGATCCAGGTGCTGGTGATCACGGCCGCACTGTCGGGAAGCGCCGTGCGCCTGCTCGCGCCGCTGGCGGCGGCCGGGCTGGCCTGTGCGTTAACCGCAGGCATTGCCCTGCTCGTGTTCGCTGGGCGCCGCTCACCCACGGCCGCCGCCGAAGGCGACAAGCGCGGGCCGCTGCGGCTGCGCGAGGCACTGATCGTGGCCGCGTTGCTCAGCGTCGTGACCCTGGTGGCCGCCGCCGCACGCCAGCAGTTCGGGGCCGGCGGGGTGTACGCGACGGCGGCGCTGGCCGGCCTCGCGGACGCCCATTCGCCGGTGGCCTCGGCGGTGGCGCTGTTCGCCGCCGGTTCGCTTTCCCAACGTGAGCTCGTGTGGTGCGTGCTGCTTGCCTTGTCGGCCAACAGCGCGATGCGCGTGTTCGTCGCCTTCACCGCCGGCGGCGTGCGTTACGGTGCGCGGGTGGCACCGGGCCTGCTGCTCGCGCTCGCAGCAGCCGGTTTCGCCGCCAGCGCATCCGCCTGACACGAGCGCGCCGGTTCAACAAACCGTGGTCAGCGCACGTCGGCGCGCGCGGCCACGCCGGTCACCGGGAAGTCGGTGAACAGTCCGTCGAGGCCGAGCTCGAAGTAGTACTTCATCTCCGCCTTCGGGTCGCTGAAACCGTAGCCGCTCGCGTCGTTGCGGAAGGTGTAGGCATGCACCATCAGGCCCTTGCGGTGGGCCAGCTCGATCACGCCGGTGCTGCCGTCGACACGCCGGTCGTTGATCGTGATGCGGCCGTCGCCGTTGCGGTCGACGCCGTCGTTCACGGTCTTCACGAGGTAGGGCTTCCAAGGGCCGATGCCGCTGGCATAGGTTTTCACGAAGTCCAGGCCGCTGCTGGTGAGCAGGTCGGAAAACAGCCGCGGGTCACCGCTGACGACGAAGTCGTAGGGCTGGCGGTAAGGCGCGACGAGCGACATCGACCCGTCGGCGTTCACGTCGTCGGCATCGACGAGCTGGATCAGCCGGATCGCCGTCTTGGTGTGCAGGTACTGCAGGTTGGCGACCTCGAACGACTGGATGAAGATTGGCGCACTGGCCGAGTTGCTGTACGCCGCGTGCAGCTTGGCGACGAGGGCGTCTTCGATCACGTTGGCGCCGAAGATCCCGGCCGTGAAGGTCGAGTGCTTGATCTCGGGGTAGATGCCGATCGTGCGCCCGGCCTTCGTGCCTTCGGCTTTCGCCAGCGCGATCACTTCGTCGAGCGTGGGGATCGTGTAGAGGCCGTTGTACTGCTGCGGGCGCGTGGCGCTCGGCTGCACCGCGCGCAGCGTCTTGATTTCAGCCAGCGTGAAGTCGCTGGCGAAGTACGCGGTCGTCGACACGCCATCGAGCACGCGCGTGCTCATGCGGCTGGCGGCGAACTTCGTGGCCACGTCGGTCGTGCCGTCGAGCACCGGCTCGTGGCGCGCGATGAGCTGCCGGTCCGAGGTCATCACGAGGTCGGGTTCGATGTAGTCGGCACCCTGCTCGATGGCGAGCTTGTAGCCCTCGAGCGTGTGCTCGGGCAGAAAGCCGGAAGCGCCGCGGTGGCCGATGACCAGCGGGGCCTTGCCGTCGAGCGTCTTGTAGTCGGTGTCGTCGTCACCACCACACGCGGACAGCGCGAGCGTGATGCTGCAAGCCACAACCAGCGTGGCATGGCGGAAACGGCGGGGGAAATGGGTCGAAAGGGTCATCGTGGTTCCTGCGGTTGAATGTGTTCTGCGACACAAACCGCGAGCTTCGGTGGCGCGCGTGAAACTCGCGTATCCGCCCGATGACAGCGCCGTGACAACGCTGGCGAGGCGGCTAGGAGTCTGGGCGGCAGAAGGGAAGTCCCTGAGAGCTGCTGGCACGTGAGGTGCGTTGATGCGGCATGGCCGCGAACTACCTCCCCTACGAATCTG